>NZ_FMAH01000033.1 GCF_900094545.1 Martinezella miluonensis
GCCAAATACAAAGGAGAAAGGTTTAATTCCATCACGCTGCTTATTGTTGGGCGTGGCGGCCGGTCAGGGCAACCCTCGTTGTGATTCTGCGAGCCTGAAACGGCAACACGCGCCATGTGAGACAGAGGAAGGCCCGAGACGAACCACGGTCCTGCGGTATTCAACCCGCGCATCAGAGTCTGATCAACCGTCGTCTCAATGCCGCCGCGTCCTGCAATAGGCAGCATATTTGTCCCTCGTCGACGCTGAAAAAGGCGACAAGAAAAACCTATGCCCAAACTCTTGAAAACGGACATGAGAATCATAAACCCCCAGCCAAGGCCAGGGGTTTGTCAGCAATCTGAGGCCCCGGTTTCCGGGGCCCTTCTGGTTTTTTGCGGTTAAGCCAGCATTATCATAGGCTTGTGGAAGCAGATCCGCGCTTCGCCTTCCGGTTTACAGAGGAAGGAGCGCTACTGGCTATCAGAGATTGTTCACAAGTTGGGAAATGCCGGGCATTTTAATGATTCCATTAAAGACCTGGAAGCGCCTTCACCTCTATCTCACATGACTGAAACGGTGGCAGAGGAAGGTGAATCGCATGAAACAATGGATTTCGCTGCAAGCCGAAGTCGGCAATTTTCAGCAGAAGCGTGCGATTTATATTTTCGCGCTTAAGATGAGTTTTGCAGCTGTCATCATGTCGCTTGCGATCATGATCGTGATGCTTCCCGTTTTGCAATGGCTTGATCTCCTGCCATTGCCGATCATGGAGGTGATGCGCTTCGGTGTTCTCTTGGCCTGGATCATCGGCGGCACCGTTTCCGGTGTGCTGGCGATATTGGCCGGTTTCTCGATTCACAAGCTCGCCGTTTCCCGTGCCGAGTTCGAACGGTTGAGCCGCACCGATGGGCTCTCCGGCCTGCTCAATCGTCGCGCCTTTACGGAAGCATTGAAAGAGGCGGGGCATGGCGCCTCGCTGGTGATCTTTGACGTCGATCGCTTCAAGACGATCAATGATCGCTTCGGCCACGCATCCGGCGATGCCGTGATCGTTGCTGTATCGCAGATATTGGGGCGTGTCTTCACGGGTGAGGACATGATCGCCCGACTCGGCGGCGAGGAATTTGGCGCCATTATTCATGGTGGCGATATCGATGAACGCATCGCCCGCATCGAAGCTGTCAAGGAGCAGGTAGCCAATCATTCGATCGCTATCGACGGCGGCTCGGTCAAGATTACCGTCTCCGCCGGAATTGCCGACATGGGCAAGGATCGCAAGACGGAAGGCGTCTATGCCGCGGCCGACAAGGCGCTCTATCTGGCCAAGACGCTTGGCCGCAATCGCGTCGTCCACGAGCGCGAACGCCTGTCTCAGGTCTGGCGCCGCTATACCACCGAGCAGGAAGAGGAAGCCCTGCCGGCCCTCATGGAATTGCAGCGCTACGTGTATCGCATGTAGCGCCGCCGAACGGCATTGGCGCTTGCGCGGGCGGCGACTATTCTGCATGCTTCGGCAGAGCTTCAATTTGGATCCGCCATGCAACGCGTCACCTCCTACCTGCCGGCCGGCACCCCGTCTTCCAATCCGATCGATCGCGTCGTCCTGCCGCATGATCTCAGGCACTTGCGCCGCAAGCTGCTGCATCTCGAAAATGGCGAAATGGTCATGCTCGACCTGAAGGAGCCGGTGCTGTTTGCCAATGGCGATCTGCTGGTGCGCGAGGACGGCGAGTTGATCGAGATCGTTGCCGCGGACGAAAAGCTATTCGAGATCAAGCCACGCGATCGCAGGCATCTGGTCGAGCTTGCGTGGCATCTCGGCAATCGCCATCTTTCGGCGCAGATCGAGGAAGAGCGCATCCTCATCCTGCGCGATCACGTGATCCGCTCAATGCTCGAAGGGCTCGGCGCGACAGTCGCCGAGGTGAGCGAGCCTTTCCAGCCCGCGCGGGGTGCCTATCATTCCCATGGCAGCCATTCGCAAGGGCACGGCCACCAACACGATCATGGGCACGATCATCATTCGCATGATTGAGCGCAGACGGCTGACACGGCGATGACGGACGATCGCGACCTTCTGGCTTTGTTGCGGCTGATGGCCTGGCTGTCGCCGGCCTTCCCGGTGGGATCCTTTGCCTATTCGGGCGGCCTTGAACGGGCCGTTCACGATGGGCTAATTCATGACGACAGGAGCCTGCGGGACTGGATCGCGACCCTGATCCAGCACGGCGCCGCCTGGAACGATGCCGTTTTGCTGGCGGAAGGGCACCATGCGGGAGAAGATGCGCCGCGGCTCGCAGCCGTGGCGGAACTCGGCGAGGCGCTGGCGGGCTCGAAGGAGCGCCACACCGAAACCATGCTGCTTGGCGAAGCCTTCCTGTCGGCCGCCAGTGCCTGGCCGCACGAGATCTTTTCGATGCTGCCGGCAAAGGTTGCCTATCCCATTGCGGTCGGCGCCGTTGCTCGCGCGCATGATATTCCTCTCCAGAAGACGCTTGCCGCCTTCCTGCATGCCCTTGCATCGCAGATGCTGTCGGCCGGCATCCGGCTCGGCGTGACCGGGCAGAAGGATGGGGTCGCCATCCTTGCGGCCCTGGAGGATATCATTGCTGAAGTGGCGACGCGCGCGGCGAAATCCGATCTTGACGATCTCGGCGCGGCGGCAGTGCAGGCCGATATTGCGAGCCTGCGCCACGAAACCCAGAGGACGCGGCTTTTTCGTTCGTGATGCGCGGCCTGAAGAAAATTCCACTGCCGAGGTTCATCCTACGTCATTCGCCGCTGTGCGACAGGCGGATGCTTCGCTATCCTGCTATTTTACCGGAGTTGCGACTATGAAATCGAGAAATGGACCTTTGCGCGTCGGCATCGGCGGGCCCGTCGGCTCGGGCAAGACGGCGTTGACGGAAAAGCTGTGCAAGGCGATGCGCGACGATTATTCCGTCGCCGTCGTCACTAACGACATCTATACGACGGAGGATGCGGAGGCGCTGGTGCGGATGCAGGCGTTGACGTCGGATCGCATCGTCGGCGTCGAAACCGGCGGTTGCCCGCACACTGCCATCCGCGAGGATGCGACGATCAACCTGCAGGCCATCGCCGGCCTTAACGAGCGGCTCCCCGATCTCGACGTGGTCTTCATCGAATCCGGCGGCGACAATCTGGCGGCGACTTTTTCGCCGGATCTTGCCGATATCACCATCTATGTCATCTCGGTGTGCCAGGGAGAGGAAATCCCGCGCAAGGGCGGTCCCGGCATCACCAAATCGGACCTTCTCGTCATCAACAAGAAAGATCTGGCGCCTTTCGTCGAGGTAGATCTCGACGTGATGGATCGGGATGCGACGAGGATGCGTCAGGCTCGTCCCTTCGTCTTTTCCGACATGAAGCGGGGCGAGGGCGTCAGCAAGATCGTCGATTTCCTAAAGGAACAGGGCGGCCTGTGAGCCGCCCCGTCATTATTCAAGGACCCAATCAGGCTGCTCTATTCAGCCGCAAAAGGCGGTAGTCTTAGCACATTCGTACCTTTCGGCTTGGAGCTGCGCGTATCCCTGTTTTCCATGGCGTCCAGGCGCTCCTCCAAGGTGGTGAGCGACTGGCGGTTTTCATTGACAGCGGTTGCCAGGCCTTCCTTGGTCAAGACCTCATCATCCGCATCCTTCTTGCCGACCAGCCTGCCGAAGAGGAAGCCGAGCAGGCGCGATACGTCGTCCATGATCAGGAAGAAGGACGGCACGACCACCAGGCTGAGCACCGTGGAGACGATGATGCCGCCGATGACGGCGATCGCCATCGGTGCACGGAAGGAACCACCTTCGCCGACGCCGAGGGCTGACGGCAGCATGCCGGCCGACATGGCGATCGAGGTCATGATGATCGGGCGGGCACGCTTGCGGCCGGCCTCGATGACGGCGTCGAGCCTTGGCATGCCCCGGTGCATCATCTCGATGGCGAAGTCGACCAGAAGAATGGCGTTCTTCGTTACGATGCCCATCAGCATGAGAATGCCGATCATGACGGGCATGGAGAGTGCGTTGCCGGTCAGGATCAAGGCCAGCGCCACGCCGCCAATCGCCAATGGTAGCGAAAACAGAATGGTGAAGGGCTGGATCACGTCCTTGAACAGCAGGATCAGCACGGTCAGAACAAGCAGAAGGCCGAGCAGCATGGCATTGCCGAAGCTCTGCACCATTTCCTTTTGTACCTTGGTGTCGCCGCTTTCCGCCAGATGCACGGTTGCCGGGATCTTGGCGCTATTGACGATATCGAGGAAGTGCTCCGACGCCGTATCCAGCGCCACGCCCTGCGGCAGGTCGGCGCCGATGGCGACGACGCGGTAGCGGTTGTTGCGCTTGATGGAAGACAGGCCTTCGGAATATTCGATATCTGCGACGGTCGACATCGGCACGGTGGCGCCTGTCGATGTCTTGATACGCAAGGCGCGGATTGCGGCAAGATCGCGCCGCATGCCGAGCGAAGCCTGGACGCGGATCGGGATCTGGCGATCGTCGAGCGAGATCTTTGCGAGCGAAGCGTCGATATCGCCGATGGTGGCCACGCGGACCGTATCGGAAATCATCTGTGGCGTGATGCCAAGACGGGCCGCCTCATCCTTGCGCGGGTAGATCTGCAGTTCGGGACGCGGCAGCGCGCCGTCGGCGCTGACGTTTGCCAGTGCCGGATCGGTGCGCAACTCTGCTTCCAGAATGCCGACCGCCTGCCTCAGATCCTTCTCGCTGCGGGAAAGGAAATTGTAGGTCAGGTCACGATCGCCGCGGTCGTTGAGCTTGGTGATGCGCACGTCGGGGATCGAGCGCAATTTTGCGAAGACTTCCTTTTCCACCTCCCACTGCGGATGCAAGCGGCCATGCACCGTGACTTTCGGCAGGTAGGGGCCGATGACGGGCAGCGAGCCGAGGACGTCGTTGACAAGCTTCTTCGTCAGCGACTGGTCCAGCTTGCCGAGCTCCAGGGTCACCGTTGCGCGGCGCAGCTCCAGATCGCCTTTCGGCGAGGCGCCTCCGAGCACGAAGACGTTTTCAACACCGTCGATGCCCTTGACGCGGCGATAGATCTCGTTGGTCGCCTGCTCGGTATCATCGAGCCGCGCATTCGGGGGAAGCTCGGCCGACAGCACGATGCGCGAGGAGTCTTCCGGCGGGATGAAGCTGCCGGGGACGAACATGATGAGCGCGGCCACGGAGGCGATGGAGAAAGCGAATGCCGCGATCAGCGTCGGGTAGCGCGTATACCACTTCCTCGTCGTCAGCCGAACCAGCCAGCTATAGCCGCGCATAAAGCGGCCGTCATTGTCGTGATGATCGTCGACGCCGTCTTCGGCGCGCATGAGGTAGGCGGCCATCATCGGCGTGATCAGACGCGCGACAAGGAGGGAGAAAAACACCGAGAAGGCAACCGTCAGGCCGAACTGGATAAAGTACTGGCCCGGAATGCCCGGCATGAAGGAAACGGGTACGAAGACCGCGATGATTGTGAAGGTCGTCGCGATGACGGCGAGGCCGATTTCGTCCGCCGCGTCGATAGCGGCTCGGTACGGCGTCTTGCCCATCTTGATGTGGCGGGAGATGTTTTCGATTTCGACGATGGCGTCGTCGACGAGGATGCCGGTCGCGAGCGTCAGCGCGAGGAAGCTGACGAGGTTCAGCGAAAAGCCGATCTGGTTCATGATCCAGAATGTCGGGATCGCGGAAAGCGGCAGGGCGACTGCCGAGATCAGCGTCGCGCGCCAATTCCTCAGGAAGAGGAAGACGACGATAACGGCCAGAAGCGCGCCTTCGAGCAGCGTGTGCATCGCTGATTCATAGTTGCCGTAGGTGTAGTAGACCGCATCGTCGATCATCTCGATCGAGACGTTCGGGTTTTCAGCGCGTACCTTGTCGAGCGTGTCGCCGACGGTCTTGGCAACGGTCACTTCGCTGGCGCCCTTGGCGCGGAATACGCCGAAGGTAACGACAGGGGCGCTGTTGAAGCGCGAGAACGACTTCGGTTCCTGATAGGTATCCTTGATCACGCCGAGGTCGGAGAGTTTGACGAAGCGGCCGTTCGTCAGCGCGATCGTGGTGTCGGTCAGCTGCGCGACAGCGCGTGCGTCGCCGAGCACGCGGATTGCCTGCTCGCTGCCGGCAACCTGGCCGCGGCCGGAGCCGAGATCGATATTGGTGTTACGCAGCTGCTGGCTCACCGACAGCGCGGTGATGCCGTAGGCGTTCAGCTTGTTCGGATCGAGTTCGATGCGCACTTCGCGGTCGGCACCGCCATAGCGGTCGACGCGGCCGATGCCTGCCTTGCCTTGCAGAGCGCGCTTGACCGTATCGTCCACGAACCAGGACAGCTCTTCCAGGGTCATGTTGGGCGAGGAAACGGCGAAGCTCTGGATCGCCTGGCCGACCACGTCGACCTTGGAGACGATGGGCTGATCGATGGTGGACGGCAGGTTGCCGCGGATGCGGTCGATAGCATCCTTGGTGTCCTGAACGGCTTGCTGTGTCGGTATTTCCAGGCGGAAGATGACGACCGTCTGCGATTGGCCGTCGGTAACGGTCGATTGAATTTCATCGATGCCGTTGATGCCGGCAACCGCGTCTTCGACCTCCTTCGTCACCTGCATTTCGAGCTCGGCCGGCGATGCGCCGCTCTGCGTCACTGTGACGTTGACGACGGGCACGTCGATGTTCGGAAAGCGCGTGATCGGCAGGTTGAAGAAGGCATGCGCGCCCACGATCATCAGCAGGAAAAAGCCGAGGAGCGGGGCGACCGGATTTCGGATGGACCAGGCTGAGAAGTTCATCGTGCCATTCTCGCTCAGTTGGAGGCTCGCGAGGCATCACGCACGGGCGTGATGCGATCGCCGTCACGGACATAGGCGCCAGCCTTGGCGACGACATCCTCGCCGGCCTGCAGGCCGTTGAGGATCTCGATATAGGCGCCATCCTGAATGCCGGTTTCGACATTCACGAACTTGACCACGCCGTTTTCGACCTTGCGGGCGGAAGAGCCGTTTTCGTCGGTGTTGACGGCCGTCAGCGGCAGGGCGACGCCTTCTTCCTGGCGAATGATGATCTCGGCGCTGCCGTACATGCCGGCGCGGGCCTTTTCACCCTCGTCGATGGAGACGTGCACCGCGCCGAGGCGGGTGACGGAATCGACGATCGGTGCGACCAGGCGTACGGTGCCGGCGAGCTTCTCGCGGCTGCCCGAGAGAGAAATCCGCGCCTTCTGTCCGATGGCGATCTTGGTGATGTCGCTTTCGGAAACATCGACCACCAGTTCGAGCTGGCTGTTGCGGATGATGGTGAAGAGCGGATCGCCATTGCCGTTGGCGATAGCGCCGACTCGGGCGTTGCGCGAAGCAACGGTGCCGGCCACAGGGGTTTTGATGCCGGTGCGGGCGAGCTTGAGATCCGTATCGGCGATCTGGCTGTCGGTGACCTTGAGATCGGCCTCGGCAACCGCGATCGCCTGTTCGGCCGATGCTTCGCGCGCCTTGTTGGCTGCTGCCGCTGCGTTCGCCTGTTCGACGGAGGAGGTCGACATCGTGCCCTTGGCGCCCATCGCAACGGCGCGGACGCGCTGCAACTCGGCTTCCTCGGCGTTGGCGCGAGCCTCGGCGAGCTGCGCGTGCAGCTGGGCAAGGCTGGCCTCGCCCTTGGCTCGCGTTGCTTTCATCTGGCTCTTCTGCAGGACCAGCGCGTCGTCGTTGAGCGCGGCGAGGGTGCTGTTCGCCTCGACCTTATCGCCGACGTCGGCATTGAGCGTGCGGATCGAGAGGCCATCGACCTGCGGCTGGATGTAGACTTCTTCGACAGCCTTCACCGTGCCGGTCGCAACCACCTTGTCGGTCAGCTTCCGCGTGGCGGCGGTGGTGATGACGATCGCGGGCAGGTTCTGCTTCGGTTTCGCAACGACGGGCTCATCGGCCAGTGCGGCGGGCGTCAGCAGGGAAAGCAGGATTGCAGTCGTGCTTAGCAGTCTAAACGGCGTGGAGGCCATGCGTCCGGTTCCAGTTCGGCAATTGGTCAAAGGGATTTCGCTGTTTTCCGTCGCGAACACGGGGATCAATGCATGCGAGCCGGCTACTCCCGGCGGATCAACATCCGTCTGTCATGCCTGCAGATCCTCATCCTAAATTTGCTCTCTTAAATGGGAGCGGTTTTCAAATCCCGCAAGATCACGGGAAAATGATTTCGCGGGTATTTCTACCTGTCGCAACCATGCGAAGCAATCACGGCATTGTGATGTCGCAATTCAATTAGTTGATGACTGACCGCTTTTAGGCGACTGCGACGGCAAAGCCAGCTTTTTGTTGCTGCTGTTACAAAATGAAAAAAACGCGCGAGGTGGTGAACCTCGCGCGTTTCGTTATCTGTGGTCGGTATCGGAGCCTATTTCAAGGCTGCGTCCGTGATATCGTGCGTGTAGGCGCCGGTCGGCTTCTTGTTGATGATCTTCTGATCGAGCAGAGCTTCGACCGTACGGTCATAGAGCTTCATGTCGAGCTTGCCGTTGCCGATCAGCTTGGCGACTTCGCCTGCCATGCGCTTCTGGTGGCTTTCGTCCTGACCGCCATTGTCCATGACGATTCCGGCTGCTTCGTCCGGATGTGCGACGGCATATTTCCAGCCCTTCATCGACGCGCGGACGAACTTCACCATGTCGGCCTTGAACTTCGCGTCCTTCAGCTTGTCTTCCTTGACGTAGAGGCCGTCTTCCAGAAGGTCGTTGCCGAGCTTGGTATAGTTGAACACCGTCAGATCTTCCGCCTTGAAGCCGGCATCGATCGCCTGCCAGTACTCGTTATAGGTCATGACGGAGATGCAGTCGGCCTGCTTCTGGACGAGCGGCTGCACGTCGAAGCTCTGCTTCAGCACATTGACGCCATCCTTGCCGCCATCGGTCTTGAGGCCGAGCTTATGCATCCAGGCGAAGAACGGATATTCGTTGCCGTAGAACCAGACGCCGAGCGTATGCCCCTTGAAATCCTTCTCCGTCTTGATCGGCCCATCCTTCGGGCAGATCAGCTCCAGACCGGACTTCTCGAAAGGCTGGGCGATGTTGATTAGCGGCACGCCCTTTTCGCGGGCAACGAGCGCACCACCCATCCAGTCGACGATGATATCGGCGCCGCCGCCGGCGATCACCTGCTCAGGGGCGATATCCGGGCCGCCCGGCTTGATGTCGACGTCGAGGCCTTCCTCCTTGTAGAAGCCCTTGTCCTTGGCGACGAAATAGCCGGCGAACTGGCCCTGGGCCACCCATTTCAGCTGCAGCGTCACCTTGTCGGCGGCCATGGCGGCCTGGGCGGCAGCCAGGGTCATTGCACTTGCCATCAATGCGAGCATTATTTTTTTCATGTCTTCACCCTTTTTTCCCTCTGAAGTTATGCCTTGATCCCTTGAGGAGATCCCGGATTACGTCTGCCCACCACGGATAGACGGATGCCAGAACGTCACCATTCGTTCGATGATGGCGACGATACCGTAGAAGACGGAGCCTGCGATCGCGGCAATCGCGATTTCAGCCCAGACCATATCGAGGTTCAACCGGCCATTTTCGGTTGAGATGCGGAAGCCCATGCCGGACATGGGTGTGCCGAAGAATTCCGCCACGATGGCACCGATAAGGGCCAAGGTCGAGTTGATCTTCAGCGCATTGAAAATAAAAGGAGCGGCCGCCGGCAGGCGCAGTTTGAACAGTGTTTGCCAGTAGCTCGATGCGTAGGTGCGCATCAGGTCGCGTTCCATATTTCCGGCTGCAGTGAGGCCCGCCACCGTGTTCACCAGCATCGGGAAGAAGGTCATGACGACCACGACGGCGGCCTTGGATTGCCAATCGAAACCGAACCACATGACCATGATTGGCGCAACACCGATGATCGGCAGAGCGGAGACGAGATTGCCGATCGGTAACAGGCCGCGGCGCAGGAGGGCGAAGCGGTCGGCCAGGATGGCTACGACGAAGCCGCTCGCGCAGCCGATGATGTAGCCGACCAGAACCGATCGGAAGATCGTCTGTTGAACATCGATCCAAAGGGTCGAAAGAGAGTCGGCAATTCTGGCACCGATGGCGCTCGGCGGCGGCAGGAGGATGAAGGGAATACCGGTCCCACGCGTAATCGCTTCCCAGACAATAATGATCCAGACACCGAAAATGGCAGGAATGAGCAACCGCAGCGTATAACTGCCGGCGGCCGAATGCACCGGGATGATCGACAGGATCGAGACGCAGCGCCAGGCAAGCAGCCAGGTCGCGGCGAGCAGGATGAAAAACGCCGCCGTCGCATTGCCTTCGTTGCCGGATAATCCCGCGAGCAGCAGCCAAGCGGCTGCGTGCGCGGCAAAGAACAGGATTGCTGCGTTAAGGGTTGCCGACAGGCTCATGATGGAAATGGCGGCGGCGGCGCCGATGAGAATGAAAATAACAAACGTCGTTCCGCTGCTGACCGGTGCGGCGGTGTCGGCGGCAAATAGCGGTAGCACCGGAACAGCTGCAAGACAGAGAAGCAAGGCGAGGGCGGCTTGCCATGACAAGTGAAAGCTCTTCATGCCGCCCGGCCTCCCATTGCACGATCGACGATACGTGCCGCGATGCTGACGATGGCGATCAATACGGCCGCGAGGATCGAGCCGGCTACGAGCGCTGCCCATATATCGATCGTCAGGCTTTGATAGGAACCGGCGAGCAGCTTCGCTCCGATGCCGGCCACTGCGCCGGTCGGCAATTCGCCAACGATCGTTCCGGTCAGGCTCGCGGCAATCGCCACTTTCATCGAGGTGAAGAGGAATGGCACCGATGCGGGAACGCGCAGTTTCCAGAAGGTCTGGATCGCGCTGGCATTGTAGGTGCGCATCAAATCGAGATGCATGACCTCCGGCGACCGCAACCCTTTCACCATGCCGACGGCAACAGGAAAGAAGGAGAGGTAGGTCGAGACCAACGCCTTGGGAATGAGGCCGGTAACGCCGATCGAGCCCAGCACGACAATGACCATCGGCGCGATGGCGAGGATCGGTATCGTTTGCGACGCGATGATCCACGGCATCAGGCTGCGGTCGAGAGCGAGGACATGGACGATGCCAACCGCGATCAGGATACCGAGAACCGTGCCGAAGGCAAAACCGACGGCAGTGGACGACAAGGTCACCCAGGCATTGTAGACGAGGCTTCGATTGCTGGTCAGCGCGCGAAGAAAGGTATTTTCGAAGACGTTTTGCGCCACCTGATGCGGCGCGGGCAGGATCGGTTTCGGCTGGGACAGCGTCTTGCCGATGAATTCCATCGTCGTCGACGTGACGTTGGCGCGCCGGTCGAGATCGCGCTGGAACGGCGCGTTGAGGACGACGGCGAAGACATACCAGAGGACAAGAATCGCGAGGACGATGGTTCCGACCGGCAGGAACTTGTGTTTGAAGAACTGTTCTTTCTCCATCGTCATGCCTTTCCTTGTGCGGGAAGCAGCATCAGCGCCATGGCGACGATGCCAAGCCCGACGCCGCCGAGCTGCTGCAGGCTCAGGCGCTCGCCGAAAACGATGAAGGCGATGATGTTGATAACGACGAGCTGGGTGATGGCGGAGGCTGAAATCGCGAGGCCGAGGCCACCTTCGCGCATGAGCCGCACCATCATCAGATTGCCGACGCAATAGAGGACGAGCGACAGGATCAGGATCAGTATGTTGTTGTTGGCGACGTAGGCTCGTGAGGCGGTCGCTCCGCTGATGAAGATCGCCATCGCGCCGGCAAGCCAAAGGAGGAATTGCGGGTTCATGGCGATCCTATTCCTCGTAGCTGTGTCCGGCCCGCAAACCTTCGCGGACACGATGGGCGATTTCCAGGAATTCCGGCGTTTCGCGAATGCCGAGCGGCCGTTCGAGTGGCAGCGTCGATTCGATGATATCGGTAACGCGGCCTGGACGCGGCGACATGACGACGATCCTGGTGGAAAGATAGACCGCTTCCGGGATGGAGTGCGTGACGAAGCATATGGTCTTGTTCGTGCGCTTCCATAGCTTCAGCAATTGTTCGTTGAGGTGGTCGCGGACGATTTCGTCGAGAGCGCCGAAGGGCTCGTCCATCAGCAGCAGATCGGCATCAAAAGCCAGTGCGCGGGCGATCGAGGCACGTTGCTGCATGCCGCCGGAAAGCTGCCAGGGGAATTTCTTCTCGAAGCCGCTGAGATTGACGAGCTCCAGCGTTTGGGCGATGCGCTTGGCCTGTTCGCCCTTATCATAGCCCATGATCTCAAGCGGCAGGGCGATGTTCTTTTCGATGGTGCGCCAGGGATAGAGGGCGGCGGCCTGGAAGACGTAGCCGTAGGCGCGGGCCTTGCGGGCCTCCTCCGGCGACATGCCATTGACGGTGATATCGCCCGAGCTCTTCCGTTCGAGATCGGCGATGACCCGCAGGAAAGTTGTCTTGCCGCAGCCCGAAGGGCCGATGAAAGAGACGAAATCGCCCTTTTGAACATCGAGATCGACGTTGCTCAGTGCATGCACCGGCCCATCGTTCGTATCGTAGGTGAGACAGAGATTCCGCGCGGAGACGACGGAAGAAGCGGATGACGTCATTAACACCTACCAGTCCTGTTTTCGCCGCACGGTCGGGGCGGATTGCGTGTTATCCTGTTTGGCATTGCTGCAGCCTGGATTGGCGAGGGTGCCTTGCGGCTGCTGGATCCAGGGGAGCAATGCCATGCGTGTTTCATCGAAGCCCACCTGCCGTGTCGTGCAGCCCGGCGATACCTATGCCGGAAAACAGGGCCTCAACTATTTTGAAGGGATCGCCGCCGAGACAGTGGGCTCGACGGGGATCTGCATGCATCTTTTGACCATACCGCCAGGAGGTCGTGCCAAGGCGCATCTTCATGTCTCGCATGAGACGGCGATTTACGCGATTTCCGGCGAGACGCATTGCTGGTTCGGCGACGCTCTGGAAGAGCACGTCATCGTTCGTGAAGGCGAGATGTTCTATATTCCGGCCGGCGTTCCGCATCTTCCCGCCAACCTCAGCGACCGGCCAGCGACAGCCGTCATCGCCCGCACCGATCCGAACGAGCAGGAAAGCGTGGTCCTGCTGCCGGAGCTGGAGCGGCATGTGCCGCGTTAAGCGGCGGATGAGCCGAGGCGCTGGAGCCAAGCTCTATACCCCGCTGGCGGGGATGCCGCTGCGCTGAACCTTGCGCG
This sequence comes from Martinezella miluonensis, assembly GCF_900094545.1. Classification (GTDB taxonomy): domain Bacteria; phylum Pseudomonadota; class Alphaproteobacteria; order Rhizobiales; family Rhizobiaceae; genus Rhizobium; species Rhizobium miluonense. The sequence continues at coordinate 13,181 of NZ_FMAH01000033.1, forward strand.
GCGTGGTGACTTCTTTCCACGTCGAAAGCGCCCGGTTGGCTGCTGTGAAGGGGTCACGCTTGACGAATTCGCCATGGCCTTCCTTCGTCTTGATCGTGCCTTCCTCAATGGCGACGACGCCGCGCGTCAGTGTGTAGCGCGGCAGGCCGGTTACTTCCTTGCCCTCGAAGACGTTGTAGTCGATCGACGATTGTTGCGTCTTGGCCGCGATGGTCTTCGAACGTTTCGGATCCCAAACGACGAGATCGGCATCGGCGCCGACGAGGATCGCCCCCTTCTTCGGATAGACGTTGAGGATCTTTGCGATGTTGGTGGACGTGACGGCGACGAATTCGTTCATCGTCAGGCGACCGGTGTTGACGCCGTAGGTCCAGAGCATTGGCATTCGATCTTCGAGACCGCCGGTGCCGTTCGGGATCTTGGTGAAGTCGTTGAGGCCGAAACGCTTCTGCTCGGTCGTAAATGCGCAGTGGTCGGTCGCGACCACTTGCAGCGAACCCGAGGCAAGACCGGCCCAGAGGCTGTCCTGATGCTGCTTGTTGCGGAACGGCGGCGACATGACGCGACGGGCGGCATGATCCCAATCCGGGTTTGCATATTCGCTTTCGTCAAGCGTCAGGTGCTGGATCAGCGGCTCGCCATAGACGCGCATGCCCTTCTGGCGCGCGCGGCGGATGGCTTCATGCGCCTGTTCGCAGGAGGTATGGACGATGTAGACCGGTGAGCCCGCCATGTCGGCGATCATGATGGCGCGGTTCGTCGCCTCGCCCTCGACCTCTGCCGGGCGGGAATAGGCATGCGCTTCCGGCCCGTTATTGCCTGCGGCCAGCAGCTTTGCCTGCATCTGCGCGACCACGTCGCCGTTTTCTGCATGGACGAGCGGCAATGCGCCGAGCTCGGCGCAGCGTTGGAAGGAGGAGAACATCTCGTCGTCATCCACCATCAGCGCGCCCTTGTAGGCCATGAAGTGCTTGAAGGTGTTGATGCCCTTGTCGCGGACGACGGCTTCCATCTCGTTGAAGACCTGTTCGCCCCACCAGGTGATGGCCATATGGAAGGAATAGTCGCAATTCGCGCGAGTGGACTTGTTGTCCCACATGGTCAGCGCTTCGAGCAGCGATTGGCCGGGCGAGGGCAGGGCGAAATCCACCACCATCGTCGTGCCGCCGGCAAGGGCTGCGCGCGTGCCGCTCTCGAAATCGTCGGAGGAATAGGTGCCCATGAACGGCATTTCGAGATGCGTATGCGGGTCGATGCCGCCGGGCATGACGTAGCAGCCGGAAGCATCCAGCACCTCGTTGCCTGAGAGATTCTGCCCGATTTCGACGATCTTGCCACCTTCGATCTTGACGTCCGCCTTATAGGTCAGGTCGGCCGTGACGATGGTTCCACCCTTGATGACTGTGCTCATGGCGCATGCTCCAGATGTGTGAAGTACCGATGTTGGGAATCGTGGCGGTCACGCCACGATCTCCGCCGTCTCGACGACTGCGTGAAACAGCACATCTGCGCCGGCGGCGGCCCATTCCTTGGAGATTTCTTCGGCCTCGTTGTGCGACAGGCCGTCGACGCAGGGGCACATGACCATCGTGGCGGGGGCGACCTTGGCGGCCCAGCAGGCATCGTGGCCTGCGCCGGAGATGATGTTCATGTGGCTGTAGCCGAGCTTCTCGGCCGCGTTACGCACGGATGTAACGAGCTTCGGATCGAAGGTCACCGGTTCGAAATGGCCGATGGCTTCGACGGAGCAGCCGACGCCGAGGGCGTCGCAGATGACAGGTGCTTCGGCCTCGATCTTGGCGCGCATGCGATCAAGCTTCGCTTTGTCGGGCGAGCGGATGTCGACCGTGAAGACCACCTTGCCGGGCAGCACGTTGCGCGAGTTCGGCGAGAAGAGGACCTGGCCGACGCCGCCAACGGCGCCCGGCTGGTTTTCCATCGCCACGCTCTGCACCATTTCGACGATCCGGGACATGGCAAGGCCGGCATTGACGCGCATCGCCATCGGCGTCGAGCCGGTATGCGCTTCCTTGCCGGTCAGCGTGAATTCCAGCCACCAAAGGCCCTGACAGTGCGTGACCACACCGATGGCCTTGTTCTCTGCTTCGAGGATCGGACCCTGCTCGATGTGATATTCGAAATAGGCGTGCATCTTGCGGGCGCCGACCTCTTCATCGCCGAGCCAGCCGATGCGCTTCAGCTCGTCGCCGTAGGTCTTGCCTTCCGGATCCTTGCGGCCATAGGCATAATCAAGCGTATGCATGCCGGCAAACACGCCCGAGGCCAGCATGGCCGGTGCGAAGCGCGCGCCTTCCTCGTTGGCCCAGTTGGTGACCGCGATCGGATGCTTGGTCTTGATGCCGAGGTCGTTCATCGTGCGGACGACTTCGAGGGCTGCAAGCACACCGAGGACGCCGTCATATTTGCCGCCGGTCGGTTGGGTGTCGAGATGCGAACCGACATAGACGGGCAGTGCGTTCGGGTCTGTGCCGGCGCGGGTTGCGAACATCGTGCCCATCTTGTCGACGCCAACGGTCATGCCGGCCTTGTCGCACCAGCTCTTGAAAAGGCTGCGTCCCTCGGCGTCGGCATCGGTCAGCGTCTGACGATTATTGCCGCCGGCAACGCCGGGGCCGATCTTCGCCATGTCCATCAGCGTATCCCAAAGGCGATCGCCATTGATACGCATGTTTTCTCCTGGCGCAGCCACCATGATGCAATCCTCACCTGTTTGTCCTGGGGCATGCAAGGTGCATGCCCGATTGTTCCCGTTGGTCTTATTTCAGATTCCAGAGCGTCGTCTTGTTTTTCTTGCCCGGAAAATCGCCAGTTGCCTTTAAGAAACATCTGACAGATAATTTGACCGATTGGTAAACATTACAACTTCCGTGGCGCGGCTCAAGACGAAAAGCACGAAAATTTCCGATAAAATTTCAGGCGATTGCCTAAATTAGACGCACTGACAGGGTGAATGAGAGCTCGGCCGAAAGGCTCGGATTTCAAGGAGAAACAGAGCACACATGGCCATCCCGAGAGCCGCCAAGACGCAGCGCCGCACCCGAATCCAGGAAGAGAAAGAGGAAATTATACTCGAGGCGGCGCTGGATGTGTTTTCCGTGAATGGTTTTCGCGGCACTACCATCGATCAGATCGCCGAAGTAGCCGGCATGTCGAAGCCGAATCTTCTCTATTATTTCCGCACCAAGGAAGCGATGCATCGAGCACTGATCGATCGTGTCCTGTTTACCTGGCTGGAGCCGCTGCGCGCCTTCGATGCCAACGGCAATCCCGAAAGCGAAATCCGCTCCTATATTCGCCGGAAGCTCGAAATGGCGCGCGATTTCCCGCGCGAAAGCCGGCTTTTCGCCAATGAAATGCTGCAGGGCGCGCCGCATGTCGAGGACGAGCTGCGCGGACCGCTGAAAGCCCTTGTCGACGAGAAGGCCGAAGTCATCCGCGCCTGGGCAACCGCCGGCAAGATCACCAAATGCGACCCCTATCACCTGATCTTTTCGATTTGGTCGACCACGCAGCATTATGCCGACTTCGACGTGCAGGTGCGTGCGGTCCTGGGGCAGGAGCATGCGGGCGAGGGGCGATTCGAGGATGCCGCCCGCTATCTGGAGCAGCTTTTCGTCGACGGACTTCGCATTCGCCACAACTGAAAGCGGCGCAATCTGCAGGAGGATCGCGCCGCACATGGAAGTGAGCGAGCTCAGCTCCGCTCTTTTGTGATCAACGCTAATGGCGGCGACGAAGAAGGCGGCCGCAGCAAGCTGCGGCCGTCCCTGTAGTACTCGCGCGGGTATTCGCCGCTGTCATTCCGCCGCCTGGCGCGCCATCGGATTATTCGGATGGGTCGTCCAGTTGGCGTAGTTCGGGTCGACTATCTTGCCGGTGCGCTTGTCGAGCGAACCTGCCGGCAGTTCTTCCATCGTGATGCAGTTCTCGACGGGACAGACGCTGACGCAGAGGTTGCAGCCGACGCATTCCTCGTCCATCACCTCGAAATGTCTGGCGCCATCGACCATGTTGGTGATTGCCTGATGCGAGGTGTCCTCACAGGCAATGTAGCAACGGCCGCACTTGATGCAGGCGTCCTGGTCGATCTTGGCCTTGGCGATGTAGTTGAGGTTGAGATACTGCCAGTCCGAGACGTTCGGCACGGCGCGGGCGATGATGTCGTCCAGGCTGCGATGACCCTTCTCGTCCATCCAGTCGGAAAGGCCCGATATCATCTCCTCGACGATCTTGAAGCCGTAGGTCATTGCCGCGGTGCAGACCTGCACGTTACCGGCGCCAAGAGCGAGGAATTCCGCCGCATCGCGCCAGGTGGTAATGCCGCCGATGCCGGAGATCGGCAGACCGTAAGTTTCGGGATCGCGGGCGATCTCGGCCACCATGTTGAGTGCGATCGGCTTGACCGCCGGGCCGCAATAGCCGCCGTGGCTGCCCTTGCCGCCGACAGTTGGGTTCGGTGCGAAACTGTCGAGATCGACGGAGACGATCGAGTTGATGGTGTTGATCAGCGACACGGCGTCAGTGCCGCCGGCCTTGGCGGCGCGGGCCGGCTTCCGGATGTCGGTGATGTTGGGCGTCAGCTTCGTGATGACGGGCATGCGGGTGTACTGCTTGCACCAGCGCACGACCATCTCGATATATTCCGGAACCTGTCCGACCGCAGCACCCATGCCGCGTTCGGACATGCCGTGCGGACAGCCGAAGTTGAGCTCGATGCCGTCGGCTCCGGTCTCTTCGACCAGCGGCAGGATGGCCTTCCAGGCCTGTTCCTCACAAGGCACCATGATCGAGGCGATCAGAGCGCGATCCGGCCAATTCATCTTCACCTGCTTCATTTCGCGCAGGTTGGTGTAGAGGTCGCGGTCGGTGATCAACTCGATATTGTTGAGGCCGAGCAGGCGGCGGTCGGCTCCCCAGATTGCGCCATAGCGCGGGCCGTTGACGTTGACGACCGGCGGGCCTTCTTCGCCGAGCGTCTTCCAGACGACGCCACCCCAGCCAGCCTTGAAGGCGCGCTCGACGTTGTAAGCCTTGTCGGTCGGCGGCGCGGAGGCGAGCCAGAACGGGTTCGGGGACTTGATACCGATGAAGTTATTGCGGAGATCAGCCATGTCGGTTCTCCTTTCAGGCGACTGCAGCGGCCGACTTGTCGGCAGCGAGCGCATGGTTGATGGATTCGGCCGCGTCGCGACCCTGTGCTACGGCCGAGACCGTCAGGTCATCGCCGCCGAGCACGCAGTCGCCGCCGGCCCATACGCCTTCGATCGAGGTCCGGCCTTCGCCATCGATGGCGATGCGGCCGGATTCCATGCGCAGGGCGCCGAGGCCTGAAGCTTCGAACGTCTGGCCGATGGCTTTGAAGATCTGGTCGGCGGCAATGACGCCAACATCGCCGGTGGCGGTGAGTTTGCCGTCGCGCAGTTCGGTATATTCGACCTCGATGCCGGCGACCTTGCCGTCCTTGTCTAGGATGCGCTTCGGGGCTAGCCAGTGGCGGATGATGACACCCTTGGAGGTGGCCAGATCCTGTTCAAATTCCGAGGCGTTCATATGCTCTTTGCCGCGGCGATAGCAGATCGTCACTTCTTCGGCGCCGAGCAGCTTGGCTTGCACGGCCGCGTCGATCGCGGTCATGCCGCCGCCGAGGACGACGACGCGGCGGCCGATGGCGATATCGGCCTTGCTACCGGCCTGACGCAGCTCGGCGATATAGGCAACGGCGTCGGCGACGCCATCGAGATCCTCGCCTTCGGCGCGTAGCGCATTGACGCCGGCAAGGCCGAGGCCGAGGAAGACGGCATCATACTGCTGGGAGAGGTCGGAGAGGCTGAAATCGCGGCCGAGCGCCTGGCCGTTCTTCACCTCGATGCCGCCGATAGCGAGCACATAATCGACTTCTTTCTGCGCGAAGTCGTCGACCGTCTTATAGGTAGCGATGCCGTATTCGTTCAGGCCGCCGGCCTTTTCGCGAGCGTCGAAGATGGTGACGTCATGACCCTTCACGGCGAGACGGTGCGCGCAGGCAAGCCCGGCCGGGCCGGCGCCGATGACGGCGATTTTTTTGCCAGTGGATTCGGCACGGGAATAGAACTGCTTGTTTTCGGCCATTGCCGCATCGGTCGCATAGCGCTGCAGGCGGCCAATCTCGACCGGGCGCTCTTCGGCAGTGTTGCGCACGCAAGCCTGCTCGCAGAGCTGTTCGGTGGGACAGACGCGGGCGCACATGCCGCCGAGGATGTTCTGATCGAAGATCGTCTTGGCCGAGCCGATCGGGTTGCCCGTCGAGATCTGGCGAATGAACATCGGAATGTCGATGGAGGTGGGACAGGCCGTCATGCACGGCGCGTCGTAGCAGAAATAGCATCGGTCGGATGCGACCAGCGCCTCGTGTTTGTTGAGGCGCGGGTGAAGATCGGAAAAGTTTGCATCATATTCGGCGGGCGTGAGCCTGCCTTTATGAATCCCAGTTTCCAGTCGTCCCATTGAAGTTCCCTCTTATAGTAAACGGCTAGTACAGGAACGGTAACTCAGCTTAAAAAATTTATCAAACGGTAAAATTTTGAAGCGCAGATTTGCTTGAAGGGACGTTTGAGCCAAGCGGATCGGCAGCTTCCTGGGATCGCGATCTCCTTCCAACTATCTGTTTTTATGCGCTTAAATTCGCGTTTTCCTTTCGGACGGCGCGAGACCAAAGAGGCTGCAGCACTCGATAAAGGAAGCGCAGTCGGCATCGAAACGGCGAGCAATCTCGCGCCGCTGCAAATGCATGTGAAGAAAAAATGAAATTTTCCGACATTGGATGGAACCAAGAACCGGCAACATCGTTAACCAGCTGTCGCGATGATGATGCATCCCCCTGATGCATGCCCAATAGCGTCATCCGACATCTACTCACGGTCCCCTCCCGATGAGTGTAAAGCAGCCAGTGCGCCGCCCTCGCACTGGCTGCCTTCTATTCCCCGTCAACGACGTCTGAGAATCTCGTATTCGGTCTCGGGAATGGTGAGGCGATAGCCGATGCTGCCATCGCCCATGGCGAAGTCAGCACGGCCGTTCATCGAGGTCGGCACGACGCGCTCGAGCACGGTGCGGCTGAAGCTGTTGTCCTCGAACTCATGGTTGCCGGGCGTATAGAAGCGCTCGGACCACGCCACCTCGATCGCCTTCCTGCCGTCGAGCTCGGCTTCCTTGCAATTCAGCGTGATGCTGGTCGCTCCCACCGAGATGGCGCCGTGCGAGGCGGAGTTGACGATCAGCTCGTGCAGCGCAAGCCCCAAATGCACCGCGGCATTGGGCGTCAGATGGGCATTGATGCCATAGATCGGCATAGGCACGCCGGCATCGGGCCAATAGGGGGCGAACTGCTTCTCCGCGAGTTCGAACAGATAGGCGCCGCGCCAGCTGGAGTCGGTGATGAGATCCTGCGAATTCGACAGGGATTGCAGCCGGCCGCGGAACTTGATCAGGAAATTGTCGACCGAAAGCGTATGGCGCGCCGTTTGTGTCGCGATGCCTTGAATGATCGCCAGCAGATTCTTGGAGCGATGCGACAGCTCGCGCAGCAGCGACTTCAGAACCTTTTCGCGATGGCGGCTTTCGGTGATTTCGGAGATGACGGACAATACGCCTTGCGGCTTGCGGCCGCCAATACGCTCCATTTTCAGCTCGTAGACGCGTATGCCATCGCCGCTTGGAATTTCGACTTCGGCGGTCGCCGGCTTGCCGCTTTCGAGCACACCCCGCTTCAGGCGCAGGAGGTGCTCGCCATCCTTCTCGCCGAACAGATGCAGATCGTTGCCGCCAACCACGAGGGATGGCCGCAGATGATCCGGCAGATTGTCGGCATGACGAATCGCAAGCGTCTGATCCTGAAACAGGATAGACACGCTGGCACTCGCAAGCGCGCGCTCCATCAGAGCGGCTTTGCCTTCCAAACTCAAAGGCGCGCCGGGTAATGGTTCAGACGTATTCACCGGCTTGCCTTTCACTCAAACTTCGAGAGCCCCGCCGACAGGGCATCTCCACTCGTAAGAACTTGAACCGACCTATAAAATCACCCGGCATAACGGGCGGTAAACCGGTCGTCTTCAACAGCAACGACCGGCTGCAATCTTTGTTCCGTTGCAGGGTTTTCACTTCAATCAGGCAGCTACTCTTGTGGTTTCATTAAAGAAGAGGGCCTGACTGATCAGGGCCTTCACCATGTCCGGATTGAACGGTTTGGTCACGAGGAAGGTTGGTTCAGGCCGCTCGCCCGTCAACAGCCGCTCCGGGAAGGCGGTGATGAAGATGACCGGAATGCTGGCTGTCTTCAGGATATCGTTGACGGCGTCGATGCCCGAGCTGCCGTCGGCAAGCTGGATGTCGGCAAGCACCATTTTCGGCTTCGTGGCGTTGAACAGCGCAACCGCTTCCGCATGCGTGCGGGCAATCCCGGTGACGCGATGTCCGAGGCTTTCCACCATCTGCTCGATATCCATCGCAATCAGCGGTTCATCCTCGATGATCATGATTTCGGTTGCCACCTGCCGCGAAATTTCCTGCGACGCGGTGTCTAGCAGGTGCATGGCGTCGCTTTCGGAGATGTCGAGAATGTCCGCAATCTCGGCGAGGCGGAAACTTTCCACGGAGGCGAGCAGAAACGCCTGACGAGCACGCGGAGAAACCTTGGACAGGTTGACCGAGGCGCGCTGTTCCCAGGCAAAGGGTGAGGCCGGCTCGGGAATCTGAAGTGTTACGGAACCGAACAGCTTGGTGAACAGTTTATAGAGCGCGACTCGGTCGCTGTCCGTGTCGGGGAAGATCGAAACGTCGGCGATGATGGCTTCCAAAACCGCAGCAACATAGGCGTCTCCTGACGTCTGCGTTCCGGTCAAAGCACGAGAGTAGCGCCGCAAATACGGAAGATGCGGCGCGATGCGTGTGGAAAGTGTCATCAATGGCTCCCGCCCTTTATAAAATTCTAAATAAAATACAGCGTGAGAGCTGCAGTGACTAACAAACGTCAGTTCAGTAAAAAAGTTCCTCTTTGCCGGAACTTTTTTTATGCAGTCGCATTACAATGCTTACAGTCAGTTGGCTTCATCCTTTACGATTCGTAAGGAAACAGCTTTGGGCGAAGTTGACTGGTCTCCCGGGCGGGAAAGCAGTGATATAAAACCCACCCATGAATGCGAGACAATTGAAGAGCGAGCAGGGTAAATGACCATCCAAAATTCCGAGGACGCAGATAAGAAGGTATCGGACCTGAGCGCAATGGATATCCTCGATCCCAACAATCAGATCGGCAACAGACTGCGTTCCTTCTATTCCGCCGTGCAGGATGAAGCTATTCCGGATCGCTTTCTTGATCTTCTCGAGAAGCTGGATCATGCTGAGAGCCTGGCTTCCGCAAAGGTCTCCGAATAGGAGGTGGGCGCGATGGAAACCCAAACGAGCTTCAAGCGCGAGCTTCTCGCAGCCCTTCCGAGCCTCCGTGCCTTCGCCATTTCACTGACCGGCCGTCACGATCGGGCTGATGATCTTGTGCAGGACACGATCATGAAGGCCTGGGCGAAGCAGGACCATTTCGAGATGGGCACCAATATGAAAGCCTGGCTCTTCACCATTCTGCGCAACGAGCTTTACAGCCAGATGCGCAAGAGCGGCCGCGAGGTGCAGGACAGCGATGGCGTCTTCACGGAGTCGATGGCGACGCATCCCTCGCAATACGGCGCCGTCGATCTGCAAGATTTCCGCAAGGCGCTGGATCAGCTGCCGCCGGATCAGCGTGAAGCCATCATCCTGGTCGGTGCTTCCGGATTTTCCTATGAGGAAGCGGCGGAGATTTGCGGCTGTGCGGTCGGCACCATCAAGAGCCGCGTCAACCGCGCGCGCCAGCGGCTGCAGGAGTTACTCGATATCTCCGGCGAAGCGGATTTCGGCCCCGATGCCACGTCGGCGCCACTGACCTCAAAGGCATTCGCCTTCTGACAAACAAGCCCGGTCGAAAGACCGGGCTTGTTCTTATCTGCACCAAATCAGACAGGCCTCGCGCTTTCGCGCCGGAGCCCAGGCTTCGAGAGCAGCCGGATCAGTCGTCCTTGTCGCTCGTTCCGAACAGGTTGCCGAATACCAGGGCGGCCGCAATGGCAGCCGTCATCAACGGCTGCTTGCGCGCGAGGCCGAGAACCGCCGCCGCCACCGATTCCATCGCCAGCCGACGTTCGCGAGCCCGTCGCTGCTCCCGCTGGTTGACGATTGCCATGATGACGAGGACGATCAACCCGAGCAGCAAAGCTCCTGCTGCTATCAACAGTGCCGAGACCACTGCGCCATAAATGGCCGCAAGCCAGATAGTTGCCGCCACGAGCGCGAATGCATAGGCGGTGAGCAGAAGAAGGACGGCGATGGCAATGAAAATACCGTTGCGCTTGGTTCGCGCAACGGTGCGGTTGAATGTGCCTGACAGAAGCAGACCTAGGATCGGAGCGAGCATGCCGCAACCCTAGCGGCGAGACAGAAGCAGGGCAACGGCGAGGCCGAATGCAGCCGCCGCACCGATGGTGGCAACCGGATGCTGGCGCACGGTCCTGCGGACTTCGCGGGAGCCTCTAGCATAGCCGCGCTGCAGATCGTGCAGCAATTCCTCTCCGCGGACCGTCAGATCGTCTAATCTCGTTTCAGCGCCTGCGCGCAATCTCTTGCTCTGCTTTGCGCTGCTGTCGCTGATGAGCTTGGCAAAGGCTGCAACTTCTTCGCGCAGCGATTCGATCTGTTCTTCGATGCTGGCCTCAACGTCTTGCAGGTTGCTGCCATTGCGCTTGCTTCGCGCCGAATGAAGAAAGGATGTCGCCATATCTAGCTCCCTTTGCTTTAAGCGGGCGCCCGAGGCGCCTGTTGTTTGCGATGATCGGGCAATATCCGGCACGCTAGACCATGTAGCACACGGAACATTGATTCAGATCATCGAACCTCAACGCGCGGGTGTTGCAAAAGGTTCCGGGTCAGGTGCCTGAAGGCGCATCAGTCGGCGAGTGCGCTGTGGGCAAGAACGAAGGGCGCATCGTTGGCAGGAACGCAATTGACCCGCAGACTGCAGCCGAACACATCCTGAAGGTGCCTATCGGTCAAGACCTCTTTCACTGGACCAGCTGCCTGCAGGCGGCCACCCTTTAGCAAGACCATTCGGTCGGCAAAAAGCGCGGTCAGGTTGAGATCGTGCATGACTGCGATAACCCCGCCACCGCGTCGGCAGAATTGCCGGGCGAGCGACATGATGGTGAGCTGGTGGCTGATGTCGAGGCTGGAGACCGGCTCATCGAGAAGCAGCCAGCAGGGCCTGCCGTCGATGACGGGCTCGGATATCTGGCAAACCACGCGGGCGAGCTGCACGCGCTGCTGCTCGCCGCCGGAGAGCTCTTGGTAGAGCCGCCCTTCGAAGCCGACGAGGTCGACGGACGCGAGCGCCTCGGCGGCAATGCGATCGGTATGTTCGGGATGTCGGTTGCGACCGCTGGTGAGACCCATGCGAACGATTTCGCGCACGGTGAAGGGGAAGGAGATCGAGCTTGCCTGTGGCAGGACGCCCCGCATTTCCGCGAGCTGCCACGGTTCCAGAGCGCCGACCTCGGCGCCGTTGATGTGCACCGAGCCTTTGTAGGCCAGTTCGCCCGAAATGGCTTTCATCGTCGTTGTCTTGCCGGAGCCGTTCGGGCCGCAAATTGCTGTCAGCGTTCCAGGCTCGGCCGCAAAGGACACGTCTTGCACGATGGTCTTGCCGGCGAGCCGGACGACGAGATTGAAGACATCGATCATCGCAGGCTCACAGGCTGAGGCGCGAGCGCTGCCTGAGCAGCATCCACAGGAAGAAGGGACCGCCGACACCGGCCGTCAGAATGCCGATCGGCAGTTCGGCCGGGGAAACGATGGTGCGGGCGACGACATCGGCAATGACCAGCAGCGAGCCGCCGAGCAGGGCCGAGGCGGGAAGCAGGAAGCGGTGATCTGGCCCGATCACCATGCGCAGGATATGTGGCACGACGATGCCAACGAAGCCGATGCCACCGCTGACGGCGACGGAGGCGCCGACGGCCGCCGCGACGCTGACAATAGCGACATTCTTAAGCCGCTGCACGGCGACGCCCATGTGAAAGGCTGCCGCTTCGCCGAGTGTCAGCGCATTCAGGCCGCGCGCCATGAAGGGAAGGGGCAGCAGCGAAAGGATGATGATCGGACCGGCGCCCGTGACCTTGTTCCAGGTCGAGCCGGCCAGTGATCCCATGCTCCAGAAGGTGAGGTCGCGCAATTGCCGATCGTCGGCCATGTAGATAAGGATCCCTGTCGCCGCCAGGGCGAGGGAGCCGAGCGCGATGCCAGCAAGCAGCATCGTTGCGATCGATGTCTGCCCGTGTCGCGTCGCAATCCGATAGAGCAAAATCGTTGTTATCAGGCCGCCGACGAAAGCGGCGATGGGCAGCGAAAAGATGCCGAAGATGTGCGCGACTGGCGCAAGAACGCTGCCGCCGAGAACGATCATCGCAACCGCGCCAAGGCTGGAGCCTGCAGAGACGCCGATCAGGCCGGGGTCGGCCAGCGGATTGCGAAACAGACCCTGCATGACGGCGCCCGAAACCGCCAGCCCGCCGCCGATCAGGAAGCCGAGTATGGCGCGGGGCAGGCGGATGTCGAAAATGACGATGCGGTCGCGAATGCTGAGCGCGTTTTCCGCCCGGCCGCTCAGCATGCTGGCGATCACGTCGACGATCGAAGCGTTCGAGGCGCCAGTCGTGATCGAGAAGGCGATGGCTGCCGCCGAAACCAGAACGAGGCCGGCGATGACGAGGATCGCAAGTGCGGTGCGATCCCCTTCGCGACGGCGCGCCGTGGTTTGCGACATTTGCTTCAGCCCTGCCATGGCATCGTTGAATGCCACGTCAGCCTCCGTAGATGGCTGCGTTCAGCTCGCGGATCGCACTGGCGGTGCGCGGTCCGAAGCCGAGCAGATGCAGGCCATCCATGCGTATGATCGCCTTGCTGCTGGCGGCGGGCGTCAGCGAAATCGCCGGCTGCTTGAGCAGGTCCTCGTTCGACATAGACATCGGGCCTTCGCGATCCATGATCAGGATGACGTCGGGCTTGGCTTCGATGATCGCTTCGTCGGTCACCGACTTGTAGCCGGAGAAGCCGCTAATCGCATTGATGGCGCCGGTGAGCTTGATGATGCCGTCGGCAGCCGTGTTGCTGCCCGACGCTAATATCTTGCCGTTCTGGTTGCTGAGCACGAAGAGCACGCGCTTGCGCTCAGCTTCCGGGCGCTTGGCGGAATCGCCGATGGCGGCGTCCAGATCGGCGGCGACCTTGTCTTCCAGTGCCTTCGTCTTTTCCGGCACGCCGAGCAGCGAGCCGACGACGTCAATCTTCTTCAGAATGCCGTCGCGATCATAGGTTTGCGGTACGGTTTCGAACGGCAGGCTGGCATTGCGCAATACGGCCAGCGCCTCTGGCGGGCCGGAGCCCTCGACCGCGATGATGGCCGTCGGGTTGACAGCCAGGATGCCTTCCGGCGAGAGCGCGCGCATGTAGCCGACATCGGGAAGCTTGGTCGCTTCCTTCGGATAGAGACTGGTGGAGTCGCGGGCGATCAACCGCTTCTCCTCGCCGAGCGCATAGACGATCTCGGTCACATCGCCGCCGATGGAGACGAGGCGCGTGGTGTCCAGCTTCTTTAGCGTTTCCGCGGCATGGGCATGTCGGACGAAGCCGCCATAGCCTGCGATGGGGCTTGCCGGCACGAGTGGTAGAGCCATCACAAGCATGGTCAGGGCGACTTCCCAAGGCCTGATGCGCTTGAAGTTCTTAAACATCGTCATTTGCCGTCTCTCACGCAGCGACGCTGGCGCCGTCTTTCGTCAGGTTTTCGATGATGGCACGCCAATCGGGACGCTCGTCGAAGCCTTCCTTCCGCTTGCCGAAGAACTGGATGATCATCTCGCCCTTGGCGTTGTAGGCTTCGAGCGAAGTGACATGGCCGTCCTTGGTCGGCTTGCGCACGGCCCAGGCTTCGGCGATCTGGTCCTGGCGCAGATGCAGGTGGAAGGTCGGATCCATGACATTGATCCAGGGACCCACGGTCTGCACGTTGAAGATCGGGCCGGAATGGATCTGCACGGTGCCTTCATTGGCGACGAAGCACATGATCGGCAAGCCCTCGCGCACGGAGGCGTGCATCATCTCGGCGACGGCACCGGCATCCAGCTTCCATGCATAGTCGTCGCCGACGGTGCGGATGGCATCCTGACGGCCGATTTTCAGTTTCTTCAGCATGCTGAAGAATTCGTGCGTGTCGGTCATGCGGCTCCAGTGGTCGCGCAGCTCGTCGCGGCTGATATCGCCCTCCGTTGGGCCGTTATCATAACCGGAGCGGTCCTCGACGAATTCCTGCGACTGGTCTTCGATGCGCAGCTCTGCGACCATGGCGTGATAGGCTTCGACATTCGAGGCGGGACGTAGATGCACCTTATGGACGGCATCGCCGGCCTTGTCGAAGAACTGCAGGCTCAGCTTCTTCTGATCGCCATCGAGCTTGGTGACGGCAAAGCCATGCACCCAGCGCTTCGGGAAGATGCGCAGGTCGATATTCTCGCCAAGCACGATGGCCGCCTGGACGCCGAACTTCATGTTTTCATAGACGCCGATCTTCTCGTGCACGGCACTTTCGTTGCGCGAGAGGGCCATGATCTCGCCGAGCGAGGCGATCCGCGCCAGGAAGCGATCGACGCTTGCGTCGATGCGGGTAGCTGAGATGCCGACTTCGGCAGCCACCAGGGCTGCCTCGGAAATATTGAGGCGGGCTGCGATATCGCGCTCGCGCATCTTCGGATTCTCGGCGCGGAAGGCGCGGATTTCGGCGGGTGTCGGTCGGGTCGTCTCAGTCATTTTTCATGCCTATTTGTTGAGTATGAGCTTGCCTTGGCGCGTAATCTTCATGCGGTAGATGACGCCTTCGTGCTTGATCATGATTTCGGTCTGGCCCCGGAAAATATCCGTGCTCTCGACAATTCTTAACTGCGGTGCCGCCGCGCTTCGCGCCGGCGGCGTTGGGGTCTTGTCAGCAATCATCCTGTTTGGTTTTGCCTGAAAATTCATCGGTGGCCGAACTGCTGCCCGGTCAAATTTATCTTGACTCTCATACTCATGGTTTCATAAAAACGCAATAGGATACAAAGAAAGTCAAGTTTAAAAATTGCGACGGTACACGCTAGGGCAGTTGGCCGGCTGGCGCGCGTCAAAGCATATTCAGGAGACATGCCGATGCTGACGAAAACGATCTTGACGCTCGCTATCTCGGGAATGTTCGTCTCGGCATACTGCGTTCCCGCCTTCGCCGAGGATGCGAGCGCGGTCCCGACAACCGCCGCGCACAAGCTCAATGTCGAGCTCAATGCGCTGGCGCCGTCGCAGAAGGGTTGCATGATGACCTTCGTCGCCGAGAACGAGATGGCGACGCCGATCAACAAGATCTCTTTCGAGCTCGCCTTCTTCAACGACAAGAATGCCGTCGACCGTGTCACCGTCCTCGATTTCCGCGATCTGCCGCTCGGCAAGAAGCGCGTGCGGCAATTCGATATGCCCGGCGTGAAATGCGAGGCCGTCTCCCGCATCATCATCAACGATACGCCCGTATGCGATGGTCCGGCGGCGGGCGAGTGCAAGGCCGCACTGGCGACCCGCTCGCAAACATCAGTTCCTTTTGAAGGCTGACGGCCATGGCGATGCGCTCGGTCAAGGTTTCTATGGAGCGCCGTGCCAACGGCGGCTTGAATGACAACTATCCGAGCGCGCTGCCGGGCCATGAATTGACCGGCCTCGAAGGCGTGCCACGTCCGCCGGCTGGTGAGACGGTGATACACTATAGCCGCCTTACGCAGATCAGCCCCTTTCCGGACAACCCAGCAGAGCCGGTGACGGTCGCGGCGGCGGAGCAACTGCCGATGGATGCGCTGCCTGAAAAGCTTGAGGTGGCGGCTTCGGGCCGCAAAACGCCGCTTCTTTTTTCCGGCCTGGGATCCTGCCTGTTCCACGCGCTTGTCGTCACACTATTGCTGCTAACCTTCGTGGCGACGCCGGAAGAGGCGCAGGAGGAGGCGGGCGATACAGTCAGCGTCATTATGATCGGTAATGCCGATGCGGATCAGATGGCGGCAGGCGAGAATAATCCGCAGACGGAACCGGAACAGGTGACGGCAGAGGCGGTACAGCCGCAGACGGTCCAACCGACCGAAGTCACGCCGGAAGAGACCCAGCAGCCGCAGCCCGACGTTGTGCAGCCTCAGGTAGTTGAAGCTCAGCCCGTCCAGACGATTGAAGCCGTACAGCCGGTTGATCAGGTTCCGCCCGAAACCGTTGTTTCGGAGCAACCCCAGATCCTGGCAACCCAGGCGCCGGCCGAGACGACGGTGATGCAGCCCGCCGAGCCGATCCAGCCCGTCAACACCCAGGTTGCCGAGGCCCAGCCAATCCAACCCATGCCCGAAGCGGTTACTCCCGTTGCAAAGCCGAAACCCGTCGAGAAGCCGAAGGAAGTCAAGAAGCCGATCGCAAAGATCGTAAAGGCGAAGTCGGGGTCGAAGGGCGAGAGCAGGGAGGACAGCAAGAGAGGTTCTTCCGAGGGGACTGAGACGGCTCAATCCGACACCAATTCAATGGCGAATGCTCAGCGCATGGGAGCGGGAAGCGCCGCTGTTGCCAACTATCCAGGCAAGGTTCAGGCTCGTATTCGGAGAGCGGTCCGTGTCTCGTCGAAATATGAAGGCGGCATCACGGTGCGTGTCCGCCTTACGATTGGTGCCAACGGCGGTTTGAGTTCAATGTCGATCGCCCGAAGCTCGGGTATTCCTGAACTTGACGAAGCAGTTGCCGACGGTATCCGCAGGGCAGCGCCTTTCCCGCCATTGCCGCCGGAGTGGGGTAAGCCAAGCTGGTCGTTCACTCAGGAAGTCCAGGTGACGCGGCGCTAAGTCGGCGCGGGAATGCCCAGTCCGTGCATCTGTTTCAGGACCCAATCGCTGCGAATGAATTGCATCGGTGCACACCGAGAAGGCTCTGCAAGTTGGCTAACCGAGTTTCGCTCTAAAATATGATGTAAATCCTCAACTTTATACTTTACTATAAAACTCATGTTTACTAAGGTCGCCTCGCGCTCGGCGGAATCGAGCGTGCAAGAGCAACCAGCAAGCGGGTGATGCATGGCGCGTAAGGGGAAGAAGGATTCTGGCCGCGGGAGCCGTGAGGTGCAGGCTACGGCGCAGACCTCCGGCAAGTCCAATCTCGATGTGCGCAGCTTTCTCTATGTCGGCGGTCGCGATTGCCAGGTGGCGCATCTGCGCCAGATCGCCAGCAACTTCGGGGCTGAACTGATCCATCACGACGGCGGGCTGCGCGAAGCAGTGTCGCGCATCGATACGGTGCTGCCTTCGGTCGACTGCGTCTTCTGCCCTATCGACTGTATCAGCCACGATGCGTGCCTGCGGGTGAAGACCGGCTGCAAGAAGTTCGGCAAGGCCTTCATTCCGTTGCGCAACGGCAGCAAGTCCAGCCTCGAGCGGGCGCTGCAGACCATGAAAGAACGAGACGTTTCCCAATGATCGACAATGGCCCTGACGGGTTTATGCTGATCGGCCTGCACAAGCTGGCCGCGCAGAATGGTGATGGGCTTGTGCCCGAACTCTATGAATTGCTGATGCGCCGCGCCGAGGAACGGCAGCGTGCTGCGAATGTTGCGACTTTTCCGGCGTGGAAGGCGCGCATGCCCGGAGAAGCGCCGGATCAGCCGCTGGACGAGGCCAGCCGTGACGGCGCAAATGTCGTTGCCTTTGCGCCGAGGGTGGATAAGAGTGTCGCACGCCGCAAGAAGGTCTGATCGTCGAACGAGGTTGCCATGTACATCGCCATGAACCGCTTCAAGGTCGTCATCGGTTTGGAGGGCGAATTCGAAGAGGTTTGGAGAGGGCGCGATTCCCGCCTCTCCGACGTGCCCGGCTTCCTGGAGTTTCGCCTGTTGCGCGGTAAGGCGGATGTCGATGGAGGCTATACGCTGTTTTCCTCGCACACCGCCTGGCACAGCGAAGAGGATTTCATCAACTGGACGAAATCCGAGCATTTTCGCGTGGCACATCGCAACGCAAGCGACAACAAGCGGCTCCATTGGGGGCCGCCGCAATTCGAAGGCTTCAGCGTGGTTCCTGGCGTTTAAGCCGGTATTGCCAGCTCGCCGGTGACGATGCCGGCTTTATGCCTTCGCGGTATTCGTCCTGAAGAAGGCGCCGAGCGCTATCACGGCCCAGCCGGCAATCATGCCCATTCCGCCCGTCGGGGCGGCCATCGGAAATAACGAGCTGCCGCCGAAGTGACGGCTGATCAGGTCGCCTGCGAAGATCAGCGTTCCCAATCCCAGCAGAACAGCGGCAACCGGCGCGGTGCGAATGCGGTCATAGCTGGCATAGAGCGCCAAGAGGGCAGGGGCGTGCGCGAGGCTCATGGTGGAGGCTGCACCAAGGAAATGCGTATCGCCGCCATGGGTGGCAGCTGCAGCAAGCGCGACGCCGCCGCCGCCGAGAATGCCGGCGATAAACAGGGTGGCCGGACGGATTACGGCGCCAATGCTCATATCTTCCTCATTCTCGGTTCTGCATGTGGAACGCCAGACGCTCGACGGGCTCCCAGATGATTGCACGCAGTTTTTCGTTCTCGATGGTTTCGTCCATGGCTCGGCGGAAACAAAGTAGCCACTCATCGCGTTCTCTCGGGCCGATGGCAGCGACGAAATGCCGGCTGCGCAGGCGGGGATGGCCGCGCTTTTCGATATAGAGCTGCGGTCCGCCGAGATAGCCGGTCAGATATTCGTAGAATTTCTCTTGCGAGCCTTCGAGGCTCGGCGGGTGTACGGCGCGGCAATTGGCTGCTTCCGGCAGCGTATCCATCAATTCGTAAAAACGCGAGGTCAACGCCCGCACCGTGCGGTCGCCGCCGATCGCTTCGTAAAGTGTGATGGTTTCTTCGCTCAAGCCTCGGCCCCTGTTTGCGATGTTCTACATGGCAACTGACGGGCGCTGCCGCAACCGTCGATATGGCCGGTGCGGCGTTTCGGCGCTGCCTTATTTGCCGGTCGTCAGGTGAAAGGCGTCGCTTTCGCCGGGAACGAGTTCGAGCGGCCAGGTCCTCTGGCGCTTCGTGTTGGGGTAGATATGGTTGTAGGCGGGCATGCTGGAAAGCAGGATTTCCGCGAGTTCGACCCCGAGATCGTGCAGCGAGGTACGAAAGCAGGTCAGCGTCGGCTGCAGGAATTTGGCGCGCGGCGCCTCGCGAAAGCCAACGACAGCAACATCGCGACCGGGAATGATGCCAGCCTCCATGACACGCCGATAGAAGCCGATGGCCATCAGCTCATAGATCAGGATCACAGCCGTCGGCCTGTCTTTCAGGCCAAGCAGCTCATCGGCGACCTGATAGCCACCCTGTTCGCTCGATTTGGCGCGGATGACCAGCGCGGGATCATAGGGGATACCATGCCGCTCCAGTGCGCGGCGATAGCCTTCTACGAAGACGAAGCCGAGATTGATGTCGCTGGCGGGCGTGCTGATGGCAATGCGCCGGTGCCCATGCGCCACAAGCCGGTCGACGGCGCAATTGGCGACGCCGTCGAAATCCAGGTCGGCCCAGGGATGCTGCACGCCCGAGAGGCTGCGGCCAAGCGCCGCGAATGGAATTTTCGCCTTGGCGAGCATATCGAAGCGCTTGTCGACACGCTGCGTCTCGGAAAGGATCAGCGCATCGACGATGCGCCTCGCGACCATGCGCTTCAGATATTCGTAGGGGTCTTCGTCATGCGGGCAAGGGAGCATGATCAGATCGAGATTGTGTCGCGAGAACACGCTCTGCAGCCCGCCCGTCACAGTCAGAAAGAAGTTGTCGCTGTTTTCAACCGTTTCCCGGCTGGATTGGATCATCAGCCCGATAACGTTGGTGGTGCCTTGCCGCAGGCTGCGCCCGGATTGGTTGGCCACATAGCCGAGTTGTTCGGCGGCGGCGAGCACGCGCTTGCGGGTCTCTTCGTTCACATCCGGCTTGCCGTTCAATGCGCGTGATACTGTGCCGATCGAGATATCGAGATGCTCGGCAAGCTGGCGAATTCCCTTCATTGGCCGCGGTTTTCCTCCATGCGCCATTTTCCGCTGTCCTCCTCTATTGACACAGGAAAGTCTTTTCGCATAGTATCGTAAACGTTTACGGAGCGCGTGTCATGAGGGGTTGATCACCGCCCGCTGGAGGACATCGTGAAATTCAATGCCATTTTGTGCGGGTGCGGAGCTATGTCTAAAGGCTGGCTCAGGGCCATTGCCTCGACGCCATCGCTTGCCGAATCCATTCAGGTTGTCGGCCTGGTCGATCTCAATCGAGCGACCGCTGAAAACCTTGCGAAAGAGTTCTCTCTCGAAAATGCCGTCATCGGCTCCGATCTCGCGGAGGTCATTGTCGCGACCAAGGCCGATCTCGTTTTTGACGTCGTCATTCCGGCCGCGCGCTTCGGCGTGGTTTCGACGGCACTTAAGGCTGGTTGCCATGTGCTCAGCGAAAAGCCGATGGCGACTTCGCTTTCCGAGGGTGCTGCGCTGATCGATCTCGCCGCTCAAGCCGGCAAGGTCCACGCCATTATCCAAAACCGCCGCTACATCTCCGGCATCCGGCGCCTGCGCCGGCTCGTGGAGGAGGGAGCGATCGGTGAACTCACGGGTGTTCATTGCGATTTCTTCCTTGGTCCGCATTTCGGCGGCTTCCGCGAGGAAATGGATAATGTCCTGCTGCTCGACATGGCGATCCATACGTTCGATGCCGCCCGCTTCGTGTCCGGCAAGGTGCCGGTCTCGGTCTATTGCGTCGAGAAGAACCCCGTGGGCTCCTGGTATAAGCACGGCGCTTCTGCCCACGCGCTCTTCGACTTTTCCGACGATGTCGTCTTCAGCTATCGCGGCTCCTGGTGCGCCGAGGGACGGCGCACGAGCTGGGAGAGCCAGTGGCGGCTGACCGGCAGCAAGGGCATGCTGACCTGGGACGGCGAAGAGAGTTTCGAAGCCAGTGTCGCCGGCAATGAGCCCGGCCTGCTGCATGGCTTCACGCCGATCGAAGTTCCCGGACCGAAACACGAAGAAGAGACGCACGGCCATGCCAGCGTCATCGCCTCCTTCATCGAAGCGATCAGGACCGGCAGGCCGCCCGAAACGGCAAGCCGCGACAATATCCGCAGCCTGGCCATGGTTCTCGGCGCGATCGAGAGCGCCCAGACCGGCCGGCGCGTCGACATTTCAGCACAAGGACAGTGAGATCATGACTAATCCGGCAAAGGCTATCCGCATCGGCACGATGATCAGGGCGACGAACGAGGATGCCGCCAAGAACATCGCCAAGATCGCCGACCTCGGTTTCGAAAGCTTCGAGCCCTTCTTCTGGCAGACCACCAACGGCCAGAACCTCGCGGAACTTGGCAAGCGCTGCCGCGACGCCATCGGCGATCGCGACATCACCATCTCGACCCTCGGCATGTTCGGCAATCCGCTCGAAGAGCGCGAGATGGACCTGCAGACGCTGCAGGGCTGGAAGGACTGCATCGACAATGCCCATCATTTCGGCGCGACCTGCGTTGCCGGCTTTACCGGTCGCATCCGTGACAAGCCGCTCACCGACAGCCTGCCGCGCTACAAGCAGGTCTGGAGCGAGCTCGCCAAGCGGGCTGCCGACAGGGGCATCAAGATCGCTTTTGAAAATTGCGCCATGGACGGCAACTGGGCGACCGGCGACTGGAACATCGCGCACAATCCCGACGCCTGGGAGCTGATGTTCAACGAGACCCCGGACGACAATCTCGGCCTGGAATGGGAGCCATGCCATCAGATGGTCTATCTGATCGAGCCGCTGCCTCAGATCCGCAAATGGGCAAGCAAGATTTTCCACGTTCACGGCAAGGACGCGACGATCCGTTGGGACGTCATCAAGGAACATGGCATCTTCGGCAAGGAGAAGTTCGTCTTCATGCGCACGCCGGGCTTCGGCGACAGCAGCTGGACCGACATTATCTCCGAGCTGCGGCTTGCCGGCTGGTCCGGTTCCATCGACATCGAAGGCTGGCATGACCCGGTCTATCGCGATGCGCTTGAGATGACTGGTCAGGTTCACGGCCTGAACTATCTCAAGAGAAGCCGGGGCGGTGAATTCGTCGAGTAACGCGCGTATTTGCGAATCTGCATCGATTCAGGAGGCAAGTTGTGCGTTAATCAAAGGTGTGGAGCGGCAGCTGCTCCACGCGAGACGGTATCCAAACGGAGGAACTGCCGAGCATCCGCTGATCGCCTCATGGGACAGGCGAGTGCTTGGTAGAAATGAGGGAAAACCCGATGGCAGCGCGGGCCATGTCGTCGGACTGAAACCGTCACGGTTCGCAGGTGGAGGAGAACATATGAATATTTTTTCGAAGCTGGCGGTCTCGGCCGGCATGTCGCTTCTGTTGGCTGCCGGTGTGGCGCAGGCCCAGGGCAAGACATTTAACGTCTGGTGGTACGAGCTGCCCGACACGCCTCAGGCGGTAGCCTGGACGAAGGCACTCGGCGTATTCAAGGCCAAACATCCCGATGTAACCGTCAATTTCGAGCAAAAAACCTTCGATCAATTGCAGAAGGCCGGCAGTCTTATCCTGAATTCGGATCAGGCGCCTGATGTGCTCGAGTACAATAAGGGCAACGCAACAGCGGGCCTCGTCGCCTCGCAGGGGCTGCTGACGCCGCTCGATGATGAGTTCAAGAAGCGTGGCTGGGGTAAGGTCCTGAACGAAACCAACACGCAGCTCAGCAAATATGACCAGAATGGCGTCTATGGCTCGGGTCCGATCATCGGTATTCCAGCGCTTGGCGAGTTCGTCTCGGTCTTCTACAACATCGACATGTTCCAGGCCGATGGCTTGAAGGTGCCGACGACGCTGGCTGAGTTTGAGGCGACTCTCGACCACTTCAAGCAGAAGGGCATTACACCGCTTGCCTACGGCACGGTGGATTCGAACGCACAGCATCTGCTCTACACGCTGGCACTGACGCAGGCCGATGACACCTGGGTCAAGAATTATCAGGGTCTCAAGGCGCCGCTCGATACCAAGCCCTTCCTGTTCGCTGCTCAGAAGATCGCTGACTGGGTGGGCAAGGGATACATCTCGAAGGATTCGACCGGCCTCAAGGGGACGGACGCCGCCAATGTGTTCTCTTCGGGCAAGGCGCCGATGTTCGTCAGCGGTACCTGGAACAACGGCAATTTTGCGAACACAATCAAGACGTTCAAATGGAGCCAGTTCATTTTCCCGACGACGAAGTACACCGTCGGCTCAACTGGCAGCATGTTCATGGTGCCAAAGAGCGCCAAGAACAAGGATCTCGCCTATGATTTCATCGATCTGGTGCTGAGCAAGGACAATCAGAACGAACAGGCAAATCTTGGCGGTGTGGCTATTGATGCAGATCCGGCTGCCATCACCGATGAGGTCGGCAAGCGCAATGTCGAACTCTTCCACCAGATTTCCAGCAAGGGCGGCCTCGGCTTCTACCCGGACTGGCCGGTGCCCGGCTATTACGAACTGCTGATTCAGGCGACTACCGGCCTGGTGAACGGCTCCACGCCACCTGATCAATTGGCTGCACGGCTGAAGAAGGCCTACGACGACGTGCAGGCGGCGCAATAACACCATCGGCGACAATCACAACGGCGGGACGGCTCTGATGCCACCCGCCGTATCGGACTGGAGGAATTCGATGGAAAAGTCGAAGAGCGCCGGCAGGGCGGGGTACTATTTCTACATGATCCCCGGGATGCTGGGATTTGTGCTGGTGGTGCTCATTCCGCTGATCGCCAATTTCGTGATCAGCTTCACGACATGGAAGGGCGGTGTCATTCCGCCGCGCTATGTCGGCTTTGAAAACTATCAGAGATTGCTGCTGGACAGCCTCTTTTGGAGTTCGATCCAGCATACACTGCTGTTCATCATTTCGATGACCATCGTGCCCATCCTCCTGGGGTTGGTGCTGGCGGCGGTGCTGTTCGACTATATCAGTGCGCAATTCAGCGAGACGTGGTCGAGTTTCTTCCGCGCCGGTTTCTACCTGCCGCAGATTCTGCCCTTGACCGCGGCCGGTGTCCTTTGGGGGTGGATCCTCAACCCCATCGGCATTATCAACGCGGTATTGAAAACCATTGGGCTTGATTTCCTCGCCAAGAACTGGCTGGGAGACGCAAACTATGCGCTTTGGGCCGTTTCCGCCGTCATCGTCTGGGTCCAGGTCGGCTACTGCCTTGTCGTGTTCATGTCCGGATTGGCGCGCGTCGACCCTTCGCTCTACGAGGCGGCCGAACTCGACAATGCGAGCTGGTTCGGGCGCTTCCGCTCCATCACCATTCCGATGCTCATGCCTGAGATTTTCGTGGTGGCGCTGACGACGCTGATCGCGGCACTCAAGGTTTTTGCGCCGATCTACGTGCTGACGTCGGGCGGACCCGACAATGCGACCACGGTGCCATCCTATCTGTCCTACTATCATTTCTTCACGACGAACCGTGTTGGCTATGCTGCGGCCATTGCGACGCTGCAGACCGTCATCACCATCATACTCGGCGTCGTGTTCCTGCGCATGCAATCGAAACAGGCCGAGGGAGGGCACTGACATGGCGATGACGTCTTCGATTTCCGCCCCGGTTGTTTCGGTGCATCACGGCCAGAAGAAAGGGATTGGCCGATGGGTCGTTCTGGCTATCCTGCTTGTTTTCCTTGCGGGTACGCTGTTTCCGTTCTTCCTGGCCGCCTTCAATGCCATAAAGACGCCTTCCGACTATGCCGCCAATGGCCCGCTTGCCTTTCCGCATAGCTTCGACCTGACAGCGCTCAAGAACTTCTGGATGAATGTCGATTTCCCCCGAAAGCTCTTCAACAGCATTCTCATCAGTGGATGTACTGCGATATTGGCCGTCGTTCTCAGCCTGCTGAACGCCTATGCCATCGGCATCGGCCGCGTACGCGGCGGACAGGTGATGCTTGTCATCCTGCTGATCTCGATCATGGCGCCGCAGGAAGCCTTGGTCTATCCGCTCTACTACATGTCCAAGCAGGTCGGCCTGTTCGATTCGATGCTCTCGGTGATCCTGATCATCGGCGTGCTGCACACCGCCTTCGGGACCTATCTTCTGTCTTCGGTGCTGGCGACCTTCCCCCGCGAAATCATCGAGGCGGCGCAGATCGACAATGCTACGCGCTGGCAGATCCTTTGGATGGTCATCGTGCCGGTGCTGCGGCCGACGCTTGCGGTGCTGGCGACCTTCTTCTTCATCTGGACTTGGAACGAGTTCCTGATCCCGCTGGTGTTCCTGGTTTCCAACAACAACCAGACGGTTTCCGTCGCCATGGGCGTGCTGTCGGGTGCCAATACGCAGGAGCCGACCGCGATTGCGGCGGCCTCGCTGCTCGGCATTACGCCGACGGTGATCTTCTTCCTGATTTTCCAACGGACCCTGACGCGCGGTGTCGCCGCAGGTGCCGTCAAATAACCAATGCGGAAGCCTCGTTCCGACTGTGATCGTCGGGCCGGGCGCGATGAATGGCAAGTCTGACGAAGTTCGATTTTTCCGCAGGAGGAGCAAAGTGGCAGGCATCAACATCAAGTCCCTCACCAAGCATTTCGGTGCCGTGCAGGTTCTGAACGACATCGATCTGACGATCGAGCGTGGCGAGTTCGTCGTCTTCCTCGGCGGTTCGGGCTGCGGTAAGTCGACATTGCTGCGTATGATCGCCGGTCTGGAGTCGATCACCAGCGGCGAGATCTGGATCGGCGGACGGCGGGTCGATCAGTTGCCGCCCGGCGAGCGCGGCGTATCGATGGTGTTCCAATCCTATGCGCTCTATCCGCACATGACGGTTCGCGACAACATGTCCTTCGGCCTGCGTAACATCAAGACGCCGAAGACCGAGATCGCCAGGCGCATCGAGGCGGCGGCGAAGATCCTCGAAATGCCGCACCTTCTGGATCGCAAGCCTTCGGCTCTATCAGGCGGCCAGCGCCAGCGTGTTGCGATCGGCCGCGCCATCGTGCGCGAGCCTGATGTCTTCCTCTTCGACGAGCCGCTCTCCAACCTCGACGCCGGCCTGCGCACTCGTACGCGCGTCGAGCTGGCGCAGCTGCATGAGCGGCTGGGTGCAACGATGGTGTTCGTCACCCACGATCAGGTAGAGGCGATGACGCTTGCCGACCGTATCGTGCTGCTCAACAACAAGAAGATCGAGCAAGTCGCTTCGCCTGTCGAGATCTACACGCGCCCTGCGACACGCTATGTCGCCCAGTTCGTCGGCTCACCGGGCATGAACTTCATCAATATAGCTGGCATCGGCGAGGCGGGCGGATTGGCGACGGCGACGTTGCCTGATGGATCGGTCATCAAGACGGCGGTCGGGCTCAACGGCATTTCGAATTCCGGGCTGACGCTTGGCATCCGCCCGGAGCATCTGGTCGTCACAGCGGCGGAGAAGGGCGATATTGGCGGGCAGGTCGAGACCGTGGAGCGCCTCGGCGACCGTTCACTCGTTCACGTCCGGCTCAGGGACGGTTCCAAAATCATCGGCACGGATCCGGGCATGACCACCATCACTACCGGCTCGCCGATTGCGTTCACCGTCGATGCTGCAAAAGTGTCGATTTTCGATGAAAATGATGTCGCGCATCATAGTGTGATTTGAGAGGAGGATGGCTTTGATGAGGTCCGGAACTCATGGGTTTTCGGACCGCCGATTAGTTGATTGACGAAACCGTCCAATTGGTATGTTATGTCGCCATGTCCACAGCGCACCACAGGAAGAAGCAGCCTTTGTTCGTCCGCCAGCAGTTGCTGGAGGTCGCGGCGCGGCTTGCTTCCGAAAAGGGAATGGCTGCGGTGACGCTGGATGCCGTTTCCGGCGCCTCCGGGGTGAGCAAGGGTGGCCTGCTGCATCACTTCCCCAGCAAGAACATGCTTCTCGAAGCGCTGTTCGACAGCCTGCTGGAGCGGCTGGATGCTGCAATCGAGGAAGCGATGCGCGCGGATCCATTGCCGCATGGTCGCTTTACCCGCGGTTACCTGCATGCGTGCCTGGCACTGCGCGATCAGCCGCAGGGCAACAAGGACTGGGCGCAGGTGACGATGGTGCTGCTTACCGAGCCGCAATTGCGGCAGCGCTGGCACGAGTGGGTGCGCGAGCGCAGCGAGGAATATGTCGGTACGGATTCCTCGGTGGACGCGGCAATCGTCAGGTTGGCGGCCGATGGGATCTGGCTTGCGGACCTGCTCGGTAGTCACGACATGGACGCAAACGCGCGCGCGACGCTCATCGGGCGGCTTGTCGAGCTCACACACCTCTAGGAATCGTCGGAGACATGGGAATGGCGAACGCATCTGTCTATGCAATGCTGCTGGTTGCGATCGTGCTGGAGGTGATCGGCACGACGGCGTTGCAGATGTCGCAGCAGTTCACCCGCCTCGGTCCGACGATCGTTCTGGTGGTTTGCTACACGGCGGCCTTCTATTGCCTTTCGGTAACGTTGCGGGTCATCCCGGTGGGCATCGCCTACGCTATCTGGAGCGCGCTCGGCATCGTGCTGATTTCCGTGGTGGGGTTCGTGCTGTTCCGTCAGAAACTCGACCTTGCCGCCGTCATCGGCCTGGGGTTGATCATTGCCGGCGTGCTCGTCGTCAATCTCTTTTCAAAATCCGTGTCGCACTGAAAACAGAGGTGTTGTTCATGGCCGTTTTTGCCTTTGTCAAATCGCTTTGAAGGTTCTATGTCTCTACAAAGCAGGCTGATGAAGGTTTGAAGTACGGCGCTTTCCCAAAGCGCTTTGGATCGTAAACCTATTCAATCCCAATAGAATTAGAGGAGTGCCGTAATGACTATTCGTGCCGTCGTTTGGGGCGAGAACATTCATGAGCAAACAAACAAAGTCGTCGCCGAGATCTATCCGGAAGGCATGCACAACACCATCGCCAAGGCGCTGAGTGCCGATGCCGGTATCCAGGCAACCACTGCAACGTTGCAGGAGCCGGAGCATGGTCTTAGCGAAGCGCGCCTGAAAGACACCGACGTCCTGCTGTGGTGGGGTCACAAGGACCATGGCGCCGTTAACGACGAAGTGGTCGAGCGCGTCGCCAAGCGCGTGTGGGAGGGCATGGGCCTCATCGTCCTGCATTCCGGCCATTTCTCCAAGGTCTTCAAGCGCCTGATGGGCACGCCTTGCGCGCTGAAATGGCGCGAGGCCGGTGAGCGCGAACGCCTCTGGGTCATCAATCCGCGCCATCCGATCGCGGCTGGTCTGGGCGAGCATTTTGAGCTCGAGAACGAGGAAATGTACGGTGAGCAGTTCTCCGTTCCGGAGCCGCTGGAAACCGTGTTCATCTCCTGGTTCCAGGGCGGCGAAGTCTTCCGCTCGGGCATGACCTGGCGCCGTGGCGCCGGCAACATCTTCTATTTCCGCCCTGGCCATGAGACCTACCCGACCTATCACGACGCCACGGTCCAAAAGGTGCTGATCAATTCCGTGAAGTGGGCCCACAATCCGCTCGGCACTCAGGCCAGCATCCATGATGCGCCCAACGTGCCGGTCGAGACGGCGTTGGAGCCGATCGTCGAGCGTGGTCCGAAACTGCACCAGGCCGGCGAAGCCGGTTATCGCTGAGGTATCATATGCGTCTCATAGTAGTTGGCACGGGCGGCATGGCGAAGAACCATGTGGAGCATTTCGCCCGCATTTCTGGCGTCGAAATCGTCGGCGCCGTCGATACTGACGCGACGAGGCTCACCGCCTTTTGCGATATGTTCGACATCAATAAGCGCTTTTCGTCGCTCGACGAGGCGCTGGCCTGGGGCGAGTTCGATGCGGTGACCAATGTCACGCCGGACAAGGCTCACCATCCGACGACCCTGCCGTTGCTTGCCGCCGGCAAGCACGTTCTCTGCGAGAAGCCGCTCGCGGAGAATTATGAAAAGGCGCTCGAGATGACGGAAGCTGCCGAGAGGGCAGGGGTCGTCAATATGGTCAATCTGACCTATCGCAATGTTGCGCAGCTGCAGAAGGCGCGCGAGATGGTGATCTCGGGTGAGATCGGCACGGTCAAGCATGTGGAGGCGTCCTATCTGCAGAGCTGGCTCGTCTCCAAGGCATGGGGCGATTGGCGCAGCGAATCCAAATGGCTCTGGCGCCTGTCGACCGGTCACGGCTCGAACGGCGTTCTCGGCGATATCGGCATTCATATTCTCGATTTCGCCGCTTATGGTGCAGCGACGGATATCGATCACGTCTTCGCCCGCCTCAAGACCTTCGCCAAGGCGCCTGGCGAGCGTATCGGCGAGTATACGCTTGACGCGAACGACAGCTTCTCGATGTCGGTCGACTTTGCCAACGGTGCGCTCGGCGTCGTGCATGCGAGCCGCTGGGCAACGGGACATCTGAACGAGCTGAAGCTTCGCATCTACGGCGAGCGCGGCGGCCTGGAAGTGACCCACAGCCCGAACGGCTCCGAACTGCGCGGTTGCCTTGGCGATGATACCGAAACGGCGACGTGGAGGGTCATCGAGGTGCCGGCGGTCCCGACCAACTACCAGCGGTTTGCCGATGCCGTCATGACCGGCAGCAGCCAGGATCCGAGCTTCCGCCACGCAGCCAACTTGCAGCGCGTGCTGGATCTTGCCATGGTAACGGAAACGGAGCGGCGCGAACTGAAGGTCTGATGTCATAGGCCACCTTCAGGCAAAACCTTGGGAGTGCATGCATGTCCACCGAGGAAAAAGTTGCCAGCCACTACACGCATGGATCGCTGGAAACGGCGATCCTGCAAATCCTGTCGACCAGTGGCAAGGATATCGACAATCTGCGCCTTAGGGACCTCGCCGGTGTCGATGAGTTCCACCTCGGGCGTCATGCCGCCACGGTGGAGTTCGCGCTCGATCTCGATCTTTCCGCCGGTCTGCGGCTTGCCGATATCGGATCGGGGCTCGGCGGGCCTGCCCGCCATTTTGCCGACTCCTACGGATGCGCGGTATCGGGTATCGATCTCACCGAAGAATTCGTTCAGGTCGCCAAGTCGCTGACAGCCCTTTGCGGTCTGGCGGATCTGGTATCCTTCCGGCAGGGAAGCGCCTTGGACTTGCCCTTCGAGAGCGGCAGTTTCGACCGCACGACGCTCATTCATGTCGGCATGAATATCGAGGACAAGGCGAGGCTGTTTGCAGAGATCCGCCGCATTCTCAAGCCGGGTGGCCGGTTCGGGCTCTATGAAATTATGCAGATGCGCGAGGGCACACTACCTTATCCGATGCCCTGGGCGATGGAGCCGGAAACGAGCTTCGTCTGCAGCTCCGATGTCTATCGCCATCTACTCGAAGAAGCCGGCTTTGCGGTGGAGCTGGAGCGGGATCGCAGCGCATTGGCGATCCGGCTGGCGCATGAGGCGCGCGCCAAAGCTGCGGCAGGCGAGGGGCGAGACCCGGGGTTCCGAACAGTGATGGGGCCGCGGGCGAGTGAGCGGAGCAGCAATGTCAACATGTCGGTGGAAGCAGGGCTGCTCGCGCCGATTGAGATGATTGCTCGGGCGGTGTGACGGAATGCATCCGGCGTGCTCAAGTGCGGCACATTGACAGCGGTGGGCGTATTTCTATATTGAAATCTCAACGGTAATGGATTTCTGCCGGGCCATGGTGGCCGAACCGCTGCTCTGATATTTCCAGGGAAGCTGATGACTCCTACTCGAGACGCCTGAAGGGCGAAGGAGTAGAGTCGTGTCCGTTTTCTTGCCGTTATCTCACGCATGTTTCCTATCCTGTATCCCCGGGAAACCGTCCGTCGGCTTCGCGGGAGGGGCAAAATGATGTCCGCATCCGCATATTTTCATCATCGCTTTCAGCAATTTCGCAGCCTGTTCAAATGGATCCTTCTGGTCGTGCCGATGGCAGTCGTCGTCGGCTCGCTCTGCGCGCTTTTCCTTTGGAGCCTGGACAAAGCGACTGCGACGCGCTTCGACCATCCCTGGCTGATCTTCCTGATGCCGGTAGCCGGCTTCCTGATGGTCTTGGTCTACCAGCATTTTGGCCGCGGGTCGGAAGGCGGCAACAATCTGATTGTCGATCAGATCCACGAGCCCGGTGGCGGCGTGCCCTTGCGCATGGCGCCCTTCATTCTGGTCTCGACAGTTCTGACGCATCTGGTCGGGGGGTCGGCGGGGCGCGAGGGGACGGCGGTGCAGCTCGGCGGCAGCATTGCGAGCGCTTTCGCGAATATCTCCCGGCTCAGCCATGCCGAGATCCGGATCATCCTCATGGCGGGTATAGCCGCCGGCTTCGGCGCGGTTTTCGGTACGCCGATTGCGGGTGCGGTCTTTGCGCTCGAAGTGCTGACGATCGGGCGAATGCAATATGAGGCCCTGATCCCCAGTCTTGCGGCGGCGATCGCGGCCGACTGGACCTGCCATGCCTGGGGTATCGAGCATATCCAGTATCAGATCGGCTATCTCGCCGGTACGCCGGCAAGCACCTTCCATCTGGATGCCTTGCTGCTCCTCAAGGTGGGCATCGCAGGCGTCGTGTTCGGCCTGATGGCGCGCTCATTCAGCGAGGTCTCGCATAGGACGTCGGCGGCGTTCAAGCGGTTATGCGCCTATGCGCCGCTGCGGCCCGTCATCGCCAGTGCGATCCTGATCGGGCTCGTCTATCTGCTTGGCACCCGGGAATATCTCGGGCTTGGCGTCTGGTCGCCCAATCCCGCCGATGCAACGATCCTCGGCTTTTTCGATCCGGCTCATGTCGATTACTGGAGCTGGTTCTGGAAAGCGGTCTTTACGATCGTAACGCTCAGCGCCGGCTTCAAGGGCGGGGAGGTGACGCCGCTGTTCTTCATCGGTGCGGCGCTCGGCAACGCGCTTGCCGCCATTCTCGGCGCGCCGGCTGATCTCTTTGCCGCATTGGGCTTTGTTGCCGTCTTTGCCGGCGCCACCAACACGCCGCTCGCCTGCATGATCATGGGCATCGAGTTGTTCGGCGCAACGCACACCGTCTATCTCGCCGTCGCCTGCTTCCTTGCCTATATTTGCAGCGGCCATACCAGCATCTATCTGTCGCAGCGTCTCGGCATCGCCAAGACGGCGGCTTCTGGAGAGATCCTTGCCGATACTCCGCTTCGCCATATTCGCGAACGCGGTCTGGAGACGCGGCGGGAAAACGTCCAAAGGATCGAAAAGCTTTGATGCAAGGACGACTGGAGATTGTAGTGCTCCATTCTGTCGTGTTTCTCGGTGCAGATTGGGCGGGGCGTTCGCATGGCGCTGCTGACCGAGTATTTCGCCTTTCGCGGCGGTATGTCGCAAGAGGTGCGATTGCTTCTGACGGCAGGCGTTCTAGGCGGATTCACGACATTTTCGACCTTGCGCTGGAAAGTGTGGTGCTCTGGGAGCGCGGCCAGTTGGTACCGTCTATTGCCTATATCGCGTTGCCCGTTTTCCTGTCGATTGTGGCTTTGATAGCGGGACTTGCAATTGTCCGGCTAATAATTCAGGCTCAACCCGCATGAGGAAAGAGGGTCGGCAGATTTCGCCGTATTTTTGCCGATTCTGAGGTGAATGCCTCCGGAAATCGCTAAGGATTCCTTCCATGACAAACTACCGTTCGTTGCGAACGGACTCTCTTGCGAAATTCGACTAATCAACTCATATAATCGGCTATTGTAATCATCGCATAACAAAGGAGTTGGGTGTCAATCGGGAGGGACAGGCGAATATCCCAAGTTTTAAGCCTGGCACCCCTTCGGGATTTGCATTCCTCCGGGCCGGCAACTTCCTCCTAGGCAGCCCTTAAAGACAGACATGACGGAGAGCCCCTTGAGCGCACCTGCTCCCACTTCCAACCAATCCCATGCTCCGGAACAGACCTTTGGCACGGCCGGCATTGCGCCGATGGATCGCCCCAGCGCCATGACGCGCTTCTTCATGGGCATCGTCGCCTGGGCCGAAAGCCTCAATCTGAAATATGCCAAGCTCGGCAATCCGCCTGTTTACGACACGGCGACCTTCCCTTGGGCTGCAGAGATCGAGAAGGATTACCCCGCAATCCGCGCCGAGCTGGAAAAGGTACTGCTGCGCCAGAGCGAGCTGCCGACTTTCCAGGACATCTCCACCGATGTAAAGACGATTTCGACCGATACCCGCTGGAAGACCTTCTTCCTTCTCGGTTTCGGCGTGAAATCCGAGCAGAACATCAAGGCGTGCCCGAATACCTGGGCGGCCGTGCAGAAGATCCCCGGCCTGACGACGGCAATGTTCTCGATCTTCGAGCCAGGCAAGCATCTTCCGGCCCATCGCGGTCCCTATAACGGCGTGCTTCGCCTGCATCTCGGCCTCATCGTGCCGGAGCCGAACGAGAAACTTGCTATCCGCGTCGACAAGCAGGTTTGCCACTGGCAGGAAGGCAAGGCGCTGATTTTCGACGACGCTTATGAGCACGAAGCCTGGAACCATTCCGACAAGACCCGCGTGGTGCTCTTCGTCGATTTCGTAAAGCCGCTGAAGTTCCCGGCCCGCATCGTCAACTGGGCCCTGATGAACCTGGCGATCTTCACGCCCTTCATCAAGGAAGGCCTCGACAATCACAAGGAATGGGAAAAGAAGTTCTACGCCGAAGCAGAGGCATTCAGAAATCGCCCGAAGGCCTGATCACCTTGGCCGGCGAGTTTAACGAAAACCCCGGAACCCTTGCGGATTCAGGGGTTTTATTTTTGTCGATCAGAGGCAGGCGTTAGGCAGGCTTATCCGTCTCTTCGGCGTCGTCCTCTTCGTAATACTCTTCTTCTGCCTCAGCCCCAGCGGATTTGCCGTCCAGCTTGCCGAGCAGCGCCGAGATGGCATTGTCGCCGTCGAAGCCGGCCTCCTTGAGCAAGCGGTCGAGGATCGGCTTGTTCGCCTGGTAGGAGAGCAGCTGGCCGGCAAGGCCCTCACCGAGGCCGACGCCACTGCCGCCAGTGGCACCGTTGCCGTTGCGGCCGAGCATGCCACCGGTGTCGAAGATCCTGATATCAGAGATCTTCTCGATCGGCTTGACGGCCTCGGCAAGAGCGGCGGGCACGATGCGGATGCGCTCGCGGGTGATCTCGAATTCGATGATGGCGGGGCTAAGCTTGTTGCGGGCTTCGTTGAGCAGCGCCTCGCTTTCGGCCGTCGCCTTACCGGTTTCCAGAATGCCCTTGGCCTTGATGATCGCGGCATCCGCTTCAGCCGTTGCCAGCGTCTTGATGGCCTCCGCCTGGTCGGTCGCCGCCTGCTTTTCGGCTTCTGCCGCAATCGTGACGGCGGTCGCCTGGGTCTGAGCGCGCTTCTGCGCGTCGATCACGGCGATCTGCTTTTCACGTTCTGCAATCTCAACGGCTTTGGCGGTGCCGACCTTTTCTTCGGCAGCGATAGCGAGTGCGCGGGCAGCTTCCGCCTTCGCCTTGGCTTCCGACTCCTCACGGCTCTTGTTGGAGACCGCAATGGCGCTTTCCTGCGCGACGATCTGAATGTCGCGCCGGGCTTCGGTATCGCGCTGCTGCACCGCCCGGGTCGAGTCGATGTTGGCGGATTCGCGGGCCTGCTTTGCTGCCGCCTCGCGTTCGGCAATCGCCTGTTCGGCAGCGATGCGGGCTTCCTCTTCCGCGCGCTTGGCGGCCTGTTCCTGCTGCGCGGTTTCAGCGCGGGTTGCGGCCGATTTGTTGGCGATGTCGCGCTGCTGGTTCAGCTCGGCTTCGCGCTTCGTCCGCTCGATGGTGAGGGACTGCTGACGGGCTTCGAGGTCCTTCTGGGCGATCGCGACTTCGGTATCGCGGACGACCTCGTTACGTTCCTTCTTGCGCGCTTCGGTAACGCGGGTCAGCGCGGCAAGACCATGCGCGTCGAAGAAGTTGTTGGCATTGAAGTGCTTGATATCGGTCTGGTCGAGGCGTGTCAGCGACACGGATTCCAGTTCGAGACCGTTGGACTGCAGGTCGGAACCAACTGCATCCTGCACGGCTTTGACGAAGTCCATGCGTTGTTCCTGCAGGGCGTCGAGGTTCATCGTGGCCGCAACCGAACGCAGGCTGTCGACGAATTTTGCTTCGATCAACTGGCGCAGTTGCTCGCTGTCGTTGGTGCGGCTGCCGAGCGTTTGTGCGGCAAGAGCGATGGAAGAGCTGTCTGGCTTGACGCGGACGTAGAACTCGGCGCCGATATCGACGCGCATGCGGTCCTTGGTGATCAGCGCGTCATTCTCGCCGCGCTGGACTTCCAGGCGGAGGGTCTTGAGGTTGACGCGGGCGATCGAGTGGAAGATCGGCAGGACGACGGAACCGCCGTCGAGGACGACTTTCTGACCGCCGAGGCCGGTCCGCACATAGGCTTCATCCCGGCTCGAGCGGACATAGAGCGAGGCAAGGACAAAGCCGATCCCGAGGATAAGGACGACGCCGATGCCTGCGGGAACTATAAGGTTGTAAAGGTCGGTCATGAAGGTTGCTCCGTAGAGGATTTATCACCGGACTCCCTAAGGTCCGATGGGGCGGAAACTGCGACGAAGATGTCGGCCTTGCGGTCCACAAGCAGAACTTTCGCGCCGATCGGCAAAGGGTTTTCGCCCTTGGCGGCGCTGGCGCGCAGCTGATGCCAGTTGCCATAGGCATCCTTGACGCTGACGCGGCCGGGCAGGCCCTGATCCAGAGGGCCGATGGTAACCGTGCCGGTGCGGCCGACGAAATTTGCGGAGTCGACGGCGTAGCTCTCATCGCGGGGGATAAGCCGCGCGATGGTACGGGTTGAGCCTCTCACCAGCGGAATGGTGAGAACGGTGGCGGGAAGGACCGCGACGATTGCCGGCAGCGGTGCAGAGATACTATCGGCGACCGTCTGTACGGCGAAGCCGGTGATGGCGAACATGCCGAGCAGCAGCATGATCAGGATCAGCAGCGGCACGCCGCCAATATTGATCCAGGAAAGCAGGCCGGCGAGTACGCCTGCATGCCCATCGAAATGCGGCTTGCCGATGAATTCGCTCAATGAGAAGCCGAGCAGCATCGACAGGATTTCGATGACGGTCAGTCCGATCAGGATCATTGCCGCAATGGCAAAGGGCGCACATTCGGGTGCGAGAAACAGGTGCATCGTTTACTGGCCGTTGGC
Source organism: Martinezella miluonensis (assembly GCF_900094545.1). Classification (GTDB taxonomy): domain Bacteria; phylum Pseudomonadota; class Alphaproteobacteria; order Rhizobiales; family Rhizobiaceae; genus Rhizobium; species Rhizobium miluonense. Next base: position 49,451 of record NZ_FMAH01000033.1, read on the forward strand.
CTTGAAGCGGGCAAGGCGTGCTTCGATAGCCTGCTCCCGGTGCAGGCGGTCGAGCTCGTCGAGCTCGGCACTGGTTGTGGGTTCGCCAGCCGGCACGCCGGTCAGGCGGGAGACCGCGGCTGCTGCGCGTGCAGCGCCGGACGTCGAAGTTGCACGCGGATTTCCGCCTGTTGCTTCCTCTGGCGTGTGGCGGGCAATACTGCGCTTGAAATCGACCAGACGCGCTTCCGCCTCACGGCGGGTGGCAAGCACGGCCTGCAACGCCTTCTGGCCCTCGTCGATCTGCTCGTTCGCATCTGCCAGCGCCTTGTCGAGCGCGGCAATCTGGGCTTCGAGGTCGATCTGGCGGGCGACGCCAGCCTTGGCGAGATCGTCGCGGTCGGTGGAGACGGCAAGCCGGATCTTGTCGTCGAGGGCTGCGAGGTCATCGACGATTTCGTTGCGGCGGCTCTGAATGCGGTATTCCTCTGCACGTGCCTTGCCCAGATCGGCGCGGGCATCGTCTGCGGCTGCATCGATCTCCCGCAAAGCCTGCTCGATGACCGCGATCTTGTTTGTGCCTTCCACCTTGTCGATGGCGGTGTTGGCGAGGCCGGCGATCAGCCGCCCCATGCGGGAAAGAATGCCTTCGTTCGTCATGATGTTTTCCTCCGTTCGGCGGGAGTTGGGCGTTACGCCGATGTGAATCGCGTAGTGGCCGTCATCGGCGATCAAATAGGCGGGAAAGACGCTCTCCCAGCCCTTGAAATAACCGGCCACATCGAAGGGCACGGCGACGCGGCCGCGCACCGTCGAGATTGTCAGGTCTGACGGGCCCTTGATGGCAAAGAGTTTTTCATCGAGAGGCAGGCGGTTGCTGTCTGCCAAATCACCTCTACTGACCGCAAAAACGCGCAGGCCGAGTGTTACGAGGCGTGCGGGCAAGGCGGTGCGTTCGCGGATGGTTTCATAGGCAAGCTCATGAAGCTTAACCAGATTCGCGCCGGCTCTGTCCGGAACGATCTCTGTTAGCAGCGTCATCATCTGCCTGTATGCGGCGAAGGTCTCCTCCATTGCCTGTCGTGCCGTTGCATCGGGGGCAAGTTCGTATCGCAGATGCGTCGCATGCGCTGGAGCAGGTACCTTGGCCATGCACATCAAGTAAAGTACCGCTCAGGTGCTTTTCAAGGGATTGCACAGGCAAAGATGGATGAATTGTAATGAAGCATAGGCCGCATAGGTTGCAAAAACTTGATGCTTCGTGCTGCCTATGCGTGATCGCGACCGAGATCGTCTTCCCGCTTATGTGGGAATCGCCGCTGGATTGCGGCCATATTCGAGCGATGCCGCGCGCCCGGGAGGGGCGCGAAACATCTGTCCGATTAAGGTCGCTGGTCTGTTGGTTATTTCACCGTTCGCACGATCGCTGCGCCGGCGGTCATGCCGCCGCCGAAAGCGACGAGGCCAAGATTGAGCGGCTCGGAGTGTTCTTTGGCGACATGCAGCATGGCGAGCGGGATGCTCGAAGAGCTGGTGTTGCCATAGGTCTCGATGACGCTGAGTGCTGGGCGACCGCTGCGCTTGGCAATGGTGTCGATGATGCGCTGGTTGGCCTGATGCGGCACGAGCAGATCGATATTGGCAAGCTCGATGCCGGCATCGACGCAGGCATTCTCGATCGAGCGGGTCATCGAATGTACCGCTTCGGTGAAGACCGTGCGGCCGTTCATGGCGATGACGCCATCGTCCGGCAGCGGAACGTAGAGCAGATCGCCCGGTTCCGGCCGGCCGCTGACGATCGGGCGGTTCGCGGTAAAGAGCGGGTTGCGCGCCATGTCGCGGCTGGTCACGAGGCTGGCCGTGGCGGCGTCGCCAAAGAGGATTGCCGTGGAGAAATCCTTCATATCGAGCAGCGGCGACAATACTTCCGAGGTGATGATGAGCACCTTGGCGTCGTTCTGCTGCGCGATGAAATCATAGGCCTGCTGCAATGCGTAGAGATAGCCGGAGCAGGCCGCACCCATGTCGTAGGCGGCAAGCGAGGGGCGCACACCATCTTCGGCGACGGCAACCGCGACACGGCTTGCCAGCGACGGTGTGGCGATGTCAGGCGTTCCGGTGGCGGCGATTACCAGATCGATATCGTGGATCGAGATCTGATTCTGCTGTAGCAGGTCGCGCGTGGCTTTCGTGGCAAGGCTCAGCGTGCCTTCGTCGGGGCCGACCCAGAAGCGACTCTTGATGCCGGTTAAGGCGAAGATCTCGTCGGCGCGCCGGCTCGGCCAATGATGGATAATCTCGTCGTTGGTGACGCGGCGGCCACCGGTCGCAAAGCCAATGCCGTGGACGGCGATCTCCGAGAAACTGCCGGAATGGCGGCGCAACGCCGGAATCGTGTGCGACTTCAGGCGGCGCAGCACGAATTTGTTCTGCACTTCCGAAGCAAGAGCGAAATTCCGTTCGCTCGTCTCGCGATTGGCGTCGACGGTCAGAAGCGGGCTGTCGGTGGCGATCTGATCGCCGACCTTGGCGAAGACTTCCTGCACGACACCGCCGATATTGGCGCAGATCTCCACCGAAGCCTTCGTCGCTTCGACGACGGCGACGAGCTGGCCGACCTCGATCGTATCGCCCGGCTTGACCAGCACGTCAGTGACCAGCACGTTTTCATCGGCGGGGCCGGAGCCGATCGCCTTGATGGCTGCGGTCGGGCCGCTGTCGTCCTCTTCGTGCCAGGTGACCTCGCATTCGAGAACTTCGGCCATCAGGTCGACTAGCTTGCTGTAGGACGGCAATGTCTCGAGCTGGTTGCGGAAATTGAAGGGAACGTGTGCATCCGAGCGAGCAAGCCTGCGAACGACAACCGGTACGTCTGTCTTCTCGGTAACAGTGGCGATGATCTCAGCGCCCATGCCGACGGTGCGGTTGTCCTCATGGACGACGATCAGGCGGCGGGTGCGCCTCGCGCTTGCCAGCACTTCCTTTTCGTCCCAGGGCGAAATCGAGCGGAGGTCGATCACTTCGACCGAGAAGCCCTGGGCTTCGAAGGCCTTGGCGGCATTGGCGCATAGCGAGACCGTGTTGCCGTAGCTGACCAGCGTCAGGTCGCGGCCGCGGGTAACGTGGCGCGACAGTCCGGGATGGACGAAATGCTTGTCGAGGTCGGTCGAAGTACGCCCGTCCGAATTGTTAAGCACCGCCTTGGGATACATGAAGACGGTGGGGCGCCGCGATTGGAAGGCGGCATTGAGCAGACCGGCCGCATCGCCGGCGCTGGAGGGCATGACGACGTCGATGCCGGGCGTGTGCGCGAGCATGCTCTCGAAGCTCTGGGCATGGAAGGGACCAAGGCCCGGCTTGTAGCCGCCGCAGCTCACCATAAGGATGACCGGAGCTTCCCAGGCGCCATTGGTGCGCCAGAACATGCTGCCCATCTCCGAAACGATCTGGTTATAGGCGAGAGGGAGGAAATCGGCGAATTGCAGGAAGGCGACCGGCCGCTGGCCGGCGAGCGCACGGCCGACGGCGGTGCCGACGATGGTGGATTCGCTGAGGGCCGCATTGCGCACGCGGTCGGGATATCTGGTGCTGAGGCCGCGGGTGACGCCGAAGACATCGCCCTTCGGGTCTTCGATATCCTGGCCGAACAATACGACCTCGGGATTGGCGGCGAGCTGCCGCTCGAGCACATCGTTCAGCGCCTCGCGCATCGTGAGCGTCGCTTCGCGTTCGTTGCCGCGATATTCCGCCGATTGGCTGAAAGAAGTGGGGTAGGGAGCCTTGGCTTCCGGCTCGACCTTGGGAGCATCCTCCTTGCGCGCAAGGGCGGCCTCGGCCTGCACCTCGGCTGTCAGCTCACGCTCGATTTTCTCAAGCGCAGCGGCGCCGACGCCTGCGTTCTGCAGCATGGCCCGCAAGTTGGGCAGCGGATCGCGCGAGGAACTCGCTTCGATTTCCAGCGTCGTACGATAGGTCTTTTGATCATCGGCATTGGTGTGATCAGACAGGCGCTCGACGTTGAGAAGCACGATGCTTGGCGCGCGGCTGTCGCGGCTGTAGCGAACGGCCTTGCGGAAGGCTTCACGCGAGGCCGTCAGGTCGTCGCCGTCGGTGCGAATAATGTCGACGCCATAGAATGAGGAAGCCGGGCCGTCTGGCAAGTCGAAGAAGGTCTGCTTGCTCGTGCGCGTCGAGATCGAGAAGCTGTTGTCCTCGATGACGAAGACGACGGGATACTGGCCGCGCACGGCTTCGGCGACAGCTTCAACGAACTCGCCCTGCTGTGTCGTACCATCGCCGACGCAGCAGATGGCGATCGGCTTGCCGTGCCGGTGCTTCAGCGCCGCGCCGACGCCGGCTGCGTGCAATGCATTGTTACCGACCGGGCCAACGATCGAAGTGATGTTGAGAGCGCGAGAGGAAAGATGCGCGCTCATCTGCCGGCCGGCGGAATGAGAATTGGCAGTCGCGAGCAGGCTTGAGAAAAATTCGCGGATTGGCATGCCGCGGGCCAGCATCAGGGCCTTGTCGCGATAGTGCAGATGCAGCCAGTCATTATCCTGGAGGAATTCGTTGAGCAGCGCCGTCGACTCATGCCCGGCGCCGGAAACGTGAAAATGTGCTATTCCTTGCTTGATGAATTCTCGTTCAAGCCGGTCTATTTCTCTGGAAATGAAAAATATTCTATGAAGTTGCTTGAGGTATTCTGTGCTGAACCTCCCTTCCATCTCAATGATTTTCCTAATCTTTCATTGCTAATAAATCGCGTGGACCTAGGTAATCCCCTAGGGGGGCTTTTTCAATACACGTTAGATGACAATATCTTCCCGGTTTGAAACGGAATTACGTGCCTTCTCGGGTCGAAGTTTTTCGGAATGTTTCTATCCACAGGGCGTACCTCGATAAACGCATCCGTCGGGGTGCCGGGCGGATAGCGATTTTTCGAAAGCGGTTCTAGCCTGATTTGCGGATGGTGGCGTTGCTGCTCCGCCTTGCCGCCGTGGCCTGTTCTTCCTTAAGGATCAGTTCCTTCGGCTTCTTGCCGATGATCTCCTTGCGGCCCTTCTTCGAGAAGGGCTGGGTGAGCTGGGCGAGGAAGCCTTTGGCGACTTTGCCGGTGATGCCGATATCCGTGGAGGAGGGGCGCGCCGGATTATGGAAGGTGCCGAGCAGCTGATCCCAGATCACGAGATTTTCGCCATAATTGGTGTTGCCCTCGGCAAGCACCTTGGAATGATGCCAGCGATGCAGCCGCGGCGTCGAGAAGATCCAGTCGAGCGGCCCGGTGCGCATGTCGACATTGCAGTGCGTGAGCAGACCGATGAAGGCCGTCACCGCACCGATCCAGAGGAAGACGGGCAGCGGGGCGCCGAGCAGATAGAGCGGGATTTGGCCGAGCGCGATCTTGAACAGCGTATCGATGACATGGAAACGGCCGGTATTGATGACCCATAGGCGTTCGACGCTGTGATGCAGCGCATGGAAGCGCCATAGCGACAGATGCTCATGGGCGAGGCGATGCGCCATGTAGAGGCCGAATTCGGCGATGATGAGGCCGAGCGCCACCTGGAAGATCATCGGCCACTGGTCCGGCCAGAAGCGAGAATGGTAGCTCAGCATCGGCTGCGCCACCGTCGCCACTGCCATGGGAAAGGACGTGCCGATGGCGGCGGCGATCTGTACGCCCCCCTTGGTCAGCAGCGTATGGGCGACATCGTTGAATGTCTCGCCATCGCGCTTCAGCCAGGTTTTCTCATAGGGCATTAGCCGCTCGAAGAGCGCGATCACCGCTACCGTCGAGAGATAGACGACATTGAACCAGAGGAGGTGCATGTTCGATTCGAAGGCGAAATAGGCGCCGGTCAATCCAGCGCAGAAGATTGCCGGCCACAACAGGGCTGAAACAGCAGCGTAAAGACGCGAACTGCTTTGAAATGTCATGCCATCATCCTCAGATACTGACCATCGAATAATTTTCGCGTGAGCAAGCGCGATATGTAGCGTGATGATTGTGGAGTCGAAAGTGAAATTTTTCCACCCTCACTGACGGCCGGCAAAACCTTGGGAAGGTATGGGCGTGCGGATAGAGAAAGCTGGATCCGAATATTGGGATGCGTGGGCGCGGTTGCGCGCTGAGCTTTGGCCCGATGGTTCGGTCGAGCATCACCGTTCCGAGCTTGAACGGCTTGGTTCCGCTGAGGGCAGTATTGGGTTCGTGGCGATCGATGCGGCAGACCATGCTATTGGTTTTGCTGAAGCGGCATTGCGGCACGATTACGTCAATGGCTGCGAAACCTCGCCTGTCCTATTTCTCGAGGGTATTTATGTTCGCAGAGAAAGTCGCGGGCAGGGCGCGGCACAGGCGTTATGCGAGGCCGTTGCCGTATGGGGACGGGCCGCCGGATGCACGGAATTTGCGTCCGATGCTTTGATCGACAATCTTGAGAGCCACACTTTCCACGTAGCGCTCGGCTTCGTCGAAACCGAGCGCGTCGTTTATTTTCGCAAGTCTCTGTAGCAAAAATTGCAGTCGAAAGGGCTGGTCTATCCAAACGTCAGCTTGGTCTTCTGTTGCCCGGCTTCGTCAAAATTCTCAGGGCTCAGCCAGCGCTCATAACCGGCTTTCAGCTTGGGCCAGTCGGCATCGATCATCGCAAACCAGGCGGTGTCGCGGTTTCGGCCCTTGGCGACCATGTGCTGGCGGAAAATGCCTTCGAAGGTGAAACCGAAGCGCTCGGCTGCACGCTTGGAGGGTTCGTTGAGATTGTGGCACTTCCATTCGAAGCGACGGTATCCGAGCGTGTCGAAGACGTAGGATGCAAACAGATAGAGCGTCTCGGTCGTTACCCGGCTGCGGGCGATCGCCGGCCCCCAGAGGATGCTGCCGATCTCGATGACGCCATGCGTGTTGTCGATGCGCATCAATGCCTGACGGCCTTCGACGCGACCGGTTCGCTTGTCGATCGTTGCGAAGAACAGGGGATCGGTGCTGGAGGATGCTTTCTCGAGCCAGGGAGAAAACGCGGCGTAGTCGGCGGGGGCGTCTTCGAAGAGATAGCGGAAACGATTGTCGGCGCCGGGAGCCTGGGCTGAGGCAAACAGCTCGGCGCCATGGCGCGCAGGATCGAGTGGCTCAATCCGGGCATAGCGACCGTCAAGGATGGTTCGTTCGGGGCGAGGCACGCCACTCCAGTTGGCAAGATCCATATCAACGTCCTTTGGTCTTCGAATGCAGATCAGCGAATTCGGCCTGATGCTATCAGGTCCGCGAGCGCTTGCGGTAGCTCAATATTGTCGGGCATGCCGGGTGCGGTTTCCGCCGATGCCAGATGGCTCCTTATCGGCAGGACACCGGCCCAGACCGGGTAATCCGCCTCATCGATATCGCCCGGCGGGGCGTTGCGGACCTTGGCCGTGGCCTCGTCGATTTCCATTCGCAGGACGGATGTCGCCTTCACCTCTTGCGCGGTCATTGGCCGCAGGTTGTCCCAGCGTCCGGGAAACAGATCTTCGATGAGTTGGCGCAAGGCATGGTTCTTTTCGTCGGGATCATCGACTAGGCGCGCCGTGCCGAAGACCATGGCCGAGCGATAGTTGACCGAATGATTGAAGGCGGAACGGGCAAGCACGTAGCCGTCCATGATGCTGCAGGTCAGGCAGACCGGCATGTCCTCGGCAGCGCGCAGGAAGCGACTGGCGGACGAGCCGTGCCAGTAAACATACTCGCCTTCGCGCCAGTGCAGCGTGGGCGTCACATAGGGCGCGCCGTTGATGACATAGCCGACATGACAGAGGGGGGAGGCATCTAGAATCGCGTGAACGTCCGCGCGGCCATGAGTGCCGCGTTTCGGGCTGCGCCGCACGCGGCTGCGCTCGGTGGTGGGGTAATCCTCTGTTGGTGGCGGGTATTGGTCGGCCATGTCGTCCTCATCGATTGATCGTTGATCTCTGCCAACAAAGAGGTAGGTTATAAACAGCCAGTTTTTTGATTTTGAGCAGACCAGTTGGAGTCTCATGACATCCGTAGCGCAATGGCCGGCACTTGACCGGGTTTCGGGCGATCTGGAAGGCCAAGTTTACCGTGTCATGCGTGACCGTATCCTGCACGGGCAGATGCCGGCAGGCCAACGCGTACCTTCGACGCGCGGATTAGCCATATCGCTCGGCGTTGCGCGCTCGACCGTCGTCAATGCCTATGATCGCCTGAAGGCGGAGGGCTATCTGCAATCGACCACGGGTGCGGCAACCCGGGTCGCGGCTTTCTCATCGCCGTTGCTGGGGCAATCCGAGACGCTGAAACCCAACCTGCCCCAGGCAATTGAGTTCGCAAGCGGCGGTTTGTTCGAGCCCGGCGTTCCCGATGTGGCCGCTTTCCCTCATGCCGCCTGGGCGCGATGCCTGGGCGCTCGCGCTCGTTCGCTTCGGGTGCATGATCTCGGTTATTCCGCCCACGGCGGCATTCGCGAATTGCGGGAAGCGATCCTCGATCATATCGCGGCGACCCGCGGCGTGATCGCCCGGCCTGAACAGGTGCTGATCGTTCCATCGACGGGTGCTGCGATCAATCTGCTCGCCAGCGTCCTGCTCTGGGCAGACCATCCAAATGATGGCGTCATCTGGATCGAGGATCCGGGCTATGCCACTGCACACGCATTGTTCCGCATGGCCGGCGCCACGCTTGTGCCGGTGCCGTGCGATGCGGAGGGGATCGATATTTCGCGCGCAGCGGGGCCGCCGCCCCGGCTGATCTACGTCACCCCCTCGCATCAATACCCGACTGGTGCGACCATGAGCCTGTCGCGGCGCCTTGCGTTGCTCGAATTTGCCCGCACCAAGGGCGCCATCGTGCTTGAGGACGATTACGACAGCGAATTCCAATATGCCTCCCGTCCGATTGCCGCGCTGCAGGGGATCGATCGTGGCGAGGTGGTGGCTTATCTCGGGACGTTCTCGAAAACCCTCGCACCCGGTCTGCGGATCGCCTATGCCGTGGTGCCTTCCAGGCTGGTCGCCTCCGTCGAGAAAGCACAGCGGCTGCGAGGGGTGATCGTGCCGGTCCATATCCAGGCCGCTCTGGCCGATTTCATCCGGGAAGGCCGGTTTCGTGCGCATCTGCGTCGGATGAATGGCGTCTATGCTGAGCGTATGGCGGCGGTCGTTTCCGCTCTCAATCGTCATTGCGGTGCGTGGCTTCGGGTCGGCGAGGGCGGGGGCGGGCTGCAGCTGGCAGGCTGGTTCCGCGACGAGGAGGTCGATGACGTTGCCGGCATGCGTGCCGTTAACGCTCACGGCTTCGCCTTGCGCGCGATGTCGTTGCTGCATCTCGGTCCGGCTCGACCGGGGCTGCTGTTCGGTATCGCTCGCATGGAAGCTCAGGCGGCGGATGCTGCGGCGGCGAGAATTGCAAGAGTGCTTGCGGTATCCATCAGCTGCTGACGAACATCGCCCTATATTCGCGCGGCGTCATGCCTTTCAGCACCTTGAACTGCCTGTTGAAGTTGGCAAGCGAGACCTCAAGGCGTGGAAAGTGGTTGGAAGCTGGCTTCTTGAAAAACATCGGGCGGCCTGTGGCCGCCCGAAACGCTCATGGAAATGCTGCGGATCGCTGAGCGTCTGTCAGACCTGGTTCCACCGACGGATCACCGGTTCGGTCAAGTCATGTTCGTAGCCGAGGACACTGATGCTCGTGGTATCGAGGACCAGATGCGCGCCGCCTTCCGCCGGCAAGCCAACCCAGCGGGCGGCGAAGACACGCAGGAAATGGGCGCTGGAGAAGATCAGGACGGAGCCGTCGATGCCGCGAAGTTCGCCGATGATCCGGTCGGCGCGGGCGCCGACATCGGCGGCCGTCTCGCCATTCGGGCAGCCGTCGCGAAAGACCTGCCAACCCGGGCGCTCGGCGAGGATCGCCTTGGTGGTGATGCCCTCATAGGCGCCATAATCCCATTCCGCTAGATCCTCCTTGACGACGCGCCGATTGCCGAAGCCGGCCAGCGCGCAGGTGTTTTGCGCACGCTGCGACGGGCTCGACCAGACGGCGGCGAAATCGATGGCCGGCAGACGTCCGGCGACCTTGCGGGCAGCCTCCTCGCCGGCAGCGGTCAAGGGAATATCGGTGCGGCCGGTATGCCTGCCGGAAAGGCTCCACTCCGTCTGTCCGTGCCGTACGAGATAGACTTCGGGATAAGCGCTGCTCATGTGACCGTTTCTCCATTTCGCCGACACTGCCGAATTCTTCGCATCCGTGACGAGTTCTGTCGAGGGGCGTCATCGCCTCACGGCGCGGCGGACACTGTAGAGCAGGATGGCGAGGCAGCCGATCAGCAAGAGAAGCCCGCCTGCAAGCGGCGGCATGGCGAGAAACTCCACCGCGCCGGCAATGACGAGGATGAGGATGAGGCAGAGCGTTGCGAGGCTGCCGTCATCGATAAACATGCCGATAAGCTCGGACAGGGCGATGCGGAGGACGTTCATTGGGCTGCCTTTGCTGTTGGGTTGCCGCTGGAGCCGCGCATGCCGCGGATGATGGCGTAGGACGCGAGAGAGACGATCGCGAAGATGGCAATCAGCGCGAGATCCGCTCCCGGCCAATGTGCGCCGATGCCCTCACCGGTCCAGAAGATGCCGAAGCTGGTGAGCATCAGGCCGACGACGAATTTGAGGGTATTTTCCGGCACGGTGGCAAGCGGACGATGGACCAGAAGCCCGATCAGCATGACGAGCACGAAGGCGGCAAGCGCGCCGAAACCGGCATAGAGCGTCAGGCCGTGCGCGCCACCGACTGCGATGACGATGAAGACCACTTCGACACCTTCGAGCAGCACCGCCTTGAAGGCGGCGAGGCCGGCGAGATAATCGGCACGGCGATCCGTGGATTGCGCCTGCAACGCCGCCGTCTCCTTCGAGAAGGCCGCGTCCTCGTCATGGAGGGCGATGACGCCGAGCGAGCGGAGAATGGCTTTGCGCAGCCAGCGCATGCCGAAGAGGATCAGCAGAACGCCAACGACGAATTGCAGTATTTCGATCGGTATCAGCGCGAGCAGCGGTCCGAAGATGAGGACGAGCGCCGCCAGCACGGCGAGGGCAAGCGCTGCGCCTGTTAGCGCCGGGCGCCAGCTGCGCGTGACGCCGACGGCAAGGACGATGGTGAAGGCCTCGACGACCTCGACGAACGAGCCGAGAAAGGACGCCGTCACAGTGGACAGAATAGGTGTGAGGTTGTTCATGAACTGATTCCCGAATGACGGTTAGGGCTTTGAATCGGCATGATATTTTGCGGATGATTTTCTTGATGTGCCGGATGAGCTTGCAAGGACAGCATTCCTGTCCGGCGACTGTCGTTGCCGCTCACTTGCGCTTCCTCGTGCCGCGCTTGTTCCATGACTTATCGATGGTGCCGCGAAGTTGGCTGAGTTGGTCAAGGCTGTCGATGGCGACGTCTCTACCCTTTGCCGCAAGCGCAACGACCAGCGCTTCGATCAGCACCATTGTGCCGCCATGCATGGCGAGGTGGCCGGCATTGCCGCGCGGAACGGGTAGGACCTCAGCCACCCTGTCGGCAACTAGCAGGCCAAGGTCGTCGCTGATCAGGATAACGGGCACGCCGCGGCGACCTGCATGCTCGAGCAGCACCTCGACTTCACGGTAGAGCGGCGCATAGGCGATCATCAGCACCACATCACCGGCACCGATCCAGAGCAGGCGATCGGCGAGCGCGATGCCCGAGGCAGAGAGCGCGTTTGTCGGCAGACCGATGCGGTTGAACTGCAGGCTAGCATAATCAGCCATGGCGCCCGATGGCCCAATGCCGAAGACATGGCGCCGGGCCGCACCCGCCAGAATATCGACGCAGCGCTCGAAGCTTGCTGCAAATTCCTCATGTCGCAGGACGCCCAATGCCTGCTCATGCATGTCGATGACATGGCGAAGTGCATTGCCTGCCTGGCTGCCCGTTTCAGCCAACGTGCGCTCCATCCTTGCTCCGGGTGAGGGCGTTCCAGTCAGTTCCGCAAGCAAGGCGGCCCGCAATGTCGACAGGCTTTCGAAGCCGAGGGCGCGTGCGGTGCGCACCACCGTTGCATCGCTGGTACCGGCGATTTGCGCGATTTGCGCAGCCGAATTCAGCAAGACGGACTGTTTCTGATTGACAATGAAACGGGCGATGCGTTGCTCCGCCGGCGCGAGCGTTTCGAGGACGCCGAAAACACGGTCGTCGAAAGTGTGAGGCTTTTGCGTCTTTTCTTTCATCGGATATTTTTATGCCGTAGTGATTGCTACAGTTTTATTATCCGTAGCATTTACTTCAGGAAAATGACAACAAAAAAAGCAACGGGCGTCTCGCTGTGAAACGAAGCGCCCGTTGATCCGATGAAGAGGCGAGGAGGGATATCCGGCCGGGATTATGCCGCTAGTGCAGCGCGCACCGCCGGGATCACCTTCTGGCCATAGAGTTCGATACAGCGCAACATCTTGTCATGGCCGAGCGCACCGGCGCTGTACTTCAGCTGGAAGCGATCGATGCCGAGCGTCTTGATGACCGGGGCGAGCTTGGCGGCGACCGTTTCAGGGGAGCCGACATAGAGTGAACCCTTTTCGATCTCGTTGTCGAATTCCGCGCGCGTCATGGGCGGCCAGCCACGCTCGCGGCCGATGCGGTCGCGCATTGCCTTGAAGCAGGGCCACAGCTCCTCGCGCGCCTGTTCGTCCGTTTCGGCGATGTAGCCGGGCGAGTGGATGCCGATCGGCCGTACGGGCTTGCCGAGCTGCTCGAAGGCGCGGTGATAGAGGTCGACATAAGGCTGGAAGCGGTAGGGGCTGCCGCCGATGATCGCCAGCATCAGCGGGAGATCGTAATGAGCGGCGCGCACGACCGATTCCGGGCTGCCGCCGACGCCAATCCAGGTCTTCAGCTGGCCGCTCTCGATGGTCGGGAAGACCTTCTGATTGCGCAGCGGGGGGCGGATGCTGCCCTGCCAGTTCACCGGCTCGTTCTTGAGCAGGGCTGCGAACAGATCGAGCTTTTCCTCGAAGAGCTGCTCGTACTGCGACAGCTCGAAACCGAACAGCGGAAAGGACTCCGTAAACGAGCCGCGGCCGAGAATGACTTCGGCGCGGCCGTTCGAAACGGCGTTGAGGCTCGAGAAGCGCTGGAAGACGCGGATAGGGTCATCCGAGCTCAGCACTGTCACGGCCGATCCAAGATGGATTTTCGATGTGCGGCTGGCGATTGCGGCGAGGATCGTCTCGGGGGAGGAGACCGCAAAGTCCTCGCGGTGGTGCTCGCCGATGCCGAAGAAGTCTATTCCTAGCTGATCGGCAAGGACGCCTTCCTCGACGACATTGCGGAGGACCTGCGCATGCGGAAGCGGCGTGCCCGTGCCGTCAAAGGTGACGTCGCCGAACGTATCGAGTCCGAATTCGACATTGTTTGTCGTCATGATTTTTCCTGTCATGTGTCGAAATGATGATGTTGAGACAGCATGTAGTGTCGCTCCCGGTCGCCAACTACCCGGAAAGTTTCGGCTGAAACCTTCGAAGAATTCGATATGCCGATGGCAACCGGCCGATATTCGGCGGCGCCGGCGTTGCGCTTGGCGACGCGCCCGCCAATATTAGCTTCGACATCAGCCCAGTTGGATCAAAGCGAGGAAACACATGGTCGCACTGAAAAAAGTCAATCTTGCCAAAGCCTTTGCAGCCTTCGATGAGACTTGGAGTCCGCGCGTCGGTGGCGATATCAACGATTTTCAGATCAAGCTCGTCAAGCTGGATGGTGCCTTCCACTGGCACCATCATGAGGCAGAGGATGAGCTGTTCCTCGTCGTCAAGGGCACGCTGCGTATGAAGCTGCGCGAGGAAAACGGCGGCGATGTCGTCCTTGGTCCGGGCGAATACATCATCGTTCCGCATGGGGTGGAACATTGCCCGGTCGCCGAGCCGACGTGTGAAGTCGTGCTTTTCGAACGTAATACGACGCTGAATACCGGCAATGTCGAAAACGAGCGGACGATCCGCGAGCCCAAGCGGCTTTGAACAAACTTGTGAGACCGGCGGCTGCAGAGCGGCGGCCGCCGATTGTCACAGGTCTTTCCTCAGTTCAGCGCCAGCTTGTTAGATGGCGTGCGGCAGGCGGCGAACAGGTCCAGGGCCGGATCATAGACTTTCGTCGATATGTCCATCATTCCCAGGACGCTGTGGAAGATATTGTCGTGCGAATGTGTGCCTTGAGCGGCGCGCTTCGACATGCAGGCCATATCGTAGCCTGCGACCTTCGCCAGATCGTCGGCCATCCAGACCAGCATCGGCACCTGCGTCTGCTGTACCGGAGCGATGATATAGGGCGCGCCGTGCAGGTAGATGCCGTTTTCGCCAAGCGACTCACCGTGATCCGAGAAGTACAGCACTGCGCCGGATACCGAGTTCGAGCGCTGCCTCAGCTTGTCGATGACCATAGAGACGATGTGATCGGTGTAAAGGATTGTATTGTCATAGGCATTGGTGATTTCTTCCCGTGAGCAAGAGCTGAAATCATTGGAGCGGCAATCGGGGCGGAAGCGGCGGAACTCCTCCGGATAGCGCTGGTAGTAGGCAGGGCCGTGACTGCCCAGCTGATGCAGCACCAGGACGCTGTCCCCCTTTACTTTGTCCAGCCAGCCGTCGACCTTGTCGACGAGGATTTCGTCCCTGCATTCGCCGTCTTTGCAGAAGCGCGGATCATTCGAGGGCGGCAAATAAGCGTATGGAATGCGGTCCGCCACGTCGTAGCTGCCGGTGTCGTTGTCCAGCCAGGTCACGTCTACCTTCGCATGGGTCAGCACGTCGAGCAGGTTTTCGGTCTCCAGCCCCTTGCGATGGCTGTATTGCTCGCGCGTGTAGACGGAGAACAGGCAGGGGATCGACGTTGCCGTTGCCGTCCCACAGCTGCTGGTGTTCGGGAAGTAGACGACATTGCGCTTTGCCAGTTCCGGGTTCGTCGGCTTGTCGTAACCGCCGAGCGAAAAATTCTGGGCGCGCGCGGTCTCGCCCGCCACGATGATCGTGACGCGCGGCTTGCCGTTGTCGACAATGCCCACTCTGCGGGCGTCCGTGCCCAATGGGGTTGCAACAACATTGGCATCTCTGGCGGAGTCGATGACATAACGTACCGCATTGGCGACCGGCATTACGGGGTTAAGGGTGTCCATAAGGTCGCGATGAGCGCGCCCGATACCGGCATAGGTTTTGTAGAAACTAGTTCCGGCGGCGACGAAGACCGCGGAGCAGGCAAGGATGACGACGGTGTTGTGAGCGAGCTTCTTGAGGATGGGGCGATGGATGACACGCACCCAGATGATCAGTAGGGAGGGCAGAATGCCGGTCAGCACGACATATGTTGCAAAGCGTGCCGTGATCAGGTGCCCGGCTTCAGCCCCTGTCGAGACCGCGGCGTTGCGGATCATTTCCTTGTCGATGATGACGCCGAATTGATCGTTGAACCAGGACGATACCGATGCCACCAGGACGAAGAAGATCAGGACGGGTTTCGTGACGTATTTGGCGGAAAAGAAGGTGAAGAGCGCCATGATGCCGACGGAGATGCCGGCTGCAAAGGCGAAATAGGCGGCGGGCTCGGCAGTGAAATAGCCATAGGACTTGGTCCAGAACATCCGGTTTGTCACAAGAAGCACATAAAACGTGGCTAGGAGGCATAGCGTGACACTGCCGATGGCTGGCTTGACGAGGCGCCAGCCAGGTGAGGTATTGTCGTCGTTCAAACGTTTTCTCCGATGCAGTGCTATCGGCGGAGCCGGAAGACCCTTATCGCAGGGCGTGGCTTTGAGCGCCAAAGCTGGTGACCTTGGCTGTCATTCCTGACATTTACCTGAATGATTGATGATCGAACGTGGGCTTCGGCTGCGAAACCGCTAGCGATAAATGCCAGACCAGAGCTGCATCCGAGAGATAGGCGGCGCCGGCCATTCTTCGAAGAAATCCAAAAACAGGTGGCAGCCGATATCCTGCACAAACATCAGATTGGCACGATCCGACTGCGTCCACGGCGAAAGTCGGACAGGCGCCTGAAAGATCAACTATCCAAGGAAACTAACGGGTTAATCTCGGGCCTTCGAGCGTTGACCGACGATTTGGCTACGGGTCGATAGCGCCGGACTTGCGCCTATTCGCCGGTTTTGAAATAGGCTTCCAGTCGGTAGCCATCGGGATCGATGACGAATGCCGCGTAATAGAACTGGCTGTAGTCCGGCCTGATGCCCGGCTTGCCGTTGTCCTCGCCGCCATTGGCAATGCCGGCGGCGTAGAATGCGTCGACGGCTTCCTGGCTGGGGGCGACGAAGCAGAAGTGCAGGCCGGAGCTACGATCGGCGGGCACGGGGTGTTCCACTTCGCTGACCCAGAATTGAGGGCGCTCCGCGCCATATCCGATCGTGCCATCGAAGTTGCTCAGGCGTTCATAACCGAGCGGCAAAAGTGCTGCGTCGTAAAACGTCTGCGCCCGCGCCAGATCTTTGACGCCGATCGAGATGTGGTCGAACATGAAAACAAGCTCCCGCCGAGTTGTCTGCAGAGCTTTGCTGGAGGCTGCGCCATTGAGGGGACGCCGGCTTTTGAAAGTCCGCAGGTGCAATTTCGCCTCACCATCTTGCAATGATTATGCGAAGTCAACAAAGCGATGCGGCGAGTTGCAGGATCATCCAAACCCAAGCTTTTCGGCTGCATCCTAGGTCGTTTTGAGCGTTGCCGATCTTGATGACTTGTGTGGGCCGGAAGTACGATTTGCCGGCGTTTCGGTCGTCATGCAGATTTTTCGAAACGACAGTCGATTTCCAGAGGGCTGCTTCGTTGTCAATATGAGCGGGCTTGTTGAGCGGCAATGGTGCCGGCGTCTCGCTTCCGGAGGAATTTTCCCATGCGTTTCATGTCTATTGTCACTGCCAAGGATTTCATGCATCCGACGCCGGAGCTTGCCGAAGCCATCCACAAGATCGCCGATCGGGAGATCAAGGCCGGCCGTATGATCGATACCGCGGGGCTGATGCCGCTTGCGACCGGCGCCCGGGTCACGATCAAGGATGGCAAGTTGAGTGTCGTCGACGGTCCCTTCGTCGAGGCCAAGGAAGTCGTCGGCGGTTATGCGATCTTCGAACTGCAGAGTAAGGAGGAGGCCGTGGCGCTCGCGGTCGAGTTCATGCAATTGCACAAGGATTTCATGCCCGGTTGGGAGGGCACCTGTGAAGTCCGCCCCTATTTTGAACCGGGCGCGGAGGGAGTATGCGATCCACTCGCCGAAGCACGGGCATGATGCTTCCTGCTCTACATCGGGGCGGGCGGTCTTGACGACCGCCGGCACCCATCGCGCGATCCTGGCCGCCTGGCGGATCGAGCAGCCGCGGCTGATCACCAGTCTGGCGCGATTGCTGCGCGATGTGCCGCTGGCCGAGGATCTCACGCAGGAAGCGCTGATTGTCGCATTGGAACGATGGCCGCAAACGGGCATCCCCGAGCGCCCCGGCGCGTGGCTTATGACCACCGCTAAACGCCGGGCGCTCGACCATTTGCGCCGTCGCCGGATGCTTGGCCAGAAGCACGAGTTGATCGTTCGGGAGATGGAGGAGGAGGAGCAGATCATGCCTGATCTAGACACCCCTCTCGATGACGATATCGGCGATGAAATGCTGCGCCTGATCTTCACGGCGTGCCATCCGCTGATTTCGCGCGAGGCGCGCGTGGCGCTGGCCTTACGGATGATCTGCGGTCTGACGACCGAGGAAATCGCCAGAGCATTTCTGGTGTCGGAAGCGACGATCGCCCAGCGCATCGTCCGTGCCAAGAAGACACTGTCGGAATCGGGGCTCGCGTATGAAACACCGCACGGGGAGGAATTGTCGCAACGCCTGGCCTCGGTGCTGGAGGTCGTTTATCTGATCTTCAACGAGGGCTACACGGCAGCGCGCGGCGAAAACTGGCTTCGGTTGCAATTGTGCAATGAGGCGCTGCGGCTGGGCCGAGTGTTGACCTCCGTGGCTCCGCTGGAGCCCGAAGCGCATGCGCTGCTGGCCTTGATGGAACTGAACGCTTCCCGTGCTGCGGCGAGGACGGATGCCGACGGCAACCCGATCCTTCTGCTCGAACAAAATCGCGCCCGTTGGGACCGGCTGCAGATCCAGCGCGGCTTGCAGGCCCTGAAGCGGGTACAGCAAATTGGCGGTGCCGGCGGGGTCTATGCCTTGCAGGCCGCGATCGTTGCATGTCATGCGAGGGCGGGGACCGCCGAGGAAACCGACTGGAGGCGGATCGCCACACTCTATGCGGAGCTTGCGAAGCTCATTCCTTCTCCGATCGTCGAACTCAATCGCGCCGTCGCCGTCGGCATGGTCGATGGCCCCGAGGCGGCATTGGAAATCATCGAGCGTCTGCGCGATGAGCCTGCGCTGAAGGACTATCATCTCCTACCGAGTGTTCGTGGCGATCTTCTTTACAAGCTCGGTCGCTACGACGAAGCGCAGCGAGCTTTCGAAACGGCTGCCGCGCTTGCTGAAAATCAGAGGGAGCGTGATTTCCTGATGCGCCGTGCTGACGAAGCTGCCGGCGCAGAGAAGGATTGACCCGCCCGTCGAGCGGGTTATCTTGCTTTGAGTTATTCCGCAGCCTGATAATTTGCCGTTCTCGCAGCGGAAGACCGCGGACCGACGGCTGCGAGCAGCGTGATGGCAGCAGCCAGGATCGTTACGAAACCGATGCCGGCCATATAGGGATTCCAGCCGAAGCTCGGTGCGGCGCTGAAGACCGCCGATGCTGCCGCCAGGACGATGCCGCCGCCGATCTGGAACGACGCAAAGAGCATGCCGGAAGCAAGGCCCGATTCATCGTCGCTGACATCAGACAGGGCAGCGACCTGGATCGACGGATAGGTCATGGCATAGCCGACGCCAAGCAGCAGCTGGGAGATGATGACGAGAACGATGGTATCGATCTGGCCGGCCGACAGCACCCAGAAGAGATAGCTGATAGCCTGCAATCCCACGCCGAACGTCATCAGTGTCGTCGTCCCGCGATTCTGTCCGATCGTCGCAAAGCGTGGTGCGAGGAACATCACGCAGGTGCCGCCGACGGCGAAGGCAAAGCCAGTGGCAAAGGCCGACCAGCCGACGACGGTCTGGTAATAGAGTGTCGCGATGAACTGGAAGCCGACATAGGCACCCTGGAACAGTGCGGCGATGGCATTGGCATGGCTGAGCTTGGCGCGGCGGAACATGGCGAGCGGCACCATCGGATCGCGATGGCGCGATTCCACGACCAGGAACAGCACGATCAGGATCAGGGCGGCAAGGAGCGAGCCCCAGGTTGCGAAGGCCTGCCAGCCATCGGCGGCTGCATTGGTGACACCGAAGACGAAGAGCAGCAGGCCAGGGGTGATCGTCAAGGCGCCGGCCCAGTCGAAACGGGCGCTTGGGCCGCTTCGCTTATGATCGGCGGGCAGGACCAGAGGTGCTACGATCAGGGCGAGAATGGCGACGGGTGCGCCCATGACCAGGGTCGCCCGCCAGCTGATGATGGTTGCTGCGCCACCGAGCACCATGCCGAGCACGAAGCCCGCGGCACCGGTGGAGGAGAATACGCCGAGCGCCTTGGCGCGCGCCGGGCCTTCTCCGAAAACGGAGAGCAGCAGTGCAAGGGCTGCCGGCGCCGTGAAGGCGGCCGCAATGCCCTTGATCAGGCGTGCGGCGATCAGGGTCGGGGCGCTATCGACGAAGCCGCCGGCAATGCTGGCGGCGGCAAAGACCGCGAGCGACCAGAGAAAGACGCGGCGGTGGCCGAAGAGATCGGCGACGCGGCCGCCGAGCAGCAGGAAGCCGCCATAGCCGAGCACATAGGCGCTGACGGCCCATTGCAGCGAAGTGGCCTGCATGCCGAGCTCTTTCTGGATCGCGGGTAGGGCCACACCAATGGTGGAGACGTCCATGGCGTCGAGGAAATTGGCGGCGCATAGCAGCAGCAACGCCAATCCCGCCCCGCTTCGGGTTTGGGAAGAAGTCATCGGGATCGTTCCTTTCTAGAGCCGTCAGGTGCTTCTCGGAGCGCAGGAAGGCCCTATGCCGTTGTTCACTCGCAATTCCGGACGGAAAACCGCTACGCACTTTTCCTGGAATTGCTCCGGGCTGCCGTCTCTCGGGAGGTTGAAAGCGGCAGGGAACGAGAAAATGTACATCTTCAAACCCTATTGCAAATTGATAGTAACCATGTCAGGTATTACTGGTGATGATGAATGATGCAACGCTTCGAAAAATCGATCTCAACTTGCTGCTCGCCTTTTCCGTGCTGATGCAGGAGCGGAATGTCAGCCGTGCTGCCGAGCGTCTGCTGCTCGGCCAGCCGGGCCTTTCCGCGGCGCTACGCCGGTTGCGCGAGACGCTGGATGATGAGTTGTTCGTGCGTGTCGGCCGCGGTTTGCAACCGACACCGCGGGCGCTTTCCATTGCGCCGGCGATCGAGGATGCGCTGTCCGGCATCGAGCGTGCCATTCGTCCGCCGGCAGCCTTCGATCCCGCGGACTGGCATGGTGAGTTCCGTATCGGCCTCTGCGACAATCTCGAATCGTCCTTCTTCGGGCCGCTGGTGGCGCGGCTGCGTCAACTCGCGCCGAATGCCCGGTTGATCAGCGTGGCGTTCGACCGGCGCGACGCCGTGCGCCTGCTGGACGAGGGCGCCTTTGACTTCAGTATCTCCGTGCATGACGAACCTGCCTCCTGGCATGTTCGCGCGCCGCTGTTCGAGCAAGCGTCGTTGTGCATCTACGATGCCCGGCATCTGAAATGCGCAACGCCGCTGAGCCTGAAGCATTTCGCGACCGCGCCGCATGTGACCGTTTCGCTTGAAGGCGCCATATCCAGCGGTGTCGACGTTGCTCTCGCGCGCCTCGGCCATCGCCGCCAGGTCGTAGCGACGGTTCCCCGCTTTTCCGCACTGCCGACGACGCTACGGGCCATTCCGGCCATCGCGACGGTTCCTGAAGCCATTGCCCGCTGCATGGCGCAACTGCACGATCTGACGATTTCCGAGCCGCCGTTCGAACTGCCGGCTGATCCGGTGACGATGCTCTATCGGCGTGTCGATCAGGCCGACAGCCGCTCGGTGTGGTTCCGCCGCCTGTTCGTGGAAGTGGTTGCGGAAGCGCTCGAGGCGAGTGGATGCCGCATGGGCGTTTCCAAGGATGCGTGCTGCTACGATCCGCCAGTCTTGGCGGAAGCGGTGTAATCCTCCAGCTGAGCGATCGGCCGCTTTCGCCCATGTCGCCTTCGCAAAGCTGCAGCGTATCATTGCGCGACAAGTTCTAGCCGTCAGGATAAGGCATGCCGTCTTTGTGCACGAACCGTCCGTCGGTGCTCGAGCTCATCATGTCGACGTCGGAGCAGGTGATGAGGTCGGTCGGTGAACGCGTTCCGGCTTCGAGGTAGACAGCCGTCGTGTCGGATCTGTTGATCAAGTGGTGGCCGTTGCCCGAATTCTTCGGGAAGGCTGCGCAATCGCCGGCGTGCAGCACTGTTTCGCCCTCATCCTCGACCAGCGTCAGCTCGCCTTCCAGTACATAGACGAACTCATCCTCCTCGGAATGCCAATGCCGCTGGCTCGACCAATTGCCCGGCGCAAGCCGCATGAGATTGATCCCGAAATCGGTGAGGCCGCCGGCATCGCCCAGCCGCTGCCGTATGCGCTCGGCACAGGGATCGTTGAACGGAGCGGGATAGCGCGTACCCTTGAGTTTCGGCACGGCTGCAACATCGATCTTCGGCATGAGAAACCTGCCTGCGATTTACCGGGGATGTGATGGGTTTTGAGCTTGTGGACAAGTCTAGCAAAAGTCGCCATGCATCGTCCAGCGACGAGCTTCACCTTGGCAGTCAGCACCGCGCATCGATTTTGTCGGAAAAGTCCGGGCTCACTTCTGGTGGGTTTTGAAGGCCGGCACGCTGTTCCACCCGGACCAGCGGCCGGAAAATATCTCCCGAGAACGCTTTGCCAGGCCGGGTTTGCCGCTCAGCGTGTAGACAACAACGCCCATCAGCGGCCGTACCAGATGGGGAAGGAAAAACTGAAGGCTATAGTCATGCTTGCGCATCACATAGCCCATGCCGACGCTGTAGGCGCGTATCTTTGCAACACTGCCCGGCGAGGCGCGATCGCTGAGATCCTCCGGATGATGACCGACAAGCGTAGGAACGTAATAGCCCTGATACCCGGCTTTCAGCAGTTTCAAGGCGATGTCTTGAACCTCGTAGCCGCCCCAGCGGGTGCCCGCGCCGGGGCCGATTTCTCCAGCGAAGCCCTCCACTTCTTCGAATGAGCTCCTCCTGATGACGATTGCCCATTCGATGAGCGTCGTCCAGACGGTCTTGCGATCCACAAGAGTGGGGGCCTTTTCGAAGGTGCCCATGATCGTATTGCCTTCGAGATCAACGGGACGGCCGCTGTAGAAGTCGCTCGGATGAACTGCCCTCAACGTGTCGAATTGGGAGACGAAATCCTCTGGATACCAGCAGTCGTCATCGGGGAAGAGAAGCCACTCGCCACTCGCAAAAGTAGCACCAAGATTGCGCGCGCGGCACACCCCGCGGCTTTCGGCGCGCTTTCTCGTGATGGGCAATTTATCGGACCAGACTTCCAGAATAGGGCCCAATCGATCATCATTGTTCTGATCGACAACGATAATCTCGAAATTATTCACTTTCTGGGCTGCCAATGACTTCAGCAGCCTTTCGATTTCGTGGGTTCGGCCAAGAGTTGCGATAACTATGGATAACAAAATTTCAGAGTTTCGCAGTGCCATTACAAGTCCAGTGGATGAATAAATAGGGGCGCATTCTTACAAATATCAGTTTCATCGAAATTTCTAATAAAATCATGAATAACCTGAGTAAAGTTGCTTCATGTGCCTTTTACAGGATTGCTGCCTATCGATCTTAATGGCGGCTCGCCCTCGATGGCAATCGTCATAGTATATTTCGAAGAAAGTTGGAGCTAGATTCACGCGCTATGGTAAAAACGATCGGTATCGTGCGGTAAAGCGGCGCCGGATCGAAGTATTGCTAAGACTTCCACATCAGCTCAATGCCGCCGTCCGTTTTCTCGTAAAGATTGTATTCTCGGATATATTCACCTCAGTTGCCCGCGATATACCACCCGGCGCAATAGCGCACCCAACCCGCCAAGCTCTCAATATGTTCGGTCTCGCGATAAACGTGATGCCGCCGCCTAAGCTGATGACATTAAGATGACTGATGGAGGCCGAAAGCTGTCCGTTAGCTAAGGGGCAAAATCACCGCTGCCGTTCCGCGAAAACCGAAGCGCGAATTTCGCTGCACGTTGACGCCAACGCGTTGGTTGGTATCGGCTCCGCTTGGAACGGTATTGTGTCAGGCGGCTTCGGGTCACCGTTGACGAGCTCTTACAGCTGCCACCTCGAGTATTGGAGTTTGTGCTTTGTCCGAGGTCGCGAGCTCAGACAGCGATTTGACCATTTCAATGAGATCGTTCATTACCGAACGCAGTGGCGGCCAGGGAAATTCGTCACTTTCAGGCGATGCTATTCCCAGTGTCAGAACAACCTGCAGCTTGGCGATCATCCCTTCGATGGACTGTGCGGGCATATCCCATAACTCCGCCGCCAAGGCCAGCTCACGATCGGCGGCCACGCGCTCGGCTTCCCGGGCTCTTGTGTACCCCATGACCTTGTCTGCGGCGCTCCAACGACGGAGTTGTACCGATAGCTCCTCCTTGGCCCTGTCGCGGGCCTCCTCGTTGTCCGGACCTTCTAGCCAATATTCGATGTCCGCTTCGTTTTGGATGACGACCGGTTCAAGCGTGCCGGGGACCTCAATCTTAACCATCGGAAAGCCCACAGCCTCGACTAACTGGGTCTCGAGATGCTGTTGCAGACGGCAGCTCAGCTCGAACTCGCGGTGGGCTTCGTGCCATTCCAGCCATTTTGCCAAGGCAGGATCGGCATCGGCGCCACTGCCGTCGCGATCCTGCACGCGCGCCAGAAAATCTGTCGTGTACGAAAGAATGTTTAGACGGGTATTTGAAGGCAAAGTTCTGCTATTCTCAGAATCACCCATGATCCGAGCTCCCGATAGCTTGGTTGTGGTTAGGTCGAATAGGTGTTCCACCACCTGTTCGACCGCAAGATGTTAGTGTCCCTACAAAATGATAGAAGTCAATCAGAAAGTTTGCCTTGAATAAAAAGCATCTTACCGTGGAGCAGTGCCGTGCCGCGCGCGCTATGTTGGGTTGGAATCAAGCCCAGCTTGCGGAAGCAGCGAATGTGTCACGTCAGACTATTGCTGATTTTGAACGCGGAGCACACATGCCCATCGGCAACAATCTCGCGAGTATTATTGCAGCGTTTGTGAAGGCCGGGATTGATTTCATTCCGGAAAACGGCGGTGGGGCAGGGGTGAGGTTCAAGAAGCCAGTGCAGGGCCTGAGAGGCGGCCCTGACGCGCAGACATAGTGTTTCTCCAGGTCTCGGGCAGGACAGTGCCACCAAATGGCCGGACTCTAATCCATTCTGGAGGAAATTCTCACTGGCAGGTCAATTGACGCCTAGGAAATCCGCAGCCTCGTTGTTGGAAAGGCCGGCTTGTTCCTGCCATTTCCGCACATCGTCCAAGGCGAAATCACGCTGGTCTCCGGCGATCTGGAAAAGGTGATAGGCATCGATTGCCAGATCTTCGCCAGCCCATTCGACCGTTGCGCCGTAATCTGTGACGGTCGCGGTCTTCCAGACTTCCGGCGATTTGAGAGGGGTGAGAAGTTCGCCGCCGGTCGCAATCCAGCCGAAAAGGTGTGCGGCGGATGCCGGGGCACCCTTCCATTGAATTTCCAGCGTCATGTTCGACGTTGGCGTTACGTTTTCGATGCGGGGCACTTTCATCTTTGGTTGCCTGCCTTATGCGGGCTCAAGCTCTTTAATCTGCGCAAGATCGTTTTCCATCACTCGGGCGGCGATCTTGATATCATAGGCGTTCTGCAGATTGAGCCAAAACTCAGGAGCCGTCTTGAAGAACTTCGCCAGCCGCATCGCCGTGTCTGTGGTGATGCCCGTCTTTTCGGAGATGATGCGCTCAACGCGGGTGCGCGGCACATTGATGTGCTTCGCCAGCGCATAGGGCGTCATGTCGAGCGGTTCGAGATACAGTTCCTGCAGGATTTCGCCCGGATGGATCGCGGGGAGTTTACTAACTGTCATGATCGCTTGCCCTCCTTGGCCGTTGTCATGATGGCTATCACGCTCTTTCGGGTCAATGATAGTCCGTGATTTCGACTTGCTACGGGCCTGCTTCCGTCCAGATGAAGCAGATGCGCCATTGCTTGTTGATCCTTATCGAGCGCTGGCCTGCACGGTCGCCCGACAGCTTTCCAGACGATTGCCGGGCGGGGACCGCAGGTCTTCAGCGCTGGTTGCTGCGTTCAACAGACAACGTTGTCGCGTCGCCAGAAGATCAAGCCAAACGAGATGCGCGTGATGTCGCCGACCAGTTCAAGGAAGATATGTTGCGACACATGTCTAAGGCGCTCGAGCGAACGTGATTAAAGAAACCAATTTCCGCATAAACTTTGAAGCGATCGGCGAGCCGCGCATGGCTTCAGAACGGGCCCCATGGGCGCCGGGCTTCTCACGTCGGTAGGCATCGGTGGGGAAAGCTTTGCCTCGCGGCGTTGAGGCAGAGCTGAAAAGGCCCGTTGAAGGACCTCCCTGTGCAAACCTCCGATTGGGGAGCGAGTGCTCGCACAATCGTGCTCTACGACTGCTGGATTAAATCAGCCTGAAGGGCTGGTGGTTGCCGGCCTGTGCGGGAATTCGAAAGCGCAACCGCACCGTTCCTACGCGGCTTGCTGATTTTCTCCAAAAACGTCGACCCGGTTGCGGCCTTCGCGCTTCGAACGATAGAGCGCCTCGTCCGCCTCGTGCATCAGCCGTTCAAAATCTCCGCAGCTTTCCGCACGCGCCGCAACGCCGATGCTCAGGGTCGGAAAGACTGCCAGATCCGGCCGCTGCAGGACGGCAGCGGCGAAGGCGAGACGGATGCGCTCGGCAATCGCCGCCGCACCCTCCTGGGAAACGTTTTTCAGCACCGCCAGGAACTCATCCCCACCTTGACGGGCAAGCAGGTCGTCGGAGCGCATGATGCCTCTCGAAACGCTGGCGAAAAGCCGCAAGATGTCGTCGCCGGCAGCGTGACCATGTCTGTCGTTCAGTTGCTTGAAATGGTCGATATCGATGATCAGTAGCGATATAGGCAGGGAACCGAGAACCGGCAGATGCTGGGCAAGGCCGCCGCGATTGAGCGCGCCGGTCAGCGGATCGTGGTGAGCGAGTTCCGTGAGCTGATTTCGGCTGCGCTCGGCCGCCATCAGCACCATGGCCATGCTGCGAAGCATGATGAACGCGACCGCCGACACCGCCATCCAGCTGTGAATTGCACTGCTGCCGAAAGGATCCGGCCCGCCAATCTCACCGGTCGCCGCGAGAATGCTGCGAACCGCAAAGATCCCAGCAGTGCAAATATAGAGACCGACAAGCAAGGCTGCCGAATAAAGCCTCTCGCGTCGGACAATGCTGATTGCCTCCCTTGCAACGGCAAGATCGCAGAGACAGCAGATGACGGAGACGTAAAGGAGCCTCGCTGAGACCGCCGATGGTTCACTGACGATGAGTACGACAGGAACGCTGGCGAGCAAGATGGCAAGCCAGAAGTAGCGCTGGTCGAGCGCTCGTCTCGAAAACGTCCGCACGGCAAAGAGCATTAGCACGTAGCCGGCGATGGTGACGACATTGCCGCCGTCGATCGAGACGGAGTAGGGAACGAGGTCGCGCAACGCGACGAGGAAAGACCCGACGCCGACAAGAAGGTTGCTTAGGCCCCACCACAGCGGCCACCTCTCGAAGCGGCCGGTCGTATAGGCTGCAAGCTGGAGAATGCCCAGCACGAAACAGCTCACAGCAACGATGAAATAGATTGTCCTGAGATCCAGCAGCATGGCGCTTTCCCGAAATTCCCGTGGAACGTACCGCAGGCGTTTTGCGGTTTGATTGGAGGCTTCGCTAAGAATTTAACGATCACGGGGTTTCCTGCTAAAT
The DNA here is from genome assembly GCF_900094545.1 of Martinezella miluonensis. Taxonomy (GTDB): domain Bacteria; phylum Pseudomonadota; class Alphaproteobacteria; order Rhizobiales; family Rhizobiaceae; genus Rhizobium; species Rhizobium miluonense. Next base: position 76,566 of record NZ_FMAH01000033.1, read on the forward strand.
AATGCAGCAATTCAAGCGTTGCAGCGTCCTTTACGCGTCTGCAAAGACATGCCCGCAAACGACAACGCCATCGAGCCGAAGGGACAGCCTTGTCACAGGCATTGCTGCCGAACGATCGTGAGCGCGACGAACACCCCACCTTTTCTTTTGTGATTTAGATCGCGAGATAAGCTCCTTTATCGATAGGAGCGGAACGGAATGGTTGGAGATCGCGCTGATGCCATGCTTGAAGTCATGGATGAAGGCATGCATGAAGCGAGGCATGAGGGAAAGTATCGTCGGATTGAGGTGATCACCGGTCGGCGGCAGCGGCGGAATTGGACTGACGAGGAGAAGGCGCGGATCCTTGCGGAAAGCGCGGAACCTGCTGTGAACATCTCGGCTGTTGCCCGGCGCTGGGGCGTCAATCGCGGCTTGCTGAATGTCTGGCGTCGGGAAGCTGGGCTGACCTCCCAGCGAACCACAAAGGACTGCGCGCAGCCGGCGATGTTCGTGCCGGTGACGATGATTGGTGATCGAGCGTCCGTCGACAGCTCGTCATCGGATGTCACCCCCTTCGCCGCCGGTCGGATTGAGATCGAGATTGCTGGCGCGCGCATGACGGTTGTCGGCTCGGTGGCGCCCGAGTTGGCGCAGGCGATGGTGGCGGCATTGCGAGGGCGCCGGTGATCGGACTTTCACCAAACGGTGTGAAGATCATGGTGGCGACGCAGCCTGTCGACTTCCGACGTGGCATGAATGGCTTGGTGGCATTGGTGGTGACAGCGCTTGCGGCCGATCCTTATTGTGGTGACGTATTTGTGTTCCGCGCCAAGCGTCTCGATCGACTTCGCTGCATTTACTGGGACGGATCAGGCATGATTTTAGCGACGAAGTGGTTGGAGGCTGGCAAATTCGTTTGGCCGCCGATCCGCGATGGGTCCCTGCAGATGACGCGCGAAGAGTTCTCGCTTTTGGTTGCCGGTATTGACTGGACGAGGGTGAAGCAGAACCCGGTGAGACGCCCCTTGAAAGCAGGTTGATCCTGTTGGATTTACTTGAAGATTCAGTCTCATATGGTATGTTTTGCCATGCCGCTTCGACCCGATCCCCTGCCCAGGAATGCTGCGCAACTGACCCGGATCATTCTCTCGCTCAACGAAGAGAATGCCGACCTTAAGGCGCGCGTAGCCTTCCTGGAGCGCCAGCTCTTCGGGACGAAATCGGAAAAAATGACGATCATTGATCCGACGCAGGCAATGCTCGACCTTGATGATCTGATCGACACTCCCATTGCTGCCAATGACGATGTCGCGCCGGCCGGTGAAGACAAAACGCAGGCACGGCGATCACCAGCCCGCAATATCGGAAGCTTGCCCAAGCACCTTCCGCGCTACGACGAGGTCATCGAGCCGGAGGACAAGACCTGCCCCTGCTGCTCGTTCGACCTTCATTGCATCGGCACGGATGTCAGCGAGGCGCTCGACATCGTGCCTGCCGTTGTCCGGGTGAAACGGACGATCCGGCCACGCTATGCCTGCCGGGCCTGCGAGAGTGCCATCGTGCAAGCGCCCGCACCGGCACGCGTCATGGACGGCGGCATGGTGACCACGGCCTTTGCAGCCCATGTCGCCGTTTCGAAGTTTGCCTGGCATCTCCCGGTCCATCGACAGGCGCAGATGCTCGCCTCCTGCGGCGTCATCATCGATCGCGGCACGCTCGGCGCCTGGGTCACGCGGGTCGCCTGGTGGCTTGAGCTTCTCTATGATGCGCTCACCGCCTTCATCCGCTCGCAGCCGAGGGTGTTCTGTGACGAGACGCCACTTCCGCGCCTCGATCCGGGGCGCAAACGAACCAAGGTCTGCCAATTATGGGCACAAGCGGTTGACGACCGCCCCTGGAATGGTCCGGCGCCGCCGGCGGTCGCCTATACTTTTGCAGAAAGTCGAAGCGCCCGCGAGGTCGAGGAACAATTGTCGTCGTTTGCCGGCTTGCTTCAAGTTGACGGATACCAAGCCTATAAAACATTGGCCAAGCGCCGTGGGAAGAGCAATGTCGCCCCCTTGCGGCTAGCCTTCTGCCTGGCCCATGCCCGGCGGAAGTTCGTTGATGTCGTCAAGCTGACCGGCTCTTCGGAGGCTTTGTCGATCCTAGCCAGGATTGCCGAAATCTATCGTATTGAAGCTAGACTACGGGGCGAAAGTGCCGATACCCGGGTCTTCGTGAGGCGCCGCGAGGCAGCTCCGATCATGAGAGAACTAAACGCCCATCTCACTGAACTGAGCGACGAGGTGTCGGCGAAATCGGCGCTTGGTAAGGCCGTCGCCTACACGCTCAACCACTGGAGGGGGCTGACAGCCTTTCTCGATGATGGCCGGGTTGAGGTAGACTCTAATGTCGTCGAGCGTTCCATGAAATCCGTGGCTCTGACGAGGAAGAATTCGTTGTTCGTGGGCAACGAGCGCGGTGGCAAGACCTTCGCGGTGCTGGCATCGCTCGTCAACACGGCAAAGCTTAATGGCGTGGATCCCGAGATCTGGATTGCCGATGTGCTGGAGCAGATCATCTCCGGCAAAGTGAAAGCCAACCAAATGGAAAGCCTCCTGCCTTGGGCCTGGAAGGCTGAGCGTGACGCGCTGTCACAGCGGGAGCGACGGGCAGCATGACACCGAACAGCCAGGAGATGACGCCACGACCCAAGCTCGATGACGAGGCGTTCGAAGCCTTTAGCAGGGGACGTCGTCCGGCATCGCCAATCTGGTCAATGAGCAGCCTCGATGGTTACCTTACCGCTCTCATCATCGGACCGAGGTTCATCGATCCGCGCAAATGGATCCCCGAGCTGACCGGTCCGGATGCCCTGAACCTACCTATGGAAACAACCGAACATCGGGCCGTCCAAACAATCGTTGCAGAATATAACCGCATCTCAGCGAGCCTTTCCGAAACACCGAAGGACCATCGGCCCAGATTCACCAGGATCGATGATCAGACCTTTGATCCATTCGATTGGGATCTCTGCTTTCTGCTGGCAACAGGATACGCGCCCAAGCTTTGGCAGCCCGTCCTTCGAGGCCATGCCGTCACTGGCGATATCATCGCGCCGATCCGCAAGCTCGGCGAGGTGAAACGCAAAGCGACACACCAGGATGCTGCCGACGTCGCTGAAGCACTCGTCAATATCCGAACATACTTTATGCCCAGGAGGGCTAAGCAGAAACACTGACCCCGAACCAATAGCCCGGCCGTCAATCGACAAAGCCGTGGGCTATTCGTAGCGCTCACAAACGATCTGTGGTGTGCCGACTTCAAGGGCGAGTTCAAACTCGGCGATGGCCGATACTGTTACCCATTGACGGTCACCGATCAGGCTTCACGTTATCTTCTCGCCTGTGAAGCCTTCGAATCGACACGGGAGCCTGGCGTCTTCGAGGCCTTCCGGCGGCTGTTTGCCGAGCGTGGCCTGCCAAGCGCGATCCGTAGCGACAACGGTTTGCCTTTCGCCAGCCCCAACGGGCTCTACAATCTGTCGAAGCTGTCGGTGTGGTGGCTGCGGCTCGGCATCGTCCTCGAGCGCATCAGGCCGGGCCGTCCCCAAGAAAACGGCCGGCATGAGCGCATGCACCTGACGCTCAAGAAAGAGGCGACCAGGCCACCTGGCAGAAATATCCTGCAGCAACAGGCCCGCTTCGATGCGTTCGTCAGCGAATTCAATACCGAGCGGCCGCATGAAGCCCTGGCGATGAAGACGCCGGTCGATCTCTACACGCCATCGGCGCGCCGATATAACGGGCTGCCGGAGATCGACTATCCGTTCCACGATCGAGAGGCGCTGGTGACCCATTGCGGCCGCATCTGCATCTATCGCAAGAAGATCAACATCTCGAGCGTGCTGGCCGGCCAGAAGCTCGGCATCAAAGAAGTCGACGACGGTATTTGGCTCGTCAGCTTCATGCACTATGATCTGGGATATATCGACCTGGAACAGAGAACTTTGCAAACCATCGACAACCCGTTCGGCACGAGGTTGTCACCCATGTCTTAGGGACGATCTGTTACCTATGTCTTCGGTATGGACAGAAAAAGATTGGCGCACCCGACATGCGCCATTCTCGTCTCCAGCGGTTTCCGAAGATAGCCAGCGATGCCTTGTGGAATAAGGGTTTTTGCCGCTTCTATTGTCCGAAGCGTTCCGGTAACGTTCTTATCGTTCTAGATCGTATTGGGGGAAAGGAAGGGGGAAAGGTTGACAACGTTAAATCGTCGCCCAGAGAAAGCCTTGACTGCGCAATTCGTCAAGAATGCCTCGACACCAGGAAAGTATTTCGACGGGCATGGGCTTTATCTGCGGGTTGATGATGGCGGCCGTCGTTACTGGGTCCAGCGTATTGTCATTCGCGGCAAGAGGCGAGAGATTGGCCTAGGGCCGGCATCGTTGATCACTCTCGCGGAAGCTCGGTCGGCCGCGATCGAGAACAGGAATACCAAGAACTATATGCCGCTCAACAGGCGCTTGCTTGGGTGTTGGAGCCAGTTGGCATCGCCTCACCCATGGCTGTTATTTTGGGCACTCCGGAAGTGCAAGAAGGTTGTTGGGCTGAACCCCATCCGGCTCCGTTTTCAGATACTCGTGTCCAGCTGAACTCTTAGCGATCACGACCCAGACGTTTTTACCGCCTCCGGTGGTCCAGAACTTCCATTTGCCTGACTTAATACCAGCAATAGCTTCGCTTTCAGTAAGGCGCCACCGAGTGCCGTTTGTATTCACGCCGCCAACGTTTCTAATGCGTTCGTGGGCGTTAGAGCGATCAGTCTTGTTGATGCACTTTATCTCTACTTCATCTGCCATTTTCCCCTCCTGTGTTAGGCGAGTAAATAATGGCAAAATACATCCATGAGTCGAGTCATATTTCAAGAGCGGGCATTTCACCGGCATCAAGCCAATGGCTTTCACCCTTGGGTGTAGAACCGCGCTGCCGCTTCGGGGTTGTGCGCCTTCTTAAACGGCGTGAAGTGGGCAACGCCGGTTTCAGCCTAACTACGAGGGCAAGATAGTAGAGTATGGCAAGCACAGCGATTTCATCGGCCCTGGAGAACCCTAAGGATTTCGGGCGTAGTGCTTCCGGTCTTTTTCCAATCAAGTATGTCTTTCGTACCGATCCGACCTGATGCAACGCCTCGGATCATTCTCTCGCACAAGACTTGATCAGCATTCTTCGCGGGGAGGTTAAAAATGAGCACCATCATGCCGTTATCGCCCGCAGTAAGTCTCTTCGATCGGCAGAAGTCGATGGCCCTCTGTCGAAACTCTGGGCTATGAGCAAGAGCCATTTTGACGAACTCCGCATTTTTAGCCGCTTCGATCTTGTTCTGAGGCGTGGTGCAAGCCGAGAGGAAAGCCAGCGCAGCAAGGGCTGGTAAGATGCGGAAGTATTTCATGATAATCCCCGATTGAACTCAAGCGCAGGCTCTACACCGAAGAGTTTCGCGAACGGTTAGCGCGAGATGGGAAAATTTAACTACCACACCGATCAGAAGGTGAGGGGAAATGACCAGCGATAAGAAGGGCGGCAGGCCGTCCAAATTCACTATCAAGCTCTCCGATGAGATCTGCGACCGCATCGCTGGCGGCGAAAGCCTCCGCTCCATCTGCCTTGATGAGGAGATGCCGGCAAAGTCCACGGTGTTCGCATGGCTACCGACGGCTGTTCATCCTGCTTCGTCGGGATGGAGAAGCGTCCGGGGTCAATCGCATCTACCGGCTCTATCGCGAGGAAGGTCTTTCGGTTCGCAAGCGGAAAGCACGGCGGCGTGCGGTCGGCACGCGTGCGCCGATCCTGGTTGAAGCGAAGGCCAATGCCCGCTCCCTCTCGGCGTTGTAAGCAACGCCTGCCGGGCAAGGGGATCGCTGGATTTCGTCCATGATCAGTTTGCCTGCGGCAGACGCTTCCGCGTTCTCAACATTGTCGATGATGTGACGCGCGAATGCCCGGCGGCAATCCCGGACACATCTATCTCCGGTCGACGTGTTGCTCGAGAACTGACGACGCTGATTGAACGACGCGGTAAGCCAAAAATGATTGTCTCCGACAACGGCACCGAACTCACGTCGAATGCCATCCTCGCCTGGTCGAAAGATCACAAGGTCGAATGGCACTACATCGCGCCAGGAAAGCCGATGCAGAATGGCTATGTC
>NZ_FMAH01000005.1 GCF_900094545.1 Martinezella miluonensis
GACCTGTCGGGCCTCAACGCCGCCGTCATCGGCCGCTCCAACCTGTTCGGCAAGCCGATGGCGCAATTGCTGCTCAATGCCAATGCGACTGTCACGACGGCGCATTCGCGCACGAAGGATCTCGCATCCGTCGCAAGAGGTGCGGATATTCTGGTGGCGGCCGTCGGCCGGCCGGAGATGGTCAAGGCCGATTGGATCAAGCCGGGCGCGACGGTCATCGACGTCGGCATCAATCGTATTGATGCACCCGAGCGCGGCGAGGGCAAGAGCCGGTTGGTCGGCGATGTCGCCTTTGCACAGGCGTCCGAAGTCGCCAAGGCCATCACGCCGGTTCCGGGTGGTGTCGGACCGATGACGATCGCCATGCTGATGGCCAATACCGTCATTGCAGCTCATCGCGCAGCCAACAGAAAGCCGCCGAAGTTTTGAAGAAAATGCCCTCCGAGTGATGACAAAAAACCATTCGGATCGGCTTGCCAAGGCATGAAAGACGACTATAGTCAGGAAATAAATATTCCATACAAGAAAATGAGGGAACGAAATGGCATTATCATGGCGTTTCTCCGCCTTGGCGGACCGGCACCGTGCTCTCGGATCGAAACTCGAAGACTGGAGCGGTATGGGAACCGCCTGGACCTACGAGAAGGGCATGTCGGACGAACATGTCGCGATCCGTACCAAGGCCGGGCTAATGGACGTTTCCGGCCTCAAAAAGGTGCATCTGGTCGGCCCGCACGCCATCGCCGTGCTCGACTATATCACCACCCGCGACATGTCGAAGATCTATCCCGGCCGCTCGGTCTATGCCGCGATGCTGAATGATCGCGGCTATTTCACCGACGACTGCATCGTCTATCGCACCGGACCGAATTCCTGGATGCTGGTGCACGGCTCGGGCTCCGGCCACGAGGAACTCGTCAAGCAGGCTGCCGGCCGCAACTGCGCTGTCCTCTTCGACGACGATCTGCACGACCTCTCGCTGCAGGGTCCGATCGCGGTTGACTATCTCGCCAAATATGTGCCCGGGATCCGCGACCTCAAATATTTCCATCATATGCAGACGACGCTGTTCGGCGCTCCTGTAATGATCTCGCGCACCGGCTATACCGGCGAGCGCGGCTATGAAATCTTCGTGCGTGGCCAGGATGCGCCGATGGTCTGGGATCGCATCGTCGCGGAAGGCAAAGAGATGGGGATCATTCCCTGCTGCTTCAGCGTCCTCGATATGCTGCGCGTCGAAAGCTATCTGCTCTTCTACCCCTATGATAACTCGCAGATGTATCCTTTCGCCGATCAGCCTCCCGGTGACAGCCTCTGGGAACTCGGCCTCGACTTTACCGTCAGCCCCGGCAAGACCGGCTTCAGGGGTGCCGAGGAACATGCCCGCCTCAAGGGCAAGGAGCGCTTCAAGATTTTCGGCATGCTGATCGATGCCGATGGCCCGGCCGATCTCGGCGACGAAGTCTTTGCCGATGGCAGACGAGTCGGCGTCATTACCTGCCCGTGCTATTCTGCGCTCACCAAGAAATCGATGGCCATCGCCCGTCTCGATGTCGACAAGGCGGTGCAGGGCACCAAGCTCGAGGTGCGTGGCAAGAGCCTGAAGGCAAGCGCCATCGCCCATACCCTGCCATTCGACGATCCGGAAAAGAAGAAGAGGACGGCCATCGGCTAAGGAGGCGCTCATGCTTGTCGAAGGCATCAAGAGCCGGCCGGTTTACCATGGTCTCGCAATCCAGCCGCATGCTCGCCGGCACCTCTTCGTTCTCGAAGGGGAGGGCGCTCATGCTCTTCTCGATCACAGGCCCGCGCTCGACGACACGATCCTGTCGCGTAGCGAAATCCTCTATGTCGCGCGCGGCTCGCAGGGCAAGGGCCATGACGAGACCCTGCGTAGCCTCGGCGCCGACATGTTCTTCACGGCGCCGACCATCGCAACGCTGCTCTTTCGTCTGAAAGGGTCGCTTTCGACGGCCCATATGGGGACGCGGCTTTATATCGCCGGCACGGAAGGCTTCATCGGCCAGGCGATGATGGTGGCGCTCGATTACGGCATGGACCATGCCTCGATCATCTCGGAGCATCGCGGTTCGCTGGCGCGCCGAGTCCAATGCGTCCACTGCAAGGGCATCACCGAGGACGTCACCCACAGTCCGTTCAGCTGCAGCCATTGCGGGCTTCCGCTTCTGGTGCGCGATCATTATTCGCGTCGCCTCGGTGCCTTCCAAGGCGTCAACATCGACGCCGAAGAGCCCGGCAGTGCGCCCGATCCCGAGGAGTTGTTCCTATGAGCGGTGGTACGGAAATCCCAGTCCGCGTTGCGAAGGTCACTCCCATTGCCGAGCGCATCAAGCGGTTTCGTTTCGAGCGCCTCGACGGCAAGCCCATGCCATATTTCTCCGGCGGCGCCCATGTGATCGTCTCGATGAACGACGAAGGGCACATGAGGCGCAATGCCTATTCGCTGATGTCGCCGCCGCATGATTGTTCGGCCTATGAGATCAGCGTGCTGCGCGTCGAGGATTCGCGTGGCGGTTCGGCCTTCATGCATGAGAAGGTGAGGGAGGGCGACCAACTCAAAGTCAGCTATCCTGTCAATCTTTTTCAGCCGGATTGGCGCGGCCGCAAGCACCTCCTCATCGCCGGCGGCATCGGCATCACGCCCTTCATCGCGATGATGCAGCAGTTTTCGCGCGAGGGGGTCAATTTCGAGCTGCATTATGCCGTGCGTTCGCTGGATCGCGGAGCCTATTGCCGCGAGCTTGTCGAACAATATGGCTCGCAGCGCGTGAAGATCTATTGCGATGCAGACCGCAATTTCATCCCCGTCGCCCGTCTCCTCGAAAGCCAGCCGCTCGGCACGCATCTCTATGTCTGCGGCCCCTCAGGCATGATCGACGGCGTGCTGAGAACGGGTATCGAGGCCGGCTGGCCAGAGCAGAACCTGCACTCCGAGCGCTTCCTGTCCTCGCAGCCCGGCAAGCCTTTCTCGATCGAGCTGACGCGCTCCGGCAAAACTGTTCACGTCGGCCATCATGAGAGCATGCTGGAGGCGATCGAGGCAGCTGGCGTCGACGCGCCTTTCCTCTGTCGAGGCGGCGCCTGCGGGCAATGCGAGACCGGTGTTGCCGTCTGCGACGGCAAGCTTCTGCACCAAGACGTTTATCTGACCGAACAAGAAAAGGCTTCCGGCCGAAAGGTGATGATCTGCGTTTCCCGTTTCGAGGGAAGCGCACTGCATCTCGACCTTTAGGCATCGGGCCGATACCCAGGAGAACGGACATGGCAATCGCCTTCAAGCAGGAAACGTTCCGGGACGATTTCAGCTATCGCAACAGTCCGGAAAACATCCGGCGCTTTCCGTTCCCGTTCGATCGCGACGAGTACATGTACTCGGTCAACATGGAACCGCATGTGACGGGGCAGAAGAACACGATCTACGAAAGCCTGATCGATGTCGACGAACACTACGTCGCTGAAATGCATGACAGGGCGCTGGTGCTGAAGGAAGATCCGCTGCGCTATCAGGCGCTGCCGCATATGATGTCGGCCCAGTGGGATACGTTGGAACTGCTGATGGAGGAGCAGGCCGCCGGCTATCCCGAGCACTTCACGCTCACCAAGAACGGTGATCAGTGGCGCTGGATCAACCGGCCGCTCGGCATCGACGACACCTTTACCTTCGGTGATGCGTCGACATTGCCTTACGAACCCTTCGAGTACATCACCCGCCAGGCGCAGGGCGATTTCTGTATCGTCGACCAGCGCGACAGCAATCTCTGGATGGATGCCGGCATGGTGACGACCCAGGCCGACTGGTCGCTCGATTTCGACATCGGCATGAATTTCATGGAGTGGCATGGGCCGGTACCGCTCGCCCACCAGATCGGCGTCTTCGACCGTGCCTTGAAATTCCTTTTGAACCTGCAGCAGGGCAAGCCGACACGCCGATTCAACTGGACGATGACGATCAATCCTCGTCTCGATACCAGCCCGGAAAACTATCCGAAGTGGGGTCCGGACCGCACCACGGTGACGCCGGACAATGTGGGCGAGAAGGTGCATCTGCGCGTCGAACTGCAGAGCCTCTGGCGCCTGCCGCGCTCGAACGCCATTCTCTTCGTCATCCGCTGTTACCTGATGAACATGAACGAGCTCGTGACCGTGCCGAAATGGGCGCGTCGCTTCCCGCGCGTGCTGCGCACCCTGCCGCCGGAGCTCATCGACTACAAGGGCCTCACCCGCTTCCGCGAGATGACGATCGACTGGCTTTCGAAATATGACGACGGGGCGCCGACCAGCGCCGGCACTTTCCCGGATTGATCCCGACCGCCGGGCCGAACGACCGCATGCGATAAAAATTCGATACAATCGAGAAGGGGAATGCTTCATGACAAGAGTTGCCGTTATCGGTGCCGGACCTTCGGGGCTTGCCCAGTTGCGGGCCTTCCAATCGGCAGCGCAGAAGGGTGCCGAGATTCCGGAAATCGTCTGCTACGAAAAGCAGTCCGACTGGGGTGGGCTGTGGAATTACACATGGCGCACCGGCCTCGACGAATATGGCGAGCCCGTCCACGGCAGCATGTATCGATACCTCTGGTCGAACGGCCCCAAGGAATGCCTGGAATTTGCTGACTATTCTTTCGAAGAGCATTTTGGCAAGCCGATCGCCTCCTATCCGCCGCGCGCCGTACTCTGGGATTATATCAAGGGCCGTGTCGAGAAAGCCGACGTGCGCAAATGGGTGCGTTTCAGCACCCCCGTGCGCATGGTGCGCTTTGACGAGGAAACGAAGAAGTTCACCGTGACGGCGCATGATCGCGCCCAGGACCGGATGTATGACGAGGAGTTCGATTACGTCGTGGTCGCTAGCGGCCACTTCTCGACGCCGAATGTTCCCTATTTCGAAGGCGTGAAGACCTTCAACGGCCGCGTATTGCATGCGCATGACTTCCGCGATGCGGTGGAATTCAAGGGCAAAGACGTGTTGCTCGTGGGCCGCAGCTATTCAGCCGAAGATATCGGTTCGCAATGCTGGAAATACGGCGCGAAATCGGTCACGACGAGCTATCGTTCCAAGCCGATGGGCTTCAAATGGCCCGGGAATTTCGAGGAGCGGCCGCTGCTGACGCGGCTCGAGAACAAGACGGCCCACTTCCTCGACGGCTCTTCCAAGGAGGTCGACGCACTGATCCTCTGCACCGGCTATCACCATCATTTTCCGTTCCTGCCGGATGAGTTGCGGCTGAAGACGGCCAACCGCCTCTGGGCCGATCATCTCTACAAGGGCGTGATCTTCGACAAGAATCCGCAGCTGTTCTACATCGGCATGCAGGATCAGTTCTACACCTTCAACATGTTCGACGTGCAGGCCTGGTGGGCGCGCGATGTCATGTTGGGCCGCATCAAGTTGCCGCCGGAAGACGAGCTGCAGGCGAATTTCGACAAGTGGCGTGCGCGTGAGGAAACGCTCGAGGATGCCGAGCAGATGATCTGGTACCAGGGCGACTATGTGAAGGAATTGCTCGCCGAGACCGATTATCCGAGCTTCGATATCGAAGGCACGAACAAGACTTTCATGGAATGGGAGCACCACAAGGCGGAGAATATCATGGGCTTCCGCGACCACGCCTATCGCTCGTTGATGACCGGCAATATGTCGCCGAAACACCATACGCCCTGGGTCGATGCGCTCGACGACTCGATGGAAGAATATCTGCGCAACTGATGCGCCCGGCACATTTCCGCGTAAACCGGCAGGGGAGGCTGAAGCCGATCCCTGCCGGCCTGTTTGAGTTGAGATGAAGCAATTTGATCAGCAACTTTTCCTTCGGGTACGGCCTTCATGGATTTTCAAACCAGCGTCCTTGGACGCATGAGCGGCTTCCTTTATCGTTGCCGTGCTGACGAGAACTACACGATGCTTGACATGACCGACGGCATCGAACGCATCTTCGGCTATCCCGTCGACGAGATCGTCGGCAACCGCGCGCGGACCTTCACCTCCATCATGTACGAGGAGGATGTTCCACTCATGGACGAGGTCGTCGGCAGGGCGTTGGAGAGCCGCACGGACTGGACGATGGAATATCGGATCCGTCACCGCGACGGCCATCTCGTCTGGGTGACGGAGACAGGCGGCGGCGTCTGGGACGAGGCCGGGGAGCTGCTCTATCTCGAGGGCAGCATCATCAACATCGAGTCGCTCTATCAGCGTATCGACGAGCAAACCTCGGGCATGCGGGTCACAGCTTCCAAGACCAACGAGATCCTGCAGTCGCTGCGCTACCTGAAGCTCCTTGCGGTCAATGCCGGCATCGAGGCCGCAAGAGCCGGAACGGCAGGGTCCGGTTTTGCGGTCTTGGCCGCGGAAATGCGCTCGCTTGCAAACTCTTCAGAAGAAGCCGCGCGCGCGATCTCGAACGCGCAGAGGAAGACAGACTAGGAGCGTGGCCGCGTCTTCTGCGGGTCGTAGTGGGAAAGCGGCACGATCGTAGCCGGCAACCGCTTCTGGTGGCCATCGAGCTTGCCGATTTCGACCTTGGTGCCTACCGCCGCATGCGTGACGTCGACACGGGCAAGTGCGATCGTCTTGCCGAGGATCGGCGAGCGTGTCGCGCTGGTGACGACGCCGATCTGGGCACGGCCGATATGGATGCAATCGCCGTGGCCGACCGCCTCATTGGCTTCTACATCGAGCCCCACCATCAGGTGGCGCGGATTTTCCTTTCGCCTGATCAGCGCCTCGCGGCCGATGAAATCATCCTGCTTGGATTTCAACGGCACGCTGAAGCCGATACCGGCCTCGAAGGGATCGGTCTGATCGTCGAATTCATGATGGGCAAAGATCAAGCCTGCCTCGATGCGCACCATGTCGAGCGCCTCCAGACCCATGGGCCTCAGCCCAAATGGCTCGCCGGCTTTCCAGACGGCATCGAAGACGGCCGAAGCATCCTTCGGGTGGCAGAAGATCTCGTAGCCGAGCTCGCCGGTATAGCCGGTGCGTGAGACAACGACCGGCGCGCCTTCGAAGTGGCCGATACGGCCCACCGCGAAACGAAACCACTCGAGTTCGCCGATCGTCGGCTGGCGCGGCGCCGTCCAGATGATCTCCTTCAGGATGTCGCGGCTCTTCGGGCCTTGCAGCGCGATGTTGTGCATCTGGTCCGTGGAGGAGCGGACCCAGGCCTTGAAACCTTTCTTCTCCGCCTGTTCGCGCAGCCAGATGCCGCTATAGTCATCGCCGCCGATCCAGCGGAAATTCTTGTCACCGAGACGAAACAGCGTGCCGTCGTCGATCATGCCGCCATGTTCGTAGCACATGGCGGAATAGACGACCTGGCCGGTCGAAAGCTTGCGGACATCGCGGGTCAGGCAATATTGCAGCAACTCTTCCGCGTCCGGTCCGGTCACCTCGAACTTGCGCAGCGGCGAGAGGTCGATGACGACGGCGCGTTCGCGGCAGGCCCAATATTCCTCGATCGGTCCTTCGGAGGAGAAGCGGTTCGGCAGCCAGAAGCCGCGATATTCTGTGTAATCCCGCGTCAAGGCTGAAAGGCGAGAATGGAATGCGGTTTCCCGCGTCAGTTCGGGGTCAGCGTCAGGGGTCATGCGATAGGCCACCGCTCGTGTGAATTTCTCTTTGCCGGAAAAGGTGCGGACATGAATGTCGGTCGGATCCCAGCCGTTGGCCGCGTCGATATCGTCGGGGCAGGAGGAGGAGACGCAAACAAGATCGGTCAGCGCGCGCATCAGCACATAATCGCCCGGCCGCGACCAGGGTTCGTCGAGATAAAGCTGATTATTGTGATCGACGTTGGTGTTGTAGAAGTAGTTGAGTGCCTCCCAGCCTTTGCGGCCGGGAATGCCGTAAGGAGCGAGTACCGCATTGAAGTTGTCGGTGCAGTTCACATGGCCGGGATAGCCAATATCATCGTAATAGCGTGAATTGCAGGCCGTGGCGAAGGCGTCGTGCCGGCCGACCGTATCCTGGACGATTTCCACCAGCGGTTCGAAATCCCGGTCGAAAGCTTTCGATGGCAGACCAGGAGTTGGATAGCTGCGGCCGAGCAGGGTGCGCGTGACGGTGGAGTCGAGCGCAAGATCAAGCCCCTTGTCCACCTTGCGGGCAGAAAAGGCCTGGAAGTCCGTGCACTGCCGCCCGTAAACGTCGATGATCTGGATGAATTCTCCGGCGCGAACGAAATAGGCCGAGGCGGTTGCCGCTCTGATGCGGATATCCTCTATGGGGTCGGCCAAGGGTTCGGGCAGGGCAGAGGTGTAGTCCTGCAGGATCGTGGTGCGCCGGATCCTGATTTCCAACGGCGTTGCGGTGTCCTGCGCCTCGGGCGACATGGGCGCGCCCGGAGCGCAGACGATCAGCAGACCTTTCAGAGCAATGGTAAATTCTGCCGTGCTGCCCGGTGGCGAAGCCTGGCCGAAGACACGCAGCGCCCCTGCGGAGGCGAGATCGGCGCCGCGCCGCTGCAATGCCGCACGCACGCGCGAAGCGCTTTCCTCCTTGGAGGACAGGATGGATTTCAATCCTTCGGCGGCGCAGGTGAAGGCGGTGCCCAATCCGGCGGACTGAAAACGGCCCTTCTCGTCGAGGAAGGAGAGCTCGCATACCTGACCGCCCTCGCAGTCGCTCAGCGTCGCACGGTCGCCCGGCTCCACACGCACGACCAGCGTTCCGCCCCCCTTGCAACGATAGCGTTCCGTGTCGTGTGGTAGCGTCGGAATGCCTGGATAACGAACAGTACTTACCGAAATGGGCCGTATTCCGGCGATCGGCGGATGGAGATCTCGCATGTAGCCCTCTCGGGAAAATGATGTGCCTCACCACACCGGAATCATGCTGACAAAATGCCGCCGGAAAGTAAAGTGATGTTGACTAAAAAGAAAATATCTTCACTATGCATAAAGGTCTTGCCTCTGGAAATCCGCGCACAGACGCGGCTCTCGAAAACCTCCAGCAAGCCCGCAATGCCATGGGAGGCACGTTCAGGAAGACGTACGAGAGATACGTCCGGAACAAAGATGGGGAATATCACCGATGACGGATATTGTGGACGCCGGCGTTTCTGCTGGCACCGAGGGTAAACTTATACGCGCGCTCGACTGGAAGGGCGCGTTCTGGGTGGCTGCAGGTGTGCCGCCGCTCGTTCTTTTCTCCATCGGCGGCATCGCCGGCACGACGGGCAAACTCGCCTTCGTCGTCTGGATCATTTCGATGATCATGGGGTTCCTGCAATCCTTTACCTATGCGGAAATTGCCGGCATGTTCGGCAACAAGTCGGGCGGCGCCTCGGTTTATGGTGCGACGGCCTGGCTGCGTTACTCGAAATTCATCGCTCCGCTTTCGGTGTGGTGCAACTGGTTTGCCTGGTCGCCGGTCCTGTCGCTCGGCTGCGCCATTGCAGCCGGCTATATTCTCAATGCCTTTTTCCCGATCCCGGCGGCGGATTCGCAAGCTGTTCTCAGCTGGATCAGTGCGCATGCGACGTCTATCACCGCCGATAGCCCGAGGGTCGCAGAATATATCGCTGCGCATGCCGGCACCTCTCCGCAAGATGCGGTAAAAGCGCTTCTGAGCGCTGATGGCGTTGCGGCATTCACGCCTGCCATTCGCAACTGGTCGCTCGTCAGCTTCAACATTCCCTTCCTTGCCACGGCCAACATCAATGCCACCTTCTTCATCGGCGGCATCCTGATGCTGGTCATATTCGCGATCCAGCATCGCGGTATCTCCGAGACGGCAAGCGTGCAGAAGTGGCTGGCGATCATCGTCCTCGTGCCGTTGCTCATCATCGGTATCTATCCGATCGTCAGCGGCCAGATCGCCTCCAGCAACGTCACCGGCTTGCTGCCGCCGACCGCCGCCTATGCCGGCACGGACGGGACATGGAGCAATGGTGGCTGGACGCTTTTCCTCGGCGGTCTATATATTGCAGCCTGGTCGACCTACGGGTTCGAAACGGCCGTTTGCTATACGCGGGAACTGAAGAACCCGAAGACGGACACCTTCAAGGCCATCTTCTATTCCGGTCTTGCCTGCTGCATCTTCTTCTTCCTCGTGCCGTTCGCCTTCCAGGGCGTGCTCGGCCATGCAGGCATGCTGGCGCCCGGTATCGTCGACGGCACCGGCGTTGCCGAAGCGCTCGGCGGCCTGATCGGCGCCGGCCGCGTCGTCACCCAGCTCCTTGTCATCCTGATGATCATGGCGCTCTTTTTGGCCATCATGACAGCCATGGCCGGCTCGTCCCGCACGCTCTATCAGGGCTCGAAGGACGGCTGGCTGCCGAAGTATCTCGACCATGTGAACGAGCATGGCGCACCGACCAGGGCGATGTGGACGGATTTTGCCTTCAACCTCTCGCTTCTCGCTATTGCGTCCGACACCAGCGGCTACTTCTTCGTGCTCGCCGTCTCCAACGTCGGATACATCATCTTCAACTTCCTCAATCTTAACTCCGGTTGGATCCACCGCATGGATTCCGGCCATGTAGAGCGCCCGTGGAAGGCACCTTCCTGGCTGATCGGCCTCAACACCGTTCTCGCTTTCGTCAATGCGCTCTTCCTCGGTGCCGGCGCCAAGGTCTGGGGCTATGCGAACGCACTCTGGATAGGCTTTGCTTTTGCCGCATTGATCCTGCCGGTTTTCGCCTACAGGCACTATGTCCGTGACGGCGGCAAGTTTCCGGCCGGCGCCATGGACGATCTGGGTCTTGTCGGCCAAGATCTGGGCGTGAAGAAAGCAGGAATTCTGCCGTACCTGGCCTTGGTCGGCGGCCTAGCCATCGTACTGATTGCCAATTGGGCCTTCCAGTTGCCGGCTTAGAAAAAGACGGATGAAATTAGCTGTCCCCGCTGTGGCGAGCCACGGCGGGGCGACTCTTAGGAGATCTTAGAAGCGGCGGCGACTCCGCCCCCAAAGTTAGAGCTAAATGGAAAGTGTCGAGTCTCGATAATATTTGCTGGCGCAACACCTCAGCCCGTCGCCTGGGATGGCAAAATCGACTGCGACGAGCGATCACCGCCATTCAAGCGCGAAATTCATCGTTGTCGTCGGAGGTTCGTTCGATTCAGCTGAATGACAGTTCCTCCGTCCAAATGCTTACTATCAGCTGCCCCGACAGCATTGGCATTTGAGCGGCCTATCTGGACCATTTCCTCTCCAGCCATATCACGCCGGCTCGCCAGCATTCGGATCCCAGCGCGTGAGCCGAAGTTTAACCATTGTTCCCACTTGTTTTCAGTTCAACCCTGTTGCCGCTGAGAACGACGATCTTGTCAGCCACTGACATTTTCTCGACGTCATCGCGGGTAACGTAGATCATTGCTGTTCCACGTCCGGTATGGAATTCGCATCAACTCGATGCGCTTGTATTTCCATCGCGAAGAACGGTTGTGGATAGCTCCACTCGATTTTGATTTTACCACTCACCGCGCATCGAATCTGCGCGACATGGCGGCGCGAGCTCTTAAATCCCTGATCCGTCGAGCTGCTGGGCGTCGCCGCCTTCCCAAGGCGAGGGCATCGAGGTGCGATTGGGATTGGCCGAAGGCATCGGCATCCAGCACTTCAATTCCGGCTCGGCATATTCGATGATGTGGCCGGGCGAGGAATCGGAGGCGCGCCAGCCTTCTGTACCGAACTGATCGCCATGCGACCAATATGCGAGATCAACTTCTGCCGGCCCCTGTTCGGACGGGCGGATCGTGACAAGGATCCGACTGCCGTCTTTCGGCGCGCTTGCCATGTGACGCCAGCGGTCTGGTTCTTCCATCGCTTTTCCTCCTGCCTTGCTGCAGGTTGCGAGTGTCGCCTTGTCATCGAAAAGGGTCAACTCAAACTTTGAACAACCCATCCGCTATCAATTGGCTTTTCGATCGAGAGATCACTCGGAATCTCCTCAACATCGGCGGAACGCCGCTACTGATGTGGCTCATAGCTCCGCCGAAGAGAGCGGGGCGCAAACTATCAACAGGCAATTTAACCCCAGGCTAGTCCCCGTTCAGTCCCTGCACCCCTCGAAACGTTTAGCGGCAAGCAGGCGACGTCCGGCGCAGGGCGGGCGCTCGAACAGCCGTGTGAGGTGGATGGCTATCTTCCACTTTGGTCAAAACTGCCGGTGAGACGTCCGCGTGCCACAGTGTCTTCCCGCATCCGGTGCAGGTTCTGAACAGACGAAAGAGAACAGCCTTCGCGGGCACCGCCAAACTAGGCTGATGGAACGGTCTCGGGCAGAAAATCACACTTTTTGACGAACTGGCGTCGACAGAGCCGAGCCCCCGGATTTATGCTGACAAATCAAAACGATGCGCACCGTGAATCTCGCAGCAAAAACAGTGTTGAGAATTTGCGCTATGGACACAACAAAAGTGCAGGATCAGGATGCGCGAAACAGATTTCGTCAGCGGCTTTGCCAAGGGATTGAAAGTCATCGAAGCCTTCGGCGAGACGCGGCAGCGCCTGACGATTGCCGAAGCGTCGAAGCTGACCGGGCTCGACCGTGCCACCGTGCGCCGTTCGCTGCTGACGCTTTCTGAGCTAGGCTATGCCGTCTATGACGGGAAGTTCTTCACGCTGACGCCGAAGATCCTCAGGCTCGGTCATGCCTATCTTGCCGCGACGCCGCTGCCGATCATCATCCAGCCGCACCTCGATCAGCTTGCGGAGCGCGCCGGGCAGAATGCTTCGGCTTCCGTGCTCGACGGGACGGAAGTCGTCTATATCGCGCGGGCCTCCCAGCGCCGGGTCATGTCGATCAATCTGACGCCGGGGAGCCGCCTTCCGGCCTTTTGCGCCTCGATGGGCCGCGTCCTGCTCGCCGCCTTGCCGGAAAGTGAGGCGCGTTTGGTGCTTGGGCGGACCGACCTCAAGGCGAATACGCCGAATACCAAGACCGATCCCGAGGAGCTGATGGCCGAATTCCGCCGGGTGAGGGAGCAGGGCTATGCCGTCATCAATCAGGAGCTGGAAATCGGCCTCTGCTCGATAGCGGTGCCGGTGGAAAACGACCGCGGGCAGACCGTGGCGGCAATCAATATCGGCGCACCGGCCGCCTATGTCGCCGCTTCCGACATGGTGGAGCGGTTCCTGCCGCTGCTGAAGGAGACGCAAAAGGCGCTGCGGCTGGTGCTGCCTTAAGCTTCACGGCTCTCGGGGCCATCCTCGTCCTTCGAGGCTCCGCCTTCGGCTACGCACCTCACGATGAGGATTGAGCATGCCCGGTGATCGATATGCTTTGCAGCCTTTTTAGCGAAGCGAAAAGATCAGCCCTCATTGTGAGGAGGCCCAAAGGGTCGTCTCGAACCACGAGGGCGGGTGGTTGCCTGATTTTTCCGCTCAGATTGCTGTGCTTACAAGCCCAGCCTCTCCCGCTCCTCGATGCGCCAGGCGCGGGGCGTCTGGCCGGTCTGCTTCATGAAGAAGCGGGAGAAATAGGCCGGGTCGGCGAAACCGAGGCGATAGCTGATTTCCTGGACGGTCGCGAAGGTGAAGACCAGTTCGCGCTTGGCCTCATCGAGCAGCTTGCGGGTGATCAACTCGTGTGCGCCGTGCCCGGTCCGGCCGCGCACGATGCGGCTGAGATGCGCCGGCGAGATGCCGAGGCTTTCGGCATAGAAGGCGGCCGGCTTGTGCGAGCGGAAGTGGCGCTGGATGAGGCCCTGCAGCATCTCCATCCGGCGCTCGCCGTCATCGTCCGGGCCAGATCCTTCGTCAGCCTTCTGAGCGATGCGCGCCGTCAGCAACAAGGCCGAGGTCAGATAGGCCTCGAGCAAATCGTTGCGGCCATTGCGGTGGCTGGCAAACTCTTCACCCAGGCGCTTTAGCGTGCTGGCGACATGCGCAGCGTCCTCGTTTTGCATGTCGAGCAAGGTCAGATGCGGATCGGCAAGCCATGCTCCCAGCCGGCTGCGATCGCCCGGAGAGGCCTTCAGATGCGAGATCAGCACCGTGATGACGAAGCCGTCTATGTCTCTCGAAAACCGGAAGCCGTGGTTGAGACGTGGCGGCACCGTAATGACGGCGGGTGGCGTAATGGGGTGGGGAACGCCGTCAAATACGGCGTCGCCGGATCCGGCATCTATGTACAAGATCTGAAAGAAGCTCTCATGCCGATGCGGGCGGATTTCCCAGTGATGAAGGCTGCTGCGAGACGGAATCGTCTCGCAATGCAGCCAGAAATCCGGCTTTCGGCCAGTATTTTCACCATAGAGCTCATAGATCGGCACATTCTTCGTCATGGCTCTTCTCCCTCGAAATGTTCGATTTGTGCAATTTCATGACCGAAATGTCCATTGCGAACTTGCGATGCGCCGAAGAGACTTGAAGCAAGATCACGCATGGGAGGAGACGATGCGCACTCAAGTCGCCATTATCGGTTCAGGGCCATCCGGGCTGCTGCTCGGCCAGTTGCTGACGGAGGCCGGCATCGATAACGTCATTCTCGATCGCGTCGGCAAGGATTACATCCTCGGCCGCGTGCGTGCCGGCGTTCTGGAGGAAGGCACCGTCCGATTGCTGGACGAGGCGAAGTCCAGCGCCCGCCTGCATGCGGAGGGACTGCCGCATGATGGCTTCTCGCTCGCCTTCGACGGCCGCGACCATCGCATCGACCTCCATGGTCTCACAGGCGGCAAGCGGGTCGTCATCTACGGCCAGACGGAGATGACCCGCGACCTCATGGCCCGCCGCGAGGAAAGCGGCGCTCCGACCATCTACAGCGCGATCAATGTCCAGCCGCACGGCTTCGATGGCGATACGCCCTATCTGACCTACGAGAAGGACGGCGTTTCCCATCGCATCGATTGCGATTTCATCGCCGGCTGCGACGGCTTTCATGGCGTCAGCCGCAAATCGGTTCCGGAAAAGGCGGTCCGCAGCTTCGAAAAGGTCTATCCTTTCGGTTGGCTCGGCGTGCTGGCCGACGTGGCGCCCGTCAATCATGAGCTGATCTACGCTAATCATCCTCGCGGCTTTGCGCTATGCTCCATGCGCTCGATGACGCGCAGTCGCTATTACATCCAGTGTCCGCTCGACGAAAAGGTCGAGGACTGGAGTGACGACCGCTTCTGGGATGAGCTGCGCCGTCGACTGCCCGCTCATCATGCCGAGGCGCTGATTGCGGCACCATCCTTCGAAAAATCGATCGCGCCGCTGCGCTCTTTCGTGGCCGAACCCATGCGTTTCGGTCGCCTCTTCCTCGTCGGCGACGCCGCCCATATCGTGCCGCCGACTGGCGCCAAGGGGCTCAACCTGGCGGCGAGCGACGTGCACTACCTGTTTTCAGGTATTGTCGAGCATTACCAGGATCGCTCCAATGCCGGATTGGATGCCTATTCCGTGCGTGCGCTCGCTCGCGTCTGGAAAGCAGTGCGTTTCTCCTGGTGGATGACGACGATGATGCATCGCTTTCCCGATACCAGCGATTTCGATCAGAAGATCCAGGAAGCCGAGCTCGACTATCTCACCCATTCGCGCGCCGCTTCGACCGCGCTCGCCGAGAATTATGTCGGTTTGCCGTTCTAGGCAGGCCTAGAGCCTCTGGGTAACTTCGCTTGCCGCTTCCCGGATCGTCTGCATCAGGATCGACAATGGAAGGGTGGGGATGGAGTCGGTGCGCATGGTCAATCCCACCGGTCCCTTTGTCTCGCTGGTGTCGATCGGCAGGAGCGCCAGTAACCCGTCATCAACATCGCCGGCAACGACGCCGGCGGAGATGATCCAGATCGCGTCACAGGAACGCACGAAGGCGCGGCCAAAGGAGTCGGAAACAGTATCGATCTGGTTGGGCAGCCCGCCGGCGCCGTTGGCGATCAGAAAACTCTCGACGAAGGGGCGGATGATCGAGCCGCGCGTCGGCATGAGGATCGTGTAGCGATTGAGATCGGAAAACAGCGATTGCTGGGAGGAAAGCAGCGGATGGTCTGCCCGAACGGCGAAAACCACCTGCTCTGAGTAGAGGTGCTCAAAGGAAAAGCCCGTCATGTTTTCGGGGCTTGCAAGCCGCCCAACGACGAGATCGAGATCGCCAACGCGCAACTGTTCAAGAAGGACGGCGTTCTCGCCGGTCACGATCTTGATGCGGCTCCAGGTCTCCTCCTTGAGAAACAATTCCATCGCCCGCGGCATGATCCGCGTCGAAACCGTCGGCAGCGCGCCGACGCGGATCGGCGGCGCTTCACCGGAACGTTCCTGCGAGACGGAATCCAACCCCTGGCGGAGTGCGGTCAGCGCAGCACCGGCATGGCGGAGGAAGACTTCGCCGTAGCGGGTGATGCGGATGCCGCGCCCGTCGCGTTCGAAGACGGCGACGCCGAGCGCCTCTTCCAACTCGCGGATCGTCTTCGTCACCGCCGGCTGGCTGATATTCAGCAGGCCGGCCGCCTTGATCACGCTTTTCTGGCGCGCAACCTCGACAAAGGTTTGCAGATGGCGGAACTTAATGCGTGCGTCGAGCATGCTCACTCATAACCGTGGAGTTATCGTAGGGCAAAGAAATATCATTTTACCTAACCAGATTATACATCCAATCTCGCGCATGAGGAGATTTCCAGTGCAGTTTGCCCGCATCAACGACGTCACGATCCACTACCAGATCATTGGTGGCCCCGCCGACAAGCCGGTTCTTGTCTTTGCGAATTCGCTCGGCACCGATTTCCGGATCTGGCGGGATGTGATCGTTCGTCTTGCCGGCGATTTCGCCATCGTGCTTTACGACAAGCGCGGCCATGGCCTCTCCGATCTCGGCCAGATGCCCTATTCCATCGAAGATCACGCCACGGACCTTGCTGGCCTGCTCGATTTCCTCTCGGTCAAGAATGCCGTGATTTGCGGCCTGTCGGTCGGCGGGCTGGTCGCGCAATCGCTCTATCAGCGGCGCCCGGATCTGGTGCGGGCGCTGATCCTCTGCGACACCGCCCACAAGATCGGCACGGCGGAGAGCTGGAATGCCCGTATTGCGCAGGTCGAGACACACGGCATCGAATCCATTGTCGATGCGATCATGGAGCGCTGGTTCACGCCTGCCTTTCGCCGCCCGGAAAACATCGCCTTCGCCGGCTACTGCAACATGCTGCTCCGCCAGCCGGTCGCAGGTTACGCCGCAACCTGTGCCGCGCTCCGCGATGCGGATCTGACTGAAGCCGCCGCCAAGATCGCCGTGCCCACCATCTGCATCGTCGGCGATCAGGACGGCTCCACCCCGCCTGAGCTGGTGCTCTCGACGGCAAAGCTCATTCCGAATGCGCGCTATGAAGTGATCAAGGACGCCGGCCATATCCCCTGCGTCGAACAACCCGAGGCGTTGACCGAAGTCATCCGTGCCTTCGTCGATGTCGTCCTGCGTGGAGAACAAGCCCCATGAATGACCCCACCACGCCGTCCGAGCGCTATCTGCAGGGCATGGCCACGCGCCGTGCCGTGCTCGGCGACGGCCATGTCGATCGCGCCCAGCAGGGATCGACCGAGTTTGACCGACCTTTCCAGGAACTTATTACCGAGGCAGCCTGGGGGCATGTCTGGTCGCGCCCGACGCTCAGTTGGCGCGAGCGGTCCATCGTAACGATCGCGCTGCTTGCGGCGCTCGGTCAGGACGACGAGGTGGCGATGCATGTGCGCGCGACGCGCAACACCGGCGCGACGCGCGACGATGTTTGCGAGGCGCTTCTGCATGTGGCGATCTATGCCGGCGTGCCGGCTGCCAACCATGCGATCAAGATCGCTAAGCAGGTTTTCGAACAAATGGACGCCGAAGAGGCGGCATGAAGCGAGGCAGACATGTCCGATAGAACCAACAGCAAGCCCGAAACGGGCGCCTTTTTCGCCAGAGACCGCGCCTGGCATCCGCCGGCGTTTTCGCCAGGATACAAGACTTCCGTGCTGCGCTCGCCGCAGCGGGCATTGCTGTCGCTCGACGGCACCGTCTCCGAAATTACCGGGCCGGTCTTCGGCCATTCCATATTGAACGACCTGGACAACGACCTGATCCATAATTTCGCCAAGCCGGGTGAAAGCGCGATCGGCGAGCGGATCATCGTTCACGGCCGCGTGCTCGACGAGCGCGGCCGGCCGGTGCCGGGCGTCTTGCTCGAATTCTGGCAGGCCAATGCCGGCGGGCGTTATCGCCACAAGAAGGAAACCTATCTCGCCGCCATCGATCCGAATTTCGGCGGTTGCGGCCGCGCCATCACCGACGATGAAGGGCGCTACGCCTTCCGCACCATCCGTCCCGGCGCTTATCCTTGGCCGAACGGCGTCAACGACTGGCGGCCGGCCCATATCCACTTCTCGGTCTTCGGCCATGGCTTCGCGCAGCGGCTGATTACGCAAATGTACTTCGAGGGTGATCCAATGATCTGGAAATGTCCGATCGTCGGGACGATCCCCGACAAACAGGCGATAGAGCAGCTAATCGCACCGCTCGACTGGGGCAACACGATCCCGATGGACGCTCGCGCCTATAAATTCGATATCGTGCTGC
Source organism: Martinezella miluonensis (assembly GCF_900094545.1). GTDB lineage: Bacteria > Pseudomonadota > Alphaproteobacteria > Rhizobiales > Rhizobiaceae > Rhizobium > Rhizobium miluonense. The sequence continues at coordinate 18,492 of NZ_FMAH01000005.1, forward strand.
GCGGTCGCCGTTCGACCCTGTTCGAAAACCGGCTGGAGGGCAATTGATGGTACAGGAACTCGGCTATCTCAAGGAAACGCCGTCGCAAACGGCAGGGCCTTACGTCCACATCGGCCTGACGCCGAATTACAGCGAGATCGGCGGCATCTACGAAACCGATCTCGGCTCCTCCATGGTCAACGACAAGACGCTCGGTGAACGCATCACGGTGACGGGCAAGGTCCTCGACGGTGCGGGCGCGCCGGTCAAGGATGCCGTCCTCGAAATCTGGCAGGCCGATAGCGCCGGACTTTACAATAGCCCCTCGGAACTGCGCGGCACAGCCGATCCGAACTTTACCGGCTGGGGGCGTTGCCCGACCAACTCGGCCGACGGCGTTTTCCGCTTCGAGACGATCAAGCCGGGTCGCGTTCCCTTCAAGGACGGCCGCAAGATGGCGCCGCACATCACCTTCTGGATCGTGGCGCGCGGCATCAATATCGGCTTGCACACGCGCATGTATTTTCCGGAAGAGGCTGCCGCAAACGCCGAAGACCCGCTGCTTGCGCGGATCGAACACAGGGATCGTGTTGCAACGCTGGTTGGGGTCAAGGCAGGCTCTACCTACACCTTCGACATCCATTTGCAGGGCGACAAAGAAACGGTTTTCCTCGATATATAGGCCATGAGCGTTTCTCCCTTCGACCATCCGTTCCTGTCCGGTCTCCTCGGTGACGAGGAGATCGCGGAGTATTTTTCCGCAAAGGCCGATATCCGTGCCATGCTTGCCTTCGAAGCTGCGCTTGCCAAGGTCGAGGCGCAGCGTGGGCTGATCTCGCCCGCGGCGGCCGGGCGGATCGCGGAGGTTTGCACGGGTTTCGAGCCCGATCTGGAGAGCCTGAAGGCGGCAACGGCGTCGGATGGCGTCGTCGTGCCTGAACTTGTCAGGCAGCTGCGCAAGGCGGTTGGTGAGGATGCGGGCAAGCATGTTCACTTCGGCGCCACCAGCCAGGACGTCATCGACACCAGCCTGATGATGCGGCTGAAGGCGGTGGCATTTGTCTTGAGCGGTCGGCTCTTCGCCGTATCGTCCGCGCTGACCAAGCTGGAGGAGCGTTTCGGATCGAACAGGCTCATGGGCCGCACCCGAATGCAGGCCGCGATCGCGATCGCCGTGTCCGACCGGCTGCGGGCATGGCGCCATCCGCTCGACCAGTATCGCGATCGGCTGACGCAGGAGACTTTCCCGCTGCAGTTCGGCGGTGCCGCCGGCACGCTGGAAAAATTCGGGCCGCAAGCGGCCGAAATCAGGAGCTCGCTGGCACAGGCGCTCGGCCTGACGGATGAGCCGCAGTGGCAAAGCCAAAGGGGGCGCATCGCCGAGTTGGCGGGATTGCTGTCGATGATCTCCGGCAGTCTCGGCAAGATCGGCCAGGATGTCGCGCTTCTGGCGCAGACAGGTGACGAGATCGAGCTTGCCGGCGGCGGTGGCTCCTCGGCCATGCCGCACAAGCAGAACCCGGTCGCAGCCGAAGTGCTGGTGACGCTTGCCCGCTTCAACGCCGTCCAGCTTTCGGGCATTCATCAGTCCCTCGTCCATGAGCAGGAACGCTCGGGCGCTGCCTGGACGTTGGAATGGCTGCTATTACCGCCTATGGTGGTGGCAACGGCGGCATCGCTGCGCCATGGGCTGCAACTGATCGGCACGGTCAAGCGCCTGGGAACGATAGGGAAGTAGGATATTCCTAGTCATCCATAACCAAATGAGTATGGATGATGACCTTTATTTCATTTTACATCACCATTTCCTATGAGAAATTGGCGGTGATCAGAATTTGAACGATCAAGGGCGGCTCGGAAAATGGCTGCCGGGAGGAGAAAAATGAAACGGTTTGTATTGGCCGCTATCGCGGCTGTTGCTCTTGGCGGTACCGCCTATGCCGACACGATCAAGGTTGGCGTCATCGGTCCTTTCTCCGGTCCATTCGCATTGCAGGGCAAGAACTTCAAGGCCGGTATCGACGCCTACATGGCTGTGAATGGCAAGAAGGTCGGCAAGGACGAGGTGGAGGTGATCTACCGCGACTTGCCCGCGGCTGATCCCGCCCAGTCGAAGTCGCTGGCGCAGGAGCTCGTCGTCAAGGAGCATGTCCAGTATCTCGCCGGCTTCTACTTTACGCCGGATGCGATGGCCGTGACGCCGATCCTCAAGCAGGCCAATGTGCCGATGGTGATCTTCAATGCTGCGACATCGGCAATCGTCACCAAGAGCCCGCTGGTCGTGCGAACCTCCTTTACCACCTGGCAGACTTCGACGCCGATCGCCAAAGTTGCCTATGATGCCGGCGTGAAGAAGGTCATCTCCGTCGTCAGCGATTACGGTCCCGGCATCGACGCCGAAAATGCCTTCAAGGCCGGTTTCGAGAAGCAGGGTGGCCAGGTGGTTCAGGCGATCCGCATGCCACTTTCAACCAATGACTTCAGCCCGATCATGCAGCGTATCAAGGATTCCGGCGCACAGGGCGTCTTCGCCTTCCTGCCGTCAGGCCCGACGACGCTCGGCTTCGTCAAGGCCTACAATGAAAACGGACTGAAGGCTGGTGGTATCAAGCTGTTTGCGCCCGGCGATCTGACGCAGGAATCCGATCTGCCGGCGCTTGGCGACGCCGCACTCGGTATGCAGACGACCTTCCATTATGCGATTTCCCACGATTCTGCTGAAAACAAAGCCTTTGTAGCAGCCGCTGGGAAGGCGATCGGCAATCTCGCCGAGCTGACCTTCCCGGCCGTCGGTGCCTTCGACGGCATGCATGTCATCTACAAGATGATCGAAGCGACTGGCGGCAAGCAGGATGCGCAGAAGGCTGTCGATGCCGTCAAGGGTCTGTCCTGGGTCAGTCCTCGTGGCCCCGTCACCATCGACGCCGAAAGCCGGCATATCACGCAGAATATCTATCTGCGCGAAGTCGCCAAAGGTAACGATGGCAAGTACTACAACAAGGAAATTCAGACCTTCGAGAAGCAGGGCGATCCTGGCCTTGCTGCCGCGAAGTAAAGCGCTCTTGTAACGTCGCCGGCCTGAACGGAAAACTTCGCTCGAGCGGGTGACGGCAGCGGTCGCGCAACAAAAACGGACCAGCGATTTCAATGCAAACCGTGCTCAGCATAGCAGTCGATGCCCTCGCTTACGGCATGGTGCTGTTCGTCATCTCCATCGGCCTCTCCGTCACCATGGGGTTGATGCGCGTCGTCAATCTGGCCCATGGCGCCTTTGCCATGATCGGCGGCTATATCGCCTCCTATGCAGCACACGACCTTGGTCTTGGCTATGCTGCGGCCGTATTGCTGGCCGTGGTCGGCACCGTCATCATCTCCATCCCGATCGAGCGGCTGCTCTACCGACGCATCTATGGCGCGCCGGAATTGACGCAGGTGCTGATGACGATCGGCATCACCTTCTGCATCATCGGTATCGCCAACTACGTCTTTGGCCCGACTTTGAAGACCATCCCCTTGCCGGGCAGCCTGCAGGGTTCCGTCGATCTTGGGTTCCGGACCATCGGCACCCATCGCATCTTCGCGATTGTCTGCGGTCTCGTGGTCGCTCTTGCGCTCTGGTATTTGATCGAGAAAACCTCGTTCGGCGTCAAGCTGCGCGCCTCCGTCGACAATGCCGCAATGGCGGCCGCCCTCGGCGTGCGGACCGAAATCGTCTACGCGGTCAGCTTTGCCGTTGCCGTCGGGCTTGCCGCCTTCGGCGGCGTGGTGGGTGCGGAACTTCTGCCGGTCGAACCCTATTATGCCCTGCGCTATATGGTGACCTTCCTCGTCGTCGTCTCGGTCGGCGGTGCCGGCTCGATCTCCGGCGCATTGCTCGCCTGCCTCATCCTCGGCTGCATCGACACGACCGGCCGTTACCTTATGCCGGAATATGGGGAATTCTTCTTTTATCTGGCCGTCATTGCCATCGTCTGCGTCTTCCCGCGCGGCTTTGCCGGGAGAATGAAGTAACATGGCATTGACCCTTGAAAGAGAGACGGCTGTGACCGTGACCAGACATCGTACATTCGGGCAGGATCTGATCGCGGTCGCGGTCATCGTCGTCGCGGCTGCCGCCGGCTACCTGCTGTTTCCTGATAATCTCGCTCTCCTCACTCGCCTGATCGCGGTCGCGCTTCTCGTGCTCTCGCTTGATCTCGTCACCGGTTATTGCGGCGTGGCAACACTCGGTCATGCGGCGCTGTTCGGCGCCGGCGCCTATGCGGCGGGTATCGCATCCGCCCACTATGGCATCAACGATCCGCTGCTGATGACGTTTGCGGGCATTGTCGCCGGAGCCATCGCCGGCCTGGTGTGTGGTGTCGTCATCTTAAGGGCGCACGGATTGCCGCAGCTCGTGCTGTCGATCGCGCTGGTCTATCTCTTTCACGAGTTCGCCAACAAGGCATCCAGCTGGACCGGCGGCAGCGATGGGTTATCAGGCATTTCGCCGGATCCCTTGTTTGGCACTTTCGAATTCGATCTCTATGGCCACACGGCCTATATCTACGGCGTCGCGCTGCTGCTGACTGCGCTTGTACTGCTGCGCTTTCTCGTGCGCTCGCCCTTCGGCATGCTCTGCCGCGGTATCCGTCAGGATCCCTTGCGCATCCGGGCCATGGGTGCATCGCCAAAGGCGGCGCTGATCAAGATGTATATGATTTCCGGCGCTGTTGCCGGCATCGGTGGCGCCTTGAACGCGATCTCGACCCAGGTCGTCGGCCTCGACAGCCTCTCCTTCACGCAATCGGCCGAGGCCCTCGTCATGCTCGTGCTCGGCGGCACTGGCTCGTTGTTCGGTGCGCTCGTCGGCACGCTGATCTTCATGCTGTTCGAGGACTACGTCTCGGCCGCCAATCCCTTCCATTGGCTGACGATCGTCGGCGCCTTGCTGATCCTCGTCGTTCTCTTCGCGCCCAAGGGCATTTACGGCACGGCCGCCGCCTACATTGCTCGTCGCAGGGAGGCGCGGGCATGAGAGCGATTTTCGAGGTCGGCAATCTGAAGAAGGCGTTCGGTGGCCTGACGGTGACCAACAATGTCAGTCTGTCCATGGCGCCGGGAGATCGCGTCGCCTTGATCGGCCCGAACGGCGCCGGCAAGACCAGCTTCGTCAATCTCGTGACAGGCAATTTGCCGGCGGATTCCGGCGAGGTCCGCATCGCCGGGCAAAACGTCAACAAGCTCGATGCCATCGGCCGTGTCCGGCGCGGCCTGGTGCGCTCGTTCCAGGTGACGCGGCTGTTTCACGACATGACGCCGGCCGAACATGTCGGCATGGCGGTGTTGCAGCGAACAGGCCGCTCCGGCCGCATGTTCGGCAATTTCCTCGCCATGCGCGATGTTATGGCCGAGACCGAGGAGTTGCTTGGCACGCTCGGCCTTGCCGGGCTGATGCATCGCAAGGTCAGCGAGATCGCCTATGGCCAGCAGCGGCTATTGGAAATTGCTGTCGCCATGGCCCTGAAGCCGAAAGTGCTTCTGCTCGACGAGCCCGCCGCCGGCGTGCCGCAAAGCGATACGGGCCGCATCGAGCAGGCGCTCGCCGATCTGCCCGCCGATCTCGCCGTGCTGATGATCGAGCATGACATGGATCTCGTCTTCCGCTTCGCCAAGCGCGTCGTGGTGCTGGCCGCCGGCACAATCATATTCGACGGGTCACCGAAAGACGTGACGCAGGATGCGCGGGTGCGCGAAGCCTATCTTGGGAGCTACGCCAATGCCGGCCACGCCGCTTGAAGTGGAAAACCTGTCGGCCGGCTATGGTCCGACGCGGGTGCTGGAAGGGGTTTCCTTTTCGGTTCCGGCCGGCGGCCGGCTTGCCGTGCTCGGCCGCAACGGCATGGGCAAGAGCACGCTGCTTGCCACCCTTGCAGGCCAGACACGCCGCTATGATGGCCACATCCGGCTGGGCTCGGCCGATATCGCCGGCCTGCCAAGCGCCAGACGCGCCCATCAGGGCCTCGGTTACGTGCCGCAGACGCGCGACGTCTTTCCGACGCTGACCGTGGAGGAGAATCTGTCCGTCGGGCTGAAGGGACGGCCGAAGAGCGCCTTGCAGGAAGCCTATGACATGTTCCCGCGGCTGAAAGAGCGCCGCCGGAACCTCGGTGGCCAGCTTTCCGGCGGCGAACAGCAGATGCTGTCGACTGCCCGCACGATCCTCGGCCGCCCCTCCGTCCTGCTTCTGGACGAGCCGCTGGAGGGGCTCGCCCCTGTCATCTGCGAGGAATTGATGGCCGCCTTTGCCAAACTCGCCAAGTCGGGTGACATGACGATCCTGCTCGTGGAGCAACGCATCCAAAGCGCGCTGGATTTTGCAAGCGATGTCATCATTCTTGAACGTGGGCGGCTTGCCTGGAAGGGTACGCCCGAGGCGCTGGCGCGGGATCATGATGCAGTCGAACGCCTGCTCGGCGTTGGCGGATTGCACTAGCACATCCGCCTTGCGGCCGTGCGCCGATGTGGCGCGACTTCGATTTCGTACGGTGCATTTCCGCTCGCCGCGTGCAATTGCCGTAGCAGTTTTGCTGTCGTAGACACTCCGCCTGCCTGAATTTGGAGGAGGTGCAACATGGACCGATTCACTGGAGGTTGCCTGTGCGGCAAGGTACGAATAGTGGCGTCGGGGCGCCCATATCGTGTCGGCATTTGTCACTGTCTCGACTGTCGCAAGCATCATGGGGCGCTTTTTCACGCTTCCGCGATCTTCCCTGAGGATGCGGTGACGATCGAAGGCGAAACGCGCGACTATGCCGGCCGGTTTTTCTGCCCTCATTGCGGCTCGTCCGTTTTTTCGCAAAGCGCTGACGAAATCGAAGTGAACCTGGGGTCTCTCGATGCCCCTGATCAGCTGACACCGACCTACGAACTCTGGACCATCCGCCGCGAATCCTGGCTGCCGCCGTTTCCGCTCGCGAGACGATACGAGCGTGATCGCGAGGCAGCGAGCCGCTTCGAGGATTAGGTCGCACTCGCAGCAAGGATTATACTAAGAAAACCTGTCGAAGGTTGCCGAAACCGGCGATTCAGGTTGACGACAAAACGTTGATAATTTATCGATATATTATCATTGTTATGGCGTCGCACTGCTGGAGGCGGATTTGTCGGAGAACACTTCGGGTCGTTGGGACTTCTGGATCGATCGCGGCGGTACCTTTACCGACGTTGTCGGGCGCGATCCGTCTGGCGCTCTCCACGCACGCAAGGTCCTGTCGGAAAATCCCGAAGCCTATCGCGATGCGGCCGTTCATGGCATCCGCCTTCACCTCGGTCTCGGCAAGAGCGAGCCGGTTCCCGAGGGTACGATCGGCGAGGTCCGCATGGGCACCACGGTCGCCACCAATGCGCTGCTTGAGCGTAAGGGCGAACGCCTCGCTCTGGTGACGACGAAGGGTTTCAGGGACGCACTGCGCATCGGCTATCAGGAGCGCAAGAAGATCTTCGCGACCGAGATCGTCAAGCCGGAAGCGCTGTACGAAGACGTCGTCGAGATCAAGGAGCGGGTGCTTGCCGACGGCACCATTGAGCGCGCTCTGGATGAGAAGACGGCAGAGATGGCGCTACGCGACCTTCTCGCCAAGGGCTATCGCTCCGTCGCCATCGTCTTCATGCATGCCTATAAGTTCCCGGCTCATGAGGCTGCAGTCGCCAGGATCGCGAGATCCCTCGGTTTCGAGCAGGTCTCGGTCAGCCATGAGGTCTCGCCGCTGATCAAGCTGGTCGGCCGTGGCGATACGGCTGTCATTGACGCCTATCTCTCACCAGTGCTCGGCCGTTATATCGGCCAGGTCTGCGATGAGCTCGATGTCGAGCGCACCGGCGCGCGCGTCATGTTCATGATGTCATCAGGCGGACTGACGGCGGCCGATATGTTTCAGGGCAAGGATGCGATCCTCTCTGGCCCGGCAGGCGGCGTGGTCGGGCTGGCGAAGACCGGCGAACAGGCGGGCTTTGCCAATGTCATCGGCTTCGACATGGGCGGCACCTCGACGGATGTGGCGCATTTCGATGGCGAATATGAGCGCGCTTTTGAGACGGAAGTGGCCGGTGTGCGCGTCCGCGCGCCGATGATGCTGATCCATACCGTGGCTGCAGGCGGCGGCTCGATCCTGCATTTCGATGGCGATCGCTTCCGCGTCGGGCCAGATTCTGCCGGTGCCTTTCCGGGGCCCGCCTGCTATCGCAACGGCGGCCCGCTGGCGGTCACCGACGCCAATGTCATGGCCGGCAAGCTGCTGCCGGAATTCTTCCCCTCCATCTTCGGACCCGATCAGGATCAGCCGCTCGATGTCGAGACAGTGCGCGGCAAGTTCGCCGCACTCGCCGCTGAGATCGGTGACGATCGCAGCCCGGAAGATGTGGCCGACGGCTTCATCCGAATCGCTGTCGCCAATATGGTCGAGGCGATCAAGAAGATCTCGGTGCAGCGCGGTTATGACGTGACGCGCTATGCGCTCAACTGCTTCGGCGGCGCCGGTGGGCAGCACGCCTGCCTGGTTGCCGATGCGCTCGGCATGAAGAGCATCCTTCTGCATCCGATGTCCGGCCTTCTTTCGGCCTATGGCATGGGGCTTGCCGATATCAGGGCAACGCGCCAGAAGGCGCTTGGTGTCTCCCTTGATGGATCGGCACCTGCCGCAATTGCAGCGCTTGGTAGCGAATTGCGCGGCGAATGTGTGCCCGAGCTCGAAACGCAGGGCGTTGCAACGGGCAACATCAAGACGGTCCAGCGCGCCCATATCCGCTATGCCGGCACCGATACTCTTCTGGCAGTCGAGACGACCTTCCCCGAGATTGACGACCCCTTGCGGTTGCGCAGCCAGTTCGAGACGCTGCACAAGCGCCGCTTCGGCTTCGTTGCCGAGGACAAGCCCTTGGTCGTCGAGGCCGTCGAAATCGAAACGATCGGCGGCGCGGCTGCCGATATCGAAACGATCGGCGGCGCGGCTGCCGATATCGCAGTCGAGCTGGAAGCCGCTGGCGAAGGCGAGGCGCAAACTGCAAGGCGCACGGCTTTCTATTCGGGTGGCGAGAGCCACGATGCGGCCGTTGTCCTGCGCCAGGCGATCAAGCCCGGCCAGACAGTCACCGGCCCGGCTATCATCATCGAGCCGAACCAGACGATCGTGATCGAGGACGGCTGGCAGGCGCAGCTGACGGTCAAGGATCATATCGTCCTCAAGCGCATCAAGGCGCTGCCCGAGCGCAATGCCATCGGCACCAAGGCGGATCCCGTCATGCTGGAGATTTTCAACAATCTCTTCATGTCGATCGCCGAGCAGATGGGCATGACGCTGCAGAACACCGCCTATTCGGTGAACATCAAGGAGCGGCTGGATTTTTCCTGCGCCGTCTTCGATGCGGATGGCAATCTGGTCGCCAACGCACCGCATATGCCGGTTCATCTCGGCTCCATGGATGCGTCCGTGGCAACCGCGATCCGTGAAAACCCCATCATCCATCCGGGCGATGTCTTCCTCATCAACGCGCCTTACAATGGCGGCACGCACCTGCCTGATCTGACCGTCTGCACTCCGGTCTTCGACGACACCGGCCAGAAAATCCGCTTCTGGGTCGCCAGCCGCGGCCATCATGCCGATATCGGCGGTATTTCGCCGGGCTCTATGTCGCCGCTCGCTACGCATATCGAGGAAGAAGGCGTCTATATCGACAATTTCAAGCTGCTCGATCGCGGCCGCTTCTGTGAAGCGGAGCTTACCAAGCTGCTGACAGGTGCGCGCTATCCGGTGCGCACGCTCGCCCAGAACGTCAACGATCTCAAGGCTCAGGTCGCCGCGAACGAGAAGGGCGTCGCCGAGCTGAAGAAGATGATCGTCCACTTCGGCGAAGACGTGGTCGACGCCTATATGGGTCATGTTCAGGACAACGCAGCGGAAAGTGTTCGCCGTGTTCTCGACCGTCTGTCCGATGGCGAATTCAGCTATGAGATGGATCAGGGCTGCAAGATCGTCGTCAAGATCTCGATCGATAAGGACAAGCGCGAGGCGACGGTCGATTTCACCGGCACTTCGCCGCAGCGTTCGGACAATTTCAACGCACCGCAGCCCGTAACGCGCGCCGCCGTGCTCTATGTCTTCCGTGTGCTCGTCGAGGCCGATATTCCGATGAATGCCGGCTGCCTCAGGCCGATCCGGATCATCATCCCCGAAGGCACGATGCTGACGCCGGAATATCCGGCGGCTGTCGTCGCCGGCAATGTCGAGGTCAGCCAGGCCGTGACCAACTGCCTGTTCGGTGCGGTCGAGGCGCTTGCTGCAGCTCAAGGCACGATGAACAATCTGACCTTCGGCAACGACGCCTATCAGTATTACGAGACGATCTGCTCCGGCGCGCCGGCAGGCCCAGGCTTCAATGGCGCCGATGCCGTGCACACGCACATGACCAATTCGCGTCTCACCGATCCCGAAATCCTTGAGACGCGTTTCCCGGTCGTGCTGGAGGATTTCCACATTCGTCCGAAGTCCGGCGGGCGTGGCAAGTGGAATTCCGGCAACGGCACACAGCGCACCATCCGCACCCGTGAAAAGCTGGAGTTCGCCATCCTGTCGGGCCATCGACGCGTGGCACCCTTCGGCGTCAAGGGCGGCGAAGCGGGGCAGACCGGCCGCAACTATGTCCGTCGCAACGATGGGGCCATCGAGGAGCTGATCGGCTCGGCCCATACCGTACTAGAGGCGGGCGAGGCCTTTACGGTCGTTACCCCCACCGGCGGTGGCTACGGAAAGCGGGACGAATAAGAACGCAATGCCGAAGCCGGGCAGCAATCGGTCGCTCGACTTCGGCAATCTGCAGGTGCCTTGATCCGGTTCGAAGGAGTTTTCAGGTGACGTCTGAGGAAAAGAGTAAGCGACGCGAGTTGATCGTATCGTCAGCCCATCTTGCAGGCGGCAGTTCGCCGGCTCTGTCGGAGCTGGAATACGGGTCGATCCTCTTTTCCCATGCCTTCAATCGTTGGCTTGTCCGCTGCATGGCGGCGGCCGGCGTGCCCGGCCTTTCGCCGGTCGAGATCCTGGTCATTCATTCCGTGCGGCATCGCGACAGGCCGAAAACGCTTGCCGATCTCTGCCTCGTCCTCGATATCGAGGATACGCATGTGGCCAATTACGCCATCAAGAAGCTGGAAGCGGCAGGCTTGGTCAAGAGCGGCAAGGCCGGCAAGGAAAAGACGATCCGGGTCACCGACAAGGGCCTGGATGCGTTGAAGCGCTATACCGAAATTCGCGAACGGCTGCTGGTGGAGGCGACCAAGGTGTCCGGTCTTTCGCAGGATGGCCTTTCCGATATCGCCTCGCATCTCAGGGCATTGTCCGGCTATTACGAACAGGCCGCGCGCTCGGCAGCCACGCTGTAAAACAGCAATAGGGACGAGCCTGTCGCAAATTCAGATCCTCCCAAGATCGGCCTTCCGTTCCGGGAGTAATTTCGCGCCGAACGACCGGGCCGCGACAGTCGAGCCCAGCCCCTTATCTATTTTGTCGTAGCATACCTATATTAGATTTGTGCGATCCGTTGGTGGTACTCGCCAAACGATCCTTATCGATAGAAAGATGAGATCCAGTTTTTACCACCGCGCAACTTTTGGAAATTGCTGGCTTCGCACGATAGCAAAAGTGTGCTTTTTTTGACCGAAAGGGGAATGGTGTAAAAACTTCCATGAACAACGATAGTTTCGAGCTGAAATTTTGGGGCGTGCGGGGAAGCATCCCGGTATCGGGACCGGAATTTGAGCGGTACGGCGGCAATACGTCGTGCATAGAGTTAAAACATGCCGGCAGGCATATCCTATTCGACGCCGGGACCGGTTTGCGCGAAGCGGCCGCATCCCTTGCCAGGGAAGGGGTCCGCAATATCGATCTCTTCTTCACCCATTCGCACTACGACCACATCATCGGCCTGCCCTTCTTCAACGCCATCTATGATCCGCGCGTCAGCGTCGATCTCTGGTCGGGCCATCTCGCCGGCAAGACGACGACACGGCAGCTGATCGGCCAGTTCATGCGGCCGCCATGGTTCCCGGTCGAACCGGATATCTGTCGCGCCGCGATGAATTTTCGCGATTTTGCCGCGGGCGACACGCTGAAACCGCATCCGGGGATCGTCATGCATACAACTCGTCTGAACCATCCCGGCGGCTGTATCGGCTATCGCATCGAATGGTCGGGCCGGGTGATCGCCATGGTCTACGACACCGAGCATGTGAACGGCCAGCTTGATGAAGCCGCACTCGCGCTGATGGCCGATGCCGACCTTGTGGTATACGACGCGACCTATATCGAGACCGAAATGCCGAAATATCTCGGCTTCGGCCACTCCACCTGGGTGGAAGGCATCAAGCTCGCCAAGAAGGCGGGCGCCAAGCGGCTTGCCCTGTTTCATCATGCGCCCGGCCGTACGGATCGCGAGCTGGATGAGATGCAGCGCGAGGCGCAGAAGAGCTTCCCCGAAGCGTTCTTCGCCTTTGACGGACAGTCGCTGCAGCTCTGAGCGCTCGCAGCGACAGACCGAACTGGCTGCACGGCGTTAGTGAACGAAGTTGCCGACCGGCCGCCATTCTATGGCGGCATGGCCGGCCGTTTCCTCGAACAGCGTCTCGATGAAACTCCAGGCAAGAGCGTCATGCACGAGATGATGTGTCATCACCCCAATCGGCTCGTCATTGCCGTCAAAGCGGTTTTGAAGTTCTTCCACCAGGCGTCCGATGATTTCGGCATGCGATAAGCCTCCGCGCACGCCATGCCATCTCATGATGTCGATATGCGTGTTGATCAGGCCGATAGGGGCCTGTTTTGCCAATCCGAAAACCGAGACGGCGCGATAGCCGAAGGGGGCGAGATGCGGCAGCAGCGCATCGTCGATCCGGTTCCACGGCGGCACGAGCAGCGGGACGAACTGCTGGGGATAAAGGGCTTTCAGCTTGTCGAAGCCCCGATGAAGTTCGTCGAGCACGACCTCTTGCGGTCGGTGCAGGCCAAGCTCCTGCTTCTTGGTATCATCCGGGGCATAGTTCCGGTGCGTCCAGCCATGCACCGTGGCGGTGATGCGGTTTGCATGCGTCAGTCGTTCGGCCAATGCTTGCCCGGTCGGGCCTGGAATGATCGCAAGCGTCATCGGCACCTCGAAACGATCGGAGAGCGACAGCAGGCGATCGAGGGCAGGGGTCGGCTCGATCGCGTCGTCGTCACGGAACCAGAGTTTTGCCTTTCGTCCCGCCTTGCTCCATCGCTGCAGCTCGGAGCGCAGGGGCTGCCATTCGGCTCTATCGCTCATAATAGGTATCTCCCAAATATTTTCGAAGAATGGTTTCCAATCGCTTCGACGCGGCGGTCAGGGACCGCTCCTGATGAACGAAGTCATAGGCTGCATCTGCCATGGCCTGCCGCCTGTCCGGATCGTTTAAAAGCTGGGCGATGGCGTCGGCATAGGCGCCCATATCGCCTTCCGGCGTCAGCAACCCCGTCCTATTAGCCATCACCACTTCCGGCACGCCTGCCGTCGCCTGCGCGACGACGGGAAGGCCTGCGGCCTGCGCCTCCAGATAGGCAAGGCCATAGGCCTCGTTGCAGCCGGGCCAGACATAAAGGCCGGCTGTCGCAAGCTCCGCTGCGATCTCGGATGTGGAGCGCTCTCCGCGCCAGATGATCCGACTTTCGTCAAATGTGGAAAACAGCGACCTGACCTCGGTCCGCATCGGTCCGTCGCCGATGATGGTTAGGGTCCAATCCTGGTCGCGGATCAGATCGAGCGCGCTTGCCAGCATCGCATAGCTGTCGAATTTATCGCCTTTGCGCAGCATGGCCACGGCAATCAACCGCCGCGGATCGGGGTTAGAGCGGGCAAAGGGCGCGGCGTCGATGAAAGGCAGGAAGCGCTCGTAACGGCCGTCGGGGATGGCGTCCAGCAGACCGATCCGATCCCGTTCGGTAAAGCACAGATTGACGGCGGCGAGCCGAACCGCATCGGCGATGAGGCGCTGGTTCTCATCCCAGCCATTGGCATCATGGCGTCGAGAATAAGACGCTTCCGCGGTAACATAGGGAATGCCGATCCTGCGGGCGATCTGCGGGCCGAGGAGATCGGGCGTCTTGTAGTAAGGATGATAGGTGAACCACAGGTCAGGGGTGGGCTCATTCTGCCATCGGCCAAGCAGCCGGACTATTTCGCTTTCACCCTGCCGGGAAATTTCCGCTCGCGGAGCGGCTTCAGGGTTTGGCGTGAAACTGCGCAATTCGGAAGCGATTTCGACCCGATGTCCCGCCATTTCCAGCGCTGCGATGATCTGCCGGGCCATCAACCTGTCGCCGGATGGGACCGGATGGCCGGGCGATTTCAGCGGAGCGTAGAAAGCGATCTTCATGATGCCGGCACACGGTTGACGATTAAGTGATGATGGAAGCCTGAATCGTGAAAGGATTGCCCGAATTCCGACCGGTTGCGTGACAATAAGGTGCCTGCTTCAAAACGCCGCATGCTCGACAGTATGCAGCGTTGCGGCTAGATGAATAGGCGATAGCCGTTTTCGCTTCTGTTGTGAACGGGCAATATACATTGGGTACGATGACCATCGAGGCAAGAAAGCCAATCATTTCCGATCGCCTTGTGCGAAAGCTGCGACTTGGCTCGGGTTTGGTCGTTTTTACCTTCGTGATCATGCATCTGGCCAACCACTCCCTCGGGTTGATCTCGCTCGGTGCAGCCGAATCTGCGCAGCATTGGTTCATGGCGGTCTGGCGCAATCCGGTCGGAACCGTGCTTCTTTATGGAGCACTGATTCTCCATATCCTGCTCGTGCTGCGAACGCTTTACAGGCGCAGAACGCTGGTCATGCCCGCCGGCGAAGCTTTTCAGATCGTGACCGGTCTGCTGGTGCCCCTTCTCCTGATCGACCACATCGTTGCGACGCGCATCGTCCATGACGTCTATGGCTATCACGATTCCTACAAGGCGATCGTGCGCAGCCTATGGGTGACGACACCGTTCAACGGTGTGCGTCAGTCGCTCGTGCTCCTGATCGTTTGGCTGCATGGATGTATCGGCGTTCATTTCTGGCTGCGCTACCGCCCTTGGTATGCGGCGATCGCTCCCGTGATCCTGTCGCTCGCTATCGTTCTGCCGGTTCTCGCCTTGCTCGGCTTCGCGGCGATGGGCAAGACCGTGGCACATGAAGTCGCTCACGAGGATGAGCGCGGCTATCGCGGCGGCTATTACAGCGACGTGCGGAGTTATGGCGAGACTGGCTCCGTGCCGGGTAGTCAGATGGCTGAAGCCTTGTGGCCATATCGGGCCGGGTTCTATGGCGCCTTCAGCCTGTCGATCGTTGCTCTCTTCGGTTTCCGCACGCATCGCAGATTGCGCGAGCGGCTATTCCAGGTCGCGATCCGTTATGCCGGCGGCGAGGTCGTACACGCGCCGCGCGGCTTCAGCGTCCTGGAAGCGAGCCGCCTCGGAGGCATCCCGCACTATTCCGTCTGTGGCGGCAAGGGCCAGTGCTCCACCTGCCGCGTCCAGATCATCGATGGCGCCGAGAACCTGCCGCCGCCGGAAGCCTTGGAGCAGAAGACCCTGAACCGCATCGGCGCTACGCCGGATGTCCGTCTTGCCTGTCAGCTGCGGCCCACCGGAAATGTCAGCGTCGTGCCGCTCCTGACGCCGATGGCCGAAGCGGCCATCCCGGTCTATAGCCACGCCGCCAGCCCCGGCCGTGAACGAGAAATCGTCGTGTTCTTCTGCGATCTCCGCCATTTCACCGCGCTGACGGAATCGCGCCTGCCTTTCGATATCGTTTTCCTGCTCAATCGCTATTTCGCTATCGTCGGACGCATCATTGAGGAGAATGGCGGCCGGATGGACAAGTTCATCGGCGATGGCGCCATGGCCCTGTTCGGTCTTCGCACCACCCCCAAGGAAGCCAATCGTCAGGCGTTGAAA
The DNA here is from genome assembly GCF_900094545.1 of Martinezella miluonensis. Taxonomy (GTDB): domain Bacteria; phylum Pseudomonadota; class Alphaproteobacteria; order Rhizobiales; family Rhizobiaceae; genus Rhizobium; species Rhizobium miluonense. The sequence continues at coordinate 34,458 of NZ_FMAH01000005.1, forward strand.
GCGGCTGCCGCGATCGTGCGGGAAATCGACAAGCTCAGCGCCGAACTCGCCGACGAGTTGACCACCCCTCTCGAAATCGCCATCGGCCTGCACGCCGGTTCGGCGGTGGTCGGTTCGATGGGATATGGCAGCGTGAAGAACGTGACGGCGATCGGCGATACGGTCAATGTCGCCAGCCGCCTGGAGAGCGTCGCCAAGGAGTATAACAGCGCCTTGGTCTTTTCCGAGCCGGTGGCCCAGCTTTCGGAGATCGACGTCGCTGGCGTCGAAAGCCGCGAGATTGCCGTTCGAGGCCGCGGCGAGCCCTTGCGGGTCTATATCGTTTCGAAGGAAGCGAGCAGCCGCTTTGTCTGATGTCTCAAGTCAGGCCGTGCAGTCTGATGCAGCGTGCGATCCCGTGTCCCCCGTTTGCAACGGGAAGGCGCTGGTGTAGGGATAGCGCCCATGTTCGACGGCAAGATCCTCACGAGAAAATACTGGAAACGCGCCTTCCGCAGAAAGCGGGATGCGATCGCGACGCGCCTGTTTAATACCCGCCTCGGTCGGGATATCCTCGTGAGTGCGCTTGGTCCGCGCGTCAAGACGATGACGGTGGATTGCGGCGATCACGTCATGAGCTTTTCGCCGGCCGATTACATCGGCCGCAAGGTCTTTCGGAAGGGGCATTTCGAGCGCGACCATGTCGACCGGCTGCTGAGCGTGCTGCGCGAGCGTGGCCTGTTGCGCAAGGGGTCGGCCTTGCTGGAACTCGGCGGCAATATCGGCACGCAGACCTGCTATTTCGCTCTCAGCGGCGTCTACGGGCGCATCGTCAGCGTCGAGCCGGACCCGCGCAATTTCCGGCTGCTATTAACCAACATTGCTGACAACGGCTTTCAGGCCGCCGTGACCGTGGTCAATTGCGCCGCTGGCGATCGCGCTGGGCAACTCGATTTCTATCTGAATCACAAGAACCACGGCAAAAGCAGCGCTCTGCGCCAGAGCGCAAGCGACGAAAAGATCTCGGTTCCCGTCCGGCCTGTCGCCGATATTCTGATGCAGGCCGGTGTCGATCCCGCCGATGTCGGCCTGATCTGGATGGATATCGAGGGTTACGAGCCGGTCGCTTGCCGGTCGATGCGGATGCTGATGGCCCGCAAAGTACCGCTCTACATGGAGTTCACGCCCGCCTTCTACGGCCAAGAACAGGCCGCGGCCTTCGTCAGTGATCTCGCCAGCCACTACAGCGACTGCTTAGCCTTTCTCGAAGGCCGCGAGGAGACGATGAAGGTGGCTGATCTGCCGACAAAGGGTGAGCAGTTCGACGTCCTGTTTCTGGGCTGAAGCTATTCGCGTCGATAGATGAAATAGCGTCCTGCCTTGACGGTATCCGGCAGCGGCAAAGCTTGGAGGTCGGGATGGTCGAGTGGGAGGCCGCTGACCGCAAGTCCGCCTGGCGCCAGAACGCCGGCCATGATACCGGGCAGCCAGGTGAGTGTGACCGCATCCTTGTCTTCGTAGCCGGTGCCGATATCGGCATGGGCAAGCGAGGCTCCTGCCCCAACGAAGCCCCCGACCGTGTCCTTGATTTCACCGAGAACGAGATTGTCGGCTGACGGCATGGAAGGACCGTAGGCGTTGGCGGCCCGGTCGAAGGCGATAATGCGGCGATCTGGGAAGAGTTCGCGCAGGTGATCGAAAGTGCGGCCATTGCCCAGACCGAGCTCTAGTACCGGGCCCTCAAGCAATCTGACCTGATCGGCAACGGCATTGAGAATATCGCGCTGCGCGCTCAGGCGGCGAATGAAACTATCCAGGCGGCTCATCGTATCTGTTATATCCTTGGCGTTTTTGATGCCTCTGTCGCTCGCAGTAGCACGGCCGGCATTGTCGGTCGACCGCCCGCTGGTTTTTCGGCATGTTTGCTGTAGGGATAGAGTGTTGCGGTGCTCATGAAAGGGGGAGCAGTCATGGTCGAGATACCCAATGACGATTTCTTCCACAAGCTGACGGCTTTTACCCGCTTCGAGGGTGTGACCGACAGCGCCAATTATCGGCCTCTTCCGGATGATTGGCTGATTGCGATCGCCGACATCGTCAGCTCGACAAAGGCAATCGCGGCAGGCCACTACAAATCCGTCAACATGGCGGGCGCAAGCGTGATCTCCGCCGTGCTCAACGCACTCGACAAGGGCGACTATCCCTTCGTTTTCGGCGGCGACGGCGCACTGGTTGCCATTCCGCCGACGGGAGAGGCACGGGTGCGACCGGCCCTTGCGGCAGTGCGCAGCTGGGTCAAGGAGGAATTGCAGCTCGATCTGCGTACCGCGCTCGTGCCGATGTCGGCCGTTCGCAGCGAGGGGCTGGATGTCATGGTCGCCCGCTTCAGCCCCAGCGAATACGTGTCCTATGCCATGTTCTTCGGGGGTGGCACGAGCTGGGCCGAAAAGCAGATGAAGGCGGGCAATTTCATCGTGGAGCCGGCGGCGCCGGAAGCCAGGCCTGACCTGACCGGCCTGTCATGCCGCTGGAATCCGATCAAGGCCAATAATGGTGAAATCGTCTCCATCATCGCTGTTCCCGGCGATATCGGTAACAGCGTGAAATTCCAGCAACTCGTCGCCGATATCATCGCCATTTCCAGAGAAGAGAGCCGCGACGGCCATCCGGTACCGGCCGAGGGGCCGACACCGTCGCTGGTCTTCGACGGAGTCGATATAGAGGCACGCGCTCAGGCGCCGGCTGCCGATCGCTGGTGGCGCAAGCTAGCCATCGACGCGCAAGTTGTTCTCGTCTACATCCTTGATAAGTTCGGGCTGCGCGTTGCGTCTTTCGACGCGAAGATCTACAGGCGTGACTTGGCCGCCAACTCCGATTTCCGCAAATTCGACGACGGCCTGAAGATGACCATCGATGTCGATGCCGACCACCTCTCGCGCATCGAGGCGAGGCTGCGCCAGGCAGAGGCGGAAGGCGTCTGCCGCTATGGTCTGCATCGGCAGGACAGCGCGCTAATGACCTGTTTCGTGCCGACGCCGTTGATGCGCGATCATATGCATTTCATCGACGGGGCAAGCGGCGGTTATGCGATGGCCGCCATGGCAATGCGGGGCAAGAAGCCGCCTGAGTTTGCGGTCGGCGGTTGATTACGCAGATTCCGGGCGAGCGATACATTTCGTCGGCTATTTTGCCACGGAAGCAATTTTATCGAGCCAACGTGTCTTTTGCCCATTGTTTCAGCGATATGTTCGCCTTATCTGAAGGAGAACAAAACGAGAGTCGGCGATTTTGGCCGCTGTCTTTTGCCGCATTTCGACGGCGTCGAGCGCGCGAAGAAGTGCAGCCAATTTTTACAGCGTTGGTGCAATCCTGGGCTTTCGCGGAGGAGTGCCGCTGCGTCATATGATTGTTTCATCCGACCCAACTGGGCCGGAGGCACTGCGGAGGGCAGCCTGGGAACTTGGTCGCCGCTGCTTTGCTGGGCGACGCGTCGATAATTGCAAAGATAGGCCGCGGGGATAATGACTGCTCATTCGACTGTTTCCGATATTCTTCTCGACAAGGTTGCAGAGTGGTTGACCCAGGCGGCGTTGACCGGGGAGAACCTTGAGACCATCGTTCGGGGGTTCTGCGAGCGCATGGCGGCTACCGGGATGCCGATCAATCGGGTGCACCTGACCTTCTCGATGCTGCATCCGCTCTATGACGCGCTCGGCTTCACCTGGCGGCGAGCCGGCGGGCTGACGATCGAGGGCTACAGGCATGTGAACGAGAAGCCCGAACGCTTCGTACAGAGCCCCTATTATTATCTGCTGTCGAATAATCTTCAGCACTTGCGCCGTCGGATCGATCTGGACGGCGCCATCGAATTTCCGATTTTCGAGGATTTGCGTAAGGAGAAGGTCACCGATTACCTGGCCTTCGTGCAGACCTTCGGCGCGGGTTCGGTGCAGGGCATGATGGGCTCCTGGTCCACCGACAGCATCGGTGGCTTCAGCGAAGATATGATCGGTGCGCTGATGCGCATCCAGAATCATCTGGCCATGGCTGCCAAGATGGCGGTCCTTGGCAGGCTCGCCAACAACATGCTGACGACCTATCTCGGCGGCGACGCCGGCAAGCGCGTGCTGAACGGGCAAATCCGCCGTGGTGATGGTGAGACGATCCGTGCCGCATTGGTCATGGGCGACATGCGGCAATCCACCGTCTATGCCGAGAAAGAAGGGCGGCAGGCCTATATCGATACGCTCAACGAATTCTTCGACGCGATCGCTGCGCCATTTAATCGCAATGGTGGCGAAATAATGAGTTTCCTCGGCGATGGATTTCTGGCCGTCTATCCTTGCGGCCGGCACAAGGATCCGTCGAAAGTGGCCTGCGAGGCGGCGCTATCGGCTGTCTTCGAAGCGCAGCGTCGCGTCTCCGCCTTGAACGAGGAGCGCCAGTCACGCAATCTGAGCGCCGTGCGCTACGGGATCGGCCTGCATGTCGGCAATGTCATGTTCGGCAATGTCGGCTTGAAGGACCGGCTGACCTTCTCGGCCTTCGGTGCTGCCGTCAACGAAGTGGAGCGGCTGCAATCCCTGACGAAGAAATATGCGACCGAGGTCGTCGCAAGCCAGGCATTCTCCGGCTACACGGACTGCGAATGGGGAACGCTCGGGGAGGAGAAGCTGCGCGGCGTGCGTCAGCGCTTTACCGTCGTCTCTCCGAAGCCCGCAACGGCGGCCAGCCGCGTGGCGGATATCTTCAGCGATGCGGAGACGGATGGGTTATCCGAGGCGGAGCAGGTCATTCTGTTGCACAGGGATGCCAAGAAGTTCGAAAGCCATCTTCAAGTCGATAGGTTCCGGCCCTGACTGTTGCATTCTGCCAGTTCAGCATAAGCCCATATATCACTGGAAAGACGACAGTTTTTTAACAGCCCCACCACTACTTTGACAAGCTGGACACCTGTTCTGGCCTACGTTAGTGTGCCGTATAAGGCCACAACGGTCAGGTGAGTGGGAAGTAATATGTATGGCGTCAGGGACTGATCTGCTGCGTATCGAGAACCTCGACGTCTCGTTCTCGCTTTATGGGGATAAGCTGAATGTCGTCAAGAATGCCGGCCTGAGGGTGCTTCCCGGCAAGGTTACGGCATTGGTCGGCGAATCCGGCTCAGGAAAGTCGATTATCAGTCAGTCGATCATGGGCATTCTTCCCGCTGCGGCAAAGGCAACGGGACGTATTCTCTTCACCGATCCGCTCGATGGCCAGACAACGGACCTTCTCCAGCTGCCGCGTGATGGCGTTGAGATGCGCAGGCTGCGCGGCGCACGCATGGCGAAGATCTTTCAGGAGCCGATGACCTCGCTGTCGCCGTTGCACACGGTCGGCAATCAGATCAGTGAGGCGCTCCGCATCCATCGTCCCGGCATCAGCAGGGCGGAGCAGCGCGAAATGACCGAGGAGATGCTGGGCCTCGTCGGCTTTCAGGATCCCTACCATACGTTCAACATGTATCCCTTCGAGCTTTCGGGGGGCATGCGTCAGCGTGCGATGATCGCCATGGCGTTGATTTGCAACCCGGCGCTGCTGATTGCAGACGAGCCGACGACGGCGCTCGACGTCACCATCCAGGCGCAGATCCTCGGCTTGCTGCGTAATTTGCAGCAGAGCTTCAACATGGCGATACTGTTGATCACCCATGATCTTGGCGTCGTTGCCAACATGGCCGATGAGGTCGTTGTCATCTATCACGGCGAGATCATGGAGGCGGGGCCGGTCGATACGATCTTCCGCAAGCCGCAGCATCGCTATCTGAAGGCTCTGATGTCGGCCGTGCCGCATTTCGACATGAAACCGGGCGAGCGGCTGAAGGCTTTGCGCGAGGTTCCCGTCAATCTCGGCACATTCTCCGGCAAGAAGAAGCTCATTGGCAGCAGCCCAAGGACTTCGGGCACGGCGCCCGAAGTCCTGCTCAGCGTGCGCAACCTGACCAAGACCTATACTTCGAAGGCCGGTGGGCTGTTCGGTAAGCGGGATGGCACGAAATTCCGCGCGGTGGATGACGTCAGCTTCGATATTCGCCGCGGCGAATGTCTTGGTCTGGTCGGCGAAAGCGGCTGCGGCAAGACGACGGTGAGCAAGATCCTCATGCGGGCGATCAGGGCCGACAGCGGCTCCGTCAGCTTCGACGACGGCGGCGGCAAGATCGATGTGCTCGCCGTCAAGGGCAGGGAGTTGATGGATCTGCGCACGAAGATACAGATGGTCTTCCAGGATCCTGTCTCGTCGCTCTCGCCGCGCATGACCATCCGCAATATCCTAAGCGAGCCCCTGGAAATCCACGGGCATGGCGACAGCGACGAACGCAAGGAGAAGGTCAAGGCGCTGATGCAGGCGATCGGGCTCGATAAGCACTATCTGAGCCGCTATCCCCACAGCTTTTCCGGCGGCCAGCGCCAGCGCATCGGCATTGCCCGTGCCTTGGCTCTCGGGCCGAAGCTTCTGATCCTCGATGAACCCGTCTCGGCGCTCGACGTCTCGGTCCAGGCGCAGATCCTCAATCTTCTCAAGGATCTGCAGAAGGAGCTCGGCCTGACCTATCTGTTTATCTCGCATAACCTTGCCGTGGTCGATTACATGGCCGATCGGATTGCCGTCATGGCGCGGGGCCGCATCGTCGAAATCGCACCGCGTGAGATCATCCTGCGCGAACCCGTCCATCCCTACACGCGCTCGCTGCTCGCCGCCGTGCCGTTCCCCGATCTCGACCGGCCGCTGGATTTCTCGGCGCTGAACAGCGAGGGTCCGGCAGCCAGGCAGAAATGGGGGCCGCAATTCTCGGAAAGTGCGGATGCGGATCTCGCCTATGCCGATTTGGGCGGCGGTCATTTTGTTCGCGCCCGCCGGGGTGTCGATGCCCAGGAGTTGCGCAAATGGTAACTCGCAGAACTTTTCTTGGCCTGCTGGCCTCCACGGTGCTTCCTGCGCCTCTTGCCGCAGCCGATGTCGACAACGAGCCCGAATATCTCGCCGATTGGCTGAGAGCCGGCCAGTTGCCGCATCTCGCCAAGCGCCTGCCGAAATTCCCGCGCGTCGTCAACGTCGCCGGCATGGGGCGTGCGCCAGGCCACTATGGTGGCTCGGTGCGCACCATCATCGGCAGCCAGAACGATATCCGTTTCATGACGATCTACGGCTATGCCCGTCTCGTCGGCTACGATCGCAACCTGACGCTGCAGCCGGATATTCTGGAGTCTTTTTCCTCCGTCAATGACATGGTTTTCACCTTCAAGTTGCGCGAAGGGCATAAATGGTCGGACGGGCATCCCTTCACCGCCAATGACTTCCGCTACTGGTGGGAAGATGTCATCCTCAACAAAGAGTTGACACCCGGCGGCGGGGCCCTGGAGCTGCGACCGCACGGCAGCCTGCCGCGTTTTGAGATGCTCGACGAATTGACGGTGCGCTATTCCTGGGATGATCCCAATCCGGGTTTTCTGTCGATTCTTGCCGCCCCGCAGCCGCTGGTCATCGCCGGCCCGGCGCATTATCTCAAGCAGTTCCACAAGAAATACCAGGACAGCATTCGCCTTGCTTCGCTGATGCAGGAAAACCGGGCGAAGAAGTGGCAGGACCTTCATATCAAAATGGGCCGCTCGTACCGGCCTGAAAATCCCAATCTGCCGGTACTTGACCCCTGGAAAAACACGACTGCACCGCCGGCCGAGCAGTTCATATTCGAACGCAACCCTTATTTTCATCGCGTCGACGAGAACGGGCGGCAGCTGCCCTACATCGACCGCCTGATCCTGAACATCAGCTCGTCGTCGATCATCGCCGCCAAGACCGGTGCGGGAGAGAGCGATCTTCAGGCAACCGGCATAGACTTCAGCGACTATACCTTCCTGAAGGAGGCGGAGAAGCGCTATCCGGTCAAGGTCAATCTGTGGAAATCGGTGCGCGGCTCGCGCGTCGCGCTGTTTCCAAATCTGAACAGCGCCGATCCCCTCTGGCGGGATGTCCTGCGCGATGTCAGGGTGCGCAGAGCCATGTCGCTGGCGATCGACCGCCATGAGATTAACATGGCCGTCTTCTACGGCCTTGGCACGGAGAGCGCGAACACCGTCCTGCCGGACAGCCCGCTCTTCAAGCCGGAATATGCGTCGGCCTGGATCGCGCACGATCCGGATCAGGCCAATGCTCTCCTTGATGCAGCCGGTCTCGCCAAGCGCGACGAGGACGGCATCCGCCTATTGCCGGATGGGCGTCGGATGGAGATCACCGTGGAAACGCCGGGTGAAAGCACGCTTGATTCCGACGTCCTGGAACTGGTGACCGATCACTGGCGCAAGGTCGGCATTGCGCTTTTCACACGAGTCTCGCAACGCGATGTTTTTCAAAGCCGCGCCATGGGCGGGCGCATTCAGATGTCGTTGTGGTACGGCCTCGACAATGGTGCGCCGACGGCGGACATGAATCCGGCGGAGCTGGCACCGACGACCAACGACCAGATGCAATGGCCGCTCTGGGGCATGTATTACCTCTCGCGCGAGACGAAAGGGGTTGCGCCGGACGTTCCGGAAGCGGCCAAACTCGTCAAGCTGCTTCATGAGTGGGAGGCGGCCGCCTCCTCCTTCGAGCGTGCCGAGACCTGGCACAACATGCTGGAGATCTATACGGACCAGGTTTTTTCCATCGGGCTCGTCAATGGCACGCTGCAGCCGATCGTTCACTCGTCGCGCATGCAGAACGTGCCTGATAAGGCGCTCTATGGCTTCGCTCCGACCTGCTATCTCGGGGTCTACATGCCAGACACCTTCTGGATGAAGGAGGATCGTCCCAATGCTTAGATATATCTTCTGGCGCATTGCGGTGATGATCCCGACGCTGATCGTCATCTCCATGCTGGTCTTCACCATCATCCAGCTCCCGCCTGGCGATTTCTTCGAAAGCCAGATCGCCGAGCTGCGCGCTCAGGGCGAGACCGCGGACCTTCAGAAGATTGAGGAGCTTCGCCACGAATATGGGCTCGACCGTCCGCTTCCGGTTCAATATCTCCGCTGGGTCGCCGGCATGCTGCAGGGCGATTACGGCTACTCTTTTGAATATCAGTTGCCGGTATCGGATGTGGTCGGCGACCGCCTGTGGCTGACCATTCTGGTGTCGATGACAACAATCCTCGTGACGTGGCTCATCGCCTTCCCGATCGGCATCTATTCGGCCACGCATCAATATAGCTGGGGCGATTACGGCCTCACCTTTCTCGGATTGCTTGGCATCGCCATCCCGAACTTCATGCTGGCGCTGATCCTGATGTATTTCGCCAATGTCTGGTTCGGCGTGTCGGTCGGCCATCTGATGGATCAAAAATACCTGTCGCAGCCGATGAGCTGGGAAAAGGCGCGTTCGATCTTGGCGCATCTGTGGATCCCCGTCATCATCGTCGGCACGGCGGGGACGGCGGGTATGATCCGCCGCCTTCGCGCCAACCTGCTCGATGAAATGCCGAAGCAATATGTCATCACCGCGCACGCCAAGGGCCTGCATCCGCTGAGGGCGCTGGTCAAATATCCGTTGCGCATGGCGTTGAACTTCTTCGTCGCCGATATTGGTTCCATCCTGCCGTCGATCATTTCCGGCGCCGAAATCACCGCCATTGTGCTGTCGCTTGAGACGACCGGGCCGATGCTGATCCGTGCCTTGCAGAGCCAGGACATGTATCTTGCCGGCTCGTTCCTGATGTTCCTGGCCTTCCTCAACGTTATCGGCGTGTTGATTTCCGATATCGCTCTCGGCTTTCTCGATCCCCGCATCCGCTTGCAAGGCAGGAGCACAAAGTGACCGCACCCCTGCCAAGCCCTGGCGCCCCACTGGAGCATTATGTCTCGAGCGCGGATTTCGATCCGGATCAGTTCGAGGCCATGTCCGCTGGCCAGCAACGCTACTACATGGCCTCTCAAAAGAAGCTGATGTGGTGGAAGTTCAAGAAACACAAGCTCGCGCTCGCATCCGGCATCTTCCTGGCGCTGATGTATGGGATGATCCTGATCGTGGAGTTCGTGGCGCCCTACGGGCTGCACAGCCGCAACGTCGACTATATTCATTCGCCACCGCAGGCGATTCACTTCTTCGACAAGGGCAACTTCGTCGGGCCGTTTGTCTATGGCCGCAAGATGACACTCGATATCGACACGCTGCGCAGGAGCTATACCGACAACACATCGGACGTGCAGCCCATCCGCTTCCTCTGTCGCGGCGATGCCTATCGCTTCTGGGGGCTGGTGGATTCAAACGTCCATCTGGTTTGCCCGGCCGTCGGCGGCCAGATGTATCTGCTGGGAACGGACCGGCTCGGCAGGGACGTGCTATCGCGGATCATTTATGGCGCGCGCATTTCTTTGACGATCGGGCTGATCGGCATTGCCATCAGCTTCGTGCTCGGGATCGTCATCGGCGGTCTTGCGGGATATCACGGCGGCTTGTTCGACCTGCTTGTTCAGCGCGTGATCGAAATCCTTCAATCGATACCAAGCTTGCCGCTATGGATGGCGCTAGCCGCGATCATGCCGGTAAGCTGGAGCCCGATCATCGTGTATTTCGGCATTACCATCATTCTCGGCATTCTGGACTGGACGGGTCTTGCGCGTGCCGTTCGCTCCAAGCTTTTATCGTTGCGCGAGGAAGACTATGTGCTTGCCGCCCAGCTGATGGGCGCACCGACAAGGCGCATCATCGGCCGTCATCTTGTGCCGGGCTTTATGTCGTATCTGATCGCTGCGGCGACGACCGCGGTTCCTCGCATGATTCTCGGCGAGACGGCGCTGAGTTTCCTCGGATTAGGCCTGCGCCCGCCGATCACGAGCTGGGGTATTCTGCTGACCGAGGCCAAGGACGTCAGTGTGATCGCCTTCTATCCGTGGCTTCTTTTCCCGATGATCCCGGTGATTTTGGTCATTCTGGCGTTCAACTTTTTAGGAGACGGCTTGCGCGATGCCGCCGATCCCTACAAATAGCAGGGTGAATGGCGAAGACAGGATTGCAATTCGAGGAGCGGACGCGGATGTCGTTTGCCGACATCCGCGTACATGACTTTCATCCCCCAGAGGTTTTGCCCATGAAGCGGCGCTTAGAAGATGCTCGAATCCTCATGTATAGCCACGACACGTTCGGTCTCGGCCATCTCAGACGATGCCGTACGATCGCACATTCTCTCGTGGAGGATTATCGCGGGCTGAACGTATTGATCATTTCCGGCGCGACGATCGCCGGTGCCTTCGACTATCGGTCGCGCGTCGATTTCGTCAAGGTGCCGAGCGTCATCAAGCTGCGGGACGGCGAATATACCTCGATGGCAAGCCATGTCGCTCTTCAGGAAACGCTGAAGATGCGGCAATCGATCATTCGCCACACCGCAGAAACATTTCAGCCCGACGTCTTCATTGTCGACAAGGAGCCGATGGGGCTCAAGGGCGAAATCGAAGAGACGCTGACCTATCTCAAGGCGCGGGGCACGACACTTGTTCTCGGCATGCGCGACGTCATGGATGCACCGCACCTTTTGGATGCGGAATGGAAGAAGAACAACGTCCTGCACAAGATCGACCAATTCTACGATCGCGTCTGGGTCTACGGTCCGCCGGATTTTCATGATCCGCTCGTCGGTCTCGACGTTCCCATGGGCGTACGCCGGAAGATGGAGTTCGTCGGCTTCCTGCAGCGCAGTGTTTCCACCCTCGGCACGAAGTCGGAACATGTGCCGGATGAGGATTATATCCTGGTCACGACGGGCGGCGGCGGCGATGGCGCGGACCTGGTCAGCGATGTCCTCGGCGCCTTCGAGCACGACGAAACCCTGACGCACAAGACGCTGATCGTCCTCGGCCCCTATATGCCGGCTAAGGAGCGAAGCCAGCTCTTGGAACGCGCAAGCAGGATTGCCTGTCTGCAGGTGATCGAGTTCGACAACAAGATGGAAGAGCTGATCGCCGGCGCAAAGGCCGTCGTTGCCATGGGCGGCTACAATACCTATTGCGAGATCCTCTCCTTCGACAAGCCGGCGCTGATCATTCCACGCACCCGGCCGCGCGAGGAGCAGCTGATCCGAGCGCAGCGGGCAAGCGAGCTCGGTCTCGTGGATATGCTGCTGCCCGAGGAATCCGCGGATCCGAAGCAGCTTGCCGCGGCCTTGAAGCGGCTGCCCAACCGTGCACCGCCATCGGCGAGCAGCAGCAGTATGCGCCTTGAAGGGCTGGTGCATATTTCGCGCACCGTCGGCGAGTGGTTCGATGATCGCGAGCGCTATACGCCGCTGTCGATCGTTGCCGAGTAGATCGTCGGGACTCGTCGATGCGAAAGAAAATACTGGTAGTCCTCAAGGGCTATCCCCGCCTGTCGGAAACCTTCATCGCGCAGGAACTTCTCGGCCTGGAAAAGGCCGGGTTCGACCTGACGCTGATTTCGATGCGAAAGCCGACGGACAAGAAGCGCCATCCCGTGCATGACGAGATCAAGGCGCGCGTGGTCTATCTGCCGGAGTATCTGCACAACGAACCCTTAAGGGTCCTGCGCGCCTTCTTTGCTAGCCTCGGCAAGCCGGGATTCAAGCGGCTGCTGAAGCAGTTCTGGGCGGATCTCAAGCGGGATATCACGCCGAACCGCGTGCGCCGCTTCGGTCAGGCATTGGTGCTGGCGCATGAATGGCCTGACGGGGGCGGATGGCTGCATGCGCATTTCATCCACACGCCAGCTTCCGTGACTGCCTATGCCAGCATCATGACCGGCATTCCTTGGACCTGCTCGGCGCATGCCAAGGATATCTGGACCTCGCCGAACTGGGAGCTTTCGGAAAAGCTTGGTCGGGCCCGTTGGACGGTGACCTGCACACGCAATGGCTTCGAGCACATGCGTGATCTGATCAAAGTGGATGATAAGGTCTATCTGAGCTATCACGGCTTGGATCTCGACCGCTTCGGACCTTTTGCCGGCGAACATTCCAACCGCGACGGCACCGAGACGTCCGATCCCGCCTTCGTCCTCAGCGTTGGGCGCGCGGTGGAGAAGAAGGGGTATGACGTGTTGCTGAAGGCGCTGGCACTGTTGCCGGGCGATCTCAGCTGGCGTTTCACCCATATCGGTGGCGGCGACGGCCTGTCTAAATTGAAGGTACTGGCCGAGACGCTCGGTATTGCCGATCGCATCACCTGGAAGGGAGCGTTGGCACAGGAGGAGGTGCTGGCGCATTACCGCCAGGCGGATATTTTCGCGCTCGCCTGCCGCGTGGCCGCCGATGGCGATCGCGACGGTCTGCCGAATGTGCTTGTCGAGGCGTCCAGCCAGCGCCTTGTCTGCATCTCAACCAATGTCTCGGGCGTTCCGGAACTGCTCGATGACGGCGAAAACGGCCTCGTGGTTCCCACGGAAGATCCCCAGGCGCTTGCGGCGGCGCTGGAGCTTGCGATCCGCAATCCGGCGCTGCGCCACCGGCTCGGTGATGCGGCTGAGCGGCGGGTGCGCGAGCATTTCGACCATCATGCCAGCATTCGGCAATTGACACGGCTGTTCGAAGAGCAGTGGCAAAAGGAAGATCAATGGCGGAAATCCGCATGACAGCCACGCATGCCAGCCCCTTGCGCATATTCTTCTACGTCCAGCATCTGCTCGGCATCGGCCATCTGGCCAGGGCCAGCCGCATTGCCAGCGCCATGGCGAAGGACGGCTGCCAGGTGACGGTCGTCACAGGCGGTATTCCGGTGAATGGCTTTCCCGGCAGCGACGTGACCTCCGTCACGCTGCCGCCGGTAGTCGCCAGCAGCGCCGGCTTTTCCGGGCTTGCCGATCAGTCCGGCAACCCGGTCGATGAGGCGTTTCTGGCACGCCGTTGCGAGCTTCTGCTCGAAGCGTTTCGGCGGGCCGAGCCGGATGTCGTCATCATCGAAGCCTTCCCCTTCGGACGGCGGCAGATGCGCTTCGAGCTGCTGCCCTTGCTCGATGCCATCGCCAAGGCCGATCGCAAACCGCGGCTCTACACATCGGTACGGGATATTCTACAGCAGCAGAAGAAGCCGGGGCGCGACGAGGAGACAGTAGGGCTGCTTCGCGATCATTTCGACGGCGTTCTCGTTCACGGTGATCCTCATTTCATTCGGCTGGAAGAAACCTTTCCTCTGACCGCATCCATCGCCGACAAGATCGCCTACACTGGGCTTGTTGCGCCGGCGCTCCCCCCGGAGCCCGCCGAGAGCTTCGATATGGTCGTGTCGGCTGGCGGTGGTGCCGTCGGGCGCGACCTCATCCGCGCATCGCTCGAGGCCGCAAGCCGTGTGGCGATCGACCGCCGCTGGCTGTTGGTGACCGGACCGAACTTGCCGGAACAGGATTTTGCCGATCTGGCCGCCGACGCGCCCGAAAATGTCGAGCTCGTCCGCTTCCGCAAGGATTTCCCGTCCTTGCTGAGAGGGGCGGAGCTGTCGATTTCCCAGGCGGGCTACAATACGGTCGGCGACCTCCTCGTTGCCGGCTGCCGCGCCATTTTGGTGCCGTTCACGGCCGGCGGCGAAACAGAACAATCGGTTCGGTCCGAGCGACTGGAAAAGCTGGGTCTGGCACTCGCTTTGCCGGAAGCGGGACTGACGACGGATTTGCTCGTCACGGCGGTCGAGACGGCGCTGTCACGGCCCAAGCCGAATAGCCCCGACATCGATCTTAGCGGAGCGGCAAGGACCTCGGCCATTGTTCGCGGCGCCGCGTGACGGACAAGGCGGGACGCCGATCGTGATGACCCGTCGATTTATGCTCCTGGATTCCTGCAATCTTGTGATATAAATCAAGAAATCGATGAATCGGGAGGAGCGTGGACGAAGGACCGGGCGGAGTCCCTTTTCACAATGGGGCCACGTATCCACAACAAACTCACCCTGTATTTCTGCAACAACGGTGCCGGCATCCGGTCGGCGCTGGGCGTTTGAATCTGAAAGCCTGCAATAAGCGATGGAAAAAAGCCTAGCGCGATATATTTGGTCGAATACCCGGCTGGAGCAGGTTTGGATCCTGCTGGTCGTTGCGGCTTCGATGATCCCTTACTTCCTGTCCTTCGACCTGCCGAAGCAGATCGTCAACGGGCCGATCCAGGGTAAGGGTTTCGAGCATCCCGGCGACACACAGACGTTCATGCACATCGCCTTCGACGTGCCGTTGATCGGCCATATCGTGTTGTTTCACGGCATACAGCTTACCCGTATGTGGATGCTGGTCGCGCTGAGCCTGGTGTTCCTGGCGCTCGTCGTCCTCAATGGCCTCTTCAAGCTCTATATCAACACCTATAAGGGCCGGCTCGGCGAGCGCATGCTGCGTCGTATCCGTTTCGAGTTGATCGATCGGGTATTGCGGTTCCCACCGGCGCTTTTCAAGCGGGTGAAGCCCGCTGAGATTGCCACCATGATCAAGGATGAGGTGGAGCCGATGGGCGGCTTCACGGGCGATGCCTTCGTGCAGCCGGCGCTCCTGGGCGGTCAGGCGGTCACCGCTCTCATCTTCATCATCATGCAGAATTTCTGGCTGGGCATGATCGCCGCTGGCATCGTCGCCGTGCAGGCGATCGTCATTCCCCGCATGCGCAAGCGGTTGCTGGAGCTCGGCCGCCAGCGGCAGCTGACGGCACGCGAGCTTTCCGGCCGCGTCGGCGAGATTGTCGATGGTATCGGCACCATCCATGCCAACGACACGACGAACCTGGAGCGCGCCGACATCGCCCACCGCCTCGGGCTGATCTTCTCGATCCGCTACGATCTCTATCAGTGGAAGTTCCTGGTAAAATTCATCAATAACTTCCTCGCACAGGTCACACCCTTCCTGTTCTATCTGGTCGGTGGCTTCCTCGCCTTGCAGGGGCGTTTGGACATCGGTCAGCTCGTCGCCGTCATCAATGCCTACAAGGACTTGCCAGGCCCCCTCAAGGAGCTGATCGACTGGGACCAGTCGCGCCAGGACGTTCAGGTCAAGTACAATCAGGTGGTCGAGCAGTTCAGTGTCGACCAGCTGATCGATCCGAAAATTCAGGTCGTTTCGCACGCACCCGCAGGCCGCATCACCCATTCCCTGGTTGCGACCAACGTGACTGTCGTCGATGACAGCGGCGCCCGCGTGCTCGATCACATCTCGGTCGAGATCCGTCCCGGAGAAAGGGTCGCGGTCGTTGGCGACAGTGGCGCCGGTGGCGAATATCTGGCCGAAGCATTCGGCAGGCTGGTCTGGCCCGATAGCGGTCGCGTCTCGATTGACGGGCGTGACCTATTGGAATTGCCGGAGTCTCTGACCGGAAGGCGCATCGCCTACGCATCCTCCGAAACCTTCTTCTTCCACGGCACGTTGCGCAGCAATCTTCTCTATGGCCTCAAGCATGCTCCGCTCATTCCTCCCGTCTATGACGAGGAGGAGGCCACTAAGGCCAAGTGGCGCATGAACGAGGCACGGCGCGCGGCCAATCCCGAGCTGGAGCTCAACAGCGATTGGGTCGATTATGCTGCGGCAGGCGCGACTGGTCCGGACGATATCTATTCGGCTATCCGCCCGGTTCTGGATGCCGTTGCCATGTCGCAGGACATTTTCGACATGGCGTTGCGCTCGAATGTTGATACGGCGACACATCAGGATCTGACGTCGCGCATCGTCGAACTGCGTCAGGCATTGCGGCTAAGGCTGCAGGAGGAGAAGCTCGAGGATCTCGTCGTTCCCTTCCAGTTCGATGCCTATAATCCGCAAGCGACCGTTGGTGAAAACCTGCTGTTCGGCACGCTGAAGCGGCCGCAGATGACCAATCGCAAGCTTGCAGCGCATCCGTATTTTCGGCAATTGTTCGCAGAAACGGGGTTGATTTCCGACCTCTACGATATGGGTCTGGAGATAGCAGAAAACGCCGTCGAACTCTTCACGGATCTTCCGCCGGACCATCCCTTCTTCCAGCAGCTGACCTTTATGACGGCGGAGGATATTCCGACCTATGAGGCGCTGCTGCAGAAGCTGAACGGCAAGGGCTATGAGGCGGCGACCGACGACGAACGCTCCGCGATCATCCGTCTAAGTTTCTCCTACATCGAGCCTCGCCACCGTTTCGGTCTTCTGACGCAGATGCTCATGGAGAAGATCGTCGAGGCGCGCGCGAAGTTCTATGAGAACATTCCGGCGGATCTTGCCAGCGTCATCGAGCGCTATGATCCGGAACGCTTCACCGCTTCCGCGACCCTGATGGACAATGTGCTGTTCGGTCGCATCGCGCATCAGCAGGCGAATGCCCCCGAGCAGATTCACCAAATCATGTATGATGTGTTCGGGCGTCTCGGCATGCACGATGGCGTTCTGTCGATCGGCCTGGATTTCGATGTCGGTTCGGGTGGCAAGCGCCTGACGAATGTGCAGCGTCAGAAGCTCAATCTTGGACGCGCGCTGTTGAAACGGGCGGATTACATCATCTGCAATCGTCCTCTGCCGGCGCTCGACCATCGCATTCAGGACCAGATTGCGAGAGCCATCCTCGGTGATCTCGACAATGGAGGCCATGCGCCGGCGATCATCTGGGTCCTGTCCAATCCGAGTTTTGCGGAGCTGTTCGACCGTGTGCTGGTCTTCGATCACGGCAGCCTTGTCGAAAGCGGATCGACCACCGATCTTTTAGAGAAAAACGGTATGTTCAAAGAACTGTTATCGTAATATTCTATCTGCACAGTGGCGTCTGGGGCCGAACACTGGGGGTTTGAAGCTCATGCTTCTGAAAGATGAAGTCGAAATGCTGAAGCGGGTGCCGATTTTTTCGCGCATCGCACCTGCGAAGTTGAAACTTTTGGCGTTTACGTCAGATCGCGTTAGCTACAATGCTGGCCAGATCCTGTTTCATCAGGGCGATCAAGGCGACGCGGCCTATGTTGTTCTTTCAGGAACTGCTGATATTCTCGTCGATAGCCCAGCCGGCGAGATCAAAGTTGCCGAAGTCGACCTCAACTCCATCGTCGGCGAAATTGCCATCCTCTGCGACGTCTCCCGTACCGCGACCGTGAAGGCCACCTCGAAGCTGGAGGCATTGAAGATCAGCAAGGAGCATTTCCTGAAGCTGCTCAGCGATTTCCCGGAAATGGCCGTCGAGATCATGCGCGTTCTTGCCGATCGTCTGAACCATACGACCTCCGAACTCACCGCCGTTCGCAGCCGTTTGAGCCAACCGCAGCCAATGTCCACGCATTGAGGCGGGACGATCCCCCTCGTTCGGCTAAAATTCCTTGCGAAGAGCGCTGCGTAATCCAACCCAGATCGGACTACGCTTATCCTTCGCCTGCTAGTAGGCGATAAAGAAGGTCGAGATCAGAAGCGTGATCCCGACCCAGCCGATGAGAAGCAGGCGCCAGGTCGCCTTCATCCTTCCCCGAACGAAAGCCTTTCTCGCTGCCTTATCAGTCTTGAAAGCCGGATTGCTCGCGGCTTGGACATTCGTTGCGACGATGCGACGCCATCCGCCGCCGATCCCGATAATTGCGAGGATGAGGCATGCGATGCGAACAATATCGATCATTCCGAACTCGCTGAAAAAGACCATTGCCAAGCGTCGGCCGTCTGGCTTTTCAAATCAATCCACGCCGTGCCAGATTGCGCATCAGGTGAGAGACGCCAAAGGTCCATGGCGGGCATTCTGTCGATAGAAGCACACGGTTCCGCAAGGCGCCCAACCTATCGTTGGAGATGGTGACGATGTCGCCAACCTTGTGGGTGAAGCCTTGCCCGGGAGTGTCACGATCTTCGACGGGTGCAAAAAGTGTTCCCATGAACAGCACAACGCCGTCGGGATATTGGTGATGGCGGCCGATGGTCTGCGAGACGAGATCAAGGGGATCGCGGCTGATTTCCTTCATCGACGAGCGGCCGTGCAATACATAGCCGTCCTCGCCCTCGACCTTCAGGTCGAGATCGGCATTGCGCACATCATCGAGCGTATAGGTTTCGTCGAAGAGGCGGATGAATGGCCCGATAGAGCAGGAGGCGTTGTTGTCTTTTGCCTTGCCGAGCAGCAGTGCGGACCGTCCTTCGACATCGCGCAGATTGACGTCGTTGCCGAGCGTTGCGCCTTTGACCCGGCCCTGGCTGTCGACGGCAAGGACGATTTCCGGTTCCGGATTGTTCCACTTGGAGATCGGATGCAGGCCAACGTCCGCGCCCAGCCCGACCGAGGACATCACCTGCGATTTGGAAAAGAC
This sequence comes from Martinezella miluonensis, assembly GCF_900094545.1. Classification (GTDB taxonomy): domain Bacteria; phylum Pseudomonadota; class Alphaproteobacteria; order Rhizobiales; family Rhizobiaceae; genus Rhizobium; species Rhizobium miluonense. Next base: position 53,660 of record NZ_FMAH01000005.1, read on the forward strand.
CTCAGCATCGGGACCGATGCCGACTTCGAGATATTGCGACCAGACACCTTCCTCGATCAGCGCGGCCTTGACCTTGGCGGCTTCAGGCGAGCCGGCCTTGAGGTTGCGCAAGCTGTCGCCGATCAGCGCGGTCACCTTGCCGCGGATCGCTTCGGCAAGATCCGGATTGCCGGCTGCGCGCTCCTCGATGACGCGTTCGAGCATCGAGCGAGCGAAGGTGACGCCGCAGGCTTTGATCGCCTGCAGGTCGACTGGAGCGAGAAGATGAATGGTCGCACGATCGGCCTTTGCTGCGAGCAAGTCGTCAAGCTTTGCGACCGCTTCGCCCTGCTGCGCGCGGACGAAAGCGACCGCATCGTCTTTCTCCAGAAGGTCGCGCGCAGTCGGCGCCTCTTTCGAGGTGATGTCGTAAACGGTGCCATCCTGGACTGTGACGAGAGCAGGGCCTTCGACATCGGGGCGCCAGATACGTCCAATAAATGTACCGGTACTGAAAATGTCTGAATTGGCCATGTCTTCGATCTCCCCAAAACTCCGACCCGTTTCTAGCGCAGTCGGTCCGGCTTTGCCATCCGGCGTCTGTCGGTAATTCAGCGTGTTGCGGACATTTGTTTTCTGCCGGTGGGCCAAAGACATAAGGCCTCGCGGCAGCGCCGCGAGGCCCCTTGGGCCGCAAGCCGGGAGAGAGTAGCTTTAGGCGGCCTGAACCTTGCGATTGCCACGCGCCCATTCCGGCAGCCAATCGCCATGAGCGACCAGCAGCTCGTCGACCAGCGACCAGATCTGGTCGAGATCGAGTTCGGCGGCCGTGTGCGGATCCATCATCGCTGCGTGGTAGATGTGCTCGCGATTTTCAGTCATCAGGGCTTTCACCGTCAGTTCCTGCACGTTGATGTTCGTGCGGATAAGGGCGGTCAACTGCGGCGGCAGATCGCCGACATAGGTCGGCTGGATGCCGGAGGCATCGACTAGGCAAGCGACTTCCGCGGCGCAATTGTACGGCAGCGAGGTGATGCAGCCATTGTTACGGACGTTGCCATAGATGACGGAAGGTTCGCCGGTCCAGACCGAATTGATGATCGAGGAGGCATATTCCTTCGATTGCTTGACTTCGATCTTCTCGGCGGTGCGATATTCCTCGGCCTGGTTCTTCCAGCGCGCCACCTGCTCGATGCAGCGCTTCGGATATTCGTCGAGCGGAATGCCGAATTTCTCGATCAGGTCCTCGCGGCCTTCCTTGATGAAGTAGGGCGTGTATTCGGCGAAATGTTCGGAGCTTTCGGTGACGAAATAGCCGAGGCGGGTCAGCATCTCGTAGCGTACCTTGTTCGGGCAGCGCGGATTCCAGCCGGGCTTCGGCGCACGTCCTTCGCGATAGGCGCGGACGAGATCCGGGTAGAGATTGCGATAGGAACCATCCGGCTGGCGATGCTCGAATTCGAGATAGAAGGCCATGTGGTTGATGCCGGCCGAACGATAGCGGATCTCGTCATAGGGAATGTCGAGATCGTGCGCCAGTTCCATGGCAGTGCCCTGCACGGAATGGCAAAGGCCGACCTGCTTGATCGTCGGGTACTTCTCGCCGATCGCCCAGGTGTTGATCGCCATCGGGTTCACATATTGCAGCATGATTGCGTTCGGGCAGACGGCGAGCATGTCTTCGCAGATCTTCCACAGATGCGGAACCGTGCGCAGGCCGCGCATGATGCCACCGACGCCGAGCGTGTCGGCGATCGTCTGACGCAGGCCATATTTCTTCGGCACTTCGAAATCGGTCACCGTGCAGGGCTCATAGCCGCCGATCTGGAAGGCGACGACGACGAAATTAGCGCCGTCCAGCGCCTTGCGCTGATCGGTAAAGATCTCGACCGTGGCCGGAGCGCCGAGCGTCGAAGCCAGCTTGCGGGCGACGATCGCGCTTTCTTCCAGCCGCTGCGGATTGATGTCCATCAGAGCGATTTTTGCGCCTGCGAGCGCCGGGCGCTGCAAGACGTCGCCGATGATGTTCTTCATGAAGACAGTCGAACCGGCGCCGATGAAAGTGATCTTGGGAGTGCTTGTCATTTCAAAATCTCCTGGATGCTATGAAGCTACCTCGAACGCCGCTCTAACGAGGCGTTCGGTGTAAGCGGTCTTGGGATGGGACAGAACCTCGTCGACCGGCCCTTCCTCCATGATCTTGCCGTGCTGCATGACGATCACGCGATGGCAAAGGGCGCGGACGACCTTGAGGTCGTGCGAGATGAAAAGGTAGCTCAAGCCCCGCTCGTCCTGCAGCTTGCGCAGGAGGTCGATGATCTGGGCTTGAACGGAGAGATCGAGCGCGGAGGTCGGCTCGTCGAGCAGGATGAATTCCGGTTCGAGCGCGATGGCACGGGCAATCGCGATACGCTGGCGCTGTCCGCCGGAAAACTCATGCGGGAAGCGCGAGAGAATGTTGGCCGGCATGCCGGCGCTGACGAGCGCGTCCTTGACGCGGTCCAGCCGCTCGGCCCTGTTGGCGCCGATATTGTTGACCACCAGCCCCTCGGAAATGATCTGGCCGATGGTCATGCGCGGATTGAGCGACGAGAACGGATCCTGGAAGACGACCTGCATACGGGACCGCAAAGGCCGCATCTCGGCGCGAGATCTGCCATGGATTGCCTGCCCGTCGAAGAAAATCTCGCCGCTATCGGCATCGATCAAGCGCAGAAGTGCCTGGCCGAAGGTCGTCTTGCCGGAGCCGGATTCGCCAACCAGCCCGAGCGTTTCATGACGGCGAAGTTCCAGGTTCAGACCGTTGACGGCGACGAGCTCGCGCATGTCGGGTTTGAAGAAGCTGCCATGCCGCATCATGAAGGCGACCTTGACGGACTTGCCTTCGAGAACGGTATCACAGTTCGGCGGCAGTGGTTTTGCCCGGCCGCGCGGCTCCGACGACAGGAGATGCTTCGTATAGGGGTGCTGCGGATGAGCAAACAAGGCTTCCGTCGTATTGTGCTCGCGCATTTCTCCGTGCTGCATCACGTAGACATAATCGGAAAACTGGCGCACCACGGTCAGGTCGTGGGTGATCAGGATCACCGCCATGCCGAGCTGCTTTTGCAGGTCGCGGATGAGGTTCAGGATCTGCGCCTGCACGGTCACGTCGAGCGCCGTCGTCGGCTCGTCGGCGATCAGCACGTCCGGATCGTTGGCAAGCGCCATGGCGATCATCACACGCTGGCGCTGGCCGCCAGAGAGCTGATGCGGATATTGCTTCAGCCTTGCTTCCGGATCGGGAATCTGAACCTGCTTCAATAGATCGAGCGCCCGCTTTTCGGCGTCCCGGCGGCTAACCTTGCGATGAACACGGATCGCCTCGACGATCTGGCTGCCGATCGTATAGATCGGGTTGAGCGAACTCATCGGCTCCTGGAAGATCATCGAGATGCGGTCGCCGCGCAGTTGCCGGCGGGCGCGCTCCGAGAATTTCAGGACATTCTTGCCGTCATAATGAACGACAGACTTGTCAGAAACCACGGCGCGTTTGGTCAGCAGCCCCATCACGGTGCGGGCCGTTACCGATTTTCCGGAACCGGACTCGCCGACGATGGCAATGGTCTCACCGCGATAGAGCTGGAAGGAGATATCCTTGACGGCATCGACCACGCCGTCCTCGACCTTGAACTTGACGGCGATGTTGCGGGCATCGATAACAGGCGCGACGGCCCTTTCGCCGGCGTCGAAGCGAATGTCGGGAGCGAAGGGATTGACGAGTGCGAGAGCCATATCCGTTCTCCTTTCAATAAGGGTCGATCGCGTCGCGCAGTCCGTCGCCGAGCGCATTGAAGGCGAAGACGGTGACGAGAACGAAGGCGACGGGCGAGAGAATCCAGGGGTAGGAGCCGATGACCGAATAGGTCGACGTATCCTGCAGCATCAGACCCCAGGAGATCAGCGGCGGTTTGACGGCAAAACCCAGGAAACCCAGGAAGGATTCAAGCAGAACCACGCTCGGGATCGCAAGCGTCACGGCGACGATGACGTGGCTCATGACGTTCGGGAATATGTGCTGCAGGATGATACGCCGGTCGGTGGCCCCGATCGCCATCGCTGCTCGCACGTAGTCGATCCTTGCCAATGCCAGCGTCTTGCCGCGAACCTCGCGTGACATCTGTGCCCAGCCGAGTGCAGACATGACGATGATGACGAAGGCAAGGAAGACATTGGTCGGCGCTGTCACGGGGATCAGCGAAGTCAAGGCCAGATAAAGCGGCACTTGCGGGAAGGCGAGAACGACCTCGACAAAGCGCTGGATCCAGGTATCGAGGACACCCCCGAAGTAGCCTGAGATCATGCCGATCGTGGTGCCGACGATGGTCACGATGGCAACGACCGTCAGGGCGATCATCAGCGAGATACGCGAGCCGTAGATGGCGCGCGACAACACGTCTCGGCCGAACTTGTCCGTGCCGAGGAAATGAACCGGGCCGCCGTCAGTCGCACCGAAGAGATGCCGATTACCGGGGATCAGGCCGAACATGTAATAGGGGTCGCCTTTGACGAAGAGGCCGAGCAGGCGCGGGTGATCGTAATCCGGCCCGACGATCGGTTGGAAGGTGACCGGGTCGAGATCGGTGGTCTCGACGAGCGCGTAGACTCTAGGCAGGAAGACGAGATTGCCGTCCTTGTCGTGAAAGCTGATGACCTGCGGCGGCGCGAAGCCGGTGTCGGTCGCCTTGGGATCAAGCGGCGCGACGAATTCGGCAAAGACCGCCATAAGCAGAAGCAGGATGACGAGGACAAGGCCGCTCATACCCGTCCAGGAACGCTTCAGGCGTCGCCAGACCAGTGCGACGTAGCTTTCGCTGCCGCCTTTGTGCTTGATCTTTTCTTCCGGTGGGGGCGGGGAGTTGCTGAAGGCGAGCATTAGTGGATCCCTCCCTGTTGACGCACGCGCGGATCGAGCAGCGCAAGCAACATGTCGGCGATGATGTTGCCGATGATGAGGGTTGCCGAAAGCACCATCATGAAGGTTGCCGTGACATAGACGTCGCCGACGGCCATGGAGCCGACGATAGCCGGCCCGACTGTGGGCAGCGAGAAGATGATTGCGGTCTCGATTTCACCGGTCAGCATGTAGGGAAGCACGACGCCCTGATACATGATCAGCGGATGCAGCGCATTCGGCACGGCATGGCGCATGACGACCGCGCCGCCGGAAAGACCTTTCGCCCGTGCAGTCTCCACATATTGGGCATTCAGCGTATCGAGAAGATTGCCGCGCATGACGCGCATATTGTAGGCAAGGCCGCCGAAGGTGGCGATCGCAACGACCGGCCAGACATGCTTGACCAGATCGACGAACTTGGCCCATGACCAGGGGGCGCCACCATATTGCGGCGAGAAGAAGCTGCCTATCTCCGAGACATTAAGCTGGAAGACGAGGATATAGACGATGATCAGCGCCATCAGGAAGCGCGGCACGGTCATGCCGAGGAAGGATATGCCGGCAAGCAGATTGTCGATCCAGCTATATTGCCGTGTTGCCGCCCAAATGCCGAAACCGATGCCGAGGATGGAGGCCAGGATGTGGCACACCAGCGCCAAGGCCAGGGTTCGAGGCAGACGCTCGCCGACGACATCGGCGACAGGCTTGTTATAGACCATGCTATATCCGAAATCACCTCTGGTGACGATGCCGCCGACCCAGTTGAAATACTGGACGATCATCGGCTTATCGAGACCATGTTCGCGGCGGTAGGCCTGCGCCTGAGCATCTGCCTGTTCGAAGGACGCGCCGCCCTGGTTCATCAATTGCGAGCGGATGTAATCGGCATAGTCGCCCGGCGGTGCCTGAATGATAGCGAACGTCACCACGCTCAGGATGAAGAGCACTGGAATGGCGGAGGCTATGCGAACGAGCAGGAATCGTAACATCGGACGGTTCGCTTCTCTTGATGCTGTCAGCAGTCTCATTCCATCAGGACGATATGCGTCAGCGGTTCATTCTTGTCCGGCGACAGCGAGTCGCTGGGATGCTTCAGGTTCCCTGCCAGCCGACCTCATGCCGGCTGGCAGGGGAGCTTCATATGGCCCTATTTGATCGGGCCGGCGCTGCCCGGGGCACCCGGAAGCTGATCGGGGAACAGCTCGTATTTGCCCTGCTTGTCCGCAGCCACCCAGAGACGTTCGCGCAAGACGGAGTCTTCTGCCCAGTTGAACAGGAAGATCGGCGTGCCTGGAGGAACGTTGGAGAAGCGCTTGTTGATGATCAGCGCGCCCGGATATTCGGTCAGGCCGATATTGTAGAGGTTCTCGGTCGAGATCTTCTGGAACTTCTTCATCAGAGCCACGCGTTCGTCACTGTTCTGCGACTGCGTGAACTTGTTGACGATATCGACCATCTCCTTTTCGAACGGCATCAGATCGACCTTGCCGTCCGAGCCGGCGCGATGGTTCCAGCTCGTTCGCGGACCGACCGGCGCGAGCTGCTCGGTGTTCTGCACGACCGAGGCGAGCTCCGTGGTGTTGCGCCGAACCATCCAGTCGAAGCGACCGCTGTAGTTGGCGTCGTCACGCTGGTTGCCGTCGAGCGCATTGATGACGACGCGCAGGCCGAGCTTCTCCATCTGGGCGATCACACCTTCGGCCAGGCTCTTGTCCGTGGTGTAGCTGTTGTTGACCAGAAGAGTGAGTTCCACGTCCTTGCCGCCATTGACGCCAGCGGGGAAGTTGACGATGCCGTCGCCGTCCGTGTCCTTGAGGCCGGCCTTCGCAAGCTCGGCTTTGGCGGCGGTGAGATCGAACGGATAATAGACGGTCGAATTGCGGTCGTAAAAACTGCTGCCGGAGGAGAGGCCACCCGGATAGATCGCCGTGAACGGTCCCTTGACCAGCGACTCACCGATTGCCTTGCGATCCAGCGCCATGCTGACGGCCTTGCGAAAGTGCTCGTTGCGGTTCAGCTCGCGTACCGCCTGAGCGCGTGCGTCCGGATTGCCCCAGCCATTGGCGGAGAAATTCATCTGCAGGTTATAGCCGATGAGGCGGGGGCCAAAGGCGAGACGGGCTGGAGCTTCGGGTTGTGCGGCGCGCTTCAGCGAGGCAACGAAGTTTTCCGGCTGTTCGAGGTTCGAAAAGTCCCCGGAGCCGGCAACCGCCTGCACGTCGCGGTCTGCCCAGGTCGAGAGCTTGTAGTGCAGCTCGTTGAGGTAAGGCAGCTGATTGCCCTTCTCGTCGACCTTCCAGTAGTAAGGGTTGCGGCGCATCACGATGATGTCGTCGGAACGGTATTCGACCGGCACCCAGGCGCCCATGACAGGCATGTTCATGAATTCCGGCGGGAACGCATTCTTGAACTGCTCGTAAGTGTTCTTCGAATATTTCGGATGCTGCGGCTTCAGGATATGCGACGGACCGGGGCAGAAGGTGCCGTACGCCATGGCGTAGAGATATTGTCTCGGGAACGCATCCTTGAAGGTCCACTCGACGGTGTAATCGTCGATTTTCTTCAGCGTCGTGCCGGCCCCGAACGTTTCCGGGCTAGCGCCGTTCAGCGGCGAGACGTTATGATCGTTGACCTCGTCTTCCCAGTAGAACATCAGGTCGTCGGCGTTGAAGGGCACCCCGTCGGACCATTTCGCGCCTTCGACCAGATGCATGGTGAGCTTGTGGCCATCCGTCGACCATTCCCAGCCCTTGGCGAGGTTGGGCAGGGGTTCGGTATCCTTGGCTTCGACCTGGAAGAGTGGCGCGGTGCGCGTCAGGCATTCGGAAAGGCCGATGTCGATGCCGCCCCAACCCTGTGTCTGGCCGCCGCCATAGTTCCAGCCCTCCGGCCGGCCACCAATGACGTGTCGCAGCGTGTCGCCGTAGACGCCGATGCCGTCGGGCATGTTGCCGGTCTTAAAGACGAGCGGCTCCTTCGGCAGGCGGTCTTTCACGGGCGGCAGCTTGCCGCTCTTGACGAATTTGTCCGTAACCCAGGCCGGCTCGTGATAGTCCGGTAGCGCCTTGAACTCCAGGATCGAGCTGCGCTCGACATATTTGATCTTTCCTTCCGCCGGGAAGACCGCTGGAACCGGTGGCACTGTCGGTTCGGCCGCATAGGCGCTGATGGCGATCGCCGATGTGGCAATCGTCAACGCGGCTAGAAGGCCGATCGGTCGAAAATGTCTCATCTTTTTCTCTCTCCCTCTTTTGCGTGCGCTCTGTTCGAGGCGCCGCGCTCCTCCAGTACAGGGGAAATAGTCGATTTGCGGCGGTGGATCTCCGCTGAAATCCCCGCCGCATTCTCATTTCCCGAACTCTGCCTGCATCAACCAGCTTGTTTCAGGGCGGCTTTTTCTGCCCGCAATTCCTCGATCGAGCGGACATTGCGGCTTGCCGCGCCCTTCCAGTCGCGCGTCTTGACCTTGCTGCGCGACAGCCGGTCCTTGGCCCCATCAACCGCATGTGCATATTGCGGCAGCCAGCGAGCTTCGGCGACGACCATCTCGTCGACCATCTGCCAGACCTCCTCCGGCGTGGCGATGGCACCGACCAACGGGTCGTGCAGAACGGCAAGCTTCAACAGGTCGATATCGCCACTGATGGCGGCGTGCACCGACATGCGCTGGACATTGATGGACGACATGCAGGTTGCCGCGCATGCCTCGGGCAAGGTGATGCCCGCCACCATGTTGATACCGAAACGATCGACGAAGCCAGGGGATTCGATGATGGCATCATCAGGTAGATTGGTGATGACGCCATTGTTCTTGACGTTGAAATGGCCGCGGTAGACACGGTTGGTTTCAAGCGCCTCAAGGATATGGCTGGCATGCTCGTTGGAGCGCCTGCTAACATCGATCGGCTGCGAGGCGCCGTCGAGGATCTGCTGGAATTCCGTCTCGAACCAGTTGCGCGTCTCGGTGGAGTAGCGCAGATAACCGCCGGTTTCGCCATGGATCCAGTCGGACATATCGATCCACTTGTTGATCTCGTCCGGCCGCTTGCGATACCAGGGCAGGTATTCGGACAGGTGACCGTTGCTCTCCGTCGAATAGACGCCGAACCGCTTAAGCACGTCGATGCGTAGCTTTTCCTGCTGCGAAAAGACCGGATGCGCCTCGAAGGCGGCGATCAATTCGTCCTTGCCGATCTTGCGGCCGTTGAGGCGCAGATCGACGAACCAGGTCTGGTGGTTGATGCCCGAGCAGATATAGTCGAGCTCACTCTTGTCCTTCGCGCCGAGCACTTCGGCGATCTGTTCGGCACCATGCTGGACGCCATGGCAAAGACCGATCGTGTCGACCTTGCCGTATTCGATCGCCGCCCAGGTGTTCATCGCCATCGGGTTGGCATAGTTCAGGAATTTGGCGCCGCTCTCGGCAACGTCGCGGATATCTTTGCAGAAATCGAGAATGACCGGAATGTTGCGCTGACCATAGAGAATGCCACCGGCGCAAATGGTATCGCCGACGCACTGGTCGATGCCGTACTTCAGCGGAATGCGGATATCCTCGGCATAGGCCTCGAGGCCACCGACCCGCACGCAGCTGATGATATAGCGCGCGCCTGCGATCGCCGCGCGGCGATCCGTGGTCGCGGTGACGCGGGTCGGCAGCTTGTTGGCCTCGACGATCCGGTCGAGGATCGCCTTGATCATCGTCAGATTGTGCTCACTGAGATCGGTCAGCGCGAATTCGACGTCGCGGAATTCCGGCACGCACAGAATGTCGGTAAACAGCTTTTTCGTGAAGCCGACGCTGCCTGCGCCGATAATAGCGATTTTGAAACTCATGATCCTCACCTTCAAGTCGGTCGAACAATCAGCGGCGGGGGAGCCGGCAGCATCTCTGCCCTATGATCGTATCGGTTACGAAACGGGCCGAAATTGCGGTTTTTTCTCCAATCGCCGGTCCTCGTCGGCGGTCAAGCGCTGTTTTCTGACGGGATTATGCCTATAATTACGGAGGCGAACAGAGAACTATTATGCTTTCAGGGGTAATTTTGTGCTGCAGGAATTGATCGACAATGGACAGGTCATGCGGACGGTTTCCTTACCGCGCGGACGCCACCGGCTGCATGCCATGCCGACGAGCGCCGGCTATGAGATCCGGCGGGACGAATCCTATGATTGGGATGGGCGCCGACGCGGCCAGACGCCGTTTACCGTGCTTCAGCACACGATCAGCGGCACCGGCCGGCTGCGCTATGAGGGCCGCAACTATCGTGTGAATACCGGCGAGACGCTGCTCGTTCTCGTGCCGCACAATCATCGCTACTGGTTGGAGAAGGGCGAGCGCTGGGAGTATTTTTGGATATCGATGAACGGCGAAGAAGCGTTGCGCATCCATCGTCTGATTCTTGCTGCGGCCGGTCCGGTGTTGAAGCTGCAGCAGGCAACCATCGATCATCTTGCCGATTGCAGCCTGCGGCTCGTCAAGGGCGCTCAGACGCCTGCCTCTGCCTCGGCTGTCGCCTATGAGGCGGCGATGGCGCTCTATGACGATGTCTTCGGTTCGCATGCCTTTGCCGCCGATCGCTCTGCCATGCAGATCGTCATCGACCATATCGATGCCAATCTCGACAAGCCGCTTCCTGTCGATGAGCTTGCCAAGGTGAGCGGCCTCAGCCGCGCCCATTTTTCTCGCGTTTTTGCCGAGAGCGAGGGCGTGCCGCCGGCGGAATTCGTGCTGCAGCAGCGCATGCAGCGCGCCGCGAAACTGCTGACGAAGGCTGCCTTCATTCCGGTCAAGGAAGTAGCGATCATGTCGGGCTTCGATGATGCCAACTATTTCTCCAAGGTATTTCGCCGTATCTACGGCATCAATCCGACGGAATTCCGCACGACCGGCATGTATGCCGCGGTGCGCAATCCGGTCGAGGAGGGGAAGAACGGCCGAAACCGATAGGCGGCGGCAAGGAGGCCACAGTCGCTATCGCTTACCCGGAAAGGAGAAATCCGCCAAACGGTCGCATTGCGCGTCGGCGACGAGGCAGTATAGATATCGCCCCGCGGTATCATGCCTGCCTTGCCGCGCCTGATTTCCAGTCACCATCTGTTCGCCACCCGATGCGACGGGCTTAATCGATAGGATTGAATATGCGTTCTGTTGTCGCCTTCAACGAATCCTGGACGTTTCAAGAGGGGTTTTCGCCCGCGTCTGCCGGCCGACCGCAGGATGGGCAGCGTGTCACGCTTCCGCATACCGCTGTCGAACTGCCCTTCAACTATTTCGACGAGAAATCCTATCAGCGCGCCTTCACCTATCAGAAAATAGTGAACTGGGACGAGACGTTTGCCGGGCGCGAGATATCGCTGATCTTCGATGCGGCCATGGCCGATGCCGTCGTCTATCTGAACGGCGACGAGATCGCGGCACACAAGGACGGCTACACGCCGTTCGAGGCGCGCTTGACCGGCCGTCTGCGTCACGGCGAGAACCTCGTCACGGTCAAGATCGATGGCAGCGAGAACCCCGAGATCCCGCCTTTCGGTGGCCGGATCGATTATCTTACCTATGCCGGGATTTACCGCGATGTCTGGCTGAAGCTGACCGATCCCGTATCGATCGCCAACATCAAAGTCGAGACGGGCGATGTTCTTTCCGATCTCAAATCCGCGACCGTGCGCTGCGATATCTCCAATCCGCAAAATCTTGCTTTTAAGGGAAGGGTGACCGTTACCCTGCGGTCCGCTGATGGCGTGGCCATCGCTTCGGGGCAGGCTAACACCTCCGGCGAGAGCGTGACGCTCGGCTTCGATCGCCTCTCGGGCCTTTCGCTTTGGGATCTCGACAATCCCGTCCTCTATTCGGCCGAAGTGGAGCTTGCGAGCGATCAGGGGGCGGATCGGCACGCCGCGACCTTCGGTTTCCGCATCGCGAGCTTTACCGCCGAAGGTTTTCTGCTGAACGGCAAGGCGCTGAAACTGCGCGGGCTCAACCGCCATCAGGCTTTCCCTTATGTTGGCTATGCGATGGGGCGCTCGGCCCAGGAGCGCGATGCCGAGATCATGAAGCGCACGCTGAAATGCAACATCGTCCGCACCTCGCATTATCCTCAGTCGAAGTGGTTCCTGGATCATTGCGACCGTATCGGCCTTCTCGTCTTCGAGGAAATCCCCGGTTGGCAGCACATCGGTGACGAGGAATGGCAGCAGGAATCGATCCGCAACGTGCGCCGCATGATCGAACGCGACTGGAACCATCCCTCGATCGTCATCTGGGGCGTGCGCATCAACGAATCCCAGGATTCTCACGATTTCTACGCCGAGACGAACCGGCTGGCGCGTGAACTCGATCCGACGCGCCAGACCGGCGGCGTTCGCTACATCACCGAGAGCGAGATGCTCGAGGACGTCTACACGATGAATGATTTCATCCTCGGCAATGAGGAACTGCCTGGCGCCAACCGGCCGCGCACGCCGCTCCGGCCGCAGCAGGAAAACACCGGCCTTTCCAAGGACGTCCCCTATCTGATCACAGAATTCGGCGGCCATATGTATCCGACGAAAATTTATGATCAGGAGCAGCGGCAGGCCGAGCATGTGCGCCGGCATCTGGAAGTCCTGAATGCCGCCTATAGCGATCCGTCGATCTCGGGCGCCATCGGCTGGTGCATGTTCGACTACAATACGCATAGCGATTTCGGCTCGGGTGACCGCATTTGCTACCACGGCGTCACGGACATGTTCCGCGAGCCGAAATTTGCCGCCTACGTCTATGCCAGCCAGTGCGAGCCTTCCGAAGAGGCCGTCATGAAGCCGGTGACGATCTGGGCGCGCGGCGAGCGCAATATCGGCGGCGCCCTGCCGCTTATCGTTCTGACCAATTGCGATGAGGTCGAGCTGCGTTACGGTTCGCTGACCAAGCGTCTCGCTTCGGACAGGGAGACTTTTCCGCATCTGCCGCATCCGCCTGTTGTCTTCGATCACCGTTCCTTCACGCCGGACGAGCTTGGCGTATGGGGTATGGAATGGGAGGATGTGCATTTCACCGGCTACATCGGCGGCAAGCAGGTGGCGGAGCTGCATATGGTCGCAAATCCACTGCCGACCTCGCTTCAGATCGAAGCCGATGCCGATACCATGCGCGCAGGCGAACGCGATACGGTGCGCGTCATCGTGCGCGCGCTCGATCAGGCTGGCTCGCGGCTTCCCTTCCTGAATGATGTCGTCACCATCAAGGTCGATGGCCCGGCCAAGGTTATCGGGCCGGAAACGGTAGCATTCCAGGGTGGAACCACGGGTTTCTGGTTGCAGGCAACGGGAGAGGCTGGCGCCATCAAGCTCGAGGTCGCCTCGCCGCGTTTTGCCAGCCAAAGTTTGAGCCTCGCTGCAAAATAAAGCGCCGAAACGGGCGATTGCAGATAGTCCTGTGATTGCCCTGTCCCATCGCGGACTGGGATCGGATACGCCGATGTTCGCAGTCAGGCAGCTGAGCCGGCTGTTTCTCCGGTGGTTTGCGGAATCGACTGCAATAGTGTCTGTCTTGCCGAGGCAAGATGCGTGCGGCAAGCGGCGTCGATCCGTTGCGGATCGCGCGATTGCAGCGCTGCGATGTAGTCGAGATGTTCGGCCACGGCGCGGGCATTGCGCTCGCGGGCGAAGGCCTTGTTCCATTGAAAGTGATAGTGGAAGACGATGGCGATGACATCATAGAAATCGGCAATGAAGCGATTGCTCGAGGCGCGGTGGATGAGGAGGTGAAACTTCTCATCAAGGCGCGAAAAATCGCGGTAATGCGCGTCGAAATCCTTGAGCAGTTCACGATGTTCCCGCTCGATCGCCTTGAGATCATCCCAGGCGCGATGATTGGCAGGCAGACGGCCGAACTCGGCCGCCGAATGGAGTTCGAACATTTCCCGCACGTCGGCGAGTTCGAGCGCGAATTCGCTGGTGAAGCCCTTCAGGATCCAATGGCTGTTCGGCCGCTTCTCGATCAGCCCGAAGCGGCTGAAGCGAATGAGAAATTCGCGCACGACGGAGGTGCCGGTGCCGATTTCGCGTGCCAGTTCCAGTTCGTTGATCTGCATGCCGGGCTGGGCTTCGTCGGACATGATGCGCATCATGAAGCTGCGCTCGATGATGTCGTGCAGTGAATCGGTTTCCTCCTTCGGGAAGAAATCTGCCTGGTTCGGCAGGCGCAGAACCGTCTTTTGCCGCTTGTTCCAGAGAATGATGCCGGCGTCGCTGAGACGCATGAGGATTGCCCGCGCCGTGCTGCGGCTGACGCCGAGTTCGGCTGCGATTTCTGGTTCGCTCGGCAGCTCAGTGCCGAGCTTCAGGCGTGCTGCGTAGCGATTATACGCCTCCTTGAAGAGCGTGTTTTGCCTTGCCATTTCCCCCTCGCTTGTCGCCGCCGCTCTTTGCCGGCGGCGCTGTCTGAACCATGATCGAATGGCAGTCAATTGCAGGAGTGTTATGCCGGAACCGTGCGGACCGCTTTCCTCCGGGGCGGTGACGATTTCCTCGTTGACACCAAAATGTTTATTGTAGATAAAAAACAAAATCAATTGGCGCCGGACGTCGGAATGTCCGATAAGGTCGATGAGGGAGGAATTGAACATGGTGACGCGTGAAGCCCGCGACCCGAGCGCAATTCACTCATGCCAGCGATAAGTAAATCCGCAAATTGACGATAGTTGTCCGTCAAGCCATAGGCGGCGAGCATTGAAATGACCGTCATCACAAGGGAGAGGTGATGAAGACGAGAACAATCGGCAGGACGGGCCTTGAGGTCACCGAGATCAGCTTCGGCGCTGCTGCGCTGGGCGGCCTCTATCGTGCCTGTCCGCGCGACCAGGCGATGGAGACCCTACAGGCTGCCTGGGATAGCGGCATCCGCTATTTCGATGTTGCGCCCTGGTATGGCTTTGGCCTTGGCGAGCGCCGCGTCGGTGATTTCCTGCGCGATCAGCCTGAGGACAGCTATGTGTTGTCGACCAAGGTCGGCCGCCTTATGCGCCCGGTACCGACAGACAAGGTGCCCAATTACGGCTACGTTGACCCGCTGCCTTTCGATGCCGACTATGATTACTCCTATGACGGTATCATGCGCTCGGTCGAGTTCAGCTATGCGCGCCTTGGGCTCAATCGCATCGATATTCTCTATGTCCACGACATAGGCGGCTATACTCACGGCAAGGCCCTCAACGAGCATCACCTCGGCCAGCTCCTGGGATCCGGGTTGAAGGCGCTGGAGCAGCTGAAGTCGTCAGGCGCGATCAAGGCCTATGGCCTCGGCGTCAACGAGGTGCCAGTCTGCCTGGACGTGATGCGTGCGGCCGATATCGACTGCATTCTCATGGCGGGGCGCTATACTCTGCTGGACCGTTCCGCCGTTGCCGAGTTGCTGCCGCTCTGCGAGAAGACGGGAACGTCGCTGGTGGTGGGCGGCGTCTTCAATTCCGGTATTCTGGCGACAGGCCCGGTGCCTGGCGCACATTTCGACTATCTGCCGGCAACGCCGGATATTTTGGCCAAGGTAGGGGCGATGGAAGAGATCGCTCGCAAGCATGGCGTGCCGCTCGCCCAGCCGGTGATTCAGTTCCCGCTGCGCAGTTCTTGCGTGGCCTCGGTCCTGCTCGGCACGGCGAAGCCGGAAAGTCTTATCCGCAATATGCAGCTCGTAGAGCCCCGGCTCCCCGACAGCTTCTATGCGGAATTCGAAGCACTGACCCTCGTCGCGCCTCCGCTGGGAGACGAGGCGGTCCGGGTCTAGAGCAATTCCCGGAAAACTGCGCAGCGGTTTTCCCGGAATTGCGTGAAACAGCAGATGGAGCGGTTTTGCGATTCCGTGAGACGCTGAACCGCTTCAACAGAGAGCTATCGGGCCGTCGCAAAAGGCGGCATCGAAGAGGAGGAAAGCCTGTTTTGGCGTCGGTGGCCTTTCCGCCGCGCGATGCGTGACGCCTCAAGGCGTTGCGGTACCGAGCCGTAAGCGTTCAGCGGCCGGTGTGCAGGAAGCAGAGCGCGTTGAGAGGAGAAGCAGATGAAAATTACCAAGTCACTTCTGTCCCGCCGCACCTTTGCCGGCCTTGCCGGCGCTGCCATTATCGCAATGGCGATGCCCGTGCAGTCCTTCGCAGCCGACGTGACCATTCCGATCATCGTCAAGGACACGACATCCTTCTACTGGCAGATCGTTCTCGCCGGCGCCCGCCAGGCGGGCAAGGATCTCGGCGTCAAGGTGCCGGAACTCGGCGCACAGTCGGAATCCGACATCAACGGCCAAATCAGCATTCTGGAAAACGCTGTAGCCGGCAAGCCGGCTGCCGTGGTCATTTCGCCGACCGAGTTCAAGGCGCTCGGCAAGCCCGTGGATGAAGCCGCCAAGTCCGTGCCGGTCGTCGGCATCGACTCTGGCGCCGATTCCAAGTCCTTCATCTCGTTCCTGACCACCGACAACGTCCAGGGCGGCCGCATCGCCGCTGACGGTCTTGCCGCTGCAATCAAAGGCATGACCGGCAAGGAAGAGGGGGAGGTCGCGATTATCACCAGCCTTCCCGGTGTCGGTTCTCTCGACCAGCGTCGTCAGGGTTTCCTGGAAGAGGTCAAGAGCAAGTATCCGGGCCTCAAGGTCGTTGCCGATAAATATGCGGACGGCCAGGCCACCACCGGCCTCAACATCATGACCGACCTGATCACGGCCAATCCGAAGCTCGTCGGCGTCTTCGCCTCCAACCTGATCATGGCCCAGGGCGTCGGCCAGGCCATCGCCGAAAACAAGCTCGGCGACAAGATCAAGGTCATCGGCTTCGACAATGACGACAAGACCGTCGGCTTCCTGAAGTCCGGCGTTCTTGCCGGCCTCGTTGTGCAGGACCCCTATCGCATGGGTTATGACGGCATCAAGACGGCGCTCGCCGCTTCCAAGAAGGAAAAGGTTGCCGCCAATGTCGATACCGGCGCCAACCTCGTCACCAAGGCGAATATGAGCGATCCGAAGATCGACGCCCTGTTGAACCCGAAGGTCAAGTAAGGCTTGAGGCCGCGCCCGCGAGATTGGGCGCGGCCTTTCCGTCTGACCGCCTCCTTGAGGCGGCCGCGCGGCCATGCGAGAGGGAGGAGACCTCATGACGAGCCTTGAAGAAATCAGCCATCGGCACGACGACACCGTTAAAACGGAAGCCAGTCGCATTCCAGCTGGCTCGCCCATTCTCGAACTCAAGGGGCTGCAGAAGCGCTATGGCTATGTCGAGGCGCTGAAGCCGGCGACTGTCACGTTTCTGGCCGGAGAGATTCATGCGATTGTCGGCGAAAACGGTGCCGGCAAGTCGACGCTTATCAAGCTCCTGACCGGCGTGATCACAAGGACGGCCGGCGAAATCTTCTGGTGCGGCCATCCGGTGGCGCTTGCAACGCCCAATGAGGCAATTGCCCGCGGTATCAATGCCGTGCATCAGGAAGTGGTGCTTTGCCCGCATCTGACGGTCGCAGCCAATCTCTTCCTGGGCGATGAAGTCAATCGTTTCGGCCTGATGCGCAAGAAGCAGATGGTGACGATGGCGCAGACGGTGCTCGACGATCTCGGCTTCGGATTGCCGGCCGGCGAACTCCTCAGTTCTCTCACAATCGGTCAGCAGCAGCTGGTCGCAACTGCAAGAGCCGCGATGCGCGGCACGCAGTTTCTGATTTTCGACGAGCCGACCGCCTATCTCACCCGTCAGGAATCGGCGCAATTGTTCAAGCTGATCCGCCGCCTGCAGGGCGAGGGTGTGACGATCGTCTATATCAGTCATCGCATGGAAGAGGTGTTCGAGCTGGCCGATCGCGTCTCCGTGTTGCGCGACGGCACACATGTCGGCACCCGCGCCATCGCCGAAACCAACGACGACGAGCTGATCAAGCTGATGATCAATCGTTCCATCGAGCAGATCTACCATAAGGAGGAGATTCCGCTCGGCGACACCATCCTCGAGGCGCGCGGCCTTTCCGGCCCTGGCTTCGAGAATGTTTCGATGAGCGTTCGTGCCGGCGAAATAGTCGGCCTTTATGGCCTGATCGGCGCCGGCCGCAGCGAATTCGCTCTCGGTCTTTATGGGCGCCAACCGCTCTCCGCCGGGGAAATCCACTGGCAGGGACGCAAGGTCGACATCCGCAACGAGCGCGATGCGATGGAACTCGGCATTGCGCTGGCGCCGGAAAGCCGGCGCGATCAGGGGCTCTGCCTCAACCTGCCCATCGGGCTGAACATCAATCTGCCCGTCTTCAGACGGCTGAGCCGTGGTCCGATCATCAACAACAAGAGCGAGGCAGTTAACGCCGACAAGCAGATCCGCGACCTCAGCATCAAGACGCCGAGCCGACGGGTTCTGGTCTCCGCCATGTCCGGCGGCAATCAGCAGAAAGTGGTCATCGGCAAATGGCTGAGCCACGGCGCCAAGCTCTTCATCTTCGATGAGCCGACCGTGGGCGTCGATGTCGGGACGAAGGCCGAGATCTATCGGCTGTTTGCCAAGCTGCTTCGCGGTGGTGCCGGCATTATCGTCATCTCGTCCTATCTGCCAGAGGTCTACGAGCTCGCCGATCGTCTGCACGTCTTCCGCCACGGCCAGCTGGTCGCCAGCCATGATTTCCATGCTGCAACGCATGAGGAAGTCCTCGGCGAGGCGATCGGCGTCTGAACAACAAACAAGTCGAAAGAGGAGAACAAAAATGGCCGCGAATACGACAGAAGGCCCGACCGTTGCGCCGCGGCGAAAGATGAACATCCTCTTCAGCTTGACGCTGATCCTGCTGCTTCTCGCACTCTGGGTTGTTCTCGGCTTCTGGACCGACAAGTTCTGGACGCCACTCAACATCACCAACCTGATGCGTCAGGGCTCGATGACGGCCATTCTTGCGCTCGGCCAGACCTTTGTCATCATCACGGCGGGCATCGATCTTTCCGTCGGCGCGATCGTCGGCTTCTGCACCGTCATCGTCGCCTGGTTACTCCACGCCGGGTTTCCGGTTTGGGCCGCTATCCTGATAACCCTGATGTTCGGAGTGTTGATTGGCGCATTCCATGGATTCGGCATCGTGCGCATGGGTCTGCCACCCTTCATCATCACGCTGGCGACGCTGACGTCTCTGCGCGGCATCGGCCTGCTGATTACCAACGGTGCGACGATCAATATCGTCAATGACGATTTCACCAATTTCGCCGTCTCGGACGTCTTTGGGATCCCGAGCCTGTTCTGGATGGTGATCCTGGTGGCGATCCCGGCCGTCATCTTCCTGCATCTGAGCCGCTGGGGCCGCTATCTTTTCGCCGTCGGCTCCAATCGCGAGGCTGCCCGCCTTTCTGGCGTCAACGTCAATTGGATGATCTATCTCGCCTACATCCTGTCGGGAACCTGTGCCGCCTTCGTCGGCGTTTTGCTCGCATCGCGCATCGCCATCGGCAATGCCACCCAGGCCGATGGCTGGGAGCTGCAGGCGATCGCCTCGTCGGTCATCGGCGGAACCAGCCTGTTCGGCGCGGTCGGCTCCGTCTACGGTCCGCTGATCGGCGCCTTCATCCTGGCGACCATCAACAACGGCGCCAACCTGCTGAACCTGAATTCCTTCTGGCAGCGCATCATCACCGGCGTCCTGATCATCGTGATCGTCTATTTCGACCAGCTGCGGCGCCGGCGGCTTTAGTCCGTCCCCCGGTTGGGGCGCCGGTCCGTTCTCACGCTGGCGAGGGGCGAGCCCTTCGCCAGCTGAAGTTCCGCAACAGATTGCGCAGCGGCTTTTCGACCAGCTCGTAGGCAAAGACGCCGAGCAGGGTTCCCAATATCAGGCTGATAAAAGCGACGACATCGGAAGGGATCGGTGTCCTCGCCACGAGCTTTAGGATCACCGAGATTGCCAGCGTATGCCATAGGTAGATGGAGTAGGAGGCGTTGCCTAAATAGGTGAGCGGCGGAATCTCCTGCAGCCTGCCGCTGCGCTCTACCGAGACCATGCCCAGCACCAGCGCTATGGCGAGCGGCCCGCACGTCAGCTCGTTGAATTCGAGACCGAGAATCTCGATAGCGGCGAAACCGGCAATCGAGGCAACCATGAGAGCAAGACCCAATCCAAATCCGGGAATGGTCCCTTTCAGCCAGAGCTGTCCTAGAACCGCACCTGCGACGAATTCGAGAATGATCGGCCTGGTATAGGTGACAAGCAGCGGCGATTCCGGGTGGGTGATGGCGCCGACGATGACGAAGGCGGCAAAGACGCCGATCAGGCTGCCAAGGCGCAGGCGCCGCGGCAGGAACAGGCAGGCCGCAAAGATGACGTAGAAGAACATCTCGAAGTTCAGCGTCCATCCCTGCACCAGAATCGGCCATATTTCTCCATTGCTTGCGCTTGGCGAGCGAACGGGAATGAACAGCAGCGAGCCGAAAATATGGCTTGCCGTCAGCTTCATGCTCGGAAACAGGCCGACAACTGCGCCGCCGATCATGATGGCCGTCACGATCCAGTAGGACGGCGCGATGCGTTGCAGCCGGTCGAGGACGAACTGAAGCGGCGTCACCGGGCGGCGTTCGCTCATGGTCCACATGATGAAGCCGCTGATGACGAAGAAGATGTCGACGCCGGCTGCTCCGATGCGGAAATGGCCGCCGCTGCGCTCGGCTGCATGAAACAGCACTACGGCGAGCGCTGCGAAGGCGCGAAGATATTGGATGCCATGAAGCGTTTTCATCGGCTCGTCTGCGGCCCCCAGTTTGATGGGGGAGCAAATTCCATCCGCTGTTCGGCATGCGGCGGTGCGCTTATCGGCGCGCGCGTTCGCATGGAGAGCTTTCCTGCCGTGAAATAGAACAGGAAGGAGCCGACATGGTATGGATTGAGAATATCGATCTCCACGAAGGACCGGATCAGCAACAGGGTCGCGACACCCAGGAGCACGTAGGATTCATCGTTTCTGATGTCGCTGAGGAAGCGGTTGATATGGCCGATGAAGGCCGTCAACAGGATCGAGGCAAGCAGGAATACGCCGATAAGGCCTGTTTCCACAGTCGTTTCGATATAGGTATTGTGGAAATGGAAGCCTGCGCGCGAGGCGATGTAGAACTCTTCCCACAGTCGCTCCGGCTCGGAGAAGCCCTGGACCCAGTAGGCCTGATAGCCGACCCCGAAGAAGGGGTTTTGCTGCGCTGTCGCGATGCCCTGCTGCCAGAGATAGGTGCGCCCAGTGAGGGTGGAATCCTTGCCGAAGGCGCCGAGGATGAGATCAACCGCACCGAGATAGACACCGGCAACGGCGAGCACGGCGCCTGATATGGCCACGGTCGCAAACAGCGTTTTGCGCTGCTTCGGCGACAGGAACAGGATGACGCGCAGGCTGACGCACAATACCACGACCAATCCCGTCGTCAGCACCGATGTCGCCGATGCCGATGCGAGCAGGCAATAGGCCGACAGTAGGCCGGCAACACCTGCACCCAGCATCCAGATTCGCCGCTCGCCCAAAACAAAAACGGCGGCAAAGGCGAAATATATGCCGAGCGAGGCATAGAAGCCGAGCTGGTTCTTGGAATCGAAGGCGCCGACGAAGCTGTAGGTTCCGTCTATGGGGTCGTAGGCATAGTAGCCGAACAATATCGAATAGATGAGCACGATGCCGGTGCCTGCGATCGCGCCGCGCGCGAGCGTGCGGATATCGAGCGTTCGCATTGCGACCAAGGCGCAGAAGATATGCGTCGTATACTGGATCGCGGCTCGCGCCGTCGTGGAAGGAACCACCGACCAGAAGATCGACAGGCAAGTGAATACACCGAAGGCGAACAGCCAGAGCTGTCTGTGATAGCTGCCGAGCACATTCCGGTAGTCGATCATGACAAGCGGAAACCACAGCGCGTAGTAGAGCAGGATCGAAGGCTGGCCGAAGCGGGAAGAATAAGCAAAGACGAAGAAAGACAGAGCAGTCGCCACCATGCCATAGGTGGCGTTGCTGCCTGGACGGACAAAGATCGATTTGGCTATCCGCATCGACTTTCCCTATCGCATGGCAAGACCGGTGCTGACCTTGATGAGGTCGCCCGGCAGTACCTGCGTATTTTCCTGGGCCTGGATTTCCTTCGTCTGGCCGTTGTCGCCCCGAATGATCGTATAGACGACATTCACACCTTGCCCGCTGGGATCGAGGTTGCTGGTATCGGCAGATTGAGCGACCGCTTCCTGCATGAGAGACTGGCTGGTGGAAAGCTTCAGCTGCAGCGTTTCGAGCTTTGCATCCGTATCCTGCATGTCCTGGGCCAGAGAACTCTGCCAGTCGTTGTGCAGGGTAATCTCGTCCTGGTTGGCCTTGTTGATATCCTGCTTGGCCTTCAGTGCAGCCGTCTCGGTATCAAGAAGGGTAGCCTCCAGATCGGAGGCGCGCTGCTCGGCGGAGATGCGGCGAGAGGCGAGCTCCAGACCTCTTTCGGCAAGGCTTTCGACCTTGTCGCGGTCGGCTTTGGCCAGATCCAGCTGGCGGCTCTGGGTTTCGTTCTTCTTCCCCAAAGCCTCGACCTCGTTTTGCAGAAGGGTCTTCAGGTCATCCAACGATTGCATCTGGGTCTTCATACGCTGGCTGCGCGTCTCCATCAGCGCTTTTTCGCTGGCGAGCAGGCCTGTTGCCTGCGGCAATTGCTTGAGTTCAGCCGGGATCTCGATCTCGTCCTTGCCGGTCAATTCGGCCAGAAGGCGTGCCTTGCGCATCAGCAGCCGCCCGCGCTCGGCCATGTAGACCACGGCGTCGCCCTTGGCGGTGATGAAATCGCGGGCGAAACGCTGGCCGGCGTCGCCGCGGCGCATGCCCCCGCCAAGGCTCACGGCCTTGAGCACGGTCAGGTTCGGAACAAAGGGAAATTCTCCCGGATTCTGGACCTCTCCGGAAAGGTAGATCGGTCGAAACTGCGACATTTCGACGGAGGCCGAGGGCCGATCGCGCAGGCCGAACTGCTTCTGCAGGCCGACGCCGATGGCTTCGGCGATCTCATCCGTCGTCTTGCCCATGGCAGGCAGATCACCGATGAAAGGGATGGAAACTGAACCGGAAGGGCCGACCGTATAATCGCCCGAGACCACCGCCCAGTCACGGATGGTGCCCTCGGCGGTCTGCCATTCGGCGACGCGCACATGCAGCTTGTCCATCACACCCAGATGATATCCGGGCAGGTTTTCGGCGTAGGCTGCACCCGATATCGCGCAAGTGCCGAGGACAACGAGAGCCGAATATCGGACCGACGTGTATATGCGAGCAAGCCTCTTAGAAGGCTGAAATTCAATCATGCAGGATCTTCCCTGTTAATAGATCGCAGTCCCGTCAGTACGGGAAACCGCAGGACACATCCTGCGGTCACTGCAGGTCGTCATCAGTAGCTGCCACGTGACAGGCAGACGGCCGGGATGGTTTTGGCGATGATCATCATGTCGCTGCTGAGCGACCAGTTCTTGACGTAATGCGCATCGAAGGCCACGCGGCTTTCATAGGAGACGTCATTGCGGCCGCTGACCTGCCAGAGGCCGGTCAGGCCGGGGCGGGACTGCAGATAGTAGATCGCCGAAGTCTCATAGAGCTCGAGCTCGTCTTCCACGACGGGACGTGGACCGACGACACTCATCTCGCCGCGGATGATGTTGATCAACTGCGGCAGTTCGTCGAGGCTCAGCTTGCGCAGCACGGCGCCGACGAGGGTTACTCGCGGGTCGTTCTGCAGCTTGCGCGTGGCACGCCACTCTTCCATAGCTTTTGGGTTGGCTTGCAAGTGAGCCTGAAGAACCTTGTCTCCGTTGACGACCATTGTCCTGAACTTCAGGCAGCGGAAGCTTTTGCCGTTGTGACCGATGCGGCGGTGGCCGTAAAAGGCCGGACCCCGATCGGAAAGTTTCACCAGCAACATCAGCATCAGGAAGAGAGGGCTGATGAAAACCAGTGCAGTCATTGCGGCGGAGACGTCGAAAACGCGCTTTAGTACTCCACCTGTGGGCGGAAAGACATCGCTTTCCGTAGCGCTGAAAAAAGCCGATGCGGCCGATCTCGTCGCAGACTTCATAGAGAAAACTCCATTCATGTTGGCGAATTGGTCGGAAATTCTCGGACGTGTAATTAGAGCTTTGATGGCAGGAGTGTAGGCGGTGATTTTGACTTTTTAATCCAAACTTTTGTAGCGATATGGCATGGCGGTATATTGATACCTCATCATTAGTGGGTCCATTTAAATCAGCGATTTTCTATATATGCGGTCTACTGTATCGAGCTGCGTATAAAGCCTGTGCCGACAGCTCATTTGCGTCGCCAATGATGCTTTTCGAGAATTTTATAGGTGTCGAAGGGCAAGCTATTCATTATCTTTGGCTTCTCTAGCCTTCCCGTCGCTTTCGATGCCGCAAGTGCACACTTGATTCATCACCTGGATATATTGCACTGCAATAATATATTGCGGCGCACATTACTGACGGCTCTCACTCCCGCACTTTGTAATAAAAGTTGATTGAATTGCGACGAAAGCCGCGACCTCGAAACGGCCGGTAGGTATCCATGAGATTGTGTCGTTTGGGTGAGGCACTCTATGGATGAAGGCGGGAAAACGAACAAATTCAATTGTAACTATAATCGACGCGTAGTTTTAACGAGCCTGGCGCTAGGATCGTGTCAATTCGTAACGGATCATCGTGACTTGGTTGAATCTCAATGAATCATAAAATATATTTGACCTACAGGTCTGATAATGGAGGAAAGACCTTGATCGCATTTTTTCCAATGGCTGGGCGGGCGAGGTAACATTATGTATGCGCCGCGCGTTTTCATCAGCATGCTGGGCACGCTGGTCGTATTTGCCATCGCGACTTACTTTCTGACGAACTCTCTTTCGACGACCCTCATCGAAACGGCCATCTGCGCTGTGCTTCTGCAGATCGGTTATTTTCTCGGTGTGCTCTACCTCGTTTGGAAAGAGCGAAAGGCCCAGCTTGCGTTATTGAACGAGAATAAGGCTGCAGCGCCGATTGCCGAAGACACGAGCGTCGGCGGTATGCCGGCACCCGGCCTCAAGCGTTCCGAACCATTCAACCCCTGACGGACGCACCCAGCCATATCTTTTGCCGGCCGACAGGTTGCCGGATCTAAGCCATGTCCTAAGTCTCCGGCAGAACCATTGGAGGCTGACGTGACCGACAGTGCAGAAACGAGTGTCTGTGTAATCATCGCTGCAAAGAATGCCGGCGACACCATCGGGCTTGCCATTACATCGGCCCTTCGGGAGCCGGAAGTCGCCGAAGTCGTCGTTATCGACGACGGTTCGACAGACGGTACTGCGGCGATTGCCGCCCGAGCGGATGATGGCAGCGGCAGGCTCATAGTCCGCGAATTCGAAAAGAACCGTGGCCCCGCCGCAGCGCGCAATCACGCCATAGAAATATCCACGGCTCCGCTGATCGGTATCCTCGACGCCGATGATTTCTTTTTCCCCGGGCGCTTCAAGTCACTGCTTGCAGATGACGACTGGGACTTCGTTGCCGACAACATCGCTTTCGTCAGCGCCGATACCGTACCGGAGGCGCATGCCAGGCTCGACCATTTCGATGCGAGGCCACGATTTCTCGATCTCGTCGCCTTCGTCGAAGGCAATATCTCCAAGCGTGGCGTCCGTCGCGGCGAGATCGGCTTCCTGAAGCCGCTCATGCGCCGTTCCTTTCTGGAGGCACATGGTCTGCGCTACAACGAAGCGCTGCGACTGGGGGAGGACTACGATCTCTATGCCCGCGCACTCGCCAAGGCCGCGCGCTATAAGATCATCCACAGCTGCGGCTACGGCGCGGTGGTTCGTGGCGATTCCCTCAGCGGCCGGCACAGAACCGAGGATCTGCGGCGGCTTTACGAAGCGGATCGGGCGATCCTTGCGAAAGGCGGCCTGTCGTCGCCTGATGCCGCCGCGATCCGCCGCCATGAGCGGCATGTTCGTGATCGCTACGAGCTACGGCATTTCCTGGACATCAAATCACAGTCGGGCCTCGCGGCGGCGGCGAGCTACGCGCTTGGCCACCCCTTTGCCATCCCGGCCATAGCAGGCGGGATCCTTGCAGACAAAACCGAGCGCTTCCGCAAGGGCGTTTCGCCGATCGCGCATTCGGGAGAAAACGGCCTGCGTTATCTTCTGCAGGCCGCTCCTGAATAGAGGTATCGCGATTTACAGATAATCGCGGCGCACGCCTTCGATGACATTCAGGAGGCGCTCCTTGCAGGCCGCAAGTGCGCCGTCCTTGCTCAATTGCGGCTTTGCCTTGCTCGCCTGCCAGAGAGCAAGCGTCGAGGGCATGGCGAGCGCCTGTTTCGCCATCACCCGAAGCGTGGTCTGCTCGGGGTCGGCAAGCAGGACGGTTTCCCCGTGCCGCCGCTTTTCGATATCCGCCGTCGCTTGCTGATTGCGTTCGAAGCCGACGCCCCAGAACTTGGCACCCTTGGCGATCGCTTCGGCACGGGTGGAGACGGGAATGTGCTTCGGCGCATAGGTGACGCCGAGCGAACGCGCCCAGTCGTTCCATTTGAAGCTGTTGATCGAGCGCGAGGAACTGACCGCAATCCACGGAACGCGGAATGCGTCGGCAAGGATGGCGCCATGCATGGATTCCGCCACGATCAGCTCGGATGTCGCAATCTCGCGGATCACGGCTTTCGCCTCGCCGCGAGGGTCGAGATAGGAAAGCCCGACGGTCTTGCAGATCTCGGGCCAGATACCGGCGGCAGCGGATTCCCAATGCGGTATGAAGGTGCGCCGGCCTGATTTCGACAGGTTTTGGAATTCCGGCATCTCCGTCACGAGCACGGCCGGGTCGACAATGCCCATTTCGACCGGCAGGCCGGCCTTTTGCGCCGTCAGCGGGCCACGAACGCAGCGGACGTCCCATTGCGACCGGTCACCCATGTCGGGAAGCGAGCCGTAGCCGAAGCCGCTGCCGATGACGAGCTTGCGCCCGTCGGCGGGCAGGATCTCCGTGTTGAGGACGGTGCCGACACCGACCAGCATGGTCTCTTCATGAACATTGCGAAGGCCGGGAAGCAGGAAGTCCCAGAGCCAGAGATTGAGGTCGTCACCGAAATTGCCATGGGTGGATTCCCAGTGGAACGGCTTCATGAAGGACTCCTTGCTGATCCAAACGATAGCGGGGGCATGCCGCAATATCTTCGATGCGGCATGAGCAGCCTATGCTGCGCTGCAAAATCTAGGGCGCGAGTTTGCCGACGGCAAGCTGCATGGCGCTTTGTAAAATTCCCGGGTCGCGCAAAGCCCATTTCGCCAGCAGTGCGATCTGCGGCATGCGCCGGCTTTTCACCTGCCGTGCCTGGCTCCAGAGCGCCTGGCGGCGGGCACGGTTCTTATAGAGCCTGATGGCGGCGACATCCTGCGGCCGTCGCGAAAATCTCTGCTCCAGCGTATTGAGTGCCGTCCAGGTGTTGAACTGCTGGCGCAGGAACTGCGGCGAGTCATTGTCGATACTGTGAAAGATATTCACGCCTTCGCCGCGCAGCGCGCCGGCGTCTTCGCACAGCAGCACGCGCTTGGCAGCAAGGATGCAGTCGCAGAAGAAAAGCACGTCTTCTGCCGCCAGCCGCAATGTCGGCTCGAAGCGGATCTTCTCGAAAAGCGGGCGCCCGATCACCATGCAGGACATGTGCAGGAAGCTCCAATCCTGCAGCATGACGCTGGCGATATTGGGGATCTCGACCACGGTCGGCCTGTCCGACAATCGCACCGTATCGGCCGATTTCCCGATTTCCGCGATGCTGAAATGATAATAGAACTCCTTGCCGCCATCGATGGAGTCCCAATAGCAATCGGCGTTGTAGTGGGTCAGCGTGCCGAATGCATTGCTGAGGTGCTCCGGTGCCCATTCGTCATCGGAGTCGAGGAACGCCACGAACCTGCTTTCGGCGGGCACGTTGTTGAGGCCGGTGTTGCGTGCGCCTCCTGGTCCCGCATTGCTCTGGCGGATCACCCGGATGTGCTTTCGCTCCTTGCTGCTCAGCGATTGCAGCTCTTTTTCTGCCGGAAGCGGTGATTCATCGTCGACAATGAGAATATCGAAATCCTGAAATGTCTGCTGGGATATCGATCTCAAGGCGCGCTGCAGAACGCCGGTTTGCTTCTGATAGAACGGAATAACAATCGTGATTGACGCCATTTTCCCGCCTTTACGGTTTCGATTCAGGGGCTTGTGGTGTCGTCTCTTGCGGACGTAACCAGCGGCTTTTCGGCTGCATCAACCGCCATTCTCCGGTTGCCTAACCGGCAGTGAATGCCGCCGTGACGCCATCAGGTAGCGCCGATTCGATGCGGAGCAATGTTGAAGAGCGAGATTTTCTGGAACTTTATTCACACAAGGCAGAGATCACCGAACTGCGCGTCGCTGAACCATGATGACGTATTGCGCGCCGGGATCGGACGTTGCTGCATCCATGAGGGGAGAGATGTGAAGAAACTTTCCCACAAGGATTGCAGCTTTGTCGCATTTTGGTCATTCTTCACACTCCGAAATCTGCTGCGCTGCAAAAAATCTTCATCCTCCGGCAAAAAAATCAAGGTGGGCTGAACGCTTCACCCAACAGCCGGCGTCCGGATATCGAATGACGCCTAAATGCCTTTCACAGCAAGGCTTTTCTTCGATCTAAATCGATTGTTTCATCCTGGAGGCGGCGCAACACGGCGTTCCCGGCACCTGCTTGCACGCCATTTTCCGCTCATTTTTGCTGCGCTGCCATATTCCCTTTCCAAAGAGCGCCCTAGGTTATCGTCTGCGAGCCTTGCTCTGCTCTCATTGAAACGGCTGCGAGGGGGGATGCGGCCCGAAGAAGGGGTGACAGACATCGTGAATGTGACTGCCAGCGTGTCTTCGCGGATAAATCTCATGCGTATCGTGCTTATCTCGGGCATCATCTTTGTCCATATACCGTTCGATACACATAGCAGCCCGTTCAGTGGTGCTTACGGCCTTTTCGATTGGCTGCGAGTATTTCTGCGTGACAGTTTGTTTCGAGTTGGAGTTCCCTGCTTGAGTGCGATCTCGGGTTATCTGTTGTTTCGTAATGGATCGACATCGATAGAATATGGAAAGACGATCCAGCGGAAGACGAAGACAGTTATATTGCCGTTTCTCCTCTGGAATTGTGCTTTCTTTCTATTCGTCCTGATCCTTCAATATTACGGAATCGGAGATGGATATCTGCCTGATCTGTCGGAGGCCAGCCCACGTACACTATCGACGCTTCTATTCGCGGTCGACGGCACGCCGATTAATCTACCGCTCTATTTCCTGCGCGATCTGTTCGTCTGCATTATTATATCACCTCTTCTGGCGTTTCTCATTCTGCGGGCGCCGCTAGTGACCTTGGCCTTTCTGCTTCTACTTGCAGCCTGGCCGATATCGCTCGGTATCGTGTTGCGGAATTCCATTCTGTTCAGCTTCAGCTTCGGCATCTATCTCAGCCTTTATCGTGTCGATGTCACGGTCATGGATCGCTACGCCGCTCTGATCGGACCTACATTCATCGCGCTTGCCGCTCTTCTGGCAACTGCTGCGTACGTGAATGGCCCGGGCCTGCCGTTGTGGCTGGAGGTATGCCGCAATCTGATGGTGGTTGTCGGTATTCCCGGTTTTTGGGCGCTGTCGGCGATCTTGATCCGCAGCCGCGTCGGGCAGGGCCTTGCGGCAACCGGTAGTCTCAGCTTCTGGATCTTCTGCGCCCATTATCCGCTGCTTTTCTGCCTCTGGGTTCTTTGGAACCGCGGCGGCAGCGAACTCTATCCGATCTTCTATCTTCTGGCGGTAGCACTCGCCTTGCTGCTGCTGCCCCTGACCAATGGCATGGCGCGCAACGCCCTGCCAAGCTTCTACAACCTGCTGACCGGCAGCCGGGTGCGCCCGCAAATCGGCGCCCTCGCAGTTCAGAACTGCACCGCCGAGGATCGGCGTGTGCGTTCCAAGCAAAGGTGATGCCATGACGACATCGAAGAAAAACTACGTGCAAGGACTTGGTCTTGCTGCAATCGCTCTCATGAGCGGATGCTTCCTGCCGCAGGCAGCATCCGCAGAGGATGCGCAGCAGTCGGGCGCGTCCTTCGTCGACAATTTCGAGCGCATCGATACCGGACGCTGGTACATCTCCGATGGCTGGAACAATGGGCCGCACCAGAACTGCACCTGGTCGCGAAAGCAGGTGAGCATCAAGGACGGCATGCTGCAATTGCAGTTCGTCCAGTCCAAGACTGGCGAGCGCAACTATGCCTGCGGCGAGATCCAGACGACCAAGCGTTATGGCTACGGCACCTACGAGGCGCGCTATCGCACGGCCACCGGGCCTGGCCTGAACTCCGCCTTCTTCACCTATATCGGCCCGACCGACAAGAAGCCGCATGACGAGATCGATTTCGAAGTGCTCGGCAAGAATTCCGGCCAAGTTCAGCTCAACCAATATATCTCCGCCAAGGGCGGTAACGAGAAACTGGCACCGGTTGCCGGTGGTGCCGATCAAGGCTTCAACGACTACGCCTTCATCTGGGAGAAGGATCGCCTGCGCTATTACGTGAACGGCAAGCTCGTCCAGGAGGTAAAGGATCCTTCGAAGATACCGTCGAATGCCCAGAAGATTTTCTTCAGCCTCTGGGGCACCGATACGCTGAGCGGCTGGATGGGCAAGTTCGCCTATAGCGGCGAGCCCGCAACCATGCAGATCAAGCGTGCTGCTTTCACGGCCGCAGGCGAGAAGTGCCTGTTCCCGGAATCGATCACCTGCAAGATCAATTGAATCTGGCCGGTCGCGGGGCGCCGCTCGCGACCGATCGCAATGTCGCCATGCAACACCAGCCACACGAGGCGCCCGGCTTTCGCCAGGCGCAGAAGCGGAAATTTTGATGCTGCATATTCTTTATTTCGTCCACGATCTTGCCGATCCCGCCGTGCGCCGACGGGTGCTGATGCTGCAGGCGGGCGGGGCACTCGTGACGTTGGCGGGTTTCCGGCGCGAGGATAATGCGCTGGCCACCATCCATGGTGTCGAGCCGATCGAGCTCGGCAGGACGCAGGATGCCCAGTTTGCCCAGCGTGTTGCCGCAGTCGCCAGATCGGCAGCGAAATTACGCAGCGCGTTGAGTTCGGTCGCAAGGCCTGACGTTATCATCGGCCGCAACCTCGAGATGCTGGCGCTGGCCAATCGCGCCAAGTCCGTCTTCGGCGGCGACATGCCGATCGTCTATGAGTGCCTTGACATCCACCGGCTGCTGCTGCGCGACGATGTGGTGGGTGGCGCGCTTCGTGGCGCAGAGCGCCATTTCGGCTCGCAGGCGGCGCTGCTCATCACCAGCTCTCCTGCCTTCGTCGAGCGCTATTTCCGCCCGCGCTCCGGCCTGCGCCTGCCCATCATGCTGCTCGAAAACAAGGTGCTGGCGCTCGAGCCAGCTGCACGCGCCGCTGCACCGAGCGCAAGGCCGCCGGCTGCAGGCAAACCATGGAAGATCGGTTGGTTCGGCGCGCTCCGTTGCCGCAAGTCTTTGGCATTGCTCGACGATTTCTCTCGCCTGATGGAAGGTCGTTTCGAGATCGTCCTGCGAGGCAGGCCCGCTTATGCCGAGTTCGAGGATTTTGATCGCCTCGTGCGCGATGCGCCCTTCATGCATTTTGCCGGCGCCTACAAGAACCCTGAGGATCTTTCGACGATCTACAACGACGTTCAGTTCTCCTGGGCGATCGACTTCTTCGAAGAAGGGTTGAATTCAAGCTGGCTGCTGCCGAACCGCCTTTATGAAGGCGGCCTCTATGGCGCCGTGCCGATCGCGTTCGATGGCACCGAGACGGCAAGGTTTCTCGCAAGCCGAAAGATTGGGCTTACGCTTGATACGGCCGACGCCGCACATCTCGCCGCGCTTTTGGGTAGGATGGACGAGCAGCGCTATCTCGCAGCTTTCGAGGCCGTGGCATCCCAGGACAGCAAGCAATGGATGACCGATCGTGCCGACTGCCAGGGACTGGTGCAGCGGCTGGCATCCCTCACGCGCGCCAATGAGCCGTTTGCCGAAGTACAGACCCTCCCACAACTGCATCGCAATAGAGGTGGATTGCAATGACGACCGGAAGTTCAGGAGATATGCGCTGCATAATCGTTATTCCTTGTCTCAACGAGGAAAAGCATATCGAGCCGTTGATCGGTAAACTCGGCCAGGCGCTGGATGATCTTGACGCCCGGATCGTCGTCGCCGATGGCGGCAGCACCGATCGCACGCGCGAGATCGTCGGGGACATCGCCGAGAGAGATCCGCGTGTCCTGCTGCTCGACAATCCGAAACGGCTGCAGAGCGCCGCGATCAATCTCGCCATGGAAGTCTTCGGCGAGGACTACGAATACTTCATCCGTATCGACGCGCATGGCGACTATCCGGTCGATTATTGCCAGACACTGGTTCAGGAAGCCGGCGCGACCGGCGCGGATTCCGTCGTCGTCGCCATGCGCACGATGGGCTTCAGTGCCTTCCAGAAGGCAACCGCGGTGGCGCAGAATTCCAAGCTCGGCAACGGCGGTTCGAAGCATCGCGAGGGCGCCAAGGGGCATTGGGCCGAGCATGGGCACCATGCGCTGATGCGGGTTTCGGCCTTCCGCTCCGTCGGTGGCTATGACGAGACCTTCAGTCACAATGAGGATGCCGAGCTGGATTACCGGCTGCACAAGGCCGGCTATCGTATCTGGCTTACGGACAAGACGGCCATGACCTATTATCCGCGTGCCAGCGTCCCGACGCTCTTCAAACAATATCTCGGCTACGGCCGCGGCCGGGCGCGCAATATTCTCAAGCATCGCAGCATGCCGAGCCCGCGCCAGATGCTGCCGCTGGCGGTCGTGCCGATCTTCATCGGCGCCTTCCTGGCCGTTCTCAATTGGATTGCGGTCATTCCCGTCGGCCTCTGGGCCGTGGCCTGCATCGCCTACGGCTTCTGGATCGCCCTTGGCCACCGGAACCCCTATGGGCCGCTCGCGGCCATCTCCGCCATGGTCATGCATTTCGCCTGGTCCATGGGCTTCTGGATGGAGGTCTTCAGCTTCCGCAATCGCAGGGTCGCGTCATGATGCAGGTCCATCGGCGCCCGATAAAGATCGACATCGCAGTATGCACCTATCGGCGGGCAGAGCTCGATCAGACGTTGCTGTCGCTGGCGGTGCTCAGCGTTCCTGCCGGCGCGATCATCCGGATCATCGTTGCCGACAATGATGTCACGCCGAGCGCGCGGGACCGTGTCGAAGCCATGCGTTCGGCGGTGCCCTTTGAGATCCTCTATGTCCATTGCCCGGCATCGAATATCTCGATTGCCCGCAATGCCTGCCTGGATCACGCAAGCGGTGACTTCCTAGCCTTCATTGACGACGACGAGACGGCTTCGGAGGACTGGCTGACGGAAATGCTCGTCATGGCCGATACCACCGGCGCCGATGCCGTCCTCGGTCCCGTCCAGGCGGTTTACGCAAACGTTGCTCCCGCCTGGATGCAGCGCGGCGATTTCCATTCGACCTTACCCGTCTGGGTCTCGGGAGAAATTCTGACCGGCTATACCTGCAATGTGTTGCTGCGCCGTGGCGCGCCCTCGCTTGCCGGCCGGCGCTTCAATATCGCGCTTGGGCGCAGCGGCGGCGAGGATACCGAGTTCTTCAGCCACATGCACAGGGCCGGCGGCAGGATCGCCTATGCCGAAGATGCGCTGGTCTATGAGCCCGTTCCCAACGGACGTGCGACGATATCCTGGCTGTCGAAGCGCCGGTATCGCATGGGGCAGACGCATGGTCGCATGCTGCTGGAGGCAGCTGGCGGTTTCGGGCGCTGGCGCGCGATCGTGCTTGCGGGCACGAAATCCGCTTACTGCTTTGCTGCCGCAGCGCTGCTTTCAGCGTCTCCCGTCAAGCGGCATCGCTATGGCCTGCGGGGCATCATGCATGCCGGCGTCGTCAGCGGCCTCTTTGGAGTTCGCGAAATCGAGCAATACGGAAGTCTGGAGAAAGCACCGCAATGACGGATTTCATCCCCGATGTCAGTTTCGTCATCGCTGCCTACAATGCCGAGGACACGCTCGAGCGTGCCATCGACAGCGCTCTGGCCCAAGGTGCCGTCAGCATGGAAGTTATCGTCGTCGACGATTGCTCGACGGATGGTACGCGCGAAATTGCCGGTAACCACCCGGATCCGCGTGTTCGCCTCGTCGCTATGCCCCGCAACGGCGGCCCGGGTGCTGCTCGCAATGCCGGGCTCGATGCAGCCCGCGGCCGCTGGGTGGCCGTGCTCGATTCCGATGACGCCCTGCGCCCGGATCGCATGGCGCGGCTGATCGCCAGGGCGGAAAGAGCCGAGGCGCAGATCGTGGTCGACAATCTTGACGTCATTCGCGAGGATATCGGAACGACGGCGACCATGTTCCCCGAGCCGATGCTGGCGCGCATGCCATTGCTGACGCTGGCAAAATTCATTGCCTCCAACATGATTTTCCAGTCGGAGCATAATTTCGGCTACATGAAGCCGATCTTCGAGCGTGCCTTCGTCGAGAAGCATCACCTGCGCTTCGACGAGACGCTGCGGATCGGCGAGGACTATATTTTCCTGGCGTCGGCTCTGGCGAGAGGCGGCGTCTGCGTCGTCGAACCGACCGCAGGCTACCTCTACTACATTCGCGAGGGATCGATCTCGAGGGTGCTCAGACAAGACCATGTCGAGGCGATGCTCGCAGCCGACACCAGATTCTTTGCCGAGCATCCCTTCGGCGCTGCAGCCCTTGCCGCACAACGGCGGCGCACGCGCAACCTGAAGGATGTCATCGCATTCCTGAAGCTGGTCGACAGCATCAAGGGACGCGAATTGCAATCCATGCTGAAGATCGCGTGCCTCAACCCCCGCGCGGTGCGTCATCTCAGCATGCCGGTTTTTGCCCGTTTTCGTCGGTTGGCCACGTCTCTGCGGAGCCGCCGTCAACCGCCGGCGCCCACCCCTCAACTTTCCTCCCCCCTGCCTAATATGGGCGCAGGCCCTCACTCTAACAAAGGATAGAGCCATGGACCCCAAACATCGTGTCAGAAAAGCAGTCATCCCGGTTGCTGGTAACGGAACGCGCTTCCTGCCCGCTACCAAGGCGATGCCAAAGGAGATGCTGACGATCGTCGATCGTCCGGTCGTGCAATATGCCGTCGACGAAGCCATCGAGGCCGGCATCGAGCACATCGTCTTCGTCACCAGCCGTAATAAGTCGGCGATCGAAGACCATTTCGATGATACGCCGGAGCTGATTTCCTCGCTGCAGCGTGCTGGCAAGAGCCATCAGGTCAGCGAGTTGGAGCGCCTCCTGCCTCGGCCGGGCTCCGTGAGCTTCACTCGCCAGCAGGCTCCGCTCGGCCTCGGCCACGCCGTCTGGTGTGCCCGCGACCTGATCGGCAACGAGCCCTTCGCGCTGCTTTTGCCCGACATGCTGTGCTACGGCATGCGTGGCTGCATGGCCGGCCTGATGGATCTCTATAACGAGGTTGGCGGCAACATCGTTGCCGTCGAGGAGTGCGCTCCGGAAGAGACGTCGAAATATGGCATCATCGGCAAGGGCGCGGCGGTTCGGCATGGCTTTGCCGTGACCAAAATGGTCGAAAAGCCGCATCCGTCCGAGGCGCCTTCAAACTTTTACCTCAATGGTCGTTATATTCTTCAGCCCGAGATCTTCGATATTCTGGCCCGCCAGGAGCGCGGCGCCGGTAATGAGATCCAGCTGACCGACGGCATGCTGCGTCTCTCCGAGACGCAATCGTTCCATGCTCAGGTCTATAACGGACGCACGTTCGACTGCGGGTCCAAGCATGGCTTTATCGAAGCGAACGTCGCTTTCGCGCTCGCTCGCTCCGATATTGGCGGCTTGGTCTATGACTCGATCCGCAACCTGGTCGTCTCGCACGAAGCGCAGATGACCGCCGCTTAAGCCTGTTCACATTTGACCTGCGGCCGTGAGGGTCGCAGGTCGTGGCTATTGTTCATTCAGGCTTCTCCGACAAGGTGGTCGCCATGCATCAGAAGAATTTCACTTTCCATAGCGCTCTTCCCCAAGGAGAGTCGCAGGATAGTTTCATCGACCTCGATCGGCTGATGGCGATCGTGACCCGTCGCATCCGCACCATCCTCCTTACCGTGGCTGCCTGCGTCATTCTGGCCGTGGCCTATTTGCTGACCGCGACGTCGAGCTACACGTCGATGACGCAGATATTGCTCGACGAAAGCATGACGAAATATGCCGAGGATCAGCCACCGGCCGCCAGCGGCCAGCAGGCGGACATGGAAATCGCAAGCGCTGTCGAAATCCTCAAATCGAACGAGATGGCTTTACGCGTTGCCGATACCGGTGGTCTTGCCGACAACAACACGCTGCTCAATCCGCCACTATCGCCGGCAGCCTTGCTGAAATCCGGTGTCGGCCTCATCGTCAGCATCTTTACGCCGGGCCGCCCGCCAATGACGCCGGAAGAGCAGCGTGAGGCCCAACGTCAGAAGGTTGCTGCCGTTTTGCAGGACAACCTCAAGGTCGAGCGCGTGACGCGAAGCTCGGTTGTCGCGGTTTCCTACAGCTCGACCGACAAGCAGCTGGCCGCCAAGGTCACGCGTGCCTATGCCGATGCCTATCTGACCGACCAACTGAACGCCAATTTCGACGCGACCGAACGCGCGTCCGTCTGGCTGCAGGAACGTCTGAACGATCTGCGTCAGCGCTCGCAGGAGGCTTCGCTCGAAGTCGAGAAATACAAAGCCGACAACGGCTTGACCTCGACCGGCGGCGAGCTGATGTCGGAACAGCAGATTTCCGACTTAAACAAGCAGTTGATCATCGCTCAGGCCGATTCGGCCAGCGCCTCCGCGCGCTACAATCAATACAAGTCGATCATCGACCAGGGTCCGGACAATGCCGTCAAGAACGCAACCATTTCATCCAGCCAGACCGATAATTCCGTCTTGCAGGATCTGAAGACACGCTATCTCGCGGTCCAGAAGCGCGAGCAGGACGTCACGCAGAATTTCGGCGCCAATCATCCGCAAGCCGTGGCACTCCGCGCCGAGCGGCAGGATATTACGCGCCAGATCTATCAGGAGCTCCAGCAGCTCACCGCCAGCTACAAGAACGAATATGACGTGGCGCAATCGCGAGCGTCGTCGCTGCGCGAAAGCATCGAAAACGTCGTTGGTAAGAATTCCGAAGCCAACAAGTCGCTGGTTCATTTGAACGAATTGAACCAGAAGGCGACGGCACTGAAGAGCCTTTACGAATCCTACCTGGGCCGTTTCGAACAGGCGACCCAGCAGCGCTCTTTCCCGATCGCCAAGGCGCGTGTCATCTCGGTTGCCGGCGTACCCACTGCGCCCTCCAGCCCGAAGAGGACGCTTATCATGGCGCTTTCGGTCATCCTCGGTCTGATGGCCGGCTGCGGATTGGCTGCCCTCCAGGAGTTCCGCGATCGCTTTTTCCGTGTCGAAGCGGATGTGCGCATGGCTCTCGGGCTCAAGTTCCTCGGCTATCTGCCGCTGCTCGGCCAACAGAGCAAGAGCAAGAAGAAACCGCGCAAGCCGAATGCAGGACCAGTGCCAGCAACCGCGGAAGAGCCGGAAAACGGCGTTGCCTTCGAGCGTATCATGCGTATCTCGGTCGAAGCGCCGCGCTCGATCTTCGCCGAGACCTTGAGGAACGCCAAGCTCGCCAGCGACATCATGCTACAGGGCCGCGCCGATCGCGTGATCGGCGTCGTTTCGGCGTTGCCCGGCGAGGGCAAGTCGACGACGGCCGCCAATTTTGCCGCCCTGCTCGCCAGCAGCGGCAAGCGCACACTGCTTATCGATGCCGATTTGCGCAATCCGGGCCTCAGCCGCACGTTGAAGTCGCCGCCGCAGGCCGGCTTGATCGAGGCTGTGCTTGGCGAGGTTCCTTGGACCAATGCCGTAAAGGTCGACCCGCGCACCAAGCTTGCCATCCTCCCGGTTGCTGTGCGCGATCACCTGCTGCACACCAGCGAGCTTCTGTCCTCGCAGGGCATGCAGCATCTCATGGAAAATGCGCGCAAGTTGTTCGACTACATCGTCGTCGATCTTGCACCTCTTGGTCCCGTCATCGACGCAAAGGCCTTTGCGCCGCAGGTCGATGCCTTCCTGCTGGTTGCCGAATGGGGTGCGACGCCGACCAATCTGGTTCGCGATATTCTGGAGCAGGAGCCGCAGATCAATTCGCGGATCCTCGGCGTCATCCTCAACAAGACCGACATGTCGGAATTGCCGCGCTACAGCGATTTCGGCGGGACGGAGCGCTACCGGCAGAAATATGTGAGCTACTACACCGAGGCGCAGCCGCGCGCCCAGGTGGATGCTTAGTCTGCCTATGCCTTGCCGGCTTTGAGCCGGGTTCTCGCCAAGGCATGTTCGCGCCAGATCGTGAATATGCCTGCCGCAACGACGATGAGCGCGCCCACAATCATGGGCGCGCTCAGCTTTTCGCCGAATATGCTGACACCGATAATGGCGGAGAGCACAAGCTGCAGATAGGTCAGCGGCTGGATCACCACCGCGTCGAGCAGGTCGTAGGCGCGAATGAGGAAATAGTGGCTTGAGACGCCGGTCAGGCAGAGAATCCCCATGAAGATCCAGTCATGCGGCGCGAGCGTCGTCCAGAAGAATGGGCCGATGCAGCTCATGGCGACCGCGCCCACCACGCCCGTATAGAAAAAGCTGGTCATGGCACCGTCGTCGCGGCTGACATAACGTGTGAGGACGACATAGAACGAAAACAGTAGTGCGCCGGAAAGGGGCAACAGGAAGCGGACATCGAAGACGCCGCTCTCCGGTTTCAGGATCAGCAGGACGCCGACGAAGCCGAAGCAGATCGCCAGCCATCGCCGCCAGCCGACCTTTTCGCCAAGGATCGGTATGGACAGCATGGCCACCATCAGAGGCCCGGAGGAAAAGATCGCCTGCGAATGGGCCAGTCCGACGATGACGAAGGACGAAATGGCGACGACGATCTGTGCGGCGAGCAGCAGACCGCGGGCTATCTGCAAGACCGGGCGCTTGGTCCTTATGTTGCGTCGCAGGCCGCCCGGTGCGCGCGAGGCCATCGCGATGGCAAAAAGCATGAAGGCCCAATAACGGATCATCGCCACCAGAAGCGGCGGATAGGCGCTGACGAGGTGCTTGGATATGCCGTCCTGTATGGCGAATATGCTGATGGCCAACAGTGTGAAGACGTAACCGGTACTATTGGATTTCATTATTTTTGACGGAAGAAGATGTGGGGGGCTCGGAGGCGCCGGAACCCGGCGTCGCGGTTACATTAGCTTATTCATCGGCTAGTCATAGGCTTCATATCTGACTTTCGGATTAGCCGAGCAGCCGCGCGTCAGCCTTTTTTACGAGCCTCGACGAAAGCACTGAAACCTTCGATGAACGCCGCGAGATTGTGCTTCACCTTCTCGTCGACGATCGCGCCGTCGGCGTCGAAGACGCTGCCGGCCCGCGACACCATCAACCGGCCGCCAAACCAGGCTTCGGCACCGAGTGTGCGCAGGACCGTCAGCCAGGCATTCTGGCTGAGGATGGTGCCAAAATTGCCGGGCGAGGCGCCGAGGACGGCGACCGGCTTTCCGCCGAAGACCTGAGCGATGTCGGTCGAGGGGCGGCTCATCCAGTCGATGGCGTTCTTGAAGACGCCGGGAAGCGAATTGTTGTATTCCGGCGTGAACAGGATCAGCCCATCGGCTGCGATGGCCAGATCCTTGAGCTCGCGGACCTTTTCCGGAATGCCGTCCGCCGCCTCGAGATCGGCGTCATAGAGCGGCACGCCGTGGATGGTGCGGGCGATCAGCTCGACGCCGCTTGGCGCCAGCTCGACGGCGGCGTGGAGCAGGGCCGTATTGAAGGAGCCTTTGCGCAGGCTGCCAGAAATGCCGAGTATCTTCATCGCTTCCCCCATTTGCCGTTACAGGGAGACATTTATGGTTCGACGCCCTTCGTCAAGTTCCAAGAGCGATCTTACGCTGCGAGCAGCGACTTCAGCTTGACGGTGCTTGCCGCCAGAGCATTGTGATCCGGATGCGCGCGGGCTGCAATCAGCATTTCGGCGAGGCGGATATCGCGCGCGATGGCATTGCCGCGGCCGATGCCGCTTGCGGCAAGAAGCCGGCCGTCAATGCCCAAATGAAACAGGATGAATGCCCCGTCATCAAGGTCGCGCCGGACATGAGTGACCGCCTCATCCGCAAGGCCGGCAATCTGCAGCGTCAGGTCATACTGGTCGGACCAGAACCACGGCACGGCGGATATTTCGGCGCCTTCTCCCAGCATGTTGGCGGCGGCCAGATTTGCCTGCTCCTGTGCATTGCGCCAGGATTCGAGGCGAATGCGCCTTCCGCTATAGAGTGCGAGCGGGAAGGAGCAGCAATCGCCTGCCGCATAGATGTCGGCAATGGAGGTTTCTAGGCGCTCGTTGACGGCAATGCCGTTGTCGATGGCCAGCCCCGCTTCCGCGGCAAGCGCGACATTCGGCAAGGCGCCGATGCCAACGAGCAGCAGATCGGCAGAGATCATTTCGCCGTTAGCCAAACGAACGACCGCCTTCTCGGCTTCTTC
This sequence comes from Martinezella miluonensis, assembly GCF_900094545.1. Taxonomy (GTDB): domain Bacteria; phylum Pseudomonadota; class Alphaproteobacteria; order Rhizobiales; family Rhizobiaceae; genus Rhizobium; species Rhizobium miluonense. The sequence goes on from NZ_FMAH01000005.1 coordinate 94,223, forward strand.
CGCGATGGCTTCGATGCTCTGGCCGCAGCGGATCTGCGCACCTTCCTGACGATGGCGTTCGGCAATCGCCTCGGCGATTGCCTCCGGCACGCCGCGCTTCAACACGCGCGGCAGGCCTTCGATGACCGTGACGTCGGCACCGCGCATGCGCGCCGTTGCCGCCAGCTCAAGACCGATGAAGCCGCCACCGATGATGGCGATATGCTGACCGGGGTGAAGCGCGGCATGCAAAGCCACCGCATCTGCATGGGTCCGCAGCATGCGGATGCGGTGGGAGGCGCTGTCGACGCCGGGGAAACTCCGTGCCGAGGCTCCGGTTGTGAGCAAAAGTTTGTCGTAACCGAGTGTTTGTCCGCCAGCGAGGCTGATCGTTTTCGTGACAGGATCGATCGCCGAGACCGTCGTACCGAGCCTGATGTCGATCGATTGCTCCCGGTATCGCTCCAATGTGGCGACGAATTTCGGTTCCGGCGCTTCACCCGATCCGCCTTTCGAAAGGGGCGGACGTTCGTAGGGGGCGAGCGGCTCGGTGCCGATGAGGGTGATGTCGCCCTCAAATCCCTTTTCACGAAGCGCGAAGGCGGCACGGGCACCGCATTCTCCGGCCCCGACGATAACGAAATGCGCCATGCCTGCCTCCTCAAAGCCCGATGAAGACGGTGCCGTCCTCGACCTTGACCGGGTAGGTCTGCAGGTTGACGCAGACCGGTGCACCCTTGGCTTCGCCTGTGCGATAGTCGAAGCGGCCATTGTGCTTGGGACATTCGATGATGTTATCCATGACCAAGCCGTCGGCGAGATGGATCTTCTCGTGGGTGCAGAGGCCATCCGTGGCGAAATAATCGTCCTCCGGGCTGCGATAGACGGCGAAAGTTCGCCCGTCATGATCGAAACGGATGACATCCTCTTCGTCGATCGCATCGGCGGCGCAGACTTCGATCCAGTTGCTCATGTTTTCCTCTCTTTGCATGTCCGGTTTATTGAGCGGCCGCGGCCGGAGGTTCGCCGTGGAACTCCTCGCGATAGGGCCGCGCCGTCGGCGGCAACTCGCGCTTCAGGAAATAGTCCTCGTTGCGCAATTGCCGCAGGAATGCCGGTATCATCTCGCGATAGCCGGACCACATGGATGGGTTCGGCGCCGGCAGGTCGTGCTTGATCATTGCATGCAGCTTCGGCAGCGCATGATAGGGCACCATCGGGAACATGTGATGTTCGACATGGTAGTTCATGTTCCAGTAGATGAAGCGGCTAATCGGATTCATCATGACGGTGCGGCTGTTCAGCCTGTGGTCGATGACGTTGTCGGCAAGGCCGCCATGCTGCAGCAGGCCGGTCAGGACGTGATGCCAGGCGCCATAGAGTCGTGGAAGACCGATCAGCATCAGCGGCAGGATCGAGCCCATGGCGATTGCCGTTGCAATGGTCACGACATAGACGGCAAACCAGATGCGGGCGATGCGAATGGCCTTCGGCTGCTCCATCTCGGGGATAAAGGTCTTTTCCGCGGCGCTGACGACGCCGCCGGCATTGCGCAGCATATCTACGATGGCGTGCCAGGCATCGAGGATGCCGAAGAAATTCAGGACGAGGCGAAAGAGATCCGGTGGCCGCATAACGGCAATTTCCGGGTCGCGGCCGACGATAACGGTATCCGTGTGGTGGCGCGCATGGCTCCAGCGCCAGGTCACCGGATTGCGCATGATCATGAAGCAGGCGATCTGGTAGACCGCGTCGTTCATCCAGCGCGTCTTGAACGCCGTGCCATGGCCGCATTCATGCCAGCGGCTATCGGAGGCTGAGCCGTAAAGCACGCCATAGGCCAGGAAAAAGGGGATGCAAATCCACGATCCCCAGAAATAGACACCCAGGGCAGCGAAGACCGCCATGCTGCCGAGCCAGATGATGGTGTCGCGGATCGCCGGCGCGTCTGAGCGCTGCATCAGCGCCTTCATGTCCTTGCGCGGCACATCCGTATGATACCATTCGGCGGCCGCGAGTCCGGTTTCCACTGCCAGCCTGCCGCTCACACCGAGCAGATCGTAGTCACGCTTGATTATCGTTGTCATCCATGCCTCCCGCGATGTGCAACAGCACACCGCCCTCGATGCCAGAAACGATAGATCGACTTTTCGCTTGCCTCAATGCATGAATGATGGAATCTATCAAAACATATCAAATTCTGATGTCATCAATGATGGCATATCTCAGGAGCAGCCATGCGTCGGCCCACCATATCGGATCTTGCCAAGGCATCCGGCGTCAGCGTCGCCACGATCGATCGCGTGCTGAACGGACGGCATCGTGTACGCGAGGAAACGGCACGGCGTGTCTACGAAGCGGCGCAGGAAATCGGCTATCATGCCGTTGGTCTCCTGCGTCAGCGGGTCTTCGAAGACCTGCCCGCAATATCGATTGGGCTTCGTCTTGCAGAAGCCGGTTCAGGCCTTCTATCAGGCATTTGCCAGGGAGATCGCCACGGCCGCGCAGGCGGTCACTACAGCGCGGATCAATGCCCATATTGATTTCGTAGCCGCCTCGACTCCGACTGCGATTGTCGAGAAGCTGAAGATAGTCGCCGCACGCAGCCAAGCGGTTGCGCTCGTCGCGCCGGATTACCCGGCGGTCACGGCTGCAATCGAGGAATTGAAGGAAAAAGGCATTCCGGTCTTTTCCTTGCTGTCCGATTTCTCCACCACGGCGCGCCAGGGCTACATCGGTGTCGACAACCGCAAAGTCGGGCGCACGGCCGCCTGGATCATCGCGCGCTCGGCGCGGCGCCCGGGCAAGGTGGCCTGTTTTGTCGGCAGCCATCGCTTCCTTGGTCATGAGCTGCGCGAAATCGGCTTCCGGTCTTATTTCCGCGAGAATGCGCCGGAATTCGAGGTGCTGGACACGCTCATCAATCTCGACACGCCGGAGATCACGCATGAGGCGACGCTTGATCTTCTGCAGAAACACCCCGACCTCATCGGCTTCTATGTTTGCGGCGGCGGCATGGAGGGGGCTATTTCGGCCATTCGAGAGGAGCGGCTGTCCGGCAAGCTGATCGCCGTCGTCAATGAGCTGACGCCGGAATCGAAGGCAGCACTCGCCGACGATGTCGTTGCCATGACGATCGGCACGCCGCTGCCCGCACTCTGCAACGAACTGATGAGCCTGATGATCAAGTCCGTCGAGAGCGACGAGGCTGTCGTTCCCGGACAAAACTTCCTGCCATTTGAAATTTTTCTATCGGAAAACATCTGACTGGGATGATTGAATTCCATCATTTTGCCGATAATTCTATCAGGAATGATGGCTGAAGCCGATGGAACAAGGCCCTGAATCTCGCTAGTCCTTCGCAAAGCAGGCGCGGCGGATTGGACTATCTTTTGCGGCCGGACGCCTTGAGGAGGAGTGCCCATCATGAGTTCCATTCGTTTCGCGCTCAATCATATGTGCGCGCCGTCCCTGAACCTGGAATCGTTTTTTGCCGCCGCAAAGGAGCTCGGCATCGACAGCGTCGAGATTCGCAACGATCTTGCCGGAAACGCGATACTGGATGGCACGCCTGCAAAAGCCGTCAAGGAACTGGCCGAGCGCCAGGGGCTTACAATCATCTCCATCAACGCGCTGCAGCGCTTCAACGAATGGAATGATGAGCGCGCCCGAGAAGCGGCGGAGCTCATTGATTATGCGCGCGATTGCGGCGCGAAAGCCCTCGTTCTTGTTCCGGTCAATGACGGCAGCGGCCGTGAGCCGGAGGTGCGCCGCGCCAATCTCCGCAACGCGCTGTCGGCCCTGAAGCCGATGCTGGAGGCTGCCGGCATTGTCGGTCTAGTCGAGCCGCTCGGCTTCGAAATCTGCTCGCTGCGCCTGAAGAGCGAGGCGGCTGCCGCGATCGAAGAGCTCGATGCGAAATCCACCTTCCGCCTTGTGCACGATACCTTCCACCACCACCTCGCAGGCGAGGCCGCGACTTTCCCTGATCTAACGGGTCTGGTGCATATTTCCGGTGTCAGCGATGCCGACGTTTCGGTTGCGGACATGCGTGATCCGCATCGGGTTCTGGTCGATGCCAGCGACCGTCTCGACAATGTCGGCCAGTTGCGGGCACTGCTTTCCGCCGGTTACGCCGGCCCGGCTTCGTTCGAGCCCTTCGCACCGACGGTACACGCCCTGAAGGAGCCCGTGGCCGCGATCAAGGAAAGCATGGCCTATATGACGGGCAAGCTCTGAGTTTTGCGGGTTGTCCGCGGGCAACGGCGCTTCACTCAACCGTGGGAATGGGCTTCCGCGTGATGCGGGCCATGCTCCGAGGGAATGAGGTGCAGGTTGCCGAAGCGGACGCCACGCTGGGTAGCCAAACGATCGGCAAAGGCCTGTATCTCATCGGCCTTGCCTTCAGCACCGAGACCTCAAGGCAATCATGTCCGTCGATATGGACATGCAGGGTTGAGACCGAAAGATCATTGTAGTCATGTCGCGCCGTCGTCAGGCGGCGCGACAGGTCGCGAGTTTCATGCCTGTAGATATAGGTAGGCGCTGCACAACGTTTCGCATGGCCGTCTATGCATGCGTAACGGCATTGCGGACAAGATCGCGCGGCGTTTTCGAACGGCTGGAATAGCCAGGCTGCGCGCTGATCTTGTCGATCGTCTCGAGAAGATCATCATCGATGGTGATGCGCTGCATCTCCCGATCCTCTTCCGTGCCGTCGGCTTTGAAGCAGAATAGAGGAAATTTCAGCCAGTTTTGCAATGGTGCCCGACTTATTGCCGGCCGCGGAAACGGCGCTGATAGGCGGGGTCGTAGAGCGAGCTTTCGCGAAAATCGCTGGCAGCGAGCGATGGCCCGACGAAGATCAGGGCAGTGCGCTCGATCGGCTCGGCCGCCACTTTCTCCTCGATCGTGGCAAGCGTGCCCCGAACGATCCGCTCGTCGGGCCAGGAAGCCTTGACGACGATCGCAACCGGACAATCGGCGCCGTAAAGCGGCGTCAGGTCCTCGACCACCTTTCCGAGCGCGTGGATTGCCAGATGGATGGCGAGCGTTGCGCCGGTCGCGCCGAATTTCTCCAACGTCTCGTTGTTAGGCATCGGCGATGCGCGGCCGGAAACGCGGGTCAGAATCAGGCTCTGGGCGACGGCCGGTATGGTCAGCTCGCGTCCGAGCGCAGAGGCTGCAGCGGCGAATGCAGGAACGCCGGGCGTCAGCGTATAGTCGATGCCGTGCTGCTCAAGCCTGCGGATCTGCTCGGCAACAGCACTCCAGACGGAGAGATCGCCGGAGTGAAGGCGTGCGACATCCTCGCCGGCTGCCGAAGCTTTTAGATATTCCGCCTCAATCTCGTCCAGCGACATCGGAGCCGTGTCGATGATGCGGGCGCCAGGCGGGCAATATTGCAGCAGTTCCGGCGAAACGATCGAGCCGGCATAGAGGCAGACGGGGCATTTGCCGATCAGATCGCGGCCACGCACCGTGATCAGGTCGGCTGCCCCGGGGCCTGCGCCAATGAAATGCACTGTCATCGCTCTACCTCATTCTGAATTATGGCTTGGTCCACGACCATTGCGTCACTGGCATGGCCGGCCGCCAGCCGGTCATGCGGCCGACAGGTGCTGCGCGCGCAATATCGATGCGGGTCAGCGAGCCGCCCCGGCGTGCCTGTTCGGCAAGCAGAAGGGCTTCCATTTCGGTCGTGACGGCATTGGCAACCAGCCTGCCGCCGCTTTTCAATTGGCCGATCGCGGCATCGAGCACGCCGGCGTCGCTGCCGCCGCCGCCGATGAAGATGGCATCCGGCGTCGGCAGTCCAGCAAGCGCATTCGGTGCCTCTCCCTCGACAATAGTCAGGCCCGGGACGCCGAAATTCGTTGCGTTGCGGCGGATCCGCGCCGCGCGCTCGCTGGAGGCCTCGATGGCGATGGCGCGCAGCGAGGGATCGGCCAGCATCCATTCGATGCCGATCGAACCGGAACCGGCGCCGATATCCCAGAGTAGCTCGCCGTGGCGCGGTGCCAGTGCCGACAGCGTCATGGCACGGATTTCCCGCTTGGTGATCTGGCCGTCATGGTCGAAAAGCTCGTCGGCCAGGCCGGCGCTCAGGGGCAAAATCCGGGCGGTTGCTTCGGCCTTGACCTCGACGCCGCAGATATTGAGATCGTTGATATCGGAAAGGGCGAACTCGGCGGCGCTCTGGCGGGAGACCTTCTCATGCGGGCCGCCAAGTGCTTCCAGAACCGTAAGCTCGGATGGAGCAAACCCTGAGCTTTGCAACAGGGCCGCCAATTCGGCAGGACCTTTGCCATCGGATGTCAGCGCCAGGATCTTTCTGCCGGGATGCAGATACGGCCGTATGAGATCGACGGGTCGGCCGTGCAGCGAGAGAACCGTGATGTCCTGTAACGGCCAGCCCAGGCGGGATGCCGCGAGGCTGAACGAAGATGGTGCTGGAATGACGGACATCTCATCGGCTGGAATACGCCGCGAAAGCGTCGCGCCGACGCCGTAGAAGAAGGGGTCACCGGAGGCGAGAACCACTGTCGGCTTGCCGCGCCGGGCAAGAACGGCTTCGACGGATTTTTCGAATGGCGAAAGCCATTGATGTGTTTCGCCCGTGATCACCGGGCTCATCAACTCGATATGGCGCGCCCCGCCGAAGACGACCGGTGCCTCGGCGATCAGCCGCTTGGCTTCGTCGCCGAGGCCAGCTGGACCGTCTTCGCCGATGCCGATAAGAGTGAGCCAGCGTTGAATGGAAGGTATCTCAACCATGGGCAAGGTCCGCATACTGATCCTGGGCGGTACGACCGAGGCCCGTGCTCTGGCGGCGTCGCTTGCCTCCCGCGCCGATCTTGACGTTGTCCTGTCGCTCGCGGGCAGGACCGCCGATCCGGCGCCGCAGCCCGTTCCGGTGCGCAGCGGCGGTTTCGGCGGCGCGGAGGGTCTTGCTCGTTATCTTCAGGATGAAGGGATCGATCTGTTGGTCGACGCCACCCATCCTTTCGCAGCCCGCATCTCCGCCAATGCTGCGCAAGTGGCTGCTCAATGCGATGTGGCGGCTTTTGCGTTGCGCCGTCCGGCCTGGGTGCCGGTCGAGGGCGATGACTGGCTCTCGGTGCATAGTGTTTCGCAGGTCGTGGCCGCGCTCGGCACTCTGCCCTTGCGCGTTTTCCTGGCGACTGGCAGGCAGGAGGCGCATCTGGCCAATGCGGCGCCGCAACACCAATATTGGGTCCGCAGCGTCGATCCCGTGGAGCCGCCTTTGACGGTGCCCTATGTCAGCTACATCACCAGCAGGGGCCCTTTCCGATTGCCGGACGAACTGGACTTGCTGCAAGGGCATGGGATCGAGGTCGTCGTCGCCAAGAATAGCGGCGGCGATGCGACTTACGGCAAGATCGAGGCGGCAAGGGACCTCGGCATCAAGGTGATCATGATCGAGCGCGCGGAGACTACCGGTTTGCCAGTGGTCGAAACAGTCGATGCTGCGCTCCAAAGGGTCGATCATCTCGTATCTTCCCTGATGAAACGCGGCGTATAGACGAGATCCGGGCGCCCTTCTCGCGCAATGATGCGCGTCTCGGCCGAGCCGATGATGACGCAGGTGGCCATATCTGCTTGAGAGGCTTCAGCATCCGCAAGCCGCGCCACCGTCATGCGTTCGTCAGGGCGGCCGGCGGCGCGCCCGAAAATGACCGGCGTATCCGCAGGCAATATGTCACGCAGAATTTCGAAGGCCTTACCGAGCTGCCAGGGCCGCGCCTTGCTGATCGGATTGTAAAGCGCGATCACGAAACCAGTCTCGGAGACTGCTCGAAGCCGGTTCTCGATGAGCGGCCAGGGCTTCAGATTGTCCGACAGCGAAATCGCACAGAAATCGTGACCGAGAGGAGCGCCGATACGGGCCGCGACCGCAAGCATGGCCGTAATGCCCGGCACGACGACGAGGTCCACCTTGCGCCATTCCTCCGGCCCGTGATCGATCGCCTCGCACACCGCCGCCGCCATGGCAAACACCCCGGGATCCCCGCCGGAGACGACGCAGACATTTGCTCCCGCCGCTGCACGCTCTAGCGCCGCCTTGGCGCGGTCCAGTTCTTCGCGGTTGTCTGAGGCATGACGGATCTGGTCGCTGCGTAGCGTCAGTCGGTCGAGATAAGGGCCGTAGCCATAGAATTCATGCGCATCCGCAACCGCAGCCAGCGCTTCCGGCGTCGTCTGCTCAGGCTTGCCGGGACCCGTGCCGATGACATAGAGACGCCCGCTCATGGCCGTCCTTCCCAACCCGGAACCAGAACCAGTGAGAAATAGGGAGCTTCGGCATCGTCGCGGCTGGCAAGCGGCGCCATCGTGCCGTTCGCCATCGTGCCGCGCTCCACATAGATGGCTTCGTTCAGCCGGCCGGCAGCATCAAGCGCGCGGCGGATCTTCGGCAGGTTGCGGCCGACTTTCATGATCACGGCCGCCTGCGTGTCGCCAAGGCGGCGGGCAAGCTCGGCTTCCGCCATGGTTCCGGGCAGGACGGACAACACGTCGTCTCCCTGCACCATCGGCAATCCGGCCAGAGACCAGCAGCCGGACATGGCCGTCACGCCCGGTATGACTTCGGTCGGGAAGCGATCGGCAAGGCGCACGTGCAGATGCATGTAGGAGCCGTAAAAGAGCGGATCGCCTTCGCTGAGTACGGCAACCGTCTTTCCTTCCCGCAGGTGTGCCGCCACCATTTCGGCCGAGGCGTCATAGAAGGCGGTGATCTGACTTACATAGTCCGGCGCACACTTATCGATCTCCGTCGTGACGGGATAGTAGAGCGGCAGGAGCGTTACGTCCGCCTTCAGCAGATCGCCAACGATCGTGCGTCCGTTGCCGTTCTTGCCCTGTTTGGCAAAGTAAGCGACGACATCGGCGCGCTCCAAGGTCTTGACGGCCTTGACCGTTAGCAGCTCCGGATCGCCGGGACCGGTGCCGACGCCAATCAACTGGCCAGAGGAAGACGTGCTCATAGGCCCGGCCTCGCCAGTGCATTGACGGCCGCTGCCGTCATCGGGCTACCGCCGAGCCGTCCCCGCACGATGGCAAAGGGTACGCCGTAGGAATTCTCAGCCAGCGCGTCCTTCGATTCGGCCGCGCCGACGAAGCCCACAGGCATGCCGATGATGGCGGCGGGTTTCGGAGCGCCGTCGCGCAGCATTTCGAGAAGATGGAAAAGGGCGGTCGGCGCGTTGCCGATGGCAACGACGGCGCCGGCAAGGCGTTCGGTCCACAGATGCATGGCAGCGGCTGAGCGCGTGTTGCCGATTGTCGTCGCGATTTCTGCCGTGCGCGGATCCTGCAACGTGCAGATCACCTCATTCTCCGCCGGCAGACGGGCGCGGGTAACTCCACGAGCGACCATCTCGGCATCGCAAAGAATCGGCGCGCCGTCGGACAGCGCCTTGCGGGCAGCGGCGACGAAGTCGGGCGAGAAATGGAAATGCTGCGCTGCTTCCACCTGTCCGCAGGCATGGATCATGCGGATCGCAACATCGGCCTCGGCGTCGGAAAAGCGCTTGAGATCGGCTTCGCTGCGGATGATCGTGAAGGAGCGTTCATAGATCGCTTCTCCCTCGCGGATATAGTCATAGTCAGGCATTTCTATCCCTGTCGTAAAGCCGTCGCGATTGCGTCCCGGCCGAGCCGTTTAAGACACTGGTGCGTCGATTCGCCAGCAACTTTGTTGTTTCGTACCAGCTCGCCCAGCCGAGCCAGCACCGATTTCAGATTTTCTTTGCCGATATGCACCGTGGGTTCGGCCGAGGCCGATCCATCCAGGACGATCCCATGGCCCGTTGGAATACCGACGACGGCGAGCGCTGTCGGAGCAGGATGGGCGCATCCCTTCGGGCAGCCGGACAGGTGCAGTTCGAAGGAACCGTCGAGCAGCTCGGGAGCGAGAGCAACACAATCTAAGGCGGCCTGCTTAGTGGCGTAGTGTGCGGATGCGCAGGCTCCAGCGCCCGAGCAAGGAATGATGTGATTTGCCGGATCGTCGCTGCGCGTTTGAAAACCGCAGGAAGCAGCTACCGTACGAACGCGCTCGAGTTCGTCGGCCGCAAGGCCCAGCAACAGCATGCTGTGTTCCGGCCCGGTGCGGATTTCGGAGACGCCGTTCTCTTCGGCAACGGCAAGAAAGCGTGCGAGATCTTTTGCGTGGATCTGGCCGAAGGATGGGCGCAATCCGAGCGCGCGACCGTTCCTCCCCAGTGAGATGATCCCGATGGGGGAGGTGGGTGGCCTGGCTGTCGTCTGAGCATGGGCGGTCACGTCCGGAAATTGCCCTCGCAGGTCCGCCGGATCAAGGTCGCGACCGCGGGCGCGAGGTCCGAGGAGGCTCAATCTTTTCAACAACGCGACCACGCCGGCAATCGCCTCGTCGCGAGGCAATGTGGCGAGCGGCGTTGCCGTTGCATCCGTTCCTGCGATCGCGAGCGTCCATAAACAGCCTGCGCCATCATCGGGTTTGGTCGCCTTAAGCCGGATATCCGCCGAAAGTCCGTCCAGAGCGAGCTGACCGCCGCCATCGATGATGATCGCGAGCTTCGCCGCCAGAATCGGTTTGGGAGCGAGGTCGTCAATGGTCTCCTGCAGGCGTTCCGCAAGACTGCGGGCACTCGCCATTTCCAACGGATCGAGGCCGCTCAGCGGTGGGATCTCAATGGCAACGCCGTTTTGAACGACGATACCGGCGCGTTCTATATCGGCGGCAAGCGCCTCCATGCTCTGCAGGATCATGCCGCGCAGTTGCAGATTGCCGCGCGCAGTGATCTCGATCAGACCGTTGCCATGTTTTTCGGCCGCAGCGGCGAGTGCGCGAAATTGGGCAACCGTCAATCCAGGGGTCACCGGCCGCAGCCGCACGAGGAGACCATCGCCGGTCTGCATCGGCTCGCTCAGCGAGGGGCAGGCGCCGCGAACCATGGCCGGCGAAGGCGAGGCGTCGACGAGACCTTCAGCTAGCTCTTGCGAGAAGCACGCCGGTTCATCCATCGTCTGTCCGTTGGTCGCAACCATGAGACTGCCCTTCATAAGGGACACTTCCTTGCATAAACCGGATCGGCGGGCAAATGATTTGGCTCAGCGGCAGCTCATGCCCGATCGTCGAAATCATCCCCCTTGCGCAGCAGGTAGATGTCCATGATCCACCCGTGTCTCGCGCGGGCTTCTTCCCGTGTCGAAACAATGCGCTCGGAAACATCAGCCAGCCTACCGGCGATGATGATCTCGTCCTTTGTACCGAGATAGGCGCCCCAGTAGATATAGGCCTCGGGATCGTCGATCTTGCTGAAAGCCTGCTCGCCGTCGAGCATGACGACCGCCGTTTCAGCAATGCCGGGAAAACTCTCGGCCAGCCGGCGTCCCGTGGTGATCTGCACCGGCTTGCCGACGAGATTGAGGGCGATGCGGTGGCTTGCGGTCAGTGCCTGGATGCTGGTGATGCCTGGAATGACGCTATAGTCCAGCGCGACGTTACCGCGCGCGACGACACGTTCGATGATGCGCAGCGTGCTGTCGTACAGGCCGGGATCGCCCCAGACCAGGAAGGCCGCGCTCTCGTCTTCCGTCAGATGCTCAAGGAAAAGCCGTTCGTAAATGGCTGAAATCTCTTCATGCCAATCGTCGACGCCCTGCACATAGCTGCGGTCGGCGGTGCGGCGCGATGGCACGTCGTAGCCGATGAAACCGGTAGTTTTGCTGGTGACGTAGCGCTGGCAGATATCCCTGCGGACATCGGCGAGCTCTGTCTTTGCCGCGCCCTTGCTGGGAATGAAGATGACACTGGCGGCATTCAACGCATTGATCGCCTGCACCGTCATATGCTCGGGATTTCCGGTGCCGATACCGACGATGTAAATGTGCCGCATATGCTTGTCCTTGTTTTCAGCGCTGTTTGCCGGAAGCAACGGGCCGTTTCAAGAGGAGCGTCGCCAGATCGGCTTCTCTGGTTCATGATCGCCGATCGAAGGCCCAGCGGTTGACTGTATAAGCGCGCGGCGACGAGCCGAGCATGCGCCGGAACATTGTGGTAAAGGCCGCCACGCTCTCATAGCCCGCTTCGAGCGCGACATTGGTGACGGGAGCCCCGCCGGCCAGCCGTGGCAGGCAGGCGAAAACGCTTGCCTGCTGGCGCCAGGTCGTGAAGCTGATGCCGGTCTCCTTGCGGAACTGGCGCGTGAAGGTCCGCCGGCTCATGGCAAGCTTTTCGGCCCAGTCATCCAGTCTGGCGTTGGGCGAAGGGTTGGCGACGTATTCGCGGCAGAGCGCTGTCAGGCGGCGGTCGGAAGGGAAGGGCAGGCCGAGCGGACGTTCCGGCAGCGTGGCGATCTCTTCGACGAGCAGCGACAGGACCAGCTTGGCCTTGCGATGGCTGACAGGCGCCTCCCGTAACCGTATGGCTTCCAGCAACAGGCTGCGGGCGAGGTCCGTGACCTCGACGACGCGCGGAACCTCATCCTTCGGAGGCTGATTGCGCGGCGTGACATAGACGGATTTCATGCTGACGTCGCTTAGAATCTCGATCGAATGCTCCAGTCCTACGGGGATGAACAGCGCGTGCCCCGGAGGTACCATCCAGCGCCCCCGCGCCGTCATGATCAGGGCGACGCCGGCAAAGATGCAGAGCAATTGCGTGCGGCGGTGATGGTGCCACGGAACGGTGTAACCCTGTGGCGGCTCGGCGCTGTGGACGAGCACATCCGCATCGGATTCCTCCATCCAGCGCATGCTCTGGACATGCAGGTCGTCGAGGGTGGCCAGCAATTGTTTCGGCAGTTTTTCCATAATGGCCCAATCGAGAAACTATTGGACCAAAACACGAAAGAAGGTCACCCACAAGCCGTGTAAAAGGCGGATCGAACAATTTGGTCGGTGGGAATCGCCGGCGCTGGAAGGAATCTCCATGGTTGCGGCGTTTTCGGGTGCGCAAACTCGATTTGAGAAGACGACGATCTCGGTCGTTATTGCGGTCGGCACCTGCCATCTGCTGAACGACATCATGCAATCGCTGCTGTCGTCGCTCTATCCGATGTTCCGAGAGAATTACGCGCTCGATTTCGTGCAGATCGGGCTGCTGACGATGATGTTCCAGATCACCGCTTCGCTGTTGCAGCCTGTTGTCGGCATCGTCACCGATAAATGGCCGATGCCCTATTCGCTGCCTGTGGGCATGGTCAGCACATTCGCGGGCCTCCTGCTGCTCGGCTATGCCGGAAGCTTCACCATGTTGCTGGGCGCTGCCTGCCTGATCGGTTTCGGCTCGGCCGTCTTCCATCCGGAAGCCTCGCGCGTCGCGCGTCTGGCCTCCGGCGGCCGTCATGGCCTCGCCCAGTCGCTGTTTCAGCTCGGCGGCAATGCCGGTTCGGCAATCGGGCCGCTGATTGCCGCATTCTTCGTTCTTCAGCACGGCCAGAAGAGCGTGGCATGGCTTTCGGTGCTGGCCGTTATCGGCTTCATCGTTCTGAGCTGGGTCGGCACCTGGTACGTCAACCATCGCCGCCAGCAGGCCAGCCGTCCCGTGCCCAACCGTACCTTGCCGATCGCGCGCAGCAAGGCGATGTGGGCGCTTGCGATCCTCATCCTGCTGACGGCGACGAAGAACGTCTACATGGCGAGCATTTCGAGCTATTTCACCTTCTATGTCATCGACAAGTTCCACCTCGACGTTCGCGATGCCCAGCTCATGCTCTTCCTGTTCCTGGGCTCGGTCGCCGCCGGAACGATCATGGGCGGCCCGGTGGGGGACCGCCTCGGCGCACGCTTCGTGATCTGGTTCTCCATCCTCGGCGTCATTCCCTTCGCACTGCTCATGCCCTATGCGGATCTGTTCTGGACCTGTGTTCTGACCGTCATAATCGGGTTGGTCTTCGCTTCGGCATTCCCAGCGATCGTGGTGTTCGCACAGGAGCTGATCCCGGGTCGCGTGGGATTGATCGGCGGTATTTTCTTCGGTTTCGCCTTCGGAGCAGGCGGACTTGGCGCGGCAGCGCTCGGGGATTTTGCCGATACGCACGGCATTTCCTTCGTCTATACGATCTGCTCTTACCTGCCTCTGCTCGGTCTGTTCACGATCTTCCTACCCCGCATTCCCAGGCATTGATTGGTATCGGCGGGCGATGAACTCGACTCTCATGCGGACATATGAGCCCCCTTCTCCCCAGCGGGGAGAAGGTGCCGACAGGCGGATGAGGGGGAAGCTGCGAGCGGGAAAGTGCCTGATTTCAAGGAGGCTTGGCCCCCTCATCCGACCTTTCGGGCCACCTTCTCCCCGAGGGGAGAAGGAGGTTGCACCAACGACCGACCTCATATGCGATTCTCCTGCCGCTTGCAGGGAGAGGAGATTATTCCCATAGGTGTAAAAAGGGATGGCGGATGAGGCGTGCCTAATCAAGCGTAGCGGCTGACGGCGAGATCGGTCGCGTCGATATCAGGCTTGCGGCCGCTGACGAGATCGCTGATGACGCGCGCCGAGCCGGAGCTCATCGTCCAGCCAAGCGTGCCGTGTCCGGTGTTGAGGAACAGCCCCTTGATCTTCGTTGGCCCGATCACCGGCGTTCCATCCGGCGTCATCGGCCGCAGGCCGGACCAGAAGGAGGCCTTGGCGACGTCGCCGCCGGGGAAGAGGTCGGTGACGGAATGCTCGAGCGTTTTGCGCCGGGCAAGGCCGAGATCGTTGGTGTAGCCGGAGATTTCAGCCATGCCGCCGACGCGAATGCGATCGCCGAGGCGGGTGATGGCGATCTTGTAGGTCTCATCCATCACGGTCGATTCCGGCGAGCGCGATGCATCGGCGATCGGGATCGTCAGGGAGTAGCCCTTAACCGGATAGACCGGAAGCTTGATGCCGAGGGGCTTGAGCATGATCGGCGAGTAGCTGCCGAGCGCGACGACGACAGCATCGGCATCCATACGACCACGGTCGGTGACGACGCTGCGCACCTGACCGCCCTGAACGTCGAGCCCCTTGATCGCGGTGCCGTATTGGAAACGGACGCCGAATTCGACTGCCTTGGCGGCGAGCGCGTTGGTGAACTTGAAGCAGTCGCCGGTCTCGTCCTTCGGGGTCAGCAGGCCGCCGACGATCTTTTCGCGAACATGCCGCAAGGCCGGCTCGACACGGATGCAGCCCTCGGGATCGAGCACTTCGTAGGGAATGCCGTCGGCCGCCAGAGCCTTGACGTCCTTGGCGGAGGCGTCGAGCTGCTGCTGCGTGCGGAAGAGCTGCAGCGTGCCCTGCATGCGTTCGTCATAGGCAATGCCCGTCTCTTCGCGGACGGCAGCCAGCGAGATGCGGCTGTAATCGGCAAGGCGCAGCATGCGGCTCTTGTTGATCGCGTAGCGTTCCGAGGTGCAGTTCGACAGCATCTTCACGAGCCATGACAGCATCGCGCCATCGACCTTGGGGCGCAGGATGAGCGGCGCGTGATGCATGAACAGCCATTTGATCGCCTTCATGGGGATGCCGGGAGCCGCCCATGGCGAGCAATAGCCGAAGGAGACTTCACCCGCATTGGCAAAACTCGTTTCCAGCGCCGGCCCTTGCTGACGGTCGATGACCGTGACTTCGTGGCCTGCCTTGGTGAGCTGATAGGCGGATGTGACGCCGACAATGCCGGCACCCAGAACGACGACTTTCATGATGTCCTCAGTAAATTGAGCAATGGGAAGGTCAGCGGTATTGCCGATGGAAGCGATGGCCGAGACTGGTCAGGATTTCATAGGAAATCAAGCCGGCGTCCCGGGCGATATCATCGATGGTTTGATGATCTCCCAGGACCTCTACGAGGTTTCCGAATGACAGGGTTCCTTCGGGCAAGGCGCTGATATCGATTGTCGTGCTGTCCATCGACACGCGGCCGACGATCGGCAGCCGCACGCCGTTGTAATAAACCGAACCACGGTCGCTGAGGCTGCGGGGAAGACCGTCGGCGTAGCCGGCCGCGATCGTCGCAAGCCGGGTCTCGGTCTTCGTCACATGCACGCCGCCATAACCGACGCGCGTGCCGGCCGGAACGGTGCGCGTCTGCACCACAGCGACATCGAGGCGAACGACGGGCTCCATCGGATTTGGCACGCCGCTGGTCGGCGCGCCGCCATAGAGCGCAATGCCCGGCCGCACCAATACCCCATGAAAATCGCCGCCAAGGAAGATGCCGCCGGAATTGGCGAAGGAGAGATCGTAACCGGGGAATTCTTCCACGACGCGACGCATCTCTGCAAGCTGATCGGCATTCTGCACGCAATCGGCCTCGTCGGCAGAAGCGAGGTGGCTCATGATGAACAGGATGTCGAGATCGTCGACAGTTGCCAAATAGGCTGCGACGGCAGCTCTGTCTTCCGGAGGTATGCCGAGCCGCGACATGCCGGTATCGAACTGCAGGACAGCGGGAAGCTTGCGTTGCAGGGAACGAGCGGTTTCCGACCACTGCTGCAGCTGATCGAACGAATTGATGACGGGGATGACGCCACCTTCCACGCAAGCAATTTCGTTACCGGGCATTAGGCCGTTCAGCACGAAGATCGATGCATCGCGTGGCAGGTGCGGACGCAGCCGCAGCGCTTCAACGAAGTGGGCGACAAAGAAGTGCCGGCAGCCCCTTCCGTACACGGCTTTGGAAACCTGGTTTGCGCCAAGCCCATAGGAATCCGCCTTGACGACAGCAGCTGCGCGCGCTGGCGCAACAATTGAGGAAAGCTTCTCGTAATTCCGGCGCAAGGCGGCCAGATCGACCGTCAGATAACCGCAAGCACCTCTGTCGATCGTCAATTTTGACGTTCGCGAATCCACTACACCGCCGTCCATGTCCGCCCTCATTCTTCCGGCGCGAGATTATTGAAATGATCGTGAAATTACCCATCAAACAGTGATTGATTGTTGTGTAGTTGCATTGATATTGAAACGATCGACGAATTTTTGAAAGAATCCACATGGCCGCACTCGACGCGATCGATCGCAATATTCTTCGGCTGCTGCGCCTCGATGCCCGGGTCAGCAATGCCTGGCTGGCGGGCGAGGTCGGGCTGTCGCCGTCCGCCTGCCTGCGGCGCATCAAATTGATGGAGCAGGCAGGCGTGATCCGGGGCTATACGGCACTCGTAGACACGTCGCAGGCCGAAGCGGCGATCGCCGTCATCATCAACATTACGCTCGAGCGGCAGACGGAGGATCACCTCGATCGTTTCGAGGCGGCGGTTCGCAAGCATCCGGAGATCCGCGAGTGTTTTCTGATGACGGGCGGGTCCGATTATCTGCTGCGTGTGGAGGTCGCCACTGCCGGAGACTTCGAGCGCATTCACAAGGATATTCTCTCAACCCTGCCGGGGGTGCTGCGAATCCATTCGAGCTTCTCGATCCGCAACGTGCTTGCGACGCGGCCGAAGATTCAGCGTTGAACAGGCCGATGCGCGTGGCGCATGCGGCCGCGTCACACGGTTCCTGCTCAGCCCTGATCCCAGCCAATGCCGGTCGCAGCATGGACCTCGCAGATCAGTCCGTTCGGATCATAGCTGATATTGACCTGGCCATTCAGTTCTGCCGCCAGCAGGCTTTCGATCAGCCTTGAGCCGAAGCCCTTGCGTGTCGGTGGTTCGACCATAGGCCCTCCTGTTTCCTGCCAACGCAGGACGAGCCGTTCCGTCTCGCCGGTTTCCAGGGACCAAACGATGGCGACGCGCCCGTCAGGCGCCGAAAGCGCGCCGTATTTGGCGGCATTCGTCGCCAGCTCGTGCAGCGCAAGCGATATGGAGACGACAGTTCTCGGCGCGAGCTTGATCGACGGGCCGGAGATATTGAACTTCTCCTTGGGATAGGGTGACAGCGCCTGGCCGATGACGGCAGAGCTTCCTGTTCGCCGTCGCTTATTGACGCAGACGTGATGCGGCGAGCCGCAGCGGCTGGTGTTCTTCACGAACAGATAGCCGGCCGCGGCGCTTCCTTACTCCGCCCGGAGCAGCATACCGAACAGATCGCGCGGATCGTCCGGGTCGGCAATGATATCCAGTTTCTGGAAGTAATCCGTACCTGCCAGCTTTTCGCGCACATAGCGCAAGGCGGAGAAATCCTCGATGGCGAAGCCGACGCTGTCGAACAGGGTGATCTGCGTGTCGCTGCGTCGGCCCTGCGCGCGGCCGTTCACGACCTGCCAGAGCTCGGTTACCGGATAGTCCGGGTCCATCTGCTGGATTTCGCCCTCGATGCGGGTTTGCGGCGGATATTCGACGAAAGTATCGGCACGCAGCAGGATATCGCGATGCAGCTCGGTCTTGCCGGGGCAGTCGCCGCCGATGGCGTTGATATGGACGCCGGCGCCGACCATGTTGTCGGTCAGGATCGTGGCAAACTGCTTGTCGGCCGTGCAGGTCGTGATGATGTGGGCGCCTTCGATGGCCGCCTGCGCCGTTGTGCAGGGAACCAATCGCAGGCCTTTTCCGCCAAGGTTGCGCACGGTCTTTTCCGTGGCCCTCGGATCGATGTCATAGAGACGAACCTCTTCGATCCCGAGGACCGCCTTCATCGCCAGAGCCTGGAATTCCGCCTGCGCGCCATTGCCGATCAGCGCCAGGATGCGAGCTCCCGCCGGTGCGAGATGGCGGGCCGCCATGGCCGAGGTGGCGGCAGTGCGCAGCGCGGTCAGCAGCGTCATTTCCGTCAGCAGCACCGGGTAGCCGGTCGACACTTCCGCCAGCAGGCCGAAGGCGGTCACGGTCTGCAGCCCCTGCGACATATTCTTCGGGTGCCCGTTTACATATTTGAAGCTGTAGACCGCGCCGTCGGACGTCGGCATCAGTTCGATGACGCCATCATGAGAGTGGGAGGCGACGCGTGGCGTCTTGTCGAAAAGATCCCAGCGGCGGAAGTCCGCCTCGACGGCCTCTGTCAGTCCGACGAGCATGGCTTCTATGCCGACATGATGGACGAGCCGCATCATGTTCTCGACGCTGACGAAGGGGATGAAAGCTTTTTCCGACGGAAGCAGTGCGGGCATTTTGGTGTCCTCGATCAGATTATTCCCAGCAGGGTAACAAGCAGGCCGATTGACTGAAATCTCAAAACTGTGCCAGTTCTGGTATCGTGCTGTACAGATTGTATAGCTGCTATTGTGAAAATGACAGAGTCTGGATTCTAGAATGTCCGTTGCCAAATATATTCCCGATGATCTCGATCGACGCATTATCGGTCATTTGCGTGCCGATGGCCGCGCCTCGCTCTCCAAGTTGTCGGATGTTTTGGGCGTGGCGCGCGGCACGGTGCAGAACCGGTTGGATCGCCTTATCGAGACCGGGACGCTGATGGGCTTCACCGTGCGGGTGCGGGAGGATTATGACGAACAAACCGTCCATGCCGTCATGATGATCGAGGTGGTGGGAAAATCGACCACGCAGGTTATTCGCAAGCTGCGAGGCTTGCCTGAGATCTATTCGCTTCACACCACGAACGGCAACTGGGATCTCGTTGCCAATATCCGCGCGATCAGCCTTTCGGATTTCGACCGCGTGCTGCGCGAGGTCCGCATGATCGACGGTGTCGCCAACAGCGAGACTAGTCTGCTGCTGAGTAGCCTCTGACGGCTTGAATCTCGAAAAGTCGTCAATCGAAACGGCCCCGTCCGCGCCGGCCCCGCTTCACGGGCGGCGGGCGCGGAATATGCGTTTCCAGATGGTGCCGCCGAGAAATCGGTTGAACACGATGAAATAGGCAACGATGAGTGCGAACAGCAGAAGGGCCGGCAGGCCGTGAAGCTGAAAGCCGTCTTCGGTCTTGCCGCCGAAAATCGATGCAATGATATAGCCAAGAACAAAGAAGGCGGTCAGAAAGTCGAAGATGGCGGCAAGTACGATGCGCCATGTGGCTGGCTGCGTCTCGGCATTTGCGTCAGGCATGGTCGGGTCCCATCGTGTCTGTGAAAGATGTCTGCGAGAACGTACGGACGATTGGCTGGCAGATCGCAGCAACGATACATCCGATGCGGCGGCTTTTTGTCAACCGCCGAAGCTGCCATTTCCATCGCTATGGAGCTGGCGGCAGCGGGCCATTATTGGGCCTTTTTCGGCGAGCGGCGGTCGTGGCTCCGTTGACTTGAGCTTCGGCTCGCAAGGCCGAGTCCTTCGGCTTGAAAACTTGCGGCTTGTTGTTATGATTTCTTAATGGAACTCACTTTGCTCGCTCACGCCCTTGCCTGGACCGTGCTCGGTCTGGTCGTGTTGACCACCGTCGTCCCGGTCGGGGCGAAATATCCATTCATGGCGATGGCGAGCATCGAGAGCGTCATTCCCTTTGGGCTTATGGGGTTCCTGTTCGTCATGGCCTATCCTGAAGACCGCCGCATTATTGCTCTCGTCTGCATATCGGTGGCCGCTATCAGCGAAGGGATGGCGTCGGTCCTGCCGGAAAAGTGTCTGCGGATCGAGCGTGCGATCCTGAAAGTGCTCGCCACGGTAGCGGGGTTGCTTTTGGGGGCACTGCTCATGGAATGCGTGTTGCAGATTTCTTAGCTTTGCCGCCCGTATCCAGGGTTCTGCGAAACGCAGCCACCTGAGCTACGCTCCTGCGCAGCGAATAGGTGATCTTATCTTCCATATACAACTAACGATCTGAAGGCTTGCCGCTTTGGCTCTCCAGCCGATAGCGATGCCCGGGGTAGACGAGGCGCGCCAGGGAGACGACGCCGCGCGCCGACCATGTCCGCCGACGGATCGTCAGGCAGGGTTCCGTCTTGAGGATCGTCAGCAGCTTGCATTCCCAGGCCTGCGGCATCACCGATTCGACCACATGTTCGGAGCCGCTGAGCGGGGCCACGTCCGAAAGATAGGCATTCGGCGTCATGACCGTGAAGTCCTGCTGCAGGTAGTCGGGAGCGGCTTCGGGGTGGACGTGGCGGTCCTCGATCTGCACCGGCACGCCGTTCTCGCTGTGCACGATCAGTGAGTGGAAAACGAACGATCCAATGTCCAATTCCAATGCGTCGGCAACGTCAGGTGACGCTGCTTCGCGGGCAAGCACGATCACGGTTGCCTGGTGAGAATGGCCGCGTTCGGCGATTTCTTCGGCGATATTGCGCACTTCGAATAGGGCGGACACGCCTTTGCGCTCGGCAACGAAGGAGCCGACGCCCTGGATGCGGACCAGTTCGCCCTCGTTAGCTAGCTCACGCAGGGCGCGATTGGCCGTCATCTTGCTGACGCCGAGTTCGGTGACGAGTTCGTTTTCTGAGGGTACGCGATGCTTGGGTGGCCACTCGCCGCTGTGGATGCGATCGAGTATCATTTGCTTGACCCCGACGTAGAGCGGCGATGCGTCGTTTTCCGCCAGTTCGCGTTTCATCTCGCCGGAGTGCTTCATTGATTAATCCCTTTGCACGACCTGAATCTGCCTCGAAAACAACTTTCCCACTTGCATATCATAAATTATCTCATATGGTACCCTATACAACCTCGCAATCAATCCAAAAATAAATTGGAAAAAAGCGGGCAAGCCGGCGAAGATCGGTAGGAAGTGCTGCAAGGCCCATTTCAACCTCAGAGGAGCTCTATACGATGAAATTCAGTGCAATTCTCTTGTCAGGCGTCGTAGCTGCCGTCGCCTTCACGGCGCCCGCCGTCGCCAAGGACTGGAAGACGGCGACGATCACCCTGGAAGGCGCCTATGCGCCCTGGAACATGACGAATGCCGACGGTACGCTCGGCGGCTTCGAGCCGGAACTCGCCAAGATCCTGTGCGAGCGCGCCAAGATCGATTGCAAGCTGGTCGCTTCCGATTGGGACGGCATGATCCCGGCTCTCAACGCCGGCAAGTTTGACGTCATCATGGATGCGCTGTCGATCACCGACGAGCGCAAGCAGGTTATCGGCTTTACCGTTCCCTACGCGGCTACTCCGGCAGCCTTCGCAACTGCCAAGGACAGCCCGCTTGCCAAGGCTGCAGGCACCGGCGCCACGATCAAGATGACCCCTGGCCAGACCGGCGTCAAAGAAATCGACGTGCTGAAGGAAGCCTTCAAGGGCAAGACGATCGGCATTCAGGCCGCCACGGTCTATGCCAAGTTCGTCTATGACAATTTCGGCTCGATCGCCACGATCCGCGAATACAAGACCGGTGCTGACCGCGACCTCGATCTGCAGAACGGCCGTATCGATCTCGGTTTCGACGACGCGGTCTACTTCGCGAACGCTTTTGCCAGCGCCAATGACTCGCTCGCCTTCACTGGTCCGGAAATCGCCGGCTCCATCTGGGGCGAGGGCGAAGGCCTCGGCATCCGCAAGGCCGATACCGACCTGCGCGACAAGCTGAATGAGGCGATCAAGTCGGCACTTGCCGATGGCACCATCAAGACCCTGTCGATGAAGTGGTTCAAGGTCGACGTCAGCCCGAACTGATCGGTGCGACCTCCGGGTCGCGGCCGCGGTCTCCGGCTTTGCCGCCGGAGGCCGTATGATATCCTGACGCTTGAAACTGCCACGGACGGGGAATGGACGCTATGGCAACCTTGCAATTGCTGGGCTTCGGCTCGAACGGGTGGGGCGCGCTGCTGCTCGTCGCGGCCTTGATGACGCTCGCCGTCACGGCGACGGCGTTGTTGATCGGGGCGGTGCTGGGCGCAATCGTCGCCTCGGCGAAGCTCTCCGGCAACCTGATCCTAAAGACGCTCGGCAATGTTTACACGACCGTCTTTCGCGGCGTGCCGGAGCTTCTGATCATCTATCTCATCTATTTCGGCGGTTCGTCGGCGGTCACCTCAGTCGGCAAATGGCTCGGCTATGACGGCTTTCTCGGCCTGCCCTCCTTTGCGGCCGGCGCGCTTGCCGTCGGCATCATTTCGGGCGCCTATCAGGCCGAAGTTTTTCGCGGCGCCTATCTCGCCATTGCCAAGGGCGAATTGGAGGCGGCCTCAGCGATCGGCATGCATGGCGGCCTGCGCCTGCGCCGCATCATCATTCCGCAGGTGATACGCTATGCCATTCCTGGGCTCGGCAATGTCTGGCAGCTCAGCCTGAAGGATTCGGCGCTGATCTCCGTGACGGGACTTGCCGAACTGATGCGCACCAGCCAGGTCGCTGCCGGTTCCACCCGCCAGTATTTCCTGTTCTTCATCGTTGGCGGCACCCTCTATCTGATCCTGACCAGCCTGTCGGATCGCATCTTCAACAACGCCGAACGCCGCGCCAACCGCAGCATGCCGGCTGCGACCATCGGCCAGGCCTGAGGAGGAAGACATGGATTTCGACTTCCTCTCGAGCACGATGATCACGCTGCTGCAGGCAGTGCCGATGACGTTGCTGCTGTTCTCTCTGTCGGTCGTATCGGGCGGCCTTTTAGCGCTCGTTATCGTCGCCATGCGCGTCAGCGGCAATCCGATCCTGTCTGGTTTCGCCAAGGGCTATATCTTCGTCTTTCGCGGTTCGCCGCTGCTGATCCAGATGTTCCTCATTTTCTACGGCTTGGCGCAGTTTTCCGTCATCCGCTATTCGTTCCTCTGGCCTTTCCTGCGTGAGCCCGTGGTCTGCGCGATCCTTTCGCTGGCACTGTGCACGGCCGGCTATACGGCCGAGATTTTCCGCGGTGGCATCCGTGCCGTTTCGCCGAAGGAAATCGAGGCGGCACGCTCGATCGGCATGTCCCGCCTGCTGCTCGTACGCCGCATCATCGCGCCGATCGCCTTCCGGCATGCTCTGCCGGCCTATTCCACCGAGATCGTGCTGATGATGAAGTCGACCGCGCTCGCCAGTCTCGTCACCGTTTGGGAAGTGACAGGCGTTGCGCAACGTCTCATCTCGCACACCTATCGCACCATGGAGGTCTTTCTCTGTGCGGCGATCATTTATCTCGTGCTGAATTTCATCATTCTGCAGGCCATGGCCCTGCTGGAATATTCGCTGTCCCGCCATCGCCGCGCCGTTCCGGCGGCGTTGAAGGCCTAAAGACTTCATTGGAGCAGGCAAATCATGCCAGGTGTCACCCGACTTTCAGTTCGCAACATCCGCAAGAGCTTCGGCACGCATGAAGTTTTGCGCGGTATTTCCCTCGATGCCCAGGATGGCGACGTGATCTCCTTGCTCGGTGCCTCCGGCTCCGGCAAGTCGACCTTCCTCCGCTGCATCAACCTGCTTGAGATCGCCAGTGACGGCGAGATCTGGGTTGACGGCGAGCAGATCCGCATGATCCACAAGAACGGCCAAAGCCGCCCGGCAAGCCACAAGCAGGTGGATCATATCCGTTCCGAGCTCGGCATGGTGTTCCAGAGCTTCAATCTCTGGTCCCACATGACGATCCTGCAGAATGTGATCGAAGGGCCGATCCATGTCCTGAAGCGCTCGCGCTCCGACTGCATCGCCGAGGCCGAAGCGCTTCTGGAAAAGGTCGGTATCGCCGACAAGCGCCATGCCTATCCAGCGCATCTTTCCGGCGGTCAGCAGCAGCGTGCGGCGATCGCCCGCGCGCTCGCCATGAAGCCCAAGGTCATGCTGTTCGACGAACCGACATCGGCGCTCGATCCCGAGCTCGTCGGCGAAGTGCTGCGCGTCATGCGCGCTCTTGCCGAGGAAGGCATGACCATGCTCGTTGTGACCCACGAGATGAGCTTTGCCCGCAATGTCTCCAACCGCGTCGTCTTCATGAAGGAGGGCCTTGTCGAAAGCACCGGCACTCCGGACGAGATGTTCGGTGGCGGCGCATCGCCGGCCTTCCGCCAGTTCATCGGTCATTTCGGAAACGGACAATGAGCGTCACCATCGATAGGCCTCTATCCTGGCGCGAGGTCGCTCGCATCGGCGTCGGCGAACCGCTGACCTTGTCTGAAGCGGCCTGGAAGTGTGTCGACCAGGCCAGCCGCATCGTCGAGCGCATCGTCGAGACGGGCGTGCGTGCCTATGGCGTCAATACCGGCGTCGGCGCCTTGTCCGATACCGTTGTCGACCGCGCTTCGCAGAGCCGTCTTTCGCGCAATATCATCATGAGCCATGCCTGCGGCGTCGGTCCTCTGCTGCCGCCGTGCGAAGTGCGCTCTATCATCGCGGCGCAGATTGCTAATTTCGCCCATGGCCATTCCGGCGTGCGGCCTGAGATTATCCGGCATCTTGCGGCGTTTCTCGAGCATGATTGCATCCCCGAAGTGCCCTCCAAGGGCTCGGCTGGCTATTTGACCCACAACGCCCATACAGCGCTCGTTTTGATCGGCGAGGGACGGGCTGTTGTGAAGGGGAAGGCCATGACCGGTGCGCAGGCGCTTGCCACGATCGGTCTCAGCCCCCTGGTGCTTGGCGCCAAGGAGGGGCTGAGCCTCGTCAACGGTACGGCTTGCGCCACGGGATTGTCGGCGCTAGCGGTCTACCGCGCCGAGCGCCTGCTCGATTGGGCCGATGCCATCGCCGCGTTGACGCTGGAAGCCGCCGGTTGCCAGATGGCGGCCTTCGATGAGGCCGTGCTCGCACTGCGCCCTTCGGCAGGCATTGCCAAGGTCGGCCGCAGGCTGCGCAGCCGCCTGCAAGGTAGCGGCCTCGTTGCCGCAGCCCTTGGTCGACGGACGCAGGATGCCTTGAGCTTGAGATCGGTGCCGCACGCCCATGGCGCCGCTTGGGATGTCTTCGAGCAGACCGCCCGCATCGTGGATCAGGAATTGGCCTCGGTAACGGACAATCCGGCGGTTTCGGGTACGCCCGAACAGCCTGTCGTCTCTTCGGAAGCCCATGCCGTCGCGCCGGCCCTCGGTCAGGCGGCCGATAGTCTCGCGATCGCGATCGCGCAGATTGCTGCCATGAGTGAGCGGCGGATGGATCGTCTGGTCAATCCGCTTGTCAGCGGGTTGCCGCCGTTTCTGGCAAGCGATGCCGGCAGCCATTCGGGTTTCATGATCGCGCAATATACGGCTGCTGCACTCAGCAACGACAATCGGCGGCTCGCCGCTCCCGCCTCGCTCGATGGCGGCCTGACATCGGGTCTGCAAGAGGATTTTCTTGCGCATCCGACGGCGGCCGCCGGCAAGCTGCTCGCGATCCTCGACAACGCCGAATATATCCTCGCGATCGAACTGATGGCGGCGGCGCAGGCGCATGATTTCCTTGCTTCGAAGGCCACGAGAGCACCGGGAACGGATCGTCTTTATGCTATGGCCCGTTCGCGCGTTCCTCTTTACGGCGACGACCGTCCATTGAATACCGACATGGAGAGCCTGCGGGACATGATCGCGCAGACTGCGCCGCCCGCTGAAAGTGAAACTGGAGCATAGAATGTCCGTGGAATTCGACGTCGCCGTTGTCGGTCTCGGCGCGATGGGGAGCGCTGCTCTGTCGTCGGCTGCGGCCCGAGGAGCAACGGCAATCGGCATTGAAGCGCATTTTCCGGCGCATGCCCTCAGCTCGTCACACGGCGACAGCCGGTTGATCCGGCTGGGTTACTTCGAAGATCCATCCTATGTTCCGCTGCTGAAGCGGGCCTATCATAACTGGCGCTCACTCGAGGCGAGGCTGCGTGCGGAGATCCTGACCGTCACGGGCGTTCTGCAGATCGGCGCGCCCGACAGCAAGATCGTCAGCGGCACGCGTGCATCCTGTGACATGCATGGATGCCGCATGAGATACTCGACAAGGATGCCATGAAGCGCCGCTTCCCGGCCTTTGCACTTGAGGACGGCGAGATCGGGCTGCTGGACCCGCAGGGCGGCTATGTGCGCCCGGAGGCGGCTATCATGGGCTATTTGAGACTTGCCGCGGAAGATGGAGCAGTGCTGCATTTCGGCGAGCGTGTTGTCGCAATCGAGCCTGACGACACCGGCGTGACCGTCATTTCCACGACCGGGAGATATCGGGCGCGCAAGGTGGTCGTCGCCACCGGTGCCTGGATTGCAGAGCTTGTGCCGCAGCTGAAGGCGAATGCGCAGCCGATCCGACAGGTGGTCGCCTGGTATCAGCCGAAGGATGGCTTCGTGGCGGAGCCGCAGCGCATGCCCTGCTTCCTGCGCGACGAAGGGGACGAAGGCTCCTATTTCGGCTTCCCTGCGATCGGCATCGACGGCGTCAAGATCGGCCGCCACGCGCATTTCCGGGAGCCCATCGACCCGGAAGTGCCCAACCCGCCCGTGAACGAGACCGACACCGAACTGCTCGACAGTTTCGCCCGCAAGCGTCTACCGGACGCGGCCTCATATCGCGTGCGGGCGACGACCTGCCGTTATACAATGCTGCCGAGCGAGGATTTTCTGATCGACACATTGCCGGGGCAGGCGAATGTGGTTGTTTCTTCGGCTTGCTCCGGTCATGGCTTCAAGTTCACCAGCGTGGTGGGCGAAATCCTCGCGGATCTGGCGCTTCAGGGCGGCAGCGCACTACCGACCGCTCTCTTCTCCTTCGAGAAGCACTTTGGCGGCCAATCGGCTTAGCCGCCATTTTTGCAGCCAGTCTAGCCGATCGTCATGCGCCGCAGCACGTCCGACCTGAAGTAGAAATGCTGGACGAGCGCACCGAGTATATGCAGGACGACAACGGCCCAGAGCAGGGACTTGATCGGACCGCCATGGACGAAGGCGGCCGTGTCGATGCCGAAATAGTAGGCTGCTATTCCCGATAGAGGCATTGCGAAGATCAGCGCATAGAGCAGGAAGTGCGTTACGCTGGCGATATAATGCAGGAACGCGGGCTGATCATCCGGCGGCGTTGGGACATCGGATACCAACCTCAAGCCAAGGCGCACGATAGCCAGCAACAGGATAGCAATACCGGCATAGGCGTGGATATTGGCGCTGGCGACATCGGCTGGCGTCGGCGTCTGTCCATGGCGAATAAGACGCCGCCAGGCATTCATGCCATCGGGAAACAAGAGATTGAAGAAGATGAGTATGGCCATAAGCCAATGAAGGATGCGTTGCGGAACGGAGTAGGCGGATCTTGCAGGCATCGGATCTCCTTAGATTGGAATTGTTCTAAAGGTAGAACATGATTCTAACGAGAACCTGAATGTCATTGCCGCTTAAGGCGCCCCGGAAACCCATCGAGGTCCTCCGGGGCTCTCGCATGTCAGCTTAACACGGCACGCGGCTCGAGAAACGATTCCAGGCCGTAGGCGCCGAATTCGCGGCCCATGCCGGATTGCTTGAAGCCGCCGAAGGGTGCCAGCGGCTCGTGCGGCGCGCCGTTGATGACGACGCGGCCTGCCTCGATCTGCTCTGCCACCCGCTTTGCCCTTTTTACATCGGAGGAGAAGACGTAGGCCTGTAGGCCATAGACCGTGTCGTTTGCGATCTCGACGGCATGGGCATCATCGCGATAGGGAATGACACACAACACAGGCCCGAAAATCTCTTCGCGCGCGATCCGCATATCGTTGTTGACGCCGGAGAAGATCGTCGGCCGGACGAACCAGCCGCGATCGAGCCCTTCAGGACGTCCTTCCCCGCCAACGATCAGCCGTGCGCCTTCCTCCTGGCCGAGGTGAATATAAGACTGAACGCGATCCCATTGTTTCTGGCTGACCATTGGGCCGATACTGACGGCCGGGTCTTTGGCGTCGCCCACCTTGAGCGCCGAAACGGCATCAGCCAGTCGTAGTTGGATTTCGTTGAGACGGCTTTCGGGAGCGAGAATGCGGGTGCCGGCAATGCAGGCCTGGCCGCTATTGGCAAAGCTTGCCGCCAGTACCTGCGGAATGACGAGATCGAGATCGGCGTCATCGAGAATGATGTTCGGGCTCTTGCCGCCGAGCTCAAGCGTCACCCGCTTCATGGTCATCGATGCAGCCTGCAAGATCGCCCGTCCTGTGGCTGTCGAACCGGTGAAACTGATCTTTGCGATGTCGCGGTGGGCGCTAAGGGCGGCGCCGACGACATGGCCATAGCCGTTGACGATGTTGAAAACACCATCCGGCAAGCCGGCGGCGTGCAGGCATTCGGTGATGAGCTGCGTCTGGATCGCACTCATTTCCGATGGCTTGATGACCATGGTCGTACCGGCGGCGATGGCTGTCGCCAGTTTGCTGCAGATGAAGCCGTAATTGCTGTTCCAGGGCGTAATGGCGGCGGCGACACCGGCGGGCCTCATTTCCACTTCGGCATGGCCGATGCGGCGTCGAAACTCATAGTCATTGAGCGTCTCGGCCATGTGCAGAAAAGCCGTTGCGGCATGTGGCACTGAAAAGCCGATGAAGGCAGCCGGAGCGCCGTATTCCTCGCGCATGGCGTCGACGAGGTCCGCGGCACGAGCCGAGACGGCCTCATGCAAGCCATGCAGCATTGCAATGCGTTCGGCCTTGGAGCTTTGCGATAACCCTGCAAATGCCGCCTTGGCGGCGGCGACGGCATCGTTGACGTCCTGCTCGTTTCCAAGGCGTACGGCGCCAATCTGCGCTTCGGTGGTTGGGTTGAAAAGAGGGGCTAGCTCTGTGCCATGGGGCTGAACGAAGCGGCCGTTGATGTAAATCGTATCTATCGTGCGCATGAGCGTCTCCTTCATCTTTCCGATAAAGGTAAAGCGCGCTATTTGATTGGTGTAGTAGGACAAAGATGGACAGGCTGATGAGGAAAATTGCGCAATGAAGGCAAGCCTGGCGGAGCTTGAGGCAATCGCGGCTGTTGCGCGCCATGGCGGCTTTCGTGCCGCCGCACGCGAACTCGGCATGTCCTCGTCGGCGCTCAGCCATGCGGTTGCGGCGCTGGAGGAGCGTCTGTCCGTTCGGATCTTCAATAGGACGACGCGTAGCGTGACACTGTCGGATGCGGGTGAACGTTTTATTGCGGATATAGCGCCGGCTCTCGCCGCGATCGACAGGGCGATCGAGAACGCCGGCATATCCTCAGGGTCGGTATCGGGTACGCTGCGGCTCAACATGGCGCCCGGCGCGGCGCGCATGCTTTTGGTCCCCCTTATCCTCCAATATGGGCGGCGTTACCCGAACGTGGAGGTCGAAATCGTCACCGACAACGCTCTGGTCGATGTGATTGGCAAGGGTTTCGATGCCGGTGTACGTCTCGCCGAAGCCGTCCCGACGGATATGGTGGCGATACCGATCGTCCCCACGGTCCGCTCGCTCGTTGTGGGATCGCCGGCCTATTTCAGCGAAAGGCCACGACCGCTCACTCCCGGCGATCTTTCGCAGCACCGCTGCATTCGCGCCCGCATGGCGAGCGGCAAGCTTTATCGCTGGGAGTTCGAACGGCATGGGCAATCGATCCTGATCGACGCGCCAGGCAGCCTGACCCTCGACGCGTCCGACCTGATGTTGACTGCCGTTCTCGAAGGGGCGGGCCTTGCCTATATCGGCGAACCGTCCATGGCCGATCATATCGCGGCAGGCAGCTTGATCCCCGTGTTGCAGGATTGGAGCCCGCCCTATCCGGGGCTCAGCCTTTATTTCGCCCAGCGGCGCCAGATGCCCGCGAGGCTCCGTGCCTTTATCGATCTTATCCGTGAACAGACAGCATCCGGCGGCTCGCGGCCGGAAGATTAAATTTCATGCAGGCACCTCGCTATATATTGCGAACTATATCGAGATGTTCGATCACGGTGTCGGTCAGGCGATTGCCACCGTGCTTGATGACGCAGCCCGCACAATCGCACGCCGGTAAGCGACTGACTCAATGAGGAGTTTGTTATGGATCAGAAGATCGAAGCCGTCCTTGAGGCCTATCATGAGCTTATTCGCGAAGAGCAGAGCAAACCCAGGGAAGTGCCGCCGGGTGGACGTGATGGTGGTCAGGATCGCCGGTTGAGAGCCGTCGGCCCCGAGACCGGTCGTTTCATCAACATAGTGGCGAAAAGCCTGAAAGCGCCGACCATTCTCGAACTTGGCACGTCCTTCGGCTATTCCGGCATCTGGCTTGCAGAGGCTGCACGCTCCAGCGGCGGAAGGCTCATTTCCATGGAGCTGCATGCCTACAAGACCAAGTTTGCCAGGGAAATGGCAGAGAAGGCGGGGCTCTCGGAGCACATCGACTTTCAGATCGGCGATGCCGTCGAGATGATCAAGACGCTGCCGTCCGGTGTCGACTTCGTTCTCGTCGATTTGTGGAAGGATCTCTACATTCCTTGCCTGGAGGCCTTCTATCCGAAGCTCAATGCCGGCGCGATCATCGTTGCCGACAATATGTTCATGCCCGGCAATGAAGACGTGAAGCGCTATGGCGAGGCCGTTCGCGCCAAGCCGGGGATCACGTCCGTTCTATTGCCGGTCGGCTCCGGGATCGAAGTCAGTCGCTACGATCCCGTGTAAAGCACAGAGATCGGCGGCGGCTTTGTTCAGGAGGCCGCCGCCGGTTTGTTGTTACTTGCCAGCGTCCTTGGCTGCCTTTTCGATGACGGCGGCAACCTTTTCCGGCTGCGATGCGAAGACGGCATGGCTTGCCTTGATTTCGGTCACGTCGCTGGCGGCACGCTTTGCCATGCTGCGCTCAAGTTCCGGATTGATGGAGCGATCATCGCTGGCGACAACTGCCCAGCTCTTCTTCGCCTTCCAGGCAGGATCGCTGACCTTGGCCGTAAAGGCTGCCTTGGAGGCGAAAACCTGCGACTTTCCGAGGAAATCGGCTTCGTCTTTCGGCAAGTCCGCGGCAAAATCCGCCGCGAAGGTCGTCGGGTCGATATAGAGATACTGGCCGTCCTTCGTTTCGCGGATATTCATGCTGCCTGCGGGTTTGGAACTCGCAAGACCGATCAGGCTTTCGCCCTTATCAGGTTGGAATGCGGCGACATAGACGAGGCCTGCAACATCCGGCCGGTTGCCGGCCTCGGTGATAACAATGCCGCCATAGCTGTGGCCGACGAGCAGGCTCGGCCCGTTTTGAAGGTCGAGCACACGATTGGTTGCGGCGACATCGTCGGCGAGCGAGGTGATGGGCTCCTGGACGACGGTGACCTTGAAGCCATCCTTTTCAAGGATATCGGCGGTCTTGCGCCATCCCGAGCCGTCGGCAAGGGCGCCGTGGACGATGACGATGTTCTTGATCTCGGCTGCCTGCGCCGCAAATGCCACGGTGCTTGCGGCAAGGCCAAGGGCGGCGATGGAAAGAAAACGGGTATTCATGGGTGTGACTCCTATCAGTTGTGGTTCATGCTTTAGGTAGAGGAGGAATTTCAGCCGAAGGTGAAGGCGTAGGCCTGGACCCCGGGGTCGAGGAATCGGATCTCGAAGTTATGGGCGGTGACATCGCCGGACTGCCGGACAAGCTGGTAGAGCTTGGTCGCAGTCACAGTGCCATTTCCGGCGGCATCGATATCGGCGCCGTGGTCGGCGCCAGGCGCCTTTCCATCCACGGTCACCTGAAAGCGGATCGGCTTTCCATCAGCTGATGGCCCGAGGACGAGGTGCAGGTCGCGGGCGCTGAAGCGGTAGCTGATGCCGCCGCCTGCCTTGTCGAGTAATGCTTGCTCCGGGCCGACGGTCCAGGTTCCTGCCAGTCCCCATTGGTTGAGGCCGGGATTGGCAACAGAATAGTCGGCTGCAGTGTCTGCCTTCACGGGTTCAGGGGAAACGAAGCCCGTTGCCTGCTTATAGCCGACATAGGTTTCGCCGGAGCGGATATGGTTGAGGTCAGGGCTTGCTTCCGCACCCTTTGCGTCTGGAACGACAGGGGCACTCTGGGCCATGTCGCTGCCGGCTTCGCGCAGGAGATCCTGGATCGCTTGTTCGGTCTGGCGATAATTGCCTTCGCCGAAGTGCTGGTAGCGGACCTGTCCCTTGGCATCGATCAGATAATGAGCGGGCCAGTAGTTGTTCTCGAAGGCGCGCCAGATGCGATAGTCGTTGTCGATTGCGACCGGATAACCGATCTTGAAGTCGGCGATCGCCTTCTTGACGTTATCGACATTCTTTTCGAAGGCGAATTCCGGAGCGTGGACGCCGATCACGACGAGGCCCTGATCCTTATACTTTTCCGCCCAGGCGCGAACATAGGGGATGGTGCGGATGCAGTTGATGCAGGAGTAGGTCCAGAAGTCGACGAGCACCACCTTGCCGCGAAGCTCAGCTGTCGTCAGCGGCTCGGAGTTCAGCCAGGTGACCGCGCCATCGAGGGAAGGCGCGGGGCCTTCTACCGGAAGGTCGCTATGGAACGGGCGGGCCGCATCGCTGGCGGGGACTACCGCGCCATTGCTGGCAACCTCGGTTTCGGGACCTGAAGCCTTGGGGTGCAGCTTCTCCAGCAAAGCCTGTTCGAAGGAACCCGTGCTGGCGTAAGAGAGGCGAGCAAGCAGGCCGGTGTCAAGGCCAAGCGCGATGGCGGCAACGCCTGCCAGAACGGCGGCCCCTGCAAGCTGGCGGATGCGTTCGCTGACGCCGAGAGACCGCTTCATGCCGGCAAAGATCTTGCCGCCGGCAAAGAGTGCAACGGCAAGCGAGGTCGCAGCACCGGCGCCATAGGCCAGCAGCAGGAATGTCGTCTGCAGATTGGCACCCTTCAAGGCGGCGCCCGTCAGAACGAGCCCGAGGACCGGGCCGGCACAGGGCGCCCAGAGCAAACCTGTCGCAATGCCGAGCACGAAGGAGCTTCTGACGCTTGCAGTCGTGCGATGCGCGCCGGCGGCATTCAGGAGATTGTTGCCGAGATCGACGACGGGCCGCGATAGAGCGCTGGCTATGCGGGGCGAAATCAGGCTGAGGCCGAAGAGCCCAAGCAGGACGATTGCCACTAGGCGACCATATTCATTGGCGCGGATGGCCCAGGCGCCGCCGACCGCAGCAAGGGTTGCGACGAATGCGAAGGTGAGCGCCATGCCTGCAAGCATGGGCAGCGTGCTCTTGACGAAGGGCTGTCCGGCCCGGGCAAAGATGAAGGGGAGAATGGGCAGAATGCATGGACTTAAGATCGTCAGCGCACCGCCGAGATAGGCAATGATGAGAAGCGTCATCGTCTTGCTCCTTTAGAAGCGATTGACCGGCTGGCGGCGGCGATGGGCCGTCCTCAGCGTTGACGTCATCTGCCGGTGGCGACGTATCTCGAATGTGTCGGGGTCGATGGGAGAATGTACCGAAACGTCAATCTCTTCGGCTTCGATACACTGCGATACAAACTTGGCGATGCCGGCGCGATTTTGCCGCTGGCTCAGCGGCCTACCACGGCTGTTCCGCCAAGAGCGGCGGATTGTATCAGACTGTATCTTGGGTGCCGGAAGCTACATAATCATTCAAAAGACGGCCGCTTGCGACACACCGGCGATACATGCGGCTGGCTTTCTCAAGCTCACGATCCAATCGACAGGAGAGACAGATGTCTGAGGAAATCAATCACACCCGCCGCCGCTTCTTCGGCATTGCCGCAATTGCCGTCGCGGCTGCCGAATTTGGTCTGCCCGCCATCGCCGACGCCGAAGAAGCGAAGCCTTCCGCTTCGACGCTGCCCGCCGTCAAGGCCGGCAGCCATACTTCTTTCGATGCGCTGAAGCAGATCGATGCGGGCGTGCTCAACATCGGTTACGCCGAAGCCGGTCCCGCCAATGGCCCGGTCGTGCTGCTGCTGCATGGT
Organism: Martinezella miluonensis; assembly: GCF_900094545.1. GTDB lineage: Bacteria > Pseudomonadota > Alphaproteobacteria > Rhizobiales > Rhizobiaceae > Rhizobium > Rhizobium miluonense. The sequence goes on from NZ_FMAH01000005.1 coordinate 128,674, forward strand.
TGGCCTTACGATATCTATAGCTTCGTCGATGTCGCCCCGCTGCTTGCCGGTGCCGGCTACCGCGTCATCATTCCCTATCTTCGCGGCTATGGGACCACCCGCTTCCTTTCGAAGGAAACCCCGCGCAACGGTCAGCAGGCAGCCCTTGCCGCCGATATGATCGCGCTTCTCGACGCACTGAAGATCGAAAAGGTCGTTGTTGCCGGTTACGATTGGGGCGGCCGTACCGCCGACATCATGGCGGCACTTTGGCCCGAGCGTTGCAAGGCGCTGGTCTCGGTCAGCGGCTATCTCATCGGCAGCCAGGAAATCAACCGCAAGCCCCTGCCGCCGAAGGCAGAGCTTGCCTGGTGGTATCAGTTCTATTTCGCCACGGAGCGCGGCCGCCTCGGCTATCAGGAAAACCGCCACGATTTCGCAAAGCTGATCTGGCACACCGCCTCGCCGCAATGGGCCTTTGACGACGCCACCTACGATCGCTCGGCTGCCGCCTTCGACAATCCCGACCATGTCGATATCGTTATCCACAACTACCGCTGGCGCCTGGGGCTCGTCGAAGGCGAGACCAAGTTCGATACCTATGAAAAGAAGCTGGCCACAGGACCGGTGATTTCGATCCCGACAATCACCATGGAAGGCGACGCCAACGGGGCGCCTCATCCGGAGCCGTCAGCCTATCGTGGCAAGTTCTCCGGCAAACATGAGCATCGCACCATCACCGGCGGCATCGGGCACAATCTTCCCCAGGAAGCGCCGCAAGCCTTTGCGCAGGCTGTGATAGATGTTGATCGTTTCTAGTTCGGCGATAGTGTGCGACAGGGCGCCGGCGTAAGCTGGCGCCTTCTGCCGTTGGCGCGACAAGAGAATGAATATTCGTAGGCTGCCGCTTACGATGATGAATGGAAAATGAGGATGGAACATGTCGACCATATCCTGATCGTGGATGACGATCGGGAAATCCGTGAGCTGGTGTCGAGCTATCTGAAGAAGAACGGCTTGAGGGCGACGACGGCCGCCGACGGCCGGCAGATGCGCAGCTTTCTCGAGGCCAATTCGGTCGATCTGATCGTGCTCGATGTGATGATGCCGGGCGACGACGGCCTGGTACTGTGTCGTGAGCTTCGCGCCGGAAAACACAAGGCGACGCCCATCCTGATGCTGACGGCGCGCAGCGACGAAATGGACCGGATCCTAGGCCTGGAGATGGGTGCCGACGATTATCTGGCCAAGCCGTTTGCCGCCCGTGAACTTCTAGCCCGCATCAAGGCCGTTCTTCGGCGCACCCGCATGCTGCCGCCCAATCTGCAGATCAGCGAAGCCGGACAATTGCTGGTCTTCGGGGACTGGCGGCTCGATACGGTCGGCCGCCATCTGCTCGACCGGGATGGAACGGAAATTACCCTGAGCGGCGCCGAGTATCGCCTGCTGCGCGTGTTCATCGACCACCCGCAGCGAGTGCTCAATCGCGATCAGTTGCTGAACCTGACGCAGGGTCGCGATGCCGATCTCTTCGATCGCTCGATCGACCTGCTTGTCAGCCGTCTTCGTCAGCGCCTGGGCGACGATGCGCGCGAGCCGACCTATATCAAGACGGTGCGCAGCGAAGGTTATGTCTTCTCGGTTCCGGTGGAGATCGCGGAGTTGCGCTCATGAGCACGGTGGCCCTGCAGCCTCGGGGTCTGTCATGGCCCAGCACCTTGCGCTCGCGCATCTTCATCATCCTGCTGCTCGGTCTTGCGATCGCCTACGGGCTCTCCTTCAGCGTTTTGTACCTGGAGCGCTACATGTCGGCGAAGGCCGTCATGCTCGGTACGCTGGAGCGCGATGTCGCGACCTCGATCGCCGTGCTCGACCGCTTGCCGGCGGGAGAAAGGGCGAATTTCGTCGATTGGCTGAGCCGCGGCAACTATAATTTCGAGCTGGGGACAGGGCTGCCGGGCGTGCCCGATACGTCCACCCGCAGCGCGGAGATCGCCGCCAAGATAGAGGATGCCGTCGGCCATCGTTTTCCCATCCATGTCGAATCGATACCCGGTCCGATCATGCGCCTGCAGGCGCATCTGAACCTGAGTGACGGCAGTCCGCTGACCATCGACATCGTGCCGAAGGGTATCATGCCCATCGCCAACTGGCTGCCTTACGTCTTTGTCGTGCAGATGCTGGTGATCGTCCTTTGTACCTGGTTCGCCGTCCGTCTGGCGATTCGTCCACTGGCTGAGCTCGCGGCGGCGGCCGACGCGCTCGATCCCGACAAGAAGGGACCGGCATTGAGCGATGGCGGGCCGAGCGAGGTGGCCCACGCCGCCAAGGCCTTCAACGCAATGCGGGACCGGATAGCGCATTATCTTGAGGAGCGCGTTCAGATTCTCGCGGCCATCTCGCACGATCTGCAGACGCCGATCACGCGCATGCGCCTGCGCGCCGATATTGCCGATGATTCGCCTGAGAAAACCAAGCTGCTGCAGGATCTCGGCGAGATTGAGCGTCTGGTGCAGGATGGGATAGCCTATGCGCGCAGCGCCCATAGCAATGGCGAGAAGAGCTCCCGCATCGACCTTGCCTCCTTTGTCGAAAGCATCTGCTACGACTATCAGGACACCGGCAAATCCGTCGAGATCCTTGGTCTTGTTCAGGGGACGACGACGACGAAGCCGCATGCGCTTCGCCGCATCCTCACCAATTTCATCGACAATGCGTTGAAATTCGCCGGGGCGGCGGAAATCGCTGTGGAGCGCAGGGATAAGGGCGAGATTGTCATAACAGTGCTGGATCGCGGCTCAGGCATTCCGCAGGACCAGATAGAAACGGCGATGCAGCCCTTCTTCCGGCTGGAACAGTCGCGAAACCGCAATACGGGCGGCACCGGGCTTGGCCTTGCGATTGCCCAGCAGCTGGCCCAGACGCTCGGCGGTTCCGTCAGGCTCTATAACCGCGATGGCGGCGGTCTGGCGGCCGAAGTCGTCATTTCCTGATTGATCCGACTGAAGATTTACAGGCTCTTTGTAAGCAATTGTATCCGGTCTGCAACGGCCTACGTTTTGTAACACTTCCGGCGATTCCGGAAACATGCCGGATACGTCGATCCATCAAAAAACACTCCGTCAACGGACGTCGCCCCAGACGACACAGCAAACCGGGCGACGCAACAAAGGAGTGTTCCATGACCAAGATCGACAAGGTTCTATACACGGCAAGAACGCATACCATCGGCGGCCGCGACGGCTCCGCGCGCAGCGATGACGGCCAGCTGGAGGTCAAGCTTTCGCCTCCCGGCAGCGCCCATGCCGGCACCAATCCCGAACAGCTCTTCGCAGCCGGCTGGTCGGCTTGCTTCATCGGCGCAATGGGCCTTGCCGCTGGCAAGCGCAAGATTAAGCTTCCCGCCGATCTGGCAGTCAATGCCGAGGTGGATCTTGGCACCACGGAAGGCGCCTATTTCCTGCAGGCCCGCCTGACCATCAGCATGCCCGGCATCGAGCCCGAACTCGCACGCACGCTGGTCGAGGAAGCCCACCAGACCTGCCCCTATTCGAAGGCGACTCGCGGCAACATCAATGTCGAGCTGAAGCTCGCCTGAGAATCGCCTGTACGCTGATATTGCGCGTCGTTTCGGAAGGCGCGGCGCGCAGAATCGTTAATTTTTTCGCATCGAGTCATCAGCAAGGCAACGTCTGCCTTGCGCCCGGAGGATTTCATGAAGCCGATCATTCTTCTCCTTGCAGGAGCTGCGATTTTCGCCGCTCCATGCGTCTACGATCCGAGCTCCAGCGAGCCTTCGGCGCTCGCGAGCATCGCCGTTTTATGGGGCGGTTCGGGCTCGAATGGAGCCTCGCGTTAACCACTTGTTAACCATATGAGCGGTACACAAGGTCAACGATTTATTTACATAGATGACCAAAGTGCTAACAGACGCTCGCTCGATCCGTATCAAGGGCCGCTCCTTCCTAGCGGTCATGCTTTCGCCGGATCTTCCGCTGGACCAGTGGTTGATCAGGCTTGATGATCTCGCAGCCCGTTCGGCCGGCTTCTTTCTGGGGCGGCCGGTTGTGCTCGATATCACCGATCTGCCGATAGACCGCGCCCAGCTGAAGGAGCTGATCGGCGAGCTTTCGGCCCGCAACGTCAGCATCATGGGCATCGAGGGCGGTCGTCCGTCGATCGCCGGGCCAGGCATGCCGCCGATGCTGAAAGGTGGGCGTCCGGCTGCCGATTTTGAGATCACCGAGGCGGAGCCTGTGGTGGAGCGTCGCAACAGCGAGCCGAAGGCGCCGCCTCCGGAAGTCCGGCCAGTCACGCAGTCACTGATCATCCGCGAGCCGGTGCGTTCCGGCCAGTCGGTGATCTTTCCCGAGGGCGATGTCACCATCATCGGTTCGGTGGCATCCGGTGCGGAAGTCATCGCGGGTGGATCCATCCACATCTATGGCGCCCTGCGCGGCCGCGCCATGGCGGGCTCGATCGGCAATGCCTCGGCGCGAATCTTTTGCCGCAAGCTCGAAGCCGAGCTGCTGGCGATCGATGGAATTTACAAAATGGCAGAAGACGTATCACCCAGCCTCAGAGGGCAGCCTGTTCAGCTCTGGCTGGATGGTGAAACGATCATGGCTGAAAAACTAATCTGAGCCGAAGCCGGCCAAAACAGGAGAGCGAGATGGGCAAGGTAATCGTCGTCACATCAGGCAAGGGCGGAGTTGGGAAGACGACTTCGACTGCCGCATTGGGGGCGGCTCTGGCGCAGAGGGGCGAAAAGGTCGTCGTGGTCGATTTCGACGTTGGCCTGCGCAATCTCGATCTGGTCATGGGTGCGGAACGGCGCGTCGTCTACGACATCGTCAACGTCATTCATGGCGATGCCAAGCTGCCGCAGGCGCTGATCCGCGACAAGCGGCTGGAGACGCTCTTCCTCCTGCCGGCTTCGCAGACCCGCGACAAGGACAATCTTACCCCCGAGGGCGTCGAGCGCGTCATCAACGAGCTCAAGAACTATTTCGACTGGGTCATCTGCGACAGCCCGGCCGGTATCGAGCGCGGTGCAACGCTTGCCATGCGTCATGCCGATGTCGCCGTCGTCGTCACCAATCCGGAAGTCTCCTCGGTACGCGATTCCGATCGCATCATCGGCCTGCTGGACTCCAAGACGCTGAAGGCCGAGCGCGGCGAGCGCATGGAAAAGCATCTCCTCTTGACCCGCTTTGATGCCGCCCGCGCCGAGCGCGGCGACATGCTGAAGGTCGATGATGTGCTGGAGATCCTCTCCATTCCGTTGCTCGGCATCATTCCTGAAAGCACGGACGTTCTGCGCGCCTCCAACCTCGGCTCGCCCGTCACGCTCGCCGATGCGCGCTGCGCGCCAGCGCTTGCTTATTTCGAAGCCGCACGCCGTCTTGCCGGCGAGCAGCTGCCGGTCACCATCCCCGGCGAGAAGCGGGGTATCTTCGGCAAGATCTTCGCAAGGAGGGCCGCATGAGCATTTTCAAACTGTTTCGCAAGCAGAGATCTGCACCGATGGCGCGCGAGCGTCTGCAGATTCTCCTTGCCCATGAGCGTGCCTCTGTGGGTTCGGATCTCGTATCCGTGCTGAGAGAGGAAATCCTCGCCGTCATCGCCAAGCACGTCCAGGTCGATCGCGATAAGGTGCAGGTGAAGATGGATCGCGACAAGGACGTCTCCATGCTGGAGATCGACGTCGAGATCCCGCGAGACGCCGCCTTGAAGGCGGCCTGACGGAAGCTCAGGCTGGGTACATATGTGCGAATTCCGCCGCTTGAGATCCCAAGCGGCGGAATTCTGAATTTTCTCGAAGTTTACCCTTGCAAAGGGTGCGATTCGCTATTATCTGCAGGCCATCACCTGTATCGATGGCCTGCCGTGCTGACATTTCTGTGTCGAGCCGGTGTTCGCTGTCCGGGTTAAAAAAGCAAGGGCGCTCCCCAGAAATGGGTAGAGCGCCCTTTGCTTTTCTCGCATTCGTGGCACTTTTCTTGTCCAGCGCGATATGCCAGTTTGCAAAGATGATGCGGGGGGCGGCAGCTTGGGCGAAGTGCATGACCTGATGAGTGCGTTGTTCAGATGGATGCTTGCCGGCATTTTTCTCGTGGCATGCGCGGTCGGCGCCCAGGCTGCGGACAAGACGATCTTTCTGACATTTGACGACGGGCCGCTGCCCGGAACGAAGAACATTCTCTCGGTACTGAGCCAGGAAAATGTGCCCGCCGCCATGTTCATGGTCGGCTTGCATGTCGAGACCATTCCGGCCGGGCGCGAGCTGCTGGCCGAAGCCAAGGCGATGTCGCTGGTGACCATCGGCAACCATAGCTACAGTCACGCCAACAATCGCTACAGGAAATACTACTCCAACACTCAGGCCGTCGTGGCGGACATGCTTCATGCCAATGACGTTCTTGGCCTGAAGCCGATCGTCCATGCGCGGCTGCCGGGCAGGGACGTCTTTCGGCTTCCGACTGTCTCGAGAGAGGATCTGTCCATCAATGTCGCCCAATGGGAGCGCGAGTGGCTGGACTATGAGTTCGTTGCCGAAGCGGGCTTCTATCTCTACGGCTGGGATTTCGAATGGGTACACAGCGACGACGGCAAGCCCGTTCAATCGGTGGACCGTCTGGTCAGCGAAATCGACCACCTCTTTCAATACGGCCGCTTCACGCAACGCGGCAAGATGATCCTGCTGATGCACGACGAAATGTTCCAGGACCAGTTCAACGGCCAGGAAAACCTGCAGGCGCTCACCCGCACGCTTCGTCAGCGCGGCTATGCTTTCGGCGATATCAGGGACTATGCGCCGTCGAATCCCTGAACCGCGAGAATTTGCCTAGGCCTGCCTTGCCGCAGCTCCGGCCGCCACGGTCAGAATGAAGTCGTCGAGTTCCCGTTCCAGGCTTTCGACCGGCAGACCGACAAACCGCCCCTCGAGGCTGATGCTGACGACGCCATGAACGGCGCCGAACAGGGTTCTCGCGCGAATAGCGCGCGCCGTCTCCGACATGGTCGGCTGCAGTTCGGCAAGCGGTTCGGCAATGACGCCCATCAGGAACATATGCTCCTCAAGATGCCATTCCGGGCTCGGACGATTGTCCGGTGGCCGGTGATCGAAGAGCGCCTTCCATAGATTGCGGTGGGTGACGGCAAACCGCAAATAGCCGCGCGCGAGATTGCGCAAACGGTCGGTGGGCGTGTGATCCTTGACCTCGGCCAGAGTTAGCGAAGCTTCGAGCCCCTTCAGCGTCGCCGAATTGACGTGAATGACCAGATCGTCGAGATCGGCAAACACGGTGTAGAGACCTCCAAGCGCGCAGCCGACATCCTGCGTTACGTCGCGCGCCCGCAGGTTGGAAAGCCCGTCGGCCGCTATGCGATTGCGCGCCGCCTCGATCAGCCGCAGCTTCAGATCCTCGCGCTTTTCCAGGGTTTTTCTCGCCATTGACCATTCCAATCCGATTTTTGAACGTTGTTCAAAATTTTTCTTGAACGGCGTTCATGATTCTGGCATACATCATTTCGTGAACATCGTTCATAAACGGGAGACGACAAATGTTCAATTCAATTCTGACGCTCATCCGCGGTAGAGCTTACGATGCGGAGCAGGCATTCATCGATCGCAATGCCGTGCCTCTGCTTGCGCAGCAGATCCGCGACGCGGCCGTCGCCATTCAGTCGGCACGGCGGGCAGTGGCAATTGCCGTTGCACAGAATGAGCAGGAAAAGAGCCATTATTCAGCGATCGTCGGTCGCATCGCCGACCTGGAAACTCGCGCCGTTGCCGCCTTGCAGAAGGGCAATGACGAGCTTGCCCTGGAAGCCGCCGAGGCGATCGCCCAGCTCGAAGCCGAGCGCGATGCTTCCGAGAAGGCGCAGGCGCAATTCAACCAGACGATCGGCAAGCTCAAGGCAACCGTTCGCGCATCGGAAGTGCGGCTGCAGGAATTGCAGCGCGGCGAGCGGCTGGCCCGCGCTACCGAGCAGACACAGAAGCTCAATGTCGCCTGCGACGACAAGTCGGGCCTCGCGACCCTCGACGATGCGGAGGAAACGCTTGCCCGTCTTCAGGCCTACCAGAACCGCTGCGAGGTCGCAGCTTCCGTCATGAAGGAAATGGACGCAGCGAGCCGGCCGGCAACCATTGTCGAAAAGCTTGCCAATGCCGGCTTCGGAGCCCCGCTCAGTCCTTCAGCCGACGAGGTGCTGACCCGCCTTCGCGAACGCATGAATTCAGCAGCCTGAAACCGAACACATCAAACAGATTAGAGAGGGTACGATCATGAACGACAGTTTCCAGAAACATTCCCAGGCTTGGGTGAGCTTTTCCTACATCTCTTTCGCCGCCGCTGCTTTCATGCTTTTCGTCGGCCTCTACATGATGCCGATCGACCTCTGGGGCAAAGGCTATCTTGCCATGGGCATCCTGATGCTGGTGCAGACGACGGTCAATGTTACCAAGACGGTTCGCGACAATTCCGAGGCTGACAAGCTGATCCGCAAGGTAGAGGATGCTCGCACGGAGAAGCTCTTGGTTAAGTTCAATCGTGACGGTCAGGACTAAACTTTATTAACGACGCCACAGGGTTGTATCTGCGCTCAACCTTTGCGTAACAACTCTGTGGCGTCTTGTTGGCTAAACGAGGGATATGCCATGCAAAAGCACCTGATGAGATCGAGGAAATTCGCGCCGCTGTTCTGGACGCAGTTCCTCACCGCCTTCAACGATAATTTCCTCAAGCAAACTCTGGTTTTCGTCATTCTCGCGCAGATGGCGACGGAGGGGGCGGCGCTGGTGACGCTTGCCGGCGGCATCTTCATCGTGCCGTTCCTGCTTTTGTCGGCGATTGCCGGCGAGCTCGCCGATAAATACGACAAGGCCAAGATGGCGGAGCTGCTGAAGCGCTGCGAGCTTGGCGTCGCGGCGATCTCCGTCATCGGCATCGCCTTCTCTTCCATCTGGATCCTGATGCTTGCCCTCTTCGGTTTCGGCGTCATCTCCTCGCTCTTCGGACCGATCAAATACGGCATCCTGCCGGATCATCTGGCAAGCCGGGACCTTCCCAAGGCCAATGCCTGGATCGAAGGCGGCACCTTCATCGCCATTCTCACCGGCACCATGATCGCCGCGGTCGCCTTCCGTGAGGGCGAGAATGTCTGGATCTTCGGCCCGATGATGATGGGGCTTTCCATCCTCTGCTGGTTTGCCGCCCGCATGATCCCTTCGACGGGTTCCAAGGCGCCGGATCTGGTCGTCGATACGAATGTCGTGCGTTCCAGCTACAGGCTGGTCAACGAGCTTCGCGCCGATAGCCGCATCTGGCGTGCCTCGCTGATGAACTGCTGGTTCTGGTTTGTCGGCGCCTTCATCATGTCGATGCTGCCTGTTATGGTGACCGATATTCTCGGCGGTTCCGAAATCGTCGTTCCGGCCTATCTGGCGATCTTTGCCATATCCGTCGCCATCGGCTCGGCCATTGCCGGATGGATGGCTGCCGGCCGCATCGTGCTTTTGCCGGCGCCCGTCGGTATGCTGATCGTCGCGCTCTTCGGCCTCGACCTCGCCTGGAACCTGTGGGGCCTTCAGTCGACCGATCACGCGCAAACCATTCTTGCCTTCTTCTCTGGGCCGAAGACTATCCACGTCGCGGTCGACCTGGCCGGCATGGCGATCGGCGGTGCCTTCCTCGCCGTTCCGACCTTTGCAGCCATGCAGAGCTGGGCGCATGAGGATCGTCGTGCTCGCGTCATCGGCGCAGCCAACGTCCTGTCGGCTCTCTTCATTGCAGTGGGCCTGGCGCTTGTGGCCGTGCTGCAGGCCGTTGGTCTGTCGATTCCGGTCATCATTCTCAGCATCTCCGTGCTCAACATCGCGATCGCCTGGGTCATGCTGGAAATGCTGCCGACCAATGCCTTCCGCGACCTCATTTCGATCATCTTCCGCGCTTTCATGCGGCTGGAAGTCGAGGGTCTGGAAAACATCCGCAAGGCCGGCCCGGCGCCGATCATCGCGCTCAACCATGTGAGCTTGCTCGACGGTGCGCTGGCGCTTGCCATCACCGAAGAAGAGCCCGTCTTTGCCATCGACTATGCATTTGCCAAGAAATGGTGGGTGCGGCCGCTCCTGAAAAAGTGCAAGTTCCTGCCGCTCGACCCGACGAAGCCGATGGCGACGCGTTCGCTGATCAAGGTCATCCAGGACGGCAGCCCGGTCGGCATCTTCCCCGAGGGGCGTCTGACCGTGACGGGCACGCTGATGAAGGTCTATGACGGCGCCGCCATGGTCGCCGACAAGACCGGCACAATGATCGTGCCCGTTCGTATCGATGGTCTGGAAAAGAGCTATGCCTCCTATCTGACGTCGAGCCATGTCCGTCGCCGTCTCTTTCCCAAGGTCAAGGTGACGATTCTCGAACCCGTCAAGCTTGACGTTCCGGTGGAACTCAAGGGCAGGAAGCGGCGCATTGCGGCCGGTGCCGCCCTCTACCAGATCATGTCGACGCTGATGTTTCGCACCGCCGACACCGACAACACGGTCCTCGGCCGTATCATCGAAACCGCCCATGAACACGGCGGCAAGAAGCTCGCCGTCGAGGATCCGATTGCCGGAAAGCTGTCCTATGCCAAACTTCTGACCGGTGCTGCGGTCCTGGGGGCGAAGTTCAAGAAGATGTTCCCCAAGGAGAAGACGCTCGGCGTCATGCTGCCGAACGCCAATGGCACGGCTGCGACCGTCCTCGGCGTCATGTCGGCGGGCAAGGTCCCGGCCATGCTGAACTTCACGGCAGGCGCTGCCAATATCCTGTCCGCCTGCCGGACCGCCGAGGTCAAGCACGTCCTCAGCTCCCGCGCCTTCGTCACGCAGGCCAAGCTCGGCCCAGTGGTCGAGGAGCTCGAAAAGCAGGTGACCTTCGTCTGGCTGGATGAGCTGCGCACGCAAGTCACCTTCCTCGACAAGATCGTCGGGTCGCTTCGCAAATATCGGCCGCTGGTCAAGCGCAATGCCGGTGATCCGGCTGTCATCCTCTTCACCTCCGGTTCCGAAGGCGCGCCGAAGGGCGTGGTGCTGAGCCACCGCAATATCCTTTCGAACGCGGCCCAAGCGGCCTCGCGCATCGACTTCCATCCCGGCGACAAGGTGTTCAACATCCTGCCGATGTTCCACTCCTTCGGTCTGACGGCGGGCACGATCCTGCCGCTGGTCTCGGGCGTGCCGATCTTCCTCTATCCGTCGCCGCTGCACTATCGCATCGTGCCGGAGCTGATCTACGTCTCGAATGCGACCATCGTTTTCGGCACGGATACGTTCCTGAACGGTTATGCGCGCAGCGCTCATCCCTACGATCTGAGGTCGATCCGCTACATCTTCTCCGGTGCCGAACCGGTGAAGGCCTCAACCCGTGAGGTCTATATGGAGAAGTTCGGTCTGCGCATCCTGGAAGGCTATGGCGTCACAGAGGCCGCTCCGGTGATCTCGCTGAATACGCCGATGTACAACCGCTCCGGCACGGTCGGAAAGATCATGCCGGGCATGGAATGGAAGCTGGAGCCGGTTCCCGGCATCGACGAGGGCGGACGTCTGCACATCCGCGGTGCTAACGTGATGGCCGGCTACATGCGCGCGGACAATCCCGGCGTTCTTGAGCCGCTGCCGGAAGGCTGGCACGATACCGGCGACATCGTCACCATCGATGAGGACGGTTTCGTCAAGATCCGCGGCCGCGCCAAGCGCTTTGCCAAGATAGGTGGCGAGATGGTCTCGCTCGCAGCAGTGGAGACGCTTGCCGCGCAGCTCTGGCCGGGTGCGCTCAGCGTTGTTTCGTCCGTGCCAGACGCCAAGAAGGGTGAGCGTCTCATCCTCCTCACTGATGCGCCGAACGCCACGCGAAGCGATTTCCTGGCATTTGCCAAATCGAAGGGTGCCACGGAAATGATGGTCCCGGCGGAAGTGACCATCGGCAAGGTGCCGGTCCTCGGCTCGGGCAAAGTCGATTTCGTGACTGCCCGCGCCATGGCGCTCGAAGGACTATCGCAATCGCAGGCGGCATAAATTCAAGCAGCTGAACGGCAAAGCGGTCGGTGGTTGGAGCCATCGACCGTTTTTGCCATCGACATCAAAGCATTACAGATCGCTTCGATTCCGATTCAGAAGATGCGTGGCAGGACGATCTGGAAGGTCGTGCCGTCCTTGCTGCTTTCCAGCACCTCGATGCTGCCGCCATGCGAGGCCAGCATGGCCCGGACGATGCCAAGGCCCATGCCGGTGCCGCCATCCTCGCGCCGCGTCGAGAAGAAGGGCTCGAAGATGCGATCGCGATTGCCATCGGCAATGCCGCCACCATTGTCGCGAATTCGGATCGTCATCCTTCGCTCATCGCCACTTGCCTTGATCGCGAACCTCTTGGCACCGTTCTGAAACGCATTCTCCGCCAAATTGGCGAAGATGATGCCGGCGGCCTCGCCGGGTAGCGCCAGCATCTCGTCGGTGCTTCCATCGTCGATGACAGCCAGCCGGCGAAACTGGGCTCCGAGCTCAGCTATGATGTCGCTGACGCTGCTGGAACCCTGTTCGGACGGCAGCTCGGCTTTCGCCAGGTCCCGCAAGCGTGACAGCAGAGTATCCAGTCGATCGGTATCGGCGATGATGTTGGTGAGAAAGCGGTTGCGCTGCTCCTGGCTCATCGGACTGTCTTCGTCATCGTCGCGCAGCAGTTCCGCCGCGCCCTTGATCGAGGTGAGGGGCGATTTCAGCTCATGCGAGACATGCACTGCAAAGGTGCGGACATGATCGGAATGATCGACCAGCTTACCGGCGAGGTCGAGAAAGCTCTGCGACAGCGTCGCCACCTCCCGCGTGCCGTAATTGTCGAGCGGCCGGATCGCCGCTCTGCCACCGCGGGCGATTTCGTCTGTTCTGGCAATCAGGGCATTGATCGGCACGGTCAGCGTGCGCGTCAGTACATAGGCGACCGCGAGCGTGAGGATCAGAACGACGGCAAGCGTAGCAATTTCAGCCGGTGCCATCGCGCCGGAGGCGGCGCGCACCGCGCGAAACCAGATGACGGTCAGCACCGGAAGCGTCATTACGGTCAGGAGCACGGCATAGACGATAAGGTAAAGCGGCGGCCGCCACTTCGGTTTCACCCGCGGAGCGTCCATCAGGCGCGCCCTTCCGTGCCGGATGTCAGCTTGAAGCCGATGCCGTGTATCGTGGTGATGATGCCCTTGCCGCCTGCGGCGGAAAGCTTGGCGCGGATATTGCGGATATGGCTGTCTATGGTGCGATCGGCGACCTGCATGTCAGCGCCATAGGCCGCCTCCATCAGCTGATCGCGGCTGAAGACGATCTCGGGGCGCGACAGCAGCGTGTCGAGGATGGCGAATTCGAGCGCCGTCAAGCTCAGCGGCATATTGGCGAAACTTGCTGTACGGCCACCGCGATTGAGTTTCAACAAGCCAACGGAAACCGAACCGTTGCTCGCATCCGGCTCCGAACCGTGTCCGCTGCGCTTCAGGATGGTCTTGATCCGCGCGACGAGTTCGCGCGGGCTGAAGGGCTTGGTGACGTAATCGTCGCCGCCGATCTCCAGGCCGAGGATCCGGTCTATTTCCTCGTCGCGCGCGGAGAGAAACAGGATTGGAAGATTGGATGTCTTGCGGATGCGCCGGCAGACCTCCAGCCCATCCATTTCAGGCATGCCGATATCGAGCACGATCAGATCGAGGCTGCCCCGATGAAAAGCCATCATGGCCTCCGTGCCATTGCGAGCTGTCGTCGTCGCCATGCCGGCACGATCGAGCGCGAAGCAGATCACGTCGCGGATATTGGGTTCGTCGTCGACGACGAGGATGCGCTGGGCCATGCGATGCCTGTTTTGGTTTCACCGCCTGTTTTTCCTCGTTTCGGCATCATCTTGCAAGCGTTGGGTGCTCTTGAAGATAGCGACCGAGACGAGCGGCGCGATAGGTCCAGCTTCTCCAGTCGCGCGGTTCTTGCCATTCGCCCCAGGTCAGCGCGCCGCGGGCTGCGCTCGCAAGAGCAATCTGCTCTTTCGCCTCGGCGGGCAAGGCGGCCATATATGCATCAAGTGCGGGGATGGCCGCAGGGCCGAGTGTCAGGAGATAGTCGATATCGAGGGCAATGCCTTCGCCCGAAATTTCCCGGCTATGGTTTACGTTAAAGCGGGCGATGAAGGCAGGAATATCGACCAATGCGGCGGCGTAGAGCGTCAAAACCAGCGTCGCGGAGCAGAGTGCGATCAGCCATTCGTTGGAGCGGCGCAGCAGAATGCGCAGGAGGATGAGGAAGAGGCCGATAGCGACGAGGCCCATCCATATGCCGGCCGCAACGCGCAGCTCCGTCAGCGAATAGACTTCGACATAGAGATCGAGCCGCAGGATGGAGGAGAGGCAAAGCAGGATGTTCTGCGCGATCCACAGATGCACCAGGCCGCGGAGCAGAGCACTTTTGTCCCCAGGGCCGCCGTGGCGCATGGCAACGAGTACGAAGATTGCAGCCAGGAGCGCGGTGACCAAAAGCGGATAGGCGCCGCGATGCGCATATTCGGCATGGCTCATGCCGTTGGGCAGGCTCGCCCCGCCCCAGAGATAGGTGAGATCAAGCAGCGTCTGCACGGCAAAAAGCGCGTTGAAGACGGCAAGCGAGCGTAGCAACGCGGCATGCCCGAACAGCCCATCCTCAACCCCTAGGGCGACCTCCGCAATCTTTTGCCGATGCGGGCGCCGGCGCTTCAGGCGCGGGTGAAGCAGCAGGGACAGGAAGACTGCGGCAGCGAGCCAGAAGCCGATGCGCCACATGCTCAACAGTTGCAGCAGGAAGGTAAGGTCGATGCTGCGCAGCGTCCTGTCGATCAGCGGATTGGCCATTGCGAACAGGGCAAGGAAGCCGGCGGCGAAACTCAGTGGCATGATCCAGCCGCGAAGATGATGCCGGACGCCTTCCGACGACGGCTTTTGCAGGCGCTGCAGCCAGCGATAGCTTGTCTGGCGGAAAGGCCGCAACGGCACCTCCAGGAGGAAGCGGAGCAGGGTCAGCGGTAAGCGGATCCATTGCCGAGGGAGAAGCCCGGAGGCGCCGAGCGAAACGCAGCTGAGGCCGAGCAGGCTGATGGTGATACCCATCCGGGATGCGGTTTCGACAAGCGGCGCCGACGCCACAAAGTTAAAGGCGAGAAGCGCCGAAGTCTCTAAAGCTGATTGTCTTCTTCTGGAGCAGATCAGCAGGCCGGCGGCAGCGATATTGGCAAAGAGAAAGAGATTGAGTCCAGGATACCTGTTGAAGAGGAGGATGTCGGCCAGTGCGACAAGAACGATCAGTATCAGGAGTTTGCGATTGGAGCTGCTTATGGGCTTCGTCGAAAGGACAGTTGCATTCGAGAGGCTCATCGGCATCGGCTCCACGTTGTTCGTTCGGCAGCGATAAAGGGGATGATCCTGGCCTGCTGAACGGGCCGGCCGGCTTGAGGATGATGATCTTCCGTCAGCCACCAGCCTTCCCTGAGGAGGTTACGTGGCAGGCGAACGGGCGGAGCGGTGATTTCTTCGGGTGCGTTGTTCATGGCACGACAGTGGCGCGCGCCTTTGCAGAATTTGTGCAGAGCCCGAGGAGCTATTCAGGAAAATTACAGGGCGATTCTCCAGCTGGAAGCGGCCTCGGAACCTGCCTTGTCGGAAGTATGGACAATAACTGCAGCCGGCAAATTCCATTGAAGCGAGGATTGATTGCAGGATTTTGCGTCTGATGTTTCGAAATGAAGCAATCAATTGTGGAACTTAAGCATATATTTTCCAACTTGCCGTCCGCTTATGGATTGCCGATCTGAAAATCGATTTGTTGACCGGGCTGTCGTACGCACCCCTGACGACAGCCGGGAGTCCCGGTGCCTGCCGTTCAGTCAGGCCCGGGATTCTCGTCAATGGAAAGCGATCATGATGTCTCGCCGTCTCGGATCGCGCAGACGGGGGCGTTGACGAGGGCGTTCCCATGTCAGGGTGCGACGCGGGCGTCAGATCAGCACAAGGAGATTCATGCCAAATGAGCTCGGCGCTTTCCTCTCGGCTTATTCGCGCTTTATCCTGATGAATGCTTGTTCTAACTGGGGGATCGGCAAAGCAGGCACTCTGGGCATGCATGAGCCAGGCGCAAAGGAAGTCGGTAGATGAGAATTACGACAATTACGAATTGGGCCTACGGTATCACCATGGTCCTGACCGTGCTGTCTGCCGCGGCTTTCATTCTGTCGGCTCAAAGTGCAACCCAGGAAAGGCAGGCGGTCGAGCAGCACCTGTTGCTCAATAGCATGGGCGAGGAGCTTGCACTCGGCGCGGAGGAGACGACGGATGAGGCGCGTCTCTACGTCATGCGCGGCGAGGCTCGGCATCTCGATGCCTTTACCATCGATGAGGGCGAAGAACGCCGCCGCGATACCGCGATCAATGCCCTGCGCGGCCTTGGCATTCCCAATGGCGAACTTCAGCTCGTCGAGCAGGTCACGACCGATGCGGAAGCGCTTGATAAGGTTGAGGAAGCGGCGGTCGCGGCCTATCGCGGCGGCAATCAGACCGGCGCGCGCGACACTCTGTTCGGCCCGGAGCACGAGCGCATCCAGACTGCTCTTCTCAATGACGTGACCCAATTTCGCTCTTTGGCAGCGGCGCGCACCCAGGCTACTGTTCGCAGCGCACAGGCGCGAAGCGATCTTTGGGGCGATATCGCCAAGGTCATGCTCGCTCTGACCGCGGTGATATTTCTTGGAGTGCTTTACTTCATCCTTCGGCGCAGGGTTGCCTTGCCGCTGGTTCGCATGACGGGAATCGTCAATCGGCTCGCAAAGCAGGATTATGCCGTCGAGGTGCCCAACGACAGCCGACGCGACGAGATCGGCGAGATGAACGACGCGATACAGGTCTTCCGCGAGAACGGGCTGGAGCGCAATCGGTTGGACGCCGAGCGCAAGCGGGATCTGCAAACCAAGGACCTTATCCTGCAGATGATGCATCGTCTCCAAGCCTGCTATGCGCAGAAAGAGCTGGCGGAAGTCGTCGCGCTTTTCGTGCCGCAGATCTTCCCGGGAATTGCCGGCTGCCTCTATACGATGAATGAGAGCCGGTCGGCGCTGACCGAGGTGAGCCGATGGCTCGATCCTGCCCACACGCAGCCGTCTTTTCCGGCATCCGCCTGCTGGGGACTGCGCCGAGGACGGCTGCATGTCAGCCATGTGGCGGATCACGATATTGCGTGCCAGCATCTGGATGAATCGGGCGTTCCGGGGCTTTGCGTTCCCTTGACCGCGCTCGGTGAGGCGATCGGGCTGCTCTATTTCGAGGACCGTAAGAAGGATGCGAGTGCCGTGGACGCGCCGCAGCTCTATCTGGAGCTGATTGCCGAAAACGTCGGCCTGGCGATCGCAAATCTGCAATTGCGGGACAAGCTCGTCAACCTCGCCGTGCGTGATGCGCTGACGGGGCTGTTCAATCGGCGCTCGCTGGACGAAGCGCTGAACGCCCTTCACAGGGACCAGTCTGCCCGCACGGTCGTCTGCATGATGATCGACATCGATCACTTCAAGCGCTTCAACGACGAGTTCGGTCATGATGCGGGGGACGAGGTCTTGCACCATGTCGCGCAGATCGTTTCCGATACGATCGGCGATGTCGGCACGGTCTATCGGTTCGGTGGGGAGGAACTGACGGTGATCGCAACCGACATTGCCGATGGGGCAGGCTTTGAAACTGCAGAGAAACTCCGCACGAGCGTCTTCACCACGCCCTTCTCCTATCGCGGCCGTATCGTGGGGCCGCTTTCCATCTCCGTCGGCATAGCCTCGTCTCCGGTCTCGGGGCCGACGACGACGCTGATCAATCGCGCCGATGGTGCTTTGCTCCAGGCAAAGTTGAGCGGGCGTAACAAAACGGTTGCCGCATTCGCGATGGGGCCCGAAGGGGAATTGAAAAGGGGATAGGGCTGATTTTCCGGGTCGAATGTGGATGCCGAAATTCGGTTTTATCATCTTGATGAATACGCGTATCGATTGTAGCCTAAGGTCAAAGTCATGTAGCGAAGGGCGGAGATTTCATGGTCGTCACGCAGAGCGCTTCACCTTTTTCGCCGGATGGCGAAACCCTGAAAGCTCTAGGCTTCGATCCGACGCTGACGCGTAAGCTTGCGGCCGGTATCGAAGCCGGCTTGCTGCGCGACCTTCATGTGGTGCTCGCGGCCCGTTCCCACCAGGTTTTCCTGGAGTATTATACCGCCGGCCCCGATGAGAATTGGGGAGCCGCACTTGGCGATGTCGCTTTCGATGCCGACACGCTGCACGATCTCCGATCGGTAACGAAGAGCATCGTCAGCCTTCTTTATGGCATTGCGCTCGACAAGGGATTGGTGCCGCCACCGCATGCGCCTCTCTTCGAGCAATTTCCGGAATACGACGATCTCGCCAAGGATGCCGCGCGCAGCAAGATCACCATCGACCACGCGCTGACCATGACGCTGGGGATGGAGTGGGACGAAAACCGTCCCTATACCGACCCGCAGAACAGCGAAATCGCGATGGAGAATGCACCGGATCGCTATCGCTTTGTTCTGGAGCGTCCGCTCGTCGCGGAGCCGGGAACACGTTGGATTTATTCCGGCGGCAGCGTTGCGTTGGTCGGCGCCATCATCGAGCGCGGCAGCGGCAAGCGTCTGCCCGATTTCGCGCGTGAGGTTCTCTTTGAGCCGCTGAATATCGCAAAGTTTCATTGGACGGCCGGACATGACGGCGTGGCGTCGGCAGCGTCGGGACTGCGCCTGACCGCTCCCGATTTGCTGAAGATCGGCATGCTCCTTCTTCAGAAGGGTAGATGGAACGGGGAAAGGGTCGTCTCGGAAGATTGGATCGTGCAATCGTTCTCGCCGGTGATATCGACCGAGGACGGTTTGGGTTATGGCAGGCTTTGGTTTTGTGGCGACGCTCCGGCGCCGGCACTTTCCGATCCGTGCCCTTGGTACGCCGGGTTTGGGAACGGCGGGCAAAGGCTCTGGCTCATGCCGGATGCCGATATCGCCGCCGTCGTCTATTCCGGCAAGTATAATTCATGGGATGCCTGGATTACGCCCACCCGCGTCTGGCGGGAGATCATTCTTGCCAACTTCCTGAGAGCGTGAAGATGGCGCTGCCGAGAAGCGAGTTTCCCGCACTTCTGACCGAGCGGCTGCGACTTCGCGAACCGAGCATGGATGATCTCGACAGCTTCCATGCGCTGATTTCGATTCCGGAGGTCACACGGTTCTCGAACTGGTATGATGCTCCGAAAAAGGCGCAGATCGAGCGCTCCTTGAAATGGATGTGCAAAATCTTCCCCAAGGGAGCGGGCTGCACATGGTTTATCGAGGACCGGGATTCCGGCAAGCTACTCGGCGCCATCCGCTTCAACAGTTTTGACAAGCGCGCCTGCTGCGCGGAGCTCGGTTATGAATTGCATCCATCGGCCTGGGGTAAAGGGCTGATGAGCGAGGCAGCACGGGCCGTCGTCCGATGCGGCTTCGACGATTTTTCGTTGAACCGTATCGAGGCTTGGACGCTGCCCGGAAACGCCGCTTCCGATCGGGTTCTCGAAAAGACAGGGTTCCGATATGAGGGCACGCTTCGCCAGAAGGCGCGGTTCAAAGGAGCCTTCCATGATTTCCGCATGTTCGGCTGCCTAGCCGGCGACCGATAGCGATTGCCCGTCTGTAACGCCCTGCGCCGTCTCCTCGGGCGGGTTCAAAGATTGAAAATAGTTGCGTGGTGATCGCCCCAGAGATCGTCGAAACATGGCGGAAAAGGCGCTCGGGCTGTCATAGCCGCATTCCAGAGCGACATCGAGGATGCTCCTGCCTTCTGCGAGCAAGGCAAGTGCCTTCAGCATCCGCGCCTGCTGTCGCCACTGACCAAAACTCAGGTCGGTCTCCCGCTGAAACAGGCGCATGAGGGTTGCCCGGCTCATGTGGAGTGCGGCTGCGGCTTCCTCGATCGAGCTCGCGCTTGCGAGGTTGTCGCGCATGGTCGCGCAAAAGGCGGCAAGGGCGGGGTGCCGCGGTAGCGGTAGGTTGAGTGGTTGAGCTGGCAGGAAAGTTAGTTCCAGAAGCAGCAGCCGAATAACGGCTTCCACCATTTCCTGACCGTCGGGCTTCGCCGCAAAATTGGTCAGCCTCAGGATGAGCTCGCGGAGCAGCGGCGTGACCTCGACCACCGTGCAGGCTTTCGGCAAGGCGTCATTGTCGCCGATATCGATCAGCAACGACCGAAATTGAACGCTCGTGTGGCTGGCCGTCACATGTTCGAGGTTCGGCGGCAGCCAGACCGCGCGGCTTGGCGGCACGACCCAGGTGCCACTATCCGTTGTCAGCGAAATGACGCCGCTGACGGCATAGAGAAGCTGCGCTTGCGGATGACTGTGCTTGGGGCTGGAGAAGCGATGGTCATCATGTGAGATGACGGCAACGGCGTCGGTGACTCTTGTGCCAGATCGCAAATGCGTATGATCCTTTTGCGACGATAATTGATCCACACGCGCGAGAATATCAATAATTCCGGCGATATCCTAGGGATACTTTCAAGCAGGATATCTCATCAGGTGTTTGCCCCATCCCATAATCTGCATCGATCGGAGCGGCCGCTTCATACTGCCATCGCATCGATTCATGCCTGGGCAAGCGCGGGAGCCGCGTTCGACGCGTGCACTTCTCTTCTGCTTTCCGTTGCACTGCGACTTAGCGGCGGTC
Organism: Martinezella miluonensis; assembly: GCF_900094545.1. Lineage (GTDB taxonomy): Bacteria > Pseudomonadota > Alphaproteobacteria > Rhizobiales > Rhizobiaceae > Rhizobium > Rhizobium miluonense. The sequence continues at coordinate 149,432 of NZ_FMAH01000005.1, forward strand.
GTCGGGATTGACGGCTTCCCGGCGACCGTAGGCCGCTGTCTTCCAAAATACCGACAAGCAACGGAACGGATCATGTTGAAGAATCCCGAAACGAAATATCGTCCCTTTATTTCCCCCATCGCATTGCCGGATCGGCAATGGCCGAACAGGCGGCTCACCAAGGCGCCGCGCTGGCTCTCCACGGATCTGCGCGACGGCAATCAGGCGCTCGCCAACCCGATGGATGTCGAGCGCAAACTGCGCTTCTACGACATGCTGATCGCCTCCGGATTCAAGGAGATCGAGGTCGCTTTCCCGTCGGCCTCGCAAATCGAGTTCGATTTCGTCCGCGCGCTGATCGAGGAGGACCGCATCCCCGAGGACGTGACGATACAGGTGCTGACCCAGTCGCGCGCCGATCTTATCGCCCGTACTTTCGAATCCGTGATGGGCGCCCGCAAGGCCATCGTCCATCTTTACAACGCCACCGCACCGCTCTTCCGCCGCGTCGTCTTCGGCATGGAGCGGCACGAGATTGTCGATCTCGCTATCAATGGTGTTACTGCGATGCTGGAGGAAAGCCTCAAGCAGCCGGAGACCGATTGGACCTTCGAATATTCGCCGGAAACCTTCTGCTTCACGGAGCCCGACTTCGCTCTGGAAATCTGCGAGCGCGTGCTCGATGTCTGGCAGCGAACGGCCGAGCGCCCCGCCATCCTCAACCTGCCGGCCACGGTCGAGGTTGCGATGCCGAATGTCTATGCGGATCAGATCGAATGGTTTTGCCGCAATATTTCGCGTCGTGACGCCGTTGTCATCAGCGTCCATCCGCACAATGATCGCGGCACGGCTGTGGCCTCCGCCGAACAGGCGCTGCTTGCGGGCGCCGACCGCGTCGAAGGGTGCCTGTTCGGCAATGGCGAGCGCACCGGCAATGTCGATCTGGTGACGCTGGCCTTGAACCTTTACACGCAGGGCATCGACCCCGGCCTCTCTTTTCCGTCGATCCGCGAAGTCGTCAAGACGGTGGAATATTGCAATGGGTTGCCGATCCATCCGCGTCACCCCTATGCGGGCGAGTTGGTGCATACCGCTTTCTCCGGCTCGCATCAGGACGCCATCCGCAAGGGGTTTGCCGCGCATGAGCGACGCAACGACGGCGTTTGGGAAATGCCCTATCTGCCTGTTGATCCCGCCGATATCGGCGAGAGCTACGAGGCCGTTATCCGCGTCAATAGCCAATCGGGGAAGGGTGGCGTTGCCTGGGTGATCGAGCAGGACAAGGGCCTGAAATTGCCGCGCGCCATGCAGGTCGATTTCAGCAAACGTGTGCAGCTCCTCGCCGACAGCACCAAGCGCGAGCTGACGGCGGAGGATATCTGGAAGGAATTTGCGCGGGCCTACCACGTCGACGATGTCGAAAACTTCGAACTTGTCGATTATGAAGGCGGTTTCCGTAAAGGCCCGGGTGCGGAGCGTGTCTTTACCGGCCGTATTCGCCATCGGGATCGGAACGTCGCGGTGACAGGCCGCGGCAACGGCCTCGTCTCGGCAGTCCTTGCCGCGATTGGCGAAGCCTTTGGAGTCGACCTCAACGTCATCGACTACCAGGAACATGCGCTTCGTCGCGGAACGGATGCAAAGGCGGCTGCCTACCTGCAATGCGTCCGGCCGGACGGTATGCAGGTCTTCGGCGTCGGCATCGATGAAGACGTTGCCACGGCAACGGTCAAAGCCGTCCTCAGCGCTGCAAGTGCGGCCAGCTAGCCACAATGATTACGTCGCTATCGGCCGTCAAGTCGGCCGTTAGCGACGGGGTAGTCGCACAACGCGTGGGATAAGATCAGTCAAGCTGCCGCAGCCAGCCGCGATAATGGACGACCAGGCCGATGAGCGGCAGGGCGATCGAGACATCGAAGTGAAAGCGGTCATCCTCCGCCCACTCATCGGCGGTACTGCGCGGCGCCAGGAACAGAGGAAGGGAAGCCGGAGAAATGACCAGCCGCGTATCTCCATGCTGAGGCCATTTCCGCGCGCCGGCAGGTCGAATGCGAACCGAAAAGGGCCGAAGCGCTCGACGAGATGGCCTTTTTCCTCACTCAGGTGACTGCAGAAACATCGGCCGGAGAAGTCACGCTCCCATCGCTCGATGCCGTCTTCCTCCTCGAAGGAGACGTGAAGGGGGTGATTTCCGGCAGGCGGAAATCCGAACACTCCGGCAACCAGCCGGGCCGCGAGAGAGCGTCCGCGGCTGACGGTCGCTTCGCCCTCAGCACCGCCGTCCCCGAAGACTGCATGCATGGCACGGACAGGTTCCGACAGGCGTGCGAAGGCTGCGCCCATGACGCGCTGATAGAGCGGCGTGTAGGATGTTTCGTTTGTCTCGTCGCTGATGGCCAGAGCGCGAAACAGGTCGCGGAACTGTGTAAGCTCCAGCAGGCCGCCGGCGGGCCGGGCCCCGGGCGCGAGCTGTCCGCTGCGCAGAGCGCGCGCCAAGAGCTGCGCGGGAAGGGGCGGGATTTCCACGCCGTCGCCGTTGTCGGCAATAAGTGTCCAGCGTCGGGCCAACATCGCCCCCTGCGAAATCCCCTTGGTTTCGATCGTCATCGCGGAACGCGCTGTACCGAGCTTTGCGGTGAAGCCCTGCAACGGCAACAGAAAGTGGCCGATCTTTCGTAGCGACGTCACCCAGCCCCAGACGACCGGCCAGGAGAGCAACCACAATGCCAGGGTCTGGAAGGCAAATTCCGGTCCAGCCCGGAAGAGAACGCTCGGTCGGCCCGGTGTGCCGTCAACCAGAAGATCGTGATCCGGTACGTCGGCAAGCGCAACCAGCCGCTGCAAGCCGGGCTTGCCGATGACAGCATAGTTTTGACGCTTCAGCATATGCCAGCCGCGTTTCTCCCGCCAGCGCCGGCCACGCCACAGGGGCACCGGCTTGCCGACATAGCTGAGGATCGCCGATGCGACGGAGGCGCCGGCTGTCGCCCTATTGGAGGCGCTGATTGACATCTCGATGGAATGAACCTCGTCCATGTCGCGAGTGAGGGCAGCAACGACGGCGCTGGACAGAGCGGGTACGCTTGACGCACCGGAGACGATGGCAACGCCGGCGGCGCGGGCAGGCTCATCGAGCGAGCTGATTGCGCCAACGAAATCGCGCGCATCGGCAAGGTCGATATAGTGGATTCCGGCTGCGATGCAGGCTTGGGCGACCCGTCGCTCGCTCTGCTGAAAGGGGCCTGCGGCGTCGATCAGGAGAAAAGGCTTTTGCTCGCTGAGGATGGCGGCCAGGTCGCCATTGCGGTCGGCGCGCAGCGCAATGGCATTCGGCAGCTGACGGGCAAGCGCTTCCGCCGCCTCGTAGTCCCGCCCGGCAACCACAACCTGGAAGCCGTCGCCGGCCAGGCGCCGCGAAAGGCGCGAGCCGAAGCCGCCATAGCCACCGAGAACGATGATTTTCTTCAAAGGATGCGATCCGCCTGCTCGGGCGTCGGCAACCAGCACGTTTCGCGCCTGCCGAAAAGGCGGTATCGGTTGCGAGCCAGCCAACGATAGACGGGATTGCGTACCATTCTTGGTACGAGCCTTAGAAGCGCAAGCGCTTTCCAGGGCCAGCCAAGGCCGGCATAGATGGCAAGCAATGCGTCGCTATCCCGCAACACTGTCTCGCCGTCCACGATGATCATACTATTGGGATTGGCGGGATCGATGCCGCAGCGCCGATAGAGCCGGGCTCCCGTTTCATTCTGCATGGAGGCGAGGCGAAAACGGCCGGTATGGTCGTGACGCAGGACGAATTGCGCATTGGCGGAGCACAGGACGCACATGGCGTCGAAGACGATGATGGGCCCCTGATAGTCGGTGTCGTTGCTGTCGCTCATGCGCGAGGTCGATGCTCGTTGCCGCTTATTCTGACGACAGCTTTGCCCGGTTGTGAAGCGCGCGTCAATTGCACGCTGACCTGCGCGGAGCGCCATCGGTCCGGGGAACATGCAAGGCGGAGATCCGGCAAAGGCCGGCCATCAGATCGACGCGCGGATTGCATTCGACCCGATCGCGGCGATCGGGTCGAATGTCTTGGCTTAGCGATAGCGCCATCCGCCGTGCCACCATTCGCGGTGCACCCAGTAGCGATGACCATCCCAATAGCCGCGTCCGGGATAGACAACGCCGTAGGCCGGGCCGACGGGCACGACGACAATGGGGTGGCGATCTGGGCGGCAATAGCCATAGGGGTTGCGATGGAAACCCATGCCGCATCCGTCGCGGGCCTCGGCCGGGGAGATTGCGGCAAAGCAGGCGGCGGCCGCCAAGGCAAGCAAAGTGAGCTTTCTCATGATGTACTCTCTTCCAAATGAACCTGAGTTATCCCTTCGATGCTTGAACGGCGGCGACCGACAAATCCGTCGCTGCGCAAACACGAAATTTGCGGGCGATCGCATGGGAGATGACGTGGGAGCCGAGCTGGGTCGAGGTGGCGGTAGCAGGGTGGAGATTGCAGCCTTGTTCGCGCAGTCGTACCAGTCCCCTGTGCGCGAAGGCTTTTGCCGGGTGATCGGCGCCGGCTTCAAACGGGTTGGCTGTGAGGGACAGAGCCTTTTGCTGGACTAGGGCTGTGTTTCCAATGCTGGGGGAGGAAGGCTGGCTTTCAAAGCGCATGCCTTCTTGTTCCTCGCCAGCCTGCGTCGCAGCAGTGTGCGCAGAATCATCAGAGTCGTCCTATATCGTTCTCTCGCGCACAAATGACCGTCGGAGCGGTAGGTGAACAAGATCCTGCGGCGGGCAAAGGCGTGGGCCAGCGACAAGGTGAATGCCACTCCGACGCCCCAACCCATCAGGGTGTCGCTCGCCCAATGGGCGCCCACCCACTGCCGAGACAGACAGATCAGTACGCCGGCCGGTATGAAGAGCGGGCGCAGGCGCGGAAAAACGAGCGCCAGCGACATCGCCATCGCGCCTGCCGTTGCCGAATGTCCGGATGGAAATGATGCGAAATCCGCATGGAAGGCAAAAGGCCGAAAGTAAAACGCGCCGTTGGTCTCCAGGAGCTCCGGACGGGCGCGGCCGATAACATTCTTCAGAAGCGAGTCGACAAGGCCGCCGCCGGCCACGGACAGGAAGATGAACGCAGCGGCGGTTGCGACGAGATCTGCGCCGGCCCGCGCTGATTTCCGCAACTTGTGTGCGGGTATGAGGACAGTGAGTATCAGCAAAACGCCGCTGAATGAAAGAACGAGAAGGCCGGTGCCGAAGCTGCTGATCCACTTCGCCGCTCCGCGCAACTGCTCGGGAAATGATTTCATCCAGACCCCGAGCGGGTAATCCGCGGTTTTCATGACGAGCAGGGAGAGGATGAGGAAGATGATGATGATAGCGATCGGGCGCTCGAGCAGTGGGCGATTTGCAGGGGGCGCAGCAGCCGGCGTTGCGAAGAAACGTCTGACGCCATTGACCAGGCGTGCGCGGCAGGTATTGGCGGCTCCGATCAGGGTTTCCTTCATGAAGTCAGAACCTCGAAGGCGGGCACAGGGCTGCTTCCCCGCTGCGGGCAAAACGCTCACCTATGAACCTGGCATTCATGAAACTGCGCCTCAAGCTCCGTCTTCTCGCTTCGCTGCTGTTATAATAACACGCTGACAACGGCCTGAAAGGGTTGCGTCATCGGATGCCTGACGCCGGCCGATCCAGCAGGACCCAAGCGCGCGAAATCTGCCGGCGGGTGCGCGACGGCGAAAGGTCCGGTGGGGAGGATTGCGCTGACCGGCTTTTTTAGCGACAATTGCTATTGCGTTCGGTGGGAGGAGCCAGATGCACGAATATTCCGCACATGCGGATCAGGTCTACGCATCGGCGAAGTCGGCCGCAGCCAGTTCGTCTGTCGCTGCCTCCTGGCGGCGCTGCATGGTCATGCACCGCCTTGCACCGGAGGAAAAGCGTTTACCCATGCGGCTGACGGCACAGGAATTCGCGGCCGCCGCGGAGCGGTCGGGGCGCCTGATTGCCGAAGCCTCCAATGAACTGGATCGTCTCTTTCTTGCAGTCGGCAAAGCCGGTTGCTGTCTGCTGCTGACCGATCGGGAAGGGATTGCGCTTGACCGTCGCGGCGCCGCCGGCGACGATAAGGAGTTTCACGATCTTGGTCTCTGGACCAGCTCCGTCTGGACCGAGGCGAGCATCGGCACGAATGGTATCGGCACTGCCCTGGCGGATGAACGGGCCGTGGCGATTTTCCGGGATCAGCATTTCCTCTGTGCCAATATCGACCTGAGCTGCACAACTGCGCCGATCCGAGATCATCGCGGGCAACTGGCCGGCGCGCTTGATATTTCCACCTGCCGCGATGACGTCAACGACGCGACATTGGCGATCCTGTCCCAGACCGTTCGCGATGCGGCACTGCGCATCGAGCTCAACTTGTTCAGGAGCGCCTTTGCCGGTGCCCGTTTCGTCATGGTTCCGACGGATATCGCCTCCACCTCGGCGCTTCTGGCCGTCGATCGCAATGATCTCGTCCTTGGGGCGACGAGAGCCGCGCGTCTCGCGCTGAAGCTCGACGATTATCGTATCGCGGCCGGCATCCCTGCCGCCGACGTATTGCGCGAGCAACAGGGGGAGGCGGGCGAGGACCTGCTGGAAGCCGAACGTGCTGCCTTGCTGCGCGCCCTTTCCCGCGCCAACGGCAATGTCTCGCAAGCCGCAACGGCGCTCGGCATGAGCCGCTCGACGCTGCATCGAAAGATGAAGCGGCTTAATCTGCACTGATACTTCCGCAATGTGCGCTTGCGTGGCGCAGCTGTCGCAGAGTTGCGACACTGTGCGCTGCACCATGACGGGGCACATCTATCGCCCGAGAGCATATGCACTCAGATTTCTCCCATTGGGTTCGCTCACCGGACCCGCGACCAAGGGAGGATTGCATGCTGCATCAGAAGATCGTCGAATCTCCGTTCAAACTGAAATACGGCAACTATATCGGCGGCGAGTGGCGCGAGCCTATCGGCGGTAGATATTTCGACAACCTCACGCCGATCACTGGCGGCAAGATCTGCGAAATTCCGCGCTCCGACGAAAAGGATATCAGCGCCGCGCTCGATGCTGCCCATGCGGCAAAGGACAAATGGGCCCGGACCTCCGTCACCGAGCGTTCCAATATCCTGATGAAGATCGCCCAGCGCATGGAAGACAAGCTGGAAGTGCTGGCGCAGGCGGAAAGCTGGGACAATGGCAAGCCGATCCGCGAAACCATGGCAGCCGACATTCCGCTCGCCATCGACCATTTTCGCTACTTCGCCTCCTGCATCCGTGCCCAGGAAGGCTCGATCGGTGAGATCGACCACGATACCGTCGCCTACCACTTTCATGAGCCGCTCGGCGTCGTCGGCCAGATCATTCCGTGGAACTTCCCGATCCTGATGGCCGCCTGGAAGCTTGCGCCGGCGCTTGCCGCCGGCAATTGCGTCGTCATCAAGCCGGCCGAGCAGACACCGGCCTCGCTGCTGGTCTGGGCCGAGCTCATCGGCGATCTCCTGCCGCCGGGCGTTCTCAACATCGTCAACGGCTTCGGCCTGGAGGCCGGCAAGCCACTGGCGACCAGCCCGCGCATTGCCAAGATCGCCTTTACCGGCGAGACGACGACAGGCCGGCTCATCATGCAATATGCCAGCCAGAATCTGATCCCCGTCACGCTCGAACTTGGCGGCAAATCGCCGAACATCTTCTTTGCCGATGTGGCCGCCGAAGACGACGATTTCTTCGACAAGGCGCTCGAAGGCTTTGCGATGTTTGCCCTCAACCAGGGTGAGGTCTGCACATGCCCGAGCCGTGCGTTGATCCAGGAATCGGTCTACGACCGCTTCATGGAAAGGGCGGTCAAGCGCGTGGAAGCCATCAAGCAGGGCAATCCGCTGGATTCCGCAACCATGATCGGCGCTCAGGCCTCGAGCGAGCAGATGGAGAAGATCCTCTCCTATCTCGATATCGGCAAGCAGGAAGGTGCCGAAGTGCTGACGGGCGGCGCGCGCGCCGATCTCGGCGGCGAGCTGTCGAGCGGCTACTACATCAAGCCGACCATCTTCAAGGGCCACAACAAGATGCGTGTGTTCCAGGAAGAAATTTTTGGTCCGGTCGTGTCGGTGACGACCTTCAAGGATGAGAAGGAAGCGCTCGAAATCGCCAACGATACGCTTTACGGCCTTGGCGCCGGCGTGTGGACCCGCGATGGCAATCGTGCCTATCGCTTTGGCCGCGAGATCCAGGCAGGCCGTGTGTGGACGAATTGCTATCACGCCTATCCGGCCCATGCGGCCTTCGGCGGCTATAAGCAATCGGGCATCGGGCGTGAGACGCACAAGATGATGCTCGATCACTACCAGCAGACCAAGAACATGCTGGTGAGCTACAGCCCGAAGGCGCTGGGCTTCTTCTGAGCCCTCCCAACGAAGCCGATGAGGCTCCCGGCTGCGGCCGGGGGCCTTCAAGCATCTGCAGCTCGGTGATGGAGGATCATCATGGACGATAATGGATCCGAGCCTCGGGTGCTCGCGACCGACAAGGCGCTCGAGCTTATCCGCGAGATTCAGAAGGATCATCCCGATATCCTGTTTCATCAGTCGGGCGGCTGTTGCGATGGTTCTTCGCCGATGTGCTATCCGGCAGACGAGTTCATGATCAGCGATAACGACGTCAAGCTCGGGGAGATCGGCGGCGTGCCGGTCTATATCAGCGGCAGCCAGTTCGAGGCGTGGAAGCACACGCAGCTCATCATCGACGTCGTGCCGGGCCGCGGCGGCATGTTCTCGCTCGACAACGGGCGGGAGAAGCGGTTCCTTACCCGCTCGCGCCTGTTCGGCGGCGGTGAGGCTTGCGCTGCTCCTGATCTTGGCCGTCCGCCGACCCACTAAGTCCCTTCAAAAATAGCGTGTAGTATTCGCCTAATACCCGCGATCCCAGGTGCTTTGATAATGTGCTGCCGTTGGTTTTAAGGGAGGAAGACGATGCCAGCAGCGAAGATTTTGATGATCACCGGTGATTTCACCGAAGACTATGAGACCATGGTGCCGTTCCAGACGCTGCTTGCCTGCGGCTATACGGTCCATGCCGTGTGCCCCGGCAAGAATGCCGGCGAGACGGTGGCAACAGCCATTCACGATTTCGAAGGCGACCAGACCTATTCCGAGAAGCGCGGTCATAATTTCGCGCTCAACGCTTCCTTCGCCAGCATCCGCGCCGAAGACTATGATGCGCTCGTCGTTCCCGGCGGCCGCGCGCCGGAATATCTGCGCCTCAATCCCGATGTGATCAAGGCCGTGCAGCACTTCTTCGAGGCGGGCAAACCTGTTGCCGCCATCTGCCATGGCGCGCAATTGCTGGCGGCTGCAGGCGTTCTCAAAGGACGCACCTGCTCGGCCTATCCCGCCTGCCGTCCCGAGGTGGAACTTGCCGGCGGCATCTACGCCGATATTGCCATCAATGACGCTGTCGCCGATGGTAACCTCGTCACGGCACCGGCGTGGCCGGCGCATCCGTCGTGGCTGCGGCAATTCATGGCGGCGCTCGATGCCGCCGCTTTGTCGGAAGCAAACGCCGCCTGAAACTGAAGGGGAGATGCGCATGTGCGAATTGTTCATCAAGGCCGATGCCAAGCTCTGGGAAAGCACGACGCGGTCGCTCCGCATCGACGGCATGGTGACCAGCGTCAGATTGGAGAATTTCTTCTGGTCGAAACTGGAGGAAATCGCACGGCGTGACGGCATGAACGTGGTGCAGCTGATTACCAGGCTGCACCATGAATCAATCGATGCCGGCCACGATCTCGGCAACTTCACGTCTTTCCTGAGGGTCTGCTGCGCGCGCTATCTCGACCTTCAGCTTGCAGGCGACGTTTCGACCGATCTCTCCCAGCCTATCGCCGGCGTCGATGCTCCTGCCATCCTGGGGCGGGAACGTCTGAAATATCATTGACTGTGCTTGTCCTTCGCCGCGCCCCACGCGGCGGAGGCCGCTCTATCTCCAGTCAGGCAATCGGAGAGTTTGTGCGACAGCCGGGGTGTGATTGGACAACGATCTCTAAAGCTTGGCAAAGGCCACACTTCTCCAGATCCATCCGGCCTCCAGCGTTGTTTTCTGCAGCGGCGTCTTGATGGCGGCTGTGTCGAAGGCATAGTCGTAGATTAAGCCAAAGGATCCATCCTCGCGGAAACCATAAGACTTCTCGAAGCTCTTTTCCGCCGTTTGGCCGCGAAAAGCTGATGCCACCAGAGCAATTGTTGGAATGCCCGCACGCCATTCGACCGACCATTCCTGGTCAACGGAGCGGACCTCTCCCTTTTGCTCATCAAACCGCATCAATACCTTGAAGAGCCGTTTGATGCCGGCTTTCGCAAAGAACTCGTACCATCGCGCATCGACGATCTTCCACTCCGCAACAAGGTCCACGCCTTCGGCCGCACCGTCGCGGATGAAAAACGGCGCGGATTCCTGGTTGATCGACAGCAGGGCGTTGCGAAGTGTGTCCACCGATTGGTGCACCGCGCCCTTTGCCGGATACTTTTTGCCGGTGAACAATTCCCAAAGGCCCATTTTCGCCATCCGTGTCCATGTGAGGGAAGTCTGGCGATAGTGATACATGCGACACCATCAGCAGCAACCGCCATTTTTGGGGACATCGTTCAGCGCCGGCGGGATGGCGGGCAGGGTCGTCTTTCCACGGTAAAAATACAACCATAAAGGAGCCTGTTTTCGCCGGGGTATCCTTGGTTATTCTATGTTTAACAAGCCTATGGTGGGGGTTCGGATAATGACTATCGCGTGAGGCGTATCTGCTTAGCGCAACGCTTCCATGAGGTGCAAATCGATAGGAATGACGACGAAGAGGGCGATGCTCAGGCGGCCCATCAAGCGATTGTTGGACCAGATGATATCGGCCTCTACGGCCTCCTACCCTTCAAATAGTTTGGCTCGCGACTATTGGCTGAAGCCTGCCGGATACGGGTAGGCGATCACTGATAAGCCGGGCTGCAGCCTCCGCTGCGGTCTCCATATAGCTCGGGTCGCGATGCAGCAGCACGACTGCAAACGAGCCGTCGAGGAGCAGCATGATCTGCCGGGCGAGCGGTGCGGCATCGTTGTCTGCTCCTGCTTCCATGAAGATCGTTGAGAGCCAATCCTCGACGCGCTTCTTGTGGGCGCGGGCGACAATCAAAGCCGGATGGCCGGGAAGATTAATCAGCTCGACCGATGTGCGCAGAAAGCCGCAGCCTTTCCATTTGGCAATGCGGGCGGAGTGGGCGAGATGGCGAAAGATGCCGCCGACTTTCTCGGCAATATCGCCTTCCGCCTCGTTGAACCAGCGCTTGAAGAGCGCGAGGTTCGGCTCGTCGCGCGCCTGCAGATGGGCGGCGATCAAGTCGTCCTTGCTGCGGAAATGATAGTAGAGGGTGCGCTTGGTCACCCCAGCCTTTTCTGCGATCGCATCGACGCTGACCGTCCGGATGCCGTCTTGTTGGAACAGTTTTCCGGCAGCCTGAAGAATACGGTCGCGCGTCGGCAGGGGCTTGTCTTTCATGGCTCAAAGTATACCGGGTAGTGAATATACACAACGCCGCAATCATCCCATCTTACGGGCCATGAGCCAGCAACCACTCTCATCCTCGAACGCAAACAATCTGCCGATTTCCATTCGCTGTCAGGATGGCGTCGTTCTGGGCGGTCATCTTTGGCTTGCGGAGGCGAAGAAGCCGGAAGGCAGCGTCATCATCAATCCGGCAACGGGCGTCCTTGCGCGCTACTATCATCGTTACGCGCAATTTCTGGCGCGACATGGATTTGATGTTCTGACCTTCGACTATCGCGGCATCGGCCAATCACGTCCGCAGCAGCTGCGCGGCTCCCGATATCGCTGGCGGGAGTGGGGCGAGCAGGATTTCGATGCAGCGCTTCGCTGGATGACGGCCGACCGGCGCAACGGCCCTCTCATGGTGGTCGGTCACAGCATCGGCGGCTTCCTGCCGGGACTGGCCGAAAACGCTGGGAAGATCGACAGAATGCTGACGGTCGGGGCCCAATATGCCTGGTGGGGCGATTACATGCCGCGCCGGCGGCTCGGCCTCTTCGTCAAATGGCATGTCGCCATGCCCGTGATGACGGCCCTCTATGGCTATTTTCCCGGCCGTCGCCTTGGCTGGTTGGAAGACCTGCCGGCCGGCGTGGCGAACGAATGGAGCTTTCGCAGGCGCAGGTTCGAGCTTAGCCATCCGAGGGGAGAGAGGGAGGATGTGCTGCGCCGTATGGCCGCGGTCAAGGCGCCGATCCTGGCGGTTGCGGTTTCGGATGACGAACTTGGCACCGTGCCCGCCGTACGCCGTACGCTGAACTACTATACCGGCGCGCAGCGGGCAGCAGTGCTGCTGAAGCCTGAGGATTTTGGCCGTGACGCGATCGGTCATTTCGCTCTGTTCCACGACAGCCATGCGGCGGGCTTCTGGACCGACACGCTGTCGTGGCTACGCGAGGGCAGCAATCCCTGGCCGGCAGCGGCGCTGAAACCGGAAGGCTGATCGTTCGCCTTGCTGTATTCATGAAATCTGAATATAGCTCCATGCCGATTATGTCGGCTAATCGTTAGACGCCGCCTCGCATATCTTATCCGCATCGAACCCGGAACGCTCGCAGGAGCAGGAGAAATGCGATGAAGAAACGTATGCTTGGAAATAGCGGCCTTGAGGTTTCGGCCCTCGGCTTCGGCTGCATGGGTCTGAACTTCAGCTATGGCCACGCCCTGAGCAAGGATGAGGGTGTCAGGCTCGTACGCGATGCCGTCGAGCGGGGCGTCACCTTTTTCGATACCGCGGAGGTCTATGGTCCCTTCACCAACGAGGAAATCGTTGGCGAGGCTCTGCGGCCTGTTCGCGAGCAGATGGTGATCGCCACGAAATTCGGCTTCAATATCGAGAACGGCAAGATGAACGGCCTCGATAGCCGTCCAAATCATATCCGCGAAGTGGTGGATGCCTCGTTGAAGCGGCTGGGCATCGAGGTCATCGACCTCCTCTACCAGCATCGCGTCGATCCGGAAGTGCCGATCGAAGACGTAGCCGGCACGGTGAAGGATCTGATCGCGGCGGGCAAGGTGAAGCACTTCGGCCTGTCCGAGCCAGGTGCGCAGACAGTGCGTCGTGCCCATGCCGTTCAGCCGGTGACGGCTCTGCAGAATGAATATTCGCTGTGGACCCGTGGGCCTGAGAACAATGGCATCCTGCAGGCCTGTGAAGAGCTGGGCATCGGCCTCGTTGCCTACAGCCCCCTCGGCAAAGGCTTCCTGACTGGTGCGATCAGCAAGGACACGAAGATCAGCGAGAACGATTTCCGCAAGATCCTGCCGCGCTTCACGCCCGAGGCCATGGAAAAGAACCAGGCACTCGTCGATCTCCTGAAACAGATTGCCGATCGGAAGAAGGCGACGCCAGCCCAGATCGCGCTTGCTTGGCTGCTGGCGCAAAAGCCCTGGATCGTTCCGATCCCCGGCACAACCAAGCTGCATCGTCTGGAGGAGAACCTTGCATCGGCGGATGTCGAGTTGAGCCCGTCCGATCTGGCCGAAATCCAGCGCGCCGCAGCGGAGATCGCCGTCGAAGGCGAGCGCTATCCCGAGCAGCTGATGAAGACCACCGGCCTCTGAAGCCTATGGGTGAGAACTGGTGGCCGCCGATAGGCGGCCATCTTCTACGGGTAGTCTTCCGCAACGCCTTTGTGAACTGCCTCAAAGGGATGTGACGGCGTAACGCAGATGGATCACACCCTGATCCAGCGTTTCGCAGCTTTTGAGAGCGAGTTGAATTTTGCCTGCCAGCCCCTCCGTGCCGAATTCCACGAAACTCTGACTTGCGGCGCGTCCATCCAGAGCAGGCGCAATGAGCAGGCTGATTTCGTCGACGAGGCCTTCCGCAAGCAGGGATCCGTTGATGCCGGCGCCGCCCTCGAGCAGCAGCCGTTTGATGCCGAGTTCGCGTTCAAGAGTGTCGAGCATGGCATGCATGTCGGGTTGGGCTTGCGCGGAAACGATGTAGGAAATGCCATCGGCCACCAGTTCGGCCAGGTGGCTGTCGGGCACATCGCTGCCGAGAAGGACGACGATGTGATCGCCGTCGATTTCGTTCCTGGCGAAATGCAGCTTGCCGGAGGTGTCGACGGCAATTGCATAGTTGCCGGCTTGCCGATTGGCGAAGTGGGAGGGGCGATCGACCTTGCCGTGCTCACGCGGCGGATGCGGCTCGCCCTTGCTCATTTCGGCCATGGTGACGCGGCCGACCATCCAGGCGTCGCCCGCCAGCTTTTCGTGGCATGATTGGTAGAGCGCCGTCCAATCGCCGAGCTTGCCGTCGGGGCTCGCCGTCCAGCGGCTGAGGTGCAATCCGCCGTCGAGCGAGGAGATCATATGGCAGATGACATAGGGCCTCATGGTCATGCTGTCCCGAGATAGTCATCGTCGCTCACCTTCTCCATCCAGATCACCGCCGAACCGTTTTCCTTCTCGGCGATTGCGATGTGGCTCATGGCGCAATCGGGTGCCGCACCATGCCAGTGTTTTTCACCGGGCTCGAACCAGACGATATCACCGGGGCGGATCTCCTCTATTGGACCGCCCTCACGCTGGACGCGCCCCAGTCCGGAGACGACGAGGAGGGTCTGGCCGAAGGGATGGGTATGCCATGCCGTGCGCGCGCCCGGCTCGAAGGTCACCGTTCCGCCACTCAGATTGCCTCGGCCGTTGAAGGGTGCATCGATGCGAACCGTACCGGTAAAGTAGTCTTCCGGTCCCTTGGCCGAAGGTTGCGAGCCGCTTTGCTTGATGTCCATGCTCTTGAACTCCCTGATGAAAAATACGGCGCGGCGGCCGTTCTTCAGGGCAGCTTAGACTTGTCTGATTGTTGAGACTATACAATATAAATGGCATGGAACTATAGCTGAGGTTCATAAATGCAGCGCGAGGAATTGGTCGATCTGAACGCTTTTGCGGTCGTTGCCGAAGAAAAGAGCTTCACGCGCGCCGCGGCCAAGCTCGGCACGTCGCAATCGTCCCTCAGCCATACGATCCGGCGTCTTGAGGCGAGGCTCGGCGTGCGTCTGTTGACGCGGACAACCCGCAACGTCGCGCCAACCGAAGCCGGGGAGCGGCTGCTGGCGACGCTTCGGCCGGCGTTGGAAAGCATCGGCGCCGAGCTTGCCTCCTTGAGCGAATTGCGCGAGAAGCCCGCCGGCACCATCCGCATCACGACCTCGGAACACGCGGCCGTCACTGTCCTGTGGCCGGCGCTCGAAAGGCTCCTGCCGCAATATCCCGACATCCACGTCGAACTCAGTATCGATTCCGGCTTGCGGGATATCGTTGCCGATCGTTTCGATGCCGGGGTACGGCTTGGAGAGGCAATTGCCAAGGACATGATTGCTGTGAGGATCAGTCCCGATATGCGAATGATCGTCGTCGGTTCTCCAGCTTATCTTGACAGGCATCCCGCCCCGAAAACGCCGAATGATCTCGCCGAGCATAGCTGCATCAATCAGCGCTTGCTGAGTGCCGGCGGTCTCTATGCCTGGGAATTGGAAAAGGACGGGCGCGAGGTACGCGTCCGGGTAGACGGACGGCTTGTGTTTAACAATGTCGGCATGATCGTGCGGGCCGCGAAGGCGGGACTGGGCCTTGGCTTCGTCATGGACGATCACGTTGCCGAGGATCTGGCGAGCGGCCGGCTGGTGCAGGTTCTCGGCGATTGGTGCACGCCGTTCTCCGGCTATCACCTCTATTATCCAAGCCGCCGGCAACCCTCGGCAGCCTTCTCCCTGTTGGTCGATGCTTTGCGCTATCGCGGCTGATGGCGAATATCGATGCCTATGTCGATCACGAAGCGGCAGAAAGTGTCGGCGCAGCCAGTGAAAGCTGCCTGAAAAAGAGGCGATGTTGCGCCTTCCGGGCAGCCTGTTGTCGATACCAAGCTGATTGTCCGGATTCTCGAAAACTAAAATCATAAATTGCGGTCTAATTCGCTTTTCCTGCCAATATTATTTCTATACCCAGCTTACGCAGCTATGGAATCCAGGCCGGTCGGGGGACACGGAATGCTTCTTGATGATCTTACCGCGCTTGGCCGATCCGGCTTGCGTGTCAGTCCGCTTGCCCTGGGAACCATGACTTTCAGCGAAGGCCTCACTTGGCAGGCTGGTACAAACGGGCCTGCGGCCATCCTGGATCGTTATCTCGCTCTCGGCGGCAATTATCTCGACACCGGCAGAGGAGATGCAAAACCGGGGGCTCAGACGATTGTCGGCAACTACCTCGAGCGGACATCGCCCAGGCGCGAGCGGCTTGTCATCGGCGCCAAGTTCGGTGTCGATCAGCAGGGTGCCGGGCCTGGCCGCAAATCCATCATAGCAGCGTGCGAAGCGACGTTGCGACGGCTGCGCACGGATTATCTCGATCTCTTTTGGCTCGATAATTGGGATATGCAGGTCCCTCTCGACGAAATACTGTCGGGATTGAACGATCTCATACAGTCGGGAAAACTGCGCTATTTCGGTATTTCCGATGCCCCGGCCTGGAAAGTTGCGCATGCGCAGCTGATTGCGCAATTTCACGGATGGGAGCCGTTCATCGGCCTGCAGATCGAATATTCGCTGGCCGCGCGGCTGTTTGAAAGCGAGCTCATTCCGATGGCGCGTGGAATGGGGCTCGGCGTCGTCTCGCATTCGCCGCTGAATGGCGGCCTCATCAGCGGAAAATACACACGCAAGAATATCGCAAACCTCGAAACCGACCGTGCCTCGCCGTTTGCGCGGCATCCCGACGAGCAGCGTCTCGAAATCGTCGACGCCCTGATCCGTATCGCTGCCGAACTCGACACCACCACCGCCCGTGTCGCCCTTGCCTGGGCCCTGGCGCGGCCCGCCGTGTCGTCGACCATCATCGGTGTCCATACTCTTGAGCAGCTTGACGATGACCTGGGTGCGCTCGATGTTCGGCTATCGCCCGAGCAGACGGCAACGCTCGATGTGCTGACGATTCCAGTTTATTCGCTTGATCTGCCGCAGATCTTGAAAGATGCGGCGCCATCCTTCTGTGTCGACTATGCCACGATGAAGCGCAGGCTCTCCTGATTCCTTTCGGGCTTGCCTTTGCTGCGCGCGTTTCGTCTTCTCTTTTCGGCTGATCGTCCTATCTAAGCCCGCAATGGCAATAGGAGGAGCGGCATGGGTGACGGGCTGCTGCCGCCGAATGTCGATCGCAATGTAGCCTCGGAACCCGCTGCCCGGTCGAGCGGTCGTATGGTCCTGCCTGACCATGAGGCACGATTTTCTTGGAAGACCGATGCCGAGATGGGCGAAAGGCTGCATCTTTTCAGGAAGGCGATCCGCCATCATCTTGCCGCGCTTTACGGAAAGATCGAGGTGAAGGCAGCTTCTATCCGGTTCTATTCGCGTAATTGGCGGAAGAACCTGCATTCTCGGCGTCAAAAAAGCTACTTTATACTAAGGCAATAGTACTTTCTGCCCTGTAAGCTCAGGCATTGCTGCCCTATTTCCCTGTTCGTGGCCTTGGTCGAAGGCCAGCGCTTTTTTTTTGAGCAAGCTGAGGAGACAAGACAATGGATAAAAACCGTGTCGTAGGTGCCGCCAAGGAGGCAAGCGGCTCGATCAAGGAGGCCGCAGGAAAGCTGATCGGCAACGATCGGCTCCGGTTTAGAGGCACTGTCGAAAAGGTCGAAGGGAAAATCCTCGTCAAAGTCGGCAAGGCCAAGGACGCCGTCAGGAAACTGCTTCGCTGACGCCGATCAGCATGTGAATTCCCATTCCTGCGATCCCACCGAGGCTCATTAATGCTTTTCCTGCGCAAGCTTTCATCGCTGACGACATTGCCGGATAGCCGAGCGACCTGTGCTGCCATCCGCAGCCTGATTGCCTATGCCGATGGGCTCGAGGGCTCGCGCATCGACGTTACCGCGATCGAGGGTGCGATCGTGCTGTCCGGTGTGGCATCCTCCAATGGGGCGCGCGAACGGGCGCTTTGGATTGCCGGCGAGTACGCCGGAGTTCGCATTGTCAACAACATCGCCGTCCGCGCCGATCAAGAACCTTCAGGCCAGTCCGAGATCGGCGTCTAGCCGCGCAAATGCGGGCCGGACTGGTCATGGTGCTCAAACTGTCGAAGGAGACGTCATGAGAAAGATCTTTATTGTGGCCGCGGCTGTTTCCGTTGCCTTTGGTTCGGCGGCTTCCGCTGCCAGCACCCATCATCCCGCCAAGAAAGAGTCGGCGCAGGTCGCCTCCCAGCCGAAGGAACGTCTTGGAACTCTCTCCTGCGAGGTGGCAGGCGGCGTCGGCATGATCATCGGCTCCAACAAGAAGGTCAGTTGCACCTTCAAGCAACGAACCGGCAAGGTCGAGCGCTATGTTGGCTCGATCGGCAAGCTCGGTATCGATGTCGGAGTCACCGGCAAAAGCTATTTGAGCTGGCTCGTGGTCAATACCGCTCCTACGCGTGTCGGTGATGGCGCCCTCGCCGGCACCTATGTCGGAGCGTCTGCCGGTGCTTCGGTAGGTCTTGGTCTAGGCGCCAACGCCCTGGTCGGCGGCAATTCGAAGAACTATGCGCTGCAACCGCTGAGCGCAGAGGCCGGAACCGGTCTCAACGTCGCGGCCGGTGTCTCCCGGCTGGAGCTGAGTGCCGTGCGATGACAGACGATCGCCATCGGTTTTAGGCGGACATAATGCCTCCGTGCGGAAACTGCACGGAGGGCGACAGGATGATCCGGACGCGATCTGAATTATGTCGCGTCCGAATGTTTTGTGCCTTACATCAAGCGATGTCGAAGCGGTCGGCGTTCATCACCTTCGTCCAGGCCGCCACGAAGTCGTGGACGAACTTCTGTCCGGCGTCGGCCTGGCCGTAGACTTCGGCGATCGCACGCAGCTGCGAGTTGGAGCCGAAGACGAGATCGGCGCGGGTAGCGGTCCACTTGACGTCGCCCGTTGCGCGATCGCGCCCCTCGAACACGTCCTTCGCGTCGGAGACGGCCTTCCACTCCGTGCTCATGTCGAGCAGGTTTACAAAGAAGTCGTTGGTCAGCGTTTCCGGGCGCTTGGTGAAGACGCCATGCTGGGTCTGGCCGACATTGGCGTTCAGCGCACGCAGGCCGCCGATGAGGACCGTCAGTTCAGGAGCGCTCAACGTCAGCAGCTGCGCCTTGTCGATCAGCAGCTCTTCCGTGGAGACGGTGTAGGCCTGCCGCTGATAGTTGCGGAAGCCGTCGACGATCGGCTCGAGAACGGCGAATGCTTCGACATCGGTCTGCTCCTGCGACGCATCCGTACGGCCGGGAGCGAAGGGGACGACCACGTCGTGACCGGCCTTCTTTGCAGCCTGTTCGATGGCGACAGAGCCGCCGAGAACGATCAGATCGGCAAGCGATACCTGCTTGCCGCCGGTATGGGCGTCGTTGAACTTCGCCTGGATGCCTTCGAGCGTCTGGAGCACGGAAGCCAGCTGAGCCGGCTGGTTGGCCTCCCAGTCCTTCTGCGGCGCAAGACGGATGCGTGCGCCGTTGGCGCCGCCGCGCTTGTCCGAACCGCGGAAGGTCGATGCCGAAGCCCAGGCGGTGGAGACGAGCTGCGGGATGGTCAGGCCAGAGGCCGCGATCTGGCCCTTGAGTGCCGCGATATCGTTGGCGTCGATCCGAGCGTAGTCAGCATCCGGGATCGGATCCTGCCAGATGAGCTCCTCGCTCGGCACTTCCGGGCCAAGATAGCGGGCGCGTGGACCCATGTCGCGATGCGTCAGCTTGAACCAGGCGCGGGCGAAGGCGTCGGCAAACTCATCCGGATTTTCGAAGAAGTGGCGCGAGATCTTCTCGTAGGCCGGGTCGAAGCGCAGGGCAAGGTCCGTGGTCAGCATGGCTGGTGCATGGCGCTTGGACTTGTCGTGTGCATCCGGTATCGAGCCGGCGCCGGCGCCATGCTTCGGGGTCCACTGATGGGCGCCGGCCGGGCTCTTGGTCAGTTCCCAGTCATAGCCGAACAGGTTCCAGAAGAAGTTGTTGCTCCACTTGGTCGGCGTCGAGGTCCAGGTGACTTCGAGACCGCTGCCGATCGCGTCGCCGCCTTTGCCGCTGCCATAGCTGCTCTTCCAGCCGAGGCCCTGTTCTTCGATGCCGGCCGCTTCCGGTTCCGGGCCGACGAGGGCTGCGTCACCTGCGCCGTGGGTCTTGCCGAAGGTATGGCCGCCGGCGATCAGCGCGACGGTTTCCTCGTCGTTCATAGCCATGCGGGCGAAAGTCTCGCGGATGTCGCGGGCGGCGGCAAGCGGATCGGGATTGCCGTTCGGGCCTTCCGGGTTGACGTAGATGAGGCCCATCTGCACGGCTGCGAGCGGATTTTCGAGGTCACGATCGCCGGTGTAGCGCTTGTCGGCGAGCCAGGTGTCTTCCGCACCCCAATAGATATCCTCTTCAGGCTCCCACACGTCTTCACGACCGCCGCCGAAGCCGAAGGTCTTGAAGCCCATGGATTCCAGCGCGACGTTACCGGTGAGGATCAGGAGGTCGGCCCAGGAGATGCTGTTGCCGTATTTCTGCTTGATCGGCCAGAGAAGGCGGCGGGCCTTGTCGAGATTGACGTTATCCGGCCAGCTGTTGAGCGGAGCGAAGCGCTGCGTGCCGGAGGAGGCGCCACCACGGCCGTCGCCCGTACGATAGGTGCCGGCGCTGTGCCAGGCCATGCGGATGAAGAGCGGGCCATAATGGCCGAAGTCGGCCGGCCACCAATCCTGCGAATCCGTCATGAGCGCGACGAGGTCCTTTTTCAGGGCCTCAAGATCGAGCTTCTTGAACTCCTCGGCATAGTCGAAGCTCTTGTCGAGCGGGCTGGATAAGGAAGAACCCTGATGGAGAATTTTGAGGTTCAGCTGGTTCGGCCACCAGTCGCGGTTCGATCTGGCCGAGACGCTTGTGTTTCCGTGCGGAAACGGACATTTGCCTGTATTTTCAACCTTTGTATCCATGACTTTCTCCCTTGGATGCCTTGAATTGTACTGCCCGAAAAAGGGTATAGGTTCCCCTCGGGAAGCAATGTGGGATCTTTCGTTGTTCCGGCTTTCCGCAAAGCGGATCACCTTGAAACAAAACACGATTCCATGCCCGGATTTCAGATCGATCCGGGCATCGATGAATTCTCTCAGTCAAAGCTCCCAATGTGAGCTGCGTATGACATACGGCGGCATCTCACCGCTGCTGCACGCACTCTAGCCAAGCTATTCGATTAATTTAAGTTGGATTTCCTGATGGGTGCGATAAGGTGAGGTTATGATAAATCTCACCCTCAAGCAGCTGCGCTATTTCGAAGCCTTGGCAAAGCATGGCCATTTCGGACGTGCGGCCGATGTTTGCGCCATTTCTCAGCCTGCCCTCTCGATGCAGATCAAGGAACTGGAGGAGCAGCTTGGCACCGACCTCTTCGAAAGGGGCGCCCGCCAGGTCCGGCTCACCAATTTCGGCGAGGCGTTCGCCGAACGCGTCCGCGAGATTTTGCGGTCGGTCGATGAGCTGGGGGATCTCGCGCGTGCCTCCCGCAGCCAGCCGGTCGGCCGTTTGAGGATCGGCATCATCCCGACCGTCGCGCCCTATTTGCTGCCGACCATCATTGGCAATCTCACCAGCATGTATGACGGTCTCGACATTCATGTGCGGGAGACACTGACGTCGAAGCTGGTCGAGGAACTGGCCGAAGGCCGGCTCGATACGGCCATCGTCGCTCTGCCTGTATCCGAGCCGTCCCTGACGGAAGTGGCACTTTTTGCTGAGAACTTCGTGCTGGTGCGGCCAAGCGAGGACGAGGGCAAGCCGGTGCCCAATCGCGAGGCGCTGCGCGAAATGCGGCTGCTGCTTCTCGAGGAGGGGCATTGCTTTCGCGATCAGGCCCTGTCCTTCTGCAACATACAGTCGGCGCTGCCGCGGGAGCTTATGGACGGCAGCTCGCTATCGACGCTGGTGCAAATGGTCAGCGCCGGCATCGGCGTCACCTTGATCCCGGAGATGGCTGTTGCGGTTGAGACGCGATCTGCCTCGGTATCGGCGGTGCGTTTCCAAAGTCCGCAGCCTTCACGGACGATCGGCATGATCTGGCGCAAGACAAGCCCCTTGGCCAAGCAGCTCATGCGGATTTCGGAAGTCGTTCGTCAATCGGCCGAGGCGATGCGCGAGCAGCACGATTCGATCTGGCGCACACAGGATTTTGCCGTTGGCGGTCTAACGCCCCCGCCTGTGCAGGGCGGCGTCGATGATGCTTTATCGTCCGGAGATCCCTGATTGCGCCCCGGAATAGCTGCTTTCGCCGACGCGGCGTGGGAAAAAATCCGAACGAGGTTATTTCTTTTCCACAAGCGCAGAGATTTCAAACGATTAAAGTAATTTTAATCGTTTAAATTTTTTAATGCCTTGATTTACAAAGAAACTCTTCCATGTCATCCCATTATCGCATGACAATGGAGGTCGTGATGCAAGAGTTCGAAAACGTACGAAATGAGATTCCTACGTATGTGATTGATCGCCTGGAAGGCGAATGGCGGCTGATGCAGGCTCAGGACTCGCAGCTGAAGACCGGGCTGCGGACGCAGACCCGGGAAAACACAGCCCCTGCCACGACCGACCGTTTCGGATCTCTGGATAAGTGACGGGTTTCCAGGGATCGGCGTTGACCGCGCCCTGCTAGGCCGAGACTTTCAAACCGCGCTTGGCGCCACACTTCTTCCCATTACCTCGCAGCGAAATTCGGATCAGCTCTGACCATTGGTCAGGGCTGTCGTTCCGCTGCGCAGGTTTGGGCCGGCAGGAGATGTTACTGTCTTAGGCGTCGAGATAGCGCTCGGTCAGCCGCGCCCACATGGCGGCGCCGGCCGTGAGGCTTTCATCGGCGAAATCATACTTTGCGCTGTGCAGAACCGGCGAGTTGACGCCATTGCCGAGGCGCAGGAAGCTGCCGGGCTTGTGTTCCAGGAAGTAAGCGAAGTCTTCGCTGCCGGGAATGAGGTTGCATGTGGAGACCTTGTCGGCACCGACCAGCTCTTCTGCTACTGTGCGTGCCAATTCGGTTTCCTTCTCCGAATTGACGACGACCGGATACCCGCGGATGTAGTCGATATCGACGCTGGCGCCATAACCTTCGGCAACAGAGTGCGCGAGCTGGCGGATTCTTGTCTCGAGGAGTTCGCGGATCTTCGGATCGAAGGAGCGGACACTCAGCGCCATCCGGGCGCTTTCGGGGATAACGTTCGAAGCTTCGCCGGCGTGGATGGAGCCGACCGTCACGACGGCCGTCTGCGTCGGGTCGATGCTCCGGGCAACCACCGTCTGCAGGCTGACGACGAGGTTACAGGCGACCACGATAGGATCGATAGTCAGATGCGGACGCGAGGCATGGCCGCCCTTGCCCGTTATGGTAATCTCGACGGTATCGGCCGCCGCCATCAATGGTCCCGAGCGCATCAGCCAGCTGCCTTCCGGCGCGCCCGGATGATTGTGCAAGCCAAAAATCGCGTCAAAGGGAAAGCGCTCGAACAGGCCGTCCTTGATCATGGCTTGGGCACCGCTCACCGCTCCGGCTTCTTCGGCGGGCTGGAAGATCAGGTTCACCGTGCCGTTGAACCGGCGGGTGCGGGCGAGATATTCGGCAGCCCCCAAAAGCATGGTCGTGTGGCCGTCATGGCCGCAGGCATGCATCTTTCCAGGCGCCTTGCTGGCATAGGGACGGCCGGTCTGCTCGAGGATCGGCAGCGCGTCCATGTCGGCACGGATGGCGATGCTCTTCTTGCCGGCTCCAGCCGTCAGTCGTGCGACGACGCCATGGCCGCCGACATTGCGTGTCACCTCATAACCCCAGGATTCCAGCTTTTCGGCGACGAAGCGCGCGGTTTCGGCCTCCTCGAAGGAGAGCTCGGGATTGGCGTGCAGATGCTGGCGGATGCCGGTCAATTCGGCCTTCATCGGTTCGAAGTCCGACAGGCGTGCGAAGTCGTTGTCGAGGGTCATGGCCACTCCAATGGTTTGTTTGAGCCGCGCGCACTATGAATCTGGGCGCGGCGGCTCAAAATGGGATCGATACCATCGCGCTAGATGAAGCGCGACAGGAAGCTTCTGGTGCGGGGATGCTGCGGATTGCCGATCACATCTTCCGGCTTGCCCTGCTCGACGATCTTGCCGCCGTCCATGAAGACCACCCGATCGGCCGCTTCGCGGGCAAAGCCGATCTCATGAGTGACGACGATCATCGTCAAGCCTTGGCTGGCAAGGTCGCGCATGGTGGCGAGCACCTCGCCGACCAGCTCCGGGTCGAGCGCGGAGGTCGGCTCGTCGAACAGCATCAGCTTCGGCCTGATGGCCAGCGCCCTGGCGATCGCCACGCGCTGCTGCTGGCCGCCGGAAAGCTGTCGCGGATAGTTATCCGTTTTGGCCGAAAGCCCGACGCGATCGAGCAGTGTCCGCGCATTGTCCGTCGCTTGGCTGCGGCTCTCGCCATGGATGCCGATCGGCGCCTCGATGACATTCTGCAGCGCCGTCATATGCGGATAGAGATTGAACTGCTGGAACACCATGCCGATCTTGCGCCGTTGCAGCGCGATGGCGTGATTGGACAGCTTGACGAGCCGACCCTTGTTCAGCCGGTAGCCGATCTGCTCGCCGTCGACTTCGATCGATCCGCGATTGATCGACTCCAGATGATTGATGCAGCGCAGGAAAGTCGACTTCCCGGAACCGGAAGGGCCGAGGATGACGACCACTTCTCCGGGGGCGACGTCGAGGTCGATGCCTTTCAGCACCTCGAGGTGCTCGAAGGATTTGTGGACGTTGCGGGCGCGGACGAGGGGCGACAAATTGACGTTGGCGTTCATTGGCCCGCCTCCTGCGCCGGTACGAGCGCCGGCGTGTCATCCTTTGCGGGCTTAGCCGCCGCGGAGCGACGGTCGCTACGGCTGTAATGACGCTCGATGTAGCTCTGGCCGATGTTCAACACCGAGGTGATCAGCAGATACCAGATCACTGCGACCAGCAGCATCGGGACCACTTCGAAGGTGCGGTTGTAGATCGACTGCACGGAGTAGAGCAGGTCGGCCATTGCGATGACGCTGACGAGCGAGGTCGCCTTGATCATGCTGATGAGCTGGTTGCCCGTCGGCGGCACGATGGAGCGCATGGCCTGCGGGATGATGATGCGGCGCAGAGCGCGGATGCGGGTCATGCCGAATGCCTCGGCGGTTTCGAACTGGCCCCTGTCGACCGAAAGCAGGCCGCCGCGGATGATCTCGGCCATGTAAGCCGCTTCGTTGAGCGCCAGGCCGGCGATCGCTGCCGTCATCGGGCTGATGACGGAATTCGTGTCCCAGCTGGCGAAGGTCGGGCCGAAAGGGATGCCGATCGACAATGTCGGGAAGAGTGTAGAGAGATTGTACCAGAAGATCAGCTGCACGAGCAGCGGCGTGCCGCGGAAGAACCAGATGAACAGGGAAGCAAGCGAGCTTGCCAGCGTGTCCTTCGATAGCCGGGCGATCGCTAGCAATAGGCCGAGCACGATGCCGAGGGCCATGGCGACGACGGTCAGCCCAAGCGAAACATAGAGGCCGTCGATGACAACGGGGTCGAAGAAATACTGGGCGACGACATGCCAGCCGAAGTTTTCGTTATGGGCGATTGACCAGGCGCAATAGGCTGCGATCAACAGCGTTACAACCCAGGCCGCCACACGGCCCTTCGGGAACGGTGTGTGGGCATTCGCCACATCCCGCTCCGCCGCATCGCCAGATGGCGATGCGATGTTTCCGGTATTCGTGCTCATTTTGGCAATATCCCGCCAAGATTAATACCGGGTTCCTTGATCATGTTGTTCTCAAGGCCCCATTTCTTCATGATGGCGGCATAGGTGCCATTGTCCATCAGAACCTTGACGGCATCCTTGAGAATCGGTCCGAGCGGCGAGCCTTTCGGCACGACGGCGCCCTGATAGAGATCTTCGAAACCGTTCTTCTGGCCGACGCCGGTCAGCTCCAGCTGACCGTTTGCCTGCGAGACGAAATAGGTGAGCGGTGCCTGCGAGGAGAAGAAGGCGTCGGAACGCTTGGAGCGGACGGCGAGGATCGAGCTTGGCTGGTCGGTGAAGGACTGGACCTCGATCGCACCCTTGCCGCCGGTCTTGCACTTCTCGGCCTGCACCTGGATGACCTTTTCGGCCGAGCCGCCGGCCATGACGGCGATGCGCTGGCCGCAGGCGCTATCAAGCGAGGTGATGCTCTTTGGGTTGCCTTTCTGGACGGCGAAGACGACGAACTCCTGCACCCAGTCGACGAAGTCATTGGCCTCCTCGCGGCTCTTGAAATCGCCGATCGGGCCGAAGGCGAACTGATAGCGGCCAGAATTGATGCCTGCGAGAATGGCAGGCAGGCCGCTGACGCTCTCATGCTCGATCTTCACACCGAGCACCTCGCCGATCGCATCGGTCAGATCGGCGCTGGCGCCGGTCAACTTGGTACCGGTGACGATTTCATAGGGAGGGAACGAGCCGTTGTTGACTGAAATCATTTTGCCTGATGTGCGAATGGCTTCCGGCAGCTTGGCCTGCAGATCCTTGTTGATCGAAAGTTTCGGCAAGCTGGCATCCTGCGCAAAGGCCGAGCCCCACATCATCAGGCTTGCCACGGCGAGGTAGCTCATTTTCTTCAGCGACATGTTCATTCCCCTTTTTTGCTTTGTGTCTCTGATTTTTCAGTCGATGATCAGGCAGCGCTCGTCCGGCTGCCGTCGACGTCGAACGGGAAAAGTTCCTCCGGCGTCATCAGGCGCGGCAGGATACCCTGCACATGCAATTCCCCAGCGAAGTCGGCGATCATCTTGCGGTTGGCGGCAAAGCCGCTCGCATCCCAACCCTCGGGCAGCTCGGATGCCGATTTCAACAGCTCGTCGAGCATGAAAGGCGTCGTGTCGGCATATTTGCGCCGCTTGCTCAGCCAGATGCGCTGCGATTCATCGAGGAGGGCACTCAATTCGGCGACGACCCAGGGATGCTCGGCGACGATGTCAGCCTTCAATCCGATCAGGTGCATGCCTGGTACATAGCCCACATCGGCAAAATAGCGATGTTCGGCGGCGCGGAAATCCGAAAGGACCTGACGGAAACCGGAATTGCCGGCAAAATAACCATCCGGCATGAAGGGTGTGAAGATTGCGTCGAGCAGGCCTTCCTTCAGCAGATCGACCATCGGTCTCTCGCCGGGTGCTGCCTCGATCCGGCCGGGACGGCCGAAACCGTCGAGGCGATCGGTGATCGGATGGGCTTCGGTGAGGCGGCCGGCATACCACATGGCATCCTCGACGCCGACGCCTTCTCGGCGAAGTGCGGCGCGTGTCCAGGTGTTACCCGAGTCGCGCCAGCCGGTGACGCCGATGCGCTTGCCTGCCAGCTGAGCAAAGCTCGTGATCGGGCTGTTCTTCGTGGTGATGACACAGCGATGGCGGAAGCCGCGCATGATGAAGTTCGGCATGCCGACCACGCTCTCGTCGCCATCGATGCGCATCTGCGTATAGCGGCTGAACGAGGTTTCAGCTGCGTCATAGGCGTCGCTCTTGCCGACATGCGAGATCAGCGTGCCGACCCGGTCGACCTTGAGGTCGAGTTTCGGGGAGGAGACATCGCCGAGGACCAAAGGCGTAATGTAGTCCCAGTCGCGGAGGGCAAGGCGGAGAGTAAGGGGCATGAAATTCACTCGCGGGAAAACTTGTTTTCTAAGTGAGTAAATGTTCAATATGTGCCGATCAAATGTTATTACGTTATTGAACATTAAAAGTGGCGCAGGAATGAGCGGAAATCGAGACGCGGCGTGGTTTGCCGAAAAATTGAACGATCGGACAATCCGTGGCATCGCACTGGAGACGAGCGCGCTCATTCGCGCCGGCGCGCTGCCTGTTGGTACGAAGTTGCCGCCAATCCGCGATCTCGCATTCGCGCTCGGGATAAGCCCGGCGACCCTGTCCGAAGCATGGAGCGAGCTCCGGCGTCAGAAGATCATCAGCGGCCGCGGCCGGAACGGTACATGGGTCAGCGGCGATCGCTTCGTTGCCCAGCCGGCGCGGCTCGCCAGCGTCGGTGATTATGGCTACGACGCCCTGAACCTCACGGCGGCCGTTCCCGACGTTAAGCTGCTGCCGAAACTGGAAGCGGCCATGGCCTATGGCGCATCAGCCGAAAATCTCAACAGCTATGAGCGCAGCCGTATCCTGCCGGAACTGGAAGAGCAGGTCAGGACGACCTGGCCCTACGAACCGGAGGCGTTCCTGGCGACCAATGGCGGCTACAACGCCGTCTATACCCTGATCAATGCGCTCGTCATGCCGGGCGCTGCCGTTGCGATCGAAGACCCGACCGGCATGCGCCTTCTCGATATTCTCGAGGATCGTGGTGCACGCATCATTCCGGTAAAATGCGATGAGGAGGGCCCGCTGCCGTCTTCGCTGGAGGAGGCGCTGAAATATCGCCCGGTCGCTTTCATCTTTCAGCCGCGCATCCATGCCGTCACTGGTCAGAGTGTGAGCGCGGCGCGCATGGCAAGCATGGCCGAGATTCTTCGGGACAAGGACACATTGATCGTGGAGGACGATGGTATCGCCGATATCTCGACGGCGCCGCGCCATTCGATGGGACATCTCTATCCCGATCGCGTCATCCATGTCCTCTCTTACTCGAAGACGCATGGGCCGGATCTGCGGCTTGCGGTGCTGTCGAGTTCGCGGGCGATCGTCGATCAGATCCAGTCCTATCGCAGCTTCAGCTCCGGCTGGACGAGCCGAATTCTCCAGGCGGCCGTTGCCTGGTTGCTGCGGGATGAGGCAACGGCGGTATGCCTCGATCATGCCCGGCAAATCTACCGGGGGCGTCGGGCCGGCCTGATCGACGCTCTCGGCGAGCGCGGCGTGGAAGCGCGACATGGGGGCGGACTATGCGCCTGGATACCCGTATCGTCAGAGCCTTTCGCAATGGTAACGCTTGCGGCGCGGGGCATTGCCGTGCATCCCGGCGCCAAGTTTTCGATCCTGCCCAGCAGCCATTTGCGCGTCGCGACGGCCAATCTCTCGGAACGGCGCAAAGAGGTTGCGGACGCAATCGCACTGGCCGCAGTTCATACCTGAACGACGGTGCTACCGGCTCGACGCCGCGCCCGCACCTTTAGGCGCCTCCTTCCCGGGTGAGGCATATTTGACCAGGACTGTCGCGAGCTTTGCCGAGATGAGAGCGATGATGGAAATCGCAACGAGATAGATCGCGATATAGACGGGATGCGGCAGTTGCGCATCACGCATCAGGTGCCCGTAGATCTCGGTAAAGCCACGATGGCACATATAGATCGGGTAGGAGAGATAGCCGAGAAAAATGCCGAGCCGCTGCAGCTTGGCCGGCAATTCGAGCATCGTACCGGCAAGGACGACGAGCGGTGAGACCAGGATGCAGAACACCAGCGCATATTTCAGCGAGTAGGTGGGCAGAAATAGCAGGATGCAGATCGCCGCAATGGGCAGCAGGGCGGCATAGCTGTTCACCGTCCGGCCGGGCGCGGTTCGGCTTCGCAACCGATAGATGATCATTCCAAGGGTGAAAGAGAAGAAGACGCGGGCAAAGCCGCCATCCACCGATCGCCATTCCCAGCCGAGATCGAGCGATTTGTGGAAGAAAACCGAGCCGATCAGCATCGCCAGGGATACGGCGGCGATGAGGATGAGGCTTCGCGTTTTCAGCCTGAACAGCACGAGCGCGAATACGAGATTGGCCAGCAGCTCCCAAAACAGCGACCAGGCCGGGCCATTCAGCGGATAGAGCGGCCAGATATCTCCCGCCGATCGGGTCAGAAAGCTCGGGGAAGGCAGCATGAAGACGGTCGACAAAATGCTCGCACCAAGATCGGCCCGCCCGATGCCTGCTGCCTGCCAGTGCAGCAGCAACTGCACGAGACCGAAGACGCTGCCGATCAGGAAGAGCGGATAGAGGCGCGCGTAGCGTGCCTTCATGAAAGCCAGCATTGTCATGCCGCTCGCGAGCTTTTCGCCATAGGCCCTGGCGATGACGAAGCCGCTGAGCACGAAGAAGAAGTCGACAGCGATATAGGCCGAAGGAGCATAGGGCCTGTCCAAGTGATAGACGACAACGGCGAATGCCGCGAGGCCACGCATCGCATCCAGGGCGGCATATCTATGTCTTGTATTGTCAGCCGTCATGGGTTGAGACCTCGTTGGGTAACAGCGACGCTTGTGTCCTATCCGGCCGCGTGAGCACCGAAGAATTCATTTCGCAGGTTCTGATCCAACGGACGGACGCGCGAGAGATTGGCCAAGAGCTGGCGGGGGCGGCGCAGCACCGATGCATTCAGAAAATGCGTCCGGATAAGGTTGGAGGACTTACTGTGAGCGCCGCTGTGTCCGACCCGGTAGATGGCGCCGCGGAAGGGAAGCGACCCAAGCGGATGACCGGCGTCCGCAAGTATCTTGCCGATGCGCACATGGCTGCCGAGCATCGACTTGATGTAGTCGACATCGGCGTCCTCGAAGGTTGCCGGAAGCCCATAGAGGTCTGAGCGGATGATCAGCGAGGTGCCGCAGAAATTGGCAAAGTCATTGTGATGCAGCAGTAGCCGGCCGCCCTCGTTCCAGAGATAGCCGCGGTCGATCTTCCAGCCATTGGCGTTGCTGTTCCTGCCGGCAAACTCGACGATATTGGCGCTGACGAAATCATCGTCGTCGACGATCATGAAGAAGCGCGTGTCGCGGGCGGAAAGCATGCCGCTCAGCACCCGGCGCCCTTTGTCCAGCCGGAAGGCGTCATAGACCTTTTCCCGGTCGGCGCCGTTGATGTCGTGCAGCTGGTTTGGCGGAAATGAGACGCGCTCGACGGAGAATTTCGGCGGCAGGTCCGGCAGGTCGGCGCCCTCATTGGCGACGATCACGCCGCGCCAGTCGCCGTTGGACTGTCCGGAAATCGAGGCGATCGTTTGAGACAGCCGGCTTTTCAGCGAAGGCCAGTCATTGGAATTGGCCTGATGGCGAACCGGGATGATGAAAGTAACCAGTGTCATGACGCGCCCTTTTGACAGGAGGTACGGCTGTTTCGGAAGCTGAAGAGGCGTTGCCGGTTCAAGTCTTGCTTCGATCCGGCGTCCGCGACGGCTGCTATTGGGTTCTTGCGCGGCGACCCTGCAGGGTCGTGCGCACAAGAAAGAGGATCCTTTCCCTGCATAGAAGAAAGATCAGGGCCGAATAGGTGATGCCGCCGACGAGGATCTCGGTGACGAGACGGGCGGCCATGGACCAGTCGCTCAAGGCCGACGATGTTGCCAAGACTGCGACGAGCATGCCGAGATAGGCCGCGATCGGCCTCAGGAACTGGCCGAAATATTCAGGGATGCTCAGCCCGATCAAACGGGAGACCATCCACAGCGTCGCCGGCCAAAGCATCAGCACTTCGAGCATCAGCGCAAAGACGATGGTCGAGACGCCATATGGGTAGAGAACAAACACAGTCAGAATGGTGACGATGTTGCGCACCAGCTGGTAGTAGAACCACCAGTCGGATTTGCCCTGGCTGGTAATCAAGGATGCCTGGATCACGCCGATGCCGCCCATGAGGCCGATCACGCAGAAGAAGCGAACCGGCCAGATGGCCGCCGTCCAGTGAGCGCCGAAGATCAGCGGAATGGCATCGTCGGCGACGGCTGCGAGCCCCATGAAGGCGGGAAAGGATACCAGCGAGCAGCCGAAGGTCGCCATGAGGAAGGCTTCGCGGACCTTGTTCTGATCGTGCTGTAGCGACGAGAGCAGCACATGGCTCACCGAGGTCAGGCCGCCGGCAACGACATTGTTGAGCATCTCGTAGAGCCGCCGGGCAAAATTATAGATACCGAGAGCGGCAGGGCTCACCAGCATGCCGATGATCAGCTGGTCGAGGTTCATGGTCTGCAGGAAGCGGTTGCCGGAGGCGAAAATGCCGTAATGCAGCAGCTCTTTCAGGCTCGAGAGCTTGATCCGGATGCCGGGCAGCCATTTCGCGCCCCAGAAGGCCGCGATGCAGGCTGCGGCGGGTGCGGCGATCTGTGCGATCGCAAGCGCCCACAGGCCGAAGCCGGCGAAGATCAGCGACAGGCAGATGACTGCAGAGACGAAGGTGGCGATCGCGGTACGCACGGCCGCCAGATGAAAGGACATCGTCCTGCCGATCAAGGCATTGGGAACGATGATCATCATGTCGAAGAAGATCTTCAATCCGATAATCGTCAGCAGGTTGACGATCTCGTCATGGCCGACCCAGTGGGCAACGGTCGGAGACAGTGCAAACAGCGCGGCGTAGAGAATGGCGGCCGAGAAGAAGGAGAGCCAGAAGACGGTATCGAGATGGCTGCGCCGGATCGACTTCTGCTGGATCAGCGCTTCGCCGAAGGCGGTGGGGCCAAAGCCGGCGGTGAAGCTGACGACGGCGAAGGCGAGCGCAACGAGGCCGAAATCTTGCGGCAGAAGAAATCGCGACGTGACGACAAAGACGAGACTGTTGAGCGCTGTCGGGATCAGCGTGTCCAGCGCCGACCAGAATGCGCCCCTCAGCGCGGCGCGCGATCGGTTTTCGCTTAGATGCTCAAAGACGATTTCATCCGCTTCGGAAGCCAGCAATCGTATACCTCGCCTTCTGGATTTTCGACCGACGCAGGCGCTACCCGGCATCGGCCAATTGCCGCTCCGCTATCTTTCGATGGATCGGGCGGCGTTCTGGAGGCTTGATCTAGGCCAGCTCTTCGATTTGTCTAGGGACGATTGTTGCATTGCAACATTACATTGCCAAAAAGTTTCTGCGATCGAGATAAACGCGAATGCTCACCGCATCGTCACTGTGCGGCGGAGCGAACCTTGGGTGCCTCATCCCATTCGATGTCGGGCGCGAGTTCGGCGTCGTCGTCGGGCTCGTTCATGACATAGAGATAGCCGTCGAGCATATCGCAGGCGCGTTCACTGGCGCCGATCTTTGCTTCCGTTTCGCTGATTGCAGTGGCGATCGCCTTGATGCGTGCGCGCAGCATGTGGCCGACCACATCCTTGCCCGGGCGCTTTCCGAGACGGTCGAGATGAAGGCCGATGCGGTTGGAGTGACGCTCCAGCTCGCTCTTGCTGAAATGCGCCTTGCGGATCTCCTCGAGCAGAGCCGCCCGCATCTTGGCGACGGGATCGAAGGTGCCGGGCTCGCGCTCGTCGAGGACCATTTCGGTGATAAGCTTTTCGATGGCAACCAGCGCCTGAAGATCGACGGCGTCCGTCAATTCGACATCGTAGCCGGTGTCGTCGAACACTTTGCGGCGCGTGGGGTCGAGAAGCAGCTCGTAGGCCTTCTGCAATTGCGAGAAGGCATCCGTGTCCCCGCCTGAATCCGGATGTGCCGCCTTTGCCCGCTTGCGATAGGCCGCCTTGATCTGCTCTTCGCCCGCATCGCGTGCAACGCCGAGAATATCGTAGGGATCAGTCACTCCAGCTCCTGCCGCCGCTTCGTCCTGTCTCGGGGGCCAAGCCCCTCATTGTTGGTTTCACTGGCAGGCAAATAAGTCCGCCATCGGGCCGTTCCTGTCCGCCTAGGGAAATCTTTGTACCATCACAACGGCGGAGTTTGGACAAAAACTGCTTCTTGTCAAAGCCGATGCGGAGTCTTCTGTGGAGGATGGTCGCGATTGTCAAGCAACCCATCAGCGTTTCGTTTCTCGATCGCACCGGGGTGGTCAGGTGCCAAGCTGCCTCTGCCAGGGCACAAGGTGCAGGCCCACTCTTGCGGGCCGCGGCACGAAAAACCCCGCCTCCGCAAGCGGAAACGGGGCTTTTGGCTGTTATGAGCTTCGACGTCAGGCGGCCGAGAACGGCACGGCGACGAAGGTCTTGGCGCCGTCGCGCTCGATCAGGAGCAGGACGGATTTGCGGCCATCCTTACCGGCCTTGGCGACGGCCGTCTGGACGTCATGGGCGTTGCGGACCGGCTGATCGTTGACCGAGACAATGATGTCGCCGGTCTGGATGCCGGCTGCCGCGGCCGACTTGTCCGGATTGACGCTGGCAACGACGGCGCCCTCGACGCCATGCGGCAGGTTCAGCTGCTGGCGGACATCGGGCGTCAGGTTGGCGAGGCCGACACCTATGCTTGGCTGGTTGGAAGGCTGGACCTTGCCGTCACCACTGTCGTTTGCGGCCTGCTTGCTGTCGTCATTGCCGCCGATGGTGACGCTGACATCCATGCTCTTGCCGTCGCGCCACAAGGTGACGGAGCGCTTGTCGCCGGGAGCGAGATCGGCAACCAGCCGCGACAGGTCCTTCGGCGTCTTGACGGTTTCGTTGCCGACGGCGGTAACGATATCGCCGCTCTTGATGCCGGCGCGTGCTGCCGGCGTGTCGTCGTTAACGTTGGCGATGAGCGCACCCTGAGCCTGCGACAGGCCCATGGCGTTGGCGACATCGGAGGTCACCGGCTGGATCGCGACGCCGAGATAGCCGTGATCGATCGAGCCGTTCTTTTCCAGCTTTGCGACGATCGACTTGGCTTCGTCGGAGGGAATGGCGAAACCGACGCCGACGCTGCCACCATTCGGCGAATAGATGGCCGTATTGATGCCAACGACATTGCCTTCGCGATCAACCAGCGGGCCGCCGGAATTGCCGTGATTGATCGGTGCGTCGATCTGGATGAAGTCGTCATAGGGGCCGCTATGCAGGTCGCGGCCGCGAGCCGAAACGATGCCGGCGGTAACGGTCGTACCGATGCCGAAGGGGTTGCCGATCGCCAGAATCTGGTCGCCGAGCTTCAATTTGTCAGAGTCACCCCAGGCGATGGTCGCCAGCGGCTTCGGCGCCTTGATCTTTAGGACGGCAAGATCCGATTTGGCATCGGCACCCAGCAGCTTGGCGGGAACTTCGGTGCCGTCGTCGAGGGTTACCTTGATGTCAACCGCGTTCTGAACCACGTGGTTGTTGGTGACGATGATGCCGTCAGGGCTGATGATGAAGCCGGAGCCGAGCGCCATGGCGTGCTGGTTCTGCTGCTGGTGCGGCATCTGCTTCGGGAAGGGGATGCCCTGGTTTTCGAAGAATTGGCGGAACTGCTCGTCCATCGGCGAGTTGCTGCCGTCGGTGCTGGTGTCGGTCGCCTTCATGGTGGTGGTGACGGTGACGACGGCGGGCTTGTCGGCATCGACGATAGCAGCGAAAGAGCCGCCGGGCACGATGATGCCGGCAGGTTCGGCGGCAGAGGCGATGGCAGCGGAGGTACTGAAGGCAAAAGGCAATGCGCCTGCGCCGACGATGATGGCGGCGCCTACGATGGCGGCGGTGCGATGTTTGCGGAGGAGAGATGACATGGCAAAAGTCCCTTGCGAGATTGTTGGCGAATTGGCGTCTTGTCCATGTCCGGGACAGGCGTCGAATGGGGCCGCGTCAATTCGTTCGGGGAACCTTGGTTTCCCGCCTTTACTCCAGGGAAGTGAAGTATAAAAATGAATTGGCGCTGATGAACAATATGATCCGCCAATCGACTTTTACAAATTAAATATTGATCATGTTTTTATTGCAAAAATTTAAGATATTACATGAATTTAATGTTCGTCGGCCGGAATTTCCCCATATTTAGCTTTGCGGCACCGGCCATCTTTTAAGGGCTTCCATTCCAAGCTCGGTCAGCGCGTAAATGCCGCGGTCGATGCGCTCGAACCAACCATAGACGTTATCTCTCAGGATTTGCGGGGCCTTCGGTGCTGCTTCGCGCATGTCCTTGGGGCGCTGCACCCCGTTTTCGAGCGCCGCCGCGCAGACCAGAGCCTGTTGCCGATAGGCCGTCATGATCGGTTTGCGCGTGCTGCCGCCAAGGGCCGGGTCACCCTTGCGCCGGCGATGTTCCTCAACAAGGCGTGATCTGCGCCGCGCATTTTTGCGGGGCATCGGCGCGACGGGGCTGACGACGATATCGACGACATCGCTGTCCGATACCGTCAGCATGCCAAAACCCAGCCGGCGGCAAAGGTCGCGGAAGCGGCGATCACTCTCCCGTCCCTTGCCCTTTACCGAGACTCGGGCGGCGATCCAGACTTCATCGCTGGCAGCAGCGCGATCGACGGCCTGCAGGATCAGTTCGAGATTGAAACTCATCTTCAACTCGCAAATGACGACGACGGGCGGCTCGCCATCATTCAGCCCCACGAGATCACAGCCGCCGATCTCGCCTTTCACGGCGTAGCCGGCCGCTTCGAGAAATGACTTGATCGGAAGATATAGCGCCGTTTCCAAATCCGCCTCCGGGCTTTTCACATCCGGATGAGGTTTAGCCGATTCGGTTAACCAGAAGGTCGATAGAGGTGAGAAGGCGGTTTTTGCTGTGAGACCGATTATCGCGAGCGAATGAAAAGAGACCGATAGTGCGGGCCCTTTTCCATTCACGATTGGCTCAGGCCTTGAAATCCAGCTTGACGTCGCATGTGCCTATCGAGGCTGGTAGCAGCGGCTTGCGGATGCGCTGACCGAACTGCCGCTTGAAGCCGAAGATGTTGCCGATCAGGCTCTTGGTATAGAGGCCGGGACCGCTGGAATAGATGCGCCAGCCGCCATCGACGGCAATATCGCCCGCCTTGACGCGCGCCCATTCCGACGAAGCCCGATAGCGGTCGTCGAAGGCCGCGTCGCTGCTGCTGAAATAGGTATTGCGTTGGCGGAGCGCCGCATGCTCGACGCGGCCGCTGACTGCGATCGGATTGGCGAGCGCGAGGGCTGCCCACACAGCTTCTGCATCGTCGTCGAGCGCCAACGCCTCGCAGTAGCGCAGATGCGCATGCACATACATGAGCCCGATCTCGCGGCCGAAGAAGGATGAGGATTCGGCGCGGCGGAACAGCTTTTCCGGGCCGCCGGAATAGGTCGCCGGCTTTTCCATCAACCGCACGCCATCCGGGAAGAGCAGGTTCTCGCGGATGATCTTCATGTGGGCATGGCGCTGATCCCTGGTGAACAGGCCGCCGATCATCGGCTGGGTCATTGCGATCAGCGAATAGTGCAGACCGGTTCTGGTATCCTCAGGATGCAGCAGCAATTCGACGCCGTCATGGCTCGGATCGAAGACGCCGTAGCCGGCGACGATGCCGTCGCGCATCAGCAGCCGGTTGAAATCGGCGCGCATGGCGACGGCCGTTGCTTGAAGCGACTGGGCCTCCTCGTTACGGCTGGCAAGGGTCAGGATGTTGGCGTAGCGCACCAGCTGTTCGTACAGCAGTGAAACGGTCCAGCTGCTGACCATCCAATCTCGCAGATGCGGATCAGCCGGCTGCAGGCTGTCGTTCCAGTCGCCCTCGCCATAGCGGATGAGGCTCGTGCCGGGCACGAAGCGGCTGCGCACGGTGTCCAGCAGCTTTTCGATATGATCGGAGATCGTTGCGCGCTCCGAAGTGAGCTGCATGCTGTCGTCGGCGCGCCATGGCACTGTTTCGGCAAGGAAGGCGATGTCGCCGGTTGCCTCGATGTAATCGCAGAGCGCCTTTAGCGGCCAGACGACGATATCGCCATGCGCTTCGCCGGCGCGGATATTGGCGTAGGGCTCCAGCATGAACCATTGCGGCCAGTCGCCACGGTCCCGATACTGCTCGGAAAAGAGCGTGCTGAGGATCTGCCGGGCCTCTTCATCATGCTCATAGGCGAGCAGGAATTCGATCGGCCCCTGGCAAACGTCACGCGTTCCCCAGGCAGCACCCGTATATTGCTCCAGCCCGTGCGGCACGCTCAGATGCACGATCGCATCATGCGCGATCCAGGGCAGCATGACGGCCTGTGCCGCCACATCGCGGCCATCGCCTTCAATGCGTGCGTCTCGGGTCACATGGCTCCAGAAGCGCTGCGCCGGCGCCAGCATCTCCTCGCTTTCGACACCGGCGCTGTAGCGTGCAGCGAGCGCTTCCGCGGCTTCCGGATCGGTCATCGATCCTGTGACGGCAAAGCGCAATTCCTTGGCCGGATGCGATTTCAGGGCGATGAACGGGCCGTTGCGGGCTGCGCCGTCGCTATAGAGCAGCTCATCGCCGCCGACTGTCTCGAAAGCATCGGGCGTTGAGGTCACGAGATGGTAGCCGGCCTTCGGATAGCGATCCCACAGCCACGACGGCTGCGGGCGGAAGGAGATGCGCTTGGCCGCTGCGTCGACCGCGATATTGGCAACCGCTTCATAGTCGCGCTCGCCGAGCACGATATGGCCGAATACGAGGAAGCGGCAGGCGGTTCCTTCGACCGATACGCTCCATTGCATGGCCGGATCATCGCCCGAAGCGATGGCCGACACGGTGATGGTTCGGCCGGAAAGCCGGTAGATCCAGCCGGTATCGCTAAGGCCCATCTCGAAGGCTGCCGGCACGCCGAGCAGGCGCCAGCCATCGCCGAGATCGACGAGGATGCGCAGGCCGCTTGATCGCGTCAGATTGTATGGATCGCGCGAGACGGAGAACAGCTTGTGGAAGGATGTGTTGCCGATGGTCAACTGCGCGGCAAAAATGCCCTGCATCCAGCAGGTGGCGGCCAGCGTCTGGTCGTCGAGCAGCATGTTTTGCCCGCTGCGGACGATGGCGCCGTGACGGCGAGCCACCAGTTGCTCCTTCTCGCGGAGCACGACATGCCTGTTGTGCGGCCCATCCGGGACGAAGAAGGAGATCAGCTTTCCGTCGGCATACTCTTCCAGCATACGCTTGGGGTAGAGGGCGTCGATCGTCGCCTGATCGAGGCTGTCGCTCTCGGCAAGAGGCGCCTCTTGTACGAGGCTTCGCGCAGGCTGCGCGGCGGTAATGGTGTCCATTGCCAATTCGCCTTGAAGCTTCGGCAAGCCGTTGAGATGGGCTAGATCGGCATCGCTGGAAGCGGCCGGATGATTGGCAATGAAGAGGCCGAAGAAGGTCGTCGTAGCTATCGCAGCCGGCGCGAGTGAAAGCGGCTTTGACTGGATTGCCGGGCAGGCGACCTCGTGCTGGCGACGTGCGCTCGGCAGGCTGGTGCCGAAGTCCTGCACCATGACGCCGTCATTGCCCTTGGAGGGCACGAGGAGCTGGATTGCATCGGTCGCGTAAGCCGCCGTGCCTTCGAGGCAGCCCTGCGCGAGCCACGGATTTCGGCCGCCACCCTGCTTGAGGTTCTGCCGGTTCATGATGACAGGACCGAAGGCGGCGTGGCTGGCAATGTGATGATCGATATATTGCGAGGCATAGGCTTCGCTGTTCATCAGGAAGCCGCGATCGCCAAGGCCGACATCCTGAACGAGGACGAGATCGGCCGAAAGCGCCGCATTGGTGCTGTTTTCCAGTGAGACCTGCCAGAACCATGCGGTCTGGCTCGGATGCAGCCGCAGGCTGACCGTGTGCCTTACGCCGGCCGTCTCGCCGCTCCAGGAAAAGCCGCTGCCGCTATGGCCGAACTGTACCGCAGCCTTCGGACCGACGATTTCAGCCGTTGCCGGCTTGGTGCCGCCGACGCGCAGGTAGAGCCGGCCGATGCCGCCGTAAACAGGCGAACCGAGCACCTGATTGATCATGATCCCGCCCTGCTGGTCGGCGAAATCTAACGAGAACAGCGTGCCGTTCGGCAAAGCCGAAGCGGAAAGACCGGCACTGTTGCCAAGCGTGATAAGACCGAGTTCTTCGCGACGGGGCGTTTGAAAGCTGCGATTGGCGTCGGAGGACATAAGCGGTGTCTCGCTGATTCATGGATCGGATTTGGTGCACTAGATCATAAGGCGACGCCCGATCATAGGAGGCAATTCGCCATTCATCCGCGCAATCTTTCGTGACGATTTACAAGCGATACCTACCCCGATCCGGCGCGATGCGCCGGATATCTCGAGAAAAGCGCGCTTCAAGTTCAGTGATGCGGAGGCTCGGCAACCTGATTGGCCGTGCGAAGGACGGTCGACAGATCGGCGTCTTCGAAAGCTTCCTTGGAGATGCCTTTCACCTTGAACGTCCTGCTTTCGCCGGGGGCGAGATTGACCAGCATGTCGTCGACTTCGGCATTCGGGCTGACGCGATCGACGAACAGGCAGACATCGCGCAAAAGCGACTGCGCGGTGATGGTGACAGCGATCCCTTCCGGCGTCTGGACGCTCTCAATGTCGAAGCGCGGCTTCGGATATTGCAGCTTCATATCTTTCTCGAAGAACCACCAGGCTTCGGCATCGCCAAGGCGGGCGCGCAAAAATTCCCGTCTGGGATCACCGGGCGTCGCAATGTCGCTTGGGATCTCGATATCGGTATTTTCGAAGCGATCGCACAGGATGCGCCAGACGTGGTGGCGGGCAAGCACCGTGCCGTTGAAGTCGAAGCGTTCGACGGTGAAGGGCACACGCCAGAACAGGGTTGCGTCATTGACGGCAACGGCGGCAAGTCCATCGCCGCGCGGCTGGATGGTGAGGAGATGCGGTGCATAGCTGTGGCGCAGCGCATACCAGAGCGGCTTCTTCCTGCCGGCGCCATCGACTGCTGCCCAGGAGGTGACGGGCCAGCAATCGTTGAGCTGCCAGACGATGGTGCCCATGCAGGTCGGCCGATGCGAGCGCATGTGATCGATGCCGTAGCTGATCGCGCGTGCTTGATTGAGCTGTGTGACAAAGAGCCAATCGTCGAAATTTCGCGGATGTGGGAACCAACCTTCCAGGCCCTGCAGCAGCTTGTCGTTGCCGCTGGTCGCTTTCTGATGATGCAGTACGCCCGGCGAGGCCGGCGCACGGTCTTTCTCGCGAACGGATTGGGCAAGCGTCGCAAAGGTCGGCGGCGCCTGCCATCCGAATTCGGAGCAGAAGCGCGGGATATAGTTGCGGTAGGTCTCGTAGCCCACCTCGTTCCAGACGTCCCAGATGTGCTTGCAGCCATGTTCGTCTGCGTTCGGCGCGATCTCCATGGAGCCGGAATAGGGGCTGCCCGCCCAATAAGGACGCATCGGATCGATCTCGGCGACCAGCTTCGGCAGGAGATCGAGATAGTAGCCGGCGCCCCAGGGGCGGTTGCCGAGCACATCCTGCCAGCCCCAGTCGAAATAGCCCCAGATATTCTCGTTGTTGCCGTTCCAGATGACCAGCGAGGCGTAGGGCATGAGCCTTGTGATCGCTTCGCGCGCTTCCGCCTCGATTTCGCTATAGACCGGTTCTTCTTCGGGATACGTGGCGCAGGCAAACAGAAAGTCCTGCCAGACCATGATGCCGGCGGCGTCGCATTCCTCGTAGAACGTATCGGTCTCGTAGATGCCGCCGCCCCAGACGCGCAGCATATTCATATTGGCGTCGCGGGCCTGGGCAATCCTGTCGCGGTAGCGCTCGCGGGTCACGCGCGGCAGGAAGCAATCGTCGGGGATCCAGTTGGCGCCGCGGGCAAAGACAGGCACGTCGTTGACGACGAGCGTGAAGGCCGAGCCGATCTCATCCGGCGTCGTATCCAGCCGCACGGAGCGGAAGCCCACGCGGCGCTTCCAGCCGTCGAGTGCCGCACCGTCCGAGCCGAGCAGCTGCAAATCGAGATCGTAAAGCGGCTGGCCACCCATCCCATGCGGCCACCAGACCTGCGGATTATCGATGCGGCATTCGATCAGCGCGTGAGTTTCGCCCTGCGCCACGCGAACTTCAGCGCGCTTGCCGCCGATAGACAAGAAGAGCGCCACGCTGTCGGTGCCTGTCTCCGCCCATTCGATCTCGACATGCAGGCGGGCAACGCCCTGGCTACCTTGCAGCGTGATTTCCGGGCGGATGGTGCCGAGGCGCGCTTTCGACCAACTCTCGATGGTAATCGGCTTCCAGATGCCTGAGGTGACGACCGACGGCCCCCAGTCCCAGCCGAAATTGCAGGCCATCTTGCGGATGAGATTGCTCGGGCCGGGATAATTTTGGGGGATATCGGCGGCGCTGCCGAGCTGCTTGCGCACGTCCTCGCCATGCTCGTAGGCCGATTGGAAATCGACGATCAGTTCGTTGCGGCCGCTTTTGAGGTGGTCGCCGATGTCGAAGCGATAGCTGCGGTGCATGTTGCGCGTTTCGCCGAGCACATTGCCGTTCAGCTCCAGGCGCGCTGCCGTATCGAGGCCTAGGCATGAGAGATCGATGCGCTCGGCGTCCTCGTCGTCCCAATCGAACGCCAGACGATAGCGCCAGGCCGAGCGACCGATCCAATCCTGCGAGATCTCGTTGACGTCGAGATAGGGATCGGTGATCAGTTGCGCCGCCATCAGGTCGAGATGCACGTTGCCGGGGACCGCTGCAGGGATGGTGTTGGGCAGGGCCGGTGCGCTGGAGGGCGCGCGAAGGCGCGAGATGGTCCAGCCGGTGTCGAGCGTCTGTCTTTTCATGTCATGTGTCCGTGATGAAATGGATGTCTCAAACAGCCTTTGGCGCGATGAAGAGCAGGCCTGCCTGCAGATGGCGGTTCATGTGGTAGGCGTAGGCGATTCGATCCCGGCGCTTCAGCGCTTTGATGAGATCGCGATGCTGGCCGTGCGCGTGGCCCAACCGATGATCCATCGCCGAGGGCTTCCTCCCGATGTCATCCATCTCCACCACCATCCGTCCTCCACTGCTCGAAGACATATTGTTGGTCAACGAAAGCTGTCAAGCCGACCGGGCGGCGATATCGGAGCGAAAGGTTGTGGTGCTAGTGGGATTTCGAGCGATGCCGAGGATGGCGCGGCCTGCCTTGCAAATGCTCGCTCCTTCTGTCGATACC
Source organism: Martinezella miluonensis (assembly GCF_900094545.1). Taxonomy (GTDB): domain Bacteria; phylum Pseudomonadota; class Alphaproteobacteria; order Rhizobiales; family Rhizobiaceae; genus Rhizobium; species Rhizobium miluonense. Next base: position 192,213 of record NZ_FMAH01000005.1, read on the forward strand.
GCCTTGGGCAGCCTGCTTCTGCCCGCAAATGCCTGTCTTCGTGGCTTCTGTATCAACGACTTCCTCGTGCCTTCAGAAAAATAATAAAAAATAGATCTGTCCTGTCGGAAAGTCGTCTATGCCGACGTCCTTGGGTCAGCCCATCGCAAGGGGCGCCACAAGCAATCTCGTTCGCAAGGAGACGAACATGACTGATGCAGCAGAACAGAAGCAATCCTCCCAGCCCCGCGTGCCGGTTCGCGGCGGCGTGGTGGCCTATCTGACCGTGGATGGCGCGGTCAAGGCGGCCGAATTCTACAAGCGCGCCTTCGGCGCCGAGGAGGCCTTCATGTTTCCGGTCGATGAAAAGGGCCGGACGATGCACATCCATCTCTATATCAACGGCAGCTCGGTCATGCTTGGCGATGCCTATCCCGAATATGGCCACGCATTGGAGAAGCCGCAGTCCTTCGTGATGCAGTTGGTAGTCGAAGACTTCGACGCGTGGTGGAAGCGTGCCGTCGACGCCGGGCTGGAGGTCGTCGTCGAGCCGCAGGTGATGTTCTGGGGCGATCGCTGGGGTCAGATGCGCGATCCCTTCGGGGTCATCTGGGCCATGAACGCGCCCGTCAACGAGTGATGATGGAATGCCCTCGGTGCAGGCTTGTACCGAGGGCATGTTCTGACTGCTATCGCGAGATTTCTATGCCGCGAGCAAGGTCCTCATCAGCGGATGACCGGTGTCCATAAGACCATCCAGCACTGAGAAATGATGTTTGTCCGGCTCGACCACGGCTTCCGTCGCGGCGCCAAGGCCGGTCCAGATATTGGCGAGCAGCGCATTCTGGCGGATGAATTCGGCGCGTTCGGCGCCGCCAACCCAGCAGGTCAGGCGAATGGCGTCGACCGGCTCCAGCAGGGCCGGGCTTTCGGCTCTTGCTTCGGCGTCATCGATACGAAGCTCTTTGTTCATTTTGCGCTTCATGATCGGGCGCAGATCGTGGACACCGGAAATCGCAAGCACGTGACGAATACGCCCAAGGATCATCTCGCCAAGCGGCGACGTCGTCGTCATCATCCGGGCGACGAGCTGACCGCCGGCTGAGTGACCTGTCAGAATGATGGGGCCACCGACCATCTCGGCCGCAGCCGTGATCGCCGCTGCGATCTCCTTGCCGATTCCGCCGATGCGATTTTGCGGGCAAAGCGTGTAGGACGGAATTGCGACTGCATAGCCGGCCGTGACCGAACCCGCCGCCAGATGTGACCAATAGCTTTTATCCAGCTGCAGCCAGTAGCCGCCATGAACGAAGACCACCAAACCTTTCGGCTCCCCTTCGGGCAGAAAAAGGTCGAAGCGATTGCGCTCACCGGGACCATAGGCAAGGTCGAGTTTTGCGCGGCCGGCCGCAGCCATGCTGTCTCGGAAGGATCGAGCCGGCTCGATCCAGGCCTCCGGCCATTGGTCGCCATCGACGATGTAGGCGCTATTGGTATAGGCGCTGTCCCAATCGGTGAGTTTGAAATAGCTCATCTGCAACTCCTCTGGCCGGCGACCGGTAAAACTGGATCAGGTCACCGCCGAGCGAACGGCAAAGCGCTGATCGCGCCAGGATCCGCTGCTCAAAATCTCTTCCAGTACCGAAGCTGCCAGCCATACGTCGCGATAGCTGACATAGAGCGGGGTAAAGCCGAAGCGCAGTGTCGAGGGCGCGCGGAAGTCGCCGATGACGCCGCGCTCGATCAGCGCCTGCATGATCTCATAGCCATTGCTGTGGGTGAAGGAGACCTGGCTGCCGCGTTTCTCGCTGTCACGCGTGGTGTCCAGAACGACGCCATACTGGCCGCATTTCGCTTCGACCAGCCGGATGAAGAGATCGCTGAGCGCTATGCTTTTCTGGCGCAGCGCGTTCATGTCCACTTCGTCCCATATGGAGAGGGCACCCTTCAGCGCTCTTAAGGACAGGATGGGTTGTGTGCCGCAAAGAAAACGCTTGATGCCGGCATCGCCGTCAAAGTTTCGCTCGAAAGCAAAGGGGCGGGCATGGCCCCACCAGCCGCTGAGCGGCTGGGCGATCGATGCGAGATGGCGGCGGGCTGCATAGATGAAGGCCGGAGCGCCGGGGCCGCCATTCAGATATTTATAGGAGCAGCCGACGGCAAAGTCGGCACCCGCGCCGTCGAGATCCACAGGAAGCGCGCCGGCACTGTGGCAAAGATCCCAAATGACCAGTGCTCCGGAGGCCTGGATGCGCTTTGTCAGCGCTGCCATGTCGCGCAACTCGCCGCTCTTGTAGTTGACATGATTGACGAGCACGACGGCGACATTCTCGTCGATCAGTTCCTCGATAGTGTCGGCATCGCGACCTTCGAGACGGAGCGTGACACCCGGACGGGTCGAAGCGACGCCCTCGGCCATATAGAGATCGGTCGGGAAACTATCGCCCTCGGCAACGATAACGTTGCGGCTTGGCCGCATCGTCAGAGCGGCATGAAGCGTCTTGTAGATGTTGATCGACGTCGAGTCGGTCACCACGGTCTGGCCTTCGGCGGCGCCGATCAGCCGGCCGATGCGGTCGCCGAGTTCGAGTGGCAGGTGAAACCATCCGGCGCTGTTCCAACTGCGGATCAGGCCGTTCCCCCATTCCTCCATGGCAGCCTGCCGCACTTCGGCAAAGACTTCGTGTGATGCCGCGCCGAGCGAGTTGCCGTCGAGATAGATGACGCCCGCCGGCAAGGCAAAGCGGCTGCGGAAGGCGCGCAGCGGGTCGGCCTCGTCCATAGCCTCGATGGCTGCGAGATCGGGAAGGCTGTCCATGATGCTGTTGCCTCTTGATTTATTCGCGAATGGTTTCCCGGGCGACTGCCCCGCCGCGGCTGCGGCGGATGCTGGGCAGTGCGAGCATGATGAGCACGAAGAGGCCCGTGGCGAGCTTCAGGTTCGGCGGCGGCATGCCGGCGGCGAGACACAGCGATACCAGCTGATAGTAGATGATCGATCCTACGAATGGGGCCAGCAGCTGTCGCAGCACGGTTTGCTTGCCGGTGAAAGCTTCGCCGATCATGAGGGCAGCAAGGCCGTTGATCAGGATGCCGATACCCATATTGACGTCGGCAAAGCCTTGCGACTGCACCATCAAGGCGCCACTGGCAGCGGAAAAAGCGCTGGCGATACCGACGCCGCCGATGGTGGCAGCCCAGACGTTGATGCCTTGCGCCTCTGCCATATCTGGATTGGAGCCGACGGCGCGCATGGCCGTGCCCTTTTCCGTCTTGAAGTAGAGATTGAGGGCGACCAACACGATGAGCGCGAGCAAGCCTGCAATGACGATCTTGCTTGCGGGAAAGCCTGGCTCGGTAAACGGCACGACGTCGAATACGGTTGGCGAACCGAAGACGGACAGGTTGGACTTGCCCATGATGCCGAGATTGACGCTGTAAAGCATGGTCGACATCAGAATGCCCGCAAGCAGCGTATGAATGCGGAAGCGTAGATGGATGAAGGCCGTGCAGCAGCCGGCGGCGAGGCCGACGACGAAGGCGACGGCAATGGCGAGCGGCGGCGCAACGCCGGCTGCCAGCAATATGCCGCAGACGCAGCCGCCGAGCGGAAACGCGCCTTCACTGGTCAGATCCGGAAAGCTCAGCATCCGGAAGGGAATCATGATGCCGAGGACGACGAAGCTCAGAATGAAGCTCTGCGCCAGCGTCACCGGGATGAGCGAGACGAAGCTCGAAACGGTAGTCTGAATGAAATCCATCATGATGTCAGCTCACCAGCAGCATGCGGTCGGTCTTGACGGCGAAGTGACCGATGAGTTCGGGTACGGTGATGCGCCGCTTGCCTTCGCCGGTAATTTCGAGATGAACGCGCCCGGCATCGAGCATGATGATGCTGTCGCCGAAATCGACGGCGTGCTGCATATTATGCGTCACCATCAAGGTCGTCAGCTTCAGTGCCTCGACGGTGCGAACGGTTGCCTGCATGACGATCTCTGCCGTGCGTGGATCGAGTGCTGCGGTATGTTCGTCGAGCAGCAGCACGTCGGGCGAACCGCCGACCGCCATGATGAGGGACAGCGACTGGCGCTGACCGCCCGAAAGAAGCTCTACCTTGGTATCGATGCGATTTTCCAGGCCGAGGCCGAGAACGGCGAGGCGCTCTTTATAGGCTGCAAGACGGGCGGCGTTCACGCCGGAGCGAAATCTCCTGCTCTTGCCGCGCAGCTCCGCGAGGAGCATGTTCTCGCCAACCGTCATGCTGGCGGCGGTTCCCTTCATCGGATCCTGAAACACGCGGGCAAGGCGCGCGGCGCGCTTGTACACCGGGATGTTCGTAACGTCATTGCCATTGATGAGGATCTGACCGGAATCGAGGCTGAGCGCGCCGGAAATCGCGTTGAGCATGCTGCTCTTGCCTGCGCCGTTCGAGCCGATGACGACGCCGAATTCCCCGGGCTTGAGGGAGAGTGTCAGGCCGTTGAGCGCGACCTTTTCGTCGGGTTGGCCTTTGTAGAAAACCTTGCGCGCGGATTTGATATCCAGCATCCGTGCCTCCCCTGCAGTGTAGGGTTATAAAATGGCGGCGTCCTTGACGCCGCCATGGATCGGGTTGATCCCTCGAAAATGCCGCTTATTACTTCGTGAAGCAATTGCAATCGGCAAGCGAAGCAGGAACTTCGGCGCCGAATGCCTTCAGGACGGCCTTGTTGATCAGCGGCGCATGGTCGGCATAGGCCGGGCGCGCGGGCTTGATCGTCTTGGGATCGGCGCCCTTCAGGATCTGCGCAGCGATCTTACCGGCATTTTCGCCGACCTGTATATAGTTGACGGCGAAGCTTGCCGGCACGACGCCACTGCGAACCGCTGCGTCATCGGAATTGACGATCGGGATCTGCGCCTGACGGGCGGCGGCGGCAACGGCGGGGATTGCCGGCTGCAGCAAGTTGGAGGCGGGCGTGTAGATCACGTCAGCCTTGCCGGCGAGCGAGGCGATGCGCTGCTGGATGTCGTTGACGTTGTCGACGCCGACGGGCACGACTTCGAAGCCGGCGGCGGGAGCCGCTGCCTTGACCTTATCGATCAGGGCGACGTCGTTAGCTTCGCCCGGATTGTAGGGTACACCGATGCGCTTGGCATTCGGAAACAGCTTCTTGGTGAAGGTCAGAATTGCAGAGATGTCCTGCAGGTCGCTCGAGCCGGTGATGCCGACGTCACCCGCATCCCAGGACGGGACCAGCTTGGCGGCGACAGGATCGGTTACAGCGGTAAAGACGATCGGAATGCCGGAGCCGGCAAGCGCCTTCTTGGCGATCTGCGACACGGGCGTCGTGACCGTATACATCAGCTTCGGATGTTCTGCCTGCAGCTTGGCGATCATCTGCGGCACAAGCGAAGCATCGAAGCTCGTATTGCTTTCGGAATAGACGACGTCCTTGCCCTCGACGAAGCCGTTCGCGGCCAGCGCCTTCTTGAAGCCGGCGATCGAGGCGTTCAGCTGCGGATGCTCGCCGAAATTGGCGATTGCGATCTTGATGGGCTCGGCCGATGCAGTAGCGATGCTTGCCATGAAGGCGCCGGCAATCAAGACGCCGGACAGCCATTTGGATGTGGAATTGCGCATGTTTTCCTCCCGGGTGTGTCAAGGAGCCGCGTTCCCTCCGGCTCTCTTGGCGCGGATCATAGCGACTGCAGCAAGCCTGTCAATTTGCGATATATGATATGCACTGCGCCAATCTTTAATATATATTTCCCCGCCACGGCGGTTTTATATATAATCTTAGCCTGAAGATGACGGGGATGAGGATCATGCAGGACAAGGATACGTTGAGCAAGACGGAGGCAGCTTATTTGCTGTTGCGACGCGATATCCTTAATACGAGGCTGAGGCCCGGCGCATCTTTGCGGCTTGGCGCTCTGCGGGATAGCTATGGCCTTGGATGGACGCCGCTTCGCGAGGCGCTGTCACGGCTGGAGGCCGAGAAACTGGTGACGGCCGTGAGCAATCGCGGCTTTGCCGTTGCTCCTGTTTCGCGGGCGGAACTGGAAGACCTGATGCGGGCGCGCATGATCGTCGAAATGCCGTTGCTCCTGGAATCGATCGAAAAGGGCGGCCCGGATTGGGAATCGGCTGTCGTGATAGCTCATTATCGCCTGTCTCGCTGCAAGATCACACCCGATGACGCTTCGGATGAGGTGGCCGACGAATGGGACGAGAAGCATACGGCCTTCCATGCGGCACTCCTGAGTGCGGCGACCTCGCATTGGCTTTTCCGTTTCCAGTCCACCATTAGCGACCAGCTTCGCCGTCATCACCGTTTTCTCGGTCTGACACCGACGCAGCGCGCCGCCGCCGGCCTGAGCCTCGGCTATGAGAAGGCCGCTGCCGCCCTGCAGGACGCGATGGCGATCGAGCATCATACGGCGCTGATGGACGCAGCGCTCGACCGCGATCTCGATCGCGCCAAGGCGCTGATGACCGAACATATTGGCTATTCACTGCAGGTCTATATCCGCTCCGAGGACGAGGTGGACGTGAAGGAAGGGCCGAAGCGGCTTATTGATACGCGACCGTAGGAATGTCGGCGCCTCCGTTCATCGCGGGGTGATGAGCCAAGCGCTCAGGCCCGCGTCGTTTGACGCTTGAGCCAGGCATCCATGCCTTCGGCCGCAGCGCGTCCCGTGGCAAAGCAGGCTGTTAGGAGATAGCCGCCGGTCGGCGCTTCCCAGTCGATCATTTCTCCGGCGACAAATATGCCGGGGAGCTTTTTCAGCATGTAGCTGTCGTCGATTTCGCTCCAGCGGATGCCGCCGCACGACGAGATGGCTTCGGCAATGGGCCTCGGTCTAGACAGTGGAATCGGCAAGGCCTTGATCAGACGAGCGAGGCTTTCCGGATGCGAAAGGGTAGGGGGTTCGGCAAGTTCGCGGACGAGGCCGGCCTTCACGCCCTCGATCCCCGCACCCTTGCGCAGGCGGTTGGAAAGGCTGGCCTTCGGATCCTGTCGGGCCAGATCGCTGGCCAACCGCTCGCCCGTGCGTCCGGGCGCGAGATCAATGACGAGCGCTGCGCTGTTTCCGTTTGCCAGCCGGTCGCGCAAGGCAGCGGCATGCGCATAGACGAGGCTGCCTTCGATGCCGGCTTGCGATATGACGAATTCGCCGGGAAAGGTTCCAGCCTCCGAGGTTGCCGTCACCGCCTTGAGCGGCGCGCCGGCGAAACGGTCTTTGAACGGAGCGCTCCAGGCGACGTCGAAACCGCAATTGGCGGGTTGGAAGGTGGTGACATCGATCGCCTTGTCTCGAAGCCTGTCGACCCAAGCGGCATCCGAACCTAATCGGGGGTAGCTGGCGCCGCCAAGTGCGAGGAGGACAGCGCCATATTCGACGATGCTTTGCCCCTGCGGCGTTTCGAAAATCAGGCGGTCGTCGGCGAAGCCAGACCAGCGGTGCCGCATCATGATGTTCACGCCCCGCGCCTCCAGCCGGGCGAGCCAGGCGCGCAGCAGCGGCGATGCCTTCATGGCCTTCGGAAAGACGCGACCCGACGAACCGATGAAGGTCTCCGTTCCCAATCCGTCGGCCCAGGTTCTGATATCGTTCGGTTTGAAACCATCCAGAGCGGCGCGCAGTCGGCGTGACGCCGCGCCGAAGCGACTGGCGAACAGGTCGAATTCTTCCGAATGGGTAATGTTCAGTCCGGATTTGCCGGCGAGCAGGAATTTACGCGCGACCGTCGGCATACTGTCGTAGACGGTCACTCGGTGGCCTGACGCAGACAAGATTTCTGCCGCCATCAGCCCTGCAGGGCCGCCGCCGATGATTGCGATATGCTTCTCAGCCATGAGCTATCCGGTGTCAGTTCCTCTTCGCTCTCTTGAGCCGGACCGGCGGCGAAAGCAAGGTTGCCGCCTTCATTTGTCAGGGAAATCCATGCGGTGTCCGATCGCGCAGCCGGGCATATATCCACATTTCAATCGATATAACCGTCTGGTTACTACGAGCAGGACATCGCAAGGGACTGTCAACTTATGCGATGATCGGTTACTTATCGGCGAGAAGAAAGGCGTCGCAGCCTTGAGAGATGCCGCCAGGAGCCATAATGCCGGAAGCCAGAACCGTAAAGCGCCGCACGAAGAGCGAAGACCCTGCAAATGCGGATCAGGCATCCTCGCGAGCGTCATCGGAACGGCCACGTTTGAGAGATGCGGAACGCACCAGCAAGGCGATCCTTGCGGCCGCAACCAAGGAATTTGCCGAGCGCGGCTATGGCGGCGCACGCGTCGATGCCATTGCCGAGCGCGCCAAGATCAACAAGCGGATGCTCTACCACTATTTCGGCGGCAAGGACGCGCTGTACGTCGCCGTTCTCGAAGGCAGCTACATCGCCATCCGCTCGGCTGAGGCAAGGCTCGATCTTTCCCATCGCTCACCTGCAGACGGCATGCGGGAGCTGGTTGTTTTCACCTGGCAATATTTTCTGGATCACCCTGAATTCCTTGGTATTCTCAGCACGGAAAACATGCACAAGGCCCGCTTCCTGAAGCGGTCGGCGCGCATTTTCGAGCTGCATTCGCCGCTGGTTTCCGAGATCTCCGGCCTGCTCGATCGCGGGACTGCTGCAGGCGACTTCCGTGCCGACTGCGATCCCGTCAAAATTTATATGAGCATTGCAGCACTAGGCTCGTTCTTCCTGACGAACCGCTGGACGCTGTCGACGATCTTCCGGCGCAACCTTTCCGAGAAGGCGGAGATCGACGCCTGGGGCGAGCACATCGTCGACGTCATTTTTGCCTATCTACGCCCCTAGGCGCCCTCTCTACACAAGTTCGATAATCTCGGGTGATCTGCACTGCGGCTATTGACGTTGGCCGTTGACAGCACCGCTTTGCCATGTCAGTTATGTAACTATATAGTTATTTACGGGAGGAATGACTTATGGCAACGAAGCCGATCGGTATCATCATGCATGGCATCACCGGCCGCATGGGCTACAATCAGCATCTGGTGCGTTCGATCCTGGCGATCCGTGAGCAGGGTGGGGTCCTGTTGGCAAATGGCGACCGGCTGATGCCCGAGCCGGTGCTTGTCGGCCGCAATGCGGAAAAGATCGAGTCGATCGCCCGCAAGCATGGTCTTTCCAAGACGACGACCGATCTTGATGCCGCTCTTGCCGATCCGAATAACACGATCTTCTTCGATGCCGGCTCGACGCAGATGCGCGTCGAACTGCTCGAGCGGGCGATTGCCGCCGGCAAGCACGTTTATTGCGAAAAGCCGATCTCGGAAACGCTGGAGGAGGCGCTGTCGGTCGCCGCCTCCGCGGAACGCAGCGGCGTCAAGAACGGCGTGGTCCAGGACAAGCTATACCTGCCGGGCCTGCGCAAGATCGCCATGCTGCGCGACAGCGGCTTCTTCGGCAAGATTCTCTCCGTGCGCGGCGAGTTCGGCTACTGGGTGTTCGAAGGCGATTGGGGCGTCAAGGCACAGCGTCCTTCCTGGAACTACCGCAAAAAAGAGGGCGGCGGAATGATCCTCGATATGCTGCCGCATTGGCGCTATGTGCTCGACAATCTGTTCGGCGAGGTCAAATCGGTGAGCTGCCTCGGCGCCACCCATATTCCAAGCCGCGTCGACGAGAACGGCAAGACCTACGTCGCCGATGCCGACGATGCCGCCTATGCCACGTTTGAGCTGGAAGGCGGGGTCATCGCTCATATCAATTCCTCCTGGGCGGTACGGGTTCGTCGCGACGATCTCGTCACCTTCCAGGTCGACGGCACGCATGGTTCTGCCGTCTGCGGCCTGATGCGCTGCTGGACGCAGCATCGGGTCAATACGCCGAAGCCGGTCTGGAACCCTGACCAGCCGCAGCCGATCAACTTCTTCGACACTTGGGATGAGGTGCCGGACACGCAGGTCTTCGACAATGGTTTCAAGGCGCAATGGGAAGATTATCTGCGCCATATCGCCGAGGATACGCCGTGGAAATTCACGCTTCGCGAAGGCGCCAAGGGCGTGCAGCTGGCGGAGCTGGCGCAGCAGAGCTGGGCCGAGCGCCGCTGGGTTGATGTTCCCGCACTTTCTGCTCGCTGAGGAGCCGGCATCATGACGAGAAGCCTTCGCTTGCCAATGGCTGGCGGCACGGTTGCCGATTTCACGCCGATCAATGCGCCGTTGAGCGCTCCCCTTAAGCCGGCCGGCGGCCATCGGTTCAATCGTGTTGCCTATGCCGCCGCTCACGTCGTCGTCGATCCTTTCGCCGACAACGATCCCTGGCTCGACCGAAATATCGACTGGGAGCGGACCATCGCCTTCCGCGAATATCTCTGGGATCTCGGTCTCGGCGTGGCGGAGGCGATGGATACGGCGCAGCGTGGCATGGGTCTCGATTGGGCCGGTGCAAAAGAACTGATCGCGCATGCGCAATCCGCGGCTCGCGGACGGCCGGATGCCATGATCGCCTATGGCGCCGGCACAGATCACCTGCCGCCAGGCCCGGATGTCACGATCGACGATGTCATTCGTGCCTATGAGGAGCAGGTTGCCTATGTCGAAGGGCAGGGTGGCCGCATCATCCTGATGGCAAGCCGCGCGCTTGCCGCGGCTGCCAAAGGCCCTGACGACTATGTCCGCGTCTACGACCGCATTCTCGGACAGGTCAAGGAGCCGGTGATGATCCACTGGCTCGGCTCGATGTTCGATCCGGCCCTCGCGGGCTATTGGGGATCGACTGACGATATGCAGGCGATGGAAACGGCCGTCGCGATCATCAACCGGAACGCCGCCAAGGTCGATGGCGTCAAGATCTCCTTGCTTTCGGCCGAGAAGGAAATCGTCATGCGCCGGCGGCTCCATCCGTCGGTGAAAATGTATACGGGCGATGATTTCAACTATGCCGAACTGATCGCCGGCGACGAGCAGGGCTATTCGCACGCGCTGCTCGGCATCTTCGATGCCATCGGTCCGGCTGCGAGTGCCGCCCTGGCGAAGCTCGCCGACAACGATCTCGATGCCTTTCATCAGATCCTGGCGCCGACCGTTCCGCTGTCGCGTCATATCTTCAAGGCGCCGACACGCTTCTACAAGACCGGCGTCGTCTTCCTCGCCTATCTCAATGGTTTTCAGGATCACTTCCAGATGCTTGGCGGCCAGCAGAGTACGCGCTCCATCCTGCATCTCTCGGAGCTTTTCCGATTGGCGGATGCCGCCCGCGTACTGCGCGATCCGGATCTGGCGGTGCGTCGGATGAAGACGATCCTGGCCACCGTCGGCATCGAATAGCGGAAAAGCGATTGGGGAGGAGCAGCGCAATGGCCCTAAAAGGTCTATCCATCAATTTAGCGACGGTGCGCCAGCAATATGACATGCGCCAGGCGGTCGAAGCCTGCCTGAAGCAGGATATCGTCGCGATCGCCCCCTGGCGCGATCAGGTTCACAAGATCGGCCTTGGCGAAGCTGCTAGGATCGTTGCCGATAACAAGCTCAAGGTGACCGGCCTTTGCCGCGGCGGCATGTTTCCGGCTGTTGATGCCGAGGGCCGGGTAGCCGCGATCGACGACAACAAGCGGGCGATCGATGAGGCGGCGGCACTGAATGCCGATTGCCTTGTTCTCGTCGTCGGCGGATTGTCTGGAGGATCGAAGGATATCGCTCATGCCCGCGAGATGGTGGCCGATGGTATCGCGGCGATCCTGCCGCATGCCCGCAGCGCCGGTATTCCGCTGGCGATCGAGCCGCTGCATCCGATGTATGCTGCCGACCGGGCTTGCGTGAACACGCTGGAGCAGGCGCTCGACATTTGCGATCTTCTCGGCGACGGCATCGGCGTTGCCATCGACGTCTACCATGTCTGGTGGGATCCGAAGCTTCATGAGCAGATCGCGCGTGCCGGTGCTGGCGGGCGAATCCTGGCGCATCATATCTGCGATTGGCTGGTCCCAACCACGGACCTGCTGCTTGATCGTGGCATGATGGGCGACGGCGTTATCGACCTCAAGCGCATCCGCGCCGAGATCGAGAAAGCGGGCTTTTTCGGTCTGCAGGAAGTCGAGATCTTTTCCCAAAACAACTGGTGGAAGCGACCGGGTGAAGAAGTTCTGTTTACCTGCGTCGAGCGTTTCCGCACCGTTTGCTGAATCGTAGCGGTTCACGCATGGACCACCAATAATAAAGCCGGGCCAACGAGTGGCCCGGCTGCATTGCAAAGCATTGAAGTAACGGCTTATTCGGCCGAAACGATCTTGCCGTTTTCCCACTTGTAGAGCGAGAAGCTCTGCGAGGTGAGGTCGCCGGTTTCGCCATAGGTAACCTTGCCGATGGCGGTATCGACAGGTTCGCCCTTCTTCAGCGCGGTGGCGACGGCTTCGGCGTTGTCAGCCTTGCCGGCCTTCTCGATACCAGCCTTCAGCACCTGTACGGCGGCAAAGGCGTTGAGGGTGAAGGCTTCCGCCGGAATGTTGCGTGCCTTGAGGGCCGCAACGGCCGTCTGCGAATCCGGGTTCTTCAGAGCATCAGAGGCGTTGGTGAAGAGGGTGCCGGCAGCCGAGTTGTTGGCGATCGCCCAGTATTCGGTGTTGGACAGGCCGTCGCCGCCGATGATCTGCGCCTGGACGGAGATGTCATGCAGCTGGCGGGCCAGAAGGCCGGCTTCCGGATGGTAGCCGCCGAAGTAGATCAGGTTGACGCCTGCCTGCTTCAGCTTTGCCGTCAGGGCGCTGTAGTCCTTTTCGCCCGGGGTCAGGGAGTCGGCGAGCACTTCGGTTACGCCGCCCTTGTTGAGGGTCGCCTTGAAGGCTTTTGCCAGGCCCTTGCCGTAGGCGCCCTTGTCGTCAAGGATAGCGATCTTCTTGTCCTTGAAGTTCTTCACCACGTAGTTGGCAGCGACAGTGGCCTGCTGGTCGTCGCGGCCGCAGGTGCGCAGGATATTGGTCAGTCCGCGATTGGTCAGGTCCGGAGCGGTTGCGGTCGGCGTAACCATCAGGATGCCGTTTTCGGCAAGCGCATCGGAAACCGGGATGGCAACGCCCGACGTGACTGGGCCGACGACGAAGTGGATGCTGTCGCCGACGAAGCCGTTGGCAACGGACACACCCTGCTTCGGGTCGCCGGCGTCGTCGCCGAGCTTCAGAACGAGCTTCTGGCCGAGAACGCCACCGCTCTTGTTGATTTCGTCGACTGCGGTCTGCGCTCCGTTTTTGACCTGTTCGCCGTAGGCGGCGACCGGGCCGGTCAGCGGCGCGATGAGGCCGATCGTGATGTCCGCATGCGCGAGAGGTGCGAAGGCCAGCGAAGCGACGAAGGTCGCGGCCGTCAATGTCTTCAGACTCATGTTATCTCTCCTTGGATGGGCGCGGCATCGCCCTTTGAACCCCCCACCTGTCTCGAAGCGCAACTGCCGTAAGCGCCTCCCTAAGGAGACAGGACTGGCATCGAAGCCGATGATCGCTTTCGGACATTTTTGACCTTGAAAGCGTTCATGAGAGTATTTTCTCTAGGAATGTTGCGACGATTCCGCAAGAAAATAACCGTCGCGAAGACAATTTCGGCGATTTTTCGGAAATTTTCATCGAGTGATGGTTGCTGCAATCTTACAGGCATGGGTTGCGATCACTGCCGCCACACCTATCTGATCGGCTGCCCGCCACAGCTCAGCGCCTCGCGCCATGCTTCTCGATAGTTGGTGAGCCCGGGCAACTCGGCGCGAACAGGTGCGCTTGCCATGGTGGTGTGGGGGCGAATGCCGGTCAGCAGGGCGGCGCCCTGGCTCGTTCCCGTCGAGCCGGGCAGAGCGATGACCTCGGCGCCGGTCAACGCGGCCAGGGCAATCAGATAGGCGCCATTGGTGGCAAAAGGGCCCTCGACGAAGACCGGTCCCTTGGCGCCGATCAGGCCGAGGCAGGCTTCGGTCATCAGAGCGAGATAGAGGCTGACGGCCGCCAGGCGTTCGGCTGTGTCCATCGAGGCCTCACCGATCCAGCGCATCTTGCTGCCTGGAAATGGCCCGGACCCCGCGACGACATTCGGCAGCAGCATGAAATTCTTTTCGATCACCCTTTCGAGCGCACCTGCAATGGCGTCTGACGGCGCCGTGCCGATCTTCGCCGCCAGGATCTCGAATTCGCGACCGCCCATGAAACGGGAGGAAGGCACAGCGCGGCCATAGGCATCGACATTGGCAAGGACATCGCGCTCGGGATCGAGATGGTCGAGATCGCCGCCGACGGCAAAGCTGATCACCCATGTTCCCGTCGACACGACGGCGAAAGGCGCGTCGTTGTCGACAAGATGCGGCAGCAGCGATGCGTTGGAATCATGGATGCCGCAATAGACAGGCACCGGTGCGACAAGGCCGATCTCGGCGGCAAGCGCGGGCAGCACCGGTCCGAGAGCGTCGAATGCCGAGCGTACCGGCGCCATCAGTTCGCGAATGCCGAGCGTGTCGACGAGGGAGGAATAGGCTCCAGCCGTCGGATTCCAGAGATCGGTGTGGCAGCCGAGCGAGGTGACTTCATTTGTGGCAATGCCAGTCAGGCAAAACGCCCAATATTGCGGATAGGTCAGGATTGTCGCGACGCGAGCGAAATCCTCCGGGAAGGTGTTCTTCTGATAGTGGAGCTGCGCGCCGACATTCAGGCCACCCGAGAGCTCTGGCGAGAAGGTTTCGGCAAAAGCCGGGCGCAATTGCGCATAGGCCTCCTGAACGGCTTGCGGATAGCTGTGTTCGTAATCGAGCACGGGCAAGGCAAGACCGCCTTGGGCATCGAGCAATACAGCCGAGGCGCCATGCGTGGTGATCGATATGGCATCGAAGCCGGGCGCCGCTGCAAAGCTCTTCAATGCCTCGATGATGAACCCCCAAAGCCTTTCGATATCGTAGTGCGGATAGGGGGCGGTCTTCAGCACGCTATTGTTCGTTTTGACGACAGCGATTTCCGCGCCGGTCCGGGCATCGAGGACGACGACCTTGGCATTGGTCTTGCCGATGTCGATCACGGCGATATTGCGGTAGGCCTTAAAGTCGCTCATGGCAGATGAAAAACCGTGACCAGATCGCTCTGAACGGGCGAGTTATCGGGATTGGTCGCCATGATATCGGCCATATGCGCCCACCATTTCTTCATGACGGGATGCTCGGGCAAGCTCGCCATGGTGTGATCCTTCGGCCGAGTCAGCACGCCGAAAAGCGTGTTCGTCTCGCGATCGAGATGGATGGAATAATCGCTGGCTCCCGCCTGATGCAGCAAGTCCACAAGTTCCGGCCAGATTTCGTCATGGCGCTTCCTGTATTCCGCTTCCATGCCTGGATTGAGCTTCATCTTGAAGGCGTGGCGTTCGAGGGCTGCGATCATTTGGGGCTCATGGTCCTGATGCGCCTTGCGACGATCGGCAGGGCGATGGTGATGATGAGGAGGAGGCCGATGAAGATCGACATGACGATGCCCGGAACGTTGAGCAGGCCGAGGCCGAAGGTGACGAGGCCCATCACGAAGGCGGCGATGACGACTCCGCCGATCGTCCCCGAACCGCCCAGGATCGATACGCCGCCGAGCACGACCATCGTGACCACTTCCAGTTCCCAGCCGAGTGCGATCGAGGGGCGCGTGGAGCCGAGGCGCGAGGTGAGGCACACGGCGGCAATTCCGCTCATGATGCCGGTCAGGAGGAACAGGATGAATTTGACCCGCTCGACCGGAATGCCGGAGAAGCGTGCGGCGAAATCATTATTGCCGATCGTATAGACTTGGCGACCGAAATTGGTGGCATGCAGCAGGATAGCAAAAGCGATCGCCAGCACGATGAAGAGCACGAATTCGAAGGAGAAGACCCAGACGACATAGCCCTGGCCGAAATAGGCGAAACTATCCGGATAGTTGCCATAGGCCTGATCGCCAAGCACGATATAGGAGATGCCGCGAAACAGGCTCATCGTGCCGATGGTGACGACGATCGACGGCAGTTTCAGTGCGGAAACGAGGAAGCCGTTGAAGGTGCCGCAAACCAGGCCGACGCCCAGGCCGATGGCGACGAGGCCCGGCGTGCCGACGCCCACTTGCGCGGCAGCGCCCATAGCCGTCGAGGCGAGCGCGATGATCGCTGCGACCGAAAGGTCGATTTCGCCCGCAATGACGAGCAGCGCCATGGCAAAGGCGATCATCGCCTTTTCGGTGAAATTGAAGGTCGCGTCCGAGAGATTGTAGGGATCGAGGAAATAGGGCGAGGCCAGCGAATTGAAGATGAAAATGGCGACCGCGACGCCAAGGAGCAGCGTTTCCCAGCTTGCCAGGATGCGTTTGAACGGCGTCCCGAGGCGATCCGGAATGACGCGTTTTTCCGCCGTTGCCGCTTGCGAACCGTTGCTCATGCGCTTGCCCCCTGGCTGGCGGTGTCCTTTGCGGCCTGATCTCTAAGGATGATGCGGCCGCGGTTGCGTTCGCGCCTAGCGTTGAAGACGACGGCAAGGATGATGACGGTGCCGGAGATCGCCATCTGCGTGAACGGCGAGATGCCGATGACCGGAAGGGCGTTCTTGATGACGCCGAGGAACAAGGCGCCCAATACCGCACCGGCCACTGAACCGACGCCGCCCGCAATCGAAATGCCGCCGATGACGCAGGCTGCCACGCTATCGAGCTCGAAGCCGTTGGCGATATCGACATAGGCGACGGCGTAGCGCGATACCCAGAGGTAGCCGCTAAGGCCGGCGAGCGCGCCGGATAGGACGAAGGCGAGGAAGCGCGTCCAGCCGACGTCGATGCCGGCATAGACGGCCGCAACCGGATTGCCGCCGCTGGCATAGGCCGAGCGGCCGAACTGCGTATAGCGCAGCACCAGATACATCATGAGCACGATCGCGATGCCGATCCAGGCAAGCACCGGCAGGCCGAGAAGCGGCGTGCGCGGCACGTTCAAGAAGATCGGCGTGAACTGGTGCGCATTGACCCAGGCGCCACCCGACAGCACGAAGGCCATGCCGCGATAGATCGTCAAAGTGCCGAGCGTGACTACGATCGGCGGGATTTCCAGGGCCCAGACGAGATATCCGTTGATGGCGCCGAGAACTGCGCCCATCAGGATCGCCATGACGACGAGCGCGATCAGTGGAATGTCGGGATAGGCCGCGTTCAGCATCGCAACCGCCATGCCCGTCAGTGCCAGGTTTGCGGCGACGGACAGATCGATCGACTTCGTCAGGATGACCGTCATCTGGGCGAGGGCCAGAATGATGAGGATCGAGGTGTCGTTGAAGATATTGGCGAGATTGGCGGGCTCGGCGAAGCCGACCGCACGCGTTGCGAAACCGGCGATCATCACGACGATGATGATGGCGAGCAGTGTTTCGCGCTTTCTGAGGATGCGTGGCATCCCGTCCTCCCTAGAGCATCTTGCAGCCAGGCGTCCTCACCTGGCGTCGCACAAATGCGGCAAAAACAAACAAGGAGAGCGTTCTGGCTGATCGAAGAAAAGCCATGACGCTCTATGCGTTGCCCGTGGCGGCGCGTACCAACGTTTCCGGCGTCAGCCCCTCGCGCTCGAACAGGCCTGCAGACAAACCTTCCTTCATGACCAGCACGCGATCCGACATGCCGAGGATCTCGGGCAGTTCGGAGGAGATCATGATGATACTGAGGCCTTCGGCCGCCAGCTCGCTGATGAAACCGTGGACGGCTGCCTTGGAGCCGATGTCGATACCCTTGGTGGGTTCGTCGAGAATAATGATCTTCGGCTGTGTCGCGAGCCACTTGCCGATGACCACCTTCTGCTGGTTGCCGCCGGAAAGCGTGCCGACCGGCACGGAAAGGGCGGCAGCGCGCAGATCGAGCCTTTCGGCATATTTGCGCGCAAGTGCGAATTCGTTGGCGGCCTTCAGGAAGCCCTTTCGCGAGGTGCGTCCGAGCGACGGAAGCGATATATTCTGGTAGATGGGCATCGGAAGGGCGAGGCCATGGCGACCACGCTCCTCCGGCACGTAGACGATGCCGGCGCCGATGGCGTCCTGCGGCGAGCGCACATGGATTTCCTGTCCATCGAGCGTCAATCGCCCGGACAGCGGCTTGGTGATGCCGAAGAGCGATTGGCAAAGCTCGGAGCGCCCGGCGCCGATCAGGCCGTAAACGCCAAGGATCTCGCCGCGCCTAAGCTTGAAGGAGATGTCGCGGAATTCCGTGCGGTGACAGTATCTGTCCACTTCGAGAACGGTGTTGCCGATGGTCACGGGTACTTTCGGAAAAGCGTCCTTGACATCACGCCCGACCATCATGCGGACGATCTCGTCCTGTGGCGTCGTTTTCAGATCGCCGTGGCCGACGTCGCGGCCGTCGCGGAAAACGACGAAATTGTCGGCGATTTCATAAAGCTCGTCGAACTTGTGGCTGATGAACAGGATGGCCTTGCCCCTTGCCTTCAACCCTTCGACGATGCGGAAAAGATCGTCGATCTCCTTGCGGGACAGGGCGGCGGTGGGCTCGTCCATGATGACGATGCGGGCCTCGATCGACAAAGCGCGCGCGATCGCAACAAGGTGGCGCTGCGCAATGGAGAGGTCCTTTAATCTGGTCGCGGGATCGATCGCGCTTTCGAGCGATTCAAGAAGCTGCCTCGACCGGCTGTTCATCGTTTTCCAGTCGATGGTACGCCAGGACGTGCGCGGCGGATGGCCGAGGAAGATGTTTTCGGCAACGGTTAGCTCATCGAAGAGCACTGTCTCCTGATGGATGGCCGTGACGCCGGCATCGATGGCGGCCTGTGCACTGGCGAAAGCCGTCGGCGTGCCGTCGACGAGGATTTCGCCTTCGTTCGGACGGTAGATGCCGGTCAGGATTTTGACGAGGGTCGATTTGCCCGCGCCATTTTCACCGATAAGGGCGGTCACCTTGCCGGGGTAAAGCGAAATGCTGACGCCATCCAGCGCCTTGACGCCGGGAAAGATCTGAGAAATGCCGCGCATTTCCAGAATGGCCGTATTGCTCGCGGTTGGTGCGTCCGCTAGGGAACGTTGAAGGACTGTGGTCATCAGCAATGTACCGGATCAATGAAGCCAGGTCCGGCGGCTGATGCCGCCGGAGAGCTGCGGATGCTTATCTTCGATCAGAAAACCTTGGAGAACTGATCGATGTTCGAAGCGTTGTAGACGAACGGGTCGGCCATGGCGGCTTCGCCGTTTTCGCCAACCTTGATCTTGCCCATGCGACCGGCATTGATCTCGCTGCCCGGCTTGCCGTCGGTCTCGCCCTTGACGAGGCGATAGGCGATCTGCGTTGCAGAGTAGCCAAGATCGATCGGGTTCCAGATCGCAAATTCCTTCGTCGCGCCGGACTTGATCGCGCCGGCCATCTCAGACGGCAGGCCGAGGCCGGTCACATAAACCTGGCCGATCTTGCCGGCATCCTTGACGGCCTGCGAAGCGGCAAGCACGCCGACCGTCGTCGGGGCGACGATGACCTTGACTTCCGGATGCGAGGTCAGGAGGCCCTGGGCTTCACGATAGCTCTTGTCAGAGAGATCGTCACCATAAACGGTCGTGACCAGGTTGAGGCCCGGGAAGTCCTTGAGCTGCTTCTTCATCTCGCCGATCCAGATGTTCTGGTTCGTCGACGTCGTTGTGGCCGACAGGATGGCGAAGTTGCCCTTGCCGCCGTCGAGATGATCCTTGGCGAGCGTCAGGCACATCTTGCCGATTAGCTCATTGGACGATGGGTTCAGCTGCAGGATACGGCCGGCCTTTGCGACGCCGGAATCCCAGGAGATGACCTTGATGCCGCGCTGCGTCGCCTTCTTGAGGGCCGGGACGACTGCATCGGGATCGTTTGCCGAAATCGCGATGGCATCGACGCCCTGTGCGATCAGCGAGTTGATCACTTCGATCTGGCCTTCGGCCGTGGTCGAGGTCGGGCCGGTGTAGATCACCTGCACGCCGCCGAGATCCTTGGCAGCTTCCTGCGCGCCCTTGTTGGCGGCTTCAAAGAAGCCGTTGCCCAGCGACTTCACCACGAGGCCGATCTTGATGTCTTTTGCGCTGGCCGTGCCAGCCATCAGTGTCGCGGCGAGCGCGACGCCGATCGCCAGTTTCTTTGCTATATTCATGTCTCTTCCTCCCAAGTTGATAGGCTATGCTTCCCCCGTCACAGCCGCGTCCCTTATGCGACCGACGGGGAATCTTCCTCCTCGGCCTCAGCCGAAACATTCGCGATAATCAGCGATACGCCTGCGCCCTCGATCATCCGCACCGTGTCTGCCGAAATGCCGTCATCGGTAATGATCGTAGTCACCTGTTCGAGTGGGCAAAGGATCAGGCTGGAGCGCTGACGGAACTTGCTGGAGTCGACCATGACGATGAGTTCATCGGCCTGGCGCATCAGCTTCTGCTCGCTCTGGATCAGCAGTCCGTCGGCCTCCATGATGCCGAGCGGGCCGACACCCTGTGCGCCAAGGAACATGCGCCGTGCGTAGAAATTGCGGGTCGTGTCATTGTCGAAGGGCGACAGGATCAGGCTCTGCTCGCGATAGATCGCGCCGCCCGGAACGGTCACCGTATTTTTCGAATGCTTGACCAGATGTTCGGCAATGGCGAAGGAGTTGGTCATCACCTGCAGCCGGAAGGCCGAGATGTAATGAACGAGCTGAAAGGTGGTCGTGCCGCCGTTGATGATGATGGCATCGCCCGGATTGCACAATTCAGCGGCCTTGCGCGCAATTGCGCGTTTCTTATCGATGTTGACAGATTCCGAAACGCGGAAGGGGCGACCGGCAAGGCTGCCGAGCTGCGCAGGGTGGATTGATTCGGCGCCGCCGCGGACGCGGCGGATCTTTCCCTGCACATGTAGGGCGGCGATATCACGGCGTATCGTCGCTTCCGAAGCCTCTGTCAGCTCGGAAATATCCTGAATCGTCACCACAGGTTTTTCCTGTACGGCGCTCAGAATAATGCGATGGCGTTCACGTTCGTGCATCGGCTCCTCCTTGAGGGCGGTTATTTCGCAAATATGGCAATGTGTCAATCAGAAACGATCATAAACTTTCATATTGCATCGCAGCATTATCGAATATGATCGTTTTCGATTGACAAGGTGACTGTGCGTGAGCGATACCCTGCTCACAAAGAGTGGTGCCATCATGATCCGGTCCGCTCGCAAGACTTGATTTCAAGGGAGGATGACATGGCGGCTGACGTTCAGCTTCTGAAGAACCGTTGGGATGAGGCATATGCGGCCGGCCTCGATGAGCCGGGCAAGCTGCTTTATCGATCGAATCTGCTCGGTGCAGACAAGCGTATCACCAACTATGGCGGCGGCAACACGTCGGCCAAGGTCATGGAAGCCGATCCGCTCTCCGGCGAAAAGGTTAGAGTACTCTGGGTCAAGGGTTCCGGCGGCGACGTCGGCACCATCAAGCTCGACGGTTTCGCGACGCTCTACCAGGACAAGCTCGACAGCCTGAAGAATATCTATCAGGGTGTCGCCGACGAGGATCGCATGGTCGGCTTCCTGCCGCATTGCACCTTCAATCTCAATGCGCGCGCCGCCTCCATCGATACGCCGCTTCATGGCTTCGTGCCGTTCATCCATGTCGATCACATGCATCCCGATGCCATCATCGCCATTGCCGCCGCGAAGAACTCGCGCGAGCTGACGCGCGAAATTTTCGGCGACGAAATCGGCTGGCTGCCCTGGCGCCGTCCCGGCTTCCAGCTCGGGCTCGATCTCGAAGCCTTCGTCAAGGCGCATCCGAATGCCAAGGGCGTCGTGCTGGAAAGCCATGGCCTCTTTACCTGGGCCGATGATGCCAAGGCCTGCTACGAGTTGACGCTTGCAATCATCAACAAGGCGATCGGTTGGTTTGCCGCCAAGACCGAGGGCAAGACCATTTTCGGTGGCGCGGTCGCTGATAGCCTGCCGCAAGCGGAGCGCCGTGCAATCGCCTCCCGGCTGATGCCCGAGATCCGCGGCCGCATCGGCAAGGCCGAGCGCAAGCTCGGCGATTTCGACGATCAGGATGCCGTGCTCGAATTCGTCAACTCCAAGAGCCTTCGTCCTCTCGGGGCGCTCGGCACCAGCTGTCCGGATCATTTCCTGCGCACCAAAATCCGCCCGTTGATCGTCAATTTCGATCCCGCAAAGCCCGATGTCGATGCGGTCATTGCCGGTCTCGACAAGGCACTGGAAGATTACCGCGCCGACTACGCGCGCTACTACAGTGATTGCAAGCATGACAATTCGCCTGCGATGCGCGATCCGAATCCGGTGATCTTCCTCGTTCCTGGCGTCGGCATGCTTTCCTTTGCCCGCGACAAGGCGACCGCCCGCATTGCCGGCGAATTCTATGTCAACGCCATCAACGTCATGCGCGGCGCATCCACGGTCTCCGAATATCAGGGCCTGCCGGAGCAGGAAGCCTTCGATATCGAATATTGGCTGCTGGAAGAGGCAAAGCTGCAGCGCATGCCGAAGCCGAAGAGCCTGGCGGGCCGCGTTGCCTTCGTGACCGGCGGTGCCGGTGGTATCGGCCGCGCTACGGCAGCGCGTCTGGTAGGCGAGGGTGCCTGCGTGGTTCTGGCGGATATCGACCAGGCGGCGCTTGAGAGCACGCAGGCGGATTTCGCCAAGATGTACGGTGCCGATGCGGTGCGCAGCGTCAAGCTCGATGTGACGAAGGAAGATGCCGTCATCTCCGCTTTTGCCGAGGCTTGCGTCGAGTTCGGCGGGGTCGATATTCTGGTATCGAATGCCGGGATCGCATCGTCTGCACCGATCGAGAGCACCGAGCTTTCGATGTGGAACCGCAATATCGACATTCTCGCGACCGGCTATTTCCTCGTCTCGCGGGAAGCGTTCCGGCTGTTCCGCCGTCAGAACCTCGGCGGTAACGTCGTTTTCGTCGCATCGAAGAACGGTCTCGCGTCGTCGCCGAATGCTGCCGCCTATTGCACGGCAAAGGCTGCCGAAATTCATCTGGCCCGATGCCTGGCGCTGGAGGGTGCGGAAGCCGGCATCCGCGTGAACACGGTCAATCCCGATGCCGTTCTTCGCGGCTCGAAGATCTGGAACGGTGAATGGCGTGAACAGCGCGCCGCCTCCTCGAAGATCGAAGTGGACGAGCTGGAAGAACATTACCGCAAGCGCTCGATGCTGAAGCTGAATGTCTTGCCTGAGGACATTGCCGAGGCGATCTATTTCCTGGCTTCGGACCTGTCCGCCAAGTCGACCGGCAACATCATCAACGTCGACGCCGGCAACGCACAGAGCTTCACGCGCTGACATCAAACGGCCCGCGCCAGCATTACGCTTGCCGGCGCGGGCCTTCATCGTTTGGGAGGAAAGAATGGCCGAATACAGGATTGCGCCCGATCTGGTTGCTGCAGAAAACGGCAAGCGCGCTGCCGCGCTGAAATCTGATTATGAGGCGCTTGGCGCCACGCTCGCCCGGCGCGGCGTCGACATCGAGGCTGTGACCAAGAAGGTTTCCGAATTCTTCGTTGCGGTTCCGTCCTGGGGTGTCGGCACCGGCGGCACGCGCTTCGCCCGCTTCCCCGGCACAGGCGAGCCGCGCGGCATCTTCGACAAGCTCGACGATTGCGCCGTTATTCAGCAGCTGACCCGGACGACACCCAAGGTTTCGCTGCACATTCCCTGGGACAAGGCGGACCCGCGCGAGCTCAAGGCCAAGGGCGACGCACTCGGCCTCGGCTTCGACGCCATGAACTCCAATACGTTCTCCGACGCACCCGGCCAAGCTCATTCCTACAAGTTCGGCTCGCTCAGCCACGTCGATGCGGCAACCCGCGCCCAGGCCGTTGAGCACAACATCGAATGCATCGAGATCGGCAAGGCGATCGGCTCGAAGGCGCTGACCGTGTGGGTCGGCGATGGCTCGAACTTCCCGGGGCAGACGAATTTCACCAAGGCGTTCGAGCGCTACCTCGCCGCTATGGCCGACATCTACAAGGCCCTGCCGGATGACTGGAGACTGTTCTCCGAGCACAAGATGTACGAGCCGGCCTTTTATTCGACCGTCGTTCAGGACTGGGGCACCAACTATCTGATCGCGCAGACGCTCGGCCCCAAGGCGCATTGCCTCGTCGATCTCGGCCATCACGCGCCGAATACGAATATCGAGATGATCGTCGCGCGCCTCATCCAGTTCGGCAAGCTCGGCGGATTCCACTTCAACGATTCGAAATATGGTGACGACGATCTCGACGCCGGCGCTATCGAGCCCTATCGCTTGTTCCTCGTCTTCAACGAGCTGGTCGATGCGGAGCGGCGCGGCGTCAATGATTTCAATCCGGCGCATATGATCGACCAATCGCACAATGTCACGGACCCGATCGAGAGCCTGATTTCCAGCGCCAATGAGATCCGTCGCGCCTATGCGCAGGCGCTGATCGTCGACCGAAAGGCACTCGGCGATTATCAGGATGCGAATGACGCACTGATGGCATCGGAAACGCTGAAGCGCGCTTATCGCGCCGATGTCGAGCCTATCTTGGCTGAAGCACGCCGCCGCGCCGGTGGCGCCATTGATCCGGTCGCGGCCTATAGGGCGAGCGGCTATCGTCACAAGGTTGCCGCCGAGCGCCCGGCTTCTGTCGCCGGTGGCGGTGGGATTATCTGAGACTAGGGGTGCTGGCCGACGATAGCGCCGGCACCCATCCTGCCCGGCGGCGCCCCATCCGCATGTGTCCGGATGGGTCATCAAGGCATGCGCCTTTGATCGGTCTCGATCGTATATGCGAGAAGGATTGACTTAGCGCCACTGGACGCCATGATCGCATGGCATCTGCGTTTTATGCATTCTTCAGCATGACTCGAGCTAACATTACAGTTGCATTTTTGACCTGAGATGCGCTTGCCTTGCTGCGGCTTGGTGTGCCCGTCGCCAAAGCGACCATGCGATGACGGCTGAAGGTTCAATTCGCCGTCGTGCGAGGCGTGTTGCGATCCGGCGGATTTCCTGGATCGACCAGCGGATCAATTGCTGATGCCGGGTCCTAAGCGCCGCCTCGTTTTTGGGGGTGGCATAGTGTTGGCGCGATGACGAATGACCGCCATCATGGCGAATGCGAGCATGACCAGCGAGACATGGCGATACCAGCCGTGCCAGGAGCGGGTCTCATTGTGGTCAAGGCCGAGCTCGTTCTTGGCGGTTTCGAAGCTGTCTTCGATG
>NZ_FMAH01000059.1 GCF_900094545.1 Martinezella miluonensis
CTGAACTGACCCCCGAAAGTTGGACATCCACTTTCGGGGGTTTTGCATGTCCAAACACAGTCTGGCTTTTAAGCTTTCTGTTGTAGAGTTTTATGAGAAGGGCGAGCGTAGTTGCCGGGAAGTCGGCGCGCATTTCGGAGTGGACCACGGGACGGTTCTCAAATGGGTAGCAAGCTACGAGGCACACGGGGCTGCGGGTCTCGCGAAGAAATTCAGCCGCTACGATGCAGCATTCAAGCTATCGGTTCTCCAACGGATGTGGGAGGATGGGCTCTCCTACCGCCAGACGGCGGCGCTGTTCGACATCCGCAATAAGAGTTGCCTGGCGGATTGGGAGCGATGCTATAAGACTGGCGGAATCGACGCCTTGACCCCAAGCTGCCGAGGAAGGCTCCGATCGATGCGCGCGCCGCCGATATCAAAACAGCCGCAAGCTTTGCAGAGTGACGAAGCAAAAAGCCGTGAAGAACTGCTGGCGGAGCTGAACTCTCTGCGCATGGAGAACGCCTACCTAAAAAAACTCGAGGCCTTAACGCGGGAGCAACCAGCGCTCAAAAAGCGCAAGTCGTCCAAGCGTTAAGGCCGTTCTATCCGTTTGATGGGTTGCTGAAGCTTTCGGGCCTTTCCCGCAGCACGTTCTACTATCGGCAAAGGATGTCGGCGCTTTGCGACAAGCATGCTGCGCTGAAGGACCGGATCAAGGCTGTCTTCCACGCTCACAAGGGGCGCTATGGCTATCGCCGGGTAACGGCGGCGATCCGCCAGTTCGGACAGACGGTCAATCATAAGACGGTCCAGCGCCTGATGGTCGAGATGGGATTGAAATCTCTGGTGCGGCCGAAGAAATACCGCTCCTACAAGGGTGACGTCGGGCGCACAGCCCCCGATCTCATCAAACGGCAGTTCACCGCACATGCGATCAATCAGAAATGGGTCACCGACGTCACTGAATTTAACGTGGCCGGCGAGAAGCTCTATCTCTCACCGGTTATGGATCTGTGCAACGGGGAGATTATCGCCTTCGAAACCGCCAGACGGCCGGCCTTCAAGCTGGTGGAAAGCATGTTGAACAAAGCCTTGAACCGGCTGGAAAAGAACGAACGGCCGATCCTGCATTCCGATCAGGGATGGCATTACCAGATGCTCCCCTATCAGCGCCTGCTCCAAAAACGCGGCATCGCCCAAAGTATGTCACGCAAAGGCAATTGCCTCGACAACGCGGCGATAGAAAGCTTCTTCGCTACCCTCAAATCCGAGTTCTTTTATCCGAACCGCTTCGAAAGCATCCAGAGCCTAAATGACGGCATCGCCGACTACATCCACTATTACAATCACCAGCGCATCAAACTGAAACTAAAGGGACTGAGCCCTGTCCAATACAGAACTCAGTCCCTATTATCATAGCCCGTCAACCGTCCAACTTTACGGGGTCAGTTCAGCCATGGCGGCTTTTTCATGAAGAATAGCGCACGTATTGCGTGCGCATGGTCGAATGAAGCTGATGATTTCCTACCTGCCTCTACCCAAGATTTGCTGATTGTCTTGATTTGAAATCATCGGCATACTTGCAATCATGGGATTTAATCGGATGGACTCCGCAGCCTACCTTGCCAGTCAGCTGGCGAGGGTATTTGCTCGCTCGTTGCTGCAACGCGCGAACAGGCTCGGCTTTTCGCCGGGTCAGTTCCCAATCCTCCTGGAACTGTGGTCCGAAGACGGCCTGACTCAGAAGCAATTGCTGGAGCGGGTCGACATCGAGCAGGCGACGATGGCCAACACGCTGTCGCGTATGGAGCGTGACGGACTGGTGGAACGTCGCCCGCATCCAACTGACAAGCGGGCGCAGCTGATCTTCCTGACGGAGAAGGCAGCCGCCATGGAGGCAGAGGCCATCGAGGCCGCAACGGCGGTCGATTCGGATGTTCTGAGGGATTTTCGCAATTTCGAACGCGAGCTGCTGCTGGAATATATCCGGCGCATCCTGAACAACGCCAAGCCTCTCTAGATGCATTTGCGACGAAGGCAGCTTTCCATAGGGAATCACCCTAGAGCGGAAGGATGGAGCGTTCCCGTGGCTCGCTTGAAACGGAAACGCCTCGGGATTATCCCGCCGCCCTGTCCATGTCGGCGAACAGTTGGCTCGGTCCGACATCCGGCTTGCCGAAGAAGATCCCCTGAAGCTGAGCACAGCCCTCTTCGATAACGATACGACGCTGGAGTTCCGTTTCCACGCCTTCAGTCACCACAGGCATGTTCAAGCTATGCCCGAGGCCGATGATCGCCCGCACGATCGAGCGTGCCGCCGGATCATGTTCGAGCGCACCGGTGAAGCTGCGGTCAACCTTGATCTTGTCGAAGGGGAAGGCACGCAGATTGCTTAGCGAGGAGAAGCCCGTTCCGAAATCGTCCATGACCACCCGGACCCCGAGACGGTGCAGCCGCTGCAATGTCGCGATCACAGCCGTGCGCTCCCGCATCAGCGCCGCCTCGGTGATTTCCAGCTCCAGCCGTCGCGGATCGAGGCCGGTTTTCCGCAAGATGCTCTCGATCTGGTCGTAGAGCGTCGGGATCATGAATTGCAGCGGCGACAGGTTGACAGCAACGCTCGCGGGCTCGCGCCAGCGAACCGCCTCCTGGCACGCCTGTTCCAGCACCCATTCGCCGATTGCCACAATCGATCCGCTCTCCTCTGCGATGGGAATGAAGGTCTCGGGTTCGATTACCCCCCGATCCGGATGCCGCCAGCGCAGCAGGGCTTCGTAACCGCTGACGCTATCGCTACCGACATCATAGATCGGCTGGTAATCAAGATAGAGCTGTTTGCGGAGAATGGCCTGACGCAGGTCGTTCTCAAGCTGGCGGCGCAGGCGCGCGGCCTTGTCCATTTCGGCGTCGAAGAAGCAGGCGTTGCCCCTGCCTTCACGCTTGGCGCGATAGAGCGCGGTATCCGCATTCGTATAGAGCTGCTCGGCGCTGGCACCGTCGCGCGGGTAGATGGCGATGCCGAGGCTGACGCCAACCGCGGTGGGATCGCGTGCCGTATCCATTTCCGCGGCAAATTCCGCCAGAATGCGCTCGGCAAGACGGGTAGCCGCTTCGGGCTGCTGCCGCATGGGCTGAATGATGGCGAATTCATCACCGCCGAGCCTTGCCACCGTATCGCCCTCCTCGGCGACTCGCCGCAGGATGCCGGCGACCTTGCAGAGGAGACGATCGCCTTCGGCGTGGCCGAAGACATCGTTGATCGCCTTGAAGCGGTCGAGGTCCAGGCAGAAGACGGCGACTTCGCCACGCTTGCGATTTGCCATCTGCAATGCCTGGTGGATGCGCTGGTCAAACAGCGAACGATTGGGAAGATCCGTCAATATATCATGGTGAGCGAGGTGCTCGATCATCTGTTGGGCCTGGCGGCGCTCCGTCAGGTCGCGTAGGACCAGAACGCTGCATTCGTGCCCGCGATAGGTGATTGAGCGAATCACGGTTTCCACGGGGATCGCCTTGCCGTCTCGTCCTGACAAGGTGGTTTCAAGCGGGACGGCAGCTTCGGCACAAGCATCCAAATCGAGCGTCAGAAAGGCTTCGGGCTCAGCGCCGATCACCTGCTGTGCCGACCATCCGGAAATGGAGAAGAAGCGCTCGTTCGCATCGATAATCTGGCCGTCGCGAAGAACAAGCAACCCCTCCAGCGACGCATTTGCGAAGCCGCGGAGATCGGTGAGATGACGGTCGACGAAGATGGCGCCGAGGGCAAGAAGGATCAGGCCGGTGGCGGCCGCCATCACGATACCGGCGAGGATACTGCGGTCGATGGAAAGGACTGCTGCGGGCATGTCTGCCACGGGGGTCAGCTTGACGCCGCTCATCGCGGTGAAGTGCAGCGTGCATATCGCCAGCACCAGGAGAAGAGTGCCGGCAACGATGCGACGGATGCGACGGAGGCCGCGGAAGGCAATGAAGGCCAACGAGGCAATGCACGCGCCGATGAAGATGGCAATAGCGACACGCTGCATATCGTAGGAGAGCGCTACCGAAGCCTCGATCGCCTGCATGCCGGTGAAATGCATGGCGGCTATGCCAAGCCCCATGAACACGCCACCAAAGGCAAAGGAGATTATGTTGTCCCACTCAAAGGCCACGGCGATGGCAAGCCACGAACCAAGGATCGAGAAGACCACCGAAAGCACGGTCAGCGAAAGACCGTAGGAAATGGGGATGCTGCCCTGATATGCCAGCACGGCGATGAAATGCGTTGCCCATATGCCGACACCGCTGGCAAAGGCCGCTGCGGCGATCCAATAGCGGCGCTGATATGACCGGCACTCCTGCGCACGCGAAAAAAGCAACATGGTAGCAAGGCTGCCAATCAGGCAAATAAATGCGGCAACAAGGGTTAGTCTGATGTCATGTTCGTCGCGAATACATGCAATCACTGAAAACATTTCGCGTCCCCAGAATACGCTTCTAGATTGACGTTATTTCAAATACTCTAAAAAACTTGTAAATTACATGAGCAACTACGCACGTAATTGAACGCCTCCCTATCACGAAACAGGCACGGTAAATTTTCAGTTTTGACGCCTCGAAACCCGCCGGGCTTTGGTCTATCGTCCCTCCAAATCTCACGTAAGGAGTCGGATATGACCGATTTATCGCCCGTTCTCGATCGCGCCGATCAGAACCTCCCGTCCAGCCTCGACAATCTCTTCGAACTGCTGCGCATCAAATCGATTTCGACGGATCCAGCCTTCAAGGCGGAATGCCGCAAAGCGGCGGAATGGCTGGTCGTCTATCTGAATTCCATCGGTTTCACCGCATCCGTGCGCGACACGCCCGGCCATCCCATGGTGGTCGCCCATCACGATGCCGGCAGCGCCAACGCGCCACATGTGCTTTTCTACGGTCACTACGACGTGCAGCCGGTCGACCCCATCGAACTCTGGGACAGCGACCCCTTCGCACCTGAGGTCAAGGACATGGGTAACGGCCGCAAGGTCCTGACCGGCCGCGGCACCTCCGACGACAAGGGCCAGCTGATGACCTTCGTCGAAGCCGTGCGCGCCTATAAGGAAACCAAGGGCGCGCTTCCGGTGCGCGTCACCATCCTGTTCGAAGGTGAAGAAGAATCTGGTTCGCCCTCGCTCAAGCCCTTCCTCGAAGCCAATGCCGCTGAGCTTAAGGCTGATTTTGCCCTCGTCTGCGATACCGGCATGTGGGACGGCGATACGCCGGCGATCTCGGCGGGCCTGCGCGGGCTGGTGGGCGAGGAAATCGTCATCACCGCAGCCGATCGCGATCTGCACTCAGGCGTCTTCGGCGGCGCTGCTGCCAATCCGATCCACATCCTCACCGATATCCTCGCCGGCCTGCATGACGAGACCGGGCGCGTGACGCTTCCCGGCTTCTATGAGGGCGTCGAGGAAACGCCTTCCAATATCAAGGCTTCCTGGGAAACACTCGGCATGACAGCCGAGAAATTCCTCGGTGAAGTCGGGCTGTCGATTCCATCGGGCGAAAAGGGCCGTTCGGTGGTGGAGCTCACCTGGGCGCGGCCGACGGCCGAGGTCAACGGCATCTGGGGCGGCTATACGGGCGCCGGCTTCAAGACCGTGATTGCGGCCAAGGCGTCGGCCAAGGTCTCCTTCCGTCTCGTCGGCCAGCAGAACCCGGCAGCAGTCCGCGAGAGCTTCCGCGCCTATGTGCGCTCGAAGATCCCCGCGGATTGCTCGGTGGAGTTCCACGAGCACGGCGGCTCGCCGGCCATCCAGCTTTCCTACGATTCGCCGGCCCTGACTAAGGCGAAGAACGCGCTCTCCAACGAATGGCCGAAGCCCGCCATCGTCATCGGCATGGGCGGCTCGATCCCGATCGTCGGCGACTTCCAGAAGATGCTCGGCATGGAGTCGCTCCTCATCGGCTTCGGTCTCTCCGATGACCGCATCCATTCGCCGAACGAGAAATACGAGCTGCGCTCCTACCACAAGGGCATCCGTTCCTGGATCCGCGTGCTCGACGCGCTCGCCGATTAATTGATGGACCGGGGCGCGCAGATCGCTTTGCGCGCCCCCGCACCTACCCCGCCTCGACGGTCTTTGCTCCGTCTCCTGCCAGAGCGATCGCAGGCCGTCTGACCAAATCTATGAGATAGAACATGGGAATCTGGGTCGACACCGATATGGGATTCGATGATATCGCCGCCATTCTGGTGGTCGCGCATTCGAATCTCGTCATCGACGGCGTCTCGCTGGTGAGCGGCAATGCGCCGCTGTCCCATGTCCGCGACAATGCGGCGAGCGCCGCCGCCGTCTTCAGCTGGACGTTTCCCATCCATACCGGCCGCGAGCTGCCTGTTCTGTGCAAGCTGGAAACGGCGCAGAGCATCCTCGGCCAGAACGGCATTCCGACGACAGGCAGGAGCCTGCCGTCGGCCGATCCGCTTCCATTCAGCGACGCCTTTGCGGCGCTCTGCGACTGGCTTGGCGACGGCAAAGGGCCGAAGCGCATCCTCGCGCTCGGCCCGTTGACGAATATTGCCGCCCTGGCGCTGGCGCGTCCGGACCTTGCCGCCCGTATCGATGAACTGACATGGATGGGCGGCGGCGTCACGTCAGGCAATCATACGGCGTCTGCCGAGTTCAACGCCTTTGCCGATCCCGAGGCGCTGGCGATCGTGCTGGCACATGGCCTGCCGCTGCGCATGATCGATCTCGACATTTGCCGAAAAGTACTGGCCTGGCCCGAGGATGTGGCTCGTCTCCGTCAGGCGGCGGGCGAAAAGGCACAATTGCTCGCCGATCTTCTGGAAGGCTACGTCAACATCGCCATCAGCCGCGGTCGACCGGCCATGGCCCTGTACGACCCGACGGCAGCGGCCATTTTCGTCGCCCCGGAGATTGCCGTGCTTCGGCACGCGCGCATCGACGCCGAGCTGCAAGGCCGGCACACGCGCGGCCGCACCGTCGTCGAGACACGCGCCTCGCATGGTGAGTTCAATGCCCATTTCGCCGCCGAGATCGATGTGGAGAAGGCGCGTGCGATCATATTCGATGCGCTTCTGCGAGAGACCGGTCGCTGAAAAAAGGGGCTCCCGTTGGCGTATGGACGCGGGCGCTATGGAGCTGCATCCGCGAAGAGTGCACCCCCTACCTCTGAGAGGCATATTCAGAGTGGCCTCAGCCTTCCTCCCTCAGCTCCTGTTCTACCAAGGTCGTCCAGAAGGCCACGCCGGAGCCGATGGCATCATCGGCGAAATCATAAGCCGTGTTGTGATGCAGCGCGCCATCGACGGCCGGGCCGTTGCCGAGCCAGACGTAGCAGCCCGGAGCGTTCTGACCGAAGAACGCGAAGTCGTCGCCTGCCGTCGAAGGCGGGAAACGGGTCAGCACTTTCTCGCCGAAAACGGCAGTGGCGGCTTTCAATGCCCGCGCGGTGGCATCCGGATCGTTGACGACAGGCGGAATGCGGCGCTCGAACCGGTAGTCGGCCGCAATCCCGTACATGGCCGCCGTGCCCTGCGCCAGGCGGCCGATTTCCTGTTCGAGCTGATCGCGAACCTCGGGCGCATAGGCACGCGCCGTGCCGCCGATCTCGACGGTGTCGGGAATAACGTTCAGCGCATTGGGGTCACCCGCCTGCAGCGAACAGGCGCTGACGACGGCTGGCTGAAGCGGATCGACGACGCGGCCGACAATGGTTTGCAGCGAGGACAGGAATGTCGCCGTCGCGGTGATCGGGTCTTTGCCGAGATGCGGCTTGGCGCCATGCGTGCCGATGCCGCGAAAGGTGACGCGCCAGGTGTCCGACGAGGCGAGCTGCGGCCCTTCGACCACGGCCATCTCGTCGATATCGAGACCCGGCATGTTGTGCAGACCATAGACAGCATCACAAGGGAAAAGATCGAAAAGACCTTCTTCCACCATGCGCTGCGCGCCGCCGCGGCCTTCTTCGGCCGGCTGGAAGATGAAGTGTACCGTTCCCGAAAAACCGCGCTTGGCGGCCAGATGGCGGGCGGCGCCGATCAGCATGGTCGTGTGGCCATCGTGCCCACAGGCATGCATCTTGCCGGGAATGGTGGATTTATAGGGACGGTTGGCCTTCTCCGGCATGGCCAGCGCATCCATGTCGGCGCGAAGGCCGATGCTGCGCGTGCCGTTGCCAACCTGCAGCGTGCCGACGACGCCGGTCTTGCCGAGGCCGCGATGCACCGTCAGCCCCGCCTCTTCCAGCAAGGTGGCGACGATACCGCTGGTGCGCTCCTCTTCGAAGCCAAGTTCCGGATGAGCATGGAGGTTGCGGCGAAGCGACGTGAGGAAAGGGAGATCCTGAGCGATCTCTTCAGGCAACGACATGGACATTCCTTCGATATGGAGCACGATGACGGCGTGTCTTATCTTCCCCAAAGCGTGGCCTGCTTCAACCCAAATGACGCTCAGACATCGAGCTTGGTGAAAACATGAGCCTTTCCGATAACGGTCACTGAAACCATGCTGCCGACCTCGGGCAAGCCGACGCCGGAGCTCTTGATGTTCAATGTCTCCGAGCCGTTGGCATCGGAGAGCACGACGGTCACCGTGCAGACGGCGCCGCCGAATTCGATTTCCGTCACCTTGCCGATGCACGTTGCATTCGCACTGGCCTCATCCATGGAGCCCAGACGCAATTGCTCAGGCCGCAACATGATGTCGAAGCGGCCTTGCCTGCTCTCGGCATCGACCGCGATATGCCCGAGGACACATTTGGCGGATCCGTTGTTCAGATCGGCCTGCAACACGATGGCATCGCCGAGGAAGAGCGCGGTCTCGCGGTCTCGCGGGTTGAGATAGAGGGCTTGCGGCGTTCCCGCCTGGATGAGCGCGCCCTCGCGCAAAACGGCAACCTGATCCGCAAAGGACAGGGCTTCCGTCTGATCATGCGTCACCAGAACCGCCGTGATGCCGGCAATCTGCAGCACGCGGGCAACGGCCTTTCGCATATTCGCGCGAAGGCCTGTATCGAGTGCGGAAAAGGGCTCGTCGAGCAGCATCAATCTCGGTTTGCGGCCGAGCGCGCGTGCAAGGGCTACGCGCTGCTGCTGTCCGCCGGAAAGCTGATGCGGCCGGCGATCGAGCATGCCGCGGTCGAGTTCGACCATGTCGATGAGAGCATTGATGCGCTGGTCGCGGTCGCGCGCGCCGCGCTCCATGCCGAAGCCGATATTCTCTGACACGCTCAGATGCGGAAACAAGGCACCGTCCTGGGAGACGATGCCGATGCCGCGGCGATGCGCGGGCACGATGGCCTCGCCATCCGCCAGGATGTCGCCTTCCAGCACGACCTGTCCCGCATCGGGGATCTCGAAGCCGGCGATGATGCGCAGCAGCGTCGTCTTGCCGGAACCGGACGGGCCGACGATAGCCGTACGGCTGCCGGCAGCGACCGTGAGGTCGATGTTGCTCAACGCATGCACGGGGCCATAGCGCTTGCTAATGTTCTTGATTGCCAGAAAGGTCATTGTCCGGCCGTTCGCTTGGATTGCACGTAAAGGAGAAGGGTGAGCGGCAGCGACAGAACGACCATCATGAAGGCGTAGGGTGCCGCGGAAACATAGTCGATCTCGCTGGTCAGGGACCAGAACTGCGTCGCTAGTGTTTCCGTGCCGTTGGGAGAGAGCATCAGCGTTGCCGTCAGCTCATTGGTGATGCCGAGCGCGACGAGCGCCACGCTGGCGGCAAAGCCAGGAGCGGCAAGCCGCATTGTGATCTGCCGCACCGCCTGCGCCGGCGTGCGGCCGAGCGCCATGGCGGCGCGCTCGAGCTCGACAGGCGCCTGGGCGATGCTGGCGCGCAGGCCGACCATGGCGCGCGGCAGGAAGAGCAGCACATAGGCGAGCAGCAGCGTCGCAAAGGTCTGATAGAGCGGCAGGATCAACCGGACGGTGATGGAGACCAGGGCCAGCGCGACGACGACGCCAGGCAGCGAGCCGACATAATAGTGGCAAGCTTCGAGAACGCGCTGCAGCCGGCCAGGCGCGCGCACCGACAGCCAGGCCATGGGAGCCGCTGCAATGGTGGCGAGGAGGCCGCCGGTTATCGCCAGGGCAATGGTCTGCAGCAGGGCTGAACCGACGGTATCGATCCGCCAGATATCCATGCCGCCGAGATAGAGCCAGCGTGCCAGAGTGACGAAGGGAATGCCGAGCGTCAGCACGGCGGTCACGACCGGCAGTGCGATGGCGGGACCGACGAACCAGCCGAGACGACGGCGGTCCGCCGGGCGAGCAGCACCGGAGCCGATGCGCGCGTAGCGCTCGTTGCCGCGCACCAGCACCTCGAAGCCGAGCAGCAGCAGGCAGCAGAGGACGAGGACGCCGCCGAGCATGTTCGCGGCCGGGCTGTTATAGGCCGACTGGAATTGATCGACGATGGCGGTCGAGAACGTGTCGAAGCGGATCATCACGTAGAGACCGTATTCCGCCAGGAGATGCAGGCCGATCAGCAGCGAGCCGCCGCAGATGGCGAGGCGAAGCTGCGGCAGGATCGCGCGGAAGAAGACACGCCAGGGGCTAAGGCCGAGCGAGGCGGCGGCATCCTCGATCGCCGGATCGAGCCGGCGCAAGGCAGCAGCAACAGGTAGATAGAGAAAAGGAAAATAGGCTAGTACCGATACCAGCACGCCGCTCCAGAGCCCGCGCATGCCGGGCACGAGGCTGACCCAGGCATAGCTGTGCACGAAAGCGGGCACGGCGAGCGGCGCTGCGGCGAGCCAGGACCAGAGGCGGGCGCCGGGAATATCGGTGCGCTCCGTCAACCACGCGAGCGTCACCGCGAGCAGGATGCACAGCGGGATGGTGCAGATTTCGAGCAGGACGGTATTGACGAGCAGCTCGCCGACGCGATTGCGGAAGATCAGGGCTGCGACTTCGGCCCAGCCGGTATCGATCGTGATCCAGACGATGAAACCGAGCGGCACGAGGCTTAGAAGTGCGACGACGGAAGCAAGGGCGACGACGGAAGCATGCCGAACGCGGCTGCGAGGCGCAGCCGTCAACTGGGGCACTCGCATGGCAGCAGGCTCGCCGGCATATGTGTTCTTCTGCAGCAAATCCGAGCTGCCTTTCACGCCCTGAAATAGGAAGGCAATCGCCGCTGACGGCGATTGCCAGATCGATCGGCCCCAAGGCCATCCCTATGCCCCTAGCAGGGCATAGGACAGTGATGCAATAGCCAAGCCCGCCCGAACGCACTCTAAAGGCGCCGCGGCGCGGGCTTTGGCCTTAGATGAGGCCGGCTTCCGTCATCAGATCGGTGACCTTCTTGCTGTTCAGCTTCGAAGGTTCGACCTTGGGTGCCTGCAGGTCTGCCAGCGGCACGAGCTTCGGATTGGAAGCCTCGCCATTGCCGACGGCATATTCATAGGAGCTGCCATCGCGCAGAACGGCCTGGCCACCCTTGCCGGTGATCCACTTGAGGAAAGCCTGAGCTTCCTTCTGGTGCTGGCTGGATGCGAGAACGCCGCCGCCGGAGATGCTGACGAAGGCGCCCGGATCCTGGTTCTTGAAGTAGTGCAACGCCACGTTCTTGCTGTTTTCACCGGTCTTGGCCTGATCGCCGAACCAGTAATAGTGATAGATCACAGCACCTTCGACCTCGCCGGCGTTGACGGCCTTCATGGCGACGCTGTTGCCCTTATAGGGGCTGGCATTTTGCTTCATCGCCTTCAGCCAGGCGCGGGTCGCATCTTCGCCCTTCAGCTCGAGGAACGCGCTGACGATCGCCTGGAAATCGGCGCCGGCCGGCGAAGCGCCCCAGCGGCCCTTCCACTTGGCATCGGCAAGGTCAAGCATCGACTTCGGCAGATCGGCTTCCTTCAGCTTGGTCTTGTCATAGGCAAAAACCGTGGAGCGGGCGGCAACGCCGACCCAATTGCCATCGGCTGCCTTAAAGGTTTCCGGCACCTGAGCCAGCGTATCGGCATTGACCGGGGCAAACAGCTTGTTGGCATCGACCAGCGCCATGCCCGGCGAGTTTTCCGTCAAATAGACGTCAGCCGGGGAAGCAGCACCTTCCTGGACGATCTGGTTGGCGAACTGCATGTCGCTACCGTTGCGGATCGTGACCTTGATGCCCGTTTCCTTGGTGAAGCCATCCGCCCAAGCCTGCGTCAATGCCTCGTGCTGGGCGTTGTAGACGACGATGCCTTCGGATTCGGCGGCGTTCGCCATCATCGGAGCAACCGCAAGGCCTGCGGCAAGCGCCAGCGCACTGGTGAGATGAGTAAAGGAAAAAGTCATTAAGTCCTCTCGCTTAAAAGTCGCCGCCTCGGCGGCAATGGGATACCCTATATTTTTCCTGACAATTATTTTCAAGTTTACATTGGTGGTTTGCTATCAAAAAAGTTTGAAAAAGGAGTCAAGATTTCGTCGCTATCTCGGCGGCGAGATCGAGCCAGGCTTTGCCAGCATGTGAGAGATAGCCGCCTGGCCGCCATATTCACGCCATCAGCCACTCCATTTCCGGCTCGATGACGAGCGCGCGGCGATATCGGGCGCGAAGCCGGCGGAGCGGCAGGCATCGAGAATGATGCCATTGAGGACAAAGCCGGTTTCGAACAGAATGAAGGGATTGCCCTGCAGCGCCGCGAACGGCACCGTCTCACGCCCGGCAAGCGGGCTGGTAGCAACACATGCATCGGCGTAGCCAAGGCGCATGAGATCGGCCGCGAAGAGGGATCGATCGCCGGTCTGGTCATGGTGCTGCTGGGATTGACGAATGCGCTGGCGGCACGGCTGATCGCCTGGCGCATGCATGCTGCCTCAATGAAAAAGGCCGCGGCACTTTCACGCCGCGGCCTTCTTCAATTCGATAGTCCGTCTCAGTTGTCGCGCGTTTCCAGCGTCTTGCTGAAGAAGATGGCGACGAGCGTGCAAACGACGCCGGACAGCAGATAGAGGCTGGTATAGACGAGGCCGAACTGGCTGGAGAGGGCGAGCGCCACGAACGGCGCGAAGCCGGCACCGATCAGCCAGGAAAGGTCCGACACGAGAGCCGAACCGCTGTAGCGATAGTTCAGGCTGAAGCGCGAAGCGCTGGCGCCAGCCGCCTGGCCGAAGGAAAGGCCGAGCAGCGTAAAGCCGACAACCACGTAGATGTGGCGACCGGTCGCACCGCCGTCGAGCAGCCAAGGGGCGACGAAGGCGAAGCAGGCGATCAGCACCGCACCAATGGCGAGCTGATTGCGGCGGCCGATCCGGTCAGCGAGCATGCCTGAACAGATGATGGCGAGAATGCCGCAGATCGCGCCCAGGAATTCCATCAGCAGGAACGAACCGGGGGTCTGTTCGCTATAGAGCGTTACCCAGCCGAGCGGGAAGACCGTGACCAGATGGAAGGTCGCAAAGCTGGCGAGCGGCACGAATGCGCCGATCAGCACGTCGCGGCCATGGACGCGCAGCAATTCCGTCATCTTCACCGGCTCGAGCTCGTGGCGCTCCAGCAGCGTGCCGAATTCCTCGGTCGCCACCAGGCGCAGTCGGGCAAAGAGTGCGACGACGTTGACGGCAAAGGCGCAGAAGAACGGATAGCGCCAGCCCCAATCCAGGAAGTCCACCGTCGTGAGGCTCGTGACGAAATAGGCAAACAGGGCGCTTGCCAGCATGAAGCCGATCGGTGCGCCGAGCTGCGGGATCATCGCATACCAGCCGCGATGGTTCGTCGGGGCATTGAGCGCCAAGAGCGAAGCCAGACCGTCCCAGGCACCGCCGAGCGCAAGGCCCTGGCCGATGCGGAAGAGGGCGAGCAGGATGATCGCATAGGCACCGACTTCGGAGTAGCCGGGCAGGAAGCTCATCGCCGCGGTTGAGCCGCCGAGCAGGAACAGCGCGATGGTAAGTTTGACGCCGCGCCCATAGCGGCGGTCGATCGCCATGAAGATGAACGAACCGATCGGACGGGCGATGAAGGCAAGGGCGAACACCAGGAAGGAAAGGAGTGTTCCATGCAGGGGGTCAGCAAAAGGGAACATCAGCTTCGGGAAGACCAGGACCGATGCGATGGCATAAACGAAGAAATCGAAAAATTCGGACGTGCGACCAATGATCACGCCGATGGCGATATTGCCCGGAGCGACGGAGCCGCCGGCATGCATGCTGCGGGCATCGCTCTCAAGCGTTGAAGATGTAGGGTTCAGTGATTCATGCGTCACGCTGACCATGTAGGGAGCCTCCCTCTCCGAGCACGAGTTCCTCCACGAATTCGTGCATAATCAAGATGTTTATCAAACGTGCGAACATATCAAGTGTCGGGCATGAAATAATTCGCAAATTAGCCATCAAAGCCGGCCTTTCCGGCCTTTGTCGCTGCACCGCCTGCATATCAGGAAAGACCACCCGTGGTCATTTGTTCCGATCCGGATATATTAGCTCACATAAAAGCGAATGATCGGCGGAAAACCTTCTGGATTTTGCAGGGTTTTCCCGATAGGTGGGGCCGCATTCCATACCGCATTGCACTCGCGCTTGCTGCGGTGCGACGAAACACCTCATATCGTTCATGACCGCCGTCCTTTAGTCGCGGTAGGGTCGAAACAAAAAGAGCTTTAAGACGTGCTAAGACTATCGAAGATTTTCAGCCGTTTATCCGTCATCCCATTGTTTTTGCTGCTATCAGGCTGCAATTTGGTGGTGATGGACCCCTCCGGCGATATCGCCATGCAGCAGCGGGACCTCATCATCGTCTCGGTCGTGCTGATGCTGATCATCATCATCCCGGTGATCTTCCTGACGCTGTACTTCGCCTGGAAATATCGCCAGTCGAACAAGGAAGCGACCTACGAGCCGGAATGGCATCATTCGACGCGTCTGGAGCTGATCATCTGGTCCGCTCCGCTTGCCATCATCATCGCGCTCGGCGCAGTGACCTGGATCAGCACCCATCAGCTTGACCCCTACCGTCCGCTCGACCGCATCGCAGCAGGCAAGCCACTCAGTGCCGACGTGAAGCCACTGACAGTCGAAGTGGTCGCACTCGACTGGAAATGGCTCTTCTTCTATCCGGAATACGACATCGCCACCGTCAATGAGATGGCTGCTCCGGTCGACCGCCCGATCAACTTCAAGATCACGGCTTCGGCTGTCATGAACTCCTTCTTCATTCCGGCACTGGCTGGCCAGATCTACGCCATGCCTGGCATGGAGACGAAGCTGCACGCCGTCATCAATCATCCGGGCGAATTCCAGGGCCTGTCGGCCAACTACAGCGGCGCTGGCTTCTCGCACATGCGCTTCAAATTCCATGGCGTGAACCAGGCCGATTTCGACCAGTGGGTTCAGAAGGCCAAGAGCCAGGGCACGAAGCTCGGCCGTCCGGAATATCTGGCGCTTGCCAAGCCGAGCGAACGCGAACCTGTGCGCTACTTCAATGCAGTCGACGATGGTCTCTACAACGCCATCCTCAACATGTGCGCCGATCCGAGCAAGATGTGCATGAGCGAGATGATGCATATCGACGCCAAGGGCGGTGCCGGCAAGGAAAGCCACGAAAACCGCGAGCGCCTGATCTACGACAATCAGAACACCAGCTCGGCCGAAATCACGCCTGTCAAGGCTGAAGGCGGTGCCGGCCACACCATGCAGCATGGAGACAACTCGATGCCGGGCATGGATATGGGCAATGGCTCTTCTTCCGATTCGTCGACCGGTTCGGCTCAGCATCAGGGTCATTGATCCGGTGCGCTCAATAACAAGACATTTATAAGGACAGAGGCAATCCATGTTTTCCAACCCGGACCTCTATAAATTCATCTTCGGCCGGCTGACGCTCGACTCCATTCCGTATCACGAACCTATCCTGGTCGTGACGTTCCTCGGCGTCGCCGTCGGCGGTATCGCCCTTCTCGGCCTGCTGACCTATTTCCGTCTCTGGGGCTATCTCTGGAAGGAATGGTTCACGAGCATCGACCACAAGAAGATCGGCATCATGTATGTGGTGCTGGCGCTGATCATGCTGCTGCGCGGCTTTTCCGACGCGTTGCTGATGCGTCTGCAGCAGGCGCTCGCCTTCAACGGTTCCGAGGGCTACCTGCCGCCGCATCACTACGACCAGATCTTCACCGCCCACGGCGTTATCATGATCTTCTTTGTGGCGATGCCCTTCGTCACCGGCCTGATGAACCTCGTCGTGCCGCTGCAGATCGGCGCACGCGACGTCTCCTTCCCGTTCCTCAACAACTTCTCGTTCTGGATGACGACGGCAGGCGCGATTGTCGTCATGATCTCGCTCTTCATCGGCGAATTCGCCAAGACCGGCTGGCTGGCCTATCCGCCGCTTTCCGGCATCGCCTACAGCCCCGATGTCGGCGTCGACTATTACATCTGGGGCCTGCAGGTCGCGGGTATCGGAACGACGCTTTCGGGCATCAACCTGATCGCCACCATCGTCAAGATGCGGGCGCCCGGCATGACCTTCATGAAAATGCCGGTTTTCACCTGGACGTCGCTCTGCACCAACATCCTGATCGTCGCGAGCTTCCCGATCCTGACCGCCACGCTCGTGCTGCTCACGCTCGATCGCTACGCCGGCACGAACTTCTTTACGAATGACCTCGGCGGCAATCCGATGATGTATATCAACCTCATCTGGATCTGGGGTCACCCGGAAGTCTACATCCTGGTCCTGCCGGCCTTCGGCGTGTTCTCGGAAGTCGTGGCCACCTTCTGCGGCAAGCGTCTGTTCGGTTACGCTTCTATGGTTTACGCCACTTGCGTGATCATGATCCTTTCGTACCTCGTCTGGCTGCACCACTTCTTCACGATGGGCTCGGGCGCCAGCGTCAATTCCTTCTTCGGAATCACGACGATGATCATCTCGATCCCGACGGGTGCGAAGCTATTCAATTGGCTGTTTACGATGTACCACGGGCGCATCCGCTACGAAGTGCCGATGCTTTGGACCGTCGGCTTCATGGTGACCTTCACCATCGGCGGCATGACCGGCGTCATGCTCGCGGTTCCGCCGGCCGACTTCGTGCTGCACAACTCGCTGTTCCTGATCGCCCACTTCCATAACGTGATTATCGGCGGCGTGCTCTTCGGCATGTTCGCAGGTGTCAACTACTGGTTCCCGAAGGCCTTCGGCTTCAAGCTCGATCCTTTCTGGGGCAAGATGAGCTTCTGGTTCTGGCAGATCGGTTTCTGGTTCGCCTTCATGCCGCTCTACATCCTCGGCCTGATGGGCGTCACCCGCCGCGTGAGCCAGTTCGACGATCCGTCGCTGCAGATCTGGTTCGTGATCGCAGCCCTCGGCGCCGGATTGATCGCTATCGGCATCGCCTGCTTCCTCATCCAGCTCGCCGTCAGCTTCATGAAGCGCGAAGAGCTTCGCGACCACACCGGCGACCCCTGGAACGGCCGTACGCTCGAATGGTCCACCTCGTCGCCGCCGCCGGCCTACAACTTCGCCTTCACGCCGATCGTCTATGATCATGACGCGTGGTGGGACATGAAGAACCGTGGCTACGTCAGGCCGACCGAAGGCTTCATTCCGATCCACATGCCGAAGAACACGGGCACGGGCATCATCCTCGGCGCTCTCTCGATCGGCTTCGCATTCGGGATGATCTGGTACATGTGGTGGCTCGCCGCCATCACCTTCGTCGCGATGATCGTCATTACGATCGGCCATACCTTCAATTACAAGCGCGACTACCACATCCCCGCCGACGAGGTCGTTAAGACCGAGAACGAGCGTACGAAGCAGCTCGCAGAACAGGTGTAAACCCATGACGACCCATACCGCAAAGGCTCCCATGGATGGCGAAACACCCGCCTTCTACATGACGGAGGAGCATCACCCGGAAGGCAGCACCATGCTG
Source organism: Martinezella miluonensis (assembly GCF_900094545.1). Classification (GTDB taxonomy): domain Bacteria; phylum Pseudomonadota; class Alphaproteobacteria; order Rhizobiales; family Rhizobiaceae; genus Rhizobium; species Rhizobium miluonense. Next base: position 17,842 of record NZ_FMAH01000059.1, read on the forward strand.
GGCTTCTGGATCTACATCATGAGCGACTGCCTGATCTTCGCAGTCCTCTTCGCCACCTTCGCCGTGCTCGGCCACAGCTATGCGGCCGGCCCGTCTCCGGCCGACCTGTTCGAGCTGCCGCTCGTCGCCGTCAACACGGCGATGCTGCTCTTCTCCTCCATCACCTATGGCTTCGCCATGCTGGCGATGGAGAAGGACAACAAGTCGGGCACGCTGATGTGGCTGACGATCACCGGCATCTTCGGCGCGCTCTTCATCTTCTTCGAACTCTACGAGTTCTATCACCTGATCCTCGACGGCGCCGGCCCGCAGCGCAGCGCCTTCCTGTCGGCCTTTTTCACGCTGGTCGGCACGCACGGTCTGCACGTCACCACCGGTATCGTCTGGCTGATCACGCTGATGGTACAGGTCGGCCGGCACGGCCTGATCGTAGAAAACAAGCGTCGCCTGATGTGCCTTTCGATGTTCTGGCACTTCCTCGACGTCGTCTGGATCGGCGTGTTTTCTCTCGTCTACCTCATGGGAGTTCTCGGATGAGCTCGAACGCAAACCATTCGCATCATTCCGGCGACGCTCACGGCCATGACCACCATGGCGGCCACGAAGCGGCACACGGCACCTTCAAGAGCTACATGACGGGGTTCATCCTCTCCGTCATTCTGACGGCCATCCCCTTCTGGTTGGTCATGGGTAAGGTCTTCTCCGATCCGGCCGTCACCGGCGCGATCGTCATGATCCTCGGCGCGATCCAGATCATCGTGCACATGATCTACTTCCTGCACATGAACACCCGCTCGGAAGGCGGCTGGAACATGATGGCACTGATCTTCACCATCGTCCTCGTCATCATCGCGCTGTCCGGCTCGCTCTGGGTCATGCATCACCTCAACGCGAACATGATGCCCATGTCGCCCGAGATGATGCGCAACATGCCATAAGATCGAGCGGCGGGCCTTCAGCCGAAGGCCCGCCCTCCCCGGCGCGAGATTTCCGCCGGACGCTGCGCGGCGCATTGCTGAGAATGCCTGAACTCGCGGCCAAATTTTTCAAGACCACGCGTGATCTTCAGCGAAGAGACTTAAACACCTCCCGAAATCATGCGGCAGCGCGTCCCCGGAGACCAGCGCCATGACCGACACGTCCCCGAACACATCTGACGGCAAGCCGCGCTCGACATTTGAGCTTGCCATATGGGTGTTTCTGCTTCTGCTTCTGACGACCCTTCTCATAGGTCTCGGCACCTGGCAGGTGGAGCGTCTGCACTGGAAGCTGGATCTGATCGCCCGGGTCGATGCGCGTGTGCATGCGCCGGCGGTTCCGGCGCCCGGCCCGGCGCAATGGGCTGGTGTCACCGCGGAAAGCTCCGAATACAAGCATGTGCAGGCGAGCGGCACCTTCCTCAACGACAAGGAAACGCAGGTCTACGCCTCGACGGTGCTCGGCCCCGGCTATTGGGTGCTGACGCCATTGAAGCAGGCCGATGGCACGCTCGTCATCATCAATCGCGGTTTCGTGCCGACCGACAAGCGCAATCCAGTGACTCGCCCAGCCGGCCAGATCGGCGCGGAAACCACCGTTGCAGGCCTGCTGCGGATCAACGAGCCCACGGGCACGCTGCTGCGCTCCAACGTGCCGGCGGAAGAACGCTGGTATTCGCGCGACGTATCGGCCATTGCCGAGGCCCGCAGCCTGCAGAACGTGGCGCCCTACTTCATCGATGCAGACGACACGAAAAATCCTGGCGACCTGCCTGTGGGGGGGCTCACGCAGATCACCTTCCATAACAGCCATCTTGTCTATGCCATCACCTGGTACGGGCTGGCGGTCATGACGCTCGGCCTTGCGATATTCCTCGTCTATTTCGAGCGGCAGCGGGCAAAGGCAGGCCGCTAATGCCGTACAGCGCGTTGTGGCATTCGCCACGCTTTTCCTCGAATTGCTCCGAGCACTATTTCGCCATCTGTGGGAAGCGAAGCTGCCAGCGCCGGCCGTCGCTTGTCATTTCGACGAGGCCGAACGGCTCGACGTCGATCGTCCAGAATGCCGAAGCCGGCGCCTGCAGCACATGCAGGATCGCGGCGCGGATGACACTGGCATGGGTGACGACGACGGTATGCCCGGCTTCCTGAAAATGACGTCCCATCCATTCGTCGATGCGTCGCATGACCGACGACAGGGATTCGCCGCCATGCGGCGCGGCCTCTAGATCGGTCATCCATAGGGCGAGAGAGTCCGGATCGCTGCCATGAAGTTCTGCGAGCGACCGTCCGCGCCAATCGCCATAGTCGCATTCGCACATGGCAGGTTCCGGGATGGCGTCGAGGCGGAGCAGCGCCGCCGTCTGACGTGCCCGCAAAGCCGGGCTCGTCCAAATGCGATCGATCGTCCCGAGCCGATCGAGGGAGAACCCAGCTCGAAGCGTCGCTTTATCCTCCAGCGGTTCGTCATCCGGGAAGCAGCCCTTCCGATTGGCCTCCGTCGGGCCGTGGCAAATCCAGCTCAGGCGCGCTTTCATGACACTTCATATCTCCATATGTCGGCGCGATTTTGCATCGCGCTTCGGTCGTGTCCCGGTTCGAATCTCAGCTCGCGAGCCGTTGTCGGTGTTCCTTCAATTGTCGCCGATCATGCGGATGACACGCGCCGGATTTCCTCCGACAAGGCTATTCGGAGGAACGTTTTTGGTGACGACTGAACCGGCAGCCACAACGGAGTTTTCGCCCACAGTCACTCCGCCGACAATTGTTGCGCCGGTTGCGATCCAGACGTTTCTTTTAATCACGATGGGCTTTCCAATTGTGATGGCTCGGCGCTGCGAAGGTTCAAGTGGATGGCCTGTCGTGATGATGCTCACGTTTGGTCCGATCATCACATCGTCGCCGATATCCAATCCACCAAGGTCATAGAAAGTGCAGTTCTGATTGACGAAGACATTATGCCCGACGCGGATTTCATTCCCGCCGGCAGTGTAGAACGGCGGGATCAGGACAAAGCTCTCGTCCACCTCTTTGCCGATGAGTTCGCTGAACAAGGCTCGAACCTCGCCTGCATCGTCAAAGGTCAAGCGGTTAAGCGCAGCGGTAAGCGCCATTGCTCGCTTGACGTTTGCCAACATAACCGCCGATTCCGGCGTTCTGCCGTGAATGACCTTGGTGCCATTCTCATTCGACATTCGTTGTTTTCCTTGAGCTGCAGTTGAGCGTGTTTTTCGGTGCGCCGGGATCGCGTCGAGATTCGATGAGCATAGCGGCAAAGCGAACGAGCCGGAATCCACCCGGCCCGAGTTCAGCCGAGGTACACCCCACGAACGCGCTTGATTGACAACCATCTTCGCAGGCAGATATAAACTTGTACTTACGGGTGTGGAAGCCGGTGAAATCCCGGCGCGGTCGCGCCACTGTAATCGATGACGGAAACTTCGCCCTCGAGAGCCAGACCCTTCCCGTAAAAACCCTTCCGCTAATGGAACGCGCTTTTCTTCAAGAGGGATTACAATGTCTGATACCGCTTTCGCACCGTCCGCGATACCGCAGCCGATACCGCTCGGCCAAATCCTGCCGTGGGCCGTGTTCGCCGGCCTGCTGATGCTGCTGGCGATCTATTTCGTCGGCGCAGAGGAAGGCGCAGCCTCCCTCTTGTCAGGCAGCTATGTGCACGAGTTCGTGCATGACGCCCGTCACCTTCTCGGCTTCCCCTGCCACTAAGGGGACAAGCGCATGGTTGGACGTCTTTTGCTCCGCGGCATGATCGTCGGGGCACTTGCTGGTGTTCTCGTTTTTGCCTTCGCCCACACCTTCGGCGAGCCGCTGGTCGACTGGGCCATCGGCTTTGAAGAAAAGGCCGCGCAAGCGGCAGGCGAAGCGCCGGAACCGGAAATCGTCAGCCGCGCCACGCAGGCAGGCATCGGCCTCTTCATCGGCAGCATGATCTTCTCGACGGCGATCGGCGGGTTGTTCGCGCTGGTCTTCGCCTTCGTCTACGGCCGCATCAGCCCGCTCGGCGCGCGCGGTACGGCGGCGCTGCTTGCTGTCGCGGCCTTCGTGACGATTTCGCTCGTTCCGGACATCAAGTATCCGGCAAATCCGCCGGCGGTCGGCAATGCCGACACGATCGGCGCCAGAACCGAACTGTTCTTCATCATGATCGTCGCCTCCATCGTCGGCATGATCGTCGCCGTAGGCTTCGGCCGCCGCCTGGCGGCACGCTATGGATCCTGGAACGGAGCGATCATTGCCGGCGTCGGCTACATCGTCTTCGTCGCGCTGATCCAGTATCTGCTCCCATCGATCAACGAAGTACCGGAACAATTCTCGGCCGTGGTGCTCTGGCACTTCCGCATCACCTCACTCGGGATGCATGCCATCCTGTGGGCTACGCTCGGGCTTGCCTTCGGTGCATGGGCCGAACGCATGCTGCCGCAGACGCGCTACCGCGGTAACGCAGCGCTGCGCCAGGCCTGAAATGATACAGCCATCGCCTCCCGCGCGCTCCGTCGTGCGCGGGAAACGCCGATCCGGAAGCGGCGCGCTGCTCGCCGCCATCTGCCTCGTTTTATCCATCTGGCCGACAGTGCTTGCAGCCCATGGCGACAGGGCATCGGGAAGCCATGCCGGCATTCCGATACCAAGCCTCACCCATGGCGAAATGGCTCTTATTGCGCCCTACTACAGGCGGATCGTCGCGGTCGCGGAAGATGTGCCGAACACCGATGAGACCTTTCGCCGGCTTCTGAATTTCGCTCAGATCCAGCGAGCCTATTGTCTCTGGGGCATCATGCCGGGCAGCGTCAACGACGAGGAAAGCCCCTTCAACGAATGTTCGCATGCCTATCTCGCGGCAGCCAAGGCCGTATTGCTGCAGATGCGGATGATGAATGGCGACAGGGCTTCGGTCGAAGATCTCGTTTCCGATATCGACGCCATCCTCGTGCGCAACAATCTGTCGCTCGTTCTCTGCAAGTTCAGCGGGGAGAGCTTCAATACGGCCGATCTGGTCAGGCCGAGGCCGGCAGACATCGTCGTGCACGGCAAAAGCCTCATGACGGTCCTATCGGCCTTGATGGCGGCCGGGGCCGGCCTATGGCTGGCGGCGTGCGCATTGCGCAACGGCTACCGCTCTTAAAGAAACACCGCCGCTGAACGCGGCGGTGTTTTCGTCTTACGTGTCAAACTGGCTTACCAGTCGCGCGGGCGTCCACGCCAACCGTCCTCACGCCAGTCATCGCGATGATGGCGATGGTGCCAACCCCATGGTGGCGGCGGTGGCGGTCTGTAGTACCCCCAGCGGCGCGGCGGCGGGGCCCAGCGATTCGGGCGGCATTCACCCCAGCGGGTGAGGTGCCAGCCGCGGCCGCAGGCATAGTCAACATTCACAATCGGCGCTCCGGGTGTTGTCACTCCGGCCGCTGTCCCGATAGCAGGAACGGGCATTGCTTCTGCCGACGATACAGCCAATCCGCCGAGCAACGCAGCGATGGCAAACACTGTCGATTTCATCTTTGATGGTCCTCTATCCAAGTCCCTTGCACGCTGGATTTAAACCTCGAAGGTATGAACGCCGGCTGAACCGAAAAAGGCGTTTTGACGGCAAAATCGTGACCGGCTCTAAGCCGGCAACCGGCCGAAGGTTGCCCGTCGGAGAAATCGGATAAGCATGACCGCCGGCGCGCACGGGATATTCGGCTTCGCTCGCGCGTCACGAGAGTTTCACGAAGGAGGCCTACACCAGAAATATCAATTGCCATAAAGGAGTTTGAGATGGTCGACCTCGCTTCAAGCAGTTTAGAGAGTGGCAACGCCAATCACCCAATTCATGGTGCCTCCGGCTCAGCAAAATGGTTCCTGCCGCTCTTCGGCATCATCGTCCTCGGCGGTCTCGCCTATGTCGGCTATGCTCTCGGCAGCGATCTCGCCGAAGCTGCGGCGGTTCCGTGGATTTTGCTAGGTCTTGCCCTGTTGATCGCGCTCGGCTTCGAGTTCGTCAACGGATTCCACGATACGGCCAATGCGGTCGCAACCGTGATCTATACCCGCTCCTTGCCGGCTGAGTTCGCCGTCATCTGGTCCGGCTTCTTCAACTTTCTCGGCGTGCTGACTTCTTCCGGCGCCGTCGCCTTCGGCATTCTGGCGCTTTTGCCCGTTGAACTGATCCTTCAGGTCGGCTCCGGCTCCGGTCTTGCCATGGTCTTCGCCCTGTTGACCGCTGCCATCATATGGAACCTTGGCACATGGTATCTGGGTCTGCCGGCATCGAGTTCACACACGCTTGTCGGCTCCATCATCGGCGTCGGTCTGGCCAACCAGTTCCTGGCGCCTGCCGGTTCCGCCACAAGCGGTGTCGACTGGTCGCAGGCAAGCAGCGTCGGCATGTCGCTGCTGCTGTCGCCGATCATCGGCTTCGGCGCGGCCGCGATACTGCTTTTGGTCGCCAAGGTGCTGATCCGCAACAAGGCACTTTATGAAGCACCGAAGGGCAATGCACCGCCGCCGATGTGGATCCGCGGTCTGCTGATCTTCACCTGCACCGGCGTCAGCTTTGCTCACGGCTCGAACGACGGCCAGAAGGGCATGGGTCTGATCATGCTTATTCTCATCGGTCTCGTGCCGACTGCCTTCGCGCTGAACCGGACGCCCGACATCAACTATCTCGATGCCTACAAGGCAGCCTCCGTGCAGGTCGAGACGGTACTGGGCAAGTATGTAAAGCCCGGCGTCGCCGCTCCTGCCGATCCGAAGGCTGCCGTCAGCGCGGCCGTGAAGAGCAAGACCTGGACGGATGTTACAACTCCGGCGCTGCAGGCCTATATTCACGCAACGAGCGCCTCGATTGCCGCCTATCCGAGCGTCGAGAAGCTGCCGAACGGGCTCGTCAGTAACGTCCGCAACGACATCTACCTCATCGGTGAATCGCTGAAGCTGATCGACAAGCAGAAGCTGCTGCCGATGAGCGCCGACGACCTGAAGGCCGTCACCAGCTATCACGCCGCCGTCGATCACACGACCAAGTTCATTCCGCTCTGGGTGAAGGTCGCCGTCGCACTGGCACTGGGCCTCGGCACCATGGTCGGCTGGAAGCGTATCGTCGTAACTGTCGGCGAAAAGATCGGCAAGACGCACCTGACCTATGGCCAAGGTGCCGCCGCCGAAGTGGTTGCCATGCTGACGATCGGTGCTGCCGACCATCTCGGCCTGCCGGTCTCGACCACGCACGTCCTGTCCTCCGGTGTCGCCGGCACCATGGCGGCGAATGGTTCGGGGCTGCAATGGTCTACCGTGCGCAACATGCTGATGGCCTGGATCTTGACGCTGCCGGCTTCCATCGCACTCGCTTTCGTGCTGTTCACCGCACTTCGTCAGGTCTTCTGATCGGCGGATTCAATCGGCCTTTGGCTGAGCCCGGCAATATTTCATGAGATTTACGGCGCCCCCTTGCAGGGCGCCGTTTTTTTTACCGAGTGAGACAGGCACATGCTGCCGCTGCCTGCGCATGGCGAAACATGCACGGCCTCCTTCTTCAGAACCCAAGGGATTTCTCGGTCAGGTTCACGAACCAACGGTTTCCTTCCGGCTGCCATTGGCACCGAGGCCGGAAAGTTTCGCCAGCTCCGAGCGTCGGTTTGCGTAGTTTTGTGCGACCATCGGATAGCTGGGAGCGAGCCCCCATTTTTGCCGATACTCCTCAGGCGTCAGGCCATAATGCACGCGCAGATGACGCTTCAGCGTTTTGAAGCGTTTGCCGTCCTCCAGGCAGACGATGTAGTCGTTCGTCACCGATTTCTTCAAATCCACGGCCGGCACCAAAACACTCCGTTCGACGGCGGGAGCAAATCCATCCAAGGCGTGCAGCGCCTCGTAGGTGTCCTTGATCAGCTTCGGCAGGCTGGCGACTGGTATTGTATTGTGGCTGACATAGGCCGAAACGATTTTCACGCAGCCTTCGAACAATGATTGCATCCGCGGTCGAGCGGGCATTTTTCTCTCGCTGAAAGAATCCATGATCGTTTCCCAGATCTCCTTAGGTTCCTCGTGCGCCGCCCCGCTCGATTGCATCAAGTGGGGCGTCCGCTGCCGGATGTCTCACCGTTTCAAATTGCGCCATATTCAAGGCGCGTAATCCCCTGCACAGTTGCCGGGGCAGAATGCGTCCGCACCAGGTGCGGCCGCGATCAAAGTCGGTAGGCTCCCATCGCAAACCCCGCGACCACCCCAGCCTGCGGCAGCTCGCTGGCTGATTCTGCAAAATAGGCCGACAGCTTGTTGCAGAGAGTGGCAAGTGGCATGCCGAGCATGAATGCCGTGTGTGTCGGATCTCCCTTGCAGTGACGAAGCGTCTGCAAAATGAGCTTGCGCTCGACATCCTCGATGGTCTGGCCGACGAGCATGTCGATTGCCGCGTCGACGGCCTGGCCTACCGGATGCCCTTCCCGAAGATGAAGGACGAGCTCCTCCAGCAATCTATCCTCGCTGGCCGTTGCGATGACGATGTCCGTGGCACCATCCCCCAATTCACAAAAGACATAGAGGTCGCTTTCGGCATCTATCGTAATCCGCCCGACCAACTCTGCCGATGCATCACGAATGAGAATTTGCGGCGCTTCCCCACCGGAGAATGCGGCTGATAGGGCGTTATCGCCGGTGGAGAGCGCATCGTGCAGCCGGCGCACCAGGGCGCGCAGCAGCGTTTTGACCTTCAATTCCCGCGTCGCCTGCGCGGCGGACGCCCGATAGTCCGAAGCAAAGAGCGGCTGCCGCATCACCGCGACACCCATGCCGGCGACGCGGGCTGTTTCGGCAAACGGCCCGCGCCTGCCTCTCTTGCATCGGGCACCGGGGTTGCGACCTTATTCGACGCAACAGTGGCGGAATGGCTCATGCACCCCCCTGCAGACCGATCTTGCCTTTGTGTCGGCGCAGCTTCGGCAGTGACACCGGCTTTGACAAAAGAAAGCCCTGCACATGGGTCGCGCCCGCCGCGCGGGCCGCATCGAGCTGAGCGTCAGTCTCGATGCCTTCGACGACAACGAAAGGCGCAAAACAGGAGGCAAAGCCGACGAGATGGAAGAGGCTATCGTGTCCATCGCGGCCTCGCCTGTTATCCCGCAGGAACGCTGCATCGATCTTGACGATATCGGCGGTCACCTGCAGCAGCGATGCCGGTGTGGCGAAGCCTGAGCCGAAATCATCGATCGCGATGCGACAGCCGAGCGAGCGGATGATCTTCACCCGCTCGATGGCGGCGCCGACAAGCGGGTAGCTTTCCGTGACCTCGACGATCAGCCGGGAAGCGAGCTCCGGCCGACGGGTGATTCGGCTGAAAATATCCGCAAACCGATCCGGCTGGGACAGGCCGGACACCGATAGATTACAGCCGAGAACAAGCGTTTCATCCGCGACAAGAGCTGACAGCACCATATCGAGAATGTGCAGGTCAAGCGCGAACCAACGATCCTGCCGCTCGAGGAGCGAGACAAATGCGCCCGCCGCATGCACTGTTCCATCCGCCTCCGTCACACGCGCGAGGCTTTCGGCATAAAATACTCTTTCGATATTCACGGCGTCATGGACCCATTGGGTGGCGAATCCTAGGCCGCCCTCGGCAATCGCCCTTAAGATCAGGTCCTTATGGCCTTCGTCGTTACGGCTCGCCTTACCGTTCATCAAACTTCCCCTCGTCAGGGAGCAGATCTTGGGCAGAGCGCCGATGGCGAGCAGCGGGGGCTGGAAACGGTGCGATGGGCTCCGAATCGTCAAATTTCTGGTGCTTTAGATCTGCCTCATCCATCTTCCAGACACCTCAAACCCTAATCATTAGGGCCCCCCTTTACCGAGCTGGAAATATTGCAGCAAAGACCATAGTCAACCGGACGCCGCCACGCCGTCGACGATCTTCCTTCATTTATTGCTAATACAGTAACTAGTAACCCATTGCAAAAGTCAATCGCTGCGCGTTCTTGTCATATACAATTCAACTAAAGTATTAACAGGCTTTTCCGGTCATTCGCCGCCCAATTCTTGAGGCCACCATCCGTTTCCTTGCGCTGCCTGCAGAGCCAGATCCAATGACGGCAGTTCGGCATGCCACAGTTTCTCCCACTCTAGGCTGACGACGCCGGCATAGCCATCGGCAGCAAGAGCGGAACGCAACGCCGCCATGGGAAATTCCCCGCTGCCCGGCAGTACATAGCTATATGGTAGCCGCGGCCCCGCTTTGGAAATGCTGTCCTTCACATGAAGATGGCGGGTATTGCCCCGAACCTGTCTCCAGGTTTCGACAGGATCCTGCCCGCCCTTGCGCCAGGTGTGATGCGTATCCCAGAGCAGCGCGCAATCGGGTGCGGCCCTGAGAATGCGAGCGATCGCGTCCGACGTTACCAGACAATCATGGGTCTCGACGACCATCTCGGCGGCAAAGCCCTCTCGCGTGGCTGTTTCGTCCCACCACCGCAGTGTTGATAACGCTTCGTCCAACTCTCTCTCATCGCCCGTTCCGCCGCCGTCGAAAACCCGCAGCGACCGGATACCGGCCGCCTCCGCCCAAGGCAGATAGCGCAGGAACTCCTCCTTCGCCTCAGATGTCGCGCCGACAAGGCGCAGCGAGGTATTAAAGGCGCAGACACTTACGGTGGACTCTTCTAGCGCACGGGCAAGTGCGGCCGGCGAGCCGAACCTTTCGGTGAAGTAAGTCGCCAGATCGATCGTGCCACCAAGAGCGCGAATTTCGATAGCGTCGAGACCATGATGCTCTGCCAAGGCAAGGGCTTGGTCCAGTTCGAGGTCCGCACATCCCAGCGTGGAAAATGCCAACGTCATCCTTGGCATATCATTATCAACGGTAGTCACCGCGGCCTCCTCCGCCTGGTTTCCAATGTCCGCTGGCAAGCTCGGAAGCAAGTGGCTCCACCCAATTTCCGCGACCGACGCGCAACACAAGTAACCAAATGGATAATTATGGAACCAGGCTCAATCGTCAAGAGCCATCGGGAATGCCCGCGATAAACGAATGCCAATCGCCCTCAGCTGGTCCATCCGAACCGGCATCCCATCGGATATCCGTTGGCGCTCCTAAGGCTATCCCTGCCAGACGACGGGATGAGTTTCTCCGGTCGCGACATTGACGAAGCCTTCCGGAGCTCTTTCTGACGGGGCCACCAGAACCCAACGCCAGGGCGCGCAGGTGAGCGTCGCAAAGGAGAGGCGTTCCGGAAAGCCTGGCCACCAGCGCGGCGAAAATGTCGGCTCATACATCCAGTCGATGCCGGCACCAGCCTCATACAGCTTCTGCATTTCGGCATCCAGCTCTTCGGCTGATCTCGCGGTCATCAAGCCGCCAACTTCGTAGTGGACGCGAGCGATCACTTCTCCGCCCGAAACCAGCACCCAGCCGCCCTGCTGCTCGTTGAGCGCATTGACGACCATGGCCATGGCCTCATCGGAAGAACCGACGACCCAGATATTGTGCTTGTCATGGCCGAGCGTGGCGCCAAGCGCGGTATCCGGCGTGCGCGGCCCGGTGCCGAGCCAGAACATGCGGGCGACTTTGGCTTCGCCGGAAAACCGGTCGACGATGGCGAACTTGGTAACGTTGCGGTCGGAATCGCGCTGGACGGCGCCATTGGTGACGGGCAGATCCATCGTGATGAAATCGTCGGCCCAATGGAACGGCCGCAATAGCGCCGCCTTTGCGGTGGCAGCTTCCAATGGGGCAGCAATGCGAAAATCCTCGGCCGAGACGATTCTATCGATCCGAACCGTCTTTGTCGCCCAATCCGGCCAGTCGATTTCGGGGCGGACACCGACGAAGGTCCCGCCTTCGGAAGCCGGCTTACCATCTGCCCAGACTTTGGCGATCGACAACTTCGCCACATCGTCCAGAAGCACGATATCGGCAAAGCGACCGGGAGCGATCGAGCCGACCCAGGGCGTGAGCCGCATATGCCGCGCCGGATTGATCGTCACGCACTGAATAGCGATTTCAGGCGCCAGCCCGTTCTCAATCGCAAGCCGGACATTGTGATCGGTCGCGCCGATCTTCAATGTGTCGGAAGCGCTGCGATCGTCGGTGACGAATGCAATCTGCGACCAGTCGGATAGGCCCTTGTCGATCAGCCCCTGGATGACCTCTGGCAGGGAATGCGGCCGAAGCTCGATGAACAGGCCGTGCGTGAGCTTTTCCCAGATTTCGTCGAGGAACCAGCCTTCGTGATCGGAAGCGAGACCCGCCCCGGCGAAAGCATTGATCGACGCGAGATCGCGTAGGCCGGCGCCATGGCCTTCGACAACGCCGCGTTGCTCGAACGTAGCGCGAATCATGCCCCAGAGGCGATCGTAAGCCGGATTCTCCGGATTACTGACCGAAGGCCAATCCATCACCTCGTCGAGGCCGGCGACCATCAGGCTTTCATTGAGAAAGGCCTTCTGCTCGTCATAGCCGAAGTGGCCGCCGCCCCATTCATAGGCGGTCGGCGGCACGGCCGAGCCCGGCAGTGGGAATATCTTCATCGGCGATCCGCGGCGACGCGCTTCCAGCCAGAATTCGAGATTGCGGGCGCCGTTCACATTGGAAAACTCGTGGCTCGCTTCGCAGGTCCAGGTCACGCCGTGCGGCATAACCAAAGCGGCCTCCCATTCCGGCGTCAGATGCGAACTTTCGATATGCTTGTGCGCCTCGCCGAAGCCGGGAACGGCAGACAGTTGCGGCTCGTGAATGCGCTCGCCGACCTCGCCCTTATAGCTGCCGGCCGGGCCGACATAGGCGATGCGCCTGCCCTTGATGACGATCTCCTGATCTTCGAGCCAGGTGCGGCTGTGCACGTCGAGCAGCCGGCCGACGCGCAGCGAGCGGGCGGCGGGGCGGCGACCGAGCGCGGTCAGGGTCAGATCCTGGCGGATCAACACCTCGTCTTCCGCATTCACAAGCAGATCGTCGGGAAGGTTTGTCGTGGGAGATGTCATGATTGGCATGCCAGCAGGAAACTCGTTCCGCTGAAGGTAAAGATGGCGATCTGATGTGTAAAGCCGCTTACCCGACCTTCAGGAAAGCAAACCATCTCAGTGAGTTGCATTCCTGGCCCTGCGGCGCGCCAAAATAACTGATCCGTCCATATCGAGCCTGAAAAACCGCTGCGTGCTCAATTGTTGGGCTTGTAAAGCCTATGCTCGAAAAATAGTATCCTCCAAGCTTGAAGCATCTGCAGGATTTCACGGATTAAAGGATCGATAATGAAGGGCCTCTCTCTTGCCCATGTCGCGGGCTTTGCGATTATCGCAGCGACTGCCGCCCTACCGGCCTACGCCCAGGCAAAGACCCTGACCGTGTCATGGTGGGGCTATAACGGCGAGAAGATGCAGGCCAATATCATCGAGCCGTTCAAGAAAATCTGCGGCTGTGAGGTTGTTTTCGAAACCGGCAACAATGCCGACCGTCTCAACAAGCTGAAACTGCGCGGCGGCAAGGGTGTCGATGTCATCTACCTGACCGACAGCTATTCGCAGATCGGCATTCAACAAGGTCTCTTCCAGGAAGTCGACCGCAGCAAGCTCCCGAACCTCACCGATCTCTACGACATCGCCAAGGCGCCGCAAGGCAATTACGGCCCGGCTTACACGATCGGCCGCGTGGGCATCGTCTACGATACGGCCAAGGTCGGCACGCCGGTCACCTCCTGGAACGATCTCTGGCGCGCCGACCTGAAGAGTGCCATTTCGCTTCCGGGCATCACCACAACGGCCGGGCCGCTGACGGTGCTTGAAGCCGGCAAACATGCCGGCGTCGATCCTTACACAGATGCCGACAAGGCCTTTGCAGCTATCGAGGCGCTGAAGCCGAACGTCGTCAAGAACTACAACACCGGCTCCGAGCTGGTGAACCTGATCTCGACGGGCGAGGTCAAGGTGGCTCTGGCACAGGACTTCGTTCTGACATCGATGCGCGCGGCCGTTCCCACAATGGCCTGGGCCGATCTTAAGGAGGGCGATATCGCCACCCTCAACACGGTCAACATCCCCAAGGGCTCCGAAAACGTCGAGCTTGCCCACCAGTTCATCAACTTCGTCCTGTCGAAGGACGTGCAGCAAGCCGAAGCCGAGCAGGGCGTCGATGCACCAGTCTCGACCAAGGTGGTGCTGACGCCTGAGAAAGCCAAGCTCTGGACTTACGGCGCCGAAATGATCGCCAAGCTCAGCCGGATTGATTATCAGAAGCTGAACGAAGCTCAATCGGACTGGATCGATCGCTGGAACGAGATCTTCGGCATGTAATAAAGGCGTGCCGCAGCCGGCCTGCGGCACTCTTACGGAATTCTTCTGATGAAGCATCTTGCAAAATGGGGTTTGACGGCGCCGGCAATCATCGCCGTGACACTGTTCCTACTCGTCCCGGTCATCATCACGATCGCGGCGACATTCGGTGAGCCAAAAGGGCTGTTTTCCCCTTACATCACCTTCTTTACCAGTGGCTTTCGCCGCACGGTGCTCTTCAGGACGATCGAGGTTGCGCTGATTACGACGGTAATCTCGCTGATCATCGGCTTCATCGCCGCCTATGTGATCGCGCAGATGCCGGGCCGCGCCAAAAGCATAATGATCATCGCCGCCGTGTTCCCGCTGTTGACTGGCGTCGTCGTGCGCTCCTTCGCCTGGCTGATCATTCTCGGCAAGAACGGCATTCTCAACACCATCCTGCTTTCCATGGGTGTCATCAGCGAGCCGCTGTCGATGCTGTATACCGAGGGTTCGGTGATCGTCGCGATGGTCTATCTTTTCGTGCCACTGATGATCCTGACCCTCGTCGGCGTGCTCGAGGGCATACCGCAGGATCTCATTCAGGCTGCGACCTCCCTCGGCGCGACACCGGCCGCGACCTTCCGGCAGGTCATCCTACCGCTTGCCACGCCGGGCCTTATCGTCGGCGCCGTACTGGTCTTCACCGGCAGTTTCACCTCCTATGCCACGCCGCAGCTGCTCGGCGGCGAAAAGCAGATGATGATGGGCACCTTCCTTTACCAGCGCGCCATGGTCACCTTCGACTGGGTGGGCGCTTCGACGATTGCCGCCATCATGGTGGTCGTGACGATCGGGATCGTGGCGATCATGAGCCGTATCGCGCGGCGGCTGAACCCGATGGCGGTGTGATCATGACAAAATCCATCCACCCTGCACTCATCGCTTTCACGGGCTGCGTCTTCCTCTTCCTGTTGGCACCACTCGCCATCATCATCGGCGCCGCCTTTAGCAACACGACCTATCTGACCTTTCCGCCACAGGGCCTGACTCTGCGCTGGTTCTCGAACATCTTCCAGATCGAGGCCTTCCGCACGACGGCAATCACCAGCTTAGAGCTCGCCTTCCTCGGAACAGCGCTTTCGCTGTTGATCGGCATTCCCGCGGCCTATGCCATCAGCCGCTACAGGGTCGAACTGCCGCGCTGGCTTTCGACGCTCTTCGTCCTACCGATCCTCGTTCCGGAAATCGTCTTCGGCTTTTCGCTGATGAAATCGATCACCATCGGGCTTCAGCTTCCGATCTTCCCGAGCCTCTTGATCGGTCACGCGCTGCTAGTGCTGCCCTATTCGGTGCGCGTCGTCAGCGCCAGCCTCGCGAGCTTCGACTTCTCGATCGAGGAAGCTGCCATCAGCCTCGGCTGCCCGCCCTTGAAGACCTTTCTGACGGTGGTGCTGCCGAATATCCGCGCCGGCGTCATCGCCGCCTTCATTCTCGCCTTCATCACCTCCATCAACGATGTCTCGGTATCGGTCTTCCTGACCGGGCCTGGCATCTCCACCCTTCCCATCCAGATCCTCGCCCATATGGAGCAGTTCTTCGACCCGACCATCGCCTCGGTCTCCGTGCTGCTGATGCTCGTGACCGTCGCCGTCATGGCGATCGTCGAAGCGACCCTGGGCCTCACCTTCCTGACAAAGTAGCCACCCGTGACCGTATCGCTCTCCATCAGTTCCATCAGCGCTCATTACGGCAAGACAACCGTATTGCAGGATCTCTCGCTCTCTGTCGGCGCCGGCGACCTGGTCTCGCTGCTCGGTTCGAGCGGCTGCGGCAAGACGACGACGCTGAGGCTCGTCGCCGGCTTCCTGCAGCCGACGAGCGGCACCATCAAGCTGGGCGATCGTGACCTGACGACCCTGCCGGCGCATGCTAGGGATATCGGACTGGTGTTCCAGAACTATGCATTGTTTCCGCATCTGACCGTGCTTGAAAACGTCGCCTTCGGCCTCAAACAGCGCCGCATGGCGACCCAGGAACGCCAGCGGAAGGCTGCAGCCATGTTGGAACGCGTCGGCCTTTCCGGCCTTGGCGACCGCCTGCCTGCTGCACTGTCGGGCGGCCAGAAACAACGCGTGGCGTTGGCTCGCGCGCTCGTCATCGGGCCGCCGCTTCTGATGTTCGACGAGCCGCTTTCCAATCTCGACGCCAAGCTCAGGGTCGACATGCGCGTGGAAATCCGCCAGCTGCAGCGCGCCAACGGCACGACGTCGCTCTACGTGACGCACGATCAGGAGGAAGCCTTCTCGATCTCGGATCGTGTCGCCATCATGAATGCCGGCCGGATCATGCAGCTCGATACGCCCGAAGTCCTTTACCGCAAGCCGGCGAATGCTTTCGTCGCGCGTTTCGTCGGCTTCGAGAACCTGCTGCCGCTGCGGGCCGTCGCGCGCGAGGGCGCCCTGGTGACGGCAGAGGGTGCCGGCGGCGCGAAGATCACGCTTTCGCAGGATGATTTCGGGCCTCTGCCGGACAGTTTCATCCTCGGCTGCCGTGCCGACGGACTGTCGGTTCGATACGATGGCAACGGCTTGCCGGCTATTTTGGGCACACGAACCTATCTCGGCCGCGCTTATCAATATCAATGCCAAACGGCCGCCGGCGATATCGTCGCCAACGGCACTTTGTCTGAGCCGATGACTGCCGGCGGTGCGGCCGTACTCGTGCCCTTGCCGGAGCAATGCTGCATTCTTGCTCCGGAGAAGTGACCATGAAGATTGCAAGGCAGAGGCGATTGCTTTTGTTGTCCGGCTTTGCAGTATTGTGTGCTTTGTCGGCTTTGCCTCCTTGCTGGGCCTGAGAAGTCGTTCAATCCTCGACGCGTAACCAAATAAAAAAGCCCGCAGAACGCGGGCATTTTGATGTTGGTTTCGGCTGCGGTCTTGGCGCGCGCGTCTGTGATAATTGTTGTTATGAGGGATGGGATATTGGTTGCGGGGGCAGGATTTGAACCTGCGGCCTTCAGGTTATGAGCCTGACGAGCTACCGGGCTGCTCCACCCCGCGTTACCA
>NZ_FMAH01000060.1 GCF_900094545.1 Martinezella miluonensis
TGCCCGCGAGCGTACCGATGCCAACCGGCTCAAGCCCTGGGGCAAGGCCATCTACAAACGACGGAAAGAGACGGTCGAGCGCTCGTTTGCCGACGCCAAACAGTTGCATGGTCATCGCTACGCGCGGTTCCGAAGTCTCATCCGGGTCCAATGCCAGTGCCTGATGGCCGCAGCCGCCCAGAACATCAAGAAGATCGCAATGGCCCTCACCAAGGCCAGCCAACCGAGCCCCGCATAAGCAGAGGGAATCTGAACGGCCCGTTCAAAACATCCAGTCAACCTCGAAACTCAACACAAAATAAAACCCCGCCAAAAAATGACGGGGTTTGTCAGCGGTCTGAACCCGCCATTTCTGGCGGGCTTTTCGTTGGACTTATCGTCGACTGCTTACTTGCAGGCTGCGCAGAAGCGCTGGATGCGGCGGCAAGCCTCTTCGAGCAACTCTTCCGAGGTCGCGTAGGAGATACGGAAATTCGGGCCGAGGCCGAAAGCCGAACCGTGCACGACGGCAACGCCTTCCGATTCCAGCAGCTCGGACACGAAATCCTCGTCCGTCTCGATGACCTTGCCGGTAGGAGCCGTCTTGCCGATCAGGCCGGCGCAGGACGGATAGACGTAGAAGGCGCCTTCCGGAACCGGGCACGAGAGACCCTTCGCCTGGTTCAGCATCGATACGACGAGATCGCGGCGGCCTTCGAAGATCTTCTTGTTGCGCGGAATGAAGTCCTGTGGACCGTTCAGCGCTTCAACGGCAGCCCACTGTGCGATCGAGGTCGCACCCGATGTCTGCTGACCCTGGATCATGTCCATGGCCTTGATGAGCTGCAGCGGGCCGGCGGCATAGCCGATACGCCAGCCGGTCATCGCATAGGCTTTCGAAACGCCGTTCATCGTCAGCGTGCGGTCATAGAGGCTCGGCTCGACTTCGACCGGCGTGGCGAATTTGAAATCGCCATAGGTCAGGTGCTCGTACATGTCGTCGGTCAGTATCCAGACATGCGGATGCTTGACCAGCACGTCCGTCAGCGCCTTCAGCTCGGCATGCGAATAGGCAGCGCCCGACGGGTTGGACGGCGAGTTGAACATGAACCACTTGGTCTTCGGCGTGATCGCCTTATCAAGGTCGGCCGGCTGAAGCTTGAAATTGTTAGCCTGCGTCGTCGCGACGAAAACCGGCGTGCCGCCGCAAAGCGCCACCATCTCCGGATAGGAGACCCAGTAAGGCGTCGGGATAATGACTTCGTCGCCGGGGTTCAGCGTCGCCATGAAGGCGTTGAACAGGATCTGTTTGCCGCCCGTGCCGACGATGGTCTGCTCGGGAGCGTATTCCAGATTGTTCTCGCGCTTGAACTTGGCGGCGACCGCCTTGCGCAGTTCGGGAATGCCCGAGACCGGCGTGTACTTCGTCTCGCCGCGATTGATCGCGTCGATGGCAGCCGTCTTGATATTATCGGGCGTATCGAAATCCGGTTCACCGGCGCCGAGGCCGATCACGTCGCGTCCTTTTGCTTTCAGCTCGCGCGCTTTCTGGGAAACGGCGATGGTGGCAGAAGGCTTTACACGGGAAAGAGCGTCGGCAAGAAAGGCCATGATGATCGGTCCTATTCGGTTGAAGTGGGCAGAAAGCCTGCGGACCAGTTTTCTGCGCTAAGCTCTATGTCGAATATGGGCCGACGTTTCAAGCGCAAAGGCGTCACAGTGGCTTTATTTCCTGGCTTTCGGGGGTCGGGTCTTCGATGTCAATTTCGAGCGCCAACGCGGTGACCGCGGCGGTTCGTGACTGGTATCCATGCCTTCATCCACCGAGCAGCGCCCTGCATGGTCCCCTCGCGAACTTGAATCAATTTACGAAGCGCCTGATTCAACATCTCAGGAGAATCAGGATTTCCCTTTGTAAAATAACAGCTTGTCACAAATGCCGCCCCTCGCGAACCTATGCCAATGCGCCTTTGGTCAACGGGGCTATGCCTGCACGCACTCAATAGCTCTAGGGATAGACGGATGGCCGCACCGAATTCGCAAACACAAAGACGTTATCGACGCGGCACCCGACCTTGAACGGCAAGTCGTTCGACCCACCTTGCAAAAGCAACGGTACTTTGGGGCGGAGCAGGAAACATGCACGCGGGAATAACGGGAATTTCGGTTGCCTTCGCGGCATCCATCTTGCTGTCGGCCGGCATCGCTTTTGCCGAAACTCCGCAAACCTTCAAGACGCAAAAGGTGACGGTCAAGGTCGAGACGGTTGCCGCCGGGCTCGAACACCCTTGGGCGGTCGCCGTGTTACCGGATGGTGCCTATCTCGTCACCGAACGGCCCGGCCGCCTGCGCCTTGTCCGCGACGGCAAGATATCGCCCGCCCTCGCGGGATTGCCCAAAGTCTATGCCCGCGGACAGGGTGGCCTCTTGGACATCGAACTCGATCCGAAATTCAGCAGCAATCGAACCCTTTATTTCACCGCCTCGGTGGCAGGGGACGGCGGCAGCGGCACAGCTGTCTTTCGCGCAAGACTGTCATCGGATGAAAAACAGCTGACCGATGTGAAGCGTATCTTCCTGATGAACAAGCTGTCGAGCGGCAATATCCAATATGGCTCACGCATTGCCATCGCCGGGGACGGCAGCCTCTTCGTCAGCCTCGGCGATCGCGGCGAACAGGACCGCGCCCAGGATTTTCAGGACGACGCCGGCTCCATCATCCATATTGGGGCCGACGGCAGCATCCCTGACGATAATCCGTTCAAGGACGGCAAACGCGCCCTGCCGGAAATCTGGTCGAAGGGCCATCGCAATCCGCAGGGCATCACCTTCGACCGCGAGACGAACAAGCTCTACACGTCCGAGCACGGCGCCAAGGGTGGCGATGAGATCAACACGCCCGAAGCCGGCAAGAACTACGGCTGGCCGGTCATCTCCTACGGCACCAATTATGACGGTACGAAGATCGGCATCGGCACAGCGAAGAAGGGCATGGAGCAGCCGCTTTTCTATTGGGATCCCTCGATCGCCCCTGGCGGAATTGCCGTCTATCGCGGCAAAATGTTTCCGGAATGGAACGGCGCCTTCTTGGTCACTGCGCTGAAATTCCAGCTGCTGTCGCGCCTCGACCGCGATGGCAGCGGCAAGATCACCGAACGGGAACGCATGTTCGAGGACAAATTCGGCCGTATGCGCGACATCGTCGTCGCGCCCGACGGCGCGCTTCTGATCACGACGGACGAGGATAACGGCGTCCTGCTGCGGGTTTCCAGAGCGGCGGATTAAGCGTCGCGGGCTGGTCATCTGCGACGCCTTTCACCCTTGCCGCACGCAAAAGCAACTGCTAACGGTCACCTCAACTTTCCTCCCCTTCCCGCAGGATGCAGATGTCTCGCATACAGGCGAATTTGTTGTTGTTGCTTGCTGCCGCGATCTGGGGCGGCGGCTTCGTTGCGCAATCGACGGCGATGAAGGCGATCGGCCCCCTGTGGTTCATCGGCCTGCGCTTCGCGGTGGCCACCATGGTCGTCCTGCCCTTCGTGTGGATGGAAAGCAGAAAAGCAGCCAAACCGCTGACATCGCGCAACTGGCTCCTCCTCGCACTGATCGGCATCACCCTCTTCGGAGGTGCTGCAACCCAGCAGCTCGGGCTCTTGACGACGACGGTGACGAATTCCAGCTTCATCACCGGCCTCTACGTGGTCTTCGTGCCAGTGATTGCCGTTGTCTTCCTGCGCCGCGCACCGCATTGGATAATCTGGCCGGCGGCGCTCATGGCGCTCTGCGGCATCTACCTGCTGTCGGGTGGCTCCTTCTCGCGCCTGACGGACGGCGATTTCCTGACCGTGATCTGCGCACTGTTCTGGGCGGCCCAAATCACCCTCGCCGGCTCCGCCGTCAACGAAACCGGCCGACCGCTCGCCATATCCGCCATGCAATTCGCGGTTACGGCCGTGCTCGCCCTTGCGGTCGCAGCCGCCATCGAGCCGATTAGCATTGCTGCCATCCACGCAGCGCTGGGCGAAATCCTCTATGTCGGCATCTTTTCGTCGGGTCTGGCCTTCGCTCTGCAGGTGATCGGTCAGCGCTATACGACTGCGCCACAGGCAGCGATCTTCCTTTCTTCGGAAGCCTTGTTCGGCGCATCCCTGGGTGCATTGTTCCTGGGCGAGACCATGGGACCGGTCGGCTATGCCGGCTGTGCCCTGATGTTCGCAGCGATGCTCGCCGTTGAACTGGTGCCCGAATTGGTTCGCAGACGCAATGCGACAGCCTGAAATGCGCGCTATAGCTGTCTCTCTGCGACAGTTTTTGAAATTTTTTTGAACAATCGGAAACCGACGTTCGCGCCGGCCAATTTGGGAAAATTTCGCCAAAACTATATCGCGAACGATGCAAAAACCTTAGAAACTTGTCCGAAAGTGAGAAAACTTGCGAATCGCGTTAGCACAGTGGCATTACCGAACTGTGTTCCCAGCGATACGTTAAAAAACTTTTGCTTGCCAATTCCCAATAAACACAGCACTCTCAACGATGTTCGGGCATTTTTAGAGCATGGGAAGTCCTAATAGAATTGCGCGCCGGAGACGCTGATATTCCGGTCAGCCTGGTCAAAATGCGGGGTGGCAAACATCGCATCGAGACCATGCCGAGGTATAGGGGACCTTTTCCTTACAATTTCGAGAACTGCCTGCAAGCGCCCGCAGGGGCAACACAGTAATGCTGCCCGTGTGGATGGTGGGCAGAGAGAAAAGGACCTGAGGCATGGCCGAGACTGGCACTGTAAAGTTTTTCAATACCGATAAGGGCTTCGGTTTTATCAAACCGGACAAGGGTGGCGCAGACATCTTTGTACACATTTCTGCAGTTCAGGCTTCCGGCCTGGCAGGATTGTCGGAAAACCAGAAGGTAAGCTTCGACACGGAACCGGATCGCCGCGGCAAGGGACCGAAGGCCGTCAATCTGCAGATTGCCGGCTGAGACCTTGCGGTTATCATTCGAGTTGAGGCCCGGCAGCAATGCCGGGTTTTGTCATTCAGTCTCCATTCAGTTTGTCGCGTATAGTTTGCCTGTTATAAAAAAGCGGGAATGACGATTGTCCCGCTTCGTTAGAGGATAGGCCAATGACCATACTCGGCAAAACTCTCGTCATGTCCGCTGTAGCCGCGGCATTGACGGTAACTTCCATGAGCGCCGCGTCCGCTGATGAATATTGGCGCCATCGCGACCACGATGGTTGGGCGCTCGGCGCTGCCGGGCTCGCAACAGGCCTGATCGTCGGCTCTGCGATCGCCAGCCAGCCGCGCTATGTCGAGCCAGCGCCCGTCTACGCCGATCCCGGCTACGATGCACCTCCCCCGGCCTACTATTATCGCCCAGCGCCGCGCCGCGTCTATGTCGAGCGGGATGTCAGCTATTATGCGCCGCCGACGGCTTCCGGCCTGCGTCCGTGGTCTTCGGCATGGATGCGCTATTGCTACGATCGCTACAGAAGCTTCGACGGTCGCAGCGGCACCTATGTCGGCTATGACGGCATGCGCCATTTCTGCGCGGCCGACTGAGCCCGAACCTGCAAGCCGCCGAATTATCGGAAAAGCGCCGCGCCCTCATGCGGCGCTTTTTCTGTTCATAGCCCGCGCAGGAAAGGATTGGTGCGACGCTCGTCGCCGATCCGGCTGCCCGGCCCATGACCGCAGATGAAGCCGACCTCATCGCCCAGCGGGAAGACCTTGTCGCGAATCGAATCCAGCAACTGTTGGTGATTGCCGCCCGGCAAATCCGTTCTCCCGATCGAGCCGCTGAAAAGCACGTCGCCAAGATGGGCAAAGCCCTGCTTCCGGTTGAAATAGATGACATGGCCGGGCGCATGGCCGGGGCAATGGAAAACCTCGAACTCGTGCTCACCGAAGGAAACCTTATCGCCCTCCTTCAGAAAGCGATCGGGCACCACGTTGCGCACGCCGTCGATGTTGAACATCTTGCCCTTGGCCTCGAGATCCTCAAGCAGGAAACGATCGTCCTCATGCGGGCCGATCACCTCGATGCCAAGCGCCTCGCGAACCTCGTCGGCGCCGCCGGCGTGATCGATATGTCCGTGCGTCAGCCAGATGGCCTTCAGGGTGATGCCATTCTCGCGCACCGTCTGCAGGATAACGTCGACATCGCCACCGGGATCGACAACGACGCCTTCCTTCGTGTCCGGGTCGAACAGGATGGTGCAATTCTGTTCGAAAGGGGTCACCGGAATGATGCCGGCCTGGAGCATGCCCATGAAGTGCCTCGTCTGTTTGAATGTCGAGTTGCCGGTATAGCGGCAAACTCCGCGCAAAACAGCCCCCGGCAGTCTGCAAGTGCCCGGCACACGAGATCCCCCACATCGTTGAATCCGAAAATAGGCAAATAATTCCGACCCTTATTGGATCCGGTTGCCAGCCAGCAGCAAGGTCAAACCGTGTCGATCGGAACAGAGACGCGCGCGATACGTTGAGGCTATGTCTTTAAAGGCAGAAGGAGTGAACCAATGTCCTTGAAGAGAAATCTACTCCTGGCCGGCCTCGCCCTCGTCGGCAGCGCTGGCCTGGCGCAGGCCGAGATGTCCGCTACGACCGCGAGCGACATTGAAGTGCGCTCCGGGCCAGGCGCCGAGTTCCCGACGGTTGGCGTCGCGACGCGCGGCTCCCAAGCGACGCTGGATGGCTGCGTCGAGGGCAGTCGCTGGTGCCGGGTCGACGTCAATGGCATGCGCGGCTGGGTTTACGCGCAATATCTCAGCGTCGAACAAAATGGTGCGCAGGTCGTCGTCCAGGATAATCTCGACGATCTCGGCATCCCCACGATCACCTACGAGCAAACGGATACCATTCGAACCGGAAGCATCCAGGCCGCACAGCCCGGCCCTAACGACCAACTGCTCGGTCCCGTTGGGAACGGCGGCGATATCGTCGCAATCACTCCACCTGACGAAATCCGAGACTATATCGACGACAATCCGGTCGATACGGTCCAGCTGAATGGCAATGTCGTCGTCGGCGCCACAGTTCCGCAAAGCATCGAAGTGCACCGCATTCCAGACTATCAATACAGCTATGTCGAAGTGAACCACCAACCGGTGCTGGTCGATCCCGGCACGCGCCGTATCGTCTACGTCTATCAATGATTCGCTTAGGAAGCTGAGCAAAATGGCGAAATTCGCATGCGGCCGGAAGGCCGCATGCCTCCAAAGCGGATTTCCCCCGGAATTATCAGGGAATTCTCCCGTTTGAGTTGCTCTTCTATTTCCACCGAACAGTGCATGATGTAATCCTAATACCAGTGAGGATTATCGCCGCTCCCAGGCATCGATCCGGGACGCGACGAGAGGGCATCCGGAAGCGTCTCCGGAATTATGGGAGAAGGGCAATCATGGGAAGTCTAGGGCCTATCATCACGCAATTGATAGCGGGCGCTATCGGCGGCAATGCCGCAAGCGCCGTTCTGAAGCAGGACGGCGTCAATCTTATCGCTAGAACGATCGCCGGCGCCATTGGCGGGCTCGGCGGCGGTTTCATCCTCAACCTGATCGGCAGCGAAGCCCTCACCGGCCTGATAGCGCAAGGCATATCCTCGCTGATCGCCGGCGGTGTGCTTTCGGCGATCGTTGGCGCAGTTCTCGGCCGCAAGTCCTAAAAATCGGATCGCAGAGGTCGGATGGCATGTTCGGCCTCTGCGGATCCCATCAAATCCGTTTCCGAGCTGCGACTTGCTTCGCGTCTCTGCGCGCGCCCCTGTGATGACGCAGAAGCTTGATATGGCTGGCGCACTTGCTGTCCCAAATCTGATCGCTCTGTCGATGCGGTTCCCCTGTGGAAGACGCTCTCTTTCCGTCGCGCCTCCCACAAGGGCATATGTGTTCGAAACGACATTGCGTTCGGCGACTAACCGCTCTCGCCACGAGACTTTATCCAAGAGGCGGCAAGGATCGCCCAAAATATGTTGGAGTTTTGCCGGAACGGCACTTAATTTCCCGATACAATAATCTCTTTGAACCGCGCGGCATTGTGCGGAGGCAGCCGATGGCGTAAAATTACGTCAATAGCGCTGACATATTTTTGCGTAAATTTCGCAAATGTCCCAAAAATAAAAAGGAAATGCTATAGTGCCACGACAGATGAGCCAAAACGCGGCAAAGGCGGAGTTGTTGGCAACGCCGATGCAGAATGCGGGGAGCATCGATTTCGAGATCATCGAGCTGCTTTTCTTCGCCTACCGCGATTTCGTATCGGATCCGGATCAGATCCTTGTCAAGAGCGGTTTTGGACGGGCTCATCACCGCGTCGTGCATTTCGTTAACCGCGAACCCGGCATGACGGTTGCGGACCTTCTGGAAACATTGCAGATCACCAAACAGAGTTTGGCGCGGGTTCTCAAACAATTGATAGATTCGGGTTATATTCGTCAGGTCGCGGGTCCCGAGGACCGGCGACAGCGCAAGCTCTATCCGACGCAGGCCGGCCGCGATCTGGCGCTGGCACTGGCGGAGCCGCAATCGCGCCGTATTGAACGGGCATTCGAGGGCGCATCGGAGGCGACACGCGCAAGCGTAAAGCGTTTTCTGAGGGGGATGCAAACGGAGAAGTGACGGCAGTTCCCACCGCAGACCGCGCGGAATGCCTCATGTCGATCAACGGGTAGGACAGGATCGAGACGGATCGAATGACGACGACGAAAACAGTTATTTCGGACGATGCGGCACATCTTCTGGTCGTGGACGACGATACGCGCATCCGCGCCCTTCTCAATCGCTACCTTATGGAAAAGGGTTTTCGCGTAACAGCGGCGGCAGATGGCGCCGAAGCGCGCCGCAAGCTTGAAGGTCTCGATTTCGATCTCATCATCATGGACGTGATGATGCCTGGAGAATCCGGCATCTCGCTGACCTCGAGCCTGCGGGCCATAAAGAACATCCCAATCATCATGCTGACGGCGCTGGCTGAGGCCGATTCCCGCATCGCGGGCCTCGAAGCCGGCGCCGACGATTACCTGCCGAAGCCCTTCGATCCACGCGAACTGGTGCTGCGGGTCAACAACATCCTGCGTCGCAATATGCCGGCCGATTCCCCCAAGATCGAGCTTGTGATGTTCGGGCCCTATACGTTTTCCCTGACCCGCAAGGAATTGAAGAAAGCCGCCGAGCTCATTCGGCTGACGGATCGGGAGCAGGAAATCATGCTGCTCTTCGCCAAGCGCGCCGGCGAGACCATCCCGCGCCACGAACTCATCGGCAACGAAGCCGAAGTCGGCGAGCGAACCATCGACGTCCAAATCAACCGGTTGCGCCGCAAGATTGAAGACGACCCGGCCAACCCTATCTGGCTGCAGACGGTGCGTGGCATCGGCTACCGCCTGAGCATAGACTAAGTTCGGCTTCCAGGATCAGCGGCGATGGTGACATTCGATTCAATCAGACGCGAGCAGGATCACACGCCGTCCAACGGGCTTCGGTGGTTTTCGCGCTGGATGCGCCGATATGTGCTGCCGACGGGCCTCTATGCCCGCTCGCTGCTCATCTTCATCCTGCCGATGATCATCCTGCAGGCCGTCGTCACCATCGTCTTCATGGAGCGGCACTGGCAGATGGTGACCCAGCGGCTGTCGATGGCGACGACGCGCGACATCGCTGCCATCATCACCATCATCCAAACCTATCCGCAAGACGCCGACTATTCCGCCATTACCCAAATGGCGCGGCAGAAGCTCGACCTCAGCGTATCGATCGAGCCGGGCGGAGAGTTGCCGCAGCCACGCGACAAGCCTTTCTTCTCAATCCTCGACAGCATTCTGAGCGACGAGATAAAAGATCAGATCAACCTCCCCTTCTGGATCGACACGGTCGGAAACTCCAGCTTGGTCGAGATCCGCGTCAAGCTGCCTGACAAGGTGCTGCGGGTCTTTGCCAAGCGCAGCCAGACCTATGCCTCCAACACGCATATCTTCATCCTCTGGATGGTCGGCACCTCGCTGGTGCTGATCGGCATCGCCGTGCTGTTCCTGCGCGGCCAGATCCGGCCGATCCTGGCCTTGGCGCAGGCAGCCGAGAGTTTCGGCAAAGGGCAGCGGCTCGAAAGCTATTCCCCTCGCGGTGCCGACGAGGTTCGCCGCGCGGGCCTTGCCTTCATCCTCATGCGCGAGCGCATCGAACGGCAGCTCGAACAGCGCACGGCGATGCTGTCAGGCGTCAGCCACGATCTGCGCACGGTGCTTACCCGCTTCAAGCTCCAACTCGCCCTCGTCGGCGACAATCCCGATCTCGTTGGCCTCAACGAAGACGTCGAGGATATGCAGAGCATGCTCGAGGGCTACATGGCCTTCGCGCGCGGCGAAGCGGAAGAGGATGTCGGCCGGTTCAAGCTCAGCGATATCCTTGAGAAGATCCGGCAGGATTTTACCTTGCACAGCCAATCCATGGACTATGCCATCGAGGGTGACGACGAGATCTCCGTTCGCCCGAATGCGTTTACCCGCCTGGTTACCAATCTCGCCACCAATAGCCGCCGCTACGCCAAGAGCCTGCGCATAGAGGCCAAGCACAGCGCCAAATGGCTGACGATCGTCTTCGACGACGATGGCCCGGGCATCCCCCCTGAAGCGCGCGAGGATGTCTTCAAGCCATTCTTCCGGCTGGATTCCGCTCGCAATCTCGACAAATCCGGCACCGGACTCGGTCTCGCCATTGCCCGCGATATCGCCCGTAGCCACGGCGGCAACGTCACCCTCAGCGACAGCCCGCTGGGTGGCCTGCGCGCCACCATCCGCATACCTGCCTGAGGAGACGCCCTATGCCCCTCGATATCGATGGCATGCATTGGCTGAACGCGCCCCCGGTCTGGGAAATGAACCAGGGGCGACTGCTCGTGCGCTCCGACGACAAGACCGACTTCTGGCAGGAAACCTATTACGGATTCCATCGTGACAACGGTCACTTTCTTGGGCAATCCCGCCGCGGCGATTTTACCGCGGAAGTGACCTTCATCGGACATTACCGCGAGCTCTACGATCAGGCCGGCCTGATGGTCCGGCACGACGCCAGGCACTGGATGAAATGCGGGATCGAATATACCGACGGCGCCAAGCATTTCAGCGTCGTCGTCACCAACGGCAATTCCGACTGGTCGGCCTTCCGCCTGGACCATGAATTCGACGCCATGTCCGCGCGCGTAACACGCAATGGTGATGCCCTCTTCGTTCAGTACCGCACCGACCGAATGAACGAATGGCGCATGGCAAGGCTCGCCTGGTTCGATCCGGCGCTGGAGGAGGTATCGGTCGGCCCGGCTTTCTGCTCGCCGCAACGAGAAGGCTTCGAAGCGGAGTTTCTCCACTTTAGCCTGACCGACCCGCTTTCAAGGGATATTCACTAAGTCTATTCCCTTTCGATTGCGAAAGGGACGCAGCTCACATCATCCTCTTGCCGTTAGGCACCAGCTGCGTCACCGCGGCAAGGACGATCGCCCCTGCCTCATCCTCGAAACCCAAGGTCAGCACCTCGGAACGCACCGGCCCGATCTGGCGCGGCGGAAAATTGACCACGGCGAGCACCTGCCGGCCGACAAGCGTCTCCGGCGTGTAGTGGACGGCAATCTGCGCGGACGAGCGCTTGACGCCGATCTCCGGTCCGAAATCGATCCGCAGCTTGTACGCGGGCTTACGCGCTTCCGGAAAGTTCTCGGCCTCGATGATCGTCCCGACGCGAATATCCACCCGCTCGAAATCCCCGTAGGTGATTTCTTCCGTCATGCCTCTGCCTTTCTTGTAGAAAACTATAACGGTTCAGCGTTTCATAGAAGCGCTGAACCGTTATAGCCTTTTGTTTTACGCAATTCCGGACGGAAAACCGCTGCGCACTTTTCCTGCAATTGCTCTAGCCGGCCAGTTCCTGAGCCCGCTTGCGCGCCGCTTCGAGCGCCGCATCGAACAGAGGCTGCATACCGTCTTCTGCCATCAAAACACCCAGCGCAGCAGCAGTCGTGCCGCCGGGCGAGGTTACGTTCTGACGCAGGCGCGAGGCGCCATCGGGGGACTGATGGAGCAATTCACCAGCCCCCGCGACAGTCTCCCGTGCAAGCCGCATAGCGAGGTCCGCCTGCAGGCCGAGCTTGCGCCCCGCCTCCGCCATGCATTCGACGAGATAGAAAACATAGGCAGGCCCGCTGCCTGAAACTGCCGTCACCGAATCGATATCAGCTTCTCCCGGCACCCATTCGACCGGGCCGGACACCTTCAGGAGGTTCTGAACCAGCTGCCGTTGGCGCTCGTCGACCCTGGCATTGGCAAAGGCGCCAGTGACGCCGCGCCCGACCATGGCAGGCGTATTGGGCATCGCCCGCACCATCGCAGCACCGCCAAGGTGCTTCTCAAGCGAGGCGATCGTCTTGCCGGCGGCGATGGACACCACCACCGTGTTTTCGTCCATAACGGCTTTGAACGACGGCAGAACCGCATCCATGACCTGAGGTTTAACGGCAACGAAGAGGACACCCGCCGTCACACCCGAGGGGACGCCGGTGGCATGGCTCGCGCCGGCATCCGCAATCATCTGCCGCATTGGTTCGGACGGATTGGGATCGACGACAATCACCGAGGATCCCGGCACCCCGTTCTTCAACCATCCCGTCAGCAGCGCGCCACCCATATTGCCGGCGCCGATCAGGATGATCGGCCCGGAGGATGCAAGTGTACTGGCGGAATGTTCGCTCGTCATATCACGCTTCGCCTACCGTTTCGAAAAGCACCGCTTCCATCGCGCGGTTGGCATCGAGGCCAGACCACACCACGAACTGGAAAGCCTGATAATATGCTTCGCAGGTGTCAAGCGCATTGGAAAGCAGCACTTCCACCTGTCGGTTGGTAGGCTCCGCGCCGCCCGAGAGCAGCAGCGATTGACGGAAGATCACGATGTCCTCCTGGCGCCACAGATCGAAGTGCCCCATCAGCACCTGGCCGTTGATGCAGGACAGCAGCTTGATCACCTCGTTGACGCGCGGCTCGGGCACCTTCACGTCGAAAGCGCAGGCGATATGCAGCGCCTCGAATTCTTCCATCCACGAGAAAGAGACATGATAATCGGTCCACTTCCCTTCGACGGTCATGGCGAGTTCGTCCTCGCCGGACCGCTCAAACGACCAGTCATTGTTCGCAGCCACGAACTCGATCATGTCAACCGGATTCGATTGTCGTTCGACTTCCACTTCCATCAGGCTCATGCAGCACCTTCTTGACCGGAACGAATGCAGTTTTCACGTGGTCCAACACTGAGAGAACGCAAACAGTTTTACTCCGGAGACATCCTCGGGATGATGTTGAACGGCTGCCAGACTATCGTGTCCACCCTGCCCGGAGCTTACCAAGTCCGTTTCGAATCATCATTTAAAATCAGTGTATAGCGGCATGCCCGGCCTGCCAGCCCCTGAGCTTCGTTTTTGGAAACGGCGCTGTGGACAGCTCTTCCGACGTCTATTCAGAAGGGAGTCATAACCGACTCTGACGATTGGCTTTTTTGCCTATGTCCACAGGTGGATAAACTGATAAAATTTTCAACAAAAAAATGCGCGGCAAACGCGTGCCACGCCGATCTGCAACAAAGGATTGTTCGCCTGTCAGCCCTTCGAAGCCAGCTTTGCTTCGAGCGCTTCGATTCTCGCGAGCAACGCCTCGTTTTCGTCGCGCGCCTTGATCGCCATCTCGCGGACGGCCTCAAATTCCTCGCGCTTGACGATATCCATGCTGTTTAGCCAGCGCTCGGCATGCGCGTTGAAAGCGGTCTCGATCTCGCGACGCACGCCCTGCGCAGCACCGGCGGCATCGGTCATCAGCTTGGCGAATTCATCCAAGATACGGTTCGGTCCAGTGCTCATAGCAATCTCCTTGCGGCCGTCAGCCCTGAACGGCCAGGCATCGATGTGGGCCAGATAGTGCTGAGGTAAGATTTCCAAGGGGTCGATGCAAGCAAATAGAGATAGGACGGGACAACGCAGCCCCGATAACGCAGCGAACAACAAACGACTTGACCGTTTCGGCAGCGAACGCCATGTTCCGCGCACATTTGCATATAGCATGCTCTCATTCCGAAAAGGCAGAATGCTTTCTGGAATCATGCGACAACGGGCCTGACGATCTTGCTGACATCCGCCAATCTCGCCGCCATCCTGCCGTTTCCGGATATCGATCCGATTGCCGTTTCTCTGGGACCGCTCTCGATTCACTGGTACGGGCTTGCCTATGTGGCGGGCATCCTGCTCGGCTGGTTCTATGCCCGCCGACTGGTCGACAACGGCAAGCTCTGGCTGAACGATACCGCCCCGATGACGCGCCAGCATCTGGATGACTTCATCCTCTGGGTCGCTCTCGGCATCGTTCTCGGCGGCCGCATCGGCTATATCCTGTTTTACGATCTCGATCAGGTACTGGCCAACCCAATCCGCGCCATCCAGGTCTGGAACGGCGGCATGTCTTTCCATGGCGGGTTGATCGGCACGACCGTCGCCATGTTCCTGTTCGCAAGGCGCAACCAGATTCCTGCCTGGAGCATGTTCGATATCGTCGCAGCCGTCGCGCCGATCGGGCTTTTCTTTGGCCGCATCGCCAA
The DNA here is from genome assembly GCF_900094545.1 of Martinezella miluonensis. Lineage (GTDB taxonomy): Bacteria > Pseudomonadota > Alphaproteobacteria > Rhizobiales > Rhizobiaceae > Rhizobium > Rhizobium miluonense. The sequence continues at coordinate 14,600 of NZ_FMAH01000060.1, forward strand.
CTTCATCAATGGCGAACTCTGGGGCCGCGTAACCGACGTTCCCTGGGCGATGGTATTTTGCAGCCCGCATGTGATCGCCGCCCATAACGGCGCCTGCCCCGCTGGCCCCGATCCGCGCCACCCGAGCCAGCTCTATGAGGCCGGCATCGAAGGCATCATCCTCTTCCTTGTTCTCTTCATTCTCACGCGCTGGGCCTTGGCGCTGAAGAAACCCGGCACGGTCAGCGGCATTTTTGTGATTGGCTATGCCTTCTCGCGTATTTTTGTCGAATTCTTCCGTCAGCCTGATGAGCAGCTCGGCTATCTTCTCGGCACGAACTGGCTGACGATGGGCATGGTCTTGTCGCTGCCGATGGTGGCTATCGGTCTTTGGGCGGTCATTCGTGCCCGCCAGGCAGCTGCCGGGCAGACGGCGTAAGTTGGGTTCAATATCGCATGATCTTTGCAAAAACCGCCCCCGGTTTTCCGGATCATGCATTAGCGAAAGCAAAGAATGACGACGGCGCTCGGTGAAAAGATCAAAGCCATCATCCGCACGAATGGGCCGCTGAGCATTACGGATTATTTTTCGCTATGCCTCGCCGATCCGATGCATGGTTATTACAAGACGCGCGAACCCTTCGGCCAATCCGGCGACTTCGTCACCGCGCCTGAAGTCAGCCAGCTGTTCGGCGAGATGATCGGCGTCTTCGTGGTACACGCATGGCAGCGCCATGGGGCGCCGGCGGATGTGCGCCTGGTTGAGATCGGCCCCGGCCGTGGCACGATGATGTCAGACATGCTGCGCGTCATCGGCAAGCTGGCACCACAGCTCTATGACGCCATGACGGTACACCTGGTCGAAACCAGCGAGCGCCTGCAAGGCTTTCAGCAGCAAACTCTCGAGGCACACGGCGCGAAGGTCTCGTGGCACACGGATTTCGGCGAGGTGCCAGAGGGCTTTACCCTGCTTGCCGCCAACGAACTTTTCGACGCCATCCCCATTCGCCAATTCGTACGCACCACCAACGGCTTTCGCGAGCGCGCGGTCGGTCTTGATATCAACGACGAGCTGACGTTCACCACCGGCGTCGCCACGCTCGACCCCGCATTTCTTCCGGAGGGCGGCCTTCCGCCGATCGGCGCCATTTTCGAAGTCGCACCCGCCCGCCAAGCCGTCATGACGACGATCTGCGACAGGCTGAGCGCCCATGGCGGCACCGCGCTCGCCATCGACTATGGCCACATGGCGACGGGTTTCGGCGATACGCTGCAAGCCGTGCGCATGCATGAATACGACCCGCCGCTGGAGCATCCCGGCGAAGCGGATCTGACCAGCCATGTCGATTTCCAGCATCTGGCGCAAACCGCGCTCGCATCCGGCATGCATATCAACGGCTGCTGTCACCAGGGAGATTTCCTCATCGGGCTCGGCCTGCTGGAGCGGGCGGCGGCGCTTGGCCGCGACCAGGATGCGGCAACTCAGGAGAACATTCGTGCCGCTGCAGAGAGGCTGGCCGGTGCCGGTGAAGGCAAGATGGGAGAGCTCTTCAAGGCGCTCGCAGTTTCCAGCCCGGCGATCGATCTCCTGCCCTTTCGTCCCGTCAGCTGAACCCTGACCATCGATCCTGCGGATTGACAGCCCGCATCAGGCTGGGTCAACATCTCGGCCAAATCGAACTCCTTCGCCGCGACTGCGTTATTCATCGCACGACAGGCTAAACCAGGTACCAAGGACGCTCCAGTTGCCGACACCAATTGCAAGCACGCTGCTGAGCGCCACCAAGGCTGCCGGCATTCGCCATGGCTATTTCACCCGTGCCGGCGGCGTTTCGGAAGGCATTTATCGTGGATTGAACGTGGGACTCGGCTCGAAAGATGAGCGTGAGCATGTGCAGGAGAACCGCCGCCGCGTCGCCGATTGGTTCGGCCTCCCGCTGCAGCGACTTGCCACAGTGCATCAGGTCCACTCCCCGGATGTCGTGACGATCGTCGCGGATTATGACGGCAATCGCCCCGAGGCCGACGCGATGGTAACGGCCACGCCGGGCATCGCGCTCGGCGTACTTGCCGCCGACTGCGGCCCCATCCTCTTCGCCGATCCGGAAAATCGGGTGATCGGCGCCGCTCATGCCGGTTGGAAGGGTGCGCTGACGGGCGTGCTTGAAAACACCATCGACGCGATGGAGGCGCTTGGCGCAAAGCGTGAGGCAATCATTGCCTGCCTCGGCCCTTCGATCAGCCAGGCGAGTTATGAAGTCGGCCCTGAATTCGTCGACCGTTTTCTCGCCCACGATCCGAGCTATGCCAAATATTTCGCTCCGTCAGAGCGGACCGGCCACGCCATGTTCAATCTGCCGGCACTGACGGTCGACCGCCTGCGCAAGGCGGGGGTGACAGCCGATAGCCTGAACCTATGCACCTATCCGGACTCCGACCGCTTCTTCTCCTATCGCCGCACGACACATGCGAAGGAGCCGGACTACGGCCGGCAGATCTCGGCCATCGCGATCGAGGAGACGAGTTGATATGGCCCTGCATTTCGACCGCAGTGAATTCGACGCACGCCTGGCCCGGCTGCTTGCCAGGATGCAGGAAGAAAAGCTCGATGCCATGCTGCTCTTCGCGCAGGAGAGCATGTACTGGCTGACCGGCTACGATACGTTCGGCTATTGCTTCTTCCAAACGCTGCTGGTCAAGGCAGATGGGTCGATGACGCTTCTGACGCGCTCTGCCGACCTTCGCCAGGCCCAGCTCACCTCGGTCATCAAAGATATTCGCATCTGGGTCGATCGCCTCAATGCCGACCCCACCCTCGATCTGAGGGAACTGCTTGCAGATCTCGATCTTCTCGGTGCCCGGATCGGCATCGAATACGATACCCATGGCATGACGGGCCACATCGCCCGCCAGCTCGATCATCAGCTCGCCAGCTTCGGCCAGATTGTCGATGCCTCCTATATCATCAGCCGCCTACGCTTGACGAAGAGCACGGCGGAGATTGCCCGCGTCGAGCGCGCCGCCACGCTCGCAGACGATGCGCTCGATGCAGCATTGTCCATTATCAAGCCAGGCGCGGACGAAGCCGATATCCTGGAGGCCATGCAGGGGGCCGTCTTTTCCGGCGGCGGCGATTATCCCGCCAACGAATTCATCATCGGCTCCGGCCCGGAGGCCCTGCTCTGCCGCTACAAATCCGGCCGCCGCAAGCTCGATGCCGATGATCAGCTCACCCTCGAATGGGCTGGTGTCGACGCGCATTATCATGCCGCGATGATGCGTACGGTCGTCATTGGCAATCCGAGCCATCGCCATCGCGAGCTCTATAGCGCCTGCCTGGAGACTCTTCAGGCGATCGAAACGATCCTGGAACCCGGCCATACGTTTGGCGATGTTTTCGATATGCACGCCAAGATTATGGACGAGCGCGGTCTTGCCCGCCATCGGCTGAACGCATGCGGCTATTCGCTCGGCGCACGCTTTTCCCCCTCATGGATGGAGCACGAGATGTTCCACATGGGCAACCCGCAGGAGATCGGGGAAAATATGTCGCTCTTCGTACACATGATCATCATGGACTCCGACAGCGGCACCGCCATGACCCTCGGGCAGACCTATTTGACGACGTCGCAAGGCCCGAAGGCCCTCTCCCGCCACCCGCTCGAATTTCTTAACCGTTAGCAGCGTAAGATAACGATCCTGAACGGGAAGACCGTCAAGAGGAAGGATCGTCGCGCAAATGGGACTGGTCAGGACAATATTGACTGTCGCCGGCTTTTGCCTCGCGCTCTCTGCCTGCAACACCACGGACGCATTGACGCCGCCCGAAGCCATTGGCGATGCCGGCTCCACGCCTGTCACACAGCGCGAAGTCGAGCGCATAGCCGCAGCGCCACAGGCCCGCCGGAGCCTTCAAGACACGCAGCAGAGTTACAGCTATCAACAGCAATCCTCCCAGCAAGGCTATCAGCCGCAAAGCTACGGCGGAGGCGGCTCGCTCGACGAACAGGCGTCGGCACTGAGATCGAACGGCACCAACCCCTATGCCTCCCGCCCTCTCAATGACGCCCGCACCGCGTCGATCGCGCCAACCAACAATCAGTTTTCACAAGCCGACGAGCAGCGCGAGGCAGACCGCCGCCTCTCGGACGATCCGCCCCCACAGCAGCAACAGGCTGCCGACGATCCGCAGCCGGACCAGCAACAGGCATCGCTGCCGCCCACAGCAGCAACCGGCGGCAGCAGCATCCGCTTTCTGCCGATCATCGGCGCACCGGTGCAAGCCGTCACGCCGCTCTCGCGCCAACTCGGTGCGGACGCCCGTTCGCTCGGCCTGACGATCAAGAGCTCCAGCGACGCGAGCGCAAGCTACATCTTGAAGGGCTACCTCTCCGCCTTCGAAGACGGGCCGCAAATCTCCGTGACTTACGTCTGGGACGTCCTGGATGGTGCCGGTAACCGCGTGCACCGAATCCAGGGGGCGGAAAGCGCGCCGCTGAAGCGCGGAGACCCCTGGACGGCCGTTCCGCCTGCTGTCATGCAGAAAATCGGCACCAAAACCATGTCAGAATTCAATTCCTGGCGCAATTCCAGCGGTGGATAGCCACAAGCTTTTCATAAATATGAAAGGTATCGCACCCCTCCCCCCTTGCATTCGAGAGCAAGGCGGTTAAAAGCGCGGCTATCAGGTTGGTAACAGGCGGGCCAAGATGAAGGTTTTCGCAGGCAATTCGAACCGGCACCTCGCCGAAGCGATCTGCAACTATCTCAATCTTCCTTTGGGTAAGGCAAGTGTCCGGCGCTTCGCGGACCAGGAAATCTTTGTTGAGATCCAGGAAAACGTCCGCGGCGAGGATGTGTTTGTCGTTCAGCCGACATCGTTTCCGGCCAACGACCACCTCATGGAATTGTTGATCATGGTCGACGCGATGCGGCGCTCTTCGGCGCGGCGCATCACGGCAGTTCTTCCCTATTTCGGCTACGCCCGCCAAGACCGTAAGGCCGGCCCGCGCACGCCGATCTCGGCGAAGCTCGTCGCAAACCTCATCACCGAGGCCGGTGCAGACCGCGTGCTGACGCTTGATCTGCACGCTGGCCAGATCCAGGGCTTCTTCGATATCCCGACGGATAATCTTTATGCTCTGCCGATCCTGACGCGCGACATCGTGGCGAATTACGATATCGGCAATGTCATGGTGGTTTCGCCCGACGTTGGCGGCGTGGTGCGTGCCCGCGCGCTTGCCAAACGCCTCGACTGTCTACTGGCGATCGTGGACAAGCGCCGTGATCGCCCGGGCGAATCCGAAGTGATGAACATCATCGGGGAAGTCGCCGGCAAGGATTGCATCCTGATCGACGACATAGTCGATTCCGGCGGCACGCTCTGCAATGCCGCCGAGGCGCTCCTGAAGAATGGCGCGACCAGCGTAACGGCCTATATCACTCACGGCGTTCTGTCCGGCGGCGCCGTGACCCGCATCGCCAATTCGAAGCTGAAGGAACTGGTGATTACCGATTCCATCCAGCCGACGACTGCGGTGCAGTCGGCTCCGAATATCCGTGTCATCACGACGGCAAGCCTTATCGGCGAAGCCATTAACCGCACCAGCCAGGAAGAATCGGTTTCCAGCCTGTTCGACTAAGGTCGGACAGCGTTTCAGGAGGCTTTGGCTTCGGCGGGATGCATCTGCTTCCATGCCAGCAGACCGATTCCGATCAAGCCGGAGATGAAGACGGCTGCGCCCGCGCCCATGATCGACGGCCCGATGCCGAACCATGCAAACAGGCTAGGCGACATGAGATAGGCCAGAAACAGGCCGGAAAAAATCGCGCACATCATCAGACGATAGACCTGCCCGAGGCGATGCGGTTCGCTGCGCGTCTGCATCAGATGCAGCATGGCGAGATTTTCGAAAGGACCGTTGATTGCCGCGAAGCAGGCAACGATCATCAGCCACATCCGGTCATGCATCAACGGCAGCAGAAAAACACCCGACCCGAAGATCAGTTTCGCAGCGATGATCCAGACGACGGGCCGCCGTGGCTTGATGCTGCTGAGAATGAGGTTTGTCGCGACATTGCCGACGCCGTAGGCCATCATCATCAGGCTGTAGTCCGTCAGCGGATCGGCGCTGGTTTCGCGCAAATGCAGGATCATGCCGAGCAGGATGCCCATCGCCCAGGCGATGTTTCCCATCAGATTGGTGAACAAGCCATAGAGAATTGCCGCATGGCCCCGGGCCACCCGCCACCCACCGAGGACACCGTCCACAACGGCGGCCATTCCGGAAAATTCGCGTCGGCGCGGCGCGGCTGGCAGCTTTGCCACCGCCAACCAGACGGCAAGCGCCGAGAGCAGGAACGTTGCAGCCGTCACGGTGAAGAATTGCGACTTCGGCAAGAAGCCGTTCACGAGCGCAATCAGGCTTGGCCCGAGAATGCGCGCCATGCGCCGCGTGGCATCGAACAGGCCGTTGGTCGCATGCCGGACATCGGGATCGACGGCGATGGTCGGCAAGGTCGCCTGCAGCGACGGGTCGAATGCCGACGTCAGCAATGCAATGCTTCCGGCAAGTACCATCAGCAGCGGCAGGCTCATCAGATGCAGAAGGCCGGCAAGCGACAGCATCAGCAGGAGAGCCGCCCTTACGAGATCGGTCGCGATCATCGTCGTGCTGTGCCGCCAGCGATCCGTGAGGATGCCGCCGAAAAGACTGCCGAACAGGAGCGCGCCGGACTGCAGCGCGGACACATATCCCGCATTGCTGCCGATGAAATCCGCCGCGATCCAGACGACCGCGACCATGTAGAATTCCGAGCCGGTGGCCGCCAGCACCTGACCGGCCCACAGAAGAGAGATCGAGCGCTGGCTCAACGGCCTCAGAACAAACATGGTCGCATTCTGATTTCGGATTGGCTTATTTCATGACCTGGCCGTTGACCGTCACGCTGCCGGTGTCGGAAAGATCGATATCCCAGCGCGAGCGCCCATCCGCATCCGTCTTGGCAAAACCCTTGGCCATCATCAGGCCGAAGGAGAGCTGGGAAAGATCAGCCTTCGTCTTTGCGGCTTCCTGCACAGCGACAATCGTTTTGTCGAGATCGCGGGCGAGCACGGTCATCTTCATGGACACGCGGTCCTTCTCGGTCAGCCAGCCGCGCATGCTGCCGGTGGCCTCTACGTCGTAGAGACTGGAAACGGCGCTGATCTTCGGGAAATTGATCGTCATCGTTCCATCCGGGAACATGGCCTGCTGCAGCTTGGTGTCCACGGCCGCATTGCTTTCCGGGTCCTTGAAGTCGCTCTGCTGCAGGACCTCCATCAGAGCCGAAAAGTTCAAGTTCGGCACCTGCAGCTGGAAATCGGCGGCATCGGGAACGAAGGCCATAAAATCGTCAGGCACGAGACCCGTTGCGAGGGTCAGCTTCTCGGCATTCAATCCGAAATCGGCGCTCATCGCATTGGCCGGCCCGGCAAGCTTGACGAAGTAGCCGAGTTTCTGCAGGCCGCCATCGCCAAACGGCGTCGTGACGGCAATATCCTTGGTGGCAATGGACTCTTCGAACGAGCCGACGATCGGCATGGCTTCCAGCAGCAGCGCCTTCAGCGCCTTGCTGTCCGCATCCGACAGGGTTTTCTCGTCCTTGTGCTCGGAAACGAAGTGCAGCAAGGAGTTCACCGCCTTCAACGGCAGCTTGGTCGCGCCGACGTTGAAATCGATCGCCGCGATTTTCACTTCGCCGAGCGCTACATCCTCAGACGAAATCTTGTCGTAGAACGACTGCATGCTGCCGTTCATCTTCATGTCGAGCCTGCCCGGTTCGCCGCTGTCGGCAGAAGAGAGCGTGTAGCCTATGCTGTCGACCGTGGCGTCGTTCTTTTGAACGCTGTTGTTTTCGTCCGTCGTCTTCGTGGCGAAGGTGATGCCTTTGCCCTGCAGATCCATCGAACGCAAATAATGAAGTGCCGGATCGAAGACGCCCTTGAAGGTGGAGGAAGCCAGCGCGTAGCGGAACTCCATGGCGGGGCCGCTGCTGGGCTTGGAGTTGGCCGTGATATCGAGTGCATTGTTGCCTTCGATATTCCAGAGACCGCTATCCTGCGGCGTTGCGAGCATCATCAGCGGCTTCAGGCCAGTGATCGTGAGATCGCTGACATCCAGCTTGCTGAACAGCGTCTGCAGATCATAGGTGATCTCATAGTGCGGGCTGACCGGCTTTACCGAAATTCCGCCGCTCTTGACGATATCGTCAGGCAGGAAATAGGTCAGGTTGTTGAACAGGTCCTTCGCACCCTGCTCGTTGACGTCAGCCGCTTGCGCAACGCCAGCCACACCCGCAGCAAGAACAGCTGCCACGGCAACCGCTTTGAAACGCATAATTCACCCCCAAAAATGATGGAAAAACAACGTGAAAACTCGAAAATGCCCGGCAGGCCCTTCGAGCGGAACTATAGTATTGCCCCTGGACACGGCCCGCCCTCGCGCCGCATCAGGGCTTCTTCATCACCTGCCCGTTTACCGTCACCGTCCGGCTTTCGTCCATTGTGACATCCCAACGCAGGCGGCCGTCCGGATCCGTCTTTGCAAAGCCCTTGGCCGCGAGCAGGCTGAAGGAGACCCTGTTCAGACGTGGCTCGGCTTTCGCAGCCTCTTGAATGGCCGAAACGGTCTTGTCGAAATCGCGCGCCAGGATTGTCGCCTGCAGCGAATAGTCGGTGTGAGCCTTGGTTGACCCCTTCAATGTACCCGAGGCCTCTATGTCGTAGACGCCCGAAGTAGCGCTGATCTTTGGAAATTCAAGCGTCCCGTATCCGCTCGGAAACATCGTGCGTTTGACGACCTCACCGGACATCGGCGTCTCCCGCGTCGCAACCGCATCGAGGGCCGTATCGATGAGGCCGGAGAAGTTGATATTGGGCACGCCGAGCTGCACATCCAGCGTCTCGGGCAGGAATGGCGCGTAGGCTGCAGGGATGAGATCCGCGTCCGGGGTGAAATGCTCCGCCCGCAGCTCGAGATTGACATTGGATGCCTTGGTCAAGCCGTCCATCTTGAAGCTGTAGTCGACGCGCTTGACGCCAACCTTGCCCTTGTCCGTGGCAACGGCGGCATTGCTCAGCGTCACCGTTTTGGTGAGCGAGCCGAAAATAGGCAAGGCACGATGTACCAGCTGTTCGAACTTCTCGCTGCCGCTTTCCGAAAGCTGCTTGGTCTTGACGTGCTGCACAAAGAAACGGATGAGCGCGCGCAACTCCTGCGCAGGCAAACTCGTCGCAGTCACATTGCTGATGACGCTGTCTGCGCTGAAGCTGACAAGCAAGCCGCGCGGCAAGGTGAATTGCTCGCTCAAACGCTGCAATGAGCCTTGCATTTGCAGATCGACCTTACCCGTCTCGCTGTTATCGGTCACCGTATGGGCAAAGGAGGCGCTATCGATGGAGGCGTCGACCTTGCGGCCGCTCTTGGCTCCGCTGCCGACGCTGGAGAATTTCACGCCGCTGCTCTTGATGCCCATCGACCGCATCATCTCGATCGCCGGATCGAATATGCCGTCGAAGGAGCTGGAGCCGATCGAATAGGCAATATCGGATGTCGGCGAATGCACGGCGATATCGAGGCTGTTGTCGCCCTTCAGGTGCCACCGGCCCTTTTCGACAGGCTGGGCAAACAGGGATAGCGGCTTGAAACCGGTGACGGAGAGCACGCTGGAATTGATCTTGTCGAAGAACTTCGCGAGATCGTAGGTAATTTCATACTGATCGCCCGCCGGCTTGACGGTCACGAAGTCGCTGCGAATGAGATCGCGCGAAAGCGATTCCGTCAGAACATTGCGGAGATCGGTGGCGCCCTGCTCGCTGATGTCGGCCGCCTGCGATGCGCCGGCAAAGCCCACGGAAAAAATCGCGGCGACGATAACCTTGGAGCGCATGCTCGACCTTTCTCTTTCTTGACCCTGATCGATTGGATTCGACTGTTGAAGAGGCCGAGGGTATATGTCAAGGCGTTGATAGAAATGGCGTCACCGGCTCATAGCGTGAGTTGCAATGTCATCACAGACCTTCGCATTCCGGAGGCGCTTGCACCCTGAGCCACTTTGTATTATACGCCACGCGTCCGCGTAGACACCCTTGGAGGCACCGCGGATGAGGTAGGGCACGCCCTCCTCCAGTTCAGCCGACACGGCAATGGCCGACCGGATGAACTCTCCAAATAACCTCGAAAGGAATAGCTATGAGCCACGAAAGCTACGAGCTCAAGGCCGAGGCGCGCGAACGGGTTGGTAAGGGGTCCGCCCGTGAACTTCGCCGCAATGGTCTGATTCCCGCTGTCATCTATGGTGACAAGCAGGCCCCCATTTCTATCGCTCTCAACACCAATGAGGTGACGAAGCGCATCCACGCCGGCGGCTTCCTCACGACGATCGCTACGATCGACGTCGATGGCAAGAAGATCAAGGTTCTGCCGAAGGACTACCAGCTCGATCCGGTCCGTGACTTCACGGTTCACGTCGACTTCCTGCGCGTTTCCGGCAACACCGCCGTTACGGTCGAAATCCCGGTCCACTTCGAAAACCACGAGAAGTCCCCGGGCCTCAAGGCTGGTGGCGTACTGAACATCGTTCGTCACGAAGTCGAAGTTCATTGCCCGGCCGACGCCATTCCGGAATTCTTCTCCGTTGACCTCAGCGGCCTGAAGAGCGGCGACAGCGTTCATATCTCGAATGTGAAGCTGCCGAAGAACGTTACGCCCGTTATCGCCGATCGCGACTTCACGATCGCAACGATCGTAGCTCCGGCTGCCGGTCTTGCTGAAGAAGTAGAAGGCGGCGAAGAAGCCAGCGCCTAATCGGCCTCTTCATCGTAAGCATTCGAACCCGCCTCCCTTTGGGGATGGCGGGTTTTTTCGTGCATGGCGATAATATTAGAGAAAGTAAAAATAAGGACTTCTTGAATCTATACTTTCATTCATTTCCATTAACCCCAGAATTTCAGCAACATTTAACGGATTCATGAAAATCTGCGCGAAAGGGTTGTAGGGAACGGTGCCCCAAATCCGCCGGCCTATGACTGGGGAGCAAACTGAACGATGAGCCATTCGGTCGAAAACAGGTTTTTCGCGATCGTCTGTGGTGCGCTGCTGGTTTTCGTAGCGCCGCTCTTCATTTTATTCCTCTTTCTGTCTTCCGAACGCGCGGAAAAGGAAATTAAGGACCATATCACCGTTCTGCTCGTCGCCAATGCTCAGGCACTGGCGAAGCCATTGTGGGACCTGGACGAAGACAGCGTGACGCAGATCAGCGCCACGACAGTCGCCGAGGGTGCGATCGTCAGGGTGAACGTCCGTGACCTTTCCGGTCAGCTCGACGTTACGCAATCGACCATCCCGAAATCCTACAAGGGCAATCTGGAAGCGGTCTCCCGTGCGATCATCTACAATGGCATCGACGGCGCGAAGAAACTCGGCACCATCACCGTCTATTACCCCGTGCTTGGCCTTTTCGACGGGTTGAAGAATGAAGAAATCGTCTTCATCTCCATCTTCATCTTCGCGGTGCTGACGGTCTTCGGTGCAGCGTTGATCGGCAACCGCATTTTCGTCATTCAGCCGCTGATGCGGCTGACGCACGCCGTCGAGGCCACGCGCCGGCTCGGCTCACGTCATCACGTCGACTGGCAGTCGAACGACGAGATGGGCCGGCTCGCCAGCAGCTTCAACGACATGCAGAGCAAGCTGCAGCGTGAAGAAACGGAACTGAAGTTTGCCCATCGCCGGGCAACGGACACCTATAATCTGACGCCCGCCATGCTGTTCTCCCTCGACAAGGACGATTGCATCGCCGCCGTCAGCAACTATTGGCTCGCAGCCACCGGCTATGATCGGGCCGAGGTGCTTGGGCGCCAGTTTGCAAGCCTCGTCCTGCCGGAATCGCGCTCGGAATATGCCGAACGCAAATACGGCAATCTCGACAGCGCCGCGCGCCTTGCCGTGACGGTGAAATTCCTTTGCCGGGACGCGCGAGTGATGGATGTCCTGATCCTCGAGACCACAGCGATCCAGGACGGCCTCTCGCTTTCAGTCATGACCGACGTCACCGAGCTCAAGCAATCCGAGGACCGCAATCTGCGGCAGGCGATCACCGATCACCTGACCGGACTTCTCAACCGCCAGGGCTTCGAGACGGCGCTCGACGCCAAGATCAACGAGTCGGACCTGCGCCGGAGCGAACTCGCCTGCCTCTTCATCGACCTCGATCGCTTCAAGTGGATCAACGACAATATGGGTCACGCCGCCGGCGATGCGGCGCTGCGCGAACTCGTCTCCCGCCTGCAGCAGTGTTTGAAACCCGGAGATATTGCCGCCCGCCTGGGCGGCGACGAATTCGCGATCCTGCTGCTGGCGGAAGACGCCGAAGCGAGAGCCTTCGAGATGTCGGCGCTCATTGCCGAAATCTTCGAGGCGCCCTTCGATGGCGACGCCCGCCTCAGCGCCAGCATCGGCATCGCGATATATCCGCGCCAGGCCGCCAATGCGGCCGAACTGCTGCTGAAATCCGATATCGCCATGTACGCCAAGAAGCGCGACGGCAAGAACGGCGCACAGATCTTCAACAATGACATGCTCGACGTTTCCCGCCGTCGCGCCGAGCTGGAAAGCAATATCGAAAGCGGCCTCAACGAAGACTGGTTCGAGGCCTATCTGCAGCCGGTCGTGAACGTCGACGACCGCGCGATTGCCGGCTTCGAGGCACTGATGCGCCTGCATCACCCGCAAAAGGGAATTCTGCCCCCTGCCCACATCATCGAGGTCGCCGAAGAGACCGGATCCATCATCCGCATCGGCAACCGCATCATGGAAAAGGCGATCGCCACTTTCGCAAGGCTGTCGCGCTTTGACGGCATGCAGGACACCTACCTCGCCATCAATTTTTCGCCGCTTCAATTCGAGCCGGAGCTGCCTGTGCGCATCGCCGCTCTGCTCTCGCGCTACGATATTTCACCGCGACGCATCGTCGTCGAGATCACCGAAGCCGTGCTTATGGATGACAATCCGGAGACGCGCATGGTCGTCAACGAGCTCTGCCGTTATGGCTGCCGCATCGCGCTTGATGATTTCGGTACCGGCTACTCGTCGCTGAGCTACATCAATCGCTTCCCGGTCGACATCATCAAGATCGACCAGTCCTTCATTCGCGCAATCAACGACACGGCTTCCGATGTCAGCGCCAAGAGCCGCATGCTGGTCGAAAGCATCACCACGCTGTCGCACAAAATGAACTGCACGGTTATTGCCGAAGGCGTGGAAACCGAAGAGGAATGCGCGACCTTGCGCACCATGGGCATCGATTACGGCCAAGGCTATCTGTTCTATCGACCGCTGCATCCGGACAATCTGATGAACGCGCTTGCCGTCCTGCAGCAGGATTGTCTATCCCCAATAGCACAAGCGTCATAGCAACGAGGACCCGCATGCGAAAGCAGCTATTCATCCTTGCAACCAGTCTGTTTTCGCTGACTTTTCTCTCTCCTGCCCGCGCAGAAACCGTCCATTTCACCACCGAGGAATACCCCCCTTTCAGCTATCGCGACGGCAAGACGCCTGTCGGGGCAAGCACCGAGCAGGTGCAGAAGGTGATGGCGGCGATCGGTGTCGACTACACGATTACGGTCCTGCCCTGGGTCCGTGCCTATAATCAGGCGCTGACGGACCCCATGACCTGCGTCTTCTCCACCGCGCACAATGAAGAACGCAATACGCTCTTCAAATGGGTGCAGCCGTTGCTGATCGACCGCAACATCCTGATCAAGCACAGCGGCTCGAAAGTCGAAGCCGCAAACCTCGACGAGGCCAGGAAATATCTCGTCGGCACCTGGCGGGAGGATTACACGGAGACGATATTGCGCCGGAACAATTTCCCGCGCATCGACTTGGGCAGCGACTTCAAGGCAAGCCTGAAGAAGCTGATCAGTGACCGTATCGACCTGATGCCGATCTCGGAATTCTACTTCGACAAGTTGAAAGAAGAAGGCAATGCGGTGGAGAAGGTAACCGTCCTTTCACAACAGTCCTTGGGGATCGCCTGCCAGAAGGATTTCCCCGCCGACCTCCTGGCCAGGATGCAGACGGCGCTGAATGCGCTGATTGCCGATGGAACGCAGAGGCAGATTTTCCTGAAGTACGGCCTGCACCTCGGCAACTGACCGCATCCCGTCTTGACTTTGCCGCCAAATCCCTGTCGTGAAGGGCATCGGTATTTTCCAAGGGGTGAAGCGCATGCTTCTCATCGCGGGCCTCGGCAATCCGGGCGCCAAATATCAGGCCAACCGCCACAATATCGGCTTCATGGCCGTGGATGCGATCTATCGCCGCCATAGCTTTTCGCCCTGGTCGAAGAAGTTCAAGGCGGAGATTGCCGAAGGCGAGCTCGGCGGCCAGAAAGTGCTGCTCATCAAGCCGCAGACCTTCATGAATCTCTCGGGCGAAGCAGTCGGCGAAGCCATGCGCTTCTACAAACTCCAACCCTCCGATCTCGTGGTGATCTACGACGAACTCGATCTGGTCGCCGGCAAGGCGCGATTGAAGACCGGTGGCGGCCATGGCGGTCACAACGGCATCAAATCCATCGATGCCCATGTCGGCCGCGAGTATCGCCGTCTGCGTCTCGGCATCGGTCATCCCGGTGCCAAGGAACTCGTGCACAATCACGTTCTCGGCGATTTCGCCAAGGTGGACCGAGACTGGCTTGAACCCTTGTTCGATGCGCTTGCGGATAACGCCGACATGCTGGTGCGCGGTGAGGATTCGCAACTGATGAACAAGATCGCGGTCGCCCTGGGCGGCAAGGCGGAAGACGACGCGCCGAAGCCGGAGAAGAAGGCGCCGACGGCCAAATCGCATATTCATCAAGCCCGCAATCACAGCCAGCCGAAAATCCCGGAAACCGGCCCCATGGCGGAAATGCTGAAGAGGATGTTCGGCAAGAAGGACAATTGAAATGCTTGATGCAGCCGTCAAGGACGCCGCAAATCTCGTCATCCGGCCGATCGCGAGGACGCACCTGCCGGGGCTGCTTGCGCTTTACCAGCACCTGAACAGCGAAGATCCGATGCTGGAGCAGCAGCTGGCGGAAAGCCGCTTTGCCGAAATCCTTGCCCATCCCGGCATGACGATCTTCGCGGCCTTCGACGGCGAGTTGGCTGTCTCCTCCGTCACGCTGGTGGTCATTCCCAATCTCACGCGCGGCGGTGCGCCCTATGCCTTGATCGAGAATGTGGTGACGCACGCCGACTACCGCCAGCGCGGCCTTGCCGGCGCGATCATCCGCCGGGCGATAGGGAGCGCCTGGGAAAGGGGCTGCTACAAGGTCATGCTGCTAACGGGGTCGAAGGACCCGGCAACGCTGCGCTTCTACGCCAATTGCGGCTTCACGCAGAACAAGACCGGTTTCCAGGTTCGCCGCCCGGCTTAACAGACGCCTAGCGTTCCTATTCTTCCGGCTCGGTCGTGAACATCAGCGGGAAGCCCGCGCTTTTTGCAAGATCGACCGCCTCCTGGGCCTTCGTCTCGGCAATATCGCGCGTACAGACCATGACAACGCAGGTTCCGAGCTTGTGCGCCGTCATCATGACGCGATAGCCGGTCTCCTCGCTCATACGGAAAACGGCCTTGAGCACCATGGTGACGAACTCTCGCGGCGTATAGTCGTCGTTCACGAGAATGATCTTGTAGAGCTTCGGCCTCTCGACCTTCGGCTTCGTTTTAGGCTTTGGTTTCAGGACAACATCATTGTCACTCATCGGCATCACCGTTGACGACAGGGGAAACAAGCTTTGGGCTAATAGCTGCATTATAGTGCAGCGCACCACATCGTTCAAGGACGGTCGTGTCAGGGAGACAATGCGACCGGCACCCGTAATACCCTTCCATCAGCAGAAAAGTGGCTCTTTGCATGCCCAAGACTTGACCCGCAACGGCCCTTCCCCCATAGGCACTGCAAAGATTTTCAAGATATGGACAAGGTGCCATGGGTTTCAAATGCGGTATCGTCGGACTGCCGAATGTCGGCAAGTCCACTCTGTTCAACGCGCTGACCAAGACGGCGGCCGCGCAGGCGGCGAACTATCCGTTCTGCACGATCGAGCCGAACACGGGTGAAGTCGCGGTTCCCGATCCGCGCATGCGCAAGCTCGCAGACGTCGCCAAGTCGAAGGAGCTGATCCCGACGCGCATCTCCTTCGTCGATATTGCCGGCCTGGTGCGCGGCGCATCGAAGGGCGAGGGCCTCGGCAACCAGTTCCTCGCCAACATCCGGGAAGTCGATGCCATCGTGCACGTGCTGCGCTGCTTCGAAGACAGCGACATCACCCACGTCGAAGGCCGCATCAATCCTGTCGCCGACGCCGAGACGATCGAGACCGAGCTCATGCTCGCCGATCTCGAGAGCCTTGAGCGTCGCACCGAGCAGACGCGCAAGCGCGCCACCGGCAAGGACAAGGAATCCATGGCGATGCTGCCGATCATGGATGCTTCTTTGGCATTGCTTCAGGAAGGCAAGCCCGTCCGCACGCTGCTGTCGAAGCTGGACGCCGAGGAAATCCGTATCCTCAAGGGTCTGAACCTGCTGACCTCGCACCCTGTGCTTTACGTTTGCAACGTCGCCGAAGGCGATGCGGCGACCGGCAACGAGCACACGGCGGCTGTCGCCGCCATGGCCAAGGAGCAGAATTCGGAAGTCGTCATCATCTCCGCCGCGATCGAGGCGGAAGTCGCACAGCTTCCCGATGAAGAGGCGAAGGAATTCCTCTCCGCACTCGGCCTCGACGAAGCCGGTCTCGATCGTCTGATCCGCGCCGGCTACAAGCTCTTGCACCTCATCACCTACTTCACCGTAGGACCGAAGGAAACGCGCGCCTGGACGATCGAGCGGGGCACCAAAGCACCGCAGGCTGCCGGCGTCATCCACTCGGATTTCGAGCGCGGCTTCATCCGCGCCAACACCATCGCCTATGACGATTACATCGCCTACAACGGCGAAACCGGCGCAAAGGAAGCCGGCAAAGCCCGCGACGAAGGCAAGGAATACGTTGTCCAGGACGGCGACGTCATCCACTTCCGCTTCAATACCTGATCGCCTCTATCTTGCCGGCGCCTATCAGAGCGCCGGCAATCTCGCCTGCATGCCGGCGGGCAAACGCCGCACGATGAGGCGGCGCAGATCGGCCCAACCGATACCGATCACAAGCACGACCAGGCCGACAATCATCAGCACCAGGAAGCCGACCTTGTCGAGACCGGCATTATTATGCCGAAGGATGGCCGCCGTCGCGAGGCCGAGCGACACGAGCCCTGCGGTCACGAAAGCGCGGCGATCGATGACGAGCCCGATCAGCATCATCACCAGGACCGCCACCAGAACAGTCACCGCTTGCATATAGCCTCCGAAGAGGGCGTCGGTGAGATTGGTAAAGACGATGCCACCGCTGGCAAGCTCCAGGCGCAGGGCCAGAAGGACGGTCGAATAAAGCAGCGCCGGTGCGGTTGCGAGATGCAGCCAGAACGCCACGTCGGACCGGCGGGTCACCCTGCGCGGATCGCTGAGATCGAAACGCATCGCCAATGCGAAGCTGCCGAGCGCGGTCACCAGCAAGATCATGAGCGTCTGGATTGGATAGTCTGCCGGCACATTCGAGGAGCCCGTCACGGTGCCGGCGACATAGAAGACCACTGCAAGGAACAATCCGAACAATGAGAACAAGAATAGCGCCAGGGAAAGCGGGACCCGGTAGCGCCAGTAAAACAATGCGAGCATCGGTGGGAAGGGCGCCGCCAGGATAAATGCGCCGACAGTGAAATTATCGACCAGCGCCGGCGTGGAGGAGACATAACTCACTACCGCATGGAAAAGCCAGACGACGAGCGCGATGGTCAAGACCACGGCGGGAAGCGCCAGGCGTTGACGGCGTACGAGGATTTCCGCCAGGACGACGATCGCCAGCAGGGACACATACCGGCTCGTCAATCCCCATAACCCGACCAGCAGCACAATGACGCCGATGGTGATGAGCACATCGTGAAAGCCGCGCACGAAACGCGGCGCTTCCGTATCTTCCAATGGGTTGGAATCATCAAGCGAGCGCGGGGCCGAAAGATCCTGACGTGTTGGTAACGCGCCGATATTCCTCGCGGTCAGGTAAGGCAGCAATCGCTCGGCCTGGCTGGAGGATATGATCCCCTCGCCGGCGGCATCTTCCAGTGCGATTTCGAGCTTGCTCATTTTCATTCCCAATACGTCTCGCCACTACAAGCCTCAACACATCGCCGCCATACAATCAAGAGCTGCCGGGCATCAATGGACAATCTCCTTTTGCTGTGACCCGCTATCGCCATGAAAATGCTTGCGCCACCACTCCGGGCCATGCGATTGCCCTTGGGCAAGATGTGGAGGACGACAGAAGACATGACGAAACTCGTCTACGAAGACTTCCAGCCGGGACGGGAGTTTCCGCTCGGCCCCAAACATATGACGGCGGCGGAGATCATAGAATTTGCGAGCGAATTCGACCCGCAACCGATGCATCTGGACGAGGAAGCCGGACGCGCCAGCATTCTCGGCGGCCTGGCCGCTTCCGGCTGGCATACCTCGGCGGTGTTCATGCGCATGATGTGCGATTCCTATCTGCTCGCGACCGACGCACAAGGTGCGCCGGGCATCGATTTCATGGAGTGGAAAAAGCCCGTTTTGGCCGACGATACGCTGTCGGGCCGCTCCATCGTGGTCGAAGTCCGCGCCATGCGCTCTCGCCCCGGCATAGGCATCGTCAAGTTCCGCCACGAGATCGAGAACCAGCGCGGCGAGCTCGTCTGCCTCGGAGAGAACGCGACCATGATCCGCATGCGCGCCGGCACGGGGGTATCGGCATGAAGATGAGCGAACTCTATGCCATCGGCGAACGCGCCGAGATCGGCAGCCATACTTTCACGCCCGAAGGCATCATCCACTTCGCCTCGCGCTTCGATCCGCAAATCTTCCATATGGATGCGGAAGCGGCCAAACACTCATTGTTCGGCGGGCTCTGTGCTTCCGGATGGCATAGCTGCTCCATGTGGATGCGCAGCTTCGTCGATTATTGGAAGTCCGAGACGGCCAGACTGATCGCCGAAGGCAAGACACCTCCCAATCTCGGCCCCTCACCCGGCTTCAAGAACCTGCAATGGCTGAGACCGGTCTTTGCCGGCGATACGATCACCTATGGCGTCGCCATCCTCGGCAGCCGCCCGCTGGCCTCGCGCCCCGGCTGGACGCTCTACACGCTCGCCTGTGACGGCGTGAACCAGCATGGCACCCCGGCCCTACGTTTCGAGAGCACCGTACTGGCCTTTGAATAGCGACCTGCGGGGCCGTTCGCAGCGGCCCCATCAGTCTTTGCGACATGCTCAGTGTCCCGAAAATTCCACCAGCGTATGAACCGGCACATCAAGCTCTTCGAGCTTCTTGCGGCCGCCGAGGTCAGGCAGATCGATGACGAAGCATGCCGCGACGACTTCGGCTCCGATCTGGCGCAGGAGCTTCGTCGCGCCGACGGCGGTGCCGCCCGTTGCGATCAGATCGTCGACCAGGATGACCCTTTCGCCGGGATTGACCGCATCGCGATGCATCTCCATCTCGTCGACGCCGTATTCCAGGCTGTAGGCGATCCGGACGATATCGTGCGGCAGCTTGCCTTTCTTACGGATTGGCACGAAGCCCGACGACAATTGATGCGCTACCGCACCCCCGAGAATGAAGCCACGCGCTTCCATCCCGGCGACCTTGTCGATTTTTGTGCCGGCATAGGGCTGTACCAGCGCATCGACGGCGCGGCGAAACGCCCTGGCATCGCCAAGCATCGTGGTGATGTCACGGAAGATGATGCCGGGCTTGGGATAATCCGGAATGGAGCGGATGCTGGCAGCAAGCTCCGAAGCGATAGTGTTCATCAAATATAGTCTCTCAGGCTGTGATAGGGCCGGCGGCACCCTATCAATATGCGGGCGCTATACCAACAAAAAAGGCGGCCCCGAAGCAGCCTGTGTGGAAACGTTTGGAGGCTCCGGTTTGACCGGGGCCTCTTTTGGTTTCTGGGTCTATGCGGGTTTTGATGTTATGTTTATGGTGCGCCTGATGTTGTAGGCGACCACCGAGAGGGCCATTTCGGTTCTGGTGCCCTTGAGGTTTCTGGTCAGGAAACGTCCGCCTGCCATCATCCGTTTGATGGTGCCGAACGGATGTTCTGCGGTGCATCGACGCTTTCGCATCATGTCGGGCGTTGCCCGTTGATGCATGCGGGCGAGTGCATCTTCATCGAGATGCCTTTGGACGTATCTTCGGGTGGCCGTGGTACATTTTTGCTTGAGCAGA
>NZ_FMAH01000073.1 GCF_900094545.1 Martinezella miluonensis
AAAGGCCACGACAACCCGGCAACCGCCGCGCGCCGTAGCGTCTCGCGCACCGTCGAGGGCGCAGTCCCAACCCGCACCGCAATCGACTTGTGCCCAAGTCCTTGCTCAAAGCGATATCTCAATATCTCGCGGACACGCCGCATCTCCACTCTCTCCGCAGGCATCCCGTTCCTTCCTCGTCAACGTCCAAGGAAGAAACTTCACACCGGCAGACCACCCTTGCCAGATGCCCGCCAAAGGGGGCGCAATCATCTCGGAATAAGGGGGCGACTATTTCTCGGAATTGGGGGGCGACATCATTTCGGAATCAGGGGGCGGATTGCCTCGGAATTTGCAGCAGGGAACACCCGAGGAACTGGCCGCCTATGTCGAACAATGATGGGGGCTCGGCCGTGGAGGCGGATGCCTTCATTCGTCGTCTTCCCACCAGGGCGGATAGACACGTACGCGCTGACCGCTCCTTCATCATACGAGCGAATGGTGACGAGGTCGCCCTGGGCATATAGATGATCTCGGCCTTGGCCGTCCCGCCCGGCAAGCGTGGCTTCTGATCCTACCGCGCGCGGATCGCTGTGCGTTCCTGCCAGCTGGGTTTATGCTGCGTCAACAATCTCACTCTGGCTAATCGTGATGGAACTCTCACCCCCAAATGGACGGACATAGCTCAAGGTTCTACCGAAGAGGGCGCCTTTGTCGCCTCCAGCCTCGATGGTCGTATTCCGTGACGGCACGACGCATACGTAACGGCGTAGCGGCCAGGGGCAAAGGGCACGAACCATCTTGCATATTTTCACGTTGCAGGGAACAACTTGCCGAGAACCAGTTTGTTTGGGTTTTGCAAACGAGCCGCCCGCGGAACCGCCCGACGGAGAAGGCTCCGTCTCGTCAGGCTTTCCCGCAGGCGCAGCGAGCCGAAGCAGACCGATATTCCAAAAAGAACCCCGCCTGAACGACGGGGCAAAAATGAGTGCGTGATGAGATTCTAACGCAACTCAACATAAGATCAAGTTCGCTGGCGTGTCGTTTGAGGAACCATTGGCAATCAATCCGGATTGCTAATTCCTCGCGCCCCCGCCGCCAGTTCCACCAGTTGCGTATCTTTGTGCACGCCTTGTCGGTAAAGCTCTATGATGATCGCCGCCGCTCGTTGCGCTTCCTCTGTGTCCTTCCCAACCTTTAGCCTCGCTAAAATTTCGTCCAAGGCCTGTTGGCAAATATCGAGATCATTCGAGGTCAATGGCTCATCGTGCCTGCTGACAACTTTTCCAAACGAACAATTGCTATGGTGCGTTGCTCTTGAAGGGATACTGACCGCCGCCCTGTTCGTTGGGACTCTGGCTAACGCTTTGAAACATGATGAAGGGATGGCTAGGCGCCCGTCGTCTACGCCCTCGTTATTTAACATAATTCCGATTTATGTGAATTTCGATGCCCGCAATGGTTATCTCAAATATCGCGAATTGCAATCAAAGCCACGCGACTTCCTGCAAAATTCGGTGGCTACCCTGCCCAATGCGCTCGCCAGTCAGAGATCTACGAGTACGATCTTAATTGCCTCGCCAGACGGCTCTTGGCCGTCCTTGTCGGTGAGCGCCAAGGGGGACTATTTTGCGAGAGGGCAAGACCTTCCCTCGCCTTTGCCCTTTTACCTTGTTATCGAAGTAGAGCCAGCATTGGGAGGGTTGCATTGATGTCCGCTAAGAACGAAACGTCGACAGGTCACGAAGCCAGTGGCGTCGACTGGTTGGATCTTCACTTTGAATCGTCGCGTCCCGAATACGAGGACGCACTGCGGCAGATCGGCATTCAGCCCGGTTGGTCAGTGCTCGATGCCGGTTGCGGCAGTGGCAGCTTCCTGCCGTTGATCTGCGATAGTACCGGCCCCGGAGGCGCGGTCACGGCCCTCGACCTTGCGCCTGAAAATGTCCGGCGAGCAGAAGGAATGATGGGCAAGGTGAATGCCGGTCCGCTTTTCAGCGCTCACATCGGCAGCATCCTCTCGCTGCCCTTCGGCGATCAATCTTTCGATTGCGTCTGGTCCGCGAATGTTATGCAATATCTGACGCCGGAGGAATTCAGACTAGCCACAGGCGAGGCGATCCGTGTTTTGAAACCTGGCGGCATCCTGGCTGTCAAGGATTTCGACTCCACCATGCTGCAGATCTTGCCGATGGATCACGGCGTCTTCAGCCGGTTTATGACGGCGCGGCTGCGGAAATTTCGTGAGCGTGGCGTGCTTGGCACGGATTGCGGCTCCACGATCCCGGCGCGGCTGCGTGACTTCGGCCTGGACATGCTCTGGCGTCGCGGTTGGCTCGTCGAGCGTTGGGCGCCGGCCGGCGAACATACCCGCGCTTATGTCCGCGATTTGATCGCCTACTTCACGACGGTGGCACCCGATTACGATTTACCCGAGAGCGACCATCGTTATTGGAAGAGTTTGGCTGAGGATCCAGATCGCCTCCTTGATCAACCGGACTTTTGTTATCGTGAGTTCTTCGTCCTCACCCTCTGCCGGCGGGCCGCTTGAACGGAACGGCACTTAGTTCGGAGAATTCAGGAGGAGCCCTCGAATATCTTTCGGCACATGGCCAGCATATGCCGGTTGTAGTCTTGGTTGCGTATGGCGTTTTCAAAAATCCGACGCATGATCGGGTGCTCCCGATACTTGCGCAATGTATTCTCCCAATCGACAATCAGGTCCTCCCGATCCTTCTGTGACATGCCGAGATCGATGGCCTGGTTATGGGCAATAAAGACCATGCGCGAAACTTGCCCAAACAGTCGCTTCATGAAAATAAAGGCTGCCAGATGCTCGTCCTTCCAGGAAGGGTCGATTTCGGGCGCATAAGCCTGCCTGATGACTGCTGGCGGAGCATTGATGAGCGTTTCCATGGCGCGATCGAACTGACCTTCTGCCTGCAGGATGAAGTTGACGGCGGCAGTGTCGGATTGTTTTTTTGCCTGCTGGCGAACCAACTGAAACTGCCGAATGGCAAGAAGTATAGCGATGGGCGTTGAGATGCTTGCGAGCGCCTGCGCCACCATCAGCACGGTCTGAAGTGAAAATTGCATGTGATCCTCCAGGAACGGCTTGCGCTTACCATGAAGCTTATGGAGGAACAACGATGGCGGCTCGTCCGAATACCTCGGAGGCGGACGTAGACATTGGCACGGACCAACGCGTGGGAGTGGACCTTCTCGAGCGTATAGCAATATGTTTAACGTGCCTCGCTCTTGAAGGGAGTCGAACCGGAGACACCTCCTGCACGAATCTAATCGCCGATCCTTCAAACGCCCGGCGCGTTGTGACTTTACGCCCTTAGCGTCGCTCCTTGGAAAACAACATAGCTTATCGACTACATGTTCCTAGGGACACGCCCTATTGCCCAGTCACGATTGGAATGCGAGGTTCATTTTTGCTGCCTTGCAGCCGGCTCGCCAAGGCAACCGTCAGGGCCTGCGCCAGGCACATCGGCGCGGCAAGCGAGCGCGAAAACGTATATTCGTGCTCGGGGACGGGGAAGAGAACCGTTGCAGACTTAGCCAGAGGCGAAAGCGTGCTGTCGGAAATGGCAACGATTGGAATGCCACGAGCGGCCGCATCCTCGACGACGTTCACGACTTCCGTTGCATAGAAGCGAAACGATACGGCAAGCAGAAGATCGGTGTCCTTCATCGTGCGTGCCATATATGTCGCAAGTCCACCGCTCGGATCGAGCAGAACACATCGCTTTCCCAGCATGGTCAGGACGTAGCGAAGCAATTCGACCACCGGTGCCGAGCGCAGCTGTCCGATCAAGTAGATGGTCTCACTCTTTTCCAGAAGATCGACTGCTGTGGCCAGATCTTCGCCCGAGACCTGGGCGAGCACGTCCTGCAAGGATGCAATGTCCCGTACCACGAGGTCCCGAAGAAATCCGGCCTCGCTTCTGTCCGTTCGCGTCCCGAGTTCCACTTCAAGCGCTTTTTTTCGCGCCTCGAAACCGGGAGCCGCCGTCGAGAGCCGCCGCTGAAACAGGCCCTGCAGATCTTTGAAGCCCTCATATCCCAGGGCCTGGGCGAAACGCACGAAACTGGATGCGTGGATGCCGCAGCGATCTGCGATCGCATTGACGGAAAGCACAGCCACATCATTCGGGTTCTGGGTAAGATAGACCGAGATCGTCTGATACGCCTTGCTCATACCGCCGTAGCGGTCATGGACCAGACGAATGAATTCCTCATAATCGCGCGGTGGTTCGATCTCTGCCATTTTCCAAACCTGCAAATTCCATTGCATCATGCCCTGAATAGCAATTGATTGCCAATGTCAAATCGAACGACGCGACCGGCCAGCCATGGAAGCCGCTGTTACCTTCACGACGGAGGGTCAAAACGACTGTTGCCCGGTCAGTTTCTCGATGATCTTGTCTATGGAAACCGCAAAAACCAAAAGAAAGCCGGTGACGATCAGACGAACTTCGTTCTCGACACCCATGAGGTTAAGTCCATTTTGGACCGTGCCGATGACCAGGGCTCCCAAAAGGGCCGCATGAATGGCACCGCGGCCGCCAAAAAGGCTCACGCCGCCGATGACGGCCGCCGCGATTGATTCCAACAGAAGAGTTCCACCGCCGACCCCACCGCCCGAGAAGACGCCAACGCCGAGGGTTCTCGATGAAGCAACGATGCCGGCAATGGCTGCAACGCCGCCCGCGATCGCAAAGGCCGTCATACGGATGACCTGCACCTTTATACCCGCCCGCCGCGCCGCTTCGTCGTTGTTTCCGACGGCATAGAGATAGAGACCGAAACGGGTCTCGTTCAGGACGTAGCCGCCAATGCCAAGGAGAACGACGAATATCAAAACAGGCAGGGGAATCCCCTGATTGGCGTTGAGAACCAACACGACGATCGCTCCCAGAACGCCGGCGCCGGCCAAGGGAAACACAATGGCATGAAGCGTCGAGACTTCGAGGCCAGCCCTCCTTCGCCGCGAGACGCTTGAGAAAATCAGACCGGCAAGCAGCGCAAGTCCGATGGCCCAGGTAATCCATGCGCTGGCGCCTGAGATGGTGGTCTGCGCGATATATTCGACGCCCGTTCCCATTAGGCCATAACGCGAGGTCGCAGGAAGCAGCATCAGCTGTATGCCATTCAGTGCCAGGCCCAAACCCAGGGTCACGACGAATGATGGCACCCCGACCCAATTTACCCAGCGAGCAGAACAGGATCCGATCGCAGCACCGATGACGATGGCAATCGGCAGGGCGAGCCAGGGCGACACTCCATAATCGACGATCAGCTTGGCGCTGAACACCGAGGTAACGCCGTGGATTGCGGCGATCGAAAGATCAATCTCCTTGACCAGAAGGACAAACATCAAACCGAGCGCCATGATTCCAACGACCGTCGACTGCTGCAGCAAGTTCGACAGATTTCTTGGCGTGAGGAAGATATCGCTCTGAAGGGCGAAGAAGATCCACAAGGCGACAAGCGCAATGACCACAGGCAGGGCCCTGAGATCGCTATTGAGAAGCTCGCCGAAGGTGCGCCGCTTCGGCGCCGTGGTTGTGGAGATGGAAGCCATTGTATTCATTCCTCGGAAATGGAAATTGTTGGTCAGCCGGCGAGATTGACGCCTTCGTTGCCGCCGACCATCGCATTGACAACCATTTCGCCGGTCACGTCCCTGGAGCGAAAACTCGCCGCATTCGCGCCAAGTCTCATGACTTCGATCCGGTCGGTCGAGTTCACGACAAAATGGTGGATGTCGTGACTGACGATGACGATACCCAGTCCATCGTCTGCGAGACTGCGAATGAGGTCCGCGACTTGTTGCGCCGCCGAGTGGCTGAGGGCAGCCGTGGGTTCGTCGAGTATGACGACCTTAGGCTTCCAAAGAATGGATCTGGCGATCGCGATATTCTGACGCTGGCCGCCGGACATGGCTCCGACGGGCCGAGTAAGCGAAAGATTGCCGAGCCGCATTCTCGTCATCACTTCGCGAGCCCGCACTTCACACTCGGCGCGGCGGACGCGATGTCCAAAAATACCGGGACCGGTCAGCTCGCGGCCGAGAAAGAGGTTCTGGACAGCGTCCAGATTGTTGCACAAAGCGAGATCCTGATAGACGGTCGCAATCCCTTGGGCAGTCGCATCTGCCGGAGTTCGGATGTTTACCGGCTTGCCCTCGATTTCATAGTCTCCGGAGTCGGCTGCGTGCACACCCGCCATCACCTTTACGAGCGTCGATTTGCCTGCGCCATTGTCGCCGACCAGTGCAACGATTTCTCCGGCATGCACATCAACGGAGGCCCCTCTGAGGGCATGAACCGAGCCGAACGACTTCTGGATGTTGCGCATCGAAATCAGCGGAGTGGATTTTTTGTTCGAAAGGGCTTCATGCTCTGGACGCCCGGAAACAGTTGCGGTCATCTCATCCTCGCAAGGGTCTTGATCCTGCAGACGGGGGAAGGCGGCCAAACCGCTTTCCCCCGTGGCAAACAGTCGAATTAGAGATTTTTCTTGCAGACATCGGTGGTTTCGATGCCCTTGCAGATTTCGGCCCACGTCCAAACGCCCTTCGAGACCACATCACCAAGATGGTCCTTTGTGATGTTGGTGACCGGCAGGAACACCGCTGGGACATCCATGAAGCTATTGTTGACCTTGCCGTTGATCAGCTCTTTCGGAACGCCCTTGCCGGCAACAATCGATGCGACGACATCTGCGGCATAGGTTGCCTGAACCTTCAGATCCTTGAGAACGGAATTGTCCTGCCACCCTTGCGCGATATAGCGAAGCGCTTCCACCGTGGCATCTTGACCGCCGGTCACGAGCTTTTCGCCTGGTTTAGATCCTTGGGAAATGAGCGCCGCGACAGAGCCTCCCGTGGTGCCGTCATTCATGCCGAGGAAAACATCGACGTCACCGCCGTTTTTCGTGAGACAATCCTCAGCAAAGCTCTGTGCCAGAGTCGGATCCCAATTCTGGGTGTACTGCTCGCATACGACCTTGACCTTTCCAGAATCGATCAGCGGCTGAAGAAATTCGTTCTGCCCTTTCTCATATTGCCGGGTGCCATACTCGCCCTGATTGCCCTTGACGCGGGCGACCTTAACCGGCGACTTCGACATGGCCTTGATTAATTCGGCGGCGCGTTTTCCTTGCGCTTCGCCGACCGCCAAACTGTCGAAAACGATGTGGGCTTCGGCCTTGCCTCCTACGGCATCATGATCATAAAGAACAACAGGCACATTTGCCTTTGCCGCTGCGGCAAGCTCACCGGCTGCGAGGTTTGCATCGGCCGATGCAAGCAGAATCACCTTCGCTCCTTGTGCGATTGCGTCCTCCACCTGAGACTGTTGTTTGTTGGGATCGCCCTGCGCGTTTTGAACCACGACCTCGACATTGGGCGCCTTCTCTTTCATCGCCTGAACAAAGAATGGCGCGTCACGGCTCTCGAAACGAATTGTCGTTTGATTTGGCAGCAGGAAGAAGACTTTTGACTTGTCCTGCGCGGCGGCTGCCCCGCCCATTGCGGCTGCGATAATTGTTGTAGCCAAAAGGCTACGGATCAGACGTCCCATCTCTTACCTCCCATGGAACTAAAGTGAATTCCGATGCCGCCAGATTTTTTTGCGGAAGACGCCTCCCAGCGCCAATCCCTCTGTCAGCCCATGATTGCCGTTGGCACCCATATTGCAACAATCATTGCAAATAAGACTAGATCGCAATAACTACTGAGTCAAAGCATATTTCAATTTTCAATGCAGATTTTGATATTAGCAATTTTTATTGCAGACAATGATCAAGCGAACTTCGCTGCGGCGAAAGTATACGCCATTGCCGCGCTCGAATTGCGATTGATCCCTATCCAGTCCCAGTTTTACCGCAGCTGATCGGCATTCACGACGAGCTTCGGATCTATTCTTCCAGCGAAAAAATCGAGCACGTTTTGGACGGACGCTATGGCCATCCGCTCGCCACACTCGCGGGTCAAACCGGCAATGTGCGGCGACAACACCACCTGATCGAGCGTAAGAAGCCGGCAATCCTTGGAAGGCGGTTCGTCGTCAAAAACATCAAGCCCCGCTGCGCCCAGATGGCCGGATTGCAACGCTTCGATCAAGGCCGTCTCGTCGACGACACCGCCGCGAGCCGTGTTGACGAGGATGGCGCCGCGCTTCATCGCCGCCAGTTCGGCTTTGCCAATGACTGGTCGATCGGCCTTTGGAACATTGATTGAGACCACATCGGCCCATTCAAGTCCCTCTAGAAGATCATCTGCCGGCAAGACCGGCCCTTCGGGCCAGCCCTGGGCCTGCAGGAAAGGGTCAAAAGCTCTCGTCTCCATGCCAAAACCGCTGGCCATCCGCGAAAGATGACGCCCAATGCGGCCATAGCCGATAATCAACAGGCGTTTCCCCGAGATCTCTTCCGCTTCCAGCTGGTTACGCCACCCCCATTCTGAGGGATTGCGGACAGCGCGATCACCGCGAAGAACGCGCTTCGCCGCGGACAGGATCAACATCATGGCATGCTCAGCCACCGACACCGAATTGACATCGCCGACCACGGCGAGCGCGATGCCTCTTTCATTGAGAGAGGCCAGATGAACGGCGTCATATCCAACGCCATGGCGCGAGACGATTTTCAAGCGCTCCGCGTTTGCAACGGTTGATGCCGAGAGAGGCTGTGTACGCAGCACCAGCGCGTCAGCCTTGCCGATGAGGGGGTGATAGGACTGTTCAGACACCTCTTCCACGTAGTCGAACGTCACGTTCGGCGCGCTTTTCAGAAGTGCCACCCCAGAAGGATGCAACTTCCCAGCAACGAGAATATGCGGCATCAATAGGCCCCCTTTTCAGCCTTGGTCGCCGCCTGCCCTGCGAGGTCGCGAAATTTCGCGACGCTCGCCGCCGCCGCCGCGGCCAGGAGCCGGGTGTCGCCAGACACCGTCGTCATATCGAAGCCCCACTGAATGGCGCGGGCAGCATATTCCGGAGTACCGCAATGAAGAGCGGCGCGAATTCTGTTCTTCTTGCAAGCCACGACAATGCGCTGGAGAGCCGCGATCATGTCCGGCTCTTCGCGATCGAAGCTCGGCGCTAGTCGACCTTCCGTCAGACTGAAAGTGAGATCAGCTGGCCCAACGTAAATGCCGTCCAATCCCGGCGTTGCGGCAATTGCATCGAGGTTGTCCATCGCCTGCTTGGTCTCGACCATGGCAAAGGCGAGGATTTCGTCATTCGCCTCACCCGCATAATTTGGCCCGGCGGCAAAGCTGACACGCGTCGGCCCGAAACTGCGCTGGCCGTGCGGAGGATAGCGGAGATAGCTGACGAATTCGGCTGCTTGCGCGGCGGTGTTCACCATCGGGCAGATCACGCCATAGGCACCGGCATCCAGCACTTTCATAATGATGCCGGGCTCCAACCAGGGCACACGCGCCATCGGCACGACACCGGAGGCGCGCATAGCCTGAAACATTGGCAGCACCGAATTATAGTCGAGCGCACCATGCTGGATGTCGATCGAGACGGAATCGTAGCCCTGAGCAGCCATGATCTCCGCCGTGAAGGCATTGCCGATCGACAACCAGCCATTGATCGAGGGACGGCCCTCCGCCCAGATTTCTTTCAGCCTGTTCTTGATCATATCCGCCTCCCTCAGAACACGATCTGCGCAAGCTTGGTGTCGAGATAGTCGCTGATACCCTCGATCCCGCCCTCGCGGCCCATGCCCGAATGATTGGTGCCGCCAAAAGGTGCCTCGGATGCCGCCAGCGCGAAGCTGTTTATGCCGACCATCCCTGCCTTCAGGGCCGATACCGTCCGCCTTGCTCGATCTGGCGAACGAGTAAAGGCATAGGCCGACAATCCCATGTCGGAGGCATTGGCGCGCGCAAGAACTTCATCCTCCTCGCTAAACCGCGTGATCGCGGCAATCGGGCCGAAATTCTCCTCGGCAAAGACCTTCATGTCATCGGTGACATCGGTCAGAACGGTTGGCTTGAAGAAATGACCGGCGTTGAATTCCGAAGCCCGCTCGCCTCCCGCCGCAACTTGAGCGCCTGCTTTCACGGCCTCCGAGACGATCGACTCGATCTCCGAGAGGCGCCCACCATTGATCAGAGGTCCCATTTGCACGGCAGGATCGAGGCCGTCGCCGAGCTTCAATGCCCTTGTTCGGGAAACGAACCCGTCGACGAAGGCGTCATGCAGGCGTTCATGTACGAAAAAGCGATCCGGCGTCACGCAAACCTGGCCTGCATTTGCAAACTTCGTCGGCACGGACACATTCAGCGCAAGCTCGAGATCGGCATCATCATAGACGATCAGCGGTGCGTTGCCGCCGAGTTCCATCGATACTTTCTTGACGGTATCGGCGGCATCGCGGATCATCTGCTGGCCAACGCGGGTCGAGCCGGTCAGAGAGACCTTGCCTACCGTCTTATCTGCCATGATCGGTGTATAGGTGGTCGCGGTCGGACCGACGACCAGATTGACTGCACCATCGGGCAAGTTGCCCGCCCGCATGCAATCCACCATGACCATGGCGACACCCGGTGTCTGGCTGGAAGGTCGGATAATGATCGCACAACCGGCCGCGAGCGCCGGCGCTGCCTTGCGGGCGACGAGTGCCGCAGGGAAATTCCAGGCGGTAAAGGCGCCGACGATGCCGACAGGCTCGCGCGACACCTCGAAACGACCGCCCGGCACCCGCGATTCGATGATCCTGCCGTAGATACGGCGTGCCTCTTCCGCAAACCAACGAAACTGATCGATCGACAATCCCCATTCCCGCTCCGACTGCGCAATCGGCTTTCCGGTCTCCGCAGAGATCATCCTCTTCGCCTCGTCAGTGCGGCGGATCATCTCGTCAGCAATCCGGTGCAGAGCGTCGGCGCGTGCGAAAGCGGCCACAGCGCGCCAAGCGGCGAAACCTTCACCGGCTGCAGTCAGCGCTTCCTGCGTGTCAGCGGTCGTCGCCACGGGAACGGCGCCAAGAGCAGTTTGCGTGACGGGGCTCAGGACGTCGGCCGTTGCTCCGTCGGAGGCTCCGCGCCATTTGCCGTCGATATACAGTCCAAACTTCTGATACATGGGTCACCCGATTTCGCTGGTTTTTACAGTACGGCCTTCGGCCGCCGATTTGATCGCCGCCTCGGCCAGAATCAGAGCCTGACGGCCGTCTTCAAACCCGACCTCCGGAGGCTGGCCTGAGTCGATCGCGTCGACGAAGGCGCCGATCTCGGCCATGAAGGCCTCGGCGTAACGGTCGATGAAGAAGTTCAGGAGCGGTGCGCTCTTGCCGGTGAAATCGGCACGGTGCAGCGTCGTCATGTTGGGGCGGCGATTTTCGGAGACGACCATTCCCTTCGTTCCCAGCGCCTCGACGCGCTGGTCGTAACCATAGACGGCCTGACGCGAATTATTGATGATGCACTGCTTGCCCGATGCCGTCTTCAGCACGGCCGTCACGGTGTCGTAGTCGTTCAAGCGTCGCATGAGAGCCGGGTCGACAAGGCGGCTACCCACCGCCGAAACCTCGGTCACCTCTTCGCCGAGCATGAAGCGGGCCATATCAAAGTCGTGGATGGTCATGTCGCGGAAGATGCCTCCCGATGCCTCGGTATAGGCGACCGGCGGCATACCCGGATCGCGCGATGTTATGACAACCTGATGCAAGTCCCCGATATCGCCCGCCTGAACGGCATCGCGAGCCGCCCTGTGACCGGGATCGAAGCGCCGGACAAAACCCAGCATGATTGGCACCTTCGTCGTCCCAATCGCTACCGCGCATCGCTGAACACGAGGAAGGCTCAGATCGATCGGCTTTTCACATAAAATTGGTTTGCCGGCCGTGACGGCCTTCTCGATGAAGTCGGCATGTGTCGGCGTCGAGGTGGCAATCAGGACTGCGTCGACATCGCGGCTGGAAAACACCGCCTCGGCTGAATCGAATACCGTCACGCCAAGTTTTCGCCCAATATCGTCAGCGGCAGGCCGATGAACGTCGAAGACGCCGGCGAGTGCTGCCCGTGGATGCGCGGCTATGTTTTCGGCGTGCATGCAGCCAATGCGACCACAGCCGAGAACGGCGATTTTCAGCATCAGGATCCTCCCAATTCAATTTTTGCAATGATTGTTGCGTAACTATTGCTTTGTCAATTATTATTTCGTAACGTCCAGAAAACATGATCCATGGGAGGAAGCCGGATGTCCCGGAAGACTGTGCGCCTGACGATGGCGCAGGCGCTTGTGCGCTATTTGTGCAATCAATTCACAGAGATCGACGGCGAGCGTGTCCCGCTTTTTGCTGGCGTGTTCGGCATTTTCGGCCATGGCAATGTGACGTGCCTGTCGGAAGTGCTCGAGGCGCTGCAAGATCAGTTGCCGACCTGGCGCGGTCAAAACGAGCAGTCGATGGCCCTTGCAGCGATTGCCTTTGCCAAAGCCAAGCGTCGGCGCCAATTGATGGTCGCTGCGACCTCGATCGGACCAGGTGCTGCCAACATGGTGACGGCGGCAGGCACCGCTCACGCCAACCGCCTGCCGGTGCTTCTGATAGCCGGAGATACTTTCGCCAATCGAATTCCGGATCCGGTCTTGCAGCAGGTCGAACACTTCAATGACCCGACGGTCACTGTGAATGACGCGTTCAAGCCGGTGACCCGATACTGGGATCGCATCGTTCTGCCAGAGCAGATCATCTCGTCCTTGCCGCAAGCGATTGCTGCCATGCTGGATCCGGCTGATTGCGGCCCCGCCTTCATTGGTCTCGCACAGGATACCCAGGAAGTCGCCTTCGACTATCCCTTGGCATTCTTCGAGCCGACGGTGTGGTCCATACCGCGCCCGCGGCCCGACAGAACAAAGCTGGCGGAAGCGGCCACACTACTCAAATCGGCGAAAAAGCCGCTGATCATTTCAGGGGGCGGCGTTCGCTATTCGCTGGCAGAGGACAAGGTCGCGGACTTCGCCATCAGCCGTGGTATCCCGATTGTCGAAACCATCGCCGGCAAAGGCGCGCTGACCCACAATCACCCTGCTCACGCCGGCCCGATTGGGATCGTTGGTTCGACGTCCGCGAATGCGCTTGCCGGCGAGGCGGATGTCATTCTGGCAATCGGCACGCGTCTGCAGGACTTCACCACCGGCTCATGGACAGTCTTCCGCGAGGACGCGAAGTTCATTTCGATCAACGCAGCGCGCTTTGACGCCGTCAAGCATCGCGCGCTTGCCGTTGTCGGAGATGCTCTTGAAACGGTGATCGAACTGGACGACGCACTCGGTGATTGGCAGGCCGATCCCGAACTGCTTGCGAAAGCTCAATCGCTTTTTGCCGATTGGAACGAGCTCCTCGATCAGCATCAGGCTGTCACCAACGGGCCGATCCCCACCTACGCGCAGGTGGTCGGCATCGTCAACGAGACGTCAAAGCCGAACGATACGTTGATCGCGGCTGCAGGCGGCACGCCTGGCGAGGTCACCAAAGGCTGGCGCGTCAAGAACCCGAATACATTCGACTGCGAATTCGGCTTCAGTTGTATGGGATACGAGATCGCCGCGGGCTGGGGCCATGCGATGGCGAAAGCCGGTGACGGCACGCCGATCGTCATGATTGGTGACGGCACCTATATGATGATGAACTCCGACATCTACTCGACGGTGCTGTCGGGCCACAAGATGATCGTGGTCGTTTGCGACAATGGCGGTTACGCCGTCATTAATCGTCTTCAGCAGTTCAAGGGCGTGCCCGGCTTCAACAATCTCATCAAGGATTGCCGGGTGAAGGAGCCCTTTGCCGTCGACTTCGTAAAACATGCCGAATCCATGGGCGCGCTTGCGCGTCGCTGCGAAAGCCTTGCCGATCTGAAGACGGCCATGGAGTGGGCGCAGACAACCGATCGTACGACCATCGTCACGCTGGTCACCGATGCCTATGCCTGGGTGCCAGGCGATGCCGACTGGGATGTCGGCGTTCCCGAGGTCTCCGAGCGGGAATCTGTTCAAAAGGCGCGCGCCGCCCAGGAAGAAATTCGCAAGAAACAGCGTGTGGGTGTGTAAAATGAATCGCATAGACGGGAAAATCGCCGTTATTAGCGGCGGCACGCAGGGACTGGGCGCGGCAATTGCCCGACTTTTTGCTGAAGCCGGTGCCGCAGGGATTGTGACGTGCGGACGAAATACCAAGAAAGGTAATGAGGTCGCCGCTTCGATTACTGGCGACACCGGGGTCCCGGTGACGTTTGCGACGGCAGATCTCGAAAAGGTCGAAGATTGCCGATCGATCATTGCGAAAGCGGACGCCGAATTCGGCAGGATCGATATTCTGGTCAATGCCGCCGGCCTTACCGACCGCGGCAACCTTTTGAATTCATCGCCTGAGCTTTTCGATCGCATGTTCGCGATCAATGTGCGTGCACCGTTCTTCCTCATGCAAGACGCGGCAAAGCTCATGATCCGCGACGGCATCAAAGGTAGCATGATCAATATCGGTTCAACGTCGGAGCATGCGGGACAGCCATTTCTCTCGCCCTACTCCTCTTCAAAAGGTGCGCTGGCGACGCTTACCCGAAACTCCGGCTATGCACTGATGCGCAACCAGATCCGGGTGAACCAGCTTGATATAGGCTGGATGGCGTCTGATGGAGAGGATCGCGTCCAGCGCGAATATCATGGCGCGGAGCCAGACTGGCTGGCAAAGGCGGCGGCAGGCCAACCCTTCGGCCGTATCCTGGCGCCCGAAGAAGTCGCCAAAGCCGTCCTTTTCCTGGCATCCGACGATTCGGGGATGATGACGGGCTCGGTTGTCCATTTCGATCAATCAGTCTGGGGAGCCTATGACGGCGGCCCTCCGGCGCCGGCTGTGGCCCTGTGCGAATAAGGGAGAAAACATGAAGACGATCAAGGGACCGGGCATCTATCTCGCCCAATTCGCGGCGGAGGAAGCGCCCTATAACTCGCTTCCAAGCCTCTCAAAATGGGTCGCTGCCAGAGGCTTCGCCGGCGTTCAAATCCCGACCTGGGACAATCGGCTGATCGACATGAAGCTGGCAGCCGAAAGCAAGGCCTATTGCGATGATCTTAGGGCCGTCCTTGCGGACAACGGCCTCGAGGTAACGGAGCTCGGTTCGCACATTACCGGCCAGCTCGTCGCCGTTCATCCCGCCCATGACCGGATCATGGACAGTTTCGCCCCGGCGCATGTCCACAATAACTCGGCCGCGCGACGGGCCTGGGCGGAGGAGCAGCTGCGCTTTGCCGCCCGCGCCTCCCGCAATCTCGGCATCGATCGCCATGTAAGCTTCACCGGATCGCTGCTTTGGCCCTACCTCTATCCCTATCCGCAATGGCCGGAAGGCCTAGTCGACGAAGCGTTCGACGAGCTGGCAAAACGCTGGCTGCCCATCCTGAATGACTTCGACGAACAGGGTGTCGATCTGTGTTTCGAGATCCATCCTTGCGAGGATGTCCATGACGGGCTGACGTTCGAGATGTTTCTCGAGCGGGTCGGCAATCATGCCCGCTGCAACATTCTCTACGACCCCAGCCACTTCGTGCTGCAGGCGCTCGACTATCTGGAGTTCATCGATCACTACCACGAGCGCATCAAGATGTTCCACGTCAAGGATGCCGAGTTCCGGCCGAACGGCAAGACGGGAGCCTATGGCGGGTTCCAGCCATGGTCGAAACGCGCTGGACGGTTCCGCTCGCTCGGCGACGGTCAGGTCGATTTCGGCGCCGTTTTCACCAAGCTCGCGACCTACGATTTCGACGGCTGGGCAGTGCTGGAATGGGAATGCTTCATCAAGCATCCCGAGGACGGCGCCGCTGAAGGCGCAAAGTTCATCCGCGAACATATCATCAGGGTCGCCGACCGTGCATTCGACGACTTCGTGAAATCCGGCGCCAATAGAGACGCCAATCGAGCCATGCTCGGACTTGATTGAGGACAGGACATGACTGCAAATTCTACTTCCCAAAAGCCATTGCGCCTCGGAATGGTGGGCGGAGGCAACGGCGCATACATCGGCAATATCCACCGCATCGCCGCTCGCCAGGACAGAGCCTGGACCCTGGTTGCAGGTGCTTTTGACGTCGATGCCGCCCGCGGCCACGCTTTTGCTATCAGCGAAGGCTTGGATCCCGCACGCTCCTATGACGACTTCAAGGCCATGATCGCCGGCGAGAGCGCCCGCGAGGATCGGATTGATGCAGTCGCCATCTGCACGCCGAACTTTACCCATTTCCCGATCGCCAAGGCGTTCCTGGAGGCAGGCTTCGACGTCATCTGCGAGAAGCCTTTGACCGCGACTTTGGAAGACGCAGTCGCGCTCGAAACCCTGGTTCGCAATAGCGGCCGGTTCATGGGCGTCACTTACACCTATTCCGGCTATCCGATGATACATGAAGCCAAGCACATGGTAGCGACGGGTCAGCTCGGCAAGATCCGCACTGTCCAAGTAGAGTACCCGCTCGAATGGATGGCAACCGCGATTGAGATGGAAGGCAATGCACAGGCCGCCTGGCGAACCGATCCGAAGAAAAACGGGCGTGGTGGCTCGATCGGCGATATCGGCACCCATGCCTATCATCTGGCCGGCTTCGTCTCGGGCCTCAAGCTTCAATCGCTGACCGCAGATCTCGCGACCTTTGTCGACGGACGCGCCCTGGATGATAATGCCCATGTCATGCTGCGCTATGAAGGCGGCGCCCGAGGGCTTCTTTGGTCCTCGCAGGTAGCACTGGGATCGTCAAATGGCGTGCGCCTCCGGGTATTTGGCGAGAAAGCCTCGCTAACATGGTTTCAGGAGCAACCGAACGAGCTCGTGCATGCTCGGCTGAATGGACGAACTGAAATCATCAAACGCGGCGCCGACGATCTCAGCGAGGGCGCAAAGGCGCGGACTCGCACGCCTCCCGGCCATCCCGAAGGCTACCTTGAGGCATTTGCAAACCTGTATGCCGGCTTTGCCGAGGCAATTCGCGCCAAGCGCGAAGGACGGGAACCAACGGCGATCGGGCACGATATTCCCACAGCCTATGATGGGCTCAAGGGTGTGGCATTCGTCGAGGCGGTTGTTGATAGTTCCCTGGCCAGTGACCAGCCGTGGCTGACACCACTCGCCGTTTGAATATTCCAGCTTTTAGCGGGCCGCAGCCGACACGCTGCGACCTCCATTTGAGAAATAATCCGTATTCAAATTTAAATTCGAGAAGTCAAAAAGCCATAGCTTCGCGGAGTGTGGTGGACACAGATCTTGCCCTATCTGACGTAACCCGACGAAAGTCATCCACTATATATCGGGCAGCTTTTGCATTCCAATTTCACTCGGTCGTTACGCCGAGCCGATGAAAGTCGGAAACTTCTGCTCTTGAAAGGATGGGAACCAAAGACCTCCCGATGTTTTCCTAGGAAGACTGCTAACCCACTGAGAATATGAGGTCTAGACTGTAGCGCTTGGAACCATTGGTTCGTGAATGGATTGTGTCCCGGCACGTGGTGTAGGTGACGGAAGATAGCAAAGCCGAGCGCCCGCGCGCTTTTCATAGCGCTGTAGCGGGTGATCGGCTTTGCGGGCGGCCATCAGTGTTTTCCGCTAGGGTCGGGTTGTTCAAGACACAACCTGACGGAAAGATCACTGATGACCGATGACATGATGAACGTGCGTTCGCTTGTTGAGAAGAGTGCGGACGCAGATTTGTTGCGTGAGATGATCGGCTTTGCGGCCGAACGGCTGATGGAGCTGGAGGTCAGCTCGGCTACGGGTGCAGGGTTCGGGGAGAAGAACCCGCTGCGGCTTGCACAGCGCAACGGCTACCGTGACCGCGATTGGGAGAC
>NZ_FMAH01000062.1 GCF_900094545.1 Martinezella miluonensis
CACCATAAACATAACATCAAAACCCGCATAGACCCAGAAACCAAAAGAGGCCCCGGTCAAACCGGAGCCTCCAAACGTTTCCACACAGGCTGCTTCGGGGCCGCCTTTCTTTTTGACTTTTGAAACTTTCCGCGAAGGAGGCGTTAAGCCGTCGCTTCGACGACGCGGAGCGCCTTTGCGCGTTCCAGTGCATCCTTCTGCACGGCTTCCTGAACCTTTTCGAAGGCGCGAACTTCGATCTGGCGGACTCGTTCGCGGCTGATGTCGAATTCGGCCGAGAGGTCTTCCAGCGTTACAGGATCTTCAGCGAGGCGGCGAGCCTCGAAAATGCGACGTTCACGATCATTGAGGACACCCATCGCGCGGGCCAGCATGCGGCGACGCGTGTCGAGTTCGTCTTGTTCGATCAGCACCTCTTCCTGGCTGTCATGATCGTCGACAAGCCAATCCTGCCACTGACCGGAATCGCCTTCGGTAGCCTTGATCGGCGCATTCAGCGAAGCGTCGCCGGAGAGGCGGCGGTTCATCGAAATGACCTCCTCCTCCGAAACGTTCAGCTTGGTCGCGATCTCGGAAACGTGTTCCGGCTTCAGGTCGCCATCATCGATGGCCTGGATACGGCCCTTCAGACGGCGCAGGTTGAAGAACAGGCGCTTCTGGTTGGCAGTCGTGCCCATCTTCACCAGCGACCACGAGCGCAGGATATATTCCTGGATCGAGGCCTTGATCCACCACATGGCATAGGTTGCCAGGCGGAAGCCGCGTTCCGGGTCAAACTTCTTCACGGCCTGCATCAGGCCGACATTGCCTTCCGACACGACTTCGCCGATCGGCAGGCCATAGCCGCGATAGCCCATGGCGATCTTCGCCACAAGGCGCAGATGGCTGGTCACGAGCTTGTGCGCGGCCTGACGGTCGGCATGTTCCGCATAGCGCTTGGCGAGCATGTACTCTTCCTGCGGTTCCAGCATCGGGAACTTGCGGATCTCGTCGAGATAACGATTGAGGCCGGCCTCTCCGGCGGCAATGGACGGTAAGGTATTACGGGCCATGATTGTGCACCCTCCTATTCGAGATTTGGTTCCTTCTGGGGGCGTATTTGCGCGCCTTCTGCGAAGCGAACCAAGGCGTGCGGGTCCGGGGACCCCGCACTCAACCAATGTAAAGATAAGTACGGCGAAACGGTGATTCAAGGATGCAATCACGCAAGTGTTATAGCAGCGTGACCGCGGTCTCGCCGTGACGTCGCCCTTGAGGTTATCCTCCCGAAGGCTCCGGCGCAGTCAGCCTCAACCGTCTCGGCTGTCAAAACGCATCGGCGTTTCCAGCAACAGACGGCGCACCGGATTTCGGTCCTACAATTGATATTATAGGGCGATAGGTCGTATGCGTCCAGCGGAACGTGTTGACCACAAAGGCTTGCGGCTCACACCCGCAAGGCTTCCACCAATTCTTCCATGTCGCCGGGCAGCGGCGCTTCGAAGTGCATGACCTCGCCGGTGCGGGGATGCTCGAATTGCAGCATGTAGGCATGGAGCGCCTGGCGGGTGAAGCGATTGACGAGCTGCTTGGCCGGCTCCGGCAAGAGATTGGCCTTGGTCTTGAAGCCACCGCCATAGACGGCGTCCCCCAAGAGCGGGTGACCGATATGCGCCATGTGCACGCGGATCTGATGCGTCCGGCCCGTTTCGAGATGGCAATCGACCAGCGAGGCGAGCGCGGTTGCGTCAGGTCCTTCGTGGAAGCGCTCCAGGACCTCGTAATGCGTGATCGCTTCGTCGGCATCCTGAGAGGTGGGGCGCTTGACCGCGCGCCGGGTGCGGTCCGTGCTCGAGCGTCCGAGCGGCGCATCGATGGTGCCGATGAGCTGGCGGGGGCGCCCCCAGACGATCGCTTGATAGGCGCGTTCCAGCGATGTCGTTCTGCCGTGATCGGCAAACTGCA
Organism: Martinezella miluonensis; assembly: GCF_900094545.1. Lineage (GTDB taxonomy): Bacteria > Pseudomonadota > Alphaproteobacteria > Rhizobiales > Rhizobiaceae > Rhizobium > Rhizobium miluonense. The sequence goes on from NZ_FMAH01000062.1 coordinate 1,945, forward strand.
GCGACAGGTGACGGTGGGCGACATCGTTCTTGGCGACGACCATGACGCCGGTCGTATCCTTGTCGAGCCGATGGACGATGCCCGGCCGGCGCACGCCGCCGATGCCGGAAAGGCTGTCGCCGCAGTGGTGGATCAGCGCGTTGACCAGCGTGCCCGTCCAATTGCCGGCGGCGGGATGGACGACAAGCCCGGCAGGTTTGGCGATGACGATGATGTCCTCGTCCTCGTAAAGCACGTCGAGGGGAATATCCTCGCCCTGTGGAGTCGGATCCTCGGGCTCGGGCAGCGTGATCTCATAGGTGTCGCTGGGCCGTACCTTGCGCTTGGCGTCGGTGACCGCTTCGCCATTGAGCAGCACGGCACCTTCCTTGATCATCGCCTGGATGCGGTTGCGGGAGAATTCCTTGCCGAACTGCGCGGTCAGCCACGCATCCAGCCGCCCTTCGGCGCTTTCGTCGGCGGTTAGGACTTTTCTATTGTCCGCGGCTTCTTTAAAGGGGTCGCTCAAACGTATTTCTCCGGCGCTCCAAGGCGCTCTCAATCAGCAAGGATGCATCGATGACGAATCTCGAGCCAGACGATCAAGAGGAAAAGCCCCTCGATCCGGCCCTGGAGAAAGTCCGACGCAAGATGATCCGCCTGCAGATCGTCTCCGCGGCTGTCATGGTGGTGAGCCTTATGGCTGTCTTCGGCGCCGTTGTCTACAAGACGATGAAGCAACCGGCAAAGCCGGCGGGCCAGGCGGCCTCCAATATTCCCTCGGATGCCCCGGCTGCCGTGACGGCCCTGCTGCCGGCGGGCTTTGCCGTTCAGTCTACGGCCCTGTCGGGAAATCAGGTGCTGTTCTACGGCACGCTCGCCAACGGTCAGCGGCAGGCCATCGTCTTCGACTATGGCATTGGCCGCATCGTGGCGACCATATCCCTGTCGAACTGACGGCCTTTCGATGACGAGCGGCCGGCTCATCGAGATCACGCATCCCGACGATCCCCGTATCGCCGAGTTCCGGGATATCCGCGAGCGTGACCTGACCGGGCGCGAAAACCGCTTCATCGCCGAGGGCACTGTCGTGTTGCGGCTCCTTGCCGGAGCGCATGCGGCGGAGGGGGATTTCGCCGCGGAGAAGGTACTGCTGCTCAGAAACCGCGTTTCCGGGCTGAGCGACATCATCGGGGCCCTCCCGGCCGATGTTCCGATCTACGTCGCGACGGCGGAGGTGCTCGATGGAATTGTCGGCTTTCATCTGCATCGCGGCGTCCTGGCGCTTGGCCGCCGGAAGGCGGAAACCGAACTCGGCGCCTTTCTCGACCGCCTGCCGCGACAGGCGCTCGTGCTTGCCGGCTGCGGTATCTCAAATCATGACAATATGGGCTCGATGTTTCGCAACGCGGCGGCCTTCGGAGCCGATGCGGTGCTGCTCGACGAGAGCTGCTGCGACCCGCTCTATCGCAAGGCGCTGCGTGTCTCGGTCGGTTCCATTTTGACCGTACCCTATTGCCGGCGGTCGAGCGACCGCGACTTGCTTTCGGCGATGGCCGATCGCGGTTTTGCGATCTGGAGCCTGTCTCCCAACGGCAAAGTGGATATTCGCGATGTTCCGGCCTCGGAGCGCATTGCGCTTGTCGTCGGCACGGAAGGGGATGGGCTGCCTCAGGACATCCTGTCCAGATTCGGCAGCCTGCGCATCCCGCAGGCTCCGGGGCTCGACAGTCTCAATGTCGCGACCGCAAGCGGCATTGCGCTTTTCGAGATGGCTGCGCGGATCAAGCGGATTTAAGGGCGATAGCTTCCCGCCGGCTAGGGATGCTTCGGCAGCAATGCCGCCACGCGGTCGGCAAGGCTGGTGCGCGAACCGGCTTCTGCAGAATTCTTATCCCCCGAGTTCCTATCTCCGGACAGAAGATCGAGGATGGGCGAGCTGTTGCCTTCCTTGAGCGCCGTCAGCGCCACCATGTTGGCGGCGATGGTGGCGATTTCCTCGCGTATGGCTTCCTCATGCGCCGGCGAGCGCGCTTTCAGCAGGCGGTCCGAAAGGGCTGCGGCCCGGTTGCGGACCTCTTCCGTCATGTGCGCGATGTCATCTTCCACTGTTCGTTCCGGTGCGGCTGCGTTTGTTTGACCGTCGGCTGTATCCTTGATGATCGGGATAGCAGACAATTTTGGCGTTTTTGTCGACTTCTTTGGGGGGGTAATGCCGGCGGCGCGCAGAACCTTGCTGGCTTCTCTCGATTCCTTTACGGCCGCCTCAAGGCGTTCTTTCAGGCGCGCAATGTCCTGAGTGCGCCGGGCGATCGCAGTTTCCTTGTCGGCGCTGCTGGCGATCTCGCGATCCAGCCGTTGTTCCAGCCGCTTGTTCTTGTCATTTTCCTGGCGAAGCGACTGTTCGGCGTCTGCCGCGCGCAGGCTGGCGGCGCTCAGATCCTGGCGAAGCGTTTCGCGTTCGTCCCGCAATGCATTATTGCGAAGCTTCAGGCTCTCGATTTCGGTTTCGCGTGTTGCAAGATCGATCTTGAGATTATCCGCATCGGCGGCCATTTTCGTCATGCGCTTGCGCAGGCCGTCGATATCGGCCTCCTTTTCCGCGCTAGCCTGCTCTGCGGCATGAATGCCTGATTTGAGCTGGCTGATATAGCTTTCTTCACGCCGCAGGCGCGAGCGCAGTTCGCCCGCTTCCACTTCGAGATCATCGATGCGCGTTTGCAGCTCGGTGTTGCCGCTGACAAGGCGGCTTGCCTCCTGCTGCAGCTTGCCATTGTGGATCTGCAGCGTGACGGTCTTGTCGCGCTCCTGCGTGAGAGCCTGCTCTGTTCTGGCGTTCTCGGCAGCAAAGAGGGCGCGTGCCATATCTTTCTGCGCCCGCACCTCCTGCGGACTCAGGGGCATGGTCGCTTTCAGGCGCTTTTCGGTGAACCAGACGATGCGGCGATGGATTGCCGGCGCGATGAGAAAGACCAGAAGCGCGGCTGTCAGAAAGCCCAATCCGAACAATAGAGCAAATTGAATCACGACGCGGCCAGTATCCTGGGGTTATTTTCGATCTCTGTGAAATGAATAATCATGGGCTGGGGATGCGGGCAAGCGTTTAAATCGGATATGGTTTACCGGCGAGGGCCGGATTTACTGAAAGAAAAAGCCCGCAATCCGAGCGGGCCAAAGCAGGTGCTGCCTGGGAGGAGATGTTAAAAGCGGGCTCAGAAGGGGTTCCAGGTCGGATTGGGCGTGACCTTCAGGTAACCCATGTTGACGCCGAGGCGTGCGCCAAGGCCGGTGCGGATCGGAACAAGGACGATATTGTTGTTCTTCAGCACGGTCATGCCGAAGCCTGCCACCACGAAGGCCTGGCCGCTGACGCCGCCGAAGCGGGTGTAGACGCTGTCGATGCTCGGCAGATCGTAGACCAGCATCATGACGCGCGTGCCCTGGCCGCCATAGTCGAAGCCGAGCGACGGGCCTTGCCAGTAAAGCGAATGCTCGCCGGCGTTCTTGGTGTTCAGCTGTCCTTCACCGTAGGTCAAACCGGCAAGAAAGGCGCCTGAACCTTCCTGGCCAAGAATGTAGCCATTCGGCAGGCCATATTGCTGGAAGGCCCGCTCGACCACCTTGGCGAGGCCGCCGCTGGTGGAGCCGAAGAAGGAATGGCCGGCATCGACGATTTCCTGCGCCGAATAGTGATTGCCTGGCGCAGCCGCGGCCTGACGGACCGGCAATGCGAAACTCACGAATGCAGCAATGGCCAGTATCAGGCCGAGGCCAAGCATCCTGGTGCCGGGGCTTGGCATTCTCTTCAGGAATTCATAGCGCATGAAAGTCATCCGTTCATCATGGTCGGGGCGATAGGGGACGGATGCGGAGCACATTCGCTAGAACGCGCCCCATACGGTTCGCCCCCTCCAGCAGATCCTTTTGCCCATCTATCGCAGGGCGATTCGCGTGCGAAAGGATCAGATGGTGATGAATGCATTTTGCGTCGATGGTCTTAACAATCGGTTTACCAAATATGGTGTCATTATGGCGCGCGGTACACCGGCTGTGACAATCCTCGGGCAACCTTACCGTGCCAACGTAGAGTCACGTTTCGCCTTGCAAGCATTCAGGAGACAATGAATGTCGAAGAATCCAAACCTCACTCTGACCGGACCAGATCTGGCCGCGCTGCTGTGCAGCCGCGTCTGCCATGATGTGATCTCGCCGGTCGGGGCGATCAACAATGGCCTGGAGCTGCTCGACGAGGGTGGTGCCGATGCCGATGCCATGGATCTGATCCGCACTAGCGCACTGAATGCTTCGGTTCGCCTTAAGTTCGCGCGCCTTGCCTTCGGCGCATCCGGCTCGGTCGGCGCATCGATCGATACCGGCGAGGCTGAACGGGCCGCGAAGGATTTCGCCGCTGCCGAAAAGAAGACCGAGGTCAGCTGGGTTGGCCCGCGCGCCATTATCGCGAAGAACCGGGTCAAGCTGCTGCTCAACCTTTTCCTGGTCGCGTATGGTGCGATCCCGCGTGGCGGCAATATCGAAGTAACGCTGGAAAATCCCGAATTTGACGCCAAGTTCACCATCACCGCCAAGGGGCGGCTGATGCGTGTACCGCCGAAATTCGCCGAGATTTGTTCCGGCACCCTGGAAGAGGCGGTCGATGCCCATTCGATCCAGCCTTATTACACGGTGCTTCTTGCGGAAGAGAGCGGCATGGAGCTCTCCTACAATGCGACGCCGGAAGTACTGACCTTTATCGCCGAGATACCGGCCGAATAGACGGATTTCGGTCTTTACCATTCTCTGGCCCGCAGCCATCCCATGGTCGCGGGCTTATTTTTTCGTGTGCCGTCATTGCCAGGAAATCTTATGGTTGTCCGAGCAATTGATAATGTAGCGGTAACGAATCCTTAGCATGCTGGTCCTATCGTTCCAATTTGATGTCGCCGCTCCGACAACGGCGATTGGTGCAGGGAGTTCTAGATGCAGCGGTTCATGATAACGGATGCTTCGGATGTCGTACGCAAGGTCGGCAAACGGATCCTGTCCGAGCTGGATTTCCTCGTGAGCGAAGCCGGCGACGCCCGTGAAGCGCTGGCGCACTGCCAGGTCGAGATCCCGGACTATCTGATCGTCGATGCCGGCATGGAAGGGGCGCTCGATCTCATTACCAATATCCGCGCCATGCCGAACGGCAAGGACGTGAAGATCTATTACTGCGTCGTCGAAGCGGACCTGCGCAAGCTGATGGCCGGAAAGCGGGCTGGCGCCACGGACTTTCTGCTGAAGCCCTTCGACCGCAAGATCCTGACGGCCATATTCGGCAATCGCGCCGTCGCCGCCTGATTTCGCCGAACATTCTTGAAGTAATGCCGGCCGTCCTGTTGGGCGGCTTTTATTTTGGGCTGTTCACACAAAAAGAAAATCCCGCCAAACGAGGCGGGATTTCAGAGCTTTTGGCGGTATTTGGCGGGGGATGCGGGTTTAAGCGCTTTCGGCGAAATCGTTGCTGTCGGGCTCGCGCAGCACGTAGCCGCGGCCCCAAACGGTTTCGATATAGTTGGCGCCGCCGGCTGCATTGGCGAGCTTCTTGCGCAGCTTACAAATGAAGACGTCGATGATCTTCAGTTCAGGCTCGTCCATGCCGCCATAGAGGTGGTTGAGGAACATTTCCTTGGTGAGCGTCGTGCCCTTGCGCAGCGAGAGCAGCTCCAGCATCTGGTATTCCTTGCCGGTCAGATGCACGCGCTGGCCGCCGACTTCGACGGTCTTGGCGTCGAGGTTGACAATGAGCTCGCCGGTCATGATCACCGACTGGGCATGGCCCTTGGAACGGCGGACGATAGCGTGAATGCGGGCGACCAGCTCGTCCTTGTGGAAGGGCTTGGTCATATAGTCGTCGGCGCCGAAGCCGAGGCCGCGAACCTTGTCCTCGATGCCGGCCATGCCGGAGAGGATGAGGATCGGCGTCTTGACCTTCGAAAGGCGCAGGGTGCGCAGCACTTCGTAGCCGGACATATCGGGAAGATTGAGATCCAGAAGGATGATGTCGTAGTCGTAAAGTTTTCCGAGATCGACGCCTTCTTCACCGAGATCGGTGGTATAGACGTTGAAACTTTCGGATTTGAGCATCAGTTCGATGCTCTGCGCCGTCGCGCTGTCGTCTTCAATGAGTAGAACCCGCATAATTGTCCCCTTTACCGCCGCCGAAAGGTCGTCAGCCCCCTTACGCGATACCGATCAAATCACTGCTTGATTTGGAAGCTGCCATGCAATGGTTAACAAATTCTGATTCACTCTGGCAAGTCGTATCGAATTTATTAAATAATTTTTCCATTGCACTGTTTTCCAACGACAATCAGTAAAATCGACTCCTAAAGTATCGCGTGAGGAACTCACGCCAAGTGATTCATCTGACTCATCAATGCCAACATGTCGAATTCCGACCTCAGCATTTACCGAGCCTTAAATCATTGCGCCTATCATTAACGATGCCCGTAAACGAAAGGTTACCAGCGGTAGGCTTTTATTAATATCGCTGGAAATTTTTTTAACCAAGCCGTCTCAAAGCGGCTCGGCGGGTGAGAATACCGAGAGCCGGGGTCTCGCATCACGGGAGTAATGCGTATGAAGTCACGTGAGAGCCTAGTTCGCCTGAAAGAGTTTCAGGTGAACGAAAAACGCCGTCAGCTGCAGCAGTTGCAGATGATGATGGCGGAATTTGACCGCATGACAAAGGATCTGGAGAGCCAGATCGTGCTGGAAGAGAAAAAGTCCGGTATTTCCGACCCTAACCACTTTGCTTACCCGACCTTTGCCAAGGCCGCCCGCCAGCGTGCGGACAACCTGCAGGTGTCGATCCGTGAGCTGCAGGTTCAGGAAGAAACGTTGGAAAGCTCGCTTGAGGAAATGCAGGCCGAGTATGCCAAGGCCGCTGCGCTCGAGGAGCGTGATGGTTCTGGCCCGGCAAGGGCACGCGCCTGAGGTCATAAACCCGTCGTCCTCTTTCGATCCACGCGTCATTCCATTCCGATACGGGGCTTATTGCCGGAAGGTGCGGGAGTTGACGGAAACGACACAAAAGCCGCGCATGACCGGCCGCGACAGGGCCGGTCATGCGCGGCTTTTTGTATTTGCAGACTACGGCCGGCCGAAAGGGCCGGTATCGGCGCGTCCGGCTACCGGCTCGATATGGTATTCTTTTCGTGATCTATACTTACAGGTTAACGACGTCGCGCCAATCGTCGTGACGCAGCGCCTGTGCCTTGAAAAACGGGCAGAGTGGGATGATCTTCCAGCCGCCACGGCGGGCTTCTTCAACCGCATGAAGGGCCAACGCCTGTCCAACTCCCTTGCCGCGCAAGGCATCCGGCACGCCGGTATGATCGACGATGATCAGCTTTGGGGAGGTGCGGGAAAACGTCATTTCCGCCTCGTGACCTTCGACAGTTGCGACATAGCGGCCGCCGGATGCGTTGTTTTCGTTGCGGATTTCCATGGTTCATTTCCCTGATTGCGGCTGATGCGGCAAGGATCGCATGCGCTCCGCCATCTGCCAACTATCGAGATTGTTAACGGATCGTCTCTCTTCAAATCGCCGTTGATATGCGGTGGCTTTGTGAGAGGTTTCGGACAAGGACTGCAGTAGTCGATGTCTAGAGCATTTCCAGGAAAAGTGCGTAGCGGTTTTCCGTCCGGAATGCGTAAAGAAAGAAGAAGATAGAGCGTTTTCGCGATTTGAAGAAAAGCGGAAATGCTCTAAAGGCGGCCAATGGCTTTTTATGTTCAACGGGAAAGCTCGCGACAAGCCGAAGTTGAGGCCCTCCTTCGTCAGTCGGATCAGATTGCAGCACGGCTCTATCCGGGCGAATTCCGCCGGCCGCTCAACGTGGAAGCATTGGATGCACCTCACATTTCCGTCCTTGTCGCCCGTAATGAAGACCTCGTGGCGGTTGGGTGCTGCTCTCTTTTCGACAGCGGCGATGGTACGATTGAATTGAAACGTATGATTGTAGATCAGAGTTTCAGAGAGCGCGGAGTAGGGGCGGCTCTCTTGAGCGCCGCGGAAACGACCGCTCGCGCCAACGGCATTCATTTGATCAGAATGGAAGTCGGTATCAGAAACACAGACGGCCAAGCTCTTCATCGCAAGGCGGGTTATAAGGAGAGTGCGCCGTTTGGTTCCTATGCGCCTTCGCCGATAAGCCTGCTCTTCGAAAAGGACATCGGGACGTGAACTCGAGCTTTAGCGCCCTTCCGCCCAATAGTTCGGGCCTCAGTCCCGCTTGGGAAAAGAGGCCCGAATAAAAGTTCAGAAAATTGGTGCTGTCGCTGCGGTCAGTGGCGATACTGCTGTATACGCGTCGTCCGGAGGCCGGCAAGGCCATGAGTATTAATGGACGACTGCCAGGAGAGGAATTCCTCGACAGTCAAAGTATAACGTTCGCAGGCTTCTTCCAAGCTGAGTAGACCACCACGCACTGCGGCGACAACCTCTGCCTTGCGACGAATGACCCAGCGGCGCGTATTCGGCGGCGGAAGGTCGGCTATCGTCAGCGGGCTGCCATCGGGGCCGATGACATACTTCACTCGGGGACGTATCATTTCGGTCATTGGACTCTCTACACACACTCAAGACCACAAGTGGCACTCTAGCTTGCCACATTTAAAAATTGCCTAAGCACATGGTAAGACTTTGCTAATAATTTTAATGATTGTGGCGGCGGCTGATTTGCTTCGCGCGCAGCCGGATGAAATGCCCGATCTTTCGCGCCATTTGGCGGCACGAGATCATAATCCTATTAGTTTTCGTCAGTAAAAACTTACGCTTCTCGAGTCGATATACTTGAAGCGGATGGCCTTGCCCGGCCCGATGGAGAGCTGTCTTTCGCGAGAAGCAGCCCTATGCGTGTAGGCTGTTTTTCTTTCCGCCCCAGCAGACGAAACTCGGATTGGCGAAGTCGCAGTCTTCGCTTTGGTTGGTTTTGCCGTAAGTCAGAAGATCGCCTTCCGTTGTTACGGTGACACCACCGGCGGCACGCAGCACGGCGTCGCCGGCTGCGGTGTCCCACTCCATGGTGCGGGCAAAGCGCGGATAGACATCGGCTTTGCCTTCGGCGAGCAGACAGAATTTCAGCGATGAGCCAATCGAGGTGCAGGCGGAAATCGGATTGCCGGTCAGGAAGCTTTCGGTCTTCTCGTTGCTGTGACAACGGCTGGCAAGCGCAGTCATCTTAGCAGGCCGTTCGCGCACGGCGATCGTCAGGCGGTCGGCAACGGCAAAATGCTCATCGACGATCAGCTTGCGGGCTTTGCCGGGCTCACCGGTGAAGGCAATCCCAAGTGCGGGGGCATAGACGATGCCGGCAACGGGAATGCCGTTGACGATATAGGCAATGTTGACGGTGAATTCGTCGCGATGCTCGATGAATTCACGCGTGCCATCAAGCGGATCGACCAGGAAGAAGGGCCGGCCGCGAATATCTGGAATCTTGCCGGCGGAGACGGATTCTTCCGCGATTGCCGGAACATCGGGGAAGTCACGCGCCAGATGCTCGAGAATGATATGCTCGGCGCGCTCGTCGGCCAGGGTGACCGGGCTCATATCCTGCTTGAGGGCAACGGCATAGCCGGCGCGGTAGACCTCCAATATGGCCTTTCCCGCCTCGAGTGCCGCCATTTCAAATGTTGCGAGCATTTGTCTGTTCGTCTTCCGCGCCGCGTTCGCGCTTAAAGTGTCCGGACATTATAGATAGGAAGTCGCAAACACAGAGTTTAGAGGCAGGATGATCTGGCTCCCTATGCCTTAGCGCCAGGACAAAGCTTTCGCAACAAGGCTCTGCATGGTGGACCGTCGTTAAACCCGCCGAGCAGCGTGCGTGTCGTTTGAGAGACAATCGCTCGCCCCTCGTGCGCATTCGGAAAAGAACATGTTCTGTTTGCGAATCTTTTTCGTCCTTACGGGACTTGTCGTTTTTATTGCATATGCGAATGTGCGGCCGGGTAGCATCGGGATGAATGCATGCGATATTCGGCATATCAGCTTCTAAAACAGGCGTTTTCAGGCAATCGTCATTGGCAGCCGGTGTGGCGGACGCCGGAACCGAAACCGCATTATGACGTGATCATTGTCGGCGGCGGCGGGCACGGGCTGGCGACGGCCTATTATCTCGCCAAGGAATTCGGCATCACCAATGTCGCGGTGCTGGAAAAGAGCTACATCGGCTCCGGCAATGTCGGGCGCAACACGACGATCATCCGTTCCAATTATCTGCTGCCGGGCAATGAGCCCTTCTACGAGTTCTCAATGAAGCTCTGGGAAGGTCTTGAGCAGGACTTCAACTACAATGCGATGGTTTCGCAACGCGGCATCGTCAATCTGTTCCATTCAGATGGCCAGCGCGATGCCTATGCCAGGCGCGGCAATGCCATGCGCATGCACGGCGTCGATGCTGAGCTGCTCAATCGCGAGCAGGTTCGCCGAATGATGCCCTACCTGAATTTCGACCATGCGCGCTTTCCCATCCTCGGAGGCCTTCTGCAGCGGCGCGGCGGCACGGCGCGGCACGATGCAGTCGCCTGGGGCTATGCGCGTGGCGCGGACAGCCGCGGCGTCGATCTCATCCAGCAATGCGAGGTGATCGGCATCCGCCGCGAAAACGGCATCGTGACCGGCGTCGAAACCAATCGCGGTTTCATCGGCTGCAACAAGCTGGCACTTGCGGCTGCCGGCCACACCTCGATCCTCGGCAACATGGCCGATCTTGAGCTGCCGATCGAAACGCATGTTCTGCAGGCCTTCGTTTCTGAAGGGCTGAAGCCCGTCATCGACAATGTCATTACCTACGGCGCGGGACACTTCTATATCTCGCAGTCGGATAAGGGCGGTTTGGTCTTCGGCGCCGATATAGATTACTACAGCTCCTATGCCCAGCGCGGCAATCTGGCCACCGTCGAGCATACGATGGAGGAGGGCGTTTCGCTCATTCCCGGCCTGTCGCGCGTCCGCGTGCTGCGTGCCTGGGGCGGCGTCATGGATATGAGCATGGACGGCTCGCCGATCATCGATCGCACCCCGATCGAGAATCTGTATCTGAACTGCGGCTGGAACTATGGCGGCTTCAAAGCGACGCCGGCCTCGGGCTTCTGCTTCGCGCATCTGATCGCCAAGGGCGAGAGCCACGATGTCAGCCGCCTTCTGCGTCTTGACCGCTTCGAGCGCGGCTTTGCGATCGACGAAAGCGGCAAGGGTCCGCAGCCGAACCTGCATTGAGGGCACAATACCAATGGCAAGCTTGATCAACTGCCCGCATTGCGGCGTGCGACCCAAGGAAGAATTTTCGATTCGTGGTGCGGCTTCCGTCGTTCGTCCGGCGCCGACCGCACCGGATGAGGACTGGAACCGCTACGTCTTTATCCGCGACAACGAGCGCGGCCGGATACAGGAATATTGGCACCATGGCGCGGGGTGCCGTCGCTGGCTGGTCGTCGACCGCAGCAATATCACCCACGAGGTCTTTTCCATTGCCGATGCCGAAGATAAGGCGAAGGAGGCGGCACGATGACTGCTTATCGTCTGTCGACCGGCGGTCTCGTCAATCGCAGTCGCCCGCTTTCCTTCAAATTCGACGGCAGGGAAATGAGGGGGCTGGAAGGCGATACGCTCGCCGCCGCTCTCCTCGCCAATGATCAGCTGCTGGTCGGGCGCAGCTTCAAATATCACCGGCCGCGCGGCATTCTGACGGCGGGTTCGGCTGAGCCCAATGCGCTCGTCACTATCGGCAACGACGGCCGCACCGAGCCGAATACGCGCGCCACCGTCGCGGAACTCTATCAGGGCATGAGCGCCGTCAGCCAGAACCGCTGGCCGTTGCTGAAATACGATCTGGGCTCGGTCAACGGCTTGCTCTCGCCTTTCCTCGGTGCAGGCTTCTACTACAAGACCTTCATGTGGCCGGCTGCCTTCTGGGAGAAGGTCTATGAGCCGCTGATTCGGCGTGCCGCCGGTCTCGGCAAGGCGGTCATGCAGGCGGATCCAGACCGCTACGAGAAGGCATGGGCGCATTGCGACCTGCTTGTTATCGGATCGGGGCCCGCAGGATTGATGGCGGCTCTGACCGCTGCTCGCGCGGGTCTGCGCGTCGTGTTGGCCGATGAAGGTTTTCGCCTTGGCGGGTCGCTACTCTCGGAAAGACTTTCGATCGGGCGCGCGCCGGCCGATGCCTTCGTTCAGGCGACGCTGGACGAGCTGCAGAATTTCGAAAACGTCACGCAAATGCCGCGCACGACCGTGTTCGGCTGGTATGACGGCAATGTTTTCGGTGCTGTCGAGAAAGTGCAGAAGCATGTGGCGATGCCGTCGCCCGATCTGCCGGTCGAGCGGCTCTGGCGCATCGCAGCCAAGCGCGCCATCCTCGCTTCGGGCGCCGAAGAGCGGCCGCTGGTGTTCGGCGGGAACGATCGTCCCGGCGTCATGATGGCCGGCGCCATGCGCAGCTATCTCAATCGCTATGGTGTTGTTGCCGGGCAGAAGGTGGCGGTCTTTACAAATGGCGGTTCCGGCTACCGCACGGCCACCGATCTGGCAGCTGCGGGTGCTGAGATTTCGGCGATCCTCGATACGCGCGCCGCATCCACCGACGCTGCTCCTCAGGGTGTCCGCGTGGTTCATGCGGCAAGCGTCCATGCGACCAAGGGCAAGCATCGCATCAGCGGCGTCATCGCCGATCGCGGCGGCCTGGATGAACTGATTTCTTGCGACGCGCTTGCCATGTCGGGCGGCTGGTCGCCGATCATCCATCTCGCCTGCCAGCGGGGCGCCAAGCCGGTATGGTCGGATGAAAAGCAGGCGTTCATGGCGCCGCTCGTCGGTGGCGAGCTGGAGATTGCCGGCTCGGCCGCGGGGATCGAGAGCGTTTCCGGTTGTCTGGCCGATGGCGCGGAAAAGGCGCGGCTGGTCGTCGAAAGCTTAGGCCGTACGGCGCATATGGCAGATCTGCCTGAAGTCGAGGGCGAATACGATCCATCCTTTGCGGCGATCTGGCATGTGCCGGGCGCGAAGGACAAGGCATTCGTCGACTTCCAGAACGATGTCCACGCGAAGGATCTCGGCCTTGCCCTGCGTGAAGGATTTGGCCATGTGGAGCATGCCAAGCGCTATACGACGAGCGGCATGGCGACGGACCAGGGCAAGCTTGGCAACGTCAACGCCGCCGGCATTATCGCGGGTATGCGCGGCGTCAGTCCCGCCGCTGTCGGCACGACGACATTCAGGCCGTTTTACACCCCCGTTTCCTTCGGCACGCTGGCGGGAACAGCGCGCGACAAGCATGCGCAGCCGGTCAGGGAATCGCCGCTGCATGGCTGGGCAAAGAAGAATGGCGCGACCTTCGTCGAGGCCGGCCTCTGGTATCGCTCGTCCTGGTTTGCCCGGCCGGGCGAGAAGGGCTGGCGCGACAGTGTCGACCGCGAGGTGCTGAACGTGCGCAACAACGTCGGGCTTTGTGATGTGTCGACACTCGGCAAGATCGAGGTCTTCGGCAAGGATGTGGCGGAGTTTCTCAGTCGGCTCTACTCCAATGCCTTCCTGAAGCTGCCGGTCGGCAAAGCACGCTATGGATTGATGCTGCGCGAGGACGGCATGGTCTTCGACGACGGAACGACGAGCCGGCTGACGCCGGATCATTTCTTCATGACGACCACGACGGCGATGGCCGGCGAGGTGATGACGCATATGGAGTTCTGCGCGCAGACGCTTTGGCCGCAGCTTGACGTTCGCTTCGTTTCCTCATCCGACCAATGGGCGCAGATGGCGATCGCCGGCCCGAAGGCACGGCTGGTACTGGAGCAGATCGTCGAGGATGATATTTCCGATTCCTTCTTCCCGTTCCTTGCGGCTGCCGAAGTCATGCTGAAGGGCGGCGTGAGGGCGCGTTTGTTCCGTATCTCCTTCTCGGGCGAACTCGCCTACGAGCTTGCGGTTCCGGCCGGTTATGGCGAGGCGGTGGCGGATGCGATCATGGAAGCGGGCAAGGCGCACAGCATCTGTGCCTATGGTGTCGAAGCTCTCAACGTGCTGCGCATCGAGAAGGGCCATGTCACTCACAGCGAGCTGGATGGCCGCACGACACCAGACGATGTAGGCCTTGGCCGGATGATGTCGACGCAGAAGCCGGATTTCATCGGCAAGAGATTGTCCACGCGCTTCGGTCTGACCGCCGCCGATCGCGGGCAGCTCGTGGGGCTGAAGCCGCTCGACACGACGAAGGAGATCCTCGCCGGCGCGCATCTTCTGAAGGAAGGTGCAAGGCCGTCGACCGTGAACGATCAGGGTCATGTTTCTTCAGCCTGCTTCTCGCCGGTTCTCGGTCATTCCATCGCGCTGGCATTTCTGAAGTCGGGCCGTGAGCGGATTGGCGAGCATGTGGTCGTTTGGGACGGGCTGCGCGGCGACGAGGTGCCGGCGGAGGTTTGTAATCCTGTCTTCGTCGATCCTGACAACAAGAAGCTTCTCGGGTGAGGGATTGATGAGCGTCGCATTTCAAAACAGGCATGTGCTGGAAGATCATATTTCCGGCGTCGAGGCTGCCGCCAATCCGAATCATCTCGCGGTCGTTCGCCGGTCGGTCGTCTTTTCCGTCCTCGGCAAAGCTGGCGAGGAGGATTGGGTTCTGGCCGGGCTGAAAGTGATCGACGACGTTTCCGTTCGCAGTGCCGGACCGCGGGAGTGGTTTGTCGTCTCTGAGACGCTTGGCGCCGAGAGCGTGGCGCGCGATCTCTTCGCGCTCGATCCGGCCCGCGTTTCGTTTTTCGAGCAGAGCGATGGCCGGGTGCTGTTGCGTATTTCCGGCCCGAACACTCGTCGCATTCTTGCCAAATGCGTCGCGGTAGATCTGCATCCGCAGGTCTTTGCCGAAGGGCACTCAGCCAACATGCTGTGCTGCCATGTGAGCGCCAATGTCGCTCGCACCGGCCCCGATCGCTTCGAAATCATCGTACCGCGCTCCTATGCCGGTAGCGTATTCGAAGAGATTATGGAGATGGGGCGGGAGTTTGCCCTGACGGCCGGCTTCGTCGACTGAAAAGCCGTATGTTGCCCGACTGGGTAGGGCTTGCCGATCGGTTTTGGTCTCCTCGCCGTGATGGCGCGATCCGAACAATTGCGATGGCGCAAACAGACATATCGGCTTCGCAGTTCGGGCTATTTGGCTTGTTGGATAGTCTCTAGGTTTCCTCATAAATGCGGTCGGTCGCGCGGGAAGACACCCGGCGGCTTCGTGCCGAGAACAGGGGATTCCTAGATGAAAAGCCATGCCAAGGTCGTCGTCATCGGTGGCGGTGTCGTCGGATGTTCGGTGCTCTATCACCTGACGAAATTCGGCTGGAAGGATGTCGTGCTGCTCGAACGCTCCGAGCTGACCTCCGGCTCGACCTGGCACGCCGCGGGCGGCATGCACACCATCAACGGCGATCCGAATGTCGCCAAGCTGCAGAAATATACAGTCGAGCTCTACAAGGAGATCGAGGAGTATTCGGGCCAGGACATCGGCCTGCACCTGACCTCCGGGCTGATGCTGGCGGCGACGCCGCAGCGTTTCGACTGGCTGAAATCCATTCTCGCCAAGGGCCGCTATAACGGCCTGGAAGCGACGCTGCTGACGCCAAAGGAAGCGCATGAGATGATGCCGCTCCTCGATCCGGATCAGTTCGTCGGCGCGCTCTACGACCCCGTCGAAGGTCACCTCGATCCCTATGGCACGACGCATGCTTATGCCCGCTCGGCTAAGAAGAACGGCGCCGATATCTATCTGCATACCAAGGTGGAAGAGCTGGTGCAGCGCGAGGACGGTTCCTGGCGGGTCATCACCAACCAGGGCGAGATCATTGCCGAACATGTCGTCAATGCTGCCGGTCTCTGGGCGCGCGAAGTCGGCCGCATGGTCGGGCTCGAGCTTCCGGTGCTCGCCATGGAGCACATGTATCTGATCACCGAGGACATGCCCGAGGTGATCGACTTCAACAAGACGACGGGCAAGGAGCTGATGCACTGCGTCGACTTCGATGGCGAGATCTATCTGCGCCAAGAGCGGCAGGGCATGTTGATGGGCACCTATGAGAGGGCCTGTCGCCCATGGTCGCCGGTGACGACGCCTTGGGATTTCGGCCATGAGCTGCTGGCTGAGGACATCGAGCGCATCACGCCGGAACTGGAAGTCGGTTTCCGCCATTTCCCGGCCTTCAACAATGCCGGTATCAAGAAGATCATCAACGGGCCGTTCACTTTCTCGCCAGACGGCAATCCGCTGGTCGGACCGGTGCGCGGCCTGCGCAATTACTGGTCGGCCTGCGCCGTCATGGCGGGCTTCAGCCAGGGCGGCGGCGTCGGATTGGCGCTCGCCAACTGGATGATCTACGGCGATCCGGGCTTCGACGTTTTCGCCATGGACGTCTCCCGCTACGGCGATTACGCGACGCTCGCCTATACCAACGCCAAGGTACGCGAGAACTACGCCCGCCGCTTCTCGATCCGCTATCCGAACGAAGAGCTGCCGGCGGCCCGCCCGCTGCTGACGACGCCGATCTACGATAAGCTGAAGGAGACCGGCGGCGTGTTCGGTGCTTACTACGGCCTTGAGCAGGCGCTGTGGTTCGCTCCGGAGGGCGAAGTCGATCAGTTCTCCTGGCGCCGTTCCAACGACTTCGATGTCGTCGGCGCGGAAGCCAAGGCAGTGCGCGAGAGCGTCGGCCTCATGGAGACTTCTGGATTTGCCAAATATTCGGTGAAGGGATCGGGGGCGGAAGCTTTCCTCGACAGGCTACTGACCTGCCGTATCCCCGCCATTGGCCGCATGACGCTCGCGCCGATGCTGAAGCATGACGGCAAGTTGATCGGCGATTTCACGCTGGCTAAGCTGGGTGAGGGGGATTTCCTTCTCATCGGTTCCGGCATTGCTGAAGCCTACCACATGCGCTGGTTCGAGAGCCTGCTGCCGAAGGATGGCTCGGTCGAACTTCAGGCTCTCGGTCTTTCGCTTCTCGGTCTGTCGATCGCCGGCCCGAATGCCCGCAAGCTGATGCAGAAACTGACCCATCAGGATCTTTCGACCGCTGCCTTCCCTTTCATGTCGATTCGCCGCATGGATCTCGGCATGGCACAGGCTATCGTCGGCCGCGTCTCCTATACGGGCGATCTCGGCTATGAGATCTGGATGAAGCCGGAATACCAGCGCTATATCTTTGACCTTCTGATGCAGGAAGGCGCCGAATTCGACATCCGGCTCTTTGGACTGAGGGCCCTGAATGCGCTGCGTCTCGATAAATCCTATGGCAGCTGGTCGCGCGAGTACCGGCCGCTCTATGGGCCATTCGAGGCCGGTCTCAATCGATTCGTGGCATTGTCGAAGGAGGCCGATTTCATTGGCAAGGCAGCTGCGGCCAAGGAAAAAGCCGAGGGCGGGACGCTGCGGCTGCGCACTTTCATCTTGAGCGCGAAGGACGCCGATGTGATCGGCGACGAGCCGATCTATCACAATGGCGCCGTTTGCGGCTGGGTGACCTCGGGCGGCTACGCCCATGCTTCCGGTCTTTCGGTTGCCGTCGGCTACGTGCCCAGGGAAATCGCCGATGACACGCAGGGCTGGTCGATAGAATTGCTCGGCGAACTCCTGCCGGCAAGCCTGCAGGCTGAACCGCTGTTCGATGCCGATGGAGCACGCATGCGCGCCTGATCGGTGCTGTTGCAAATGGCGGCGACAGGCTTTGAGAGGGGCCTGTCGCTGATAAGAGTTTTTCAGAGCTCCGGCGCTGCTAGGCTTCTTTGGCTATTTTCGAGCCAGAGAATGCCGCTTTTCTATCATATTTGGTCGGATTCGGGTCAGCGCACGGTGATTTGAAAAGAATTTGTCAGTTTCTCGCCTTTTTGGCTTCACATTTCCTTCGAAAGCGGTATGGAATCGAGCCTACGGTCCCTCTTGAAGGAACCGAAAAATTAATAAGAGATGTGGTCGTATAACGCTGCATCCAGGGGAAATGACATATGGATTATTTTATCCAGCAGCTCTTAAACGGGCTGACTCTTGGGTCTATCTATGGCCTCATAGCCATTGGCTACACCATGGTTTACGGCATCATCGGCATGATCAATTTTGCCCATGGTGATGTCTTCATGCTCGGCGGCTTTGCCGCCCTTATCACCTACCTGGTTCTCATCTCGCTCTTTGCCGGTTTGCCCGTCGCGATCATGCTTCTGGTGATGCTCATCGTCGCGATGCTGATGACGAGCCTTTGGAATTGGGTGATCGAGCGCATCGCTTACCGGCCGCTGCGCGGTTCGTTTCGCCTGGCGCCGCTGATCACGGCAATCGGCATGTCGATTGTGCTGTCGAACTTCATCCAGGTTTCGCAGGGACCACGCAACAAGCCGATCCCGACGCTGGTGGGCGACGTCTATAACTTCGGTGAAGTCTCGCTCTCCCTGAAGCAGATCATCATCTTCATCATTACGGTCGTTCTGCTGGCCGCCTTCTGGTACATAGTCAACAAAACGGCGCTCGGCCGCGCTCAGCGCGCCACCGAGCAGGATCGCAAGATGGCGGCGCTGCTCGGCATCAATGTTGATCGTACCATTTCCGTCACCTTCATCATGGGCGCGGCGCTCGCTGCCGTGGCCGGCACGATGTATCTGATGTATTATGGCGTCGCCAACTTCACGGATGGCTTCGTGCCTGGCGTCAAGGCCTTTACTGCGGCGGTTCTCGGCGGCATCGGATCGCTCCCAGGCGCTGTTCTCGGAGGTCTGATGATCGGCTTCATCGAGTCGTTCTGGTCGGGCAACTTCGCCATCGCGTATAAGGATGTCGCGACATATGGCATCCTGGCCTACGTGCTGATCTTCAAGCCGACGGGTATTCTCGGCCGGCCGGAAGTCGAAAAGGTATAACGCCATGGCAAATTCAAATTTCGTTGCAGGCAAGACCACGCCCGGCCTTGTCCAGAAAGGCATCACGGACGCCTTCTGGACCGCGCTCATCGCTTTCGGCATGTTCGTTCTCTACATCGGTCTCAAGACCGATCAGAACATAGACAACAAGCTGATCATCGTTCAGCGCTGGGGTCTTCTGGCGATCATCGTCGCAATTGCTGCCGCCGGTCGCTTCGTCATGACGGTTTTCGTTCAGCCCGCTCTGGCAGCGCGTAAGGCAGCCAAGGCCAAGGTGGCGCCGGTGGAGGCTGAAGCTGGCTTCATCGGCAGGAATTTCACCAAGATCGCGCTTCTGCTCCTGCTCGTCTATCCGCTAGCGGCAGTGGCGATTCTCGGCCCGCAGGGATCGCTGACCTATGTCGACAACTTCGGCATCCAGATTCTCATCTATGTGATGCTCGCCTGGGGCCTGAATATCGTCGTCGGTCTCGCCGGCCTCCTCGATCTGGGTTATGTCGCTTTCTATGCGGTCGGGGCCTATTCCTATGCCTTGTTGTCGCTGCATTTCGGCTTGTCTTTCTGGATCCTGCTGCCGCTTTCAGGCATGCTTGCCGGTCTTTGGGGCATGATCCTAGGCTTCCCGGTCCTGCGCCTGCGCGGCGACTATCTCGCGATCGTCACGCTGGCCTTCGGTGAAATCATCCGCATCGTGCTGACCAACTGGACCGATTTCACGCAGGGCAGCTTCGGCATCTCCAACATCACCAAGGCGTCGCTGTTCGGTTTCTACACGTTCGATCTCAAGGATCCGCACAATATCATTCGGACCCTGGGTCTGCCGATCTCGTCGGCTTGGTACAAGATCTTCCTGTTCTACGTCATCCTGGGGCTGTGCATGCTGACCGCCTATGTGACGATCAGGCTGCGCCGCATGCCGATCGGACGCGCGTGGGAAGCGCTACGCGAGGACGAAATCGCCTGCCGTTCGCTCGGCATCAATACGGTGACGACCAAGTTGACCGCTTTTGCCACTGGCGCCATGTTCGGCGGCTTCGCAGGCTCCTTCTTCGCGGCACGCCAGGGCTTCGTCTCGCCGGAATCCTTCGTCTTCCTCGAATCCGCCGTGATCCTTGCCATGGTCGTTCTCGGCGGCATGGGCTCGCTCAAGGGCATCGCGATTGCCGCGATCGCCATGGTCGGCGGCACAGAATTGCTGCGCAACATGAGTTTCCTCAAGACCGGTCTTGTCATCGGCGACACGACGATCATCCCCGGTTTCGGGCCGGACTTTACTCCGGAACTCTACCGCATGCTGATCTTCGGTCTCGCCATGGTGGTCGTGATGATCTTCAAGCCGCGCGGCTTTGTCGGCACGCGTGAGCCGACCGCCTTCCTCAAAGAGCGAAAAGCGGTCTCCGGTAGCTTTACCAAGGAGGGCCACGGCTGATGAACGCTGTGACCGCAACCCCCAACGACGTTCTGCTGAAGGTCGATCACCTGTCGATGAAGTTCGGTGGCCTGATGGCGATCAACGACTTCTCCTTCGAGGCGAAGCGCGGCGACATCACCGCTTTGATCGGACCGAACGGTGCCGGCAAGACGACCGTGTTCAACTGCATCACCGGCTTCTACAAGCCGACGATGGGCATGCTCACGCTCCAGCAGAAGAGTGGCAAGGAATATCTCCTGGAACGTCTTCCGGATTTCCGGATCACGCGCGAAGCCAAGGTGGCGCGTACCTTCCAAAATATTCGTCTGTTTTCGGGCCTCACCGTGCTCGAAAACCTGCTGGTGGCGCAGCATAACAAGCTGATGCGGGCCTCCGGCTATACGATCCTTGGCCTGCTTGGCATCGGTCCTTATCGGGCCGAGGCGAAGAATGCGATCGAGCTGGCACGCTTCTGGCTCGAAAAGGCCGATCTCATCGATCGCGCCGACGATCCCGCCGGCGATCTTCCCTATGGCGCCCAGCGTCGGTTGGAAATCGCCCGCGCCATGTGCACCGGTCCCGAACTACTTTGCCTGGACGAGCCGGCCGCCGGCCTCAATCCTCGCGAATCGCTGGTTCTCAACGAGTTCCTGCGCAGTATCCGCAAGGATATCGGCACATCGATCCTGCTGATCGAACACGACATGTCGGTGGTCATGGAAATTTCCGACCACGTCATCGTGCTCGAATATGGACAGAAGATCGCCGACGGCACGCCGGATGAGGTCAAGCACGATCCAAGAGTGATCGCGGCTTATCTGGGCGTCGAGGATGAAGAAGTGGAAGAGGTGATTGCCGAAGTCGAACACCTCCAAGAGGGTGAAAATTGATGGCGGGGCAACCACTTCTGAAAGTCGCGGGTGTCGAAACCTATTACGGCAACATTCGTGCGCTTGCCGGTGTCGATATCGAAGTCAACAGCGGTGAGATCGTCAGCCTGATCGGTGCCAACGGCGCCGGAAAATCGACGCTGATGATGACGATCTGCGGCAGTCCGCAGGCCCGCACCGGATCGGTAATGTTCGACGGCCAGGATATCACGCGCATGCCGACGCATGAAATTGCCCGGCTTCGCATCGCTCAGTCGCCCGAAGGGCGACGCATCTTCCCGCGCATGACGGTTTACGAGAACCTGCAGATGGGCGCAAACCTCGATAAACTCAAACATTTCAATGAGGACGTCGAGAAGATCTTCACGCTTTTTCCTCGCCTGAAGGAGCGCCAGTCGCAGCGCGGCGGCACGCTTTCGGGTGGCGAGCAGCAGATGCTGTCGATCGGCCGCGCGCTGATGGCACGTCCCAAACTGCTATTGCTGGACGAGCCGTCGCTCGGTCTTGCGCCTCTGATCGTCAAGGGCATTTTCGAGGCCATCAAGGTCCTGAATCAGTCCCAGGGCTTGACGGTGTTTCTTGTCGAGCAGAACGCGTTCGCCGCGCTGAAGCTTTCCGACCGTGCCTATGTGATGGTCAATGGCAGGGTGACGATGAGTGGTTCGGGCAAGGACTTGCTCGCCAATCCGGAAGTGCGTGCCGCCTATCTCGAAGGCGGCCATCATTGAGTTTCGTTTCGCGGAGAATTTGACATGCAAGGACTTCTCTTCGACAGCGATAGCGGCGGCCGCATGGTTATCCGCGCGGTCATCGTCATCCTTAGTTTCTGGACTGCATGGCGCGCTGGTCGCGCCGTCGCCTCCAACTGGGAAAACTATCCGCTCGTCGTCATCTACTGCTTTCTGATCGGCCTTGGCTTGCAGTTCCTACACCATGCTCTGTTCAACGGGCCGGTGTTCGATCCCATCATCTACATCATCGACGTCGTTCTTGTTCTGGTCTTTGCGACGGCAGGATACCGGTATCGACGTACCGACCAGATGGTGAATAATTATTATTGGCTCTATGAAAAGACCTCTGCCTTTTCTTGGAAGAAGAAGAATTGACAGGGTGCCTAAACTAGGCACAGTCTGCATCAACATAAGCGTCGTCCCGCCAATAACATAAATGACATAAGGCAGGATCATGCTTCCAGAGTTCGGAATACAAGCGTTACCGGCGTGATGATTGGTGGGTATCGCGCAGGGCACATCAAACGGAACCCGCTCAAAAATTGGGAGTAACAATATGAAGAAGTATCTTCTGTCGGCGGTGGCTTTGTCGGCGATGATCGCATTCGGTGGCGTTGCGAAGGCTGACATCATCATCGGCGTTGGCGGTCCCTTGACGGGCCCGAATGCGGCGTTTGGTGCGCAGCTTCAGAAAGGTGCAGAACAGGCTGCCGCCGATATCAATGCGGCCGGCGGCATCAACGGGGAAAAGGTCAAGATCGAACTTGGCGACGACGTCTCCGACGCCAAGCAGGGCGTTTCGGTCGCCAACAAGTTCGTTGCCGACGGCGTGAAGTTCGTCGTTGGTCACTTCAACTCGGGCGTCTCCATCCCGGCTTCGGAAGTCTACGCCGAAAACGGCATCATGCAGATCACGCCGGCTTCGACCAATCCGAAATTCACCGAGCGGGGTCTTTGGAACACGTTCCGTACCTGCGGCCGTGACGACCAGCAGGGTGTGGTTGCCGCCAAGTATATCGTCGACAACTTCAAGGGCGCCAAGGTTGCCGTCGTTCACGACAAGACCCCCTATGGTCAGGGCCTTGCCGATGAAACCAAGAAGAACCTCAACGCCGGTGGCATGACGGAAGTTCTCTACGAAGGCATCACTCCCGGCGACAAGGACTACTCGGCCCTCATCGCCAAGATGAAGCAGGCTGGCGTCGATTTCGTCTACTACGGTGGTCTTCACACCGAAGCCGGCCTGATCCTGCGCCAGATGGCCGACCAGGGCGTGAAGGCACACTTCATGTCGGGTGACGGTATCGTCTCGAACGAGCTGGCTTCTATCGCTGGCGATGCCGTCGATGGCACGCTGATGACCTTTGCGCCGGATCCGCGCAAGAACCCGGCTTCTGCCGATCTCGTCGCCAAGTTCCGCGCTGCCGGCTATGAGCCGGAAGGCTATACGCTGTACTCTTATGCCGCCGCTCAGATCATCGCCGCCGCAGCAAAGGCTGCGGGCTCCAACGATCCTATGGCTGTTGCAGATGCAGCCAAGGCAAAGGGCCCGTTCAAGACCGCCATCGGCGACCTTAGCTTCAATGCCAAGGGCGATATCACCCGTCCGGACTACGTCATGTACAAGTGGTCCAAGGGTTCCGACGGCAAGTACACCTACGCCGAAATCGCGAAGTAATCTTCGCGTTGCCGGTTTCCGGCTTCGACACGACCTGCAAAGCCCGGCTACGCGCCGGGCTTTTTTCATAGCCGCTGGCGGAGGAGCGGCATTTCCTTCGCCGCTGACCTGCTTTAAGTCTGCCTGGTATAGGCAGGAGGATGAGCAGCATGAGCAAACCCAGGATTCTTGTTACACGGCGTTGGCCCGCCTCGGTTGAGGTGGCCCTTTCGGAAGGTTTCGATGCCACGCTGAATGAGGACGATGTTGCGCTCGATGCGGCGCAACTGCGGGAGGCGCTCCTTTCTTACGACGCCGTTCTCCCCACCGTTTCCGACAGGCTTCCGGCCGCGCTTTTCGAGGGCGATGCGGTCCGGACGAAGATTCTTGGCAATTTCGGCGTCGGCTTCAACCACATCGATGTCGCTGCGGCCAAGACGAAGGGCATCGTCGTCACCAATACGCCGGGCGTGCTCACCGATTGCACCGCCGATATCGCCATGCTGCTCTTGCTCTCTGTCGCGCGACGGGGCGGGGAAGGGGAGCGGGAATTGCGTGCTGGTGCGTGGACCGGCTGGAGGCCGACCCATCTGGTCGGCACCAAGGTTACCGGCAAGACTGTCGGCATCATCGGCTTCGGCCGCATCGGCAAGGCGTTTGCGCAGCGCTGTCATTTCGGCTTCGGCATGGATGTCGTCTTCTACAATCGCTCCGTCGTTGATCCGGTGGAGGCCGCGCGTTATGGCGCCAGGCAACTGCCGACGGTGGAGGACGTGCTCGAAGTCTCCGATTTTGTCTCGCTGCATTGCCCCGGTGGCGCCGAAAATCGCCATCTGATGAACGCAGCGCGTCTCGCCGCCATGAAGCCGGGTGCTTTCCTCATCAATACCGCACGCGGCGACGTGATCGACGAGGTGGCCCTGATTGCGGCACTCGAGCAAGGAACGATCCGCGGCGCCGGCCTCGATGTCTACGAGGCTGAGCCGCATGTGCCGGAGCGGCTGAGGGCGCTCGACAACGTCGTGCTTCTTCCGCATCTCGGCAGCGCCACTGAGGAGACGCGCACCGCCATGGGCATGAAGGTCGTGGACAATATCACCGCCTTTTTTGCCGGCCGCGAGCCGCCGGACAGAGTGGCCTGACGCCCTCCCTCGCGCATGACGGCCGAGAGAGCCGCTGGTATCTATAGTCAGACGCAGTTGCCCTTCTTTTCGGCGTTTGGCGAAAAACGATGCGCATGCCGCCCGAGATTGGGGCGTCACTGCGGGTGATCGCGTAAGGCATAGAAATTGCTTGCCTTTACTTTATCGCGGGCTTCAATGATCCGACAGCGGCGCGATCTGGCAACCGGAGAGACGAAATGGCATTGACGGCCATAGGCACAAAACCGCAGAGGGCGCGAGGTCGCGGCCATCTTGCGGCCAAGTCGCTTGGCGGCCGCACGCGTCTTGCCGAGCTGTTTCAGGAGGGCGCGGCGAAGATTCGTCTGCCCGACACCTTCGATAACTCCATGGAAGCGGTCATCATCAACACGGCCGGCGGCCTTACCGGCGGCGACCGGATGGATTGGAGCATCGTCGCCGGACCGGCCACGCATATCGACGTGACCACACAGGCCTGCGAGAAAATCTACAAGGCTTCGAGCGACACCGCGGAGGTCAAAACCTCCATCAGTGTGGGTTCTAGCGCGCGCGTCGACTGGCTGCCGCAGGAGACCATCCTCTTCGACCGTGCATCGCTTTCGCGCAGGCTGGATGTCGAGCTTGACGAAACGGCTGAATTTCTTGCCGTCGAGGCGATCCTGCTTGGGCGCAAGGCCATGGGCGAGGCGATGGTCGAAGGGTTGTTTCGCGATCGCTGGCGCATCCGCCGCGGCGAACGCCTGATCCATGCTGAGGAACTGCAGCTCGATGGCGATATCGCGGCGTTGACCCGCAAGAGCGCTGTGCTCGGCGGCCAGGTTGCCTTCGCGACCGTGCTCTATACGGGAGCGCGGGCGGAGACCTATCTCGGCCGGGTCCGGCCGCTGGTTGAGGCGCATATGGCGGGCGCCAGCCAATGGAAGGACAAGCTCGTGGTACGGCTTGCCGCTGCCGATGGTTTCGCGCTCAGAAAAGTCCTGATCCCGATCATTTCTGCCTTGCGCAACGGTGCGCCAGTGCCGAAAGTCTGGAACCTATAACTCCATGGAGCCGGATGATTTTAGACCTGCGTGACCTAAAATCATCCGGCTCCAGAATCAAAAGAGTAGAGCATGATGTCGTCCGAAAACCGCTCACACTTTTCGGCATCATGCTCTAGAAAACAGCAATCCAATAGGTAGGCGATGAACCTCACTCCAAGAGAAAAAGACAAGCTGCTGATTTCCATGGCGGCGATGGTGGCGCGGCGACGGCTGGAGCGCGGTGTCAAGCTCAACCATCCCGAAGCCATCGCATTGATCACGGATTTCGTGGTCGAGGGAGCCCGCGACGGTCGTCCGGTGGCGGAGCTTATGGAGGCCGGCGCCCACGTCGTTACCCGCGATCAGGTGATGGAGGGCATTGCCGAGATGATCCACGATATTCAGGTGGAGGCGACGTTCCCGGATGGAACGAAGCTCGTCACCGTCCACGAACCGATCCGCTGAGGCTTACGATGCTGGAACTCAGACCCAATTGCGAGTGCTGCGACAGGGATCTGCCGCCGGAAAGCCGGGAGGCGATGATCTGCACCTTCGAGTGCACCTTCTGCACGGATTGTGTCGGCAACGTCTTGGGCGGTCGCTGCCCGAATTGCGGCGGCGAATTCGTCCAGCGCCCCGTTCGCCCGGCGGCGTTGCTCGCCAAATATCCTGCTTCGACCAAGCGTGTTCTGAAGGCTGAGGGGTGTGCTCCCGTTCGGGCAGCATGAGGAGAGAACTATGATCCCAGGTGAAATCATCGCTGCCAGCGGCGATATCGAGCTTAATGCCGGAGCGCCGACCGTGACGCTCGAGGTCTCCAATACCGGCGATCGGCCCGTGCAGGTCGGAAGCCATTATCATTTTGCCGAGACCAATGCCGGGCTTGCCTTCGACCGCGACCAGGCGAGGGGTATGCGGCTCGATATTCCTGCTGGAACCGCCGTGCGTTTCGAGCCGGGTCAGACCCGCTCGGTGACGCTGATTCCGCTATCGGGCAAGCGGGAAGTCTACGGTTTCCGCCAGCAGATCATGGGCAAGCTCTAGGCATTCTTAGGGGAATTTGATGTCGCTGAAATTGCTTTTGCCTGCTGCAGCTCTTGCCGCAACCCTGATCTGCGGTCCTGCTTTTGCACAGAACAATCCGGATGAACCGAAGATCGATTGCGCCAAGGCCGAGGCGCAGACGGATTTGAACATTTGCGCCGCGCTCGATTTCGATACGGCCGATAAAGCGCTGAATGTACAATACAAGAAAACCCGGGCAGCGATGGTCGCCATCGATGCGGATCTCGACAACGACATGAAGGGTGCGGACAAGGCGCTCGTCAAGGCGCAGCGCGCCTGGGTGGACTATCGCGACGGCGAATGTGAGGCGCAAGGGTTTCAGGCACGAGGCGGCTCGATGGAGCCCATGCTGATTTCCGGCTGCAAGGCGGATTTGACCAAGAAGCGGACCAAGGAATTGAAAGAGCTCGCCGACGGGCTCGGAGGCAATTAGTGAGCAACAGGCGCAAAGTGATGATCGTCGGCAATGGCGAGATCGCGGTAGGAGCGGCGGCGGCGATCGATGCCGCCGACCTAGTGATCCGCTTCAACGATTGCCGTTCGATGGGGGCAGGCGGCCGCCGGACCGATGTCGTTGCGGTCTGCAATACCGGCCGGCCGGCGCGCGCCATGCTCGGCTCGGCAGAGTGGCGAAAGAGCCCTGCCGTTGCCTCAGCTTCGGAAATCTGGAGCGTGCGGGATCCCCGCAAGTTCGCTGCGCTGCGTGCGCCCTTGGCGATCTCGCACCCGGAGCTCGATGACTTCTGCGACGATTACACCGATCAGTTCACCGCCTTTTGCAAAGCCACCGGCAAGCGGCATGTCGTGATCGATCAATCCGTCCACGACGGCGTTGATACGGCGCTCTCCGCCTATGAGCCCGGCTCCTATGTGGTGCCGAGCAGCGGAATGATCGTGATTGCCGAGGTGCTGGCCCGCTATCCCGACGACGATGTCGCCATTACCGGCTTCAGCCATACAGGTTGGAGCGAGCATCCCTTTGCCGCCGAGAAGTTGCTTGTCGACGGCTATGTCTCCCTCGGCCGCCTGACGCGCCTTGTCGATACGAACCTCATCTCTGCCTCCCAAGGAGACTGATTCATGCCTTACAGGATTTCCCGCGCTGCCTATGCCAACATGTTCGGTCCCACCGTCGGCGACAAGGTGCGGCTCGCCGATACCGAACTGTTCATCGAAGTGGAGAAAGATCTCACCACCTATGGCGAAGAAGTGAAGTTTGGCGGCGGCAAGGTCATTCGCGACGGGATGGGGCAGAGCCAGGTGACGCGGGCGAACGGTGCCGTCGATACCGTCATCACCAATGCGCTGATCCTCGATCATTGGGGGATCGTAAAGGCGGATATCGGCCTGAAGGACGGCCGCATCGTCGCGATCGGCAAGGCCGGCAATCCGGATATGCAGCCTGATGTCGACATCATCGTCGGGCCGGGCACGGAAATCATCGCAGGCGAGGGCAAGATCGTCACCGCCGGCGGCATGGACAGCCATATCCACTTCATCTGCCCGCAGCAGATCGAGGAAGCGCTGATGTCGGGCATCACCACCATGCTTGGCGGCGGCACCGGACCGGCGCATGGAACGCTTGCGACCACCTGTACGCCGGGACCATGGCATCTGGCGCGTATGATCGAATCCTTCGATGCTTTTCCGATGAATATCGGCCTTTCCGGCAAGGGCAACGCCTCGCTGCCGGCGGCGCTGGAAGAGATGGTGCTCGGCGGCGCCTGCTCGCTGAAGCTGCATGAGGACTGGGGTACGACGCCGGCGGCGATCGACTGCTGCCTCAGCGTGGCCGACGCCTATGATGTGCAGGTGATGATCCACACGGATACGTTGAATGAAAGCGGCTTCGTCGAGGATACGATCGGTGCCATCAAGGGTCGTACGATCCATGCTTTCCACACGGAAGGTGCGGGTGGGGGCCATGCGCCTGATATCATTAAGATCTGCGGCCAGTCGAATGTCATTCCATCATCGACCAATCCGACGCGGCCTTATACGGTTAACACGATCGCCGAACATCTCGACATGCTGATGGTCTGCCATCACCTGTCGTCTTCGATCCCGGAAGACATTGCTTTTGCCGAAAGCCGCATCCGCAAGGAAACGATCGCGGCCGAGGATATTCTGCACGATATCGGCGCTTTCTCGATCATTTCATCCGACAGCCAGGCCATGGGACGCGTCGGCGAAGTGGCTATCCGCACCTGGCAGACCGCCGACAAGATGAAGCGCCAGCGTGGCCGACTGGCCCAGGAGACCGGCGACAACGACAATTTCCGCGTGAAGCGCTATATCGCCAAATATACGATCAACCCTGCCATTGCCCATGGCGTCAGCCACGAGGTCGGGTCTATCGAGATCGGCAAGCGTGCCGATCTGGTGATCTGGAGCCCGGCCTTTTTTGGCGTGAAGCCCGAGATGGTTCTGCTTGGCGGCTCGATAGCGGCGGCGCCGATGGGCGACCCCAATGCCTCCATCCCGACGCCACAGCCGATGCACTATCGCCCGATGTTTGGCGCCTTCGGCAAGAATCGCACAAACTCCTCGGTGACCTTCGTTTCCCAGGCTGCGTTCGATGCTGGGCTTGCCGGCAAGCTCGGCATCGCCAAGGCGCTGCTGCCGGTCAGGAATACGCGCGGCGGCATCTCAAAGGCATCGATGATTCATAACAGCCTCACCCCTCATATCGAGGTGGACCCGGAGACTTACGAAGTGCGCGCGGATGGCGAGCTTCTCACCTGTGAACCGGCGACGGTGCTGCCGATGGCGCAGCGCTATTTCCTTTTCTGAGAAGCACTTCGAAGCGTTACCAATGGCAAGCGGCAAGGCCCCGGTTTCCGGGGCCCCAGACTGCTGACAAACCCGTCGATATTTTCGGCGGGTTTTGTGTTTGCGGATTGATGCTTTTGAGAAGGTGGCGTTTCGATTTTGTTGAAACGGCCTGATCTGCTCAGGCCATGCTTGGCTTTGGCGCCTTTGTGAGGGCCATTGCGATCTTCTTGATGTTCTGGGCGGCGGCAGCCAGCAGGCACTGGCATCTGACGCACACGAGACTTCGGAAGCGGGCGTATCGGTGACCGTGGAGTTGCTTGGCATCGGCAAAGGAGCGCTCGACCGTCTCCTTCCGCCGCTTGTAGATCGCCTTGCCCCAGGATGTCTTGCGGTGGGCGTCGGTGCGCTCGCGGGCATCTATCCAGACATGGCGGGTG
>NZ_FMAH01000063.1 GCF_900094545.1 Martinezella miluonensis
CTAGGCGATGTTGACAAAGTATGGCAACCAGATCTTAGCGGCGGCGATAGCGAGGAAAGCAGCGTATGATGTTTTGGTTTTGTCGTAGCGCGTGGCAATGCGACGGAACTGCTTCATTCGGTTGAACATGCGTTCGATGCGATTGCGATCCTTGTAAGCGCGGTAGTCGCAAGGTGGCGGGTTCTTCCGGGTTGATCGCGGCGGAATGATCGGACGAGTGCCATGCAGCAGAAGTTCCTCGCGGATGGCGTCCGCATCGTATCCCTTATCGGCAAGCATGCGGCGGGGCCGACCCACTGGCAGCGCGAGCAAGCCAGGAACGGCACTGTAATCGGAGGCTTCGCCGCCTGTCAGGATAAAGCCAAGAGGGCGTCCTTGACCGTCTGCGCGGGCGTGGACTTTCGTCGTAAAGCCGCCGCGTGATCGACCAAAAGCCTCCTTATGAGTCCCCCCCTAGCGCCGGCAGCCTGTGAATGGCCCCGGACTGTCGTGCTATCGATCATATGCTGCCAATCGTCTGTCAGGCCCAGCTCGACGAGCGTCTCGAGTAAGGCATCCCAGACGCCTTGCTCGGCCCAACGTCGGAAACGCACGTAAACTGAATTCCACTTGCCGTATCGCTCATGCATATCGCGCCACGGACAACCGACCCGCAGCACGTGAAGCATCCCGTTCAAAAAGCACCGATTATCATGCAACGGGCGCGACTTGCGCCCGCGTTCCCTCGGTAAAAGTGGCTCGATGATCCGCCACTCTGCATCGCTCAAATCGCCACGTGCCAAAACTGCCTCCTAAAAGGTAGTCTTGAATCAGACCAAAGCTGATTTGTGAACCCACTTTGTCAACATCGCCTAGGACGTCAGGCTCGGGCTAGTTTTGGCAGGTTAAATAGGCAAACTACTTTGTATAGTCTCAACGATTGCAGGAAATTCGGATGAGTGAAATCCAAAACAGAGCGGTAACGGTGGTCGTACAAAAGGAAGGCGATCTTGCGCCGCAGTCATCCTCTTACCGCAGCACGCATTTTCTCAAGAGTGCGCTGGACCTCTATTTCGCCCTCGGTGGCGATGAGAATATGGCCGCCACCCTCGTGAGCAAGGCACGGCGGACCAAGAATCTGCGCGTCGACGCTGCCGTCGCCAACCTGATGATCGAAATCGCCGTTGCCAGCCACCTCAGCGATATCGACATGGTTCAGGCTACATACAATCACATTGATGCCGAGCTCGGCACAGAGAGCCGGCGGAGATAGCGGCAGCAGCCATCTTCCTGTCTGCAGCAATAGTGACCAAGAACCAGGCCATGCCATCGAAAACCGGCATGGCCTTCTGAGCTTTAGCTGAAGGCCTCGAGCATCCTGGTTATCCGCTTTCCGGCACAGCTGCGCCCGCGCGGCCGGCGCACGCCGTGCTGCTAGTCCATGAGCTGCATTATATGCGCATATAACAATTCTCTTGCCTGGCTATGCGTTCCCGATATGGTGACCGGCATCCGCTTACCATGCGGAACACAGCTCTCCAAAATGGCATGACATGTCGCGAGACCCCCGCTTCGATATTCTCTTCCAACCCGTCAAAATTGGCCCCGTCACAGCGCGTAACCGCTTCTACCAGGTGCCGCACTGTTCCGGCATGGGCTACCGCTATCCCAATGCTGAAGCCCATCTGCGCGGCATGAAGGCTGAAGGCGGCTGGGCGGTCGTCTCTACCCAGGAAGCGGAGATCCATCCCACCTCGGACCTGACGCCGGCCAACGAAGCGCGCCTTTGGGACGACGGCGACCTGCCGGCGCTTTCCGCCGTCACGGACAGCATCCACACGCATGGCAGCCTTGCCGCCATTCAGCTGGTGCATAACGGCTTGCATGTCGCCAACCGCTTCAGCCGGATGATCCCCCTTGCTCCTTCTCATTCCATCAGCGACAGCCTCGACCCCGTGCAGGCGCGCGCCATGGACAAGACCGACATCGCCGACATGCGCCGCTGGTATCGCAGCGCAGCGCGGCGCGCCAAAAAGGCGGGCTTCGACATCGTCTATCTCTATGCCGGTCACGACATGAGCGTGCTGCAGCACTTCCTGTCCCGCCGCCACAACGACCGCGGCGACGAGTATGGCGGCTCCTTCGAGAACCGGCTCCGACTGTTCCGCGAGATCATCGACGATACGCGCGAGGCGATCGGCGACACCTGCGCGCTGGCCATCCGCCTTGCGGTTGACGAGCTGCTCGGACCTTCCGGCATCACCTGCGAGGGCGAAGGCAAGGACATTATTTCGGCGCTCGCCGAGCTTCCGGATCTTTGGGACGTCAATCTTTCCGACTGGTCGAACGACAGCCAGACGGCCCGCTTCTCCGAGGAAGGCTACCAGGAGCCCTATATCCGTTTCGTCAAGTCCGTCACCACCAAGCCGGTGGTCGGCGTTGGCCGTTATACCTCGCCGGACAGTATGGTGCGCGCGGTCCGGCAAGGCATCCTCGACTTCATCGGCGCCGCGCGCCCGTCGATCGCCGATCCCTATCTGCCGCGCAAGATCGAAGAAGGCCGCATCGACGACATCCGCGAATGCATCGGCTGTAACATCTGTACATCCGGCGACAATACGAACGTGCCGATGCGCTGCACGCAGAACCCGACGATTGGCGAGGAATGGCGGAAGGGCTGGCATCCGGAGATTATCGCAACAGCCACAACACCGGAGCCCGCGCTGATCATCGGCGGCGGGCCGGCGGGGCTTGAAGCGGCACGGGCGCTTGCCCAGCGCGGCGTCGATGTCGTACTGGCGGAAGGCGGCGATGAATGGGGCGGCCGGGTCGCGCGCGAATGTCGACTGCCGGGGCTTGCGACCTGGGGCCGCGTGTGCGACTGGCGCGTCGGCCAGCTCAGCGTCCGTGCCAATGCCGAGCTTTACCTGCATAGTCCGCTTTCGGCCGACGACGTGCTGCAATACGGCATCCCGCATGTGGCGATCGCCACCGGCGCACGGTGGCGTATCGACGGCGTGGGCCGCACCCACCGGCGGCCGCTCGCCTTCCTTACGGAAGGTTTGCTTGTCTCTCCCGATGCCATCCTTTCCGCAGGTGCCGAAGCGGTGCCGGCTGATGGCCCGGTCGTCGTCTTCGATGACGACTGCTTCTATATGGGCAGCGTACTGGCTGAATTGCTTGCGAAAACCGGTCGTTCGGTGACCTTCGTCACACCGGAATCCCAGGTTTCCCCCTGGAGCAAGAACACCCTGGAACAGGGTCGGGTGCAGAAGCGCCTCATCGATCTCGGTGTCCGCATCATGACGGCAAAGGCACTTGCCGGCCGCACGAAAGATCGGCTGGAACTTGCCTGCATCTACAGCGACAAGATCGACACCATCGACTGCGCCACCCTCGTCCCGGTTACAGCGCGCCTGCCGGACGAGACGCTGTGGCTGGAGCTGAAAGCCCGCGACGCGGAACGGGCCGACGCCGGCATCCGCACCGTGACCCGCCTCGGCGACTGTCTCGCCCCGGGCCTCATCGCCGCAGCGGTCTATTCCGGCCACCAATATGCCCGCACCTACCAGGACCAGATCGACCGCGACACAGCCCCCTTCAAGCGCGAGGATATCGCCAGGCTTTACGGACGCCACGCGTAGTACGATCGGCAGCTGGGCGAAACACCGAGCGCCGGTGAAGTCACATGGAGTCGGAAAGAGGTCGCCGGAAGGAAATCCCTTGGCCACCTATTCCAAGGTTAGCCAGCGCAGGCGCCTGCTTAGTCCAAACAAGACGATCAGGACGGCGGCATAGGCCAGAGCGCCTGTGCCGATCTGAAGGAAAACAACGACCCGCCAAGACAAATCCGCGGAAAAATCATGCCGAATGAGTGCCACCGTCGCAAACATGATGAAGCTCGGCGGCACGATCAGCAGTATGACGCCCTTCGAAATCTCAAGCCAATCGACATTCGCCATCTTCGACTGCAATCCAATGCAGGTCGCAAGGGCGAAGGCTGCGCTGAAGCATTGCGCGATCGCCAGTTCCCGTAGCCCGAAGCGAGCGACCATGACGACGACCCCAAGCGAGACGGCGACGTTCAACAGAGTAACGGGAAGCCGGTACCGAATGTTTCCAACGACGGATAGCGAAGCCTCGTTGATGTAGCCCGGCGCAAGCAGTAGCTGACGAAGGCAAAGAAAGGGGATTATGGACGCCGCGGGCATCCACACCTCGCCGAGCACCAGCCTTACGACAGCCTCAGATATCTGCGCCAGTCCGAGATACATGGGCGCGGCAATGGCGAAGAGAACGAGAAGGAACCGGACACCGGCCAGGCCGACCGATCGCCCCGGTGCCAAAGGCTGCTGATGGGCACGCCGGAAAACCACCCAGCTCAGCGAGCGCGCCGGCTCGCCCAGCAACTCCGCAACGACGGCGACGACACGCTCGGCCGCGCGGTAGAAGCCGGCATCCGCTATTCCGAGAAAACTTCCGACAACGAGGGTGCCGGAATAGGAGCCGAGAAAGACGAGCAAGCGGTTGCCGACAATCTGGCGCGAAAACGCCGTGACCTCGACAAGCATGGGTCTCGTCAGGCGCAGGCGCGGCAGCCGCATCGCGATCTGCATCGATCCTACCAACAAAACGAGCTGGCAAACTATCTTGGCCGCCGCCAGCGCTGACGCATGCCCATGCAGGCGGAGCAACACTACTGCGGTGATCAGGCCTGACAGCTCCCCCACGATCCTGACGATTGCACGTTGACGCAGGCGGCCCAGGGCGACGAGCATTCCATCGAAAGCCGCGGTGAGCGCCGCGGGCAACATCCAGCAACTGAACAGGACAATGAGCGCACTCTGCGTTTCGTCGCCCGTGCGGGTGTAGAAGACGGCGGCGGCGATTACGCCAACAGCGGTAAATAAGCCGCCGCTGACGAGCGAGATGGTGGCGACCTGGTCGAAGCAATCGTCGCCATCGTGCGCCTTCATGATGAATTCCGCCCATCCGCCTTCCGCCACCACCACGAGCAAGGTGGCGATGGCGGAAACGAATGCGAAAAGCCCGAACTCCACCGGGCTCAGCATGCGCGCCGCGACCAAGAACGTCACGACCTGCGAAAGCTGCGAAACAATCTTAGCCGTGACGATCCAGATTCCACCGGATACGATCAACGGCATGAACTTACGTTCCGCGGCTCCAACCGGGTGCGAACTCACGGGCTAACGGTCTCCCAAATGAAAGATGATGGAATATCGGATAGCCCAGTCAGCCTCGCTGCGATTGAGCGGCTCTCGTCCCCAGCGAAGCCAAGGCCAGCCACCCCTCGCACCCTCCGAGGTCCAGATCTCCTCCTGATTGGTCAGCACAGGCCGCAATCCGGACGCCTTCAACACGCGGGTTTTGACGTCGAGGTCGATTCCGTCAACGAACAGATACCCGCCCGGAGCGACCAGCCTTATCATGTTTCGCAGGCACCGTTCGGCGAGCGGATCTTCCATCGGTCCCATGAAATTGTTCGCCAGCAGGAAATCCTGCCGCCCGACCAGCTCCAGGAGCCTGTCGTCGGTCGCATCGGCCGTCAGCCAGGTGATGCCCTGTCTGAGCCAATCCTTCACCCGCAGCGATCCATCCGGGAGAGGCTGCATGATTTCGGTGAGTGACGGCACGTCCGCGCTTGCGACCTCCGCCCTGCCCGCGACATATACGCTTCCTTCGGCGGCCGGGACATCCGGATGGTAGATACCCCGTCTTGCCACGTCCACGACGGTATCGGATATGTCTGCGCCATGCGCCGTCAGATGCAGATCGCTCCGGGCCCTTCTGATCGCATAGAGGACCGAATAGAGCTCTGCTCCCGTGCTGCAGCCGATCGATGCGACCGTGACGTCGGCATCGCGTGGAAATTGCGAGGCGAGCGCCCCGATCGCTGACAGCAGCGGCGGGTTGCGCATGAAATGGGTATAGTGGGACTGAAGCCGCACGGTATCTCGCGTGAATTTTCGGTAAATATACCGTCCGGCGCGAAACATAAGCGGCGTTTGCCGCACAGGACTTGGGATAGTCTCCCAAACCGCGCGACAAAGGCGACGGGGGGCCTGACGGAGGGAGATGAAACCAGTCATGGTCATCAACATCGAAAACTCCTTCGAAATTGCCGCCGGCTCCTGCGGAGATCGAGCAAGCAATGGGGGCCTGAATTGGGTCGGGACAAAATCGCAAACCGATAAGATGACCTGCGCCGTCATCGAAGAACTCACCTGAGGCCTGCTGAAATCCGTGTCCGAAGAGGCCGACTGGTTTCGGCGGTATCTGATGAGTTCAAGCTCCATTCATGATGCAAGGAGCGACTTGTCCAACCGAGCACTAAAATTCCTGCGGGGTTGGGCAAGGCTCTAAGGAGGAGGATGAAAGGCCCAAGGCTCGAGAGACGACGGTGGCGACCAATGCCTTGCGAAGGATGTCCGCACAATCGCCGGCGCTGTGAGAACGGCCCGCGCACTGACGACGTCGAAGACGGAACAGACAGCACCGCAGTATTGGCGAACGTATATCAACTGACGCATCTGCTTGGTTCCATCGCCGAGATCGGTCCGGGCACAATCATGTGAAACACCCAGCGGCGCAGCGGCGTCATGGCCGCCAGAAAGCCGGCGATCATTGGGAATTTCTGAACCAAGGCGATCTGGGGCTTCTTCATACCCGAGTTTTAGGGCCGTCCATCCTTTGTCTCAATTCGGCAAACCGTGTCGGGCCATCGGCCAAATGGAGTAGCGGCCTGCTCCGCCGACAATAATTGTAGGGTTTCCACTGATTGCGGGCGCCAATGCCGAGCAAGAAAAGATTCTCGGGAACCTTTTGCCAGGAACCGCATCTAACGGCTGTTTCAGATGCCGAAGGCGTCTGGAGTTCCCCCTTGGAGGATAGGAGACCAACATGTTCAAGAGACTTCTCACGGCAACCGCGATGGCCGCGGCACTTGGGACCGCGGCGTTCGCCGCCGACAAGCCGACGGATCCGCAGATCGCGCATATCGCCTACACGGCTGGCGAGATCGACGTCGCCGCCGCCAAGCAGGCTCTCAAGATGAGCAAGAACGCCGAGGTTCGGCAATTCGCCGAGACAATGGAGCGCGACCACACGGCCGTGAATCAACAGGCGCTTGCCCTCCTCAAGAAGTTGAAGGTCAAGCCCGAAGACAACGACACCAGCAAATCGCTGTCGTCTGCCGCCAAGGCGGAGCTGACGAAACTCTCCAAGCTTCATGGCGCAGCCTTCGACAAGGCTTATGTCGATAACGAGGTGGCCTATCACAAGCAGGTCAATGGCGCGCTTGAGACACTGCTGATCCCGTCGGCTCAGAATGGCGAACTGAAATCGCTGCTGCAGACGGGTCTGAAGCTCTTCAAGGAGCACCAGACGCATGCCGAGCACCTTGCATCGATGGTCAAGTAGGCTCGCCATGCGCTCTCCGTTTCGCATCCTTGCGGCGTTGGTATTCGCAGGGCTCGTGGTTGGAGGCCCCGCAATCGCGGTAGCCGCCGATCACGAAATCATCATCGCCCATATGCAATTCGGCACGGTGCCGCCGTCGCATGTCGGCGACGTGATCACCTGGCGTAATGATGATATATTCCGCCATAGCGCGACCGCGCGCGACAAGAGCTTTGACATCGACCTGCCGCCGAAGTCGCAAAAAAGCATGACGGTCAAACAAGCGGGAAAAGTGGATTTCTATTGCCGCTTTCACCCGATGATGACCGGCACGCTTGATGTCCAGCCATAGGCTGGGCGGTGGACGCACGGAATTATGCTGGAGTGATCATGGTTGCCATTCCCACCGCGGCGTCGAGGCACAAGCCGGACTTGGCAGCGCTACCCGATGCCGATCTCGTCGTCCGTGCCAGGACGAGCGACGAGATGGCCATACGTGTCCTTGTGCAGCGACACAACCGTCGCCTGTTTCGATCGGCCCGTGCCATCGTCCGGGACGACGCGGAAGCGGAAGACATTGTCCAGGCGACCTATGTGCACGCCTTCACCCATCTCGATGCATTTCGCGATGAGGCAGAACTTTCCACCTGGCTCACCCGGATCGCGCTCAACGAGGCGCTCGGACGCGTACGACGCCACCGGCCAAACGTCGGTTTGGAGGAGATCGACATGACTGTAGAATCAGGACGGGGCGAGCTGCTGCAATTTCCGACCCCGTTCTCGGTCGCTGACCCCGAGACCGAGCTCTCCCGTGGCGAGGCCCGCCGTCTGCTCGAGCGGGCAGTCGATGGCCTGCCCGACGAATTCCGCGTGATCTTCGTGCTACGGGACGTCGAGGGGATGAGCACTGAGGAAGCCGCGTCGTATCTCGGCATCAAGCCTGCAACAGCCAAGACGCGGTTACACCGCGCACGCAAGATGATGCGAGTTGCTATCGAAAAGCAGTTGGTGGGAGCATTCTCTTCGCTGTTCCCGTTCGACGGAGCGCGATGTGTAGCGATGGCCGACCGTGTCATCGGTCAGCTGCGAGCTGCTCAACCGACCAGGGCATAATCGGGAGGAGTTGCGAGAGCGGCCGAAAAGGCTCGGTGAATGCATCATGATCGCGTTGAAGCGTTTATCGTCAAACGGAGAAGCCCAACATCGCATTGGGCGCCACACTAGCGATCGGCCGTCAGTTCGCGGGGCGGTGAGACGGAATTGATCCGCCACATACCGATCGCGGGGAGTATCTGTTACTGCCAGTCCACGCCGACCCGCTCAGGCTGGCTAGCGGGTGCTGCGACACCATCCAAACCGGTTGCAACGACCGACACCCGGAAAACTCCATCGAGGTTTCGGTCGAAGATCGCTCCGACAACAATATCGGCATCAGCGAGAACTTCGTCCCTTATGCGGCTTGCGGCCTCGTCCACCTCGAACAAGGTCATGTCCGTGCCGCCGGAAATGGAAATCAGCACGCCTCGCGCGCCCTTCATGCTCATGTCATCCAGAAGCGGGTTGGCAACGGCAGCCTCTGCCGCTTTCAAGGC
This sequence comes from Martinezella miluonensis, assembly GCF_900094545.1. Classification (GTDB taxonomy): domain Bacteria; phylum Pseudomonadota; class Alphaproteobacteria; order Rhizobiales; family Rhizobiaceae; genus Rhizobium; species Rhizobium miluonense. The sequence continues at coordinate 8,991 of NZ_FMAH01000063.1, forward strand.
GCGGCCCGGTCCTGACGCCTCGCCCGTTCCCATCATTGCTCGACCCATTCCACGCATGACGGTTTTGACGTCGGCAAAATCGAGGTTGATAAGGCCTTCCTTGACGATCAGATCCGTGATGCAGCTCACGCCGGCATAGAGGACCCGGTCCGCGGTGACGAAGGCATTGGCGAAGGTGGTTGTCGCATCTGCAATGCGAAACAGGTTCTGATTGGGAATGACGATGACGGTATCCGCACTTTCGCGGAGCCGCTCGATACCTTCATCGGCGGTGCGCATGCGGCGGTTGCCTTCGAAGGTAAAGGGCTTGGTGACGACGCCGACCGTTAGAATCCCTGCCTGCCGTGCGACCTTGGCTATGACCGGAGCGGCGCCTGTCCCCGTTCCGCCACCCATTCCGGCGGTGATGAAGCACATATGCGTTCCGTGAAGATGATCCATGATCTCATCGATGGTTTCCTCGGCGGCCGCTCGGCCGATATCCGGCAAGGAGCCGGCGCCAAGGCCTTCCGTTACCTGTGCCCCAAGTTGAATGCGCCTGGTCGCTTTCGATGTCGCGAGCGCCTGAGCATCCGTATTGGCCGCGATGAATTCGACGCCTTGGAGCTTTTCGGCAATCATATTGTTGATAGCGTTGCCGCCACCACCGCCAACGCCCACGATGGAAATCTTGGGGATCACCCCAGATATGGGCGTGCGGATGTCGGTCATGAAGAACTCCATTGGATCAAGACACTCTCAAGCGGAATCGCCTGCGGGCCCAAAATAGAGACCTTGGCGATTCGCTGAAGCATAGAGATCCTAACGGGGAACATGTGCGTATTGCGGCGGCGGCCGGCCTCCCTCCACAATTTAATGATCAATGCGCTTGAAGCACGATAGTGAACGAGATCCCAAGACACGACCCGCATCGGAAAATCTATGGCGATGAGAAAGTCGATCACCTGCTAAGGCTACTGTGCCGTGCTATGCGTTTACATCGATGGCGTCGTCGCCTAGTGGTGGCTGAAAGCCATAGAATGAACAGGTGAACGACCATGTTGATCAAGCAAAGCGACTACCATCGGATCTATCGGGTCATCAATAGCCTGGTCGTCAACGAAAATAGCAATCCCGCCCTCGCCAGCATGTACTTCTCAACATTCGGCGCCTTCATTCTCGAGCAGCACTACAAGATCAAAGCCACGCCCAAAGGCGGTCTTGCGGCATACAATCTCGGAGGGGCAGTTCTGCTGTTTGCCGACCACCGCGAAGACGGTTATGTGACCGGTGCCGGCGACAATTTTCATTGCTGGGTGGAAGCTGACGGCTGGGCGATCGATTTCATGGCCCCAGCCTTTTCCGAAGCCGCGCGAGAGCTCGGAATAGCGCCGAAGATGTTCCAGCGCCCGCTTGCAGCGATGGCGCCATCCATCAATGATCTCAGCAGTTCAGGCGATTTCTTCTATCAGTCCGAACCGGCGGCGATGGCTCGACGTTTCGCAGACTGGCACAAACACGCAGTAATCGGCGACCTCGCCGGCATCGCCTCCAACTGGTTCCGAAAATCTCCGAAACAGATGCAGCCTTCGATATCTGCCGAAGATCAGCATGGGAAACTCAGAAGCATCCCCCTCGTCGGCAATTCGCTCGTCGGCGCATGGTGAGCCCTATGATCTGCGAACCGAAGTGGGCCTGAAACCCAGCACGAAATCAACGACCTTCGATGATGACATTTCGCAGGGCTTGAGGGCGGGCTTTGCGCCTGAAAGCACATAGAGATTGAAGCTGACTATGTCGGTCCCGCCGAGCTCCTCACCATAGAGCCAGATCCGCTTGCCGTCGGCCGACCGCTTCACAGTCGCGCTCCAGGGGCGCCCCTGGAAGCGTCCCTCCATGTAACCGTCGGGTAGCCGGGCAAGAGCATGTCCGAATTCCGGGAATTCGTCGGCCAACGGGTCCCGTGTGTCGCTCATCATCATGGTGCCAGGCACTCGTCACATATGCCGCAGCCGTCATCATCCATTCTCGCCGCCGAGCGCATCCTTCGACAGCAAAGGCATGCCTTGGCGTCCGTGCAGGATTCCTCGACGCGCTCCGGCGGGAGGATCTCCATATGCAGGTCGGGAAGCTGGTCGGTCGAGAAATGGCCCATATCGAGGCTCCGTGGCGGGGACTGACAAGAGATAGGAAGCCTCGAACGCATCGCAAGATGGCATCCGCCGCATGCGTTGTACGAGATGATTTCTCCAGGTTCCCACCGGCAAGGCAAAGAGCCGGTTTGATCTCACCGTCAATGATGATATGTTCTGCATTTGTTTCGTTGTCGGCGATTAAAGGCCGTGTTGAACGTGCAGTTTGATGATTGAGATCGCCATGAACGATATGAGCTCGAGCCCCGTCCGGAAGATCATCCATGTCGACATGGATGCCTTCTATGCGTCGGTCGAACAGCGAGACAATCCCGAACTGCGCGGCAAGCCGCTTGCGGTCGGAGGCTCCGCGGCGCGTGGCGTGGTGGCGGCCGCAAGCTACGAGGCCCGCGTCTTCGGCGTTCATTCGGCCATGCCATCGGTAACGGCGAAACGGAAATGCCCGGACCTGATCTTCGTGCCGCCGCGCTTCGACGTCTATAGGGCAGTGTCGCAGCAGATACGCGAAATCTTTGCCGAATATACGCCGTTGATCGAGCCGCTATCGCTCGACGAGGCCTACCTGGACGTCACGCAGAACCTCAAAGGCATGGAGATCGCCACCGAGATCGCGCTGGAGATCCGCACCAGGATCAAGCAGATCACCGGGCTCAATGCCTCGGCCGGCATCTCCTACAACAAATTCCTCGCAAAGATGGCCAGCGACCTGAACAAGCCCAACGGCCAGGCGGTGATCACGCCGAAGAACGGCCCAGCCTTCGTCGAGACACTTCCCGTCAAGAAATTCCATGGTGTCGGGCCTGCAACGGCCGAGCGTATGCGCAAGTACGGCATAGAGACCGGGCACGATCTGAAGTCGAAGTCCCTCGCCTTCCTGCAGGAGCATTTCGGAAAATCGGGACCGTATTTCTACGGCATCGCGCGCGGCATCGACGAACGCCAGGTCAAAGCCGATCGGATCCGGAAATCCGTGGGCGCGGAGGATACATTTGTCGAGGATATCGACGATCTCGCGCTGGCGACGGCGGAGTTGAGACCGCTTGTAGAGAAGGTCTGGCGCTACTGCGAGACCGGCGGCATCGGTGCCAAGACGGTGACGGTAAAGATCAAATATTCGGACTTCACCCAGGCGACGCGCAGCCGGACGGGCCCCTTTCCGGTCGCCGACGCCGGCGAAGTTCTCGGGACGGCATCGGCGCTTCTGGCAACCGTCTACCCGTTCAAGCGACCCGTACGCCTGCTCGGCGTCACGCTGTCATCCCTGACGAACGAAGAGGCCGACAATGGTCAACCACAGCCCCAGCTCGATCTCGGTATCTGAGGGGCGGCCACCAGAAGCGAAAAACCCGCCGTGGAACAGAATGAAGCGCTTCGATGCAAGCAGCCGCATTGCAAGGGCGAAATTTCCGGCCGATGGCGGGATGTTTTGACCTCTGCGGGGACCTCGTTCCTATAGGCCTTCTTCCCTGGCATATGCAGTCAACAAGTCGGGAAAATCCTTCTCCGGTGTGGCCTTCAACAAGGCGCGCGTGGTGATGGCTTCGATGTGATCGGTCATCAGGCTGCGCGCCTTGTCGCGGTCGGCCTGGGCGAGAGCGGCGATAAGCTCCCGGTGCTCGGAGACGGCGCAATCCGGGGAATGCGGGCGGCCGTAGAGCGAGAGAATAAGCGATGAGCGCGAAACGAGCTCAGTGACATAGCGCAGGAGCACGTCATTCTCGGTCAGCGTGGCGAGCAGAATGTGAAACTCGCCGGAGAGCTGGATCGAGGTGGAAGCGTTGCTGACCCTTGCATTGTCCTCCGCATCGACATGAGCTTCGAGCCGCCGGATCTGCTGCGGCGTCAGCCTGCCGATCAGCGTCTCCACCACCATCGCCTCCAAGACGCGGCGCACAGCCAGGATGTTGCGACCGTCTTCGAGGCTCGGCTGCGCGACGCAGGCACCTTTATGCGGGCGCAGCTCGATCAGGCCTTCGCCGTTAAGTCGGGCGAGCGCCTGACGGACGATCGTGCGGCTTACGCCGAGCCGATCGCCGATCGAATCCTCGGGAAGCTTCGTCCCCGCCGCCAGCGTCTGGTCGAGTATCGCCCGTTTCAAGGTGCGATAGACCGCATCGGATTTGGAGACAGCAGTTCTCGGTTTCTTATCAATGGAATTGGGAGCCATAATCGTCCTGAACTTTGATATCCAAGGATGCAGCGAGGCAAGAATTTCACGCATCGGAAGAGGCAGGAACTGCCATTGCTTCAGCGATCTCACAATATCTTGGCTCGCCGGAACCACCCGCCCCGTCGAGGGGCAAGACCATGGTGTGATTGTCGTGCTTGCTAGCCGACATGCGGAAGCGTATCGCCTGGCACGCCATCGCGCACGACGATGCGGCCGCGGCGAATGACCGTTCGCCGCTGCGGTGTCAACGCGACAGCCTCGGCAATCGTTCTTGCCGGCACGAGCACCACGTCGCCGTGGCAACCGTTCGACAGACCGTAATCCGCAAGGGCGATACCCTCGGCGCCGCCGAAGGTGCAGATGCGCGCTGTCTCCGCGAGATCGGCGTCGTTGGTCATGCCGTTACGCTGTGCCAGATATTTCGCCCTCTCCAACATGTCGCCCTTGCCCCACGGCTCCCATGTGCCCTGGATGCCGTCGGAACCGGAGGCCACCACAATGCCGGCCTCGCGCATTGCCCGCAGCGGCAATGCCGGTGCCGAGGGGCCGCCGACCGTCATGACGGCAATCTCTTCGGCGGCGAGCGTATCAATGAGAGCGCGTTGTCTCGGCGCGTCCAGCATACCGAGGCAATAAGCATGGCTCACCATGACTTTGCCCCGCATGGAGAGCGCACGGGTTCGCTCGGCGATGAGTTCGAGGCAGAAGGCACCGAGCTCTCCCGGCTCGTGCAGATGAATATCGATCGGTTTTCCGTAACGGTCGGCGAGCGCGAAGATCGCGTCCAGGTGGCGTACCGGGTTGCGATCGATGCTTGCCGGGTCGATGCCACCGACAATGTCGGCGCCGGCCTTCAGCGCCGCCTCCATCAAGTCAAGCGTCCCCTCACGTACCAGCATGCCGCTCTGCGGGAAGGCGACGACCTGCACGTCCACCAAGTCCCTGAATGCGTTCCGCGTCTCGATGACGCCTTCCACATTGGCGAGACCGATCTCCGTGTCGACATCGACATGGCTGCGAATATGCAGCACGCCGAGAGTTAGCGTTTGCAGAACCTGCCGTGCCGACTGCCGGCGCGCGTCGATGCCCAGCTCTCGTTTCGCCTGCCGGTCGGCGATAATCCGTTCGTTGCGCGTCGGGCCGACACGGTTCCCGAACCAGTCCATGCCGATCAGGGTCTTGTCGAGATGCGTATGCGCCTCGACCAGTCCGGGCAGCGCGATGTAACCACTGCCATCGATCTCGACTGCAGGCTTTTCGGTCCGGCTGTCGGCAAAGCGGCCGTTCAAAATGTAAAGGTCTCTCGTCTCGCCGCCGAACGGCCTGACGTTGCGAATGAGAATATCGTCCATAACCCGCTGCTCCCATCAATTCTCGAGGTTGAGATACGCGTTCATACGAGGTTTATCCGCTCCATCATCTGGTGGAACGCGCGCTCGGCGCGGTCGAGGATCGCGCCCTCATCGAGATGCACGAGCCGCCGGGAGCGCATGAGGATCTGACCGCCGACGATCGTCGTGTCGACATCCGCGCCGTTGGCGAAGCGGGCAAGCCGCTGGACCGGATTGGCCGGCGGCCAGAGATGCGGCTGTCGCATGTTGACGAGGATGACGTCGGCGCGCTTGCCGACTTCAAGCGACCCGATTTCCTTATCCATCGAAAGGGCACGCGCGCCTTCGATGGTCGCCATCTCCAGAAGCTGCGTCGGTGGCAGCACGCCGTCGTCCTCGAAATGCCGCGCGTGATAGCGATGTGCTTGGAACATGTTGCGAAACATGTCGAAAGACCGGTCTGGCGCGGCGGCATCCGTGCCGAGCGACACCGTCACGCCGGCTGCCATCAGTTCGGGCGCAGGGCAGCGGCCGAACACCGACATCAGGGCGCTTGGATTGTGCGCCACCTTGGCGCCGGTGCGCTTCAATACAGCGATGTCCTCCTCCGTCAGCTCAATGCAATGCGCCAGCAGCGAGCGATGGTCGAACAGGTCAAGCCGTGCGGCATTCGCCGCAATCGAGCCTTCCCGGTGGCCATCTTGAATAATTGGCACATCCTTCTCACGCGCAAGCTCCAGGGCCTGGCGCGACAGGTCGTATACAGCGCCGTCTTCCAGCTCCTGCACATTGAATACAGGAAGCGAGAGTGCAACTCGCAAACGGTCATCGCGACCCGCCCACGCGTCGATGAGTTCGGCGCATACGGACAATTGATGTACGGGATTAACAACAGTATCTGTATACGATCTGTTCGTATAGCTCCGATACATATGCGGGACAGTCGGCCGGTTTGGTCCGACGGCAAGGACTTCGCGTAGCCCCATGCCGGCAAGCGCCGCGAGATGTGCTTGCGCGGCTTCCGGGGCCTCGGTCCGCATGATGTCCGGGCCCCCGCCGAACAATAGGGCGGCGGTAGTGGTGCCGCATCTGATGCGCTCGAATGCCGACAGCGAGGCCTCCGCCGCCCAGAATTCGACATCTGTCGCCCGGGCATAAATCTGGCCGGCGATGTCCATCCATTGGTCGGAATCACTGCCTAACCCCTTGATTAACATATGTCCGGCATGTGCGTGTGTGTCGACAAGACCAGGCATCACCACCATGCGCGCTGCATCGATGCACTCGACGGCTTCGCCGGTTTCCGGCAGGCGATCGCCGATGGAGGTAATGCGTCCGTTCTCGATCAGAACGTGCCCCCTCTCAAGAATACGGCGATCCCTATCCATGGTGACAACCACGCCATTCGTGATCAGAAGTGATTTCGTCATCCGGTCTTCCTCCCTCGGCGGAATTGTGGGCCCTCCACAGCGAACTGTGAAATCGAATCCTCGCACCTTGAAACTGTGCACATGATGTGTATACTAAATATGAGGATAAATCGTATACGCAAATTTCGTTACGATGTATACGTGAAACGGGAGGTTCATGTGAACAACTATGTGAAGACCCTTTTGGCAGGGCTTGCCATTATCATGCCGCTGACGACGCCGTCGTTTGCAAAGACCCTGCGCTGGTCGTCGGCCGGGGATGTCATTTCGTACGACCCGAACGCTCAGGTCGACAGTTTTACCCAAAGCGTTCATCACATGGTGTTCGATCCGCTGGTGCGCCGTAACAAGAGCCTGCAGCTCGAGCCGGCGCTCGCCACGTCCTGGGAAATAGTCGAGCCGACCCGCTGGCGCTTCAAGCTGCGGCAGGGCGTCAAGTTTCATGAAGGCCAGCCCTTCAACGCCGACGACGTGGTCGCCACCATCCTGCGAGAGATCGATCCGGGCTCGCGCAACCGCGAAAATCTGCCTGCGGTCATCGGCGCCGAAAAGGTCGACGACTACACCGTCGACATCATTTTGCGCGGCCCCTATCCGCTGCTTCTCAACGACCTCGCCGCCGTCTACATCATGAGCAAGCCGTGGATGCAGGCGCATGACGCGCTGAAGCCGGGCAACGCTTCGACCGGCGTCACCACCTATGCCAGCAATCATGCCAACGGCACCGGTCCGTTCAAGCTCGTCAGCTATGAGCCCGATGCCAAGTCGGTTTTCGCTGCCAATGAAAACTGGTGGGACAAACCCCAGCATAACCTGACGGGCGTGGAATACCGTCCAATCGCTTCGAATGCCACTCGCGTCGCAGCCCTTCTCTCCGGCGAGCTGGATATGATCGCCCCGATCCCGCTGCAGGACATCGACCGCGTCAGCAACACGCAGGGGCTGAAGGTGGTCGAGAATCCGTCGCTCCGCGAAATCTTCCTCGGCCTCAACTTCCGGCCAGAACTCCATGCCATGCCAGGCAAGCCCAATCCGCTTCAAAATATAAAGGTGCGCCAGGCTCTGTGGCATGCCGTCGATCTGAATACGATCCAGAAGCGGCTGATGCGCGGCAAATCCCGCATCTCCGGCATGCTGGTCGCGCCGGAGGTCACCGGTTACGACAAGTCCATCGACGTCCCGCTTCCCTTCGACGTGACACTGGCAAAGTCGCTGCTGACGGAAGCCGGATACCCGGATGGCTTCAAGGTAGGGCTGAATTGCTCGAACGATCGCTACATCGCCGATGAGCAGATCTGCCTGGCGATCGCCTCCATGTGGGCCAAGATCGGCGTCAAGGCCGAGGTCGGTGTGGAAAGCAAGACCACATACTTCCCCCGCATGGATAAGGGTGATTTGGACATCTACATTCTAGGCTGGGCATCGTTGCCGCCGATGGATGGATACAGTGTCCTGCAGTCCCTTCTCGCTACCAACGACGGCACCTATGGCGGCAGCAACCCGAACGGTCTTTCAGACCCGAAAATCGATGCACTGGCCCGTTCGGCTTCGACCGAGCTCAATGAGGGCAAGCGCGTCGAAATGCTGAAGGACGCTTTCAAGATCGCCCACGATCAGGCGCTCTACCTGCCGCTGCATCAGCAGCCGGTTGCCTGGGCAATGAGCGACAAAGTCGACATTCCTCAGTTCGCTGATGAGTACGTACGCCCCTGGTTCGCCCAGATGAAGTGAACCCGTTAGCCTCGTCTTGCCACGCGATCCCGGACAAAGGTTCGGGATCGCCCAAAAGACAAGGCGCAGCAAAGCAGCGCGCTCTTTGGGCTTCAGAGCCTCGTCGCGCACCTGCAAGGTGTATTCCGATGATCAGGATTCTATCCACAAGGCTACTGCAGGCCGTCCTCGTGATGGTTGCCGTAACGGCCATCGCCTTCATCATGTTCCGATTTGTCGGCGATCCGGTTGCCGCCATGGTGCGGGAAGGCGCGAGCCAAGCCGAAAAGGACGCTCTTCGCGCCACGCTCGGTCTCGACAAACCGCTCGTCATTCAGTTTCTCGATTTTGTCGGCCGCGTGCTGCACGGCAATCTCGGCACCAGTTTCCGCTACCAGCAACCCGTCGCCAATTTGTTGCTCAGCCGGCTCCCAGCAACACTGGAATTGGTGATCATCGCCACGATCATGTCGCTTGCGATCGGCATTCCGCTCGGCGTCGTCTGCGCGCTGAAACCCAACGGAGCGCTTTCGCGATTGACCCAGTCGCTGACGCTCGTCGGCATCTCGATGCCCACCTTCGTCACCGGCTTGCTGTTGATTCTGGTCTTCGCCGTTAATCTGCGCTGGCTGCCCTCTTCCGGTCGCGGCGAGGTCGTCGACCTCGGCTTCTGGCAGACCGGCTTTCTCACGGTCTCCGGATTGAAGTCGCTCATCCTGCCGTCAATCACGCTTGCCCTCTTCCAATTGACGCTGATCATGCGCTTGGTGCGCTCGGAAATGATCGACGTGCTCTCCTCGGACTATATCCGCTTCGCCTTCGCGCGCGGCCTGCCGCGCTCCTACATCTATGGGCGCCTGGCGCTCCGCAACGCGCTGATGCCCGTCGTCACGGTGACGGGTCTGCAGATCGGCCAGCTCATCGCCTTCGCCATCGTCACCGAAACGGTCTTTCAATGGCCGGGCATGGGCCTGCTCTTCACCAATGCGGTCGGCTTCCCGGATATTCCGGTTCTTTCGGCCTATCTCCTGTTCGTCGGCTTCCTGTTCGTTCTCATCAACACGGTCGTCGACATTCTCTACATCTTCATCGATCCACGACTGAGGACAAGATAATGGCCAGGCAAGTTCAACTCATTCAACGACTTCCCCCGGTTTCTGTCATCGTCGCCACCCTGGTTCTTACGACGATGCTGGTGCTGGTGATCTTCGCGCCGATGATCGCGCCCATGGATCCGCGTGATGTTTCGTCTTATTCGCTCATGGATGCAGAAATCCCGCCCGCCTTTATGGACGGCGGCGACCCGCGCTTTCTGCTCGGCACCGACAACCAGGGACGCGACCTCGTCTCGGTCATCCTGTTCGGCCTGCGCATATCCGTGCTGATCGGCATCGGAGCCGTGCTGTTCGCCGCTGTGATGGGCGTTCTTCTCGGTCTGATCGCCGGCTTTTTCGGCGGACGGGTCGACAGCATCGTGATGCGGATCGCCGATGTGCTTGTCAGCTTCCCGACAATCCTCGTGGCGCTCCTTATCAGCGGTATAGCCAAGGCGCAGCTGGACGCCGATACGGTCCTCACCTGGGCGCCGGCCATCCTGGTCTTTGCGATCGCCATCAACGAGTGGGTGCAATATGCCCGTACCGTCAGGGCTTCCTCCATGGTCGAGGTCTCCAGAGACTATGTGCGAGCGGCAAAGGTGATAGGGCTACCGTCGCGCCGCATCATGATCCGGCACATCCTCCCGAACGTCATAAGCGCGGTAATGGTCATTGCCACCATCAATCTTGCCGGTGCCATCCTCACCGAAGCGACGCTGTCGTTTCTCGGCGCCGGCATGCCGCCGACCTATCCCTCGCTCGGCACGCTGATCCGGATAGGCAATGAGTTCCTGTTTTCCGGCCTCTGGTGGATCGCAGTGATGCCGGCCACCGTTCTGGTGATCCTCGTTCTAGCCGTCAATGTGATCGGCGACTATCTCCGCGATCGCTTCAACCCCAAACTGATGGCACGCTGATGATACACGCACAGACACCTGCCCTCGACATCAGGAATTTGCGGGTCGAGTACCCGCTCGCCAACGGCGAAACGCTGGTCGCCGTCAACGACATCAACCTGACCATCGCCCCGGGCGAAATCCATGCCCTGGTGGGCGAGTCCGGCGCCGGCAAGACCACCGTCGGCAACGCGCTCATGGGCCTCCTGCAGGCGCCTGGCCGGATCGCCGCGGGATCGATCGTGATTGACGGCAAACCCATCGATGTGCGCACCGGCCGCACGGAAGGCATCATTCCCGGCCGCGATGTCGGCGCGATCTTTCAGGACCCCATGACCAGCCTCAACCCGCTGTTTACGGTTGAAAGCCAGTTGTGCGAGGGCATGCTGGCGCATCTGAAGATCGATCGCCGGCAAGCCCGTGCCCGCGCACTCGAACTGATGAAAGCCGTCGGCATTCCGGAACCGGAACGCAGGCTCGGCAGCTATCCGCATCAGCTGTCGGGCGGCCAGCGTCAGCGTGTCGTCATTGCAACGGCGCTTGCCTGCGACCCCAGGTTGATCGTCGCCGACGAACCGACGACGGCGCTCGACGTGTCGGTGCAGGCGCAGATCCTCAAGCTCATCCGCGATCTCGCAAACGAGCGGCGGGTCGGCGTTCTGCTCGTGACGCACAATATGGGCGTCGTCGCCGAAATTGCCGACCGCGTAACAATCATGCAGAACGGCTGCATGGTCGAGAGCGGGCCGACGCGCGAGGTGCTGACCGCGCCGAAGGCGCCCTATGCCCGCACGCTGATCGCCGCCGTTCCACCGATCGACGTCAGGCTCGATCGCCTGCCGGTTCCAAGCGAGGAGACCAAGGTCACGCTGGATGCCCGCGAGAGCGTGCGCCGAAAAAGCGTTGAGAACGGCACTGCGACAACCAAAGACGTCGTTCTTAACGTCCGCGATCTCTGCGTCGAATATGGCAAGCATTCGCTCCTGGCGGGCCGAAAGGCCTCGGTCTTCAAGGCGGTGAAGGAGGTATCCTTCGATGTGCGCCGCGGCGAGATCTTCGGCCTTGTCGGCGAATCTGGCTGCGGCAAGACGACCGTCGCAAATACCATCGCCGGCCTGGTGGCGCAGACGTCGGGCAGCATCGATTTCCAGGGAACGCCGCTTGCGCGCAACCGCGACCAATCCGTTCGCCGATCGATGCAGATGGTGTTTCAGGATCCCTACTCTGCGCTCAATCCGCGCCTGCGGATCAACTCGGCGATCGCGGAGCCTATCCTCTTCTACAAACTCGCCGCGAATGCCGAACAGGCCCAGCTTGATGCCAGGACATTGCTCGAGGCGGTCGGTCTGCCGGCCGATGCCGGCTCGCGTTTCTCGCACGCCTTCTCCGGCGGCCAGCGCCAGCGTATCGCGATCGCGAGAGCGCTCGGACCGCGACCGACGATGCTGATATGCGACGAACCGACCTCGGCCCTCGACGTCTCCGTGCAGGCGCAGATCCTCAATCTCCTGAAGGATCTGCGCGATCTTGCCGGGCTGTCGATCCTCTTCATCAGCCATGATCTCGCGGTCATCCGCCAGATGTGCGACCGCGTGGCGGTGATGAAGGCGGGCGAGATCGTCGAGCTTGCCGACACGGAAACCCTGTTTTCGGCACCGCAGCATGCATACACGCGCGAGCTTCTGCGCCTGGCGCCTTCGCTCGATCGCATCTTCTCTAAGGAGCAAGCCGCCGCGATTGGCTGAGACGAGGAGGTAAATATCCTCCTCGTCTAGCCTGGTTTATACAGTCGCCAAAGTCACCGACACGCCCCAAAGGTGCCAGCGGCGGACCCACTCACTGCCGCCAAGCGGCAGTGAGTGGACTGATATTGATCCCGTTCGGCTCAACCCATGCCCGGGACCGATTGGTCCTTACGCTTGCTCACATTCCATCATGAAGGTAACGGCGAGCATGGTCGTCTGGATGGCAGAGGAAGTGGAGCTGCTTGCCGGCCGAGGCGTAGGAATGCGGTGCCGCTCGCGAGCGGGCGTGGTCAAGCTGCCGGCTTGCACACCGAACCAGTTCATCGCGTCCTGCGGCGAATAGAGTTCCTCGACAACGATCTCGTCGGGCATAGACTGGAGGCTTCTTCCAAAGATCGCCGTACGGCACCCCGAATGGTTCGGCGATCCCCATTTGTCTGCCCTAGATTTCAAAATATGAGGCAGGGTTGCTTCTCGAAGCGCATCGTCAGCGACGAGCATCGCTCTCATGCAACAACGCGATCTCAGCTGATGCGCGCTGCCTTGCATGGATCTCGTGAACACCTAAACAGCGCGCCAAGAGCCGATCACGGATCGAAGGGTTGCGACCAAGATAAAGATGCCCTTCATGGATGCGTCATTTGATGGTTGTATATCAGACGAGACTAATGCCTCAGCTATCTCGGAGGGGAGAAAATGGGAAGCGTAACAGCCAAGGCATACGAAAGTCCGAGTTGCATTCTCTTGGCCTTCGATTGGCCTGATGGTACCGCCCATCCGGATTTTCTTGGCTTCGCGATACAAAGGGCACCGGGCTACACGAAGACAGGCGAACCTCAATATCTTTTCAACAAGCTGGACTTCTCGCCCATTGAGCCCGGCGCTGAGCCAAAAGGCAGCGATGTTGCGCCAATCCAGAAATTCAACTGGTGGGATGGCGGTCTCAAAACCGAAGACCAAGGGAAAACTTTCGAGTACACCATCACACCCGTCCTCGGCACGGGCCCGAACGATCTCGAGCTTCAGGCGGCGGCAGCAACCGCCCTGAAAGTCACAGTCCCGAAACCACGGCAGGGCGATATCGAAATCTACTTCAATCGCGCCGTCGTCAGTGCCCAAAGCTTCCTGACGATCAAAGGCGGGTTAGGCGCCCAGATGGACTGGCTGGCCAATGGCCTGGAGCAAGCCATTCCGCAGGTCTTGGGTGCCTGCACCGAATTTGACTGCGCCATCTATCATTTGTCGGACAAGCGATGGATCCTTCCCGCGTTCGAAAAATTCGAAGGCAACGGTTCGCTGATTTATTTCTCCAAGGGCGACGATACGAAATCCGATGCCGCCATCGAACTGCTGGCTGAGAACAAGTCGATAACGCCGTATAAACGCGATGCGATCCCGAAGCTGATGCATGACAAGTTCATCGTCGCGCGCAAAGAAGGCGAAACTGACGCCGTTCTCATGGGTTCGACCAACTTCACACCTGAAGCTCAGACGGTGCAAGCTAATCTGCTGCATGTCTTCCATTCGAACGACTTGGCAAAGCTCTATTTGGAACGCGCAGCGCTTCTTGCGGCAAACAAGGGTAAGAGAGAAATCACCGCTGGTGCCGGGTGGAAACCAGTCGACGATGTCGGCGGCACGAAAGTCCGGGTTTTCTTCCTTCCGGAGGCGGGTTCCAGCCGCGTTTTCCTGGATACGGTAACCGAGTCCGTGAAGGCCGCGAAATCATCCGTCCTGTTCTGCATGTTCACGGCGTCAGACGAAGCGCTCATGAACGCTATTTTCGAGAAGGCGGATTCTGCCGATCATATTGCCTATGGGGTGTTGAACTCGATCGACGATCCGGAGAAACCGACGAAATCCGGTCAGCCACGCCGGCTCCCGAAGATCGCAGCAACCATCTTCCATCGATCTTCGGAAAAGCCGGACACTCTTCCCTACTCCGCGTTCGGTCAAAACGCTCCGCGAGGCTTCCTCCCTGAACTCCGAACAATCAACTGCGACGAATTCGACGCTTCAAAAACGCCTGGAGAGAGGAAGACATCGGTCCCTCCGATACATATCCATCACAAATTCATCGTCATCGACGGGGACACGGATAGACCGATCATCTACACCGGCTCTCCAAACTTCAGCGCGGCCTCGGAGAGTTCCAACGACGAAAACGTTCTGGAACTGCGAGATAACGTCGCTCTCGCTCGGATCTACGTCGCAGAGTTCATCCGGCTTTACAATCACTACCGCGCACGCGCGATCTGGAACAAAAACCACGAGACCCAAAGCAAGGAGCCGCCGGCAGAAGCCGATCCGCTCGTGCTCAAAACAAAGCGAGATGATTGGGCAAAGGAGGCCTATACAGCCGGGACGAAGCAGTTTCTGGCTCGCACCCGGGGACTATGAGCGCTGACAACAGCCTGTTTCAGGTTATCGTCGGCAGGACGAGGAGATACTATCGCCGGCGATAAGGCAACTTGTAGGGTTGTGGTGAGGCATTTGGTATTTGGTTGCGGGGCCTGATGGCAGGGAGACTTGCAATATCGTCTGTGAGCAAATTCACTCTCAAAGAGGTGCTGCATCGCACGATACTCTACGCCGGGATGGGCGATCACAATACCGGCCTTCCGTGATATACATTCCTGGCGTAGCGCGCTCACTCTTTGCATGACAACGTGCGTCCAGCAGGCAGTTCTGTTCCTTAGCTGTCATCAGCCAGTCCGGCGCTATTCACAATACGGGCTTTCTAAAGTGATGTTTTCAGCAGCTCGCTCGATACATCACAATGATTCCACACGCCCACATTCAAGGGTTGAGTCAAATTATCTGCACACGCCTGTCGATGTATGCATCACAAATGACGCCCATCAAAGTAATTAGCTTCTGTTTGGAATCTTAGGATCGATTTGCTCCTGTTCCATGATCTTTGCGTCTGGCTGGGTAAGATAATCGACAAGATCTGCTATCATAGACCCCGCGACGTTCCCTTTTCGCAGTTTGATGCGGCTTGTCATCGCCTCCCCGAACGTTTCCGCAAGATGGCGGGACATTAGATGCGGCCATAGCTGGCGACCGAGCGCTCGCTCGATGGTTCTGAAAATCCAGGTGCCGTCCGGATCGATATCCGACCAATGGAAAAACGGCACCGTCTCGGGCAGCTTGGCAGCAAGCTCCGCAAGCGCTTTCTGGGCCGCCAGAGACGGATAGCCGCCGACATAGAGCGTCAACCCCAGTCTATCTACGTCCGCCTCCAGCAAATGCCGGTTAAAGCTCGCAAAATTCTCGATCGTCAGCACGTAATCGGGCCGCCGATCGAAACTGACCGTCATCATCGCCGATGGCGCAATACCGAGATAGGAAAGCGACGGCGCAACAGAAACGCCGTCCAGCAAAAATCTGCCTGAGAGCAGTAATGGCGGGCTGAACCGTTCCAGACCCAGTGCGGCAAACGCCGCGCGCGGACTGCTGGCCGGGGGCAGATCGAGAACGGCGCCGACCAGTTGCAGAACCGCCCCTTCCAGCCTTTCCAGCGCTTTGCTATCGGCGACGATGCGGCGGGAAAATGTCCGGTAATCCAGATCCAGATGCTGCTGTTCGATGATGGCTTGGGCCAGCCTGACGGCATTGCGCATCGACACCGCATCCTCGATGCCAAGGTAAGACCATTTGCGGTTTCGCGACCATGCTTCGATTGCCAACAGGGCCGTTTCGCGAATGGCCGGGTGAATGACCAGCCCGCTCAGCATCTCGTCGCCAGCCGCCGAGGCTGTCTGCCGGCTGGCTGTGCGCCCGAGATGCTTATAAAGAAGCGGCGCATCGATCAGCCGCACCAGCTTCAGCTCGCCGCGCCGACGACCGGTGTCCTGGACGCGCACAACACCACCGCTATGCTCCGCAGCTTCGATCGATCTCGAAAAGGTGTCCCCTGCATTGACATCGGCAAAACCGAAATAGTCGGGATATCCGACGGGTTGAGCGACCCCTTGCTCGTAACGGTCGAGCAGATCATGCAGCAGATCGCGCGCATGGGTGAACTTGCGGCCCCGCGCCACCGACGTTACTCCGCCGCCATCCGAGCGGCGATCTCGGCATCACTCAGCGCTTCCGGGTTCATCGCCAGAATTTCGTCGCGAGCACGTTTGCCGATCTGGACGACGTTGGCATAGGATTGTTCGCCGATACGGTCGATCTCGACCAGGCTGTGGACATAACCGATGATGACGGGTTTCTTTTCCAATGGCGCAGCGATGACGACCTGAAGTCCGAGATCGGCGTAAAAACTCATCATTGCCCGCTGGTTTTTGCCGTCCATCTTGGAGAAGGCTTCATCGAACAGTGCCGGCGCCATGCCTTTTGGCCCGCCATGAGATCCCGCGTTGCCATAAACGGCTGCTAGTGAAGCACCGATCGCAACATAGAGCGGCACCTGCTGTTCCGCGCCTGAACCGGTATTGCGCCGTGTCTCCCAGCGGGTGCGGGCCTTCGTCGTGACATCCTCCATATGGATTTCGAAGGCATAGAAATTCCGGTAGTCTTCAAAGGCCGAAACCTCCTTGTCAGGATCTTCCAGCAATTGCTCAACGGCCTGAATAGTGTCCTTATGCGGATAATCATCCGGCAGATCGGGTTTGAAAAGGGCGTCCAGCGCATCGTCCGACATCCGGCTAATTTCGATAATTTTCAGGATCGGCAGGAACTGCGCTTCGGCGGTCCGATGAAACGAATAGACTTCGTTGTGAAACGGATGACCGCGCAGGCTGCGATTGAGCGCCTCGATATCTCTTTCCATTTTCGAAACACGCGTGTTGAGAGCATTCACGAACTCGCCGCGAAACAGAACGGACGCCCGTTCAGATGCTTCCCTTGCCTTGTCTTCGTAACGCCTGAGTTCATTGCTTTCGATGTCCTCTATCAGCAGGTTCATCCAGGGTTTCACGGCGCCCAGCAAGTCGCTCTCAGGCCCGATCTGCGAACTCACGCCAAACTTGGCGTTGTTGAAATAGCGGTGCAGGGAGCTTCGCGCGTCGATTTCGGCACGACGGTTTCGATCACGGGCGCGCGATTCGGCCTCCTCTGCCTGCTTCCCGAGTTTGCGATGCGCCGCGGCTTCGCTGCGGGCGGCTTGGCCGGCAGGCATGGGCTCGTCGGATCGACGGCGCAGCGAGCTCAACCGCTGGCGATAGGCTGCGCCACCCGCCGGGTACTGGTACTGCCGCCGCTCAGCGCGATAAAGCGTCTTGGCGACGGACAGGTTCATGGCGGAGCCCTCGATGGACTCCCCGCCCTTCAAGCCCCTTTCAGCGACCGCGACATCAAGAAGATATTTGCTGACGCGTGCCTCAATCGTCTTTAGTTCTTCCTTCTTGCGGTCCTGAAAAGCTCTCTGGGCGCGAAGTTTTTCGTTGAGGCCGTCGTCGGCAGCCGCATCGATGGCGGCGATCCTGTCGCGAGCGTCGCGCATGCGCCGCATGCATTCATCGCGTTCTTCGAGTATATCCGCCAGCATATCGGCATCCTGCATATCGAGAGCCGCCAAGGCGCCTGCCAGAAGCTTTTCCTCACACTGCAGATCAGATAGTGCCTCGGTCTTCTGTACGAAACTTTGCTGCAGGATAACCAGATGAGCCGCTTGTGCTGCCCTGCCGATCTTGTGGTCGGTGGCTGCCCGGTGACTGCGGACGAGCCCGTCGTCATAAAGGCCATCCTTCATCAGGGCGCGCCCGCGCTGATTAAACTCCTCCGATGTCAGAGCAAGGCGCACATTGCCGTATCGACGTAGAATGAAAGCCTTGGCGTCGGCATCCTGCGAGCGGAACAGCGTCGGAAATGTCCCCGGTTGCGGCGCGTCACGGAACTCCTCAAGCTTGTTCAGACTGACGAGCGAAGCGCCCTTGAACTCACGACGGCCCTCGCGAAAAATGGCCGTCGCTTCAAGAATGTTGTGCCGCTCCACAAAGACCGCCTCCCGGTCGCGCCCCAGCAGGCCTTCCGCCGCAACTGTCCAGCTTTCGTCATTGATATCGAGGAGATCGCAAAGCGGCCTCGCATCCATGCCGCGGCTTCGAAGCCGCCGTATCAGCTCGTTCGTCTGATCCAGAAGATAGGCTGCGCCTCCCGATCCACGGGTATTACCCAGAACCCTGCGAATATCGCCGAGTTCCTTTTCCAGCGATATGATCTGCGCCGATGTTTCCCGATAACGCTTGCCCACCGCGTCCTTGATGCCGGGCGCCCGCGCGCGAAGCTCCTGTTCGGCCGCCTTCAATGCCGAGCGATCAACGCCGCCGCTCAACCCGTGAACCAATCCGCAATAGACCTTGATACAGGCCCCATCGTCGAAACCCGATATCAGGCCGTCAAGTGCCGTCGCCGATCGGCATCGTTTTTCGATCTCTTTCTTGAGCCTGTCGCTCTCGGCCATCTTGCCGCTCAACACTTCCAGCCATTGATCGCGACCGGTCTTTGCCCCATGCGCGGCGATCGCCTTTCTTAGCCGCTCGATTTCCTGCTCGGCCTCCCTGATCCCCTCGTTGGCAATATCCCGGTCTTCCTGCTCGGCGTCGATGAAATGGCGCGCTTCGACGATCTGCTGCTTGAGCGCCCGGTTTTCCGCCCTCGAGGCAAGCCACTGCGCCCGACGTGCCAGCCAGACTTCCAACGCCTTCTGACCGAGGCTTTCCTCGAAGGCGACGACGAGCTCGCGAATCTCGGTCAGAGCCTCAAGCTTTTCACGCAGGGTGACGATCGTTGCGCTGACGCTTCGATAGGTCTCAATAGAAGCGCGCAGATCGCGAATGTTGATCGGATTGTCTTCGAGAATGAAACGCCGGACGAACTCGGTTGCGGAATAACCCTGGTTGAGGGTCATGGCATTGACGACAGCTTTCAACAACGCCGCTGCACTTTGTTCGGCATTGGGAAGACTGGGCACGAGCCGGCGCATATATTCACGCACGAAGTCTATGGCCTTGTCACGATGGTTGATGAAATGCCCGGCCCCGACGGCATCGATGATGCGGGTCTTCACGTCATCCCAATGCGCGGCATAGACGCCATCGGCGCGCTTTTCGGTAAAATGTTCGGCCGTCAACAACTTGCTCGTAACGACGAACCGACCGAGGACCGTTTCCGAGGTATCCGTCTTCCGGGCTTCGATGGCAAGGCCGATCGTGACCGGCGGCCGTTGTTTTTCCCGGTCAGCGAAGCCAAGCGCAATATAGGTCAGGGCCTCGCTGCGGCGAACATTCCCATCACCCAGCATCCCCAGGCAATAGGTCAGCACCGTGCGTTTGGGAGCCGAGCGCCCCTTGGCGCCTTCGCCGGCAACGGCGTTCAGCCGCAGATAATGCCGGTTGGCGCCCGTCAGCACCACCTGAACCATATCCAGGATCGTCGATTTTCCGGAACGGTTTTCTCCCAGAATGCCGAAATTGCCTTGAACATCAATATCTTCGGCATCGAACAGATGCCAGTTGACCAGCGTGATGCGGCATAGTTCCATCATGCCGCATCCCCTTCCGAGCCGGAGATACCTGGGCGGAGCAGTTCCCCCACAGCCGGTATAGCGCGCGAACGCATGCCGCGCTCCTCAGTCTTCACATAGGTTTCAAGACGTGTGAGCGCATCGGCGCCGCTGACGAACTTGATCATCGGCCGGATTTCGATCTCCCGATCCTGGGCGTCGTAATCGAATTCTCCGACCGAGATCAGATTGCGCAGCGCGACGTCCTTGAGCAGGTCGAGAAAACGTCCCGGTGTAATCGCAGGCTTGCCGGCGTTCTGCAGCATATCCCTATACCGTTCGTGAAGCACGTTGAAGGTCGTTACCGCTGTCGCCCGATCAAACAGGTTGCCGAGATCCGCTTCCTCCTGCCAGTGACTACCTAGCACCAGAACCACCATGGTCTCGTCGAGCCGCATCCTAGGAACGGACGACGGATCGTCATCGGTCAACAAGATGCCGACCCATTGCTCGTCCGCATTTCTGTGAACCTGATAGCCGATGCTTTCAAAAAACTGATCGGCAATGCGCCGGAAACGACTGTCGGTCAGACTGTTGTAAACATTTGCCGTGCCGCGATCTCCGGAATAGGCAAACTGGCTTCGCAACATGTAGCGGCATGCCTTGCGCAGGTCCGCCGCTTTTTCCGCGCCATGGGCATCTTCAAGCGCATCGAATTCACTCAGCATGCCAAACCTCTTGACGGGTGGGGCCACCCAGGTGGCGGATGGAAAAATTGCTGCAGCGAAGCCATTCGCAGTCGTGCGGTTGGCTATCGGGCAAATACTGCAGTTCGAATTCGCGACCGATCGGGCCGGGTATCTCCTGGGTGAGCGCGTAACGCCTGGCCGCATCGAAAGCGAGGAAATCGTCGATGGTTCGAAGCTCGACGAAGCGGGCTTCGATTGTGTGATAGGGGGCCGATATGCGCTGCAAAAATTGCCTGACTCGCTCGGGCGACGGAGAAATCCGTTCGAGATACTCCGCCCGCATGCGTTTTCTGAATTCATAGACCGGATCGTAGGGCCGCGCGGCCAGCGGCTTTGCCTCGATTGCCGACCGTGCCTGCCGTTGCGGCGCCAGCTGTCTTTCCGACCATGGAACAAAAACCCGAGCAATCTGCGAAGGAACACTCGGCTCCGCGTAACGATCTGGGTCGGCGGCGAGCAGCGCCTCCATCCGCGCCACGAGCGCTCTTGCGCGCGACGACAGACCGCGTTCGCCTTGTTCGGCATATTTCACGGTATTGCGCAGCCGCGTTTCCAGTCCTCGGCGAAAGCTTGCGATACGTTCGAACATTTCGGTGACGGTTTCGAATGTCGTTTCGATCGACAGCAAATCGCTGACCACCTCGTCTCGAGCTCCGTCCGCATCCGGCTTGATGCCGATTTCGACATATCCTGCCGCAACGATATCCAGAAGATCAAGCGTGTTGGCAATTCGCCGCGCCGTGCCGATGATCTGATCGCGGAAACGATAGGGATGGTTGAACGTGAGGATCGCCTGAAAATCCTTGAGGATCAGCTCGCCGATGAACTCTTCGAAATAGGTATCCATCTTCTGGCGAAGGTTTTCCGACTCCAGCAGCGATTTACGAATCCGCCGCAGGTCCGCCAGGATCGCCCGCAGCGTCTTGACGAATTGGTCGGCCTGCACACGTGCTTCGCGCAGCGCATGCACGGCGCTCGACCGGGCCTTTTCGGGGTTTTCAACCGATAGCTTTTCGACCAGCTCAAGACTGGTTTTGATATGCACCACGAGACCGCCAAACCGCTGCGACACATCCGAGTTTAAGCTCGACAGTCGCTGGACGACCAGCAGTGCCCCCATCGGCATATCGACTGTGATTTTCAGTCCATACTCTTCCTCTTCCAGCCAGCCGGTTCGCACCAGCCCTTGATAGACCTGCTGGGCGGCCTTGAGAACGCGATCGCCGGTCTCTCCGCCAGTTCCTGCGAACTTGAGCCTTCGGCGTCGTTTGGAGACGACCTCCGGTAACCCCTCCACCAGATCGTCTTCGTCGAGCAGCAGATCCGGCAGGCGACCCACGAGATCATAAATCGCGTGAACCAGTTCCTGGCGAGTTGGAAAGCTCGATCCGGTTGAAAAGCAGCGGTCATAAACTTCAAGCAGCGCCGCTTCATAGAGATAGCGATGCTTGCGCGAAAAGATCAAAAATGCGTCGTCATGAAGATGCTTGAACAAGGACATAGAGAAATAATCAAAGCCTAGGGTTGCATCTGCCAATTTATCCATACATAGTTTTTTGTAAATAGCATCCGCTTTCGTATTTATGACTGACGGTATTCTTGTCGGCGACGATCGTGTCCATGTAGGTGGTGTAGCTACCGGCTGCTTGCCGTGCTTTCCGCCCCAGGTCGGAGCGATTATCAGCGCGCCACAGCAGGCAAGCTGATTTGGGGATCATCGCTCATTTGAGCCATGGTCTCAAGGGTCAGGTATCTCCCTCGCTGGACGGTCCACTCGTCGTTCGCCTCCATGAGCAGTGCGCCGACGAGACGGATGATGGCTTCATCGTTCGGAAAGATACCGACAACCTCGGTGCGGCGTTTGATCTCGCCGTTGAGACGTTCGATTGGATTCGTCGAGTGCAACTTCGCCCGGTGCTCTTTGGGAAAGGTCATGTAGGC
>NZ_FMAH01000064.1 GCF_900094545.1 Martinezella miluonensis
ACAGTTCCCATTCCCCCCACAAAGGCAGCCTGACGAAGGGGCGCCAAATACAAAGGAGAAAGGTTTAATTCCATCACGCTGCTTATTGTTGGGCGTGGCGGCCGGTCAGGGCAACCCTCGTTGTGATTCTGCGAGCCTGAAACGGCAACACGCGCCATGTGAGACAGAGGAAGGCCCGAGACGAACCACGGTCCTGCGGTATTCAACCCGCGCATCAGAGTCTGATCAACCGTCGTCTCAATGCCGCCGCGTCCTGCAATAGGCAGCATATTTGTCCCTCGTCGACGCTGAAAAAGGCGACAAGAAAAACCTATGCCCAAACTCTTGAAAACGGACATGAGAATCAAATCTCTACTTCCATGTGAACAGCCTGTTCTCAAGCGTCGAAAACAAGAAAGCGACCAAGGCCGACATCGTTGAGGCGCGGTTTTTGCACGTCGACATAGATAGGCTCGACGCTGAGGAGGTGCTCTTCAGCTTCGATCCTGCTCCCACGGTCGTGTTGTTTTCTGGTGGTGGCTATCACGCCTATTGGAGATTAGCAGAAGCCAGCGATGACTTGGTTCGTGTTGAAAACATCAATGCCGAAATCTCCAAGTCGGTCGGCGGTGACAAGTGCCACAACATAGATCGTATAATGCGCCTGCCTGGAACCGTGAATATTCCGAATGCCAAGAAAAGGGCTGCCGGGCGAAAGCCCACGCTTGCTTATGTCGTGAAGGCGGAATGGTCGCTCAGTTATTCGTTGGATGATTTTCCAAGGGGTCAAGGGCCCGAACCGACCGGTCCAGCCGCAACCGCAGCCACAGCCACAACGCAAGATGTTCTCATTGTCGCGATCGGATTGGAGGATCTGCCTGTCGCCGTATCGCCCTTTATTCGCGAGCTGATAGCGCTGGGGGACCATCCCGAACATCCGCGTGACGCCGTCTCGCCGCATTTTCGTACCCGCAGTGAGGCAGTTTTTCGAACTGCCTGCGAGCTTGCGCGCGCCGGCTGTTCAGAAACGACCATAGCAGGCGTCCTCATCAACCCGGCATTTGGGATCTCGCAATCGATTCTTGAGAAGAAGAATCCGCAGCGATACGCCTTGAGGCAGGTTCGGGCCGCCCTTGCTGCGATGTCGGATGGTTGGCCGGATTGCGATAGAGATGGGAAGCCGAGGGCAACAATGCGAAACGCGGTCGTTGCGCTACGTAGGTTGGGTCTGAGTTTTTCACATGATGAGTTTCGGCACCGAAAAATGATCAACGGTGCCGAACTAGGTGAACACCAAGGTGAAATAACGGACGATACATGCGCAATGTTGCGCGCCGCCATCATCGAAGCCTTCAATTTCGATCCTAGGGCAGAAAATGTTCGCGATGCCGTCATGCAGCTGTGCTTGGGAAATACGTTTCATCCCATTCGACAGATGATCGATGCGCTCGTTTGGGACAAGGTGCCGCGTGTGGACGGGTGGATGGTCACGTATCTCGGCGCGGAGGATACATTGCTTAACGCAGCGGTCGGCCGGATAACGCTCATTGGCGCGGTACGACGTATTCGCGAGCCCGGCGTAAAATTCGACACAATACCTGTACTGGAAGGCCCGCAAGGCAGCGGCAAATCAACGGCATTGCAGATCCTGGCTGGTCCTGGCAATCACTCCGATAACGAAATTCTGACACTTGAGACAAAAGCTCAGATGGAAGCCATGGAAGGCGTATGGATATACGAATTAAGTGAGATGTCTGGCCTGAGCAAAAGCGACGTTGAACGGATGAAGGCGTTCGCGTCGCGCAGTGTCGATCGAGCCCGAATGTCCTACGCTCACTTCTCACAGGCAAGAGGTCGGCAAGCCATCTTCATTGGCACAACGAACGAAAGCAAATATCTGCGCGATCGAACCGGCAATCGCCGATTCTTGCCCGTTCAGACAGGCAGTATCGATCTTGACACGTTGCAGCGCGATCGTGATCAGCTTTGGGCGGAAGCAGCGGCGCGCGAGGCTGAAGGAGAGAACATTACGTTGCCGGCAGATCTTTGGATTGCTGCTGCGACAGAGCAAGAAGAGCGCTTGGAAGACGACCCTTGGCTGGAAAAACTATCAGCCGTGAATGGCAAAGCATTCGGCGAGGAAGCACGGATCTTTACCGTAGACCTTCTTGAAGGAGTGCTGGGAATCCCGACGGAACGCCAGCACCAAGGACACGGCAAACGAGTTGCCGGTCTCATGCGCAGCTTCGGTTGGGAACACGGCAAGTTCAAAGTCGAAGGGAAAACGTTGCGTGGTTTCCGCCGGCCCAAACCGAAAGAACATGTGGACGATCCGGAACCGATGAGACCTAAATTCTAGGTAGTGGTGGCGGTGGCGGCGGTGGCATGTGCTGGGGGCTTCCGGGTGTGCGGTAGGTCGCAAGTTGTGGACTGGTGTACATGCCCCGCCGGTACCCAGGTGGCATGCCACCGCCGCCACCTGCCGGACGATTGCGGCGTTCCGCTCGTGTGGGCGCTCGTGCATCCGTCCTGGCGCGGTAGAGCACTTCCTCACCGTTCTCTGACCGCGATTTCAACCTCCATGAGCTCGGAATCCGAAATATCAGAGACCGCGACGCGACGCGGTCTCTGCATCTCTCGATAATTCAAGGTTACACGACGGGTTACTGGCGAGTGGTCGCAAAGCCGTCTCACGCGCCTTCCGTGACTACTTGTGTCGGTTACAAGCCCGTGTTTTCCTTGAGATTTTTTCATCTGACACAGGTAATCCAATGACTGAATTCAATGTTTCTATCACCAGCGCGACTCGACGTCGCAAACTCAAGGACGGCACCACAGCCGAATATCCGCAGTACTACTGCGAATATCGCGAACCACTGACAAAGAAGCGGCGGCGACGCGCATTCAACCGGAAGAAGGATGCCGAGGCTTTCAGGAACGCTCTCCTCGTTAAGGTCGCCGAGAACAACTACGTCGATGAGCGCAAGGCTCCAACTGTCTCCAAGGCGATTGACCATTGGTTGGCCGACAAGGAAAGCAAGGTCAAGGCATCAACCTTGAAGGGCTATAAGGTGGTCGCCAACGGCGCGATCCGTGGTCCGCTGTTGATCGGCACCGCGCAAGAACGCGCCGACTACACCGAAAGTGGGATCGCGCCCAAGAATGCCCGGTTCATCAGGCTCCTCGGCGATATCAAATTGACCGCGCTCACGACCGCCATGATCCGTGTCTGGCACAAAACGGTTGTCGAGCAGTGCGGCAACTACACGGCCAACCGTGCCAAAAGCCACCTGAAATCTATCCTTGCTTTGGCCGAAGAGGATTTTTCCGTCCGTGCGCCGTCGATGCCAACTGGGCTTGCACGGTCGCGGCATAAGCCGAAGAAGGCGATCCTCACGCCAGAGGACATTGCAAGGCTAGTTGCAGCCGCAAAGAATGATGCTGAGCATGGCATCTACTATGCCTTTCCGTTCCTCGCAGGTACGCGTCCCTCGGAGCAGTTGGGATTGCTTTGGAGTGAGGTGGACTTCGATAAAAGTGTCATCCGCATTTGTCGTATTCAAGAGCGCGACGGCTCCTTAGCGGAGATGACAAAGACGGAGGCGGGAACTCGCGAAATCCCGATGACCGCCACTCTCCGCGAGATGCTGCTGGAATGGCGCATTCGTTGCCCAAGGAAGGGCAAGGAGCTACATCGCGTCTTTCCTGGCCCTGGCCGCCTTCAGGAATGGCCGAAGCCGAGGTTAGGCGGTGGTGGCCCCTTGCTTTATCAAAACTATCGCAAGCGCTATTGGGCTCCTGTCTTTAAGGCGCTCAGGCTGTCGTATGTAACGCCGCATTCTGCGCGCCATTCTTTCATCTCCACCTTGCAGGCGCAGGGGATCGAGGTTGGCCTCGTTGCCCAGATAGCGGGGCACGCCAATCCCACCGTGACGCTCGGCCACTACACGCAGGCCGTACGCGGTGGCGCTGCTGCTATGGCGGCCCTGGACCACGCCTACAGCCACAGCGCCGCTGGAAGTACGTACGCCGGCCCGTAGTGGCCTGTGCGGGCGGCGGCAGGCCACCAGCTGCCGCCCCGACCCTGCGTTATGCTACTGAAATTACGTGGTAAATTGTCCCAAAATTTCCGCTGTGTTTTAATTCTGCAAACACGGAGGAGTGAAGCGATGGACTACTTATTGGTGATCGACAACGTCACGGGCGAAGCTACCATGATGACGGTGCAGCAGGCAGTTTGCCGCACCGGAATTAACGCAGAAGAGATCAATACCGCTATCGAAGACAATGGCTGCTGCAATTCTATGGATTATCTGATTGTCGATACGCGACCGGCGCTGCTGGTTGTCGCCTGACACTGCCAACTAGTGCTGCCTTTCGGAGGGAAAATGTTCAATCCTCCCCCCGATACGCCCTTTGTTCGGATAATGGGCGGGGCCCCCAAGCGGCCTTCGACTTCCACTTCTACCGTACCATAGGTACGCGCGGGGCGCTCACCGAACCGTATATTTCACCGAGTTCGCGGAAACGCCGAGCACCTTCAGCACCTTGCCCTGAATGGTGACGCTCCGTCCGCTTTCAACCGCGATCCGAATGGGTTGTCGTGCCGTTGAATACTGCGTCGATCCGCGCGGTGGAATGTACTGATAGGATGTGGATCTAGCGGATCCGTTGACCGATGTTAGGCCGATGGTTCCGTCCACGGTGGTCGTCGTTGTTTGCGGAATAATCATCGGGCTCTCGGTCATCGTGGTCGCGTTGCTCTCAACCGCCACATCCGACCTTTCGAAGAAGGCTTGGTTACCTCTTCCTCCGATGAAGCGCACGGTGGTACCGCCTGCGCTTGTCGTACGGCCCCAGATGTCGGCTTTGCCTACAATGTTGGGCAGTGATCGACGCGATTCAAATGACATGACAACGTCGCCAGGCCCGGCCTCGCGGACGCTATTGCTGATCGGAGTAACCATCGACGTTTTCGTTTCAACAGTTGCGCAGCCGGACAAGGTCAGAGCCGCGCATGTGAAGAGGAGGCTTAGTCTGTTCATTGTTCTCATCCCATTGAAAAAAATACAAAAAAATCATTCTGAGAAATCGCCGTCAATTATACCGAAGTGCGGCCACCCTTTAGGTGCGTGCCCACGATGAAGCGCTCGTCCCATTGATGGCAGGCTTGCATCGCTGCCATTGCCAGCCGCGCTGGGCTCTCGGGGTGCAGAAGGAGTAGGAAGACGACGTTGGAGCTGGTGAAAGTCCAAATCTCTGCATCGGGCGCGACGGCTCGCAGACGCAAGGCGCTGGACGTTATGAAGGCCGCACGTTCGATTCGTGGGAAGTGTTGATAGATCAACAGCGATTTACCCGACGCATAGAATGCCGCCACCTCGTCCAGATATAGGTACTTGGACGAGTGCTTCCGTCCTTTGGGCAGGGAGACTTCGAGACCATTATCCGGATCGAAGAAGATGAGGTCGACGTGGCGGAACGCTGACGCGCATCCGTTCATAAATGCCGCTCGCTCGGACAAAGAATCCGACAACAAGTCGTTATGGTAAATTGCATTTGGGATTGCGCCGCTGTCTTCGATCGTTTGCAGGCGGCGACGGTCGAGCGTGGCGGCGGCGTGGGCCAGTATGTCGAACAGTATTGGGTCGTATTCGCGGAATTTATCTGACTGCCGAAGATATTCCAGTTTGGCTCCATCGTTGCGAGCGTCGGGAGGTGTCAGCATCCAGCAGACGCCAATCCTATTTATTCCCGTCGACGCCAACGAGCGTAGTAGCGCGTATTTCCGATAGTCATTGATGTCACCAACGTA
Source organism: Martinezella miluonensis (assembly GCF_900094545.1). Classification (GTDB taxonomy): domain Bacteria; phylum Pseudomonadota; class Alphaproteobacteria; order Rhizobiales; family Rhizobiaceae; genus Rhizobium; species Rhizobium miluonense. The sequence continues at coordinate 5,795 of NZ_FMAH01000064.1, forward strand.
CTGATGTTTCACGCATGCCCCACGTTATGGCGTTATAAATCACGCCATAACGTACATAGACCCGTGGGGTGTGTCATGAACAAATCGTTCCTATGGAGCCGTTCGCGACGAATCTTAGAAGGCGTGCTGAAGAGCTGGGCATTTCAAACGCTGAAGTCGCTCGGCGAGCAGGGCTTAGTGAGCGGAGATATGGGAACTATGTAAGCGGCCGGCGCGAACCCGATCTCGCGACGCTCGTGAAGATTGCCTCTGTTTTGGCCACTACGCCGAATGATCTGCTGATCAATTCGACAAAATCGGCGACGCCGGCAGATGCTGCTCTACAACGTGCGACTGCATCTCTTTACGCATTAGAAGACGATGACCTCCGGCGGGCAGCTGTTATATTGGAAGCCTTAGCCAATAGCCGTTCGCAGCAAAAATTGGCTTAGAGTGAACTTGCGCTAAAGAACAGCCTGTCTTGCTCGGTCTTGATGCACCACTTTTGGAAGTCCGAGGCCGGATGCGTGTAAAATTGCGTAGGAAATTTTATACTGTGTGCGTGAATGTTCAGCGTTGTCCAGTTAGGAGCGCGTTTACTTCATCCTTATCGAATATATTGACAACTTATTGTTGTTTTTTGTGACACTCTGTGGTGAGCTTCTGCAGGAACAATAGCTCTCTGAGAGTATGGTATGGCCGAGAAAGCGAGACCATTTTCGATTTATCTTCTACGTGAAGGTTACGATGCCACCAATTCGCTTACCGCTGACCACAATTTAGAGGCAGCGGCGGCCGATAACCTACCTGCCGGTGGCGTAATTTATATACTTGATGCTGACCGAAGGCGTCCGTGGTGGCGGTCATATTTTGGCATTGCTGAGGATATTTGGCAGGAATTCAAGGGCGCACTACTTTTCTTGCCGGTAGAAGGTCGTTGTTTCGCGGTTTGCTTCGGGCAGGTCCACCACAATCTTAAAGACGTCGCTTACGAGTATGATTTTGGTTTGCGTGTCACACTCAACATGCTTGACCCCCGAGAACTCCGAAGTGCCGACATGGTCGAGCCTGGGCCTGCGCGCCGTAAGCGAACTCAGGTCCCGATTTCCACTGAACTCACGTATCTCGATTTTGATGCCAATAGCGAAATCATCAAGAGCCTCACCGGAAAAGTGAAGCCCGAGTTCGAGGACTTATTCAAAAGCGCGACCGGCTCAGCCAGTCTTAAAATTGGCCTAAAGATTGATCCAGAAGCTCTCTCAGCTCGATGCAGTCGATTTCTCGAATTGTATGAGAGTGACGAGTACAAGACGTCTTTTCCGAATATCGAGAATATCTCGCCGGTGCGCAATCCTGCCGATGTCGCTCCCTTAGATGCTAAACTCCTTGCCTCAATCAAGGAAAGAGATGGGGCAACTACTCTGACAATTCCCGACATTGTAGATTATAAAGATAATACGTGCTGCATGTTCGGGGGAGGTGACAGGCCGAGCCAAATTTATCCGGATATCTCTATTGAGAAGTTTTATGAGTATATAGGCGAGGAAGCCCTCGAAAATCTCAGTTTGGACGCCCTCAAGCGAGATTATCGGCTGATACTTACCGATACAGAGGGTTCGCCCGATAAGTCGTATGGACTTTATCGAAGCGTAATATTCGATGTTGAGCCAGGTGACGAGGAGTCCATTTATCATTTATGTGAAGGGGCTTGGTATAAAGTAGAAAGGGCTTTCGCGACCCGCCTGAAGACTTACCTGGACGCTAAGTGCGAACCCACTGATTTAGGTCCGTACAACCATGATGTGATAAAAAAAGGGAAGAGAGTTTATAGCGAAGAGAGCTATAACTCGGCGATGGCTGCGGCTCACGGGGGGTTACTATGCCTCGACCAAACCGACATTAGCCCCTCAGGTGCCACAGCGATTGAGCCCTGCGATATTTACACCGCACGACCCGATGGGACCGCGCGATCCGGTCAACGCGGCATATTTTACCATATAAAGATTTCCACGCGCTCATCTCACCTTAGTCATCTTTTCAACCAAGGTGTAAATTCTGTGGAATTAATAACGCACGAGGTGGCTTCTCGCGAAAAAATGGAAGCGATAGTAGTGGGGAAGTTGGGCGAAGCCGATCCCACAGATTTTTTGGCTCCATTCCAGAGTTCGGACTATAAGATCGTTTTTGGCATTATCACTCATAAGGATTGGGAAGGGGCTTCGTCCAACCTCCCACTGTTTTCAAAGCTCAGTTTGATGAGGAATATGCAACGCCTCGATTTCGCGAGAATTCCCTCATCGCTGACCTTCATTCCTGATCACAGTGAAGCGAAGGACGGGCATATGCCTTATCAGAGCTACCTTGTGGAGGTAGTTCAAAACGGTAAAAAAAATGTAGTGCGAGTGGTCGACGGACAGGGATTAGATACCACGATCGACATAAAGCGCTGCCCTAAGGAGGTTTCTGAGAGCGCAGCAGGTGTGCGTTTCGAATTGTCGGTTAAAGTTCGGGAAGATGGATATTCGTCCTCGCATCATTGGCCTTTCACCAAGATGCAATAGTTTTGTCCGGTGAGGCACAAGCGGTTACTCGTGAAATTGAAATCGTAACCCTGCGGTAACCCCGCCCTAAACTGACATCCGTTGTTCGGTGATTCTAGTCCCATTGGAAAACACAAAAGCCCCGGAGAACCGAGGCTTTGAAGTGTTTGGAAACTGGAGCGGGCGAAGGGATTCGAACCCTCGACCCCAACCTTGGCAAGGTTGTGCTCTACCCCTGAGCTACACCCGCTCATTCCCGTCGCGATCCGGGGTAGTGTGTTGGACCGCTGGGCGTCGTCTTGCGGCGACGGGCGCTATATGGCCCAACCGATTTTTAAATGCAACAGGGAAATGACGAGTTCGCGAAGAAAAATTCCAGGTTTCGTTCCGGGGCTCGCGGAAAGCCCGGAAACGTCGGCCTTTCGTGTCTGAAAGATTGCAATGAAATTGTGGGCGACGTATCAGGGGCGAACTATTTGCACTGCGAGATCCCATGACAGAGACCAGCCCGAAAACACGCGACGATCTTTTCCAATTCCTTGATGGGCTCGGCATCAGCCATAGCACCAAGGATCACGCGCCGGTCTTCACCGTTGCCGAATCGGTGTCGCTGCGCGACGAAATTCCCGGCGGCCACACGAAGAACCTGTTTGTGAAGGACAAGAAGGACAATTTCTTCCTGCTGACCGTCGAGGAAAACGCGAGCGTCGATCTGAAAACTGTGCACACGCTGATCGGCGCGGCCAGCAAGGTCTCGTTCGGCAAGCCGGAAAAGCTGATGGAATATCTCGGCGTCATTCCAGGCTCGGTCACTGCGTTCGGTGCGATCAACGATATCGGCAAGAACGTCACCTTCATTCTCGATGCCGACCTGATGGCGCATGATATCGTCAACTGTCACCCGTTGTCGAACGATGCGACGACGTCGATCGCCAGCGCCGACCTGCTGCGCTTCATGGAGGCGACGGGTCATGCGCCGCAAGTCTTGAAAGTCACGGGCTAACGTACGATTTTAGCGCTGAGATTATTGCGAACGGGGTGTCTTCGGATTGTCCCATCGCTTCGACGACTTCATTGAGCGTGTGGCCATCCGGATTTGATCGATTCGTTTGGGAAGCATGCTCTTCAAAAGATCACGGATGCCGGCAGGCGGGAGACACTCATGAGCGGTCCGAACAATCCCTATAACGCTTCCTTCGGCGGACAGATGTCGGCCTCGGCATCCTTTGGTGCTGCGCCTGCGGCATCCGGCGCTTCGCCGATCAAGGACACGACCACCGCCAACTTTCCCAAGGACGTCATCGAGGAATCGCGCAAGCAGCCGGTGCTGGTCGATTTCTGGGCGCCCTGGTGCGGCCCGTGCAAGCAGCTGACGCCGGTTCTGGAAAAGGTCGTCACTGAAGCCCAAGGCCGGGTCAAGCTGGTCAAGATGAATATCGATGATCATCCGTCCATCGCCGGCCAGCTCGGCATCCAGTCGATCCCGGCTGTTATCGCCTTCGTCAACGGCCGCCCGGCAGACGGCTTCATGGGTGCTGTTCCCGAAAGCCAGGTTCGCCAGTTCATCGATCGCCTCGGCGGTCCTGCAGGCGGCGCCGACGATCAGGCAGCCGAGATCGCAGCCGTTTTGGAAGAGGCGAGCGGCCTGCTGGCAGCCGGCGATATCAATGGTGCCGCCGAGCTCTTCGGCGCGGTGCTGCAGGCCGACCCGGAAAACGCCAAGGCGCTTGCCGGCATGGCGGAGTGCATGATTGCCGCCGGCCAGAGCCAGCGCGCCCGCGAAGCGCTCGCCGACCTGCCGGAAACGCTCGCCAATGACGCCGGCATTCAGGCCGTGGTCAAGAAGCTCGACCAGATCGACGAGGCCCGCAAGCTCGGCGATCCCGTGGCGATCGAACATGAACTGACCGCCAATCCCGACAATCACGAGCAGCGCATCAAGCTTGCCAAGATCCGCAATGTCGAAGGCAAGCGGGAAGAGGCGGCCGATCATCTTCTGACCGTGATGCGCAAGGATCGCAGCTTCGACGATGACGGCGCGCGCCGTCAGTTGTTGGAATTCTTCGAGGTATGGGGCCCGAAGGACCCCGCTACGATCGCGGCGCGGCGCAAGCTTTCCTCGATCCTGTTTTCCTGAGCGAGGAAGCGTAGCGCTTGGCGTCGTGCAAGATCGTTCGCCGGAAGGCGGGCGATCAAGGCGGCGTATAGGCTCTCAGGCGCAAAATACTCTTGTGTTTTCGCCAGACGAGCCCACATTGTCGGTTGCGCGGCGTAAGATGGGCAACAGCCGCGACGGTGTGTCGTTCCTGCGCGCCCGTGGCGGCGAGGCGCAGCGATCTAGCGGGATGGAAAACATGCAAGTGGGTAATGCCAGATACCTGAAGCCAAGCGATCTGCCTGAAACCGTGGTCGTCTTTCCCTTGTCGGGCGCCCTGCTATTGCCCGGCGCGCAGCTGCCGCTCAATATTTTCGAGCCGCGCTACCTCGCCATGGTCGATGCCGCCATTACGGGCAACCGCCTGATCGCGATGGTGCAGCCGGCGCTTGGAGAACCGGCGGACTCGCCAAATCTGTCTCATGTCGGCTGTCTCGGCCGTATCACCTCCATGTCCGAAACCGGCGATGGACGTTACATCGTAGCGCTGACGGGCATTTGCCGCATCCGGCTGATGGACGAAGTGACCGCTCATCAGCCCTATCGCATATTCCGCATCACGCCCTTCATCTCCGACCTCAAGTCGCACCATGAGGAGGGCACCGTCGATCGGCCCGCGCTGCTTTCGGCCTTCCGGGCCTATCTGGAGGCCAACAAGCTGGAGGCGGATTGGGAAAGCGTCGAGCGGGCCGACAATATGATGCTGGTCAATTCGCTGTCGATGATGGCGCCCTTCGATCCCGCCGAGAAGCAGGCGCTTCTCGAGGCTCATGATCTGAAGACGAGGGCCGAAACCTTCATCGCCATCATCAAGATCGTGCTCGCCGGCTCCGGCGACACCGGCTCGGTCCTGCAATAGGAGGTCGACATGGATGTCACGGTCAGCAAGGTCGATCCGAAACTGCTCGATCTGCTCGTCTGCCCGCTCACCAAGGGGCGGCTGAGCTACGACCGCGAAAAGAACGAGCTGATCTCGGAAAAGGCCCGTCTCGCCTATCCGATCCGCGATGGCATTCCGATCATGCTGATTTCGGAAGCGCGGCGCATCGAGGATTGAGGGCAGATCTCCCTGGGAGTCGGGCAGTCAGTGCCGCCGCGATCCCGGCAGGCCGCACGATGGCGTTTCGTGCTAAAATCTAACGCTCAACAGCAGCAGAAGCGCATCGTTCCGGGTCCATTTCAACTGATTGCCGGGATTATCTCGAGCATGGGGTGTCGGAATCTCGTTTAGCCAGTCGTCTTCAAGGCAGACAAGCTATGGAGGACACCATGTCTATCGTCATTACCGCCTTTGAACGCTCGCCGGATCGCGGCAGGGGGCTGGCGCGCGATATGCGCGTTCGCTGGGCGCTCGAAGAAGCTGGCCAGCCTTACGACGTTCGGCTGGTTTCGTTCAAGGCGATGAAAGAACCTGAGCATCTCGCGCTTCAGCCGTTCGGACAGATTCCGACCTATGAAGAAGGCGACCTGGCTTTGTTCGAGTCGGGGGCGATCGTGCTTTACATCGCTGAGCGCCATCGAGGTCTGCTGCCGGAGGATGCGAATGCCCGGGCGCGCGCGATCACATGGATGTTTGCCGCGCTCAACACGATCGAGCCGCCGATTTTCGAGCGCACCATCGCCGCGATCCTTGAGCGCGACGAGCCTTGGTACGAAAAGCGCCTTCGCGTTGTCGACGATAGAATCCGGAGACGGCTGGGTGAACTTTCCGATCGCCTTGCCGATGCCGACTGGCTCGATGGCGAATTCAGCGCCGGTGATCTTCTCATGATTACGGTGCTGCTTAGATTGAAAAGGTCGGGCATGGTGGACGAATATCCGAACCTTTCGGCCTACGTGGCCCGCGGCGAAGCACGGCCCGCGTATCAACGTGCTTTTGCCGCTCAATTGGCGGTTTTTAATGCCGCGTCCTCCGGCTGAAAAAGCTTGCTCCGGGCCGACGACAGGTGTTGTCGTTGCCGACTCCGGCTGTCGCCGGCGGTGACATTCGCGGGCGAATTACGCTGTCGTCCGGTCTCGATCCTTCAGATCGCTTCACCAGCCAGCAGGCGCGGATTGTCTCTAGCGGTCGTGCCTGCGGCCTGGCCGATGAAGAAGGATTTGAGGCTGGGCAGTCGATCGACGATGCCGAGGCCGAGGTCGCGAGCGATGCGCAGGGGCGAGATATCGTTGGAGAACAGCCGGTTCAGCACGTCGGTCGTCACCCCCATGCGGAAGGTGTCGAAGCGCCGCCAGGTCTGGTAGCGCTCCAGGATATTGATCGAGCCGATGTCGAGGCCGAGGCGATCCGCTTCGACGATGGTTTCGGCCAGCGCCGCCACATCCTTGAAGCCGAGATTAAGGCCCTGGCCAGAGATCGGGTGGATTCCGTGCGCTGCATCGCCCGCCAGCGCAAAGCGGGGCGCGACGAAGGCGCGGGCGAGCGTCAGGCCGAGAGGAAAGGCGCGGCGATCGCCGACGGCGCGCAGGGCGCCGAGCTTGTGGCCGAAACGGCGCTCCAGTTCTTCCTCGAAAACGAGATCGTCCGAGGCGACCAGCCGCTCGGCGTTGGAGGTGCGCTCCGTCCAGACGAGCGAGGAGCGGTTGTTCTTCAGCGGCAGGATGGCGAAGGGGCCGGAGGGCAGGAAATGCTCCTCGGCGCAGCCGCCGTGCGGGCGCTCATGCTCCACGGTGACGACGATGCCTGACTGGCCGTAATCCCAGTTGACCGTCTTGATGCCGGCCATGTCGCGCAGCTTCGAGCGCACGCCGTCGCAGGCGACCAGGAGCCGGGTTTCCAGCGTGGTGCCATCCGAAAGGGTGAGCGTGGTCTTTGTGTCGTCGGTGACGAATTCCGTGGCGCTGAGGCCATGCTTGATCGTAATGCCCAGGCGCTCGCAGGCGCCGCGCAACGCGCCGACCATAGTGAGATTGGGCACCATATGGGCAAAAGGCTGGCCTTCGGCCACTTCGCCGTCGAAGGTAAGGAAGACCGGGCGTACGGGATCGCTGGTGCGCGAATCGGTGACGATCATGCGGGTGATCGGCTCGGCCTCCGGCGCGATCTCGTCCCAGACATCAAGCACATCCAGCATCTTGGAAGCGGCGGCGATAATTGCTGAGGCCCGCATATCCTGCTTCCAGACGCTCTCCGGAGCGGCTTCAACGACCATGACGTCGAGATGCGGAGCCGCTTGTTTGACTGCAACGGCTGCGGCAAGACCCACATATCCGCCACCTACTACCAGCATGTCCAACATAGCGCTTCCCTGTGTCTTACTGTCACTTCCTGTTCTATATAGAGCATCCTATTCGTCGTTCCTACCATCGGAGTTCAAGCAAAATGTCGCGAGAGACGGAAAAGCCCACCCCCATGGAAACCGTGCTTGCGACGCTCGATCTGGAAACGATCGAGATGAACCTGTTTCGCGGCAATAGCCCGCAGGTGGGCTGGCAGCGTGTGTTCGGCGGGCAGGTCATCGGCCAGGCATTGATGGCGGCGCAGCGGACGGTCGAGGGAGATCGCTTCGCGCATTCCCTGCATGCCTATTTCATGTTGCCGGGCGATCCCTCGGTTCCGATCCTTTATCAGGTCGATCGTCTGCGTGACGGCTCCAGCTTCAACACGCGGCGCGTGCTGGCGATCCAGCACGGCAAGGCGATCTTTGCGCTGACGGCCTCGTTCCAGGCCGACGAGCCCGGCTTCGAGCATCAGGGAGAGATGCCGCGGGTGCCGATGCCTGAGGAGTTGATGGATGAAGAGCAGATCAAGGCGCGATATCTCGTGCACGCGCCCGAGAACGTGCGCCGCTATTGGGCAGGCAGGCGAGCGATCGAAATCCGGCCAGTCTCGATCGAAAGTTATTTCTCCCGCTCTCAGCCAAGCCAAAGGCAGAATATCTGGGTGCGCTTGACCGGCCCCGTGCCGGATGACCAGCTCTATCAGAAGGCGGTGCTCGCCTATCTCTCGGACATGACCCTGCTCGATGTTGCTCTTAATGCGCACGGCACATCGGTTCTGGACTCAAGCATTCAGGTGGCAAGCCTCGACCACGCCATGTGGTTTCACCGCCCGTTCAAGCTCGACGATTGGCTGCTCTATAGCCAGGAAAGCCCGAGCGCTTCCGGCGCGCGCGGTTTTACCCGCGGCAGCCTGTTTACGCGATCCGGTGTCCTGATTGCGTCGGTGGCGCAGGAGGGCCTGATTCGCAAAAAGGCAAATGATTAAATAAAGTGCAAATTTATAAATATGCACTTTATTTGTGCTCTTGCTCTGTCGTTGAACGCCAACTTATTGGGCGCTGACAATAAATCTGTTTAATTTCAATAGTTTATAAATGTGTCACGAATCTGGCACGTCCTTTGAATGTGTATCTCCAGTCGCTGCTGAAACACTCGTCGGCGGCAAGGAGAGTCGGCTCAGTGCCGAGGCTAAACAAAGGATGGGAAACCAGATGAAAATTGTGATGGCCATTATCAAGCCGTTCAAGCTCGATGAGGTCCGCGAGGCCCTCACCGCTGTCGGCATTCAGGGCCTGACTGTAACTGAAGTGAAAGGCTACGGGCGCCAGAAGGGGCACACCGAGATCTATCGCGGCACCGAATATGCCGTCAGCTTCCTGCCGAAGCTGAAGATCGAGGTCGCAGTCGCGTCCGAGATCGTCGACAAAGCCGTCGAGGCGATCGCTTCGGCCGCCAAGACCGGCCAGATCGGCGACGGCAAGATCTTTGTCTATTCGATCGACCATGCCGTGCGCATCCGTACGGGCGAAACCGATTCTGAAGCTCTGTAAGACACGGCTGATCAGGGAGTTATTTGCATGTCAATTTCCAAGCTTTCCTCCGCCCTGACACGGGTGGGTATGCTTTCTGCGGCCGTGCTCGCGCCGGCGATCGCTTTCGCGCAGGAAGCGGCTCCAGCCGCCGCCGCTGCTGCGACTGCCGCAGCGCCGGTACCGGACAAGGGCGACACCGCCTTCATGTTCATCTCCACCATTCTTGTGCTGTTCATGCTCGTGCCAGGTCTGGCGCTATTCTACGGCGGCCTCGTCCGCTCGAAGAACATGCTTTCCGTGCTGATGCAGTGCACGATGATCGGCGCCGTCGTGATGATCATCTGGGTCCTCTACGGCTATTCCTTCGCCTTCGGCGGCGGCACAAGCCCTTATTGGGGCGGCACGGCGAAGATGTTCCTCTCCGGCGTCTCGACGTCGACTACGGCTCCGACCTTCTCCAAGGGCGTCGTCATTCCTGAGTTCATCTTCATGCTGTTCCAAATGACCTTTGCCGCCATCACACCGGCACTGATCATCGGCGCCTATGCCGAGCGCATCAAGTTTGGCGCATCGGTTCTCTTCTGCGCGCTGTGGGCGACCTTCGTCTACTTCCCGATCGCTCACATGGTCTGGGATTCGAACGGCATGCTCTTCAAGATGGGCGCACTCGACTTCGCAGGCGGCACCGTCGTTCACATCAATGCCGGTATCGCTGGCATCGTCGGTGCCCTCCTGGTCGGCAAGCGCGTCGGCTTCGGCAAGGACATGATGGCCCCGCATTCCATGACGCTGACCATGGTCGGCGCTTCGATGCTCTGGGTCGGCTGGTTCGGTTTCAACGCTGGTTCGAATCTCGAAGCCTCGGGCGGCGCGATGCTCGCCACCGTCAACACCTTCATTGCGACCGCAGCCGCCATTATCTCCTGGTCGCTGGTTGAAACCTTCACCCGCGGCAAGGCTTCCATGCTCGGCGGCGCTTCCGGCATGGTCGCCGGCCTCGTCGCGATCACGCCTGCTGCCGGTATCGCCGGCCCGATGGGCGCGATCGTCATGGGTCTGATCGTCTCGCCGCTGTGCTACTTCTTCGTGTCCGTCGTGAAGAACAAGTTCGGCTACGACGATACGGCTGACGTTTTCGGCGTCCATTGCGTCGGCGGCATCTTCGGTGCCATCGCGACCGGCGTCTTCGCCAGCGCATCGCTCGGCGGCGTCGGCTATGCCGATGGCGTCACCATGAGCAGCCAGGTCATGGTGCAGCTGACCGCAGTCGTCACCACCATCCTGTGGTGCGGTATCGGTTCTGCCATCCTCTACAAGGTCGTCGACATCATCATCGGCCTGCGCGTCGCTCCGGAAGCCGAGCGCGAAGGTCTCGACCTCGCCTCGCACGGCGAAGCTGCCTACCACAATTCCTGATCCGAGCTTGCGATGCCGGAGCCAACAGCCGGCATCGCTGAACATCCCGTCGCAGCCTGTTTCATCGCAAATGGGTTGCTTTTGGCCCGGACCTCGGTTCGGGCCTTTTTTGTTTATGCAGCGCCATTTGCGCGCCAAGGCCGGCGATTCGACACCTTGGGGCGCATGGTTAACATGCCATTAACCCTCCTCTGATTAGGTAGAGCTAACCTGCCGGCGAGTGGGCATCGACCGATTCGCTTGCGCTTTCGATAAGGAACGGGGCTGAATACCATGGGCAGAAGCAATTCGGCGGCGTTGAGCGGTCGCCCCGACCGCTTATCGCTATCGAGTGTCGTTTGGCGTCAGATCAAGGGTCTGGCGGGCTTTGCGCTGCTGTTCCTGCTGGCGCTGGCGGTCGCTGCGCTGGCGACCTGGAACGTCATGGATCCGAGCTACTCCTACGCCACAGCCAATGTCCCGACCAACCTGCTCGGTTTTCCCGGCGCCGCATTTGCCGATGTCCTGATGCAGGCCCTCGGCCTTGCCTCCCTTGTCGCAATGCTGCCTGTTGCCGCCTGGGCTTTCGCGATGATTTCCAACCGCAAGCTCAATCGCGTGCCGTCGCGCCTTGGCGCGTGGCTCGGCGGCTGCATCGTCGCGGCCGGCTCCATGGCCTGCTTTCCCGCGCCGCCCACCTGGCCGATCCCGAACGGCATCGGCGGGGTTGTCGGCGATATCCTCCTGCGCTTTCCCGCCCTTTTCATCGGCACCTATCCGAGCGGCGTTGTCGCCATCGTGATCGGTTGCGTCCTCGCCGTTCCCGCGGCCTGGCTCATGCTCTTCGGCGCAGGCGTGATCGGGGAAGGCCCCGTTGAGGATGAGGAGGATGAAGACGATTACGAGGAAACGCGCAGCCGCGCGCGCCGCGTCGGCGATGAGGACGAGGATGACGACCGCGGTAGCTTCCTCAGCAACTTCATGGCATTCGGTGCGGTCATGCATGCCTGGTACAACACCCAGGCCCGCCTTCGCCGCCTCTTCGGCATGGGCCCGCGCAAGCGCCGCGACCATGCCTTCGATGCCCCTTACGATTTCAATGACGACGAATTCGGCACGCTGAACGAGCCTGCGCGCGCCAAGGCGCCGATGGCGCGTGTCGAGCCGTCGCTCGAAGGTTCGGCCGCACGTCGCGTCGTTTCTGCCCCATCGATCAGTCTCGGCGACCACGAGGATGAGGACGATGATTCGTCCTACGACCGCGACCTGCCGCGTCCGGCCGGCATTCTGCCTGACGATGAAGATGATGAATGGCCGTTGCGTCCAGCCTCGCCGAAGGCTGCGGCCGGTCAGCGCGTGATTCCCGCGGCAGCACGCCCGAAGCCGGGCGCGCGGGCGGAGCGCGAGGCGCAGACCTCCTTCATCCGCCCTTACGGCTTCCAGCTTCCCGCCGTGCACCTGCTTTCCGAGCCTAAGGCCGTTGCCCGCGATGCTACGCTCTCGGCCGATGCGCTGGAGCAGAATGCGCGCATGCTCGAAGGCGTGCTCGAGGATTTCGGCGTTAAGGGCGAGATCATCCACGTCCGTCCGGGCCCTGTCGTCACGCTCTACGAACTGGAACCGGCGCCGGGCATCAAGTCCTCCCGCGTCATCGGCCTTGCCGACGACATCGCCCGCTCGATGAGCGCGATCGCTGCCCGCGTCGCCGTGGTTCCCGGCCGCAACGCCATCGGCATCGAACTGCCGAATTCCACGCGCGAAACGGTCTACTTGCGGGAGCTCGTCGCCAGCCGCGATTTCGAGTCTTCGAAAGCCAAGCTCGCCATGGCGCTCGGCAAGACGATCGGCGGCGAGCCCGTTATCGCCGATCTCGCCAAGATGCCACATCTGCTCGTGGCAGGTACCACAGGCTCGGGTAAATCGGTCGCCATCAACACGATGATCCTGTCGCTGCTCTACCGCATGACGCCGGAACAGTGCCGTCTGATCATGATCGATCCAAAGATGCTGGAACTCTCCGTTTATGACGGTATTCCGCATCTGCTGTCGCCCGTCGTTACCGACCCGAAAAAGGCGGTCGTTGCGCTCAAATGGACCGTCCGCGAGATGGAAGAGCGCTATAAGAAGATGTCGAAGATCGGCGTGCGCAATATCGACGGCTTCAATACGCGCGTCGAGCAGGCTGTCGCCAAGGGCGAGGCGATCAGCCGGACGGTGCAGACCGGTTTCGACCGCCACACCGGCGAGGCGATTTACGAGACTGAAGAATTCGACCTGAAGCCAATGCCTTACATCGTCGTCATCATCGACGAAATGGCCGACCTGATGATGGTCGCCGGCAAGGACATCGAAGGCGCGGTGCAGCGCCTGGCGCAGATGGCGCGTGCAGCCGGCATCCATGTCATCATGGCGACGCAGCGCCCGTCCGTCGACGTCATCACCGGCACCATCAAGGCGAACTTCCCGACGCGCATCTCCTTCCAGGTGACGTCGAAGATCGACAGCCGCACCATTCTCGGCGAGCAGGGCGCGGAACAGCTGCTCGGCATGGGCGACATGCTCTACATGGCCGGCGGTGGGCGCATCCAGCGCGTTCACGGCCCCTTCGTCGCCGACGGCGAGGTGGAAGATATCGTCGCCTACCTGAAGACGCAGGGCGCGCCACAATATCTCGACGCGATCACCGAAGATGACGACGAGGATGATGACGGCCATGGTCCGGCAGGCACTTCCAATCTCTCGGATTCGGAAGACCCCTACGATCAGGCGGTTGCAATCGTGCTGCGCGACGGCAAGGCCTCGACCTCCTACATCCAGCGCCGTCTCGGCATCGGCTACAACCGCGCCGCCTCGCTGATCGAGCGCATGGAGCAGGAGGGCGTGATCGGCCCGGCCAACCATGCCGGCAAGCGCGAAATTCTCGTTCCCACCGAAGCGGATATTCTGGATCGCTGAGGCGAACCGCCTTTCCGTGTCATATATCCCGCCTATGGTCAGGCAAATTCGATCGCGGCCCCTTGCCGGCCATGGGTCGCCGCGCCATGAAGACGCCGACTTTGCGCGCCATGGACGAAGCATGAAGGAGAATTCGATGACAAAGATTGATGCGCAGCCGTTCAACCGACTTTCCCTGACCCGCCGGCATTTTCTCGGCGCCACGGTCGCAGTCGGCGCGGCGGGCGCTCTGCCGGTTTCGGCCTTTGCGCAGGCCCAGGCGCAAGCACCGGCACAGGCAGCTGCAGCCAACCTCAATCCCGGCATTGCCCAGGCCATCGCCGATCACTTCTCGTCCATCAAGACGATGAAGGGCGGCTTTCTGCAGATCGGACCGCGCGGCGATCAGATGAGCGGCTCCTTCTTCATTCAGCGGCCAGGCAAGATGCGCTTCAACTACGATCCGCCATCCCGGATGCGCGTGATCTGCGACGGTAACAACGTGCAGGTCATCAACGACCAGACACAGACCCGCAACATGTATCAGCTGTCGAAGACGCCGCTGAGCCTGCTGCTCGCCAATAAGATCGACCTTTCCGCCGACATGGTGCGCGATGTCGATTCCAAGCCGGACCTGACCAAGATCACGCTCGGCAACCGCACCGTTTTCGGTGATTCGACGATCACGATGATCTTTGATTCGAAGAGCTACGACCTGCGCCAATGGACCGTCATCGATCCGCAGGGCAAGACGACCGACGTCATTATCAACAACGTCAAGACCAATGTCGCCTTCGACGACAGCGTTTTCCGTATCGATTATACGCGTTGATATCCGCACCGACCGCATCTCCGGCCCGCTGGCCGGAGACGCGCTCGAATGGCCTTTTCTTTCCGTTGCAGCCGGTCTAAAGCCTTACGCTGACTAGGCGCTTCAGCGTTTCGCTGAATCGCCCTGGCTGTCTGTTTTGACGCAATTCCGGACGGAAAACCGCTGCGCACTTTTCCTGGAATCGCGCGAGAGGGGAAAGGCTTGGGCATGGGATTTTCGATTGCGACGTGGAACATCAACTCGGTGCGGCTGCGCATGCCCATCGTCGAGCAGTTCGTCATGCAGGCCCGGCCTGACATTCTCTGCCTGCAGGAAACCAAGGTTCCGAACGAACTTTTCCCCTATTCGCCGCTCAGGGCGCTCGGCTACGAGCACATCATCATTCATGGCCAGAAAGGCTACCATGGTGTCGCGATCGCCTCGCGATTCCCGCTGACGGAGGATCACCGGCAGGACTACTGCAATGTCGGCGACAGCAGGCACATCTCGGCGATCTTCGAGCGCGGCGGCCGGCGCATTCGCCTGCACAATTTCTATGTTCCGGCGGGCGGTGACGAGCCGGATCGGGAGATCAATCCGAAATTCGGCCACAAGCTCGATTTCATCGAGGAGATGAAGCGGCTGCATGCGAATGCCGAGCAGAACACCTCTGCGATCCTCGTCGGCGATCTCAATATTGCGCCGCTGGAACATGACGTCTGGTCGCACAAGCAGCTCCTGAAGATCGTCAGCCACACGCCGGTCGAGACCGATGGGCTGATCGAGGTGATGAAGCGCGGCGCCTGGCTCGACCTGATGCGCCAGCAGGTGCCTGCCGATGAGAAGCTCTATACGTGGTGGAGCTATCGCGCCAAGGATTGGGAGGCCGCCGATCGCGGTCGTCGCCTCGACCATATCTGGTCGTCATCCGATCTCGGCCCGCATCTGCAGCGGATCGAGATCCTGAAGGCAGCGCGCGGCTGGGATCGCCCGTCCGACCACGTGCCCGTCACGGCGCATTTCGATCTCTAGGATCGTCGTCCAAGGTCAGGAAAAACGGCCGAGAAGTGCGGCTGTCTGCCTGGCAAGGGCCGCGAAGTTTTCGCGGATGCGGTTCTGGATCAGCAGGCCGGCATCGGGATATTCCTCGATCAGCCGGTGAAAGAGCGCGCGCGTGATGCGGATCACGTCGGACTCTTCGGCGGCGACGGCCGTGTATTTCCGCTCCACCAGCGTTACCATCGCAAGCTCCGAAAGCATGGTGCCGGCCTGGACGACCGCTTCCACCTGCTTCTGTCCGGCCGCATCGATCGTGCTGAGCTCGAAACTGCCGCGCGTGACGACATAGGCGCATTCGGCGGGCGATTTTTCCCTGAAAAGCGTCTGACCCTCGTTCACATGACGGCGGTCGGCGCCGAAGGCGATCAGCCGCAACGGCTCATCGCCCATGCCGTGGAAGAGCGGCAGTTGCGACAGCAGTCGGATATCGTCGTTCAGCGCCATATCTGTCGCCTACGGGATGATCTTGTAGCCGCCGTTTTCCGTTACCAGAATTTCGGCGTTGGATGGATCGCGCTCTATCTTCTGGCGCAGGCGATAGACGTGGGTCTCGAGCGTGTGGGTGGTCACGCCGGAATTGTAGCCCCAGACTTCTTCGAGCAGGATATCGCGGGTCACGACCTTCTGGTCGGCGCGATAGAGATAGCGGATGATGGCGGCTTCCTTTTCCGTAAGGCGGATCTTCTGCCCGTCCTCGGTGGTCAAAAGCTTCTGGCTCGGCTTGAAGAGATAGCGGCCGACGGTGAACGTCGCGTCCTCGCTCTGCTCGTGCTGGCGCAGCTGCGCACGGATGCGAGCAAGCAGGACGGCGAAGCGGAAGGGTTTGGTTACATAATCGTTCGCGCCGGCTTCGAGGCCGAGGATGGTGTCGGAATCCGTGTCGTGGCCGGTCAGCATGATGATCGGCGGCTTGAAGCCGTTCTTGCGCAGCAGTTTCACGGCTTCGCGACCATCCATGTCGGGCAGCCCGACATCCATGATGAGGAGATCGACAGGCACGGTACGCGCGGTCTGCACACCCTTTCCGGCCGTCACCTCCTGCAGGACATTGAATTCCTCGTAAAGCGATAATTGCTCGACCAACATCTCGCGCAGGTCGTTATCATCGTCCACCAGGAGAATGGTGCGTGCCGTCATGCCGTTCGGATCCTCGTTCTAATCCCACCTAAGTCCTACGCCAAATTGCATTTTTAGCAAGTCGCGAGGCAGCCCAGGCTTGGTCGTTTGGTTGAAACTGCTATGATTTCAAATGAAATCACGCGCAAAGCAAAAACATGTGAGCAAATGGAAAAGGCAAGAGTGGAGCCGAGCGGGCCGCTGCCACATTTGTTGCGGGTACTGCGCCGGGCAAAGATCGCGCGCCGATACGGTTCGAATTTTTGATCACTCCGGCGGCCGTGTTGTGATCTCGAGGAGCGCAGCCGCCGATGCGGCAGACCCTTCCCTTGCTGCGAAAAGGTCGGCAGTTCGAGTTGTCTGAAACGCTACGCGGGGTTAAAATCCCAATATTCTCTATTATATAGCTCTCCTATCGGCACGCCCGCGCGGGCTTGGCCCAAATTGTTTCTTTCAAAATTTAAATCACGCCTTCACTCCACCCACTTCTCATCCTTTGGAGACTTATCGTGACCACGCAAACGACGATCACTTTCAATGACGGCAATTCCATTCCGCAGGTCGGCCTCGGCGTCTGGCAGACGCCCGAAGATGTCGCGCCGATGGCCGTCAGCACCGCTTTGAAAGCCGGCTATCGCCATGTCGATACCGCAGCCATCTATGCCAACGAGGATGGCGTCGGCGAAGGCATGCGCCAGTCCGGCGTTGCCCGCAAGGATATCTTCCTGACGACCAAGCTGTGGAACGAGGCGCAGGGCTTCGATTCTACCCTCAAGGCTTTCGACGATGGCCTGAAGCGGCTCGGCACCGATTATGTCGATCTCTACCTCATTCATTGGCCGTCGCCGCACCGGAACCGTTATCTCGACAGCTGGAAGGCCTTCGTGCGCCTGAAGGAAGAAGGCCGCGCCCGCTCGATCGGCGTTTCCAACTTCGCCAAGGAACATCTCGACCGCATCATCGGCGAGACCGGCGTCACGCCCGTGCTCAACCAGATCGAGCTGCATCCGACCTTCCAGCAGAAGGCTCTGCGCGAAGTGCACGACAAGCTCGGCATCAAGACCGAATCCTGGAGCCCGCTCGGCCAGGGCAAGCTTCTGGAGAATGCCACGATTGGCAAGGTCGCTGCCAAGCACGGCCGCACGCCGGCGCAGGTCATCATTCGCTGGCACATCGACAATGGCCTGATCGTTATCCCGAAATCGGTGACGCCGAGCCGTATCGAAGAGAACTTGAAAGTCTTCGACTTCAAGCTCGACAGCGACGATCTGGCTGAGATCGCCAAGCTCGATTCGGCCAGCGGCCGTATCGGCCCGGATCCGATGACGGCAAGCTTCTAATCGCGGGTCGTCGTCCGCCCATGCAAAGAGGCTTGGAGTGAAGACTCCGAGCCTCTTTCGTCTTCTTGTCGTGCCGAGTGCCGTCAGACCTGAACCCAGTCAGGCGCCACGGTGGGGCCTTTGCCGAGGAAGAAGCCGAAGTGGATGTTCATCTCGCCGATGGGCTCGAGGAAACGAGCATTGGTGAGCGGACCCGCGTCGACCGCTTCAAAGCCGGCGGATTTGGCGAGGCGAGATACGGCATCTTTAGCCTTCTCATCGTCACCGGCAACGAAGACCTGAAGCACCTTGCCTCTGCGCCCCTCGACGGGCAGCAGCTGCGAGAAGATGGTGTTGAACGCCTTCACCACCGTTGCCTCCGGTGCGAGCACCTGAATTTCCTCGGCAGCAGAGGTCGAATGTCCAACGACGAGACCGCGGAAGTCTGATGTGACGGGGTTGGTGATATCGACAAGCACCTTGCCCTTGAGATTACCAGCCGCCTTCAGCGTTTCGGCCACGGCGCCGTAGGGCACGGCCAGTATGACGATATCCGCGAGCTTGACAGCGGCGGCAATGCCACCCGCCTCGACATTGCTGCCCAGCTCTGCGGCGAAGGAAGCAGCCTTTGCGGGATCGCGATGGCCGATCACCACATCAGATCCTGTTCCGGCCAGCAGCCGAGCCAGCCCCGCACCCATATTTCCAGTTCCGATGACAGCGATTTTCATATTGGTCAGCTCCTTGTTGTTGCTGACCAATGAATACGATTATCGCCAGATCCGGATAAATGAGCTATAGGGCACTATACTTGAAACGGAATGTTTCCAATGGATCGCTTTTCCAGCATGAGCATCTTCGTCAGGGCGGTCGAGCTCGGCTCGTTCAGCGCCGCGGCGGATGCATTGAACATGTCGCCGCAGCTCGTCGGCAAGCATGTGCAATTTCTCGAGCAGCATCTCGGTGTTCGGCTGCTGAACCGCACGACGCGCCGCCAGCATCTGACGGAGGTCGGCAGCCAGTTTTACGAGCGCTCGCGCAACATCCTGGCCGAGGTCGAGGCGGCTGAGGCACTGGTGGCGGAGAGCCGGGCCGTGCCGCGCGGCAAGCTGAGGGTTAACGCACCCGTTACCTTCGGAATCCACGCGCTCGCACCGGTGCTCCCCAAATATCTGAGCGCGCATCCGGAGGTTTCGATCGATTTGTCTCTGACGAACCGGATGGTGGATCTGATCGACGAGGGCTACGACGCGGTGTTTCGCATCGGGGAGCTTGCCGACAGCGGATTGATCGCTCGCCGCCTCGGCCCGTATCGGTTGGTGATCTGTGCGGCGCCGAGCTATCTGCGCTCCCATGGTGTTCCCTCCAAGCCGGATGATCTGCGGGATCACGAGTGCCTGATCTTCTCGCATACCATGTTGAGAACGCATTGGGATTTCGAAGGGCCGGATGGAAATATCAGCATTCCGATCTCCGGCCGGCTGATGATCGACAATGGCGAGGCGCTGCTCAAGGCAGCGCTGGCGGGCCTCGGCATCGTCCTGCAGTCGATCGAGCTCATTCAATCCAGCCTGGAGACGGGCGCGCTGGTGCCTCTGCTGCCGGAGTACCGCGTGCCGACGCGTCAACTGCATATTCTCCACGCACCGGATCGCCGCATCACGCCGAAGCTTCGCAGCTTTCTCGACTTCGCCTCCTCCGAATTCGGCAGCCACGGACCGGTTTGATCGGATGGCGGGCTTGTTATCCGCCACCCCTCCTTGTCCTGTTCTCAAGAAGCTTCCTGGGAGAGCGCATCGCGCTTTGCAAAAGCCAGGCCGGTGATGGCGACGATCAATGTCGCGACGATCAGCAAGGCGCCGATCGCGAAGGTGATCTGCATGCCCGTCGCAATCGCTTCCGGGTGTGCTGCGGTGATATCGGTCGTTCCCGACGCCAGTGTGAAGATCGCGCCCATAACGGATGCGCCTGTTATCAGCCCGAGGTTCCGCGACAGGCTCAGCATGCCGGAAATGACGCCGCGCTGCTCCTGAGTGATGTCGCTCATGATCGTGGTGTTGTTGGACGCCTGAAAGAGCGCATAGTTCGCGGTGACGATGACGAGCGGGCCGATATAACCGGCGGCGCCGAATCTGCCTTGCAGCGCTGCGAGCAAGGAGAGGCCGGCAATCATGCCGATCAGACCTGTAACGGTCATACGATGGGCGCCGAAGCGATCGACGATGCGGCCAGCCGGTACGCCCGTCAGGGCCGACACCAGCGGGCCGGCGGACATGATGGCGCCGACATGGGCCGCATCGAAGCCGAGGGCGCGGGAGAGATAGAAAGGGCCGACCACCAGTGTCGCCATTATGACGGTAGAGACGAGGGTGCTCATGGCAAGGCCTGTGCTGAGCGCGCGATCGCTAAACATGGAAAGGCGCAGCAGCGGCGACTTCACTTTCGTCTCCGTGAACGCAAAGAGCGCGGCGCCGAGGGCTGCAGCCAGAAGCAGGCCGATATTTACGGCACCGAAACTGCCGTGCCCCATCGTCATCGCGAGTGCATAGGCGGCCAATGTCAGGGCCAGCAGCAAGGTGCCGATCGTGTCCAGCCGCCCTTGCTTGGTTTTGCGATCCTGACGATCCGCCGGCAGGAAGCGGGCGGCCATGAGGAAATTCGCAATGCCCAGCGGCACATTGACGAGGAAAATGCTCTCCCAGCCGAGACTTGCTATGAGGATGCCGCCGAGCGAAGGGCCAAGGGTGGTTCCAATGGCAGACATGGTGCCGAGCAGGCCCATGGCGCTGCCGGTTTTCTCCCTGGGGACGGCCTCCCCGACCATCGCCACCGTCAGCGCCATCATCATCGCGGCGCCGAGGCCCTGCAGGGCGCGGGCTCCAATCAGCAGCCACAGCGTCGGTGCAATCCCGGCGAAGAGCGAAGCGAGGGTGAAGAGAGCTATTCCGCCCAACAGCAGCCGGCGGCGGCCGACCATGTCTCCAAGCCGTCCGACGCTCACGATCAACGTCGTGATGGCGAGCAGATAGGCAAGCACGATCCATTGCACCTGCTGGAAGGATGCGCCGAATGCCTGGGCGAGCGTCGGCAGAGCGATATTGGCGATGCTGGTGCCGAGCGAGGGCATCAGCATGGAAAGCGATAGGCTGGCGAGCGCCCAGCGGATCGAAGGCGCGGCTTTCGTGCGCCCGGATTCGGTCTTGTCTGGTATTTGGATGGCTGGTTTCAACATGAACTCCGATTCTAACGAGGTCTAAAGATCTCGCAGAAGGTAGCCGTTTGGTTGGCATGGCGGAACGCGCATCATTTGCACTTCATTCGTGCGTTTGACGCTATATATCGGCAAAACCATGCTATGATCGCGCCATGTCAACGCCCGATCTCAATCTGCTCGTCACTCTCAATGTCCTGCTTGCGGAAGGCAGCGTCGCCCGCGCGGCTCGGCGATTGCGGCTCAGCCCATCGGCGATGAGCCGGGCTTTGGCCCGTCTGCGCGAGACGACAGGCGATCCGCTGCTGGTCAGAGCTGGGCGCGGACTCGTGCCGACGCCGCGGGCCCTGGAGCTGCGCGAGCGCGTCGGGCAGCTGGTTCAGGAGGCGGAAGCGGCCTTGCGGCCCGCTGAGGCCCTGGATTTGAAGCAGCTTGCTCGAATTTTCACGTTGCGCACCCGTGAAGGCTTCGTGGAGAATTTCGGCGCCGAACTGATCGCGCGCATTGCAGAGCAAGCGCCTGGCGTTCAGCTCTATTTCACGCAGAAGCTGGACAAGGACAGCACGCCGCTACGCGACGGAACGATCGACTTCGAGACCGGTGTCGTGGGGGATGATACCGGTCCGGAGTTGCGAGTGCAGGCGCTGTTCCATGATCGCTTCATCGGTGTTGTCCGGAACGGGCATCCGTTGAGCGAGGGCGCGGTGACGCCCGAACGTTATGCCGCCGGCCGGCACATTCTGGTTTCACGGCGCGGCCTGCAGAAGGGGCAGATCGATGAGGCGTTGGAGCGGCTGAGGCTGGAGCGCCAGATCGCAACGATCGTCGGCAGTTTTTCGGCGGCGCTGGCCTTGGCGCGGGCCTCCGACCTGATCGTCAGCGTGCCGGAGCGATATACGGGCAACCTGCGGACCGATATGCATAGTTTCGCGCTGCCGGTGCCGACGTCCGACGTGACGATCTCGCTGCTCTGGCATCCGCGGATGGATGCGGATCCGGCGCATCGCTGGCTGCGCGGCTGCATTCGAGATATCTGCACCGAGCGGCCGGTGGGCTTAGGTGTGAGGCTCGAAGTCGGCTAAATAATTTCGCAGCAGGCCGTCCAGCGCCGTTCGCTCTTCTTCCGAGAGCGTCGAGATTAATCGCGTTTGCGTTTCGACATGCGCAGTCACTGCTGCGTCGATCAGCTCGAAGCCCTTTGACGTGAGAGATATCAGGAAGCTGCGGCCGTCATTCGGGTTCTGGCTGCGGGCAACGAGACTGGCCTTCTCCAGCTGATCGATGCGATTGGTCATCGTGCCCGATGTCACCATCATCGTTTCCATCAGGTCGCTCGGGGAGAGGGTATAAGGTTCGCCCGAGCGGCGCAGGGTCGCCAGCATGTCGAAGTTTGCCGAATTGAGGTCGAAGCCTGCGAAGGTCTTTTCCATTTCGCGCGAGAGATGGAGCGTAAGGTTGCGCATGCGCCCGAAGAGGCCCATCGCCGTGGTGTCGAGATCCGGCCGTTCACGGCGCCATTGCTCAAGAATTTTGTCGATACGATCCATAGCGGGACATCGCCACGAATTTATCTTGACGTCAAGGCAGTTCGGGTTATCTTGAGGTCAAGATAAATTTGAGGCCAAGGCCATGAACCGCAATTTCGACCTGTTGCTGACCGCCATCGCACCCGCGATATGGGGCAGCACCTACCTGGTGACGACGCAGCTGCTGCCGGCCGGCTATCCCCTTACCGTTGCCATGCTGCGTGCCCTTCCCGCCGGGCTGCTGCTGCTTGCCATCGTGCGGCGTCTGCCGCATGGGATCTGGTGGCTGAAGTCGATCGTCCTCGGGGCGCTGAACTTCTCCATCTTCTGGTGGCTGCTGTTTATTTCGGCATATCGGCTGCCGGGCGGGGTGGCGGCGACTGTCGGCGCCGTTCAGCCGCTGATCGTCATCGTGCTGGCGCGTTTCCTGCTGGGTTCGCCGATCCGCAGCCTTTCCATTGTCGCCGCCATTGCCGGCATCGGCGGTGTCGCGCTGCTGATCCTCACGCCGAATGCGACGCTCGATCCGATTGGCATCGTCGCCGGCATTGCTGGTGCCTGCTCCATGGCAGCCGGCACCGTGCTCAGTCGCCGCTGGCGGCCAGACGTCTCGCCGCTGACTTTTACGGCATGGCAGCTGACGGCGGGCGGCCTATTGCTGCTGCCGGTCGCGCTGCTGCTCGAGCCGCCGCTGCCGCACTTAACCGGCGCAAATATTCTCGGCTTCACCTATCTCGGGCTGATCGGTGCGGCGCTCACCTATATCCTCTGGTTCCGTGGCCTGTCGCGGCTCGAACCTTCGGTGGTCTCGCCGCTCGGCTTCCTCAGCCCGACGACTGCGGTGATCCTGGGTTGGGTGGTGCTCGGCCAGCAGCTAAGTCCGATGCAGATGTTCGGTATCGTCATTGTACTCGGTAGCGTCTGGCTCAGCCAGCGGGCGCAGCAGGCCCCGGCGGCAGGAAGTTCCGCACAGGCCGGCAGTCAGCCTGCCATGTCGAAGCGATAGGGCGAGCGAGCTGACGTTCACAAACAAAAACGGCGGCCCGCGGCAGCCTGTGTGAGAAGTCCGGCAAATCAATTAAGGTGGCCGCATTGGAAACGATGCGGCCATTTTCATGGGATACATTTCAGGGACTGATCGGGGTCAGACGTCGCTGTTGCCAGCCCGGATCGAGGATTACGTTGCGGCAGATGCTGCGGTGCGGGTGATCGATGCCTTTGTCGATGGGCTTGATGTTGCGCAGCTCGGATTCAGGCGAGCGGTTGAGGCCTCGACAGGTCGTCCCCCCTACGATCCGCGTGATCTGCTGAAGCTCTACATCTACGGCTATTTCAACGAGGTGCGCTCCTCCCGGCGACTGGAGCGTGAATGCCGGCGTAATGT
>NZ_FMAH01000072.1 GCF_900094545.1 Martinezella miluonensis
CGAATGCCGACGATTTCGACTTCTTCACCAACCTTGACGATACCGCGCTCGACGCGGCCCGTCACAACCGTACCACGGCCCGAGATCGAGAACACGTCTTCGATCGGCATCAGGAACGGCTGGTCGATCGGACGCTCAGGCGTCGGGATGTAGGCGTCAACAGCGGCCATCAGCTCGCGGATCGCATCTTCGCCGATCTTCTTGTCGGAGTCTTCAAGAGCAGCAAGCGCCGAACCCTTGACAACCGGGATGTCGTCGCCCGGGAAGTCGTAGGACGACAGAAGTTCGCGAACTTCAAGCTCGACGAGCTCGAGAAGTTCCGCGTCGTCAACCTGGTCGACCTTGTTCAGGAACACGACGATCGCCGGAACGCCAACCTGACGAGCGAGCAGGATGTGCTCGCGGGTCTGCGGCATCGGGCCGTCAGCAGCCGAGCAAACCAGGATCGCGCCGTCCATCTGCGCAGCGCCGGTGATCATGTTCTTGACATAGTCAGCGTGGCCGGGGCAGTCGACGTGAGCGTAGTGACGAGCAGGCGTCTCATACTCAACGTGCGCCGTCGAGATCGTGATACCACGTGCCTTCTCTTCCGGTGCTGCGTCGATCTGGTCGTACGCCTTGAACTCGCCGAAGTACTTCGTGATCGCTGCCGTCAATGACGTCTTGCCGTGGTCAACGTGCCCAATCGTACCAATGTTGACGTGCGGCTTATTGCGCTCAAACTTACTCTTTGCCATTTTCGGCTCTCCATTTTTCCTGTCCCCGAAGGGATCAATTCTTGTTATCGGTCAATTGGTATTCCGGTCACTTCTGACCGGAATACTTTGCCTGGATTTCCTGTGCGACGTTCGACGGAACCGGCGCGTAATGATCGAAGGTCATCGTGTACTGAGCACGCCCCTGAGACATCGAGCGCAGGTTGTCGACGTACTTGAACATGTTTGCCAGCGGGACGTTCGCGTTGATGACAACGGCGATACCGCGGCTTTCCTGGCCCTGGATCTGACCACGACGCGAGTTCAGGTCGCCGATGACGTCGCCGACGTAATCTTCCGGCGTTACGACTTCGACCTTCATCATCGGCTCGAGGAGCTGAGCACCGGCTTCGCGGGCTGCTTCACGGAAGCAAGCGCGGGAAGCGATTTCGAAGGCCAGAACCGACGAGTCGACGTCGTGGAAGGCACCGTCGATGAGCGTCGCCTTGACGCCGAGCATCGGGAAGCCAGCCAGCGGGCCCGAAGACAGAACGCTTTCGATACCCTTCTGGACGCCCGGGATGTATTCCTTCGGAACGGAACCGCCAACGATCTTGGACTCGAACTTGAAGTCGTCGCCATCCGGGTTCGGTTCGAACACGATCTTGACGCGAGCGAACTGACCGGTACCACCCGACTGCTTCTTGTGGGTGTAGTCCTTTTCCGTCTGACGCGTGATGGTTTCGCGGTAAGCAACCTGCGGCGCGCCGACGCTTGCTTCAACCTTGAATTCACGACGCATACGGTCGACGATGATGTCGAGGTGAAGTTCACCCATGCCGGCGATGATGGTCTGGCCCGATTCCTGGTCCGTCTTGACGCGGAAGGACGGGTCTTCTGCAGCCAGGCGGTTGAGCGCGAGGCCCATCTTTTCCTGGTCGCCCTTGGTCTTCGGCTCGATCGCGATCTGGATGACCGGCTCGGGGAATTCCATGCGCTCGAGGATAACCGGCTTCAGCGGATCGCAGAGCGTATCGCCAGTGGTGGTTTCCTTGAGGCCGGCCAGAGCAACGATGTCGCCAGCGAAGGCTTCTTCGATGTCTTCACGCGAGTTCGAGTGCATCTGCAACATACGGCCGACGCGCTCGCGCTTGTCCTTGACCGTGTTGATGACCGACGCGCCCTTTTCGAGCTTGCCGGAATAGATGCGGGCGAAGGTGAGCGAACCGACGAAGGGGTCGTTCATGATCTTGAATGCCAGCATGGACAACGGCTCGCTGTCGTCAGCGTGACGTTCGATCTCGGCGTCGGTCTTGAAGTCGATGCCCTTGATCGCCGGAATGTCGAGCGGCGACGGCAGGTAATCGACAACGGCGTCGAGCAGCGGCTGAACACCCTTGTTCTTGAAGGCGGTGCCGCAGAACATCGGATGGAACTTGACGTCGATCGTGCCGCGACGGACGAGCGCGCGGATCTGTTCGTTGTCAGGCAGGTTGCCTTCCAGGTAGGCTTCGGTCGCGGCTTCGTCGATCTCGACAACGGTCTCGATCAGCTTTTCGCGGTACTCGGCAGCCTTGGCCTTCATGTCTTCCGGAATTTCGACGACATCCCACTGAGCGCCGAGCGATTCGTCGCGCCAGATGAGAGCATTCATCTCGATCAGGTCGATAACGCCCTTGAAATCGCTTTCAGCGCCGATCGGCAGCTGCATGACGACGGCTGTGGCGCCGAGGCGGGTCTTGATCATCTCGACCGAGCGATAGAAATCGGCGCCGGTCTTATCCATCTTGTTGCAGAAGATCATGCGCGGAACATGATACTTCTCAGCCTGACGCCAGACGGTTTCCGTCTGCGGCTCAACGCCGGCGTTGGCGTCGAGCAGAGCGATAGCACCGTCGAGAACGCGCAGCGAACGCTCGACTTCGATGGTGAAGTCGACGTGGCCGGGGGTGTCGATGATGTTGAAGCGGCGGGTCTTGCCGTCGCGGCCCTTCCAGAAGGTGGTCGTAGCAGCGGAGGTGATCGTGATGCCACGCTCCTGCTCCTGCTCCATCCAGTCCATGGTGGCTGCGCCGTCGTGCACTTCGCCGATCTTGTGCGACTTGCCGGTGTAGTAAAGAATACGCTCGGTGGTCGTGGTCTTGCCGGCGTCGATGTGCGCCATGATACCGAAATTGCGGTAGTCTTCGATTTTATATTCGCGAGCCATAATGGACTGCCTTTCCGAAACCGTTCGGGATTACCAGCGATAATGCGAGAACGCACGGTTGGCATCAGCCATCTTGTGCGTGTCTTCGCGCTTCTTAACGGCAGCGCCGCGGTTGTTGGAGGCATCGAGAAGTTCGCCGCTGAGGCGATCGACCATGGTCGTTTCGTTACGCTTACGGGCAGCAGTGATCAGCCAACGAATGGCGAGAGCCTGACGGCGCTCCGGACGAACATCAACCGGAACCTGGTACGTAGCACCACCAACGCGACGCGAACGAACTTCAACGTGCGGAGCGATGTTATCCAAAGCCTGGTGGAACACGCCGAGCGGCTCCTGCTTTGCCTTGCCCTGCACGGCGTCGAATGCGCCGTATACGATGCTTTCAGCAACGGACTTCTTGCCGTCGAGCATGATAGCATTCATGAACTTGGTGACGACCAGATCGCCGAACTTCGGGTCCGGGTTGATCTCGCGCTTTTCTGCCTTATGACGTCTGGACATGTACTTCTCGTCTCTCAACTGTTAGCGGCGCTTCACCACGCGGAGAACCTCGCGCAGCGCCGGATTATCTGAAACCGAATTACTTCGGACGCTTCGCACCGTACTTCGAACGGCGCTGCTTGCGGTTCTTGACACCCTGGGTATCGAGAACGCCGCGGATGATGTGATAACGGACACCCGGAAGGTCCTTTACGCGGCCGCCACGGATCATGACGACGGAGTGTTCCTGAAGGTTGTGACCTTCGCCGGGAATGTAACCAATGACTTCAAAGCCGTTGGTCAGACGGATCTTTGCGACCTTACGCAGAGCCGAGTTCGGCTTCTTCGGCGTGGTCGTGTAGACGCGGGTGCAAACGCCGCGCTTCTGCGGGTTCTCCTGGAGAGCGGGAACCTTGTTACGCTTTACCTGCGCCTGGCGAGGCTTGCGGATCAGCTGGTTTACGGTAGGCATTCAACCATCCCTTGTAAATCTATCTCGACACCCTTGCGGGCATGACTATCGCCGTCACCGGCAACGACACACGATCGTCTCAATGCGCAAAACGTGGCCCGATCCGCTTTCGCAGATGGACCACAGAAAAGCAGAGGACACCGAGAGTGGCGTCTTGCGTGCAGCATTCGTGTCTTCAACGTGCGTTTTAGAACCTTGTTTGAGGTGAACTTCAGGGCGCGTCGCCCCGAACAGCCATGCCTCACATGGGTCCCGATGGCGGCGGTACTACTGGTTTAACGCCGGTTCGTCAAGGCCGGTTAAGAAATTATCTTTGTCACAAAGGCCCAGAAGCCCGGGAAAACCAGCCATTTGGCGCATTCGATACGGAAATGCCGCCCCTTCGGCAAGATGGACTTTGGTATTTCACCAAAATCCCTATAAGGAATCACCGAAAGGCAATTTCATCCGATGACCCGGGCGAAACCAAGGAATCGCCGGGTCGATTCGACACTCCCGAAGGAAGACTCATGATTACTGCGCCAGACAACGACAACAATTCCGATGGCCCCATGGTCTTCATCATCATCGGCAAGGGCTATGAGACCGATGGCGGCGAAGGCATCGATCTTCATGTCATGTTGAAGGCGCCGGATGACGACACCGCCGTGCGCGAGGCGCTCAATGCGCTCGCCGAGGAAGGTTTCATCGAGGCCGACCTCGACCAGATCGGCCTGCTGACGGATATCCCGGACGAAGAACCTCATGCCTCCGCCTATCAGGGTGCTCTCGAAGGCGAAGTAGCGATCATCCGCTTCCGCTGAAGGCAGGCGGCTTCGCGGCAAGGCGACTAGACCGCCCTCACCTTTCACATTTGAGCTTTAGACAAAAAGAAACCGCCCGGATCGCTCCGGGCGGTTTTTGATTTTCTATGTCCTGAAGCTCTTATTCAGCAACCGGGACATTCTCGCTTGCCATATCCTGCAGCATCGGCGTTGCGACGGCCGAACCCGTGCCCTTGCGACGCTCTTCGAGGATGAGTTCGTCGCGAGCCGTGGCGATGCGGCGGATCTGCGTCATGGTACCACCCGTACCAGCCGGGATGAGACGGCCGACGATGACGTTTTCCTTCAGGCCCTGCAGACCGTCGGTCTTGCCGGCGATCGCAGCTTCCGTGAGCACCTTGGTCGTTTCCTGGAAGGAAGCGGCCGAGATGAACGACGGCGTCTGCAGCGAGGCCTTGGTGATGCCGAGCAGCACCGGATCGCCGTAAGCTGGCTTCTTGCCTACTTCGATCAGCGCGTCGTTGGCATCGTCCAGCTCGATACGGTCGACGTTGTCGCCGACGATGTACTGGCTGTCGCCCGCATCGGTGATTTCCACCTTCTGCAGCATCTGACGGACAATCACTTCGATGTGCTTGTCGTTGATGACAACGCCCTGCAAGCGGTAGACTTCCTGGATTTCGTTGACCAGGTAGGAAGCCAGAGCCTCCACGCCCTTGATCGCCAGGATGTCGTGCGGAGCCGGGTTACCGTCGAGGATGTAATCACCCTTTTCGATATAGTCGCCTTCCTGAAGGTGGAAGGGCTTGCCCTTCGGGATCAGGTATTCGACCGGCTCGACACCGTCTTCCGCCGGCTCGATGATGACGCGGCGCTTGTTCTTGTAGTCGCGGCCGAGGCGGATCGTACCATCGATCTCTGCGATGATGGCGTGGTCCTTCGGACGACGAGCTTCGAACAGTTCGGCAACGCGCGGCAGACCACCGGTGATGTCCTTGGTCTTGGCGCTTTCCAGCGGCGAACGAGCGAGAACGTCACCCTGCGACACCTTCGTGCCCGGCTCGACCGACAGGATCGCGTCGACCGAGAGCAGGAAGCGGGCTTCGCCACCACGCGACAGCTTGGCGACATTGCCGCTGGCGTCCTTGATGACGATCGCCGGCTTCAGATCGGAGCCGCGCGGCGTCGAGCGCCAGTCGATAACCTGACGCTTGGTGATGCCGGTGGACTCGTCGGTCGCTTCGAGAACCGAAAGGCCGTCGACGACGTCTTCGAAGTGAACCGTACCGGCCACTTCCGTCATCATCGGACGGGTATAAGGATCCCACTCCGCCAGACGCTGACCGCGCTTCACCTTGTCGCCTTCGTCGACATACAGCTTCGAGCCGTAAGCAACGCGCTGCGAGGAGCGTTCGACGCCACGTTCGTCCAGGATCTGGACCGTCATGTTGCGGCCCATGGCAACCAGGTTGCCATCGGAGTTGCGCAGCATGTTGCGGTTCTTGATCTGGACCGTACCTTCGTAGGAAGCTTCCAGGAACGACTGGTCGACCACGGTCGCCGTGCCGCCCAAGTGGAAGGTACGCATGGTCAGCTGCGTGCCCGGCTCACCGATCGACTGTGCGGCGATGACGCCGACAGCTTCACCGAGGTTGACAGGCGTACCGCGAGCCAGGTCGCGGCCGTAGCAGACGCCGCAGACGCCGGTCTGGATTTCGCAGGTCAGTGCCGAACGGATGCGGATCGACTGGATACCAGCCTTTTCGATCTCGATGACATCAGGCTCGAGGATCATCTTGCCGGCATCGACGATGCGCTCACCCGTGACCGGATGGTCGATATCGTCGAGCGCCGTACGGCCGAGGATGCGGGCGCCGAGCGAAGCAACGACCTGACCGGCATCGACGATGGCGGTCATGGTGAGGCCCTTGTCGGTACCGCAATCGACGTGCGTGACGATGCAGTCCTGAGCGACGTCGACGAGACGGCGGGTCAGGTAACCGGAGTTTGCGGTCTTCAAGGCGGTGTCTGCCAGACCCTTACGGGCACCGTGCGTCGAGTTGAAGTACTCGTTAACGGTCAGGCCTTCCTTGAAGTTCGAGATGATCGGCGTCTCGATGATTTCGCCCGACGGCTTGGCCATGAGGCCACGCATGCCGCCCAGCTGACGCATCTGGTTCGGAGAACCACGAGCACCCGAGTGGCTCATCATGTAGATCGAGTTCATCGGCTTCTGGCGACCGGTCTTCTCGTCGAATTCGACAGCCTTAATGCGGGCCATCATTTCTTCGGCGACCTTTTCCGTAGCCTTGCCCCAGGCGTCAACAACCTTGTTGTACTTCTCGCCCTGAGTGATCAGACCGTCGTTGTACTGCTGTTCGTATTCCTTCACCAGGGCTTCGGTATCGCCAACGATCTTAACCTTGGTGTCCGGAATGACCATGTCGTCCTTGCCGAACGAAATGCCGGCGCGGCAGGCATGGGCGAAGCCGAGCTGCATGATGCGGTCGCAGAAAATGACCGTGTCCTTCTGGCCGCAATGGCGGTAGACCGTGTCGATCATCTTGGAGATGTTCTTCTTGGTCATTTCCTGGTTGCAGATATCGAAGGTCACCTTGCCATGCTTCGGCAGCAGTTCGCCGATGAGCAGTCGGCCAGGCGTGGTTTCGTAGATCTTCGAATAGGGCTTGCCCTCTTCGTCGACCGACTTGAAGCGGCCGCGGATCTTCGAATGCAGCGTGACGACCTTGTTTTCGAGTGCGTGATGCAGCTCGCCGAGGTCGGAGAAGGCCATGCCTTCGCCCGGCTCGTTCTGGTTCAGGATCGACAGGTAATACAGGCCGAGAACCATGTCCTGCGAGGGAACGATGATCGGCGCGCCGTTTGCCGGGTGCAGAATGTTGTTGGTCGACATCATCAGCACGCGGGCTTCAAGCTGGGCTTCCAGCGAGAGCGGCACGTGAACAGCCATCTGGTCGCCGTCGAAGTCGGCGTTGAAGGCCGTGCAGACGAGCGGGTGCAGCTGGATTGCCTTGCCTTCGACCAGCATGGGTTCGAAGGCCTGGATGCCCAGGCGGTGCAGCGTCGGTGCGCGGTTCAACAGAACCGGATGCTCGCGGATGACCTCGTCGAGGATATCCCAAACTTCCGGCTTTTCTTTTTCGACCAACTTCTTGGCTTGCTTGACGGTCGAGGAATAACCCTTCGCGTCGAGGCGGGCGTAGATGAACGGCTTGAACAGTTCGAGCGCCATCTTCTTCGGCAGGCCGCACTGGTGCAGCTTGAGTTCCGGACCGGTCACGATGACCGAACGGCCGGAATAGTCGACGCGCTTGCCGAGCAGGTTCTGACGGAAGCGGCCTTGCTTGCCCTTGAGCATGTCGGACAGCGACTTCAGCGGACGCTTGTTGGCGCCGGTGATGACGCGGCCACGGCGGCCGTTATCGAACAGCGCATCGACAGATTCCTGCAGCATGCGCTTTTCGTTGCGGATGATGATGCCCGGAGCGCGCAGTTCGATGAGGCGCTTCAGACGGTTGTTACGGTTGATGACGCGGCGGTACAGATCGTTCAGATCCGACGTCGCGAAACGGCCGCCATCGAGCGGAACCAGCGGGCGCAGGTCCGGCGGGATGACCGGGACGACCTTCATGATCATCCATTCCGGACGATTGCCGGACTCCATGAAGTTCTCGACGATCTTCAGACGCTTCATCAGCTTCTTCTGCTTGAGATCCGACGTGGTGTCGGCAAGCTCGGAACGCAGGTCGCCAGCGATCTTTTCGAGGTTCATGCTGGCCAGCATCTCGTAGATCGCTTCAGCGCCGATCATGGCGGTGAACTGGTCTTCGCCATACTCGTCGACGGCGAGCATGTACTCTTCTTCAGAGAGAAGCTGATGCTCCTTCAGAGCAGTCAGACCCGGCTCGGTGACGATGTAATTTTCGAAGTAGAGAACGCGCTCTACATCCTTCAGCGTCATGTCGAGCAGCGTGGAAATACGCGATGGCAGCGACTTCAGGAACCAGATGTGGGCTACGGGAGCAGCGAGCTCGATATGGCCCATGCGCTCACGGCGAACGCGCGACAGCGTAACTTCGACGCCGCACTTTTCGCAGATGATGCCCTTGTACTTCATGCGCTTGTACTTACCGCACAGGCACTCGTAGTCCTTGATCGGTCCGAAGATCCGTGCGCAGAAAAGACCATCGCGTTCCGGCTTGAACGTACGATAGTTGATCGTTTCCGGCTTCTTGATCTCGCCATAAGACCAGGAAAGAATCTTCTCCGGCGATGCAATCGATATCCGGATGGAATCGAAGTTCTGTGCAGGCACCTGCGGATTGAAAAGATTCATGACCTCTTGGTTCATGCCTATCTCCTTTTGGGGCGAAACGCCCTCGAATTGCGATCAGCACCGGCAAATTCCCGGGAACCGGACTGACGCACTAAAACGACAATAACCGCAAAATGCGGCGAAACCGTCCCGACTGGCGCTACCCGAAACCGGGCGCCGGCTGGAACGGTGCGCGCTGCCGAACAGCGCGCACCTTATCGATTGTTACTCGGCCGCGTCTGGAAGCTGGCTTGCCGTCTGCAGATCGTCGACCTTGGAATTTTCCAGTTCGACGCTGAGGCCCAGCGAGCGCATTTCCTTGACGAGAACGTTGAAGCTTTCCGGAATGCCCGCTTCGAAGGTATCGTCGCCACGAACGATGGCTTCGTAGACCTTCGTACGGCCGGCCACGTCGTCCGACTTGACCGTGAGCATTTCCTGCAGCGTGTAGGCTGCACCGTAAGCTTCAAGCGCCCAGACTTCCATTTCGCCGAAGCGCTGACCGCCGAACTGCGCCTTACCGCCCAGCGGCTGCTGGGTGACGAGCGAGTACGGACCGATCGAGCGGGCGTGGATCTTGTCGTCGACAAGGTGGTTCAGCTTCAGCATGTAGATGTAGCCAACCGTGACCTGGCGGTCGAACTGCTCGCCGGTACGACCGTCGTACAGCGTCGACTGACCGGTCTGCTTGAGACCTGCCATGACCAGCATCTCGTTCACATCCGCTTCGCCGGCGCCGTCGAAGACCGGGGTCGCGATGGACACGCCACGCTTCCACTGGTCAGCCAGACGCAGAACCGACGCATCGTCATACTCGTGAACGTCGTCGCTCTTCGGACCGTCGCCGACAACCATATCGATCGTCTTGCGCAGAGGCTCGATGTTGCCGCTCGCCTTGTAGGCTTCGATCAGCTCGCCGATCTGACGACCCATGCCGGCGCAAGCCCAGCCCAGGTGCGTTTCGAGAATCTGACCGACGTTCATGCGCGAGGGAACGCCAAGCGGGTTCAGCACGATGTCGACATGCGTACCGTCTTCGAGGAACGGCATGTCTTCAACCGGAACAATGCGCGAAACCACGCCCTTGTTCCCGTGACGGCCTGCCATCTTGTCGCCCGGCTGGATCTTGCGCTTAACAGCGACGAAGACCTTGACCATCTTCATGACGCCCGGAGGCATTTCGTCGCCGCGCTGGACCTTCTCGACCTTGTCCATGAAGCGCTGTTCGAGGCGCGACTTGGATTCGTCGTACTGGCCGCGCAGGGCTTCCAGCTCGCTCTGGACCTTCTCGTCCTCGACAGCGAACATCCACCACTGCGAACGCGGATACTCCGAAACGACAGCGTTCGACAGTTCCGTGCCCTTCTTGAAGCCCTTCGGACCAGCAAGAGCAACCTGACCACGCAGCATCTCGACCAGACGGCCGTAGACGTTGCGGTCGAGGATCGCCTGCTCGTCGTCGCGGTCCTTCGCGAGACGCTCGATCTCTTCGCGCTCGATCGCCATGGCGCGTTCGTCCTTCTCAACGCCGTGGCGGTTGAAGACGCGAACTTCGACGACCGTACCGTAGGTGCCGGGCGGCATGCGCATGGAGGTGTCGCGAACGTCGGACGCCTTTTCACCGAAGATGGCGCGCAGAAGCTTTTCTTCCGGCGTCATCGGGCTTTCGCCCTTCGGCGTGATCTTGCCGACGAGGATATCGCCCGGCTGAACTTCGGCGCCGATGTAAACGATGCCGGCTTCGTCCAGGTTCTTCAGCGCCTCTTCCGAAACGTTCGGAATATCGCGGGTGATTTCTTCCGGACCGAGCTTGGTGTCGCGCGCCATCACTTCGAATTCCTCGATGTGAATGGAGGTGAACACGTCGTCGGCAACGATACGCTCGGAAAGCAGGATCGAGTCTTCGTAGTTGTAGCCGTTCCACGGCATGAACGCGACGAGCACGTTGCGGCCGAGCGCCAGATCGCCGAGGTCGGTCGAAGGACCGTCTGCCAGGATGTCGCCCCGGTTGACCACGTCACCGACGGTGACCAGCGGACGCTGGTTGACGCAGGTGTTCTGGTTCGAACGCTGGAACTTCATCAGGCGGTAGATATCGACGCCGGACTTCGACGGATCGAGGTCCTCGGTGGCGCGGATAACGATACGCGTCGCATCGACCTGATCGACCACACCGCCGCGGCGGGCGCCGATAGCAGCACCGGAGTCACGCGCGACGACCGGCTCCATGCCGGTACCGACGAACGGAGCTTCGGCACGCAGAAGCGGCACGGCCTGACGCTGCATGTTCGAGCCCATGAGAGCGCGGTTGGCGTCGTCGTTTTCCAGGAACGGGATCAGAGCGGCAGCGACCGAAACCAGCTGCTTCGGCGAGACGTCCATCAGGTTGATGTTGTCGCGCGGAGCGAGCATGACTTCGCCGGCATGACGGCAAACGACGAATTCCTCGATGAAGGAGCCGTCGGTGTCGAGCTCGGCATTGGCCTGAGCAACGTAGTACTTCGCCTCTTCCATAGCGGAGAGGTAGAGCACGTCGTTGGTCACCTTACCGTCGATGATGCGGCGATAAGGGCTTTCGATGAAGCCGTACTTGTTGACGCGGGCAAAGGTCGCCAGCGAGTTGATGAGGCCGATGTTCGGACCTTCCGGCGTTTCGATCGGGCAAATGCGACCGTAGTGGGTCGGATGAACGTCGCGGACTTCGAAGCCGGCGCGCTCGCGGGTGAGACCGCCCGGGCCAAGAGCCGAAAGACGACGCTTGTGGGTGATTTCCGAAAGCGGGTTCACCTGGTCCATGAACTGCGACAGCTGCGAAGAGCCGAAGAATTCGCGAACGGCGGCGGCAGCCGGCTTGGCGTTGATCAGATCCTGCGGCATTACCGTGTCGATTTCGATCGAGGACATACGTTCCTTGATCGCACGCTCCATGCGCAGCAGACCCAGACGATACTGGTTTTCCATCAGCTCGCCGACCGAACGGACGCGGCGGTTGCCGAGATTGTCGATGTCGTCGATTTCGCCCTTGCCGTCGCGCAACTCCACAAGCATCTTGACCACGGCCAGGATGTCGTCCTTGCGCAGGATGCGAACGGTGTCTTCGACGTCGAGGTCGAGACGCATGTTCATCTTCACGCGGCCGACGGCGGAGAGGTCGTAACGCTCCGCATCGAAGAACAGCGAGTTAAACATGGCTTCGGCCGATTCCATGGTCGGCGGCTCGCCCGGACGCATGACGCGGTAGATGTCGAACAGAGCGTCCTGACGGTTCTCGTTCTTATCGGCAGACAGCGTGTTGCGGATGTAGGCGCCGACATTGATGTGGTCGATGCCGAGAACCGGGATTTCGTCGAAACCAGCCTTCAGGATGACAGGCAGCGTCTTCTCGTCGATTTCGTCGCCGGCTTCGAGATAGATCTCACCGGTCTGGAAGTTGACGATGTCTTCCGCCAGGAACAGGCCGTACAGCTCTTCGTCCGTGGCCTTCAGAGCCTTGAGGCCCTTGTCCTGCAGCTGACGCAGCAGGCGCGGAGTCAGCTTCTTGCCGCCTTCGACCACGACTTCGCCGGTGTCGGCGTCGATCATGTCGGAAACGGTCTTGGCGCCCTTGAGCGTTTCAGCCTTGAACGGAATGCGCCAGCCGTCGCCGGAGCGCTCATAGAGCGACTTCGTGTAGAAGGTCGACAGAATTTCTTCGCCATCCATGCCGAGCGCCATCAGCAGCGACGTCACCGGAATCTTGCGGCGGCGGTCGATACGGGCGTAGACGATGTCCTTGGCGTCGAATTCGATATCGAGCCAGGAGCCACGATAAGGGATGACGCGAGCAGCAAAGAGCAGCTTGCCGGAAGAATGGCTCTTGCCCTTGTCGTGATCGAAGAAGACGCCCGGCGAACGGTGCATCTGGGACACGATAACGCGCTCGGTGCCGTTCACGATGAACGTACCGTTGTTCGTCATGAGCGGCATGTCGCCCATGTAAACGCTTTGTTCCTTGATGTCCTTGATGGACTTCGCGCCGGTATCCTCGTCGATATCGAACACGATCAGACGGAGGGTCACCTTCAGCGGCGCTGCATAGGTCAGGTCGCGCTGGCGGCACTCGTCGACGTCGAACTTCGGCGGCTCGAATTCATAGGAAACAAATTCCAGCATGGAAGCGCCGGAAAAATCGGTGATCGGGAAAACCGACTTGAAGACGGTCTGAAGACCTTCGTCCGGGCGGCCGCCCTTGGGTTCTTCGACCATGAGAAACTGATCGTAGGATGCCTTCTGAACCTCGATGAGGTTCGGCATCTCCGCGACTTCGGGAATCTTACCAAAAAACTTGCGTACGCGCCTGCGACCGTTGAACGAAAGGGTCTGAGCCATCGTCGCTCCTTTAAAATCCTGCACCCGGGCCTGCAACGGATGGGAATCGCTGGCCAGGCGACCCCATCAATCAATGAGTAGTTCAATCTCGTCTATCTAACCGAAAACCGCTCGGCCGGATTGCGTCGCGGTTCGGTTTGAGACCATCCTCTTGAAGAACCCATTACCCAAAAGCCGTTTTTCCCGCGGCTTTTGGGTAATTCGTTCAGAAAAACGGCGAATGGGAGATGGCGAAAAGCCACCTCCCAAAGCAGTTTCAAGCTTACTTAACGTCGACCTTAGCGCCGGCGTCTTCGAGCTTCTTCTTGATGTCAGCAGCTTCAGCCTTGGAAACAGCTTCCTTGACAGCCTTCGGAGCGGCTTCAACGAGGTCCTTGGCTTCCTTGAGGCCCAGGCCGGTGATGGCGCGGACTTCCTTGATGACGTTGATCTTGTTCGCGCCGGCATCAGCGAGGATGACGTCGAACTCGGTCTTTTCTTCTTCAACGGCAGCCGGGCCAGCCGGGCCGCCAACGGCAGCAACAGCTACCGGAGCAGCGGCGGATACGCCCCACTTTTCTTCAAGAAGCTTCGACAGTTCTGCAGCTTCGAGAACGGTCAGCGAGGAGAGGTCGTCTACGATCTTTGCGAGATCAGCCATTTTTGTAGTTCCTTTTGTTCGGTTCGAACTGGTTGATTATAAACAGCGAAAAACCGCCTTACGCGGCTTCGTCCTTCTTGGCGTAGGCCGAGAACACGCGAGCAAGCTGACTTGCCGGCGCTGCAACAACACCTGCGATGCGGGTAGCCGGAGTCTGGATCATGCCCAGCAGCTTCGCGCGCAGCTCGTCCAGCGAAGGCAGGGTCGCGAGCGACTTTACACCTTCGGCGTTGAGCGTTGTTGTTCCCATGGCGCCGCCCAGAACAACGATCTTGTCGTTGCCCTTGGCGAAATCCACGACGACCTTCGGAGCGGTAATCGGATCAGTGCTGTATGCAATCAGCGTCTGACCGGTGAAGAGATTGGAAATCCCTTCCGCATCCGTGCCCTGAAGAGCAATTTTGGCCAGGCGGTTCTTCGCGACTTTGACGGTGCCGCCAGCAGCGCGCATCTTCGAACGGAAATCGTTCATCTGAGCGACTGTAGCACCAGCATAGTGGGCCACGACAACCGAGCCCGAAGCCTTGAAGACTTCGTTCAGTTCCGTGACGAATTCGCGTTTTTCCGCTCTTTCCACTGCTTTTCTCCAGTTGACAGGACCGGGTTAACGGGCCTGCCGGGTTGCCTTTTGCCTCCTGGGATCAAAAAAGATCCCAAGCGACGCTTGAGGATCCTGTCCCCTCGCGCTCGAGCCTGACGGCTCCAAGGCACAAGGCATCCAAGGCTCGAACCGAGTTCATCGAAGCGATGCTTCTTCAAAATTCGGGTCTTACCCGTCTCATGCAGGCTTGAGTGATTAAGGGATAACCACCTGCAATCTCGGACAGGAATTCCGGATTTCTCCGGAAATCCCGGCCCCGAAAGGCCGGGAATTCTTAAAGACCGGGCATAATGCCCGGCAAGATCATTAGGCGCTCGGCGCCGTAACGGTCGACGGCTCGATCTTGACGCCCGGACCCATGGTCGAGGAGATCGCTACGCGCTTGAGGTAGTTACCCTTGGCGCCAGCCGGCTTTGCCTTGATGACGGCGTCGGCGAAGGCGCGGATGTTCTCTTCCAGAGCCTTGGCGTCGAAGGAAGCCTTGCCGATACCGGCGTGGATGATACCAGCCTTCTCGACGCGGAACTCGACAGCGCCGCCCTTGGAAGCTTCAACAGCACCCTTGACGTCCATCGTAACCGTACCGACCTTCGGGTTCGGCATCATGCCGCGCGGGCCGAGAACCTTACCGAGGCGGCCGACGAGTGGCATCATGTCCGGGGTCGCGATGCAACGATCGAAGTCGATCTTGCCGCCCTGAACGATTTCGACCAGGTCTTCCGCGCCGACGATGTCGGCACCGGCGGCCTTGGCTTCGTCAGCCTTGGCGCCGCGAGCAAAGACAGCAACGCGAACCGTACGGCCGGTGCCGTTCGGCAGGTTGACAACGCCGCGAACCATCTGGTCGGCGTGACGCGGGTCAACACCGAGGTTCATCGCGATTTCGACGGTTTCGTCGAACTTGGCGACGGCACGTTCCTTGACCATGCTGATGGCCAGATCCAGAGCATAAAGCTTGGTCGGATCAACGCCTTCACGAATCTTCTGAATACGCTTTGCTACCATGGTCTTAGCCCACCACTTCCAGGCCCATCGCGCGGGCAGAGCCCTCGATCATGGCCATTGCGCCTTCGATATCGGCGGCGTTCAGATCCTTCATCTTGGCTTCGGCGATAGATTTCACCTGAGCCTTGGTAAGAGAGCCAGCCTTGGCGCCCTTGCCCGGGGTCTTCGAGCCGGACTGGATCTTCGCTTCCTTCTTCAGGAAGTAGCTGACCGGCGGCTGCTTCATGATGAAGGTGAAGGACTTGTCCTGGTAGTAGGTGATGACGACCGGGATCGGCATACCCTTTTCCATTTCCTGCGTGGCGGCATTGAACGCCTTGCAGAATTCCATGATGTTAATGCCACGCTGACCAAGCGCAGGACCGATCGGCGGCGACGGATTCGCCGAGCCGGCCTTTACCTGCAGCTTGAGCTGGCCTGCAACTTTCTTAGCCATTTCTCTCTGCCTTTCTACAAGACCGGCTTCCCGGCCCACTATGCCGGATCGCTCCGGCGGCTGCGGTTGCGTGGTTCGGATTATCGGGCCCGGCTAAGACCCTACCCTTCCACGCGAATTGCGGCTGAGCCGCCGGATATAAGTGAGCACTCACTCATATCCAAACACAAAAGAAAGGTCGACAGCCAGGCCAACCCTCCTCAGAAACTTCGATCAGACCTTCTCGACCTGACTGTATTCCAGCTCGACCGGCGTAGCGCGACCGAAAATCGACACCTCAACCTTCAGGCGCGAACGCTCTTCGTCCACATCCTGAACCGTGCCGTTAAACGAGGCGAACGGACCGTCGGAAACGCGAACCTGCTCGCCGATCTCGAAGGAGACGGAAGCCTTCGGGCGCTCGACACCTTCCTGGACCTGGCCGAGAATGCGCTCGGCTTCATAATCCGGAATCGGAACGGGCTTATTGTCGGAACCAAGGAAGCCGGTAACCTTCGGCGTGTTCTTGATCAGGTGGTAAGCTTCATCCGTCAGGTTGGCGCGAACCAGCACATAACCCGGGAAAAACTTACGCTCGCTATCGACCTTGCGACCGCGACGAACTTCGACGACCTTTTCGGTGGGCACGAGGATCTTTTCGAACAGATGTTCGAGACCCTTCTGCCTGGCCTTCTCCTCAATGGATTCAGCCACCTTCTTTTCGAAATTTGAATAAGCGTGGACGATGTACCAACGTGCCGCCATGTTCATTTCCACCCGATATTAGTTGCCGGTATTCAGCACGTAGCCGAGAATCCAGCCGATGAGCTGGTCGGCAGCAAAGAAAAACAGCGAGGCGAAAATAACCATAACAAGAACCATCACCGTCGAGATCATCGTCTCGCGGCGCGACGGCCAAGTAACTTTCGACGTCTCGGAGCGCACCTGCTGCAGAAACGCTAGTGGATTCGATTTGGATGCCATTGACTGCCCACGCAATTACGGCGCGTAAAGCTGAACATATCAGCCCCACGCACCGCGTGTCTGTTGAACCCCTACATAAACACCGATTCCCAATTTAACAAGAGGCAATCCAGCGTTTTCGAAAATTTGCCGCCAAACCGGCATAATTCCAAACCCAAGAAGCAGCGATACCGGCGCGCCAGTCAGGTCGGGAAAAATGGCAGGGGCAGCAGGGCTCGAACCTACGACCTGCGGTTTTGGAGACCGCCGCTCTACCAACTGAGCTATACCCCTTCTTCCTTCGAAGTATGCGCTTCAGACGGTGGACCGTCTAAGCATTTCGAAGACATGGCGCTCCCTTTAAGGCGGGACGAAACGATTGGCAAGAGCGTTTTTTGCTTTTTCCCAATCGACCCCGCAACTTCGGTTTGTCTGGCGCCGCACAAGCAGTCCTCAAGCAGGGCGAAACTACGGCAAAGGACGAGGAAGAGGCGCCTTTCCAGCTCCGCCACTCCTCAGCCGAGCTTTACAGCTTGAGTTTGGGACACCTCGATCACAGACAGCACAGGAAACCAGCCACGGAGCGAATCATATTCGACGTGAAGACCAGTCGTTGGTTCACAAGCTCGCATCCCCTATCCCGAGGCGGTCCTTTCGATGCAAAGAAGAAACTCCCGAAATTTCTTTAGCCGCAGAATGAGGGATATCCTGGCATCAAGGGAATCACGCAGAGGCAGGCAGGAAATGCGGGCAATTACGCTTGTGAACTACGATCCCGCGTGGCCCGCCCTCTTCCAGAGCCGATGTGAAGCGATCGCGGCATTGCTCGGCCAGCCGGCCGATATCCAGCATATCGGGAGCACATCCGTCCCGGCCTTTGCGCAAAGCCGAAGCTCGATATCGACGCGGTCCTATTCGCGAATGACGCCAGGCTGTTTGCCACCGAACATCTGCAAAAGGACGGCTATGTCTTCCACGGTGGTCTCTATGGCGACGATCGGTGGATCTTCACCAAGGATGAGACGCCCTTTGGAACACGTCTCTATCTCTGCCTGCTCGGCAATTCCGCGCACCGTGACCGTATTCTCTTTCGCAATTGTCTTCGCTCCCATCCGGAAGCGGCCGAGCGTTATGCGACGTTGAAGAGGAAACTCGCCAGGGAAGCGAATGGCGATTGGGATCGATATACTCCCCGCAAGAGCGATTTCGTTGCCGGTATCCTGCGCCTAGCCATAGACGAATTCAGGTAATTCGTGAAAGTCACCGTCCGGGGACTATTGATAGCCAGCATCAAGGCGTCCGCTTGCGCAGGTGTTCCAGCACATGCGCGACACATTGATCGAGTGAAAGTCGGCTGGTGTCACGAATGTGGTAGCCATGTCGTGTGGCTTCGCTACCAAGCGTTGGGATGCCGATGCTGTCGAAATGATGCACAGCCCTCTTGCGCATGATCTCGCGCGATCGTCTCCTTGCCCAAGCCTGAAGCGCCTGTGAGAACGAGCAGGCCCATTCCTGCCTCCCAATGCAAAAAGGCCCCGCTGTTTCCAGCGGGGCCTTTTTATAAAGGAATAATCCGAGGATTACTCGACGATGGAGGCAACGATGCCTGCGCCGACGGTACGGCCGCCTTCGCGGATCGCGAAGCGAAGCTTTTCTTCCATCGCAATCGGAACGATCAGCTCAACGGCAACCGTGACGTTGTCGCCCGGCATAACCATTTCCGTGCCTTCCGGAAGCGTCACGATGCCGGTCACATCAGTCGTGCGGAAGTAGAACTGCGGACGGTAGTTCGTGAAGAACGGCGTATG
>NZ_FMAH01000065.1 GCF_900094545.1 Martinezella miluonensis
ACACGATCTTGCGGCAGTTGAAGCGCAATGCTCCCAAACCCAGGCGAGACGACAATATTCGAGTTGTGGGTATAGATGATTGGAGTTGGCGGCAATCCTCGCACTACGGCACCATTATAATCGACCTTGAGCGCCGGTCAGTCATCGATATTCTGGACGACCGCAGCGTGGAAAGTGCAAAGGCATGGTTGCAAGAACGCCCATCTATCGAGGTTGTCAGCCGAGATCGATGTGGCCTCTATGCCCAGGGGCCGCCCGGGAGGGCGCACCCCAGGCCCGGCAGGTGGCCGATCGCTTCCATCTGGTTCAAAACCTTCGAGCCGCGATCAAGGAGCAGATGAGCCTTTCCGGTCATGCTCATGTCAGACCGATTTTGTCGGAAGACACGATCGCCAGCAACACGGCACAACACCGTCGGGCTCGCATGGCGCATAGACAATCGCGCCAGAAAACCTTTGATATGCTCCATGCCCTTCGTCAACAGGGCCTCACCTACAGCGAGATTGCGAGACGGACCGGATATGAACGCCGCAGCGTCGCGAATTGGCTTACTTCCACCGCACCTCGGGACAGAAACCGGGCGGCATTGAACCCAACATCGCCAT
This sequence comes from Martinezella miluonensis, assembly GCF_900094545.1. Classification (GTDB taxonomy): domain Bacteria; phylum Pseudomonadota; class Alphaproteobacteria; order Rhizobiales; family Rhizobiaceae; genus Rhizobium; species Rhizobium miluonense. Next base: position 606 of record NZ_FMAH01000065.1, read on the forward strand.
TGTATTTTGAGGAGTTCCTGGCGGAATGCTGGCAGGATGGAAACCGCATCGGACGCCACCTGTTTTACGACCTTAAGATCCGCGGTTACACGGGCTGTCGTTCCAATCTCGAGCGATTGTTGAAGGTGTGGCGCGAAGCCGAACAGAATCTGCCGGATGATGTTTTCATGGAAGCAAATACGTCAGACCCGGTTCGTGATCCAGACACCGGCCATGCGATTTCCTCTGTCGTTGCAGCAGCTTTATGCATCAAGCCGCGCGGCCTTCTGACGGACCGTCAGGCCAGAAAGGTCGATGCCCTAAAGAATGGCTCGGCGGCGTTCGCCACAATGCGAAGCTTGGCTATGCGTTTCAACGGCATCCTGCGCAGCGGAAACCCGGAAGCCCTGGACGAATGGATCGACGATGCCATCGACACTGAACTCACGGCAATCACGCGCTTCGCTAGCGTGTTGCGCCGGGATATCGACGCCGTCAATAATGCAATCGAACTCCCTTGGAGCAACGGGCAAGCCGAAGGGCAGATCAATCGCCTTAAGACACTGAAGCGAGCCATGTATGGGCGCGCCGGCCCGGAATTGATGAGAGCGAGAATGCTGCAGCTCAATCACAGACTTTGAGGAAGAACCCATCGCTATCAACAATTTTGTCGATCTTGTTCTTGCCAAGCATTTGGCCCCCTCTGGACATTCAATGGTCGCTACCTCCTTCAGCACTGACGACCGACCAGTTTAGCCTCTGCGGAATGGTCCGAGCCAGACCGACACCCGCCCTATAAGATACTCCTATCCGAGCTTCTGAAGCCCTCGAGCGCTTTTAGGTGTCAAACCTACCCTCGACTCTCCAGGGGTCGTTTCCCTGGGAGATCCAAATTTCATCATGGCAGGACTTCCGACTTAGTCAGCTCCTCTCCCCTCAAACTCCCCGTCGATGGCTCGCGGCGTGACCGATGGCTGGCGAAGACGAGCAAACCGAACTAGGTTGTCCACGCAAAACCGTTAGGTTGAAGGGGACGTAGAGGGATTTCACGCAAATCACGCGGGCAGGACCGCCGATGCACCGGTCGCGAGTACTCGCGCTAATCTCACCGAGATCTCAAGGCAGTTCCAACACGAGGCTCGGGACCCGAGGCTTGGCAGCATTGTCCATATTGCGACACAATGTCCAACAAGCGAAAGAAACGCCCTAAATGCGATCGGCATATGATGTGCTTAACGAGCCGTTTACCAAGCGGAAATAGAATTTACCCTATAATTCAAGGGGTTCGAGCGCCATGTCATTTCTAAACCGAATAAGCATTCTTTCAAAACTGCTTTCCGTCATCATATTCATGTCGCTGATCATCGTCGCCTGTATCTGGTACGCGACCGCGCAAATGAAAGTGATCGACAGCTCCTATACTGCATTTCTCGATCACGAATCGCGAGCAGTGGCGAACGCTCGGCGCACGAACACATTCAGCTATGAACTGGTTTACAACGTTTTTCGAGCCATCGCGGAAACTGATCCCGACCAAATAAAGCGGTCGAGCGACGCGTTTGATAGCACTGTTCCCGAACTCAAGCAGATCCTCTCCGATCTTCGCCAGCAGGCGCCGGCTTTTTCCGACCGCATCGATGAGCTCGGGAAGAAGACCGACCTCTTCATCAACAACGTCACTGCAGTGATGGATCTAGTGAAGAAGGGTCAAGACAAGGAAGCTGTCGATTTGTATCATCGTCAGGTTGATCCGAGCTTCCATGAGCTCAGCCTGGCGATCCGCGGCCTCACGACAGACATCCAGTCATTCGCCGACAAGGGCTCGAACGATTTGACGGATAAAACGAATACGACCCGATTCCTGACCGCGACGTCTTCGGCGGCAGGACTGGTGGCTGGTTTCGTGATGGCAATCATTGCAATTGTCTTTGGCATTACCAAGCCGATGGCGGCGTTGCGCGCCACCATGGTGCGGCTGGCATCGAACGAAACGAATATTCAAATCCCCGGAATGGCACGAGGCGATGAGCTTGGGCAAATGGCTGGTGCGGTCGAAGTGTTCCGTCAGGCGGCCATTGCGAATAAGCGACTGGAGGCAGAGGCGGAGGAAAACCGCGCTCAGACGGAAGCGGACCGTCTCAGAGTGACAGCCGAGGCCGAAGCTGCCGCACAACAGCGCCTGAGGGAGGCAACTGTCGGTCTGGCAAATGGCTTGAAGCGGCTGGCCGCCGGTGATCTATCGTTCCAACTGACGGAGCCGCTCGCTCCAGACTTTGAAGCTCTGCGACACGATCTGAATGCGACGATCACCCAGCTAAGCGAAACGCTCCGCGAGGTCGCTCGTTCGACCGCATCGATTGATAGCGGTTCGCGCGAGATCAGCCAGAGCGCCGACGACCTTTCGCAGCGTACTGAAAAGCAGGCGGCTTCGCTTGAGGAAACGGCTGCGGCCCTCGACCAAATCACCGTCAATGTCTCGAACTCTTCCAAACGCGCCGAGGAAGCCCGCGCCGTGGCGATCCAGGCGAACGAGAGCGCGACACGATCTGGAAAGGTCGTTGCCAATGCCGTCGAGGCCATGAGCCGTATCGAACAGTCGTCGAACCAGATATCTAACATTATCGGCGTCATCGACGAGATTGCCTTCCAGACTAATCTGTTGGCGTTGAATGCAGGCGTCGAAGCGGCTCGTGCCGGAGATGCCGGAAAGGGCTTCGCCGTGGTGGCGCAGGAAGTGCGCGAACTGGCGCAGCGCTCCGCACTGGCGGCCAAGGAAATCAAGGATCTCATCCGTAATTCCACGACCGAGGTCGAAAGCGGCGTCAAGCTTGTGCGTGACACGGGCGAAGTCCTGCACGCCATCGAGCAGGACGTCGTGATTATCAATCAGCACATGGATGCGATCGCTACGTCAGCACGCGAACAGTCGACTGGTCTGGCCGAGGTCAACACCGCCGTCAACCAGATGGATCAGGTGACCCAACAAAATGCAGCCATGGTCGAGGAGACCAATGCCGCCGGTGCGACCTTAGCCGTGGAAGCCAGCCGCTTGAAGGAACTGATCGCCGGCTTCAAGCTCGATGGTGGCCAGGCGGCTGTCCGCGCCATCGACCGGGCGACCAAGCCCATCGCCTCTCCTGCCCGTGCCCTCGGGCAGAAGCTGGCCGGTGCTTTTGGCGGGAGGACCGCAGTTGCCACTGCGGCAAAGGAATGGGAAGAGTTTTGATGTTGGCTTCCTGACCTTGGGGCCACTCCGCCGCTTTTCATGGTGAGTCTACTCGGTATTACGCTCGCGTCCACGCCTAAGCGTGGGCGCGTGGATGATGTACGTCCCAAACTGCCCACTGCAACGACGCCGCGATCGGCACGCCGAGGACAATAGCCGTCCACATCGCGCTTGCAGTGCTGGCAAAACCAAGCAGCCAAAGGGATGCAATCAACCAGAGGCCAACAAGAAATTACTAAAATAGATGGTTCAAGATGGCGCCCAAACGATACTTCCGCCGTTATGCCTGAAATTTCAGCCACATTGGCTGGCGGTGTCCGCAGTTCCGGCTTCGGAACGAAATAGCAGGCAAAGCCCGCCGGCTCTCCACCCGTCCGCCGCCACTAACGCGGCCAAATCGTTCCAGCTGTAATTCCACCGTAAAATGGATGACTTCCAATCGCCGGTGGTGACAGACCTCTTCGAAATCCAGGCTTTGAAGAGGCTTTAGGCGAAGATTGTTCGGGCAGCAGGGAAGGAATTATGAAACACCTTGCGATAGGTCGGAATCGTTTCACCATTTGGTTCCCGATCACCGCCATTGTTTCGTGCAGGCTTTGTTCGATTTCGATCACGCTGAACATCCGCTAGACAGATTTAACATTGTGAGGATAAGGGGGCGGAGACTCCTCTCCGCCCCCTTTATATCGAAGCACCCTTATATACGCGCAATTTAGCAGTTCGGGTCGACGGCCTTCAGCTCTTCTTCATGGCGGCAGTCTTGCACTGCTCGCGGAATTTCTTGCGGTCCTTGCCATGCAGACCCTTGGCATCTGCGTCAGCCGAACATTTCTTGGAAATGGCCTGCTTCTGCGCGTCGGCAGCAGCCGGCTTCGCAGCCGTAGTCGTTGTCGCCGCCGGCTTCGCAGCGTTGGTGGTTGCCGCAGTAGCAGCCGGTTTGACGGTAGTGTCAGTGGTTGTGGCGGTTGAAGACGCCGCGAAAGCCGAGCCGGAGAATGCCAGCATGCCAGCGAGGGCGAGAGCATAGGTGATTTTCATATGTTGCCTCCGAAAGTTAGGGGGTGTCTTAGGGGACACATGTATTTCTGCATGCCGCATCTGAACCCGATATGAATGCTTGAATTGACGTGTGGAAACCCCTCGTGTTGCGCATCGGGTTGTCGTCTCCCGTGATGGCTGGACATCATCGCCATGTTTGGTCACGCTCGATCACGGCCCGCGGCGCGGCTTGCCCGGCCACCGTCCGCCGCAACGCAGTCATGGCCACTCATCTTGGCATCACAGAGCGCTTGGTCCGCAGCCTCCACTAACTCGGCCTGGTTCATGGACGTCGATATATCCGATAACCGCCAGCGATTGATGAGCGCTCGTACCACCACCTGGGCAGCGGAAATTGATGCTAAGCGTCACGAACGACGATGTTACGTCCGTTCTCTTTAGCTCTGTAGAGAGCGCTGTCTGCCCTGCCGAGGAGCAATTCCCGACTAGAATTACCTACTTCCAAAGAGGCCACGCCGATACTGACTGTCACAAACTGGTTCGGACTGCCTTTATGTTCGATCGCTAATTGCAGCACGCTCTTCCGGATGAGTTCTCCGATGACGATTGCCTCTGGTAGGCTGGCAGTCGGAAGGAGCACAGCAAATTCTTCGCCGCCATAGCGCGCAACGATATCGCCCGGCCGCACGCGGTCTCGAATAGACTCTCCTATCTTCTTCAGACATCTATCGCCGGCGGGATGACCGTAGCCATCGTTGAACGACTTGAACCAGTCCACATCGATCATGAGAAGGGCGAGGTCTTTCTCGCCTTCTAAAGCGAGATCGAATTCTCGTGAGAAGGCGGCATCAAACAACCGGCGGTTCGACAGACCCGTAAGCCCATCTTGATCTGCAAGCGTCTGTAGTCGGCGATTTGCTTCCTGAAGCTGCTCCTCGATCGCTTTGCGCTCCGAAACATCCCTTAGGGTTCCGATAATACCTGACGGGAGGTCCGATTGCCGATCCATCAGCGCCTTTAGCTGCGCTTCGACCCAGATCCAACGCCCATCGCGATGACGCAAGCGACAGAGAAGCAAATGGCGCTCGAGGTCGCCGTCGACAAGCGACTGAAATGCCGATCCTGCACGTTCAGTATCTTCGGGATGTGTGATCGCAATTAGGTGCGTGCCGATCAGTTCCTCAGCTTCGCGACCGAGGATATCGTAGCATGCCGGAGAGACGTACCGGTGAACAAGATCAACATCGAGTTGGAAAACCATATCGGTTCCATGGTTCGCCAGCAGCCGGTAGCGAGCCTCGCTTTCCTTAAGCCGTTGCTCACCGACTACCCGGTCATGAATATCCCTGCCTACCGAATGAATAGCGGTTACTTGCCCGTCCAAGTCTCTCAGGGCCTTGTTGGTCCATGCCATCCATCTGACCCGGCCATCGGGCAACACGACTTGATTTTGATTCTCAATGCTGTGATCGACGCTGCAAACCTTGCCCAAATGGTGCTCGACCGCCAATCGGCTGGTCTCTGGAATGAAGTCGAACAGACTCTTTCCGATCATTTCGTCGGGTTCGCGACCATAGTGACGTGCGTAGGCATGATTGACAAATCGAAGCTCCCCCTCAGGGCTTGCCAGCGACACCAACTCCGTTTGGCTTTCCACGAGATCCCTATATCGCACTTCGCTTAAGGCTAATTGGCGCTTCGCTGCTTTCAGTGCAGTCACATCCGTGATGACCGCCAACGACACACCCTGGGCTTCACCCGGAAGCCTATCCAAAACCGCCGACAACAAAACATCGATAATGCGGCCGTTCTTGCAAACCATTTGATATTCGATGTTGTCGCTATGGCCGGTCAGAAAGAAGGCCGGAAGGACTTCCCGCAATGCGTACGCGCGCGACTCGGCGGTTAGAAACTCAGACGAACGTCTGCCGATAACTTCTTCTCGAGTGTAACCGAGTTTATCCAGCCACGCATCGCTCACCGAGATCAGTAGGCCGTCCTTGTTGATCGAATGGAGCATCGCTGGTGTGACTTTGGTTCGGTGCTCGAGCTCGGTCCTGATTTCTTCATTGCGCCAAGCTTCGATATCAAAGGTGGAATTCCGCGACACTTACACTCCGATTTGGCCTCGGCCCGCACTTGTCTTGCGGGCCACAACAAAAAAATCCTCCATCGTTCATTATCTCCGGCGCATTATAATAGAATTAAGGACGGGATTTTTGGCCTCAAATTCGATCGTTTAAACGGCCTGACATTTCAATGGTACTACTTGAACCTCGACCATCCCCTTGGACCAGCGAGATTTCCGACCGAGGATGCAAGTGAGTTGCTCTTGATGGGAGTGGAACTGGGACCCACCTCTCCGCGCGAAGCGGTGTCCAGGCAACTGTGATCTCCGTTTCACCCAAAGTTTTTTGGGCAGGACAATCTGCGTGAAACGTCGAGGCAAAGCTTGGATGCATGAGCGGGAGCATCCAAGGAATAAATATTCTACAAATTATATAGAAAAAGAATGACCTGTCTTTCTCCGGCGCCTGGGTCACGCTAGCATTCTGCCCATCATCCGGTGAAGCAAACCACAGGGACAGGGACATAGACATGCCGACCGAATTCATCAGCGTCACCTTTCCGAATGCCTCGACCGAACTCAGCCCTCTCGAAAATTCGGCGCTCGACCCGCAATTCATCGAGCGCTACGCCCGTTCGCTCGACGATTATGGCTTCAACTATACCCTCATTCCCTATGACAGCGCGTCCTTCGATCCCTTTACAATCGGCGCGACGGTTGCGGCGCACACGAAGAACATCAAGATTATCATCGCTCTTCGCCCGAACACGATCTATCCGACGGTTGCTGCAAAATCGCTCGCGACGCTTGATCAGTTGAGCGGCGGGCGGGTGGTCGTTCACTTCATTGCAGGCGGTAGCGATGAAGAACAGGCCAGGGAAGGCGACTTTCTCGACAAGCATCAGCGATATGAACGGCAGGAGGAGTATATCCGCATTCTGCGCCGCGTCTGGCAGTCGAGCGAGCCCTTTGACTTCGACGGCCGGTATTATCAATTCAAGCAGTTTCACAGCCGAGTGCGTCCGGTCAACGGCACCATCCCGGTGTCGGTCGGCGGGTCGTCGGACGACGCCTATCGCATCGGTGGCGCACTCGCCGATATCTTCGGCCTGTGGGGCGAGCCGCTGGCAGAAACGAAACAGCAAATCGATCGCGTCTACGCCGAAGCGGCTCGCGCCGGACGTAAGGATCGCCCGCGGATCTGGGTGACTTTCCGTCCGATTGTCGCGGAAACCGACGAGCTTGCCTGGGCGAAGGCGCATCGCACTCTCGACCTTTTAAAGGGAAATCGAGCAAAAGGCCTTGGTAAGGTTCCGCCGGACGCCCCTTCCCCGCAGAATATCGGCTCGCAGCGCCTGCTTGAAATTGCCTCGCGCGGTGATGTGCATGATCGGGCCCTCTGGTACCCGACGGTGACGGCGACCAATGCGCGCGGTGCGTCCACAGCCCTGGTCGGCTCGCCAAGAACGATCGCGGACTCCATTCTCGACTACGTCGATCTCGGGGCGGATCTCATCTCGATCCGTGGCTATGACAACCTGAACGACGCCATCGATTACGGCCGCTATATTCTGCCGCTCGTCAGAGCGGATCTGGCGGAACGAGAGGCACCGCAGCAAGCGGTCGCCTAATCGAGCATCGTCACACGCTAACGAATACCATTCGGCGAACATCATTTGGATTGTGACTGCGAAGATCAGCCGTCGCGCGGTGGGTTCCGCGCCACGGCATTCCTCGCTGCTTCAAAGAGGCTGATGCAAAGTGTCCTATAACACCATTGATCTGGCGGACGTCACCCGCAAGCTTGCCGCCGCCGCCCCGGCGGCTGACGCATCTGGCGCATTTCCCTGGCCCGGCATTGAGGCCGTCCATGCTGCCGGTCTTCTCGAAAGCACTGTGGCAACACGGTTTGGTGGGACAGGCGCGAGCATTGCCGATGTTGGGCGCATCCTCGCAGCACTTGGTCGTGGCGATCCATCCGTCGCCCTGATTAGCGCGATGACCATATTTACGCATCTCGGACAGGCAGCAGGCAGCAAATGGCCGGAGCCACTTTACCGACGTTTACTCGAAGACGCGCGTGACCGCCCAATCCTGCTGAACGCGGCACGGGTCGAACCCGACCTTGGCTCTCCGGCCCGGGGTGGGCTTCCCGACACATTGGCGCGTCGTATCGCGGGCGGGTGGGCGATCTCCGGTCGCAAGCGCTTTGTCACGGGTGCCCTCGGCCTCACCCATTTCCTTGTCTGGGCGCGCACCGATGAAACACCGCAGCGGGTCGGCACTTTCGTCGTTCCATCGCAACTTCCCGGCATCAAGGTGATCGAGAACTGGAAGAGCCTGGGAATGCGGGCCAGCGGCTCTCACGACGTCGAATTCAAAGATGTCCAGGTGCCGCTCGAAGACGCCCTCGATCTGGTCGACGTCTCCATCGGCACGCAGGACAACCGTACCCATGCCGCCGCTTCCGTGGCGCTGACCGCCATATATCTCGGAGCAGCGGAAGCTGCCCAGGAGGCGTTCATCCGCTTCGGTCACGAACGGATACCCGCCAATCTCGGCGCTCCGATTGCAAGAACGGACAGGTTCGTTTCCGCGGCCGGCGAGATCGACCTGCTCGTGGGCGGAGCAAGACAAATCCTGTTCAACGCGCTCGACCATTCGTTGGATGAACCGGAAGCTCTCATCAGGGCGCGCCTTCTTGCGGCGCGCAACATACGCGACGCGGTCCAGCTCGCCGTTCGCACGCTCGGCAACCCCGGTCTCAACGGTGATCTGGGAATCGAGCGGCATTTTCGCGATATCCAATCGGTCCTGGTTCATGCGCCCCAGGAAGACACCTCGGTGTCTATTCTCGGACGCTCGGCATGCGACAGATGGAGCCGAAAGGCCGAGGAGAAGCCGCGTCTTTTCATCGAGGAAAAAACTCCCGACGGAATCTCCGCCTCTCAGCAAGCGGAGAACACACGGGAGCTTCTGAACGCGGTTTCTGGAAGGCGGGCATGACGCGCTACATCATTATCGGAGCAGGCGCCGTCGGTGCGAGCCTTGCCGCACAATTTGAGCTTTCGGGCATCGACTACGCCCTTGTCGGACGCGGCGCCCAGATCAGGCACATCATCAATCACGGCCTCGTCTACCAGCGGCCCGCCGGGATACGGCAGATCCGGCTGAAAGCCTTCGACACTGCAGAGCCACCATCACTGCGGCAGGGCGACATCCTGCTGTTGACGGTAAAATCACAGGATGCCGCAGAAGCCCTCGCCTTTTGGGCCTGGCGGACAATCGAACACTCGGAGGCGCTGACCGTATCCAGCATGCCGATCGTCACGTTTCAAAATGGCCTGGCAACGGAGACGGCGGCTCTTAGATTTTTTCCGAACGTCTATGGGGCCAGCATCCTGACCCCTGCGCGCTTTACAGAGACCGGTCACGTCGTGGTCGGAGGCGATCCTCAGGTGGCGATCGTGACCGTCGGCCGTTATCCGCGCGGCACGGACGAGACGGCTGCCAAGGTCGTCGCGGATCTTGGCCGGTCGGACTACATTGCCGAGACGACCAGCGATATCAAGCGATGGAAGGCGGCGAAGCTTCTTCACAATGTACGCAATGTGCTGGAGCTTTTCGACGGCGCGGAAGACGAGCGGGCAGTATTCAGTGCAGCCCTTGTCGAGGAGGCCGAGACAGTCCTCAAGGCGGCGGGCCATACGTTCGCGTCTCCCTCGGAACGTACAATCAGCATAGCGCACTGGAAGATCGCCGAGAATTCCGGCATTCGGCCCGGCCAGCAATCGACCTGGCAGAGTTTCACTCGCGGCGTCTCAAGCGAAGTCGATTACCTGAACGGAGAGATCGTACTTCTCGGCCGTCTGCATGGGATAGTTACGCCTCATAACCGCGCCGCCCAGGAAATTGCCGGATCCGCGGCGCGACAAGATGGCTTCACGGCGCCCCTTCCTTTCGCTAGTCTTCGCCAGCTTGCCAAGAACTACCTGTCTTTCTCCACCCTTATCCCTTCGAGGCCGAAAGCACATCAGACGGGCTAGTCCCGGAATAGCGCATGTGAAGGCATCCGGACCGACGCAATGAAAATATCCGAACACATCCTGACCACCGCCGGCAGCCTCTTCTACAAGGAAGGCATTCGCGCCGTCGGCATCGACCGCATCGTCGACGAAGCCAAGGTCGCCAAAGCCACCCTTTACCGACACTTTCCGTCCAAGGATCATCTTGTCGCCGCCTATCTGACGGAGCGTCACGAGCGCGTCCTTCTCCAGTTGAGAGAGGTCACATCCGCCGCCACGCTATTGCCGCGTGACCAGATCGCCCTGATTTTCGAGCGCCTGTTCGAAAAGGCCGACAGCCCCGAGTTTCGCGGCTGCGCCTTTGCGTTGGCGGTCGCCGAGCATGGCGATTCCGAGCGCGTCGTCTCAATCGCTCGCGAGCACAAGAATGCCGTGCGCGACATCTTCCGTTCCATCATGTCCGCCGCCCGGTGTTCCACCGAACAGGCTGCTGCTCACATGTCTCTGCTTTACGAAGGGGCGCTGGCGACGGTTGCCGTCGGCCGTGATCCCCAAGCCGTTCTGGTGGCGCGTGACTGCGCACTATCCGTCTTCGATATGGCGACTGGCCAATTCATCCCGTCTGGAGGCAAGCTTTATGACCAAAACCATTGATTACTTCTTCGGGATCGGATCGCCATGGGCCTATATAGGCCTCGACGCCTTTGTCGAACTTGTGGCGCAATCCGGTGCAAAGATCCGCCCCTATCTCATTCCGCTGATCGTCGAAAATGGCGCGATCTACTCGCGTGATCGCCCCGACGCCCGTCGTGCATACTGGATGAAGGATCTCCAGCGCTGGGCCGCACTTCGCGGCAAGAAGCTCGATTTCACGAACCGGTCTGGGCTTTCCGATCCGACGCCGGCCGGCTTTCTTGTTTTGGCGGCTCAGCTCGAAGGGCAGGATTGGGTCGCACTCGCCCGCGCGCTGCAACACGCTTTCTGGGGCACCGCTGCGGATATCGGCAGCGCCGATGTGCGAAAGGCGATAGCCGACGCCGCAGGGTTTGATGGTGCAGCGCTTGAGGCTCGCGCGGCGCTGCCCGATATCTCCGAACTCTGGAGCAGCAATCGCGACACTGCAAAGGAGGCCGGCGTCTTCGGCCTTCCGACCTACCGCTATGATGGCGAACTCTATTGGGGGCAGGACAGCCTCCCCTTCCTGGAGCGTCATCTGTCGGGTGAAAAGCTGGTGCCCTGACATAGCGCCGAACGATTTCAGGCCGAACAGGCCTGAAGTCTGCGGCCACTCTTTGCCAAGTCAGAGACGACAACTGCCACGTCGTCTTTGCTGTCGATCCAGAAAGCAGAACATCCTCACGCATGACATCAGGACCTCGTAACTGACCGGCGAACTGCCGCAGGTGCGGATATTCAGGGGCCTAAGGTTCAATATCGATCCTGAGGAGATCGATACGGATGCGCTGATCGCCAGCCGGATTTTAAGCCCGCAATTCCCTCGCCAACAGGGCCGAAAAATGCTGATCCCTACATCGGCCAAAACCGGACAAAATAATCCATAAAATTAGTAGAAAAAGAACAACCAGTCTTTCTCCTTTTGGTTCTGCCTGCATAGTCTCTGTTTCAGGAATTAGCAGAACCCGAACCATCAGGATCCCCTCATGACCGAACGCCTTTTTTCGCTGTCTCTTTCCCGGCGCCGCCTGTTGATCACCACTTCGGCCGTGGCGACCGGCGCCTTGGTGGCGATGGCGGGCCTCACGCCGGCGTACAGTGCCGGCGGACCGACCAGTGGCGGTGACATCACCTTCCTCATTGATTCATTGGGCGATACCTGGATCCCGAACAACAGTGCGATTTCCAGTTTTCAGGGCCACATATGGGGTCACGTAACCGACAAGCTCGTTTATGTGGACGCCGACGGCAAGGTTAGCCCCTGGATCGCGGAGCGCTGGGAGCAGAATGACAAAGCCACCGAGTTCACCCTCCATCTCAAAAACGGCGTAACGTTCTCAAACGGCACGCCTCTCGATGCGTCTGCCGTCGTCGCCAATCTCGACATCTGGTATGCCGGACGCAAGAAAGAGGGCATCAACCCGATTGGGCTCTTCCCGAAGACCTACGACCATGCCGAGGCGATTGACGCAACCACAGTCAGGGTCTTCTTCAAGAAGCCGACACTCGGCTTTATTCCGACGCTCGGCTACCACGGTTCGATCCTCATCTCCCCGAAGACCATCGCGCAGCCCGCCCCCCAACAGGCTGATCTGAGCAAGACCTCCGGCAGCGGCCCCTATGTGGTCGATTCCTGGAAGGAGGGCGACTTCGTCAAGCTGGTCAAGCGCAAGGATTACAACTGGGGTCCTCCGGCGGTCGGTCATACCGGTCCAGCCTATCTCGACACGATTACCTACAAGCTGGTGTCCGAACCGTCGCTGCGCGTGGCCGCCGTCCAGTCCGGCCAGGCCGACGTTGCCTATAATGCCTCGCCGCAGGAACTGACGTCGCTCAAGCAGGAGGGCTTCACTGTCTCGACACCGCGTTATCTCGGCTTCGTGAACGGCTGGGCGATCAACACCAAGCTTGCGCCTTACGATGACGTCAAGGTGCGTCAGGCCTTGCAGGCTAGCATCAATCGTCAGGAAATCATCGATACCGTCTATACGCCAGACTGGAAACTCGCGACGTCATTCATCCAGAGCAACGTGCCCGGCGCGACCGATCACAGTGAACTGCTGGCCTACAATCCTGACAGGGCCGAAAAGCTTCTCGACGAGGCGGGCTGGGTCAAGGGAGCGGGCGGCATACGCACCAAGGATGGCAAGCAACTGTCATTGATACTCAACTCCAACCCCTATCTCGCGACCTCGAAATCGATCGACGAACTCATCGCCCAGCAGCTCGGCAAGATCGGCTGGAAGGTCGACATCCGGGCATACGACGTGGTGACGTATGGCCAGAAAGTTCAATATGGCGGCCCGGGAGTGCCGGCCTACGAGGTGACGCGCAGCTTCATCGACGCTGGCACCGTCGCCGGCATCCTCACCGACGCCAACAATGGCGAGAATTGGTTCGCTCTCGGAGAGAGCGACAAGACCCTAAACGACTTGCGCGACAAGATCGCCAGCGCCGGCTCCGTTGAGTCGAGAAATCCGCTCCTCGACGAACTTCAGAAATACGTCCTCGAGCAGGGCTACTTCATTCCGCGCACCCAGATCGTCCAGCGTATCTATGTGCAATCTCCCAAGCTCAAGGGCCAGACGTACAACGGCGTCGCCTACGCCAACTACTATACAGCCACGCTAAGCGAATAACCGGCCGTGCAACCGAGAAACGTGACGAGATGACCGGCATGAGCAATGCCTACCTAAACTACGCCGCAAAACGCCTGTTTCAGGCCGTCATCGTCATCCTGCTGGCCTATGTCTTCACCTTCGTCGTCGTCAGCATCCTGCCTGGCGACCCCATTACGAACGTCCTGCGCAATCCCCAGAACGGCTTCAGCGAGGCGGAGATCCAGGAAATCATCGCCGCCCAGGGCTTGGACAAGCCGGTCCTGGTGCAATTGTCGACATCTCTATCTCACTTTCTCATCGGAGACCTCGGCATGTCGATGCGGACCAACCGGGCCGTGACGACAATGATCGCCGAGGTGCTTCCCTCGACACTGGTTCTCGCCTTTGCGGGTCTCGTCGTCGCACTGCTTTTGGCGATCGTGATTTCATACGGCACTCAGTTCCTGCCAAAAAGGTTCGGCCAGGGCTTGCTGCGGGGTTTCCCATCCTTGTTCCTGTCGGTGCCGAATTTCGTGATTGGCCTCGTGCTGATCCACATCTTCGGTTTCCAGCTCGGCCTCTTCCGCGTGATTAACCCCGATAGCTTCTGGGCAACTTTTTTCGCAGCGGTCGCGCTCGGTATTCCGATATCAGCACAGATCGCCGAGGTGCTCATCGCCAACCTCGATCACGAAACGGGGCAGGAATATGCCGCCGTCGCGCGCAGCCGCGGCCTCGGACAGATGCGTTTGTTTGTCAGGCACCTGCTCAAACCGTCGTCGCTTCCCGTCATTACCGTCGTCGCTCTGACGATCGGCGAACTGCTCGGCGGCTCGCTCATCACCGAGGCGGTGTTCGGGCGCACCGGCGTCGGCAGCCTGGTCCAGCGTTCAGTCAGCACCCAGGATCTGCCCGTCCTGCAAGCCATCGTGTCACTCGCAGCGGTGGTGTTCGTGCTGGTCAATCTCATCGCCGATCTTGTCTATCCGCTGCTCGACCCGCGCGTAAAACTGCTTGGTGATGCAGAGCGCCGCCCAGTCGCCTCGGACGAGGGCTCCAGCGGCATTTCCAAGTCGGTGCTATCATGACACTGGTCTCCACCAACACCCCCCTGCGCATTACCATTGGCAGCCGACTTACCGGTTTCCGATTGCCGGCGACGGTCGCACTCTCGTTCGCTATCGTAGCGATCGCGATCGCCTGGTCGCTCGCGCCTGGCCTGTTTACGAGCCATAACCCTGCAGTCGGCATTCCCGCCCAAAAGCTGCTCGGCCCCAGTGCCGAGCACTGGTTCGGTACCGACCAGCTGGGCCGCGATCTCTACACCCGCGTCGTCTATGGCTCGGCCTCCTCGGTCAGAAGCGCGCTGATCGCCGTCGTCATCGGCGCCGTCGCCGGCGGCTTCATTGGTCTCGTTGCCGGCTTCTTCGGCGGCCGTGTGGACACCGTGCTCGCCCGCCTGGTCGACGTCCTGCTTGCAATTCCGAAATTCCTGCTTGCCGTCATCGTCGTCACCGCGATCGGCTTCGACACCACGAACGCCGCCATCGCCACCGGCATCTCGTCGGTGGCCGTCTTTGCCCGGGTCATGCGCTCGGAGGTCATCAAGACCAGACAGGCAACCTTCATCGAGGCTTCTTTTCTGTCGGGAGGCTCGCGCTGGCACATCCTGTGGCGGCATGTCCTGCCGAACGCATCGCGTTCCGTGCTGCCGCTTGCCGTTCTGCAGTTCGGCGACTCGATCCTGGTAATCGCCAGTCTCGCCTTCCTCGGCTACGGCGATCCGCCACCAGCCTCCGATTGGGGTCTGCTGATCTCGATCGGCAAGGACTACCTCAAGTGGCCGTGGCTGGTCTACGCACCCGCCTTCGTCACGATCGCGACCGTCCTCTCTGTAAATAGGATCAGCCGATGGCTTCGCAAGATAGACTAAATGCAGCCCTCATCCATGTCGGAGAAAACGCGCTGCTGCCGCAACGGTCAGCGCCTCTGCTTCAAGTAGATGGCCTGTCTGTTTCGTATGGGCACCAAGAAGTCGTCACCAACATCGGATTCGAACTCGGCCGGGGCAAGAGCCTCGCGCTCATCGGGGAATCGGGCTCGGGCAAGTCGACCATCGCACGGGCCGTACTGCGATTACTTCCTCGTGCCGGGCAGGCGACCGGCCGCATCGCATTCGAGGGTCAGGACATATTGCAGCTCTCCGAGCGCCGCTTCCGCCAGCTGCGGGGGCGGGCTATCGGGTTCGTTCCACAGGATCCAGGAAACGCACTCAATCCGGTGCGGACAATCGGTGCGCAGGCGATGGAAGCGGCAGCCCTCGTCGACGAGCCCAGCAAGGCAATCCGCAAGGCGCTTGTCCTTGAGACGTTTGCTCAGGTCGGGCTCGACAATCCCCAGCGCGTCTATGATTCCTACCCACACCAGCTGTCCGGCGGCATGCTCCAACGCGTGCTGATCGGTCTTGCGGTCTTGCCGCGACCGCTGCTGCTGATCGCGGATGAGCCGACCTCGGCACTCGATGTGACGATCCAGAAGCGAATTCTCGACCTGCTCTCGCGGTTGCAGCAGGACCTCGCCATCAGCTTGCTGCTCATCACCCATGACCTCGCGATCGCAGCCGAACGGGCAAACTCCCTGGTGGTGCTCAAGGATG
Organism: Martinezella miluonensis; assembly: GCF_900094545.1. Lineage (GTDB taxonomy): Bacteria > Pseudomonadota > Alphaproteobacteria > Rhizobiales > Rhizobiaceae > Rhizobium > Rhizobium miluonense. The sequence continues at coordinate 16,834 of NZ_FMAH01000065.1, forward strand.
GTGTGGTTCAGGAGGCCGGCGGCACGGCGGCCGTCTTCTCCTCACCGACATCGGCCTACGCAAAGGAGCTGCATGCCGACGTTCCGGCCCTCAACCCCGATCGTTACCGCAAGTTGCGCGATCCCGGCTTCCGCCTCCTCGACGCCGATGCCGGCAAGGCGCCGAAGATCGAACTCAAAGGTATCACCAAAAGCTTCACGGTCGACGGCAAGCTTCTGACGGCCGTCGATGGCGTTTCATTCTCGGTGCCGGCGGGCACGACGCATGCGCTGGTCGGAGAGTCCGGTTCAGGCAAGACGACGACGATCCGGCTGCTGCTTGGGCTCGATCAACCGGACAGCGGGGATATTTCGGTTGCCGGAGAAAAGCTGAACGGTCGCTCACATCAGTCGCTGCGCACGGCGTGGCGCCACCTTCAGCTCGTCTATCAAAATCCATTCACCTCGCTCGATCCGACCTGGAAGGTCGAGCAGCTGGTGCGCGAACCGCTCGACAGGTTCGACATCGGAACTCGCTCGGAGCGAACGGAGAGGGTCCGCGAAGCGCTCTCCAATGTCGGACTTGGCGAGCATCTGCTTTCGCGTAAGCCGCAAGCCTTGTCGGGCGGCCAGCGCCAACGCGTTGCCATTGCCCGATCGCTGGTTCTGAAACCGGACGTGATCGTGCTTGACGAGCCAACTTCAGCGCTTGACGTCAGCGTCCAGGCGGACATCGTTGAAGTATTGCTCTCGCTGCAGGCAAGCCTTGGCCTGACCTACATATTCGTCTCCCACGATCTGGCCCTTGTGCGCCAGCTCGCTCACACCGTCTCCGTGATGCAGCGCGGGCGCATCGTCGAACACGGCAGCGTCAAGGACATTTTCGACACCCCCCTTGAGCCGTACACGGTGTCTTTGCTGGAAGCGATCCCAAGCGGCGCCACCGGCGTTTCCCGTTTGCCCCCGCCGCAATTCCGTCGGATCACTAGCCAGGAAAAGATCGCATGAGTATCGCCGCCATCGCCAGTACCCTGTCCGCGCCATTCCGCCCCAAGCGTCGGCTCGGCTTCAACACCCGGGTGTCGTTCAGCGACGACGCAGGGCCGGCGCAGGGACTGCGCGACGGGATAGAACTGTTCAAGGCGGCCGAGCGGCTTGGTTATCAGTCGGGCTGGGCTTATCAGCGCCACTTCGATCACTACTTGTCCTCTCCGATCCCGTTCTTTGCCGCGGCCGGCCAGCATACAAGCCATATCACGCTGGGATCGGCGGTTATCCCGATGCGCTATCAGGACCCCATCCTGCTTGCCGAAGCGGCCGCCACCGCCGACCTGCTCATCGGCGGAAGACTGGAACTGGCCATCTCGACCGGTGCCAACGCTGCATTCGACGCGGTATTCGGTTCGGTCGACACCGATGCCCGGACGGAGGCAAAGCGCCGCCAGGCGCGTTTTCTGGCGGCAATCGCCGGTGAGGTTCTCCACACTGTCGATGGTCCGGGCCAGGGAGCTCCGGAAGGCACGGAGCTGCGTGTGACGCCGCACAGCCCGACGCTACGGTCCCGTATCCGGCAGGGTTCGGCAAGCTTGGGCTCGGCTGTGCAGGCTGCCGAGCTCGGGATCGGGCTCATCTCGGGAACCGTACAGCACGACCACGCCGAAGGCGAAACCTTCGGGGAGTATCAGGCACGCGCCATCGACGCTTTCCGTACGACATGGCGCCAGAGGCAGGGCACCGAGCCGCCACCCGTCACGGTCGCGGCATCGATCCTGGTCGCCACCACCGCCGAATTGCGGGAGAAATACGCCGCTTACGACCTCGAGCGCCTAACCAAAGGGATCGCAGCCTCCCGCCCCAGCGGTGCCCTCGAACCAACCGCGCCGGCCGTTCAGCCTCCAGGCATCCAGATTTCTCCAGTCTTCCACGGCACCCCCGACCAAGTGATCGAGGCGGTGCTGAAGGACCCCGGCCTGGCGGCGGCCGACGAGATTGTCCTCTTCCTGCCGCCCGCTTTCGGTCTTGCGGAGAATGTGAGGCTGCTGACCGATCTCGCCCAGACGGTGGCCCCGAGCCTTGGCTGGTCGCCAACCGCGTGACGATGCATACCTAGATCGGGAGAGGCTTGTCCGGATTTCCTCTCGACCGAGACCGCCGCCCCTAAGCCATCTCTGCCGTAGCGCCAGATTCAAATTGAGCTCCACGCCATATGGCGGAGGCCTCGGAATCGGCAAACAGCAATCGCAAATGAGCGATGAGCTGGCCCGCGCGAGGATCGGCCAGACGATAGACCACGGCCTTCGCCACGCGCCTTCCGACAATGATGCCGGCGTCTCGCAACTCCCCGATCTGCTGTGAAAGCGTCGGCTGGTGGACGTCGAGAATCTCCTCCAGTTCACTCACCGTCCTTGCGCCCTCCATGAGTACGCACAAGATCGCCAGCCGAACCGGGTTCGCCATAGCTCTCATGAAATCCGAAGCCGCACCGATCGCACGACATTTGACCTTCGGCTCATGCGGCCTGCGCGGGTGGCCTTTGTGATCTTCAGTTTTGGTCATCTGTTTCGGACCTTGCATTTGACGGGAATAGTTTTCTCTTTCTCATGAAGTTTTCAGCGTCGAATTTCTCGCCATCAATTCTCTACTCATTATATAAATTTATATAACAACTAGCAACGAGGGAAATCTCTTGGCTTTCAGGATTGGCCATCATCCGAACAATCTGCACCTTCATCTGGCATCCCTCTGGCCGGGAGCGTTTGCCACGATGAACCCGGAATTCGTCCTCTATCATGAAGGGCGCGACACACCGGCAAAGCTTGTTCGCGGCGAATTCGATATCGGTGGAACGGGCTCTACCCCGCCCATCCTCGCCGCAGCATCCGGGCTTTCTGTTTCCTATGTAGCAGCATCGGCACCCCGCCCGGCCAATGGCGCGATATTGGTCAGAAAAACCTCCGATATCGAAAGCATTACCGATCTCAAGGGGGAAGCGATCGCGCTGGTCGACGGTTCCTTTCTCACTTATTTCCTTGCCAAACAGCTCGGAGAATCCGACTTGACCCTGGCCGACATCCGGCGCCGGGACATGGCGCCCGGGCCATCGCGTGACGCGCTGAAGGACGGCGCGGTTGCCGCCTGGGTCGCCATGGCGCCCCATCTCGAGCAGTCGCTGCTCAGTGGTGAATTTCGCGTCCTTGCCCATTGCGGCGACCTCATCCCAAACCGCTCGCTATTCTGGACCATTGACGAACGCGGCATTTCGCGCGCCGCAGCTACTGATTTCGCAGGCGAATTGGAGCGTCTCGGCAAGGAGATTGCCGCCGATCCCGAAAAGGCGGCCTCCCTGCTTTCGACGGGCGGAGACGAAGCAGAACGGCGGGCGTGGACACGTGTCGTTTCTGGCCGCAACTGGCAGGCTACGGCCGCCGATGACGCAGTTCTTCGCGAGCAACAGGCAGAAGCCGATACGCTTTTCAAACATGGCGACCTGCCGGCCCGACTGACAATTGAGACGACAAGTAACAAAGAGATCTGAAATGAACGTGCTCTGGTACATGTGCGCGCCTGATGGCGCATATCCGTGGAAAGCTGAGGGATCGCGCACCATCGACTACGGCTATTACAAGCAGCTTGCCCAGGCCTATGACCATCTCGGCTTCACGGGCGCATTGTTTGCGACCGGCGCTCACGACGTCTGGCCGCTCGCCGGTGCACTCCTTCCCTATACGGAGCGGATGAAGTTTCTCATCGCTTTCCATCCGGGTCTCATCGCACCGACGCTACTCGCCAAGATGGCGGCGACCTTCCAGGAATTCTCGAACGGCCGGCTGATGCTGAACGTCGTCTCAGGCGACGCCAAGATGCTTGGCGCCTACGGCATGATGCTGCCGCACGATGAGCGCTATGTCATGGCGGACGAATATCTGACCGTCTGGCACCGGCTGATGACCGGCGAGAGCGTTACCCATAAGGGAAAGTATTTCCAGACGGAGGGCGCAAAGCTCGCGCTGCCGGCCGGATCGGCCATCAAGCCGCCGCCACTCTGGTTTGGCGGTTCATCCGACAGCGCGATCGAGGTTGCCGCCAAACATGTCGAGACCTATCTCTCCTGGGGCGAAACTCCGGAGCAGATGGGCAACAAGGTTGCCAAGGTGAAGCTTCGCGCCGAGGCGCACGGCCGCTCCCTCAACTACGGTATCCGGCTCTATGTCATCGTCCGTCAGACGGATGAAAAAGCCTGGGAAGCGGCTGCGGACCTCTACGAGCAAATGGATGACGCCGCGATCGCGGCCAACCAGCGCTTCGTTTCCAATACGGATTCCGTCGGCCAGCAAAGGATGAGCGCAATGCATGGCGGCATCAAGCCTGCCAACCTGCGCGATCTCGAGATCTCCCCCAATCTATGGGCCGGGATCGGCCTCGTACGACCTGGGCCGGGCACCGCCATTGTCGGCTCGCCCGACACGGTGATCCGCACGCTGGAGGCCTATCAGAAGGTCGGAGTCGACACGTTCATCCTCTCCGGCATGCCGCTCCTGGAAGAAGCCTATCGCTTCGGCGAACTCGTTTTGCCGCGGCTGCCCGTCGAGCGCGCTGCACCCGAACGCAAGCACTTCACCTGGTCGACGCTGTTCGATCGCGATCTTGGTGGAAAGCCCGCACATGGCTGACATTTCGACCATGGACCGAAACGTCCCCGGCGATATCGGCAGTTCACCGTCACAGAGACGGGCAGGCAAAAGACTAGCGCGATTTGCGGCCCGTCTCGTCTCGCCGGTCGCAATCATCATTGCCTGGCAGATCGCGAGCATGACGGGAGTTCTGCCGCCGCGCATTCTTGCCTCGCCCGGCGAAATCCTTGGTGCAGCGGATCGATTGATCATGTCGGGCGAGCTCATTACGGGCCTGGCCGTGTCCTTCCTGCGTGTCCTGTTCGGGTTCTCGATCGCCTTTGTCGTCGGCGTCGCGCTGGCGCTTGTAGCGGGTCTTTCCCGGTTCGGAGAATCCGCCATTGATCCGCCGCTTCAGATGCTGAAGGCCATGCCTTTTCTCGGTCTCTTGCCTCTCTTCATCCTGTGGTTCGGGATTGGCGAGGCGCCAAAGGTCGGCCTTGTTGCGTTCGGAACGGTTTTCCCGATCTATCTGACGCTCCATGGCGGCATTCGCGGCATTGACAGAAAACTCATCGAAGCCGGCCGAACGCTCGGCCTCGATACAGCAGGCATCATCCGCCACATCATCATCCCCGGCGCACTGCCCTCCCTTCTGGTCGGTGTTCGATACGGCCTCAGCGTTGCCTGGCTCAGCCTCGTGGTCGGCGAACAGATCAATGCGTCCAGCGGCATCGGCTACATCATCACCTATGCCCGCGATTTCCTGCAGACGGATGTCATCGTGGTATGCCTCATGGTCTACGCCATCATGGGACTGCTGACGGACGGTCTGGTGCGGCTGCTCGAAGCCTATGCGCTGCGCTGGCGCCCGGAGGTGATCGCATGACACCGCTCGTCGATATTCGTGGCCTTACCCGTTCCTTCGGCGGTCCCGCAATCCTCAATGACATTGATCTGACGATTGCCAAGGGCGAATTCGTCGCCCTGCTTGGCCGCAGCGGTTCCGGCAAGTCCACGCTTCTGCGCGTGCTTGCCGGCCTCGATGCTGCGCCAGCCCGACGATTGCAACTTCCCCAACGGCGCTCCGTCGTGTTTCAAGAGCCGAGGCTGATGCCATGGAAGACCGTGATCGACAACGTCACGCTCGGCGTCAAGCGGCAGGATGCGCGCTCCATTGCCGTGCAAGCGCTTGAGGATGTCGGCCTTTCGCATCGACAAAGTGCCTGGCCCTTCACCCTTTCCGGCGGCGAGGCGCAGCGAGCGGCCCTCGCCCGTGCGCTCGTGCGCGAGCCCGAACTCCTGCTGCTCGACGAGCCCTTTGCCGCTCTCGATGCGCTGACGCGCCTGCGCATGCACGGGCTGGTGTTCGATCTCTGGCGGAAACACAGGCCTGCCGTCCTGCTGGTCACCCACGACATCGGCGAAGCCATCACGCTCGCCGATCGCATTCTCGTGCTCGAAAACGGTCGTTTCACCAGGGAGATCGTTGTCCCACTCGATCATCCCCGTCGCCGCAGCAGCCCGGAAGCAAGCCGCATCGAAGCCGAGCTTTTGACCGAACTCGGCGTCGAACCCTCGCATGCCTGACATATCGCTACCACGCACGCCATCCCGGCAGATCGGAACAGGAAAATGATCACGAAACGTCAATTCTTCATCGCCATGGCAGCGATAGCCGGTATCGCGAACCTCGCGCCCGCTGCCCATGCCGCGGATCAGGTGGTGCGGATCGGCTGGCTACGCGGGCCGAATGATATCACGCTCGCCAAATCACGCGGCACGCTTGAAAAAGCACTCGCCGAAAAAGGCATCAAGGTGGAATGGGCCGGTCCCTTTCCTGCGGCAGCCCCCGCCTTCGAAGCCCTGAACGCCGGCAGCATAGACATCACCGCCGGCAGCTCGACATCGGCGATCACGGCACTTGCGGCCAAAGTCCCGCTCGTCGTCTTTGCCTATCAGAAGATGGCCGCAGGTTCGGAAGGCATCGTCGTCAAGAGGGATTCCGATATCGGCTCCATCAAAGACCTTGCCGGCAAGAAAGTTGCCGTCAATCGCGGCGGCACGGGCGAATATCTGCTCATGCGGGGTCTCGCGACCAACGGCGTCGACCCGAAGAGCGTGGAGCGTGTCTATCTGAGCCCGAGCGACAGCGGCCCGAGCTTCACACAAGGTCATGTCGACGCCTGGGCAACCTGGGACCCCTTCCTGACGATCGCCGAGAAAGCCTATGACGGCAAAGTCGTTGCCGATGGCGCCGCTATCCGTTCGGACAATGCCGTCGTCCTGGTCGCGAGCAGGGAGTTCGCCCAATCCAAGCCTGGCCAACTGCAACTCGTTTTCGATGTGATCAAGTCGGAGAACGCCTGGGCCGTCGCCAACAAGACCGAAGCAGGAGCAATCTGGGTCAAGGAAATGAATGTGCCGGCCGACCTCGCAAAGAAAATTGGCGAGAACAATGCTGTGCCGACGACGGCGGTCTCCAAGGCGGATGCCGAGCAGATCGGCAAGGTGGCCGAATGGTACGCCAAGAACGGGATCATTCCGAATGCCCCAGATATCAATTCCGGCGTCATCTCACTGAAGTGAGCTCGCCTCGATATCGACAACATTCTCGAAATCGCTGTCCGGGCAGAATGCCGGGACAGCGGTCGGGGGTCGCCTTGATTGGAGCGGAACCAGAGAAACCGTCATTTGGCGTTTGGCGCAGTTAGCGGGATTCGAACTGACAACCGCGCAACTGTCATCACCTGAAATCCCGTGTCTTCACCTTGATCGCATCCAAATGCAGATAAGGATCGACGATATCCCGCGCCCGAGGCCCCTTCGGAAACCCGCGCGGATCCGGTGCCGGCGACCCATGATGAAACTCATCCCCTCGTCCATGCGGCAACGGGAAGACGGCATCACGATCCCCGACGCTTGCCAGCTCTGCGGACAGATCGATCAGCCGATGCGCAACCAGATGCACGACGTCCCCTTCCCGCTGAATGCGTCCATAGACGCCGATCATGCCGGCGCCGAGCACGACACGGCGGTATTGCTCGAAGGTCTTTAGCCAGACGACAAGGTTGGCAATGCCGGTCTCGTCCTCGATGGTGATGAACATCACACCCTTGGCGGACCCCGGCCGCTGGCGAACAAGGATGAGGCCGGCTGCCTCAAGCCATGTGCCATCACGCGACTGCATCGCCTCACGGCAGGTGACGATGCGGCGCTTCCCCAGATCGGCGCGCAGGAATGAGAGGGGATGGCTGCGCAGGGTCAATCCGACATGGCCGTAATCCTCGACCACCTCGCCGCCTGACGTCATCGGTCTCAGCGCCACCGCCGGTTCGTTCAGTTCCGCCACGGTCTGGTATTCCCGAGCCGATGCGGCGGCAAATAGCGGTAGCGGTTCATCGCGCAACGCCTTGATCGCCCAGAGCGCCTCGCGCCGGGCCAGTTTTAGCGACGGCTGGAAGGCATCGGCTTCTGCGAGTTCGACCAGCGAGGCGGCGGGCACGCCGGCGCGGCGCCAGAGATCATCGACCGAGGCGAAGGGTTGGTCCGCGCGTGCCGCAACAATTGCCGCGGCGTCGGCGTTGGCGAGCCCCTTGACCATGCGCAGGCCAAGCCGGACGGCAAACCGGCTGTCGTCACCCGTCGGCTCGAGCGTGCAATCCCAGCGGCTGGCATTGACGCAGACTGGGCGGACCTCGACGCCGTGATCGCGCGCGTCGCGGACGATCTGGGCCGGTGCATAAAAGCCCATCGGCTGGGCATTAAGGAGGGCGGCGCAAAAGACGTCCGGATGGGGTCCTTTGCGGGAGGGGGCGATATACTCCCATGTCCTTTTTCAAGTGGAAGACGCAAAAATCCTTCCGCCATACCGAAGGCGTAGCGATTGTGTTGTCGTGACGATGCCGTTGGGTCGAGGGCGGAGCAGCGCTGGCGACGGTCGATCAATCTCCCATGCGCGGGTTGGATACCGCAGGAACGCTTTTCGTCGCGGCCTGCCTCGCACTACGCACGGGCGTCGGGTTGAACCGGCCCATAGTATTCTCGAGGATTGCCTGACCTTGCGCTCCGCCCCCGGCCCAACGGGGCGATGGTCAGATCAGGACGGCGCTGGCGCCACTTCCTGTCCGATCGCCCAGACAAACCCACACAGTTCGCGCGCGATGGCGGTAACGACGACGGTCGGCTTCTTTCCGGTCGCGCTGAGCTTGCGATAGCGCCCGCACAAGCGCACCTGCGCCTTCCAGGCGATGTCGCGCACCGGCTTTTCCTGTCGCTCAACAATCAGCACCTTTTCCGACGCCAGACGTGGCGGATAACGGTAGCTCCAGGCTGCCTCCACCAGCATCCGGCGTGCTTCGCTGTTGCCCGCCTTGGTGATGCCGCCGCGCCAAACCCTCGTGCCGCTCGATTGTTCGGATGGCACAAGGCCTAGATAGGCCATAAGCTGGCGCGGCGCTTCGAAACGGCTGAGATCGCCGACCGAGGCCAGGAAGATCACCGCCGAGATTGTGTCGAGCCCACGCATGGCGCGCAGCGCTTCGACCAGCGGGGCCATCGACCAATCCGGGAGCATGGCCGCGATCCGAGCCTCAAGTTGGTCACGGCGATCCTGCGCCGTCCATGCCGCCTCAACGTAATCCTGGAAGACGATCTGGTGCGGCGCCTGCTCGAAGGTCTGAAGACCGAGCCACCGCCGATGCCGCAGTGTCCAGTTCTTCCTATTGGGGCCGTAGATTCGGCCATGACGCAGCAGAAAGGCCAGGCATTGCTGCCGGGCCCGTGTGAGCTGGGCGGTGGCGTCCATGCGGGCACGTACCAGGTCGCGGATTGCCTCATGTACCGGGTCGGGCACCCAGACACTTGTCAGGTCACCTACACGGTGCTGGCGCGCCAGCTTCTCGGAATCGCGCCGGTCGGTCTTGATGCGCTCTCCGGGCTTGCGCGGAATCAGGCTAGGGGCGACAACCATGCAGCTATGGCCAAGATTCAGCAGCTGCCGATAGATGCCATAACCGCATCCGCCAGCCTCATAGCAGAACTCCAACCGGTGTCCGTCTTTCGATAATCGTTGCGCCAGCTTTGCTATATCGGGCGGAGTGTTGGGGATGGCGCCGATGAAACGAACGGCGCCGTCGCGACCGTCTTCGGCAACCGTGATGGAAATGCTGGCCTTGTGAACGTCGAGGCCGACATAGAGAGCTTTCTTCTGCATGATCCCTCCGGAATGCGAGGTCGCGCCACCCTCGGCACGACAACTCGATTCTGAAGGATCGGGCTCGTTTCTCCACCGGCAGCCCAAAGGACATACAGACTACCTTAA
>NZ_FMAH01000067.1 GCF_900094545.1 Martinezella miluonensis
TGCTCAAGCAAAAATGTACCACGGCCACCCGAAGATACGTCCAAAGGCATCTCGATGAAGATGCACTCGCCCGCATGCATCAACGGGCAACGCCCGACATGATGCGAAAGCGTCGATGCACCGCAGAACATCCGTTCGGCACCATCAAACGGATGATGGCAGGCGGACGTTTCCTGACCAGAAACCTCAAGGGCACCAGAACCGAAATGGCCCTCTCGGTGCTCGCCGACAACATCAAACGCACCATAAACATAACATCAAAACCCGCATAGACCCAGAAACCAAAAGAGGCCCCGGTCAAACCGGAGCCTCCAAACGTTTCCACACAGGCTGGATTGGCCGCCTTTTTCGCTTATTTCTTCGCCCAGAGCACCTTGAAGCGAGCATTGCGGCAGGTCTCGCCATGCTCTTTGAAGTTTTCAGCCAATACCGGCTCGTAGGGCAGGCCGCGATTGGCGACCAGCATCAGGCGACCGCCGCCACGCAGGGCCGAAGCGGCCGTCTTGATCATCACCTGGCCAAGCGAAGGCTCGGCGGCGTGGCCCTCATGGAAAGGCGGGTTCATGACGATCAGGTCGTACTTGTCCTTGACCGGCTCGCTCGCCAGATCGTGCCAGAAGAAGCGCTGGGCGACCTTCGGGCAGTTTGCCAGCAGATTGGCGCGGGCAGCTTCCAAAGCGCCGTAATGGGCCTCGTAGAGGTCGATACGCTCGATCCTCGGCGATTTGGTCGCGAGCTCGACGGAGAGATAGCCCCAGCCGGCGCCGAAGTCGGCCGCATCGCCGGCAAAGTCGGTCGGCAAACGCGAGGCGAGCAGCTCCGAGCCGGCGTCGATCCGGTCGTAAGAGAACATGCCGGGCGCCGTGGTGAAGCGGCCCTCGACGTGCGTTGCCGGCTTTGCGAGCTGCGCGGTCAATGCGTCGACGTTGGCAGGGCGCGTGAGCCACAGGGCAACGCCGTGATACTTCGGCATGTGCTCGACCTCAAGGCCGAAACCTTCGAGGCGCTTGCGCAGCGGCTGGATGCCGTCTTCCTTGCCGCCGGCGATGACGATGAGGCCACCTTCCTTCACGCGCGACAGCGCTTCGGCGATATGACTTTCATTTTCGCCTTTATGCTTGCCGCAAAGCACCAGCGCACCGTCATAGCCCTCGCCCTCGATCTCCGGCGTCACGTTGATCCGTTGCGCCTGCAGTTGGCGATAGAAGGGGCGGAAGCCCTGAACGGCCGAGAGTTCGGCGGCAAAGTCGCCCGGCAGCGCGAAGCCGGCCTCGGCGCCGAGAAACAGGATCCGCTCACCCTCGCCGGGCGCGTTAATGGTGCCAGAGGCAAAGGGATGAAACAGGGTCTTCAAGGCGTCGCGGCTCATGGGCGTGGTCTCGTCGTGGGAATGAGTTTCGATTGTCGGATATGCGCGCCATCGTCGTATCTTGTGCTTGCCCCTCACCCTAACCCTCTCCCCGTTGAAACGGGGAGAGGGGACGACTGAGCAAGTCAGCATGCCTCAGTTTGGAGGAAAGCGAAAATCGAGCGCAATCGCATCCCCTCTCCCCGCATGGCGGGGAGAGGGCTAGGGTGAGGGGCCAGGCACGCAGTTTCAGCGAAAGCAGCCGACGGCATCAATATAAAAGGGGCGCGGAAACGAATCCCGCGCCCCGGAACCTGAATGAAGGCGCAGCTTATTCGGCCGCGTCATCCTTCTTCTTGTCGGCGGCGATTTCCTGGCCGGTGGCCTGATCGACGACCTTCATGGACAGGCGAACCTTGCCGCGTTCGTCGAAGCCGAGCAGCTTGACCCAGACCTTGTCGCCTTCCTTGACGACGTCCTGCGTCTTCGCAACGCGCTCGGAAGCAAGCTGCGAGATGTGGACGAGGCCGTCACGGGCGCCGAAGAAGTTGACGAAGGCGCCGAAGTCGGCGGTCTTGACAACCGTACCTTCGTAGATCTGGCCGACTTCCGGCTCTGCAACGATCGAGTGGATCCACTTGCGGGCCGCTTCGATTTCCTTGCCGGAGGACGAGGCGATCTTGACGGTGCCGTCGTCTTCGATGTTGATCTTGGCGCCGGTCTTTTCGACGATTTCGCGAATGACCTTGCCGCCGGAGCCGATGACTTCGCGGATCTTGTCGACCGGGATGTTCATGACTTCGATGCGCGGTGCGAATTCGCCGAGCTGGCCACGGCTTTCGGTGATTGCCTTGGACATTTCGCCGAGGATGTGCGTGCGACCGCCCTGTGCCTGGCCGAGAGCGACCTTCATGATCTCTTCGGTGATGCCGGCGATCTTGATGTCCATCTGCAGCGAGGTGATGCCGTCGGCAGTGCCGGCGACCTTGAAGTCCATGTCGCCGAGGTGGTCTTCGTCACCGAGGATGTCGGAGAGAACGGCGAAGCGATCGCCTTCCAGGATTAGACCCATGGCGATACCGGCAACTGGCTTGGCCAGCGGAACGCCGGCGTCCATCAGAGCGAGCGAGGTGCCGCAAACCGTTGCCATCGAGGACGAGCCGTTCGACTCGGTGATCTCGGAGACGACGCGCAGCGTGTAGGGGAACTGTTCAGCCGTCGGCAGCATCGGGCGGATAGCGCGCCATGCGAGCTTGCCGTGACCGATTTCGCGACGACCCGGGGAGCCCATGCGGCCGGTTTCGCCAACCGAGTAGGGGGGGAAGTTGTAATGGAGCAGGAAGCGCTCCTTGTACATGCCCGTCAGGCTGTCGACATACTGCTCGTCTTCGCCGGTGCCGAGCGTGGCGACGACGATTGCCTGCGTTTCACCGCGGGTAAACAGCGCCGAACCGTGCGTGCGCGGCAGAAGGCCGACTTCCGAGACGATCGGGCGAACGGTCGACAGGTCGCGGCCGTCGATACGGCTTGAGGTGTCGAGGATGTTCCAGCGAACGATCTTGGCCTGCAGGTGCTTGAAGACGGCACCGATGACTTCGGCGGAATACTTCGGCTCGACGCCTTCCGGGAAGAAGTGTGCCTTGACCTTGGCCTTGACGGCGTCGACGGCAGCATAACGTTCAGCCTTCTGGGTGTTCTTGTAGGCGGTGCGCAGTTCGGCTTCGGCGATGCCAAGCATCTCGGCTTCGAGTTCGGAATAATCTTCCGGCGTGAAATCGCGCGGTTCCTTGGCAGCGACTTCAGCGAGCTTGATGATCGCGTCGATAACCGGCTGGAAGCCGCGGTGACCGAACATGACGGCGCCGAGCATGACGTCCTCGGGCAGTTCCTTGGCTTCCGACTCGACCATCAGAACGGCGTCCTGCGTGCCGGCAACGACGAGGTCGAGGCTCGATTCGTCCATCTCGTCGAGATGCGGGTTGAGCACGTATTCGCCGTTGATGTAGCCGACGCGAGCGCCGCCGACCGGGCCCATGAACGGAACGCCTGACAGCGTGAGCGCTGCGGACGTGGCAACCATCGACAGGATGTCGGGATTGTTTTCCAGGTCATGCTGGATGACGGTGACGACGACCTGCGTGTCGTTCTTGTAGCCTTCCGGGAAAAGCGGGCGGATCGGGCGGTCGATCAGGCGGGAAACGAGGGTTTCGTTTTCGCTTGGACGTCCCTCGCGCTTGAAGTAGCCGCCGGGGATCTTGCCGGCTGCATAGGTCTTTTCCTGGTAGTTGACGGTGAGCGGGAAGAAATCCTGGCCCGGCTTCGGCGACTTGGCGGAAACGACGGTGGCAAGAACCACGGTCTCGCCGTAGGTGGCGACGACGGCGCCGTCAGCCTGACGGGCGATCTTGCCGGTTTCGAGCTTCAGCGGGCGACCTGCCCACTCGATTTCGACGGTATGGATATCGAACATATCTTGTCCTTACATTGTGCGGGAAAAGGCGCCGTCGCCGACGATTTCGGCAAAGCGCATCTTCAACCCCACGAAATGTGACGCATCACGGGCAAGACAACGAGAGGCTTTCGAAAATCGGCCGAAGCGTGGAGCTTCGGCTGAAAGCATCCGGCAATCCTGCCCCATGACAGGTCAACGGTTGTTGTTGGCAGCGCCGGCCCATCCGGGCTGCCGGCAACTTCGCATCGCGCAGACACAGGGCGCGAGGGAAGCTGGTCTCAAGGGTTCATACCCTTCATAAGCATCCGGCGGACGTTCAGGTGAACGCCCGCCGGAAATTCTATTAGCGACGGATACCGAGGCTGGTGATCAGCTTGGTATAACGGCCTTCGTCCTTCTTCTTGAGATAGTCAAGAAGCGAGCGCCGGCTGGAAACCATCGTCAGAAGGCCACGACGGGAGTGGTTGTCCTTCTTGTGGTCCTTGAAGTGGTCCGTGAGGTTGTTGATGCGCTCGGTCAGGATCGCAACCTGGACTTCCGGAGAACCGGTGTCGCCTTCAACGGTAGCGTATTCCTTGATCAGCGCAGCCTTGCGCTCAGCAGTGATCGACATCGGATAGTCCTTTCTACGAGAGGAAATTAAAGTCGCCAAACGCCGGGATGTCGTCCAGCATTGGCCGCGAATGCAATCAGGCATGCCTGATGCTGGCGCTGCCTATAGACCATTTGCAGTGCAAAGGGAAGAGCTGCGATTCCTCCCCCCTTTTGCAGGGGCCGTAGCGCCTAGACGAAGACGCGCTTGGGGCGGAATTCGCCCTGGCCGATCTCGCCGATGGCGATCAGTTTGCCGCGCGCGGTGGCATAGGCCTCGGTTTCGGCGATCGGCGCATCGCGGCCGCGCACGAGGATGGGGTTGCCCATCTTCAGACGGTGCGCCTGATCGTCGTTGATGACGAGGTGCGGCAGCGACGACAGGGCTTCGGCCGTGTCGATCAGCAGCGCGTCAAGGGCGGCGAGCCGCTCGTCGGCATCCTCGATCTCTTCCAGCGCCACCAGATCGGCAAGCGGAATCATCGTCTCTTCGGCAAAGGGTGCGACGAAGCTGCGGCGCAGCCCGGAAATATAGCCGTAGCAACCGAGCTCGCGGCCGAAATCGCGAGCAAGCGCCCGCACGTAGGTGCCCTTGCCGCATTCCACCTCGAAATGCGCCGTGTTGGCATCCGGGCAGGCCAGTAGGGTCAGGCGGAAGATCTCGACTTCACGCGAAGGGATGTCGACCGTCTCGCCTTCGCGGGCAAGGTCATAGGCGCGCTCGCCGGCGATCTTGATGGCGGAGAACTGCGGCGGAACCTGCTGAATGACGCCGGTATACTTCGGCAACAGCGTGCGGATGTCCTCTTCGCCCGGACGCTTGTCGGAGGTGGCGGTCACAGCGCCTTCGAGGTCGTCGGAAGCGCGTTCTTCACCCCAGGTCACGGTGAATTCGTAGATCTTACGGCCGTCCATGACGTAGGGAACCGTCTTGGTGGCGTCGCCGAGCGCGATCGGCAGCATGCCGGAGGCGAGCGGATCGAGCGTACCGGCGTGGCCGGCCTTCTGTGCCTTGAACAGCCACTTGATCTTGGAAACGGCTTCGGTCGAGCCGAAATCGACCGGCTTGTCGAGGATGAGCCAGCCCGAGATCGGGCGGCCCTTGGGCTTGCGTGGCTTGGACATTCTCTGTCTCTGTTATTGATCTTGGTCGTTGTCGTCTTCGAGGTCGCGGCTGACCTCGGGCGAGCGCAGCAATGCGTCGATCTTCTGGTAGTTGTCGAAGCTCGTATCGTCGCGGAAGCGGACTTCCGGCATATATTTCATCTGCCGGAGTTGCGGGCCGAGACGGCCGCGTATGTATTTCGCATGGCGGTTCAGCGCCTCGATGACGGCGCCGTGGTCGGCGACGCCGAGCGGGGTCACGAAGGCGGTTGCGATCTTCAGATCCGGCGACATGCGCACCTCGGAAATGGAGATCACCGTGCGCTCGATCAGGTCGTCGCGCACTTCGCCGCGCTGCAGAACCTGCGTGATCGCGGAGCGCACCTGCTCGCCGACGCGAAGCATGCGCTGCGAAGGCGCGGAAGAAGTTGGTTTGGTCATGGTTTTTCCGTTAGCAGCGTCCAGTGGACGCGATAAAGGGGGTCACATGACTCGATCCGGCGAAAAGGTCAAGGCTGGACAGGGTGTGCGGCCCGCCAGAAGCCGAGAATCCTTGCGAATGCGGCATCCTGCTCCCCCTGATTGGAGAAGGCGGATGCCGGAATATAGGTGACGAAGGATTCGAGATCGAATTCGATCCGCCCGTTGCGCCTGGAGATATCGGCGATCTCGCGCCAGCCGAGCCATATCGTTGTGTTGGTTGAGATCCAGGAGGCACCGTCCGCGTTGGCCGTCACGGTGATGGTGACATCCGGGCGGATGCGCGATTGCATTGTCGCCAGTCGTCTCCGCGTCGCCCAGCGGGAATAGACGAGGATGAGTACATAGACGATCAGGGTCGGCACGAGCCAGATGATCGCCATGTCGGCCTCGTGGATCGAGGACGACAACCCGAAAACGGGAATGAAGACGTAGCCTCGCAGCAAATGGAAGAGGACCGGCAGGCCTGCGCCGACGCCGATTGCCGACAACACGAACCATGCCGTGGCGTTCTGGGCGTTCGAGGGGCGGCGAAGCGCAAAGCGTCGTCCTGCCTGCCGCATGATGGCGACATGTTCATCCGGCTGACGAACGAAGGAGAGGGTTATGGATTTATCGTCTTCAGACCCCGTCGTCATGCCCGCGGCTCATCCTCGTTCGGTTGGACCTAAGAAAAAACCGCCGGTCTTGGCCGGCGGTTTTGATATCTCGCAAATCGAAGAATTGCTTACAGCGTGCGTGTAATATGCTCGACGCGGAAGCATTCGATCGTGTCGCCGGCACGAATGTCTTCGTAGTTTTCGAAGGCCATGCCGCATTCCTGGCCGACATTGACTTCCGACACTTCGTCCTTGAAGCGCTTGAGCGTCTTGAGCTTGCCTTCGTGGATGACGACGTTGTCGCGAACCAGGCGGACACCGACGCCACGCTCGACCTTGCCTTCGGTGACGCGGCAACCCGCGACTTTGCCGACCTTCGTGATGTTGAACACCTCGAGGATTTCGGCGTTGCCGAGGAAGGTTTCGCGACGCTCCGGAGATAGGAGGCCCGACATCGCTGCCTTCACGTCATCCACCAGGTCGTAGATGATGTTGTAGTAGCGGATTTCGATGCCTTCGCGCTCTGCGAACTGGCGGGCCTGGGCATTGGCACGAACGTTGAAGCCGATGATGGCCGCGTTCGAGGCTTCGGCAAGCGAAATGTCCGACTCGGTGATGCCGCCTGCGCCCGAATGGACGATGCGGGCACGGACTTCGTCGGTGCCGAGCTTGTCGAGCGCGCCGGCAATGGCTTCGATCGAGCCCTGCACGTCGCCCTTGACCACCAGCGGGAATTCCTTCACGCCGACGGTCTGCAGCTGGGTCATCATCTGTTCAAGCGAACCGCGCTGGCCGGACTGGCGGGCAGCGGCCTTGTCGCGGGCCAGACGCTGACGATATTCGGAAATCTCGCGAGCTCGGCTCTCGTTTTCGACGACGGCGAACTTGTCGCCTGCCGCCGGCGTGCCCGAAAGACCGAGAACCTCAACCGGCGTGGCCGGCGTCGCTTCCTTCACATGCTCACCCTTGTCGTTGATCAGAGCACGCACACGGCCCCACTGATCGCCGGCAACGACGATCTGACCGGGACGCAACGTGCCCTTCTGAACGAGGACGGTGGCGACGGCGCCACGACCGCGGTCGAGCTGGGCTTCGATGACGGTGCCTTCCGCAGTGCGGTTCGGATTGGCCTTGAGGTCAAGGATTTCCGCCTGCAGCAGGATGGCTTCGAGCAGCTTGTCGAGGTTAGTGCGGTTCTTCGCGGAGACTTCCACGTCGAGCACTTCACCGCCCATGGATTCGACGAAGACTTCGTGCTGCAGCAGTTCCGTGCGGACCTTCTGCGGGTTGGCTTCGTGCTTGTCGATCTTGTTGATGGCCACGATGATCGGAACACCCGCCGCCTTGGCGTGGTTGATCGATTCGATCGTCTGCGGCATCACGCTGTCGTCGGCTGCAACGACCAGGATCGCGATGTCGGTCGCCTGGGCGCCGCGGGCACGCATCGCCGTGAAGGCGGCGTGGCCCGGGGTGTCGATGAAGGTGATCTTCTGGCCGTTCTGCTCGACCTGATAGGCGCCGATATGCTGCGTGATGCCACCGGCTTCGCCGGCCACCACGTTGGCATGGCGGATGGCGTCGAGCAGCGAGGTCTTGCCGTGGTCGACGTGACCCATGATGGTGACGACGGGCGGACGGGAAACCAGTTCGCCTTCCTCGTCGGCAACGTTGAAGATGCCCTGTTCGACGTCGGATTCCGAAACGCGCTTGACCGTATGGCCGAATTCGCCGGCGATGAGTTCGGCCAGATCGGCGTCGATCACGTCGCCCGGCTTCATCATCTGACCTTCCTTCATCAGGAACTTGATGACGTCGACGGCGCGTTCGGACATGCGCTGCGACAGTTCCTGAATGGTGATGGTTTCAGGCAGAACGACTTCTCGCGAAATCTTTTCGCGCGTTTCCTGCATCTGGCTGCGGCGGAATTTTTCCTGGCGGCGACGCATGGCCGAAAGTGAGCGTCCGCGGGCGGAGCCGTCCTCGTCGACATTCGCCGTCGTTACCGTCAACTTGCCGCGACGGCGCTCGTCGTCGGTTTTTGGGCGCGTGGTGACAGGCTTAGCCGGCTCGGGGCGTGTGACCTTGCCACGTGCCGGAGCACCGCGCGGCGGACCACGATCGGTCTCTTCTTCGTTGACCCGACGGCGGTTGGCCGGCGCCTCGCCGGCAGGAGCGCCGGGACGCGCGGGCTGCGGAGCCGCATCCGGACGACGCGCAACGACAGGAGCCGCTGCCGCCTGAACTGCTGGCTTCGGAGCTTCCACCGGCGCGGGAGTCGCGACCTTGGCTTCGGCAGCGCGGGCAGCCTCTTCGGCGGCGCGGCGTGCGGCTTCTGCCTGCTCGGCGATGCGACGTACTTCTTCTTCCTGCTTGCGACGTGCTTCTTCCTCGGCGCGACGAACGGCATCCGCGGCGTCGCGGGCCTGGGCATCGGCGAGTGCGCGACGGCGCGCGTCCATTTCATCGGCGGACAAATGGTTCAGAACCACCGGCCGCGACGTGCGTTCCTGCTGCGGACGCTGCTGGTAGCCCTGGTTGGGCTGTCCCGATCGCTGCTGCTGGCCGCCAGGCTGATGAATGCGCGGAGCTGGCTGCGGCGGACGCGGCGGCTGTGGCGTCGGTTCAGCGACGCGCGTCACCGATGGCGTTGCGGCAGCCGCCGTCGTCGAAGCTGCGATCGGCTTTTCGTCTTCAGGGCGCAGCGGGCGGCGCTTGCGGGTTTCAACCACGACCGCCTTGGTGCGACCGCGGCCCATGTCCTGGCGCACGGTGCCCTGGTTTACGCCTGATGGTTTCAGGGTGAGAGTCTTCTTACCTGAAACATTCAGCGTCTTGTCGTCTTGATTGTCGGTCATTCCGTTCCCGTTCCTTCGGACAGGGCTCGGAGTAGTCCGTCAGGCCCTGTCGTTCAATGCATGTACCTTAATGAGGCGTCCGGCATAGGCCGGTGACCGCGTCATTGTTTTCGCCGGCCAGCGCCGCCCGTTGCCCGGGACTGACCGCCGTTGCGGTACCGTTCGAGCAGGTTTGCGCGCTTCACTACACCCTCACCCGCCTGCCCTGCAAGCGCTGCGGCATGGATAAAAGCGTTCTGGCCCATCAGTTCTTCCATCTCCGCTTCCGTAAAGACACGGAAGGAAGGTATTTCCTTTTCGGTTTCCATACCGAGATGCCAGGCCTTTCGTGCCTGGTCGATCTTGCGGACGCCGTCGTCGGCAGCGACGATCGCATGGAACACGGCAAGTGCCGAGCCGTTGCGAACGGCGCCATCAACCTTTGACGAACCGCTGACGAACCGGCCCGCTTTGCGCGCCATGTGCATCATCCCGGCCAGTTGCGCCACGAGAAGACGGTCGACGATGGCACCAAGATCGGCCGGTGCCGTCACCTCGGCCTTCAGGGCGCGAGAAAACAGTTTCTTTGCCACTGCCTTGTCCACCAGCGCCCGGTCGAGCTTGACCCAGCAGCCGCGTCCCGGCAGTTGCCGCTTCAGATCGGGAACAACGGTCCCGTCTGGAGCGGCGACGAAGCGGATCAAATCGTCAGGCGATCCGCTTTCGCGTGTCACGATGCACATGCGGCCATTTGCGCCGTCATCGCCGAGATCATCGTCCTCGGGCGGTGCGCCAGGCCCCTCGGTGATCGTCATGCTTGTTGCTCGGTTTCGTCCTCCGCGACCTCTTCGGTCTCAGCGGCGAGATCGGCCTCGGTGATCCAGCCGGCGAGCAGGCGAGCCTGCACGACCATCTGTTCTGCTTCGACGCGCGAGATTTCGAGCTTGGAGAACAGGCCTTCGAACTTCTTCGTCTCGCCGTTCTTGCGTTCGCTCCAGCCGACGAGGTCGTCAGCGGCGCAGCCGGCGAAGTCCTCGATCGTCTTGATGCCGTCTTCGCCAAGCGCGACCATCATCTGGGCGGTCATGCCGTTGATCTGGCGCAGCTCGTCCGAAACACCGAGCGCCTTGCGCTTCTCGTCCATCTCGGCTTCGAGCTTCTCGAGATATTCGCGGGCGCGGGTCTGGATTTCCTGGGCGGTATCTTCGTCGAAGCCGTCGATGGAAGCGATTTCATCGAGATCGACGTAAGCCAGCTCTTCGACGGCGGCAAAGCCTTCGGAGGCCAGAACCTGGCCGACCATTTCGTCGACGTCGAGCGCGTCCATGAACAGGTTGGTGCGCTCGTTGAATTCCTTCTGACGGCGTTCCGATTCCTCGGCTTCCGTCATGATGTCGATATCCCAGCCGGTCAGCTGCGAAGCGAGGCGGACGTTCTGACCGCGGCGGCCGATGGCGAGCGACAGCTGCTCATCCGGAACCACGACTTCGATACGCTCTGCATCTTCGTCGAGAACGACCTTGGCGACTTCGGCCGGCTGCAGCGCGTTGACGACGAAGTTCGCCGGCTCGTTCGACCAGGGAATGATGTCGATCTTTTCGCCCTGCAGTTCGCCGACGACGGCCTGGACGCGCGAACCGCGCATACCGACGCAGGCACCGACCGGATCGATCGACGAGTCGTTCGAAATGACGGCGATCTTGGCGCGAGAGCCCGGATCGCGGGCAACCGACTTCACCTGGATGATGCCGTCGTAGATTTCGGGCACTTCCATGGTGAAGAGCTTGACCATGAACTGCGGATGCGTGCGCGACAGGAAGATCTGCGGGCCGCGCTGTTCGCGGCGGACGTCGTAAACATAGGCGCGAACGCGGTCGCCATAGCGGAAGTTCTCGCGCGGGATCATCTCGTCGCGGCGGATGATGCCTTCGCCGCGGCCGAGGTCGACGATGACGTTGCCGTATTCGACGCGCTTGACCGTGCCGTTGACGATTTCGCCGACGCGATCCTTGAATTCGTCGAACTGACGGTCACGCTCGGCTTCGCGCACCTTCTGCACGATGACCTGCTTGGCCGACTGGGCGGCAATACGGCCGAAATCCATCGGCGGCAGCGGGTCGGCGATGAAATCGCCAAGAGCGGCGTCCGGGTTGCGGTCGCGTGCCAGTTCCAGCGGGATCTGCGTGGAGTAGTCTTCGGCCTTCTCGACGACTTCGAGCAGGCGCTGCAGACGGATTTCGCCGGTCTTCGGATTGATGTCGGCGCGGATGTTCGACTCCGTGCCGTAACGCGAGCGCGCGGCCTTCTGGATCGCGTCCGCCATTGCGGCAAGCACGATCTCGCGGTCGATGACCTTTTCGCGCGCCACTGCATCTGCGATCTGCAGGAGTTCTAGCCGGTTCGCACTGACTGCCATTGTCTTTAGTCTCCGTCTTCCTGCCCTTGGGTTCCCGTTCCGTTAGGCGGTTCGTTGATCGGTTATTCTTCTTCGTCTTCCGCTTCGTTCTGGTTCGCTGCCTCGGCTTTCGCCAGCTTGTCGGCGCGCAACGCATCGCGGATGAGATCGTCCGTTAGGATCAGCTTGGCTTCGGCCAAGGTGCTGAACGGAATGGTTACGTTCTGCTCCTCGCCGCGGGTAGCCTCGTCGCGCTCAATCGTGAAACCATCGGCATCGACAGCGACGATCTTGCCGCGGAAACGCTTGCGGTTGTCAACGAGGATCGATGTTTCGCATTTGACGAGATGGCCGATCCAGCGCTGGAAGTCCGACTTGCGCACCATCGGGCGATCGATGCCCGGCGACGATACTTCCAGATGATACGCCTTGTCGATCGGATCTTCCACATCCAGAACCGGCGAAATGGCCGTGGAGACCTCTTCGCAGTCCTCGACGGTCATGGTGCCGTCGTTGCGTTCGGTCATGACCTGTAGCGTCAGGCCGTTCAGGTTCAAGAGGCGCACACGCACGAGGCGGAAGCCCATGCCCACGAGCACGGGCTCGATGATGGCGGCAACACGCTGATCAAGGCCGGTTTCGACGATCAGCCGCGGTTCATTGGTATTGTCTGCGTTTGTCACGTCCGACAAGCATTCACTCCTGCATTGTTCATGCATTGGCAGATCGCGCTAATAAAAAAGAGCGGGTCCTTGCGGCCCACTCTTCATCACACGATCAAGAATTTGAAGCCGATATAAGCCCGTTCCCGTCAAATTGCAAGGTCTTCGCACTGAAACCCGGCTTTGGCGGTTATTTGCGGAATTCTGCGGCAAATGCCGCCACATCTTCCGAAGCCAGCGCGCGAGGTGCTGGTGGCTCACCATGGAAGTTCTACATGACGCCGAGGACGAACCGCGCATTCCTTAGCATGCCTGCGGAACCAGTCGATCTCCTGGCTCGGGTCGAATTGTGGCACTGTGCGTCCCAAACAACTTCCCTCACCGCTTGCCTTCCCTTACAATCCCGTCCGGATGCGGAGGATTCCACCATGAGCGAAGACGCCTTCAACATGTCAATCCGCAAGTTCCTGAAGGAAGTCGGCGTGACCTCGCAGCGAAAGATAGAGGAGACGGTGCGCGAAGGGCGGACCGGAGGCAAAAAGCTGAAGGTCCGCATGACGCTGACGGCGGAAGGCACCGGCCTCAACCACGTCGTGGACGGCGAAATCGAACTTCCGTAAGCAGGCGAAGTGACCAAGCGGCATCTTCTGATGCGACCAAAGCAACGCAACGGTGCCTACGTCAGCCGCGCCGCGTGCCGCGAAAGTCATCTTAACCGGTTTTTAGGCCTTGTTGGTGAACCACACCGTCGGTGTGCCCAACACGCCTCCCTTGCGCATCGCCGCTTTTAGCTCTTCCAGCTTGCCGAAGGCTTGAGCTGCTTCAATCGTGGCAAACTCATGGGTGACGGTAACGTCGTTGGGATTGTCGGTGGCCTGATAGACCGCCTCTGCCGCAACCCCGTTTGCCTTCTGTACGGGCCGAAACTCATCGTATACTTTACGCCAGGCCGCGTAGTCCGAAACATCGTGCCTCACAAACAGCGTCGTCATCTCATCCTCCCGCGTTTGCATTTTCACGTTGGGACATCCCGTCGTTAAGGTACCACTGAAATGACGTTCGCGCTTGGGGAATATCTGGCTGTTTGTACTTGGGGCTATTCGCTTGCCGAATGCGGACAGAGCGACCTTGCGTCTGGGTCAGGCCAGTTCTTTCAGCCCGGTCGGCGTGGGACGGGAGCGAAGAAGCACACTACTTCCGGGAAGCGCCCGAAAGCCGCCACTGGCAGCATCTGCCGCTAAATTCCGCCTATTTCAGCACGCCGAGCATCGAGCTGTCGGGATAGCAGGTGGGCTTGCGGCCGCTCTTTTCTTGCCATTGGCCGATCGACCGTCGGGTCTTATAGCCCGGCAATCCGTCTGTGCCGCCGACATCGTATCCCTTGTGCTCCAGGGTCACCTGCATGCCGGCGACGTCGGAGCGCAGCATCTTGCCGACATCGCCCCATTGGCCCTGGAAGGCGCCGCCGCCATAAGCGATGCGGTCGGCCAGGTTACCGATATAGAGGCCGTAAAGGTCGGAATTGTTGTATTCCTTGATGACATAGAAATTCGGCGTGACGATAAATTCCGGCCCGTCGCGGCCGGCCGGCACCAGCATCATGCCGCTGGCCGGCATCTCGTCGGACGGAAATGCCTTGCCGGCAACCCGCATGATCCCAAGCGACGCCCATTGCGAGATCGGCTTGGCAAGATCTGGCCCCTCCTGGGCGCAGGAGACATTCTGCGGAATGGTGACTTCATAGCCCCAGCTTCGGCCGCGCTGCCAGCCCTTCTGAACCATATAGTTGGCTATGGATGCCAGCGTATCCGGCACGGACGTCCAGATATTGCGGTGGCCGTCGCCATCGAAATCAACGGCATATTTCAGATAGTTGGTCGGCATGAACTGCGGCTGGCCAAGGGCGCCGGCCCAGGAACCCCGGAACTGATCCGGCGTGACGTCGCCATGTTCGAGAATGCGCAGCGCTGCGATGATCTCGGTGCGGAACATGTCCTTGCGGGTAGACATGAAGGCTTTGGTCGCCAGCACCTGGATCGCCGAATTCGGCAGCTTGGCGATGCCGAAGCCAGTCTCGCGACCCCAAATGGCCAGCAGGATCGGTCCTGGAACGCCATAGGTCTTCTCGATCCGCTGTAGCACCGGCCCATATTGCGAGGCTAGGCCCCGCCCGGTTGCAGCCAGCTTTTGCAGCCGTCCCTCGTTGAAATAGGGGGCGGGAGAGGAGAATTCGGCCTGGGTCTGCTTTTGTTCCTTGGGCTTCGGAAAACCCGGCGGCACGAGATCCGGCAGATCCCAGTTCAGCGTCACGCCGGCGAAGGCAGCCTTGAAGGTCTTTTCGGAAATCCCAGCCTTTCGCGCTTCCGGCCAGAGATCCTTCTGTATCCAGGCCTGAAACTGCGCTTCGACATCGGCTTTCGAGGCTGCAAGCACGGGCAGGGGGAGGAGGGCGAGGAGAAGGATGCACAGCAGGGAAAGTAGGTTTCGCGCGCGCGGAGCCGTCGATACCCCCCTCTGTCGCTGTCGCGACATCTCCCCCACTAGGGGGGAGATTGTTGGGAGTTTGCTGCCCCTTTTTTCCAAGCAATCCACCTCAGTGTCTGCAGGTGCGATATTGATTTGAGGCAGGTCGGCGCTCCAGGCGGCCAATCTCCCCCCTTGTGGGGGAGATGTCACGTAGTGACAGAGGGGGGTATGCACTCTCCTCATACTCAGTCCTCTCCGTCTCAAATCGTCGTTCTCGCCCTGAGCGCCGCCGTCAGCGTGCCTTCGTCGAGATAATCGAGCTCGCCGCCAACAGGTACCCCATGGGCAAGGCGGGTAATCTTGACCTCAAGGCCCGCGAGCTGATCGGTTATATAGTGTGCTGTGGTTTGCCCTTCGACCGTCGCGTTGACGGCGATGATGATCTCGCGGACGCCGCCTTCGCCGACGCGGGCTATCAGGCCGCGAATGTTGAGGTCGTCGGGCCCGACGCCGTCGAGCGGCGACAATACGCCGCCGAGAACATGGTAGGCAGCGTTCATCGCGGCAGCGCGCTCCAGAGCCCAGAGATCGGAGACATCCTCGACGACGATGATGACGGATTGATCGCGGCGATCATCGGTACAGACGGTGCAGGGGTCGACTGTATCGACATTGCCGCAGCGCGAGCAGATCTTCACCTTGTCATAGGCTTCGCCCATGGCGTGCGATAGCGGCCCGAGAAGCTGATCCTTCTTCTTGATCAGATGCAGCGCCGCCCGCCGCGCCGAGCGTGGCCCGAGCCCCGGCACCTTCGCCAGAAGCTGGATGAGTTTTTCGATTTCGGGGCCGGTGACTCGCTTTGCCATGGGAGGCTTTTAGCCCAAATGCTGAGAGAACGGAATCACGGAAGGGACGGTCGAGCGATGAAAATTCTGGCCGTTTCCAATCGCATGCTATCTTTGTGAGGCCGGCGTCGTGTTCTGGGATGGAGCCGAAATTCCCGCGTCTAACGCAGAGCGATTGCGACCGCCGCGCCTGCCATGGTGCCGGCGCTGGCGCGATTGGCAATGCGCACGGCGCGGCGGCTCTTGAGGAAGGCTCTCGCCTTGGCTGCAAGCATCGCCCAGGAGAGGTCGATGACGACAAGAACCGCAAACATCGTTGCCACCAGTTCGGCCCAGCCGGACAATGTGACGGCATGCAGATCGATGATCGAGGGCAGCAGCGCCACATAGAACACCATGATCTTCGGATTGCCCATGGTCACCGTGAAGCCGGCGAGGAACAGCCGGGCAGGCGATTGCGCGTCCGGCAGTTCTTCCTTCGTCGTATCGGAGGCTGCAAACCACATCTTCCAGGCGAGATAGAGCAGGTAAGCGACGCCCAGCCATTTGATCATGACGAAGGCGAGGTGGAAGGTTTCGGCGATGGTCGCAAGGCCGGCAACGGCAAAGGTCAGCCAGATCGCCTCGCCAAGCCACATGGCGGTCAGGAAAGGCAGCACGTTGCGCGCGCCCTTGGTCAGCACGCGCGCCACCAGCGCGGCAATATTCGGCCCGGGCGATCCCGCCGCAATGAACAAAGCACCGGCAAAAACAAGCAGCGTCGACAGGCTCATCGCATTTCCTCCGATCAGGCAGGCCAGACGATATCTGGAAGAAGAGGTTGAGAGATAGCATTCCGGCTCGGCTTTTCCAAATGCCAGCTTTTGCGCTCAGCCGAGTTGCGCTCGAAAGCGCTCGAAGATTGCCTTGCCTTCCAGCCAGTCCTCCAGTCTCGATGCCGCATTGATATGACCGCGCGGCCCGACATCGACAAAGGCGCTCCCCCAGATTTCGGCGCTATCGCGCGCATGGTCGAACGAGCCGAAAGGGTCGTCGGTGCTGGCGACGAGCAATGATGGAAAGGGCAGCTGCCGCCGCGGTGGCTGGGCGAAGCTGCCGGCTTCGGCAAGATAGACCTCACCTGTGGGGTCGGGAGGGGCCACCAGGAAAGCGCCTAGGATCGCCGTTTTCCTTATGGGCGCCCAATGGGCGATGAGCTGGCAGGCGAGGCTATGGGCAATCAGGATCGGCGTCGTTTGCGAGCGGGCAATTTCCCGCTCGAGCGCGGCGATCCAATCCGTCAGTTCCGGCTTGTCCCAGCTCGACGGCTGGAACCGTCGCATGCCTGGGTCCTGACGCTCCCACAATGTTTGCCAGTGACCTTCGCCCGAACCGCCAAGCCCCGGAAGCACGATGATGTCGCTCATCCTTATCCTTTCTCCATATTTCCTTATGGAGCGAAACTGGCATGCCGACTGATTGGTTGACATTGCAATCCATCGGATAAAACGTTCACCTACCGATGAATTGAAGGCAAAGAGATGGATAGTATCGAAAAAGGGCTGGATCCGACGGATCTATCGATCATCGAGATCCTGCAGCAGGATGGACGAATTTCGGTTTCGGAGCTCGGCCGCCGCGTCGGTCTTTCGCAGCCGGCGGCGTCGGAACGGTTGAAGCGGCTGGAAGAGCGCGGCGTGATTGCCGGATATCGCGCGGTCATCGATCCCGCCGCGGTCGGGCTCGGCATGATGGCGGTCATCCGGCTGCGCACCACGCATGAGCACATCAGGCCCTACCTGAAGCAGTTTTCCGAAATGCCCGAGATCATCGAGGTTCTCAGGCTCACGGGCGAGGATTGCTTTCTGCTCAAGGTTCTCGTGCCGACACCCGCCGACCTTGAAACGATTGTCGATTCCATTGCTCGTCACGGCGCGGTAACGACGTCGCTGGTGCTGCGAAACGAACCTGTAAAGGCGATCGGCCGCGATCTCATTCGCAAGGCGGCCGCCCGCTGATCGAATGGGACGTTAGCCTCAGAACGGCAGCTTGAAGCCGGGCGGGATCGGCAGACCGGCGGTCAGTTCGCGGGTCTTTTCGGCGGCGATCGCCTCGGCCTTTTCCTGGGCATCCTTGTTGGCGGCCACGATCAGGTCTTCGAGGATTTCGACATCGTCTTCCTTGAAGAGCGACGGATCGATCTTGAGGCCCAGCATCAGGCCCTTGCCGTTGACGGTGACGGTGACGAGGCCGCCGCCGGCCTTGCCTTCGACGCGAATGTCGGCGATCTCCGACTGCATCTTCTCCATCTTCGCCTGCATTTCTTTCACTTTGCCCATCATGCCCATGATGTCGCGCATCGTCATTAGTCCTTCTTCTGCAAGTGTCTGTTCCTATTCGGCCGAGATATGCCGCCATGGTCGCCGCCGGCGTCAAGCCGATGCGGTTCCGCTGCCGTCTATCTTAGCCTTAGAATTCTATATCGTCGCC
This sequence comes from Martinezella miluonensis, assembly GCF_900094545.1. Classification (GTDB taxonomy): domain Bacteria; phylum Pseudomonadota; class Alphaproteobacteria; order Rhizobiales; family Rhizobiaceae; genus Rhizobium; species Rhizobium miluonense. The sequence goes on from NZ_FMAH01000067.1 coordinate 18,246, forward strand.
CGGCAGGATATCGCCATCGACGGATTCCGCGGCCGCCGGCGAAACGGCGGCTTCCTCTTCGTCGTCCGTCTCGGGTGCCCGCACCCGCACGTCGATGATCTTTGCGCCAGGAAATTGAGCGAGGATCGCCGCAACATCGGGGTCCTGCCGGGCATCGGCGACCCGCTGTTTCTGTGCGTTGGCCTCGGCCTCCACCAGCGTCGGTTCGCCTTCTTCGCGGCTGAGGCTGACGATCCAGTGAATGCCGGTCCATTCCTTCAGCTTGACGGCAAGTTCGTTCAGCAGCGTGCCGGGAGCTCCTGAGGTCAGGCTGACATCGAGCCGGCCCGGCTCCAGCTTGACTGGGCGTACGAAGGCGCGGACGAGCGCCTTCAGCTTCGGATCGCGCTTCTGGCTGGCGAGTTCGGCAATATCGGCCATTGAATTGATCGGCACGAGCGGCTTCGGCGCTTCGGCGGGCTTCTGCTCGATGCGGCCGACGGGTTGCGAATACGGCTGTGTGTTCGGCACGGCGCGTAACATGGCGACCGGTGCTGAAGGTGCGGGTCGCGGCGCCGGCGTTTCGACGGCTCGTGCAATGGCGTTGCCCTGATAGGAAACCGCTGCTCCGCCGCCGTTGCCCATGGGCGCAGAGGGTGATGGGCGGGAGCCGCCATTGCCATCGGAAAACTCCGCCAGCCTGCGTGCCGCATCTTCCGGCGCCGGCAGGTGGGCGGCATGTGCCAGCCGGATCAGCACCATTTCGGCAGCGCCTGCGGTGCGCGAGGCATTTTCCGTCTCGGCAATGCCCTTGAGCAGCATCTGCCAGATGCGCGACAGCGCCGTCACCGCCACGCCCTGGGCGAATTCCATTGCTTTCGTGCGCTCGACTTCGCTCAGCGACGGATCGTCGGCGGCATCGGGCACATATTTGAGGCGGGTCACGAGGTGGGTGAAATCGGCAAGATCGGTCAGCACGACAACAGGATTGGCGCCGGCTTCATACTGGCTGTTGAATTCGGCAAGCGCTGCCGAAACATCGCCTTTGACGATGTGGCCGAAGAGATCGACGATGCGGGCGCGGTCGGCAAGACCGAGCATCGCACGTACTGCTTCCGCAGCAACGAAGCCGCTGCCATGGGCGATCGCCTGGTCGAGCAGCGACAGGCCGTCGCGCGCCGAGCCCTCGGCGGCACGGGCGATCATGGCGAGCGCTTCCGGCTCGGCTTCGATGCCTTCCTTGCCGGCGATGGTGGTGAACAGCCCGACGAGATCGGAAGCGCTGATCCGGCGCAGGTCGAAGCGCTGGCAGCGCGACAGCACCGTGATCGGCACCTTGCGGATTTCCGTCGTGGCGAAAATGAACTTCACATGCTCCGGCGGCTCTTCCAGCGTCTTCAGCAACCCGTTGAAGGCAGCCGTCGACAGCATATGCACTTCGTCGATGATATAGACCTTGTAGCGGGCCGAGACCGGCCGGTAGCGCACCTGCTCGATGATCTCCCGGATATCGTCGATACCGGTGTGCGAGGCGGCGTCCATCTCGATGACGTCGACATGCCGGCCTTCCATGATCGCCTGGCAATGTTCGCCGGGTTCGCGCAGATCGATGGTGGGGCGATCGATCACTGATGTCTTGTAGTTGAGGCCGCGCGCAAGGATGCGGGCCGTCGTCGTCTTGCCGACGCCGCGCACGCCGGTCAGCATATAGGCCTGCGCAATTCGCCCGGTCTCGAATGCGTTGGTCAGCGTTCGAACCATCGGCTCCTGGCCGACCATCAGGTCCGTGAAGTCCTTGGGTCTGTATTTGCGGGCCAGCACCCTGTAACCGGTGCCGGTCGAGGCGGCATCTTTTGCTTGTCGCTCGCTGTCGCTCATCGCCTTGCTTATTGCCCGGTGAAAGCCGGGTCTTGCTTTCAGAAAGGGTGGGAGGCTGGCACGATGACCCGTGCCGGGCTCGTTAGGGCTGCTTCCTTCCGGACCTGACCCGGTTGGCGAGTGGCTCGTCCACCACCAACCTCCCGGATGCACATATCGGCAATATCGCCATCAAAAGCAAGCCAAGGTCAAAAAAAACTGCTAAACATTTGATAAAACAATGGAGGATGCCCCTTTGAAGGAGTTTGCGCTCGACGATCGTCTGGCGAATGACAGCGTTGCGGTCACCATTACGGGCCTTTGCGACGTGCGGCTGATGAAGGATCGCCGCTGGCCCTGGCTTGTGCTGATCCCGCGCCGCCCCGACAAGTCGGAGGTTTTCGATCTAACCCCGCTCGATCGAGTCTTGCTGACTTTCGAAACGGATAAGGTCGCAAGCGCGCTGAAGACGCTGACGGGTGCCACAAAAATCAACGTCGGGGCACTTGGAAATATCGTCCGTCAGCTGCATGTTCATGTCATTGCGCGGTTCGAAGGTGATGCCAACTGGCCAGGCCCGGTCTGGGGCTACGGCAAGGCGGAGCCCTATTCGGACGAAGACATGAACAGCCTCATAGCCAAGTTGCGGGAAACGCTTTCACAATGAGCCATTCCATCTTTTCCTCGGATGCGCCGCATCCGGAAGCCAGCAGTCTCACTGCCTTTGCAGAAAACCAGCTCAACCGGGATGCCGAGCATCGCGACGAGGAATCGATCAAGCATGCGCTGGCCAAGGAAGGCACCCATATCCTGGCCTTTGCCCAGGATCGGCTGGTCTTGAAGCATGACGGGCAGGTGCTCGATCCGCTGTTTGCCCGCTATGAGTTGCAGGATTTGGATCCGAACTGGGATGAAGCCGTGTTGCTCGGCTATCGCAATACCGGTGAGCCCCGCCTTGCCGTGCCGGTGCGCATCAATGCCGACGAACTTGCCAGCCATTACAAGCCCGCCGACATGCGCTCTCTCTGGCGTGATCTTCTGCTGGAAGGGGAAATCCTGGGCGAGGCGGCGCAGGGCATGAGCCTTGTTCGCTGGAATAGCGACAATCGCTTCTGCGGCCGCTGTGGCTCGATCATGGAAAGCCGCATCGGCGGTTACAAGCGGGTGTGCACGGCCTGCGAACACATGATCTTCCCGCGCACCGACCCGGTCGTCATCATGCTTACGATCGATGAAGAGCGCAATCGCTGCCTGCTCGGCCGCAGCCACCATTTCGCGCCGGGCATGTATTCCTGTCTGGCCGGCTTCGTCGAGCCGGGCGAAACTATCGAGAATGCCGTGCGCCGCGAGACCTATGAGGAGTCAGGTATTCATACCGGTCGCGTGCGCTATCACGCCTCTCAGCCCTGGCCGATGCCGCACTCGCTGATGATCGGTTGCTACGCCGAGGCGAAGTCGACCGAAATCCATATGGATGATGCCGAGCTTGAGGATTGCCGCTGGTTCACGCCGGAAGAAACGCTTGCCATGCTCGATCACGTTTCGGCTTCCGGCAATACGTCTCCGCCCAAGGGCGCCATCGCCCATCGCCTGATGCGCGACTGGGTGGAGTGGAAACGCTAGGTTCTGTCTTGCCATGGCCCGCTCGGAACGATTGCTGACGCTGTTGCAGACGCTGCGGCGCTACCGCCGCCCGGTCAGCGGCGCGGTCTTGGCGGAGGAGACCGGCGTCAGCCTACGCACGCTCTACCGCGATATTGCCAGCCTGCAGTCGCAGGGCGCCATGATCGACGGCGAGCCTGGTATCGGCTATGTGCTGAAGCCCGGCTTCATGCTGCCGCCGATGATGTTCTCGCAGGACGAGATCGAGGCGCTGGTGCTGGGGTCGCGATGGGTGGCCCGCGCCACCGATTCGCGACTGGCGGCGGCCGGCGCCGATGCCCTTGCCAAGATCGCCGCCGTGTTGCCCGCCGAAATGCGCGAGGCGATTGATCAGGCAGCGGTAGTCGTCGGCACGCGGCGCATCACCGAGGACAAGGCCGACCTCTCGCTCATGCGCAAGGCGATCCGCACGGAGCGTATGGTGCAACTGACCTATGGCGACGTGAACGGCACCATCTCAACCCGGCGCATCTGGCCTTTTGCACTCGGCTATTTCGACAATTCGCGCATCATCATGGCCTGGTGCGAGTTGCGGCAGGACTATCGCCATTTCCGCGCCGACCGCATCGTCGATTTCGCGGTGCTGGAGGCACGCTATCCACGCCGCCGTGTTGTCCTCGCAAAGGAGTGGCAGGCCAAAGAGGGCATTGCCCACAATTGATTGGCCGACTCAACACTACTGCCAGAAACTGTCAGTAGGCATGACTATGATGGGCACCATCCAAGCAGGAAGGAGGACCGATCATGGCAAGCCCAGTTCTTATCGTCTCGAGGGAAACACACGGCGTCGTAGCGCGCGAAGACAGGGGCTTCTCTCCGTTTGCGTGGCCGAAGCACCTTCTGCAGATTGCAGGTCGATATTTCGTCGGCTGTCGTTATCGCCTCGATCTTGATGAGACGCCGGATTTGGTGAAGCGCGATCTCGGCTTCCTCGACGGGCATGCCCCGTATCGCGAGGAAAATAGGATGCGCTGACGCGCATCCTCATAAACATCGGACTATCCGCCAACGCATTCATCACCGGCAGGCACCGCCTGCCTGCCGGACAGCAACCATCATGCCTTCATACCCCCAAAAACCGAGAGGAATATCCAAATGATCAGTCCAAACCTCATCATCTTCTACGTCAAGGATCCGGCCGAAAGCACGCCGTTCTACCGTGACCTGCTCGGCCACGAGCCTACCTTCGCCTCGCCGAATTTCGTGGCTTTCGCGCTAGACAATGGTTTTAATCTTGGCCTCTGGCGCCGCAGCAGCGTCGAACCGCAACCCTCCGCCATCGGCAATCGCGGCGAGCTAGGTTTCATGGTAGAGGGCGAAGGTGCCGTCGAGAAGCACTATAAGGATTGGAAGGCCCGCGGCCTGCCGATCGCACAGGAACTGACGACGATGGATTTCGGCCCAACTTTCGTCGTACTCGACCCGGACGGCCATCGCCTCCGTGTTTGTGAGCCGGATAAGTAAGGCGATGGGCGCAGGGCTTGCCCCTCACCCCTACCCTCTCTCCATTCGCGGGGAGAGGGGCCCACCTAGAATTCACGCTGAACCCGATGGTGGAAGGGGGGTGTCTTTGTCCCCCGCCTAGCCGCCTGGAGAGAGAGAACGGGTTTAAAACTTAGAGATCGCCCCGCATCGGGTGGCCCTTGTAGACGCCGAGGATGCGGACCTTTTCGGAGAAGAACCGCAGTTCTTCCAACGCACGGCGTACATGCGCATCGGAGGGATGACCCTCGATGTCGGCATAAAACTGCGTCGCTACAAAACGGCCGCCGAGCTGATAGCTTTCCAGTTTCGTCATGTTGATGCCGTTGGTGGCAAAGCCGCCGAGCGCCTTGTAGAGCGCAGCCGGAATGTTGCGCACGTTGAAGACAAAGGTGGTGACGATCTTTTCGTCCGGCGAGCTGCGCTCTGCCCAGTTCTCGTCGCGCGACAGCACGACGAAGCGCGTCATGTTGTCTTCGGTATCCTCGACATTCTCGGCGATGATTTCCAGGCCATAGAGGTCGGCCGCCAGCCGCGGCGCCAGCGCCGCCATGCTGCGATCGCCGGTTTCCTTCACCAGCTTGGCGGCACCGGCGGTATCGCCGGCGATGACCGGCTTCCAGCCGTTCGCACGCACGATCTTGCGGCACTGGCCGAGTGCATGGATGTGGCTGTGCACCGTGCGGATCTCGTCCTTCTTCACGCCCGGCAGCACCATCAGCTGGAAGCGGATCGGCATGAAATACTCGCCGACGATATGCAGCCGCGATTCCGGCAGCAGGTGATGGATGTCGGCAACGCGCCCGGCAATGGTGTTCTCGATCGGAATCATACCGAGATCGGCTTCGCCATTGTCGATCGCAGTAAAGGCGTCCTCAAAGGTCTGGCAGGGCAGCGGCTCCATGGTCGGAAACATGTCACGGCTCGCCATGTCGGAATTGGCGCCGTAGTCGCCCTGGAAGGAGATCTTGTTGGTCTTGGTGATCATGGGACTGCCTTTGGGGGAATGCCGTCAGAGAGAGGCGGCGGAAAGAATGCGTCTGGCCTTTTCAAGGTCCTTGGGAGTATCGACACCGAGCGGGACCGTGTCAACGATCTCCACATCGATGCGCATGCCCGCTTCCAGCGCCCGCAGCTGCTCCAGCGATTCGCGCAGCTCAAGCGGCGACGGGCCGGCTTTGACGAATTTCTCCAGTGCCGCGCGACGATAGGCGTAGAGGCCGATATGGTGGTAGAGCGGCCCGTTGCCGTAGGGGGCGGTGGCGCGGGTAAAATAAAGGGCGCGCAGACGGTTGGCCGAAATGGCCGAGCCGACCACCTTGACCACGCTCGGCAGGGTCTTCTCTTCCTCGTCCTTGATCTCGACGGTCAACGTGGCGATGTCGACCGCCGGATCTTCGAGCGGGCGCAGTGAGGCGCGGATGGTCTCGGGATCGATCGTCGGCAGGTCGCCCTGCACGTTGACGACGATTTCGGCGCGACCTTGCGGATCGACGGCCTGCAGCGCCTCGTAGATGCGGTCCGAGCCGGATTGATGATCACCGCGCGTCATGACGACATCGAAGCCGGCTTTGGCCACCGCCGCATAGGTATCTTCGTGATCGACGGCGACGACGATGCGACCGATCGCCGCCTCGCGCGCACGCTTGGCAACCTGTACGATCATGGGCAGGCCGCAAATGTCGGCAAGCGGCTTTCCCGGCAGGCGGGTGGAGGCCATTCGGGCGGGAATAAGGACCAGCGTCTTGTCTAAATTTGAATCTGTCATTGTTGGGCCTTCTATTCCTGCAGGAAAAGTGTCAAAACGTCTCACGGTGGAGGCCGTTTACAGAGTTGCAAGAAACAGCCAAAAGACATAGGTTTCGCGCGAATTCAAGATGGGCCGGCCGAGGATGCTGGCGGCGAGGGGAGCATAGCAGATGAATTCATCCTACGTGAACATGGGAGTCGGGGCACTTTTGGCCACGCTGTTCGTGTTGAAGTCCGTGTCGCTCGCGTCAGGATTTATTTTCCATTCAGAGACACCGGAAAAGCCCGGTTTTGCCATTGCTGCTGCCGAGGAACCGGCTGCCGGCGGTGACAAGGGAGCGGCCGCCAAGCCGGATACGCCGATCGCTCAGCTGCTGCAGAAGGCTGATGCCAAGGTCGGCGAGACGATCTTCAAGAAGTGTCAGGCCTGTCATTCCGGAGAGAAGGGAGGGCCGAACAAGGTTGGCCCGGATCTCTGGGGTATCGTCGACCGCCCGGTTGCTGAGCATGAAGGCTTCGCCTATTCGGCCGGCATGAAGGACTTCTCCAAGGGCGGCGCGCAAAAGTGGACCTACGATCACCTCTATCACTTCCTGGCTTCCCCGAAGAAGTTCGTTGCGGGAACCGCGATGGGCTTTGCTGGCCTGCCGAAGGAAGAGGACCGAGCCAACGTGATCGCCTATCTGCGCACGCTCGCCGATACGCAGGTGCCGTTGCCGGATCCGAACGCGCCTGCTGCTACGAACTAGAGCAATTCCAGGAGAAGTGCGAAGCGGTTTTCCTTTCGGAATTGCGTAAAAACAATAAGCTAGAGCGGTTCTCAGATTCCGTGAAAAACTGAACCGCTCTTCTGTAACGGGCATTGAGTCAATCCCTTTTGAGCTTAATCCCTCGCCGAGTGCTTGCTTCTGTCCGCAGTCGACGCTGGGGCC
>NZ_FMAH01000102.1 GCF_900094545.1 Martinezella miluonensis
CATTACAGTTGCATTTTTGACCTGAGATGCGCTTGCCTTGCTGCGGCTTGGTGTGCCCGTCGCCAAAGCGACCATGCGATGACGGCTGAAGGTTCAATTCGCCGTCGTGCGAGGCGTGTTGCGATCCGGCGGATTTCCTGGATCGACCAGCGGATCAATTGCTGATGCCGGGTCCTAAGCGCCGCCTCGTTTTTGGGGGTGGCATAGTGTTGGCGCGATGACGAATGACCGCCATCATGGCGAATGCGAGCATGACCAGCGAGACATGGCGATACCAGCCGTGCCAGGAGCGGGTCTCATTGTGGTCAAGGCCGAGCTCGTTCTTGGCGGTTTCGAAGCTGTCTTCGATGGCCCAGCGGTGGCCTTCCACGGTCACCAGCTTTTCCATGGATGTACCAATCGGGCACCATGTGGAGAAGAAAGCGAGATCGCCGTCGGCGATCTTGCGGCGGATCAGCAGCCCCCGTGTCCAGATGCCGGGGAATGCCGCGTCGAAATCATCGGCATCGAGGTCGGCCAATTCGAGATAGACCCAATCATGCAATCGCGCTCCCTTGGTCCCATCGCCTGCCGACAGGCGTCGCCAGGCATCGTCAGGTAGGGCTTCGGCGATGTCCTTCGCTGTCCCGGCAACGGCCAACGGTTTGCCCCATGATCGAAAGAGATGATTGGCGTTCACGCCCAGCACGTAGCCCTTGGCGGCTCGCTTGAGCGCCATTTCGATGTCGCCCACGCCATAGACACTGTCGGCAGCCACCCAGGAAAATGGCACATCCGAAGCGATCGCCCGCGCGATCATCGTCAGCGCCAGTGCCGGCTTGGTCAGAAAGCTGACAGTGTCCGGCACATGAGCCCTGGCCATACGGTTCTGGTCCTCCGTCCAGACCTTCGGCAGATAGAGCGCCCGATCGATGAAGGCATGACCATGGCGGGAGACATACGATGCGAACACGCCGATCTGGCAATTGGTGATCTTGCCCGCCGAACCTGTATATTGCCGGCCGACACCACAGGATGCCTTGCCCTGCTTGAGAAAACCGGTTTCGTCGATCACCAGCACTCCATCAGTATCGGCCAGCGTCTCAAGGGCGTAGTCGCGCACGATATCGCGCAAGGCATCCGCGTCCCAATGACCACGCCCTAAAATAGCCTGTTGCCGCCAAGGGCCGGGATCGCCGACTGCCTCCGCCCGCATCCAACCCGTCTTGCGTCGCTCTTCTCCCAGCAAACCGTCCAGAAATTGGCTCGCTGAATTCGCCACCCGCTCCTGTGTGAACAGCGGCCGCATTCGCGCTTTCACATCTCGTAACGAAGACGCCCAAAGCTCCAGCGTCGTCTCTATCGATGCTCCTGTCATCCATGACCTCCGAATCATGGAGACATATAGATTCAGGCTATGCATAAAAATGCAACTGTAATGCTA
>NZ_FMAH01000027.1 GCF_900094545.1 Martinezella miluonensis
GACCTGTCGGGCCTCAACGCCGCCGTCATCGGCCGCTCCAACCTGTTCGGCAAGCCGATGGCGCAATTGCTGCTCAATGCCAATGCGACTGTCACGACGGCGCATTCGCGCACGAAGGATCTCGCATCCGTCGCAAGAGGTGCGGATATTCTGGTGGCGGCCGTCGGCCGGCCGGAGATGGTCAAGGCCGATTGGATCAAGCCGGGCGCGACGGTCATCGACGTCGGCATCAATCGTATTGATGCACCCGAGCGCGGCGAGGGCAAGAGCCGGTTGGTCGGCGATGTCGCCTTTGCACAGGCGTCCGAAGTCGCCAAGGCCATCACGCCGGTTCCGGGTGGTGTCGGACCGATGACGATCGCCATGCTGATGGCCAATACCGTCATTGCAGCTCATCGTGCCGCGGGAAAGCAGCCACCGAAGTTTTGAGCGGCCCTGTTGCAAAATTTTCTTAGTGTAGAATGGAATTCCAGACGGTCTGTATTTTTGGTGAGGAAGCCCTTCATTTTAACCGATCGCGGCCGCGCTTCACTGTTGTGGAGTGATTGTTCAAAGCCGTCTGCGATCAAGAGAAGGAATATTTTTCTCTGATTTTACGGCTCTAAAAAATTTGCAACAGCGCCCTTTTGATCACGCGATACGGTAGCATTCGATCACGGCTTGATCGGGCTCGATGCCAAGACCTGGCCCGGTTGGGACAGCGAGCCTGCCGTTCACCGGTAGTGTCGCGCCATTGTAGATTTCGGCCTCAAAGTGACAGTAAAGCCGTTCGAGCAGCGGAACCGTACGCTGCGCCGCGTTGAGGTGAACGGTGGCAATTTGCCCAGGGCCGAACAGCGCACAATGAGGAACAAACTCGATCGCGCTTGCCTCGCAGAAGGCAGCAATCTTCATCAGTTCGGTGATACCGCCGGTCTTTGCGACGTCAGGCTGAGCAATGTCGATAGCGCCGGCGTCCGCCATCGCAACGAAATCCTGCAACGAGCCAGCATTCTCACCTGCGGCAATGCGGTGGCGTTTCTCAGCACGCACTCTTGCAAGACCACGAAAATCGTCCGGTGGCCAGACCGGCTCTTCAAGCCAGAGAAGGTTAAGTTCAGAAAGCCGCGCATCCATGGCAAGTGCCTCGGACACGGACCACGGGCAGTTCACATCGAGCATGACGCTGGCCTTCCCCGCTGCGGCCGTGCATGCTGCCGCGATCTCCGGATACCTAATCTCATGCAGCTTTATGTAGCGATAACCTTCAGCGATGGCGCGCGTAACGGCGGCAGCGACGCCATCCTCGCTGTCGTAACGCAGCAGACTCGCGTAGACTTCCACTTCATTCGCGAAAGGACCGCCCAGCAGATCAACCAAGGGCGCGCCGGCAGCCTTGCCAGCAATATCCCACAGCGCGATATCGACCGCCGAGATCGCGTACATGGTGGGCCCGACGCGTCCGAAGTTCTGCAGACCATATTCGAGCTTGTGTTTGATCTTGCCGATGTGGCGGGCCTCTTCACCAGTCACCAGCGGCAGGATCCGGGTTTCGACAAGACTCTTGAGTGAGCGGTCCTCCGTCCGTGAGAATGCCTCGCCCCAGCCCACGAGACCGGTATCGGTCTCCAGCCTCACAAACAGCGTGTCGAACGTGTTCTTCGGCGCGCTCGTGAACGACCAGACTGGTTTCGCGTCCGACTGAAAAGGCACAGCAACAAGCAGGCACTCAGCCTTTATGATACGGCCAGATTGGGACAGCGATCCAGTTCTCATTGCAGGTTTTGCAGCGATGGTCAAGGAAACAGCTCCGAGTAGTGAACGTGTAGAATTTCAATTAATGGCCCGACATTTGTCGCGAGCAGGGTCGCATCGACAACGGCCTATAGAGATCGAAGACAGACAAGGACATGAGTTGTTGATACTCGCGAAACCTGAGCAATCAGCGATGACGCCCCGGCGCGGCGCATCGACAGGTCCGTCGTTGAGAGCCGTCGATGCGCCGTTCTGGGCATGGGAGGCAGGACGAATGCGGTCATATCCGTAGTCGACCTTCGGCGAGCTCAACCCAATAGTTGACCCCGACCGGAATGATCTCGTCATTGAAGTCGTACTCGGGGTGATGGAGCGGTGCGCTATCACCGGCTCCAATGAATATGTATGCCCCTGGACGCTCTCTCAGCATGAACGCGAAGTCTTCACTTCCCATCACAGGTTCTACATTCCGGTTGACTGCCTCGCTGCTGGTCACGTTTGATGCTGCGAGCGCAGCATATTCGGCGTTGGCCTCAGCATTTACCGTCACCGGATAATCTCGCAGGTAGTTGAGGTTTGCTGTCGCGCCGAACACCTTGGCGGTATGCTCGACCACCTCGCCGAGACGTGTTTCCATGAGATCACGGTCGTCTTCCTCGAGTGTTCGAACCGTGCCTTTCAACAAGGCTGCCTGGGGAATCACATTGTCGGTCAATCCCGAGTTAAAGGCGCCGAACGAAAGGACAGCGCTTCTTAACGGATTGATGCTTCGAGAAACGATGGCATGCGCGCTCGCGACCAGATGCGCACCAACAAGGATCGGATCGATGCTGGAATGAGGTTTGGCGGCATGACCTCCCTTACCCTTGATCTCAATCGAGAACCTATCCGCGGCTGCCATAATCGCGCCTGGACGGATCGCAAAGGTTCCGGCCGCCATTCCAGGCATGTTGTGCATACCGTAGACCTCCCGGATGTTGAAGCGATCCATCAGGCCATCTCTGATCATCTCCCTTGCTCCACCGCCACCTTCCTCGGCCGGCTGGAAGATCACCGCGACGGTTCCATTGAAAAGTCGCGTCTCCGCGAGATATTTAGCGGCGCCGAGCAGCATTGCCGTGTGGCCATCGTGCCCGCAGGCGTGCATCTGGCCAGCTGTTACGGACGAGTAAGCTTTCCCGGTGGCCTCGATGATAGGAAGCGCGTCCATGTCGGCGCGCAACCCGATCACTGGACCGCCTTCGCCAGAGCCACGGATCAGTCCAACGACGCCGGTTCTCCCGACGCCAATGATGACCTCGTCACATCCGAATTCCATGAGCTTCTCTGCGACGATACGAGCAGTGCGCTGAACCTCGTACTGCAACTCGGGATGCATATGAAAGTCACGACGCCATTCCGTGATTTCACTGTGCAGATCGGAAATTCGCTTGTTCATACGCATTTCAGATGCCCTGCCGTTGAAAAGGTTCTGCAAGTCCACGCGGCACGCGGGGCTGCGGGTCAAATGCTTATGGCCTTGTGCTCGACATAGTGGCCTATGCCCTCAGCACCGAATTCACGGCCGATGCCGCTTTGTTTGAATCCGCCAAAGGGAGCCAATAGGTCTGTGGGAGCCCCGTTGACCGTAACGCTACCAGTTCGAATTTGGCGCGCTACTCGAAGGGCCTCCTCGGTATCCGGCGTCCAGACCGAGCCAGAAAGCCCATAGTCTGAATCGTTTGCAATCTGGATGGCCTCTTCGACGCCCCTATAGGGGATGAGGCAAACAACGGGTCCGAAGATTTCTTCCCGCGCAATACGCATCGCGTTATCGACATTCGTGAAGACCGTTGGCTTTACGAAGGTGCCATGGTTGAGCCCGTCCGGCATCCCTTCGCCGCCGATCGCGACCGACGCACCCTCGTGGACGCCGGTGCGGATGTAATCGAGGACCCGTTGGCGTTGGCGATCAGATACGACCGGACCAAGGAATGTCGACTCCTGGGTAGGATCACCCACCGCCATTTTGGCGACGTCCTCGACCATGGCTTCGCTAAAGTCAGTGTAGATCTCATCGGGCACCAGCACACGCGTCTGGGCAACGCAAACCTGTCCGTTGTTCGGGAACGATCTGTAGCGGAGAGCGCTAACGGTGCTCGCTATGTCAGCGTCCGGAAGTACGATGGCCGCCGACTTTCCGCCCAACTCAAGACTGACTCGCTTGAGGCGTTCGCCTGCAAGGCTCGCGATCCTCCTGCCGGCCACGGTCGAGCCTGTAAAACCAATCTTGTCCACTCCTGGGTGCGTCACCAGATGCTCGCTGACATCGCGGTCTGCAGCAAGAATACTGAGAACGCCTTCCGGGAGGCCCGCTTCGCTGAATAGTTCGCCGAGAAACTGTCCGTCGAGGGCGGTTTCGGGAGCGAGTTTCAAGACGACGCAGCAGCCGGCCATCAGTGCAGGGTATAGCTTCGCCAGTGCGACCTGATGGGGAGCGTTCCACGGAATAATAGCTGCGACTACGCCAACAGGTTCCCTGGTCCAGAGCGATTTCCCTTCCGGGTATCCATCCCGCTTCTGTTCCCACGGATATGCGTTTGCGGCCTCGAAGTAGGCAAGGCTTTGGTTCCTGATCAGCAGCTGAATGTTCTTAGTGAACCACAATGGTGCTCCCATTTCGCGCGAGACGAGTTTGGCGAACTCATCCGATTTCCGTTCATAGAGGTCGAAGAAACGCTTGATGATCGCCATACGCTCATTCGGCTTGAAGCGAGGCCAAGGTCCGTAGTCAAAAGCCTCGCGGGCTACGGAAACGGCGCGATCGATATCCTGCTTGGAAGCAAGCGGTGCCGAGCCAACCAGTTCCCCGTCGAACGGCGAGCGTATTTCAATGATGTTCTTGCTGTGCGGTTCGACACGTCGGCCGCCGATAAAGTGCTGGGTAAAATGGGTCATGAGTTGAGCCTTCATCTTGAGAGATGCTAGGTGATTGGGGTCAGGCTTGGATGAGGTCTGCAGCGCGTTCCCCGATCATTATCGAGGTCGCGTTGGTGTTGCCTGCGATGTGGCGCGGAAAGATGGAGGCGTCCGCCACCCAAAGATTCTCTGCTCCCCTGACGCGAAGGTCGGGCGAAATGACCGAACGGTCGTCAGCGCCCATCCTGCAGGTTCCGACCGGGTGGTAGAAAGGAACGGTTGCCTTTCGGACGTATGCTTCGTCAGCCTCACGGCCTGCTCCGGTTGGCGGAGCATCTAGGAACTTGATCACGCGATTGCCGAATGGGGGGGTGGACGAGATCTTCCGAACCCAGTCCAACCCTCTAAGGACGCCGGCGAGATCGTCTGGATGATCAAGAAGACGCGGATAGATTTTTATGGGAGCAAACGGATCCGCGGAAGCAAGCTCTAGATGTCCCAGGCTCTTGGGATGATTAAGATTGACCAGGATTGTTACGAGGTTCTGGTCCGGGACCTTGAGCTTGCCCTTCTCCCGCTTCCAACCGAACGGGAAGAGATGGAACTGAAGGTCAGACTCGGGTTGCTCCGGTATCGACTTGAGGAAGGCCAGTACCTGTGCGGTTGGTACGCTCATAAATCCAGATCGCGTTGTTAGCCACTGAGCGAAGGATTTTATCCCGTTTATCGGCTTCGCCATGCTGTTGGCGGTCTCGACATCCAGTTCCGCAAGGACGTAAAGTCCCGGATGTTCCATTAGGTTTTGGCCGACCTGCGGACTATTGACCAGCGGCGTTATTCCGTGCCGCTTGAGCTGTCCAGGTTCTCCGATGCCTGAGAGCATGAGAACTTGAGGCGAGTTGATAGCGCCCGCCGACAGGATTACGCCGCGCCGCGCCATCAAGGTAACCTTCTTTCCATCCCGGATTGCTGCGACGCCGGTGGCTTTCGTCCCATTGAAGAGGATGCGCTCCACGACGGTACCGTCCATGAACTGGAGGTTTGGATCGCCGAGCTTCGGCTTGACAAAGGCTTCCCATGCCGAATGGCGTTTCCCGTCGCGGGTAGAACCCTGGTTCCAGGAAACGCCATCGTGGCAAGCGCCATTCAGGTCAGGGTTAAAGGAAATTCCGGCTGCCACGAAGCTGTCGATGAATTGCTTGGAAACCGGGTGTTTCCAGCGCAGAGCGGAGACCCGCTGAGGACCCATTCCGCCGCGGAATGAGTTGTCCTTGTCGTTGTCCGCCGTCTCCATCTTGCGGAAGTAGGGGAGTACCGAATCCCAACCCCATCCCGTATTGCCCATTGCTTCCCAGGCATCATAGTCCGCCGCGGCTCCCCGGATGAAGATCATGCCGTTAATGGCTGACGATCCGCCGGGAATCCTTCCGCGTGGCCACGTCTCAACCAGATCGTCACGCGTCGGATCGGGCTGCGTTTCGTAGTTCCAGTCGTACCGCTTCTTGCCAATCGTGTGGATCAACATTGCGGGGAGATGGGTGAGGTTTAATCGTTCGCGTTTCCCTGCCTCGATCAATAGGACCGACGCTTTCTTCTCCACAAGCCGCGCGGCGAGAGGACTTCCCGAACTTCCAGACCCAACAATGATGTAATCAAATTCCATTTCAAGCGCTCGTTGCTATTGGTGTTTCATGTAACGCACCGGCTCATTCGGCGGGGACGTTGATCTCCTGCAGGTGGCATGCGGCAAGATCGTCGAGGCCACGAACTCTCAGGCGAGGATCGTCTGTCGCGCACCGGTCGAAGGCAAACGGACAGCGCGTTCGAAAGCTGCATCCTGGAGGGATGTTGATGGGATTTGGTGGCTCTCCTTCAAGCAGGTAGGTCTCGGCCTTATAGGGACGATCCTCGATCGCCGGAACCGCGCTCAGTAGGGCTCTTGTGTAGGGGTGACCGGGATCGAAGAACGTTCTTTCATTGTTGGCCAGTTCGACAACCCGACCGAGGTACATAACCGCGACGCGATTGCACGCTCGTCTCACCATCCCGAGATCGTGGGAAATATAGATGTACGTAATGCCGCGTTGGGCCTGCAAGCGGTCAAACAAAGCCAGGAGCTTGCTTTGTTCCACTTGGTCAAGTGCCGACAATGTCTCATCGAGGATGAGAAGTTCAGGGTCCAGAACTAGCGCGCGAGCGATGCTTACGCGTTGTCTCTGGCCTGCACTGAGACCGACGGGAAGCTTGTCATAAAGTTCAACGCTAAGACCAACCTCATGCATCGTGGCGGTCACCCGATCATGCACCTCGCGACGTGGCACGCCGTGGATGAGCAATGGCTCGGCGATCGTCCTCCCGATAGTCAGATGTGGAGGAATCGAGTTGTATGGATCTTGGAGAAGAAGCTGAAATCCACGACGAAGGGTCAAGAGTTCCTTGGCCTTCATGTTGGCAATGTCTTGGCCCTTGAAGAGGATTTGACCGCTATCAGGTGCTTCGAGACAGCTCAGGAGCCGCGATAAGGTCGACTTGCCACAGCCGGACTCGCCGACAATTCCGAGGTTGTCTCCCTTATAGACATCGAACGAGACTCCGCGGACTGCCTGAACAATCTGCTTACCGAAAAGCTTCTCGCGATCTTTGGTGGCATAGAATCGATCAACATCCCGCACGGAGAGGATCGGCTCCATTTCGGGAGCAGCGGCGGCAGGCGCCGGTGCGGCGGTGTCCGGGCCGCCTTTCCAGATACGCGGAATGTCGGCGATAAGATGTTTTGTGTAGTTGTGTTGTGGAGTGGACAGCAGCTGTCCAACGCTCTGGTTTTCGACCACACGGCCGTTCGCCAGGACCAGCACGTTGTGCGCTATCTCGTTGATGACGCCGAGGGATGAGGACACGAAGAGGATTGCAGTTTTAAAGTCCCGCTGCAGATCCTGCAGCAAACGCAATATCTGGGCCGCAACAGTCACGTCCAGCGGCTGCGTGATGTTGTCGGCGACCAGCAAGTCAGGATTGGTCACAAGCGCATCGACGATCATGACGCGTTGCATCATCCCGCCGCTGAACTGAAAAGGAAACTCGTAAAAGCGTTCTCTCGCGGAGGGAATACGGACCGCGTCGAGAACCTGCACGACCCGCGCAGCCGCGTCTCTAGTTGAGATGCCGGGCTCAACCGATCTCAGCTTTTCGACGATCTGGCGGCCGATCGGAAGGGTAGGATCCAGTGCGCTTCCCGGATCGGATCCGATATAGGCGATCTTGCGACCGCGAAGCGCCTGCATTCGCGCTGGAGGCAGAGTGAGGAGGTCCTGCCCTCGATAGAGGATGCTTCCGTTTGACACCCGAAGCGGATGGCTCACCCAGTTCACCAGAGCGCGCGACAGAACGGTTTTCCCCGAACCGCTTTCCCCTATAATTCCCAGGACTTCGCTATCTGAAACGGACAGCGAGACGTTGCTCAGGACGGGACGGGTACGGCCGTCGCCAAGGTCGAGGTCGAGGTCGACGACAAGGTCTTTGACCTCCAAGATCTTTTCGCTCATCATCTTCAAGCCCCCTGCAGAATCCGGTTACGCGATCGTTCCAGAGCTCCGCCCATCAAGTTGATGCCGCACAGCGACACAGCAAGCAGCAGGCCCGGCACAGTGGTGACCCACCACGCGTTCATCAGGTATTTCGTACCATCGGCGATGATGGTGCCGAAGGTCGGAGTGGGCGGCTGCACGCCGATGCCGATGAAGCCGAGAACGGCCTCGAAGATCATCATGCGGGCGACATCGAGGACGGCAACGAATGCGATCGGCGGAAGGATGTTCGGTGCGATGTACACGAGGAGGATGCGCAGATCCGACGCCCCGAGAATCTTGGCTGCCCGCACATACTCCTTCCGACGCTCCGAAAGGGTTACGCTGCGTGCAACTCGGGCATAGGCGGGCCATCCCGCCAAGACGAGAACCAGGATGATCGTCAGGGGTGTGGGCCGCGACAAGCCGAGGATTGTAATAGCGAGAATGATCACGGGAATGGACATTTGCGCATCCGTGATGCGCATCAGTATGAGGCCGACCCATCCGCCGACATATCCGGCCACCATGCCGATCGCCGAGCCTAGCACGAACATTCCGACCACGCTGGCAACGCCGATCATCAGTGCATTCCGCAAGCCGATGAGCGATCGGGTGAAGAGATCCCGGCCAAGCTGGTCGGTGCCGAAGATATATGGCCAGCTGGACGGATCGAGCAGGGCCGGTGGGAGGAACTTTTTGCTTACGTTGAATTTCGTTGGCGACAAATCCAGCAGGTAGGGGCCAACGAGTGAAAGGAGGATGAGACCTATGACAATCGCCAGACCAATTCTGAATTCCGTCGTGCGCGAGGCCTGAAGGAAGATATTGGATCCAAGGCTTCGACCCTTGGTGCGTGGGGACTGTGGTGTTGTCATCGCTGCAAGATCTGTGGACATTAGTACTGGAGCCTCCGATCGATGGTCGTCGCAGCAAAGTCGACTAGGACGTTGACAATGACGAGGGTGGCGCAGGCCAGGATCGCGATAGCCTGGATGATCGGAAAGTCTCGCTGAAAGACGGCGTTAATCATCAGAAGGCCAATTCCTGGATAATTGAAGACGTATTCCGCCACGAACAGGCTGCCGAGAAGCAGGCCTACTGCCTGAATGCCGAGCACGTTGAGCAGCGGGATCATCGAGTTCCGAAGGACGTGGGCGACGATCATCCTCAGCCGCGATAGGCCCCGGATCTGCCCGACCGCAACGTATGCTTCCAGCAGATTTCCGCTTACCGACACCGAGATGGAGCGGATCAGCACCGGAGCGAGCTCCACCGCCAACACGAGTGCTGGCAGGACAGCGTAGCTCGGGCCCTTGTATCCGATGGCGGGGAGCCAACCGGCCTTGGCGGAGAACAGAAAGATGAAGACTAACCCAAGCCAGACGTTTGGAAGCGAGACGAAGATCGAACTGAGGTAGAGCGCGAGCTTGTCCGGCCATTTTCCCGAGTTCAAGCCGGCCGCGATGCCGATTGGCAGTGCTATCGCCAGCGAGAAAAGGAAAGCCAGGCCCGCAAGGATCAGGCTGTATGGCAGACTTGTCGCTATGAGCTCGATGACAGAGGCGCGGTTTGCGGTGTCGAAAGTGCTTTCACCGCGCGAACCGCCTGTGCTTCCACCCTGTGCACTTCGAACGAAAGAACGTCCGAAGTCGCCCGTGAACACCTGCCCGATGTAGCGGGTGAACTGCACGGGGATGGGGTCTCTGAGGCCCATTTTCTGTGCAGTCTCCTCAGCAACTGCTGCCGAGACCATCGGACCCAGCATCATGCGTACAGGGTCGCCGGGTACGACGCGCAGCAGGGTGAAGATCAGCATTGTCACGAGGACAACGATTACAAGTCCCTGCGCAATTCTGCGCAGGAAGAAGTCAAGTGCGAACAACATCTGCATTTCCAATCAACGTGTTGGCCTGGCCAGCCTCGTCGTCAGACGAGGTCGGCCTTACTCAGATCGATCGGGCCGTTCGGGAAGTAGTAGGCGCCCTTTAGGTTCTTCGCGGCTCCATGGAAGTTGATGGTCGAGAATAGCGAAAAGCTCGGCATCTTCGAAGCCATCACCGGGAACGTTTCCTCGTGGAGGATCTTCAATCGCTCGTCCGGATTCTTCGCATTGCGCTCCTTGTCGAGGACTGCGTCAATTTCCGGGTCGTTGACGCCGGAAATCAGGGCAGCCTTGGAATGCCAATTCGGGCGTAGGACAAGATCCGGCTCGGGCGAACCCGACAGCCATCCGACATCGCACATGTGTCCCTGGCCCTGGCCGTCGGCGCCACGGTAGATCGCCTGTTCCCACGCGGCCGGTTCCAACACAGTCAGTTGGACGTTGAAACCCTGCTCGGCCATCATCGCGGTGATAAGTTCACCATACTCCTTGGTCTTCGGATAAAAACCGATCGAGGTAATGTACTCAAGTTGCGGCAGGCCTTCGCCTTTCGGAAATCCCGCTTCCGCTAGGAGACGCTGAGAGGCTTCCGGATCGTATTTCGGATAATTCCCGATGTCGGAAAACCCGAACTTGCTTGGCGAAATGAAGCAACTAGACGGCTTGGCGGCAGCTCCCATGAGTTCGAGGATCTGATCGCGATCGATCGCATGGCACGCGGCAAGGCGGATACGGGGATCGTTAAACGGCGGTTTGTTACAACGAAAATGAAGATATTTGTTCTCAGTCGACAGGCCGCTATGCGTCGCAACATTGGGATTTTGCGAGAGGGTGGCGAATTGTTCCGGTTCAAGCCGTTCCGCGATCTGATATTCGCCGTTGAGAAGACCAAGTACACGGGTGTTGGCATCCGGCACGTAAGCGTAAACGATCTCGTCGATCTTTGGACGCCCGCCGTAGAATTCGTCGTTGGCGGCGAGGAAGTTCTTGTCACCCTGCGTGGAGACGTACTTGAACGCATTCGTGCCGTTGGGCCGCTTCTGGAGAATCGTCGGATCGGCGACGTCTTTTGCCGATAGAATAGGAAGGTAGCTCGAGATGAACCAGAATGCGGATGCGGGATAGCCGAACTTCTCCGTCTTGATGCGGGCGGTCAGCTTGTCCACTACTTCCACCTCGACCTGGCCAGGATAAAGGGACGCCGCCGGTCTGGCGGACTGACAGGCATACTCCATCGTAGCCTTGACATCCTCTGCTCCGAACTCTTTGCCGTCATGGAACTTGACGCCGTCTCTGAGCTTGAATTCGAGCGTATAAGGATCAATCAATTTCCACTCGACTGCGAGGTCCGGCTCAAGCGCGGGCGGTTTTCCCTCCTCCATCGTGCAGCGAGTAAGGTGATTGAAGACGAACTTCTCGAAGTTCGACTGACCGATCGTGGTGTGTGACGTCGGATCCCAGTTGCCAGTCACCGGACCCATCGACGCAAGAACAACGGTCTTCTTCGATTGAGCCCATACCAGGCTTCCCTTCGTACCAACCGCATTCGCGGCCGCGAATACACTGGCGCCAACTAGTACCTGTCTGCGTGTTACCATTTTGGTTCCCCTTTGCTGCAGAACGATGCGTAGCGGACCGGGATCGGCGTGAACCCGATGCCGCACAAATGCGAGCCGTCTAAGGGGAACTGCCGGATACGAAGGCGACGGCGGGAGAACGTTGTCCAGCATAATCGCATCGGCCGGCGTAAACACATCGCAGGAGTTTCAACGTAAACCCGGTCCTACGAGAGACGGCGTTTGACTGCCTCTTGTCGTTCCCCATTATTCTTAACGCGGTCTTTTTGACCTGCCATGGAAAGCGAGTTTATGTCGTTGCTAGCGAATTGTATTTGACCAAACGGCCGAATGTGTTGTCGCAACGGTTCGATCTTGGCTGGTGCTGGAGACTCATGGTGTCCTCGGCACTGGCTTCCCCGCTTCAGCACCCAAGGAGGATTAAGTGGTCCTACGCTCGCTTGGAGGGACGCCAAATTGACGTGTAAATGCTCGCGTAAAAGAGGATACTTCGGAGAAGCCAATTCGGTGAGCAACCTCACTAACTGAGAGCCCGTCGCTCCGCAAAAACTCATTGGCCTCCTGCATGCGCCAATCGCGCCAGTAAGCCTCGACGGACGTCCCGTAGACAGCCCGAAATCCGAGAATTAGCTTGGTTCGATTGATGCCGACTGCCCGTGCTAGCGCGGCGAGCGGTTCCATATGATCGATCTTGCTCTTGAGGATCGTAGCTACCTCATAGATCTTACCCAAGTCTCTGTCAGAGAGCCTATAGGACGGCTCTTTGCCGTGATCGAGCGCGCCCTGGAAGAGAGTGGCGAGAATCTCCAGGTACTTGGAATAGACAAAGGCTCGACGAACCCCGCCCCGAAACTGACAGTTAAGCACCTCGTTTACCGCCGTGTAAAGTTGGGGAGAAAGCGGAATGGAAATATGATGGGCGGAGTCCTGCTTGTCTCTGGTTAGCCATTCTAGATCAGAAGGCATTCTCGATGCAGAAGTCTCAAGCAGCCGGGTCAAAGCGTGAGGCTTCAGCCAAAGACAGGCAATCCTCCAACTGTCATCTGTGGGGGAAAATCTCTTTATTTCAGTTCCCGCCGGGTACCGCATAATTGTTCCCATGCGGCTTGGCTGGTCTACCTTTTGATATCCTGCGATTTCTTCGTAACCACCGACACCCAGCCGAAGACAGAAATGTATCCAGTCGTCGTCGCCAATCACTTGGCGGTGACGACTGACGCTGGGGACAGGAAACGGTGTGGCTGTCCCAGTAAAAGCCAACGCATCGGGAGCAAACTGGATCAAATCCTGAACGTAAGTGCCGCCCTCAACCGATGTTCTGACAAACATACCTCGATCGTCGTCGTAGTAACGACCTCGGGGCTCTGGCTCTACACCGTAGTACGCTTGCGCCACTTTCCGGTCGAACAGCATTTCGTAGTTGATCGGCACATTCATGTCGACCGACGTGTCCATGTCAGTCACCTCGTGTTCACTCGATACATCCGCCGACGGAGACACCTCGGCCACTGCAGATTCCCCCGGTGGAGCTTACGAATGTTAGAATGTCATCGAATTGATAGAATGGTCAAGCGCCTGCCCATATCCAGACATTTGATGTATTACGCGCCGGCGTTCCCCGCCCTTCGTATTTTATCTCGATAGACCTGAGAGGCAACACTCGAAGGATCAATAGCGTCAAAATGCGCGATGGCAGTCAAAATTAAGGTTGCAAATTACCGAAACGGCCCGTTCGGGCATATCAGCCGCTGTGCAAGGCGTGTGGGGTCGGGCTTACTCTCGCGCCTTTACCCGAGTGAGCCCGAACCAATCGCGCTGATCGTGTTGGTATTGTCATGCGGGACGCATTGCTCGCTATAAAGAGGATCGAGCTTCTTGCCGAAGCGATCACAAAGGCAATTGTCATCGAAGGTCCGCATGGTTTCCTCTCGATAGTTCCCGCCCCACATTGATTCCACGACGCTATGGATCGCCTCGAAAGCGTCGCTCTCCAACTTGTGTGGAATGGCCAAAGCGATTCTCCACCTGGGCGTCTATTCCGGTTTCGGCTTAAGATCGGCTTCCGTCTCGCGGAACTTCTTTCGTGGAAGTCGGTCAGGCAACGATCAGATTAACTCCGGCAGTTTCGAGAGCTCTTGCCATTGCCATCGACGGTTGCGCGTCAGTGACGATTGTGTGAATCTTCAAAAGCGGCACGACTTCGAATACGGCGC
Source organism: Martinezella miluonensis (assembly GCF_900094545.1). Taxonomy (GTDB): domain Bacteria; phylum Pseudomonadota; class Alphaproteobacteria; order Rhizobiales; family Rhizobiaceae; genus Rhizobium; species Rhizobium miluonense. Next base: position 13,871 of record NZ_FMAH01000027.1, read on the forward strand.
TGCGCTCGAATTTGCTATGGTCGGCAAGAACGATCACGTTATCCGCCCGTTCGATCATGGCCTTGGCGATCTCGGCCTCCTGAACGTCAAAATCCATAATGCAGGATGAATTGATAGCGCCGACCGTAAGGATAGCGTGCTGAGCCCGGAATTTGGAGATCTGCTCCAATGCGAGCGGTCCGACACTCTCGCCTGCCTCGGCGGCATAAGCGCCACCAATGAGGAAAATTTTATGGTTTAAGTTCGCCGAAGCGACGCTCGCAATCTTCGGGGAATTGGTGATGATTATCAGCGATGAATTCGTCGCCAGAGCTTCGGCCATTGCGATAGTCGTGCTGCCGGTGTCGATGAACAATGAATCATCGGGACGCAGCAGGCGGCTCGCTGCATGCGCAATCTTCTGTTTGGCTTCGACATTCTGCGCCATTCGGAGCGTAAACGGCCCCTCTTTCTCCTCATTAATCTTTGCAGGAGTGGCAAGAAGCCGCGCGCCGCCGTGATACTTGCGCACTTCGCCGATCGCCTCGAGCCGGGTCAGGTCGCGTCTGATCGTCTCACGCGATACTCCCAGCCGCTCAGCAAATTCCTCGACAGTCATCTCTCCTGCTTTTTGCAGAAGCGACCTTATTTCTTCATGACGTTGCGATTGCTGCAAAGCCAACCTCTCCGTGAAAAATTGTCGTCATCCCTTCATTGTTGAGTCATTGCTCCACTGCCGTTCCGGGCCGTCAAGGGTCATAAGTGTGTGCTTGCCACATCTCACTACTCGGTTTTGACGAGCATTCTCGCTCTAATTGACCGTAACGCCGTTGGAATCACGACCGTTCTCCGTGTGTTTATCGAGTTATCCGTACGCCAGGCCAACCACAGCGTCAATGCGCGCCTGCCTGAACGCCCACATATCCATTTGTGTATTCACAGTGCGGCACCAAATATGACCGTACGGGCGTAAAAACCACAAATTGACGCCTGATAAAACAAGAAATTGCGACCGAAGGCCGGCGATCGGGCGAAAAATTTCAAAATTTGGCTTTATTTTGTAGTTTTCCCGTTGTAAGATCTTCAGGCATTGTTGATACGGTCAAAACAACAACAAGGAGCGACCGATCAATCATTAAAGGGGAGCGTTATGACTGATTCGTTTTTTTCCGATGCGCTACTGCGGCCGACGCGTCGCAATCTCATGACGATGATGGGGGGCGCGGCGCTTGCGCTTTCCCTCCCGAATATGTCGGCTTCGGCTGAAAATGCCGTGCTGCGGTTCGCAATCTCGGCATTTCCGCCGAACCTCAATCCATGGGAAAACACCGGTGCGACGGCCGGAACCGTAAAGCTCATGTTGATGCGGGGCTTGACGGGGTACAGCGAGAAGGGCGAACTTGTCGGCGAACTGGCCGAGAGCTGGAAGTTGGTCGATCAGACGACTTATGCCTTCAAGCTGCGCGACAACGCCTTCTTCCACAACGGAAAGCCGGTGACGTCTGCCGATATTGCCTATTCGTTGAAGAAGATACTCGCCGACGATTCGACGGCTTACCTGAAGCGCGACCTGTCGGTCATCAAGGACGTGGAAATTGTCGACGATAAGAGTTTCCGCCTCAAGCTTTCCGAGCCGAGCGCGACCCTTCTCTATATTCTCGGAAACTGTGATTGCCCGATGATTTCGGCTGACAGTACGGCGACCGAAATCATCGGTGCCGGGCCGTTCCGCAAGAAGAACGACGAGCGCGGCGTCTTCATCGAGGTCGAGCGTTTCGACAAATTCTACAAGGTCGGCCAGCCTTCGGTGAAGGGCGTGCGTTTCGTTGTCTATTCCGACGAGAACCTGCGTTATGCGGCTCTCGAAGCGGGCGATGTCGATCTCATCGAGTATGTGCCGTGGCAAAAATTCGACGCGGCTGAAGCCAATCCGCAGCTTGATATCCAGACTTCTCTCGGCCCGTTCATGTTCCTGCTGTTCAACGCCAGCAAAGGACCGTTTGCGGATGCCCGGGTGCGCCAGGCCATCGGTTACGCCATCGAGCGGCAGGATGTCGTCGATGCTGCCTTTGCTGGTCGCGGCGAACCGCTGCTAGGCTTCCCAAACCCCCAGGGCTCTCCGTTCAATCTCTCGGACCCCGCTTCTGAATGGCGTTACGATCCGGAAAAGGCAAAGGCGATGCTCGCCGAGGCCGGGTATCCTAACGGTTTCGAGTGCCGGCTGCTGGCGACCTCGACCTACGGCATGCATCAGGATACGGCTTCCGTCGTTCAGGCGCATCTGCAAGTGATCGGGATCAACGCCACGCTGCAGTTGCCGGACTGGGGCTCGCGTATTACCGCCGGCAAGAACGGCGACTACGACATCGCGGTGCATGGTACGTCGAGCTTCTTTAACGATCCCGATGCGCTGGCGGCTCTGCTGCGTACTTCTTCCGGTTCGTTCCTCCAGTCCTTCGGCTTCAAGAGCGAGCGTATCGATGCGCTGCTACAGAAGGGCCGTGCCGAACTTGATCCTGTCAAGCGCGAGGCGATCTACAAGGACCTCGTGAGGGCGTATTTCGAAGAAGTGCCCCAGGTGCCGCTCAACTGGCGTCAACAGGCCTATGCGACGAACGTAAAGGTGAAGGGCTTCAAGAACCTGCCCGGCTTCCTGAACGTCTTGTCAGGGTACACGATCGATCAGATCACGTTGGGTTGAGGTTCGCCGATGCCTGCCTTTCTCATTCGACGCGCGCTCGGTGCGGCTGCCATGTTGTGCGCCGTCGCAACGATCGTCTTCTCGATCCTGCAAATCGTGCCGGGCGATCCGGCCGAGCTACTGCTGAGTTCAGGCGGGCGGACGGTTACTCCCGAGGCTGTTGCAAATCTGCGCACGCAAATGGGTCTCGATCGGCCCGTTACCGAACAATATGCCAACTTCATGAAGGACCTGGCGGGGCTGGATTTCGGATCGTCGATCATCGATGGTTCTTCAATTTCCGGCAATATCGGTGCCCGGCTGCCGAGAACGCTCGAGCTGATCGCGGCGGCCGCCATCATTGCGCTTGGCGTCGCCATTCCGGCTGGTACCTTCGCGGCGCTCAACGCCGGTGGCACCTTTGACCGAATTGCGTCCGGTGTCAGCGCACTTTTCATGTCGGTTCCGGTATTCGTCGTCGGAACCATCTTCATCTATCTGTTTGCGCAGACCCTGAATATCTTGCCCGCTGGCGGCTATGTGCCCCTTGCACAGTCTCCCGGGCAGCACCTGACGGCGCTTTTCCTCCCGGCGCTGTCGGTGTCTCTTGGCCTGATGGCGATCGTCTACCGCATGGTGCGTGGCTCCGTGATGGAAACGCGCTCGAATGATTGGGTTCGGACGGCGAAAGCCAAGGGGCTTCCGTGGCGCAAGGTGGTTCGCAGTCACATTCTGCGGAACTCCCTTGGTCCGGTCATCACTGTGATAGGCATCCAGCTCGGTGTGCTGCTCGGTTCCACTGTTCTAGTTGAGTATGTCTATAACTGGCCGGGACTAAGCGGCTTCTTGGTGACCGCCGTCGAACAGCGCGACTATCCGGTCGTTCGCGCCGTCATCATGACCGTCTCGGCCATCTTCATTTTGATCAATCTGGTGGTTGAGATCATCTACAGCCTCCTCGACCCGAGGATTCAACTGAAATGAAACGTCTGGTCGATGTTATCCGTCGCTTTCCGCTCAGCCTGATTGTTCCGACGGTCCTGCTTCTGCTCGTCCTCGTCATCCCGTTCCTGGCGTCGTTCATCACCTCGGCCGATCCGGTCAAGATCGCTGTCCGTGATCGCCTGGCCCTTCCGAGCTTGGCTCACCTGCTCGGACAAGACGAGTTCGGCCGCGACCGGCTGGCACGCCTTCTCTATGGCGGTCAGGTGTCGTTGGCAGTCGCCTTTGCTTCAGCGGCAATTGCAGCCTTGGTCGGCGTCTTGTTCGGTCTGATCGGAGCCTATTTCCGCGGCCCATTCGAATTCGTCACCAGCCGTCTTGCCGATATCGTGCTCTGTTTCCCGCCGATCCTGCTGGCGCTGCTCGTGGTCACGCTATTCGGACCAGGCGCATTGACGTTGGTTGCGGTTCTCTCCATCCTTTACTTTCCGGTTTTCGCCCGCATCACCTTTTCAGAAGCGCTGCGTGTATCTGCCCTGGAATTCGTTGAGGCCTCGCGCGCGCTGGGCACTCCGTCGCACCGTATTCTGCTCGGCACTATCCTGCCCAATATCTCCGGACCTCTTTCGATCCAGTTTTCGTTGACGGTGGCCGCTGCCATCACCATCGAGAGCGGTTTGTCGTTTCTCGGGCTTGGCGTCGTGCCGCCTGCACCCTCCTGGGGGCAGATGATCCGTGGCGCGCGCGGTTTCATGGTGCAGGACCCGCTCGGTATCTTCATTCCTTGCATCGCGCTGACGATCACGATCTTCGCCATCAACCTGTTCTGCGACCGCCTACGCGACGTACTCGACCCAAAGAGTATAACGAAGCGGGCGCGCCTGTTCGTTGCGCAGGCGAGCAAATCCGCCTGCGAGGTTGCGCTCGACATGGCGACAGTTGCTCGAATCGATGGCCTGCGGCTGGAAACGCTCGGTGCAAAGAGCGCCCCCATCCCGCTCATCGAAGACGTGTCCATCGATCTCCGGGAAGGGGCATGCACGGCACTGGTCGGCGAAAGCGGTTCCGGCAAGTCCCTAACTTCGCTTGCCCTGATGGGGCTCCTTCCGGAAACCATCCACAGGGCAGGGGGGCAGCTCTCGCTGCGCGCCAAGTCCGGTGAGCTCGTCTCGCTGGACAGGGCCGACGAACGCACCATGGAGCGGGTTCGCGGCGATGAGATCGCCATGATCTTCCAGGATCCGATGACGTCGCTCAATCCCGTCCACAAGGTCGGCGATCAGATGGTCGAGGCAATTCTCGCCCATCGCCCGATGAGCCGCAACGATGCCAGGGGGCTGGCGCTTAAGCTGCTTCAGATCGTGGGCATCAACGAAGCCGAACGCCGCTTCAACGGCTATCCCCATCAGATGTCGGGCGGCATGCGCCAACGCGTGATGATCGCCATGGCTTTGACCTGCGAGCCGAAGCTATTGATCGCCGACGAGCCGACGACGGCGCTCGACGTGACGATCCAGGCCGAAATCATGGATCTGTTGCAGCGCCTGCGCAGCGAATATGCCAACGGCCTTAGCATGCTGTTCATCAGCCACAACCTCGCCATCGTTTCGGAAATCGCGGACCGCATCCTGGTGATGTATTCCGGTCAGATCGTAGAGGACGGACCCGCGCGCGACGTGCTATTCGACCCGCGCCATCCCTATACAAAGGCGCTCATCGCCTCCATGCCTTCGACGCATGAAGGCCTTCATTCCGCCCGTGGCGACCGCCTGCAAATGATCGGTGGCGCGCCGCCCTTACCGCATGCCCGCCCATCCGGATGTTCCTTCCGCGACCGCTGTCCTGTAGCGATGCCAGCTTGTTCCGCCGAGCGGCCGCAGTTCAAGTCATTTGCAAGTGAAGATCGTCGCGTGCGCTGTCTGAAGGCCGGGGAGCTGGCCGCATGAAGAAACATCTCACGTTGGAAAACGGTCCGTTACTCGAGGTCAAGAACCTCTGCAAGAGCTATCCGGTTGCGCGGAAGGGCCTGTTCGGCAGCAGAAGAATGACGGTCCTGCGCGATGTCAGTCTGTCGCTCGGTTTCGGCGAAGTGCTGGGCCTCGTTGGCGAAAGCGGCTCGGGTAAAAGCACGATCGGCCGTACCATTCTCAACTTGGCTAAGGCGGATACCGGGTCGGTACGTTTTGACGGCAACGAACTGGTGGGTGCGGACGCTGGTACGCTGCGGCGCTTGCGTAAGGACATGCAGATCATCTTTCAGGATCCGTATGCCAGCCTCGATCCACGCAAGTCCGTGCGTGCTACGCTGTCGGAGGCGCTCGATACGCATGGACTGCACACAGGCGCAGCGCGCGAACCGCGTCTGCGCGAACTGTTGAATTTGGTCGGCCTCAGTCCCGATTTCCTCGATCGCAAGCCGCATCAGTTTTCCGGCGGCCAACGCCAGCGCATCGGCATTGCCCGTGCGCTTGCCGTAGAACCGCGCTTTATCGTTGCCGACGAGGCAGTCTCGGCGCTCGACGTTTCCATCCAAGCCCAGATCCTCAACCTGATCGCCGACCTGCGAGAAAAAACCGGCGTTTCGCTGCTGTTCATCAGCCATGATCTGTCCGTAGTCCGTTTCATCTCGGATCGTGTTGTCGTGCTCTATCTCGGAAGGGTGATGGAAAGCGGGCCGGCAGATGCGGTTCATTTCTCACCGGGGCATCCCTACACCGCAGCGTTGGTTTCCGCTGAGCCCAGCTTGCATCACCAGAAGACACGCGTCGCCTTGAGCGGGGAAATCCCGTCACCACTGTCGCCGCCGAGCGGCTGCGTGTTTCGCACGCGATGCCCTTTCGCTCTGCCGGGTTGCGCGGACAAGGTGCCGGAACTGCGGGAGTTTTCGCCAGGCCGATGGAAGGCTTGCATTAGAGACGATATATCGGAAGGGCGCCCATGACCAACAAGATCCGAATTGCTGAGCTCACCAGCGAAGAGGCTCGCCAACATCTCAACGCCGAAGCCGTCTTGCTGGTGCCGATGGGCTCGCTTGAGGACCAGGGAACCCATGCTCCAATGGGCGACTTCATGGCGGCAGACGCCGTTGCGATGGATATTGCAAAGAGCGCGCGCGCCGCTGGTGTCCAGACTTTTGTTGCACCCGTCATTCCTTTTGGCGGCAAGGACTTCTTCGAGAGTAGCCACGGCGGCGTTTCGCTGCGGCACGAGACGTTGGCGATGATCCTAAACGACATGATCGGTTGCTTCATTCGCCATGGCCTCAAACGCATCCTCATTGTCAACGGCCACGGCGGCAACGTGCCACCGATTACCGAGGTCGCCCTGAGATGGCGGCAATCCCACGGTGTTTTCATCACTTCTATGTATCTGTGGCAGATCAGCTATGGGCTCTTGCAGAAGATATTAGGTCCCGAGCGCGCGGCGCAGAGCTCCGGTCACGGCGCCGATCCGCTGACTTCGGTCGGCCTGCATTATTTTCCCCAGCTTCTGCGCTCCGACTTGATGCGCAACCCGACCCCTGGTCTCAAGGTTGGCGGCGTTGAGGTCGGCGGTTACGGCACGCTGTCCTATGGCGGCGTATCGTTTCAGGCCCCGACCGAGGCTGCGGAGAACGCACCGGACGGCGTGTGGGGTGGTGATCCGCACCTTTGCTCTGCTGAGACTGGCGCTGCACTGGTCGCGGAGCTAGTGCGTTTGGGCGCCGGCTTCATAAAAGACCACGTGGCGCGCGGCTTTAGAGCAACGTGAACCCAAGACATTCGTTTTCTAAAGTGAGGAAAGACCCATGAAAGTATCCCTAATCCAGATGAATTCGCAGGACGACAAAGCCGCGAACCTGAAGGAGGCCGAGCGCCTGATCCGGGCTGCCGTCGCTCGCGACAAGCCGGATCTCGTGGTGCTGCCCGAGAACTTCACCTATCTCGGCGAAGGTCGCGACAATATCCAAGCGAGCGCCGATACCTTCCCCGATGGCGAATCCTACAAGTTGATGCAAGGGCTGGCCACCGAGCTTGGCGTGACGTTGCATGCCGGCAGCATGATCGAGCGCGAGGGTAACGCTCACTACAATACGACGGTGGTCTTCGATCCCAGGGGCAAGGAGGTCGCTCGTTATCGCAAGATGCACCTGTTCGATGTGGAGACACCGAATGGCTTTGTCTACCGTGAATCCGATGCCGTCTGCCATGGCGAAGATGTCGTGACCTATCGTGTCGGCGACGTCACCGTGGGTTGCGCCATCTGCTACGACATGCGGTTTCCGGAGCTTTTTCGCGCCTTGCGTGACAAGGGTGCCCGGATCATCGTCTTGCCGGCCGCTTTCACACTGCAGACCGGCAAAGACCACTGGGAGCCGATCCTGCGCGCCCGCGCAATTGAAACGCAGACCTGGTTCTTGGCGACTGGCCAAGTGCTGTCGCATGCGAGCGGCCGGAAATGGTGTTGGGGCCACTCGATGGTCATTGATCCCTGGGGTCACATCACCGCACAGTGCTCCGACCAAGTCGGCTTCGTTTCCGGCTATCTCGACTTCGACTACCAGGACAAGATCCGCATGAACCTGCCGGTCGCGCAGCACCATGTTCTCAAGTGAGGAAGCGCTCCCCATGTTTATTGTCAATGCCATGCCCGACCAGATTCCGGCAGAGATTGTGGAACTTCTGGAACGGACCGAAACGGCGACTGTCGGGCACATATACCATTCTGGATTTGTCGATCGCGACATCCAGGCGGTACTGCCGCAGCACCGCGTTGCCGGCACGGCTGTCACCGTCCGCATCCCGACACACGATTCCGCTATGCTTCACTACGTCATCAACATGGCGCGTCCGGGCGACATCATTGTCGTCGATCGTTGCGGCGACAACCGCCACGCCTGTTGGGGCGGCGGTGTGACCAACGCCATGAAGCTGGCGGGTGTCAAGGCAGGCATCATCGATGGTCCGGGGACCGACTTCTCTGAAGTTCGGCGCCTAGATTTTCCGCTCTGGTGCCGCGGCCCGTCACCGATCACCACGAAAATCCTCGGCCTCGAAGGTGCGATTAACGTACCGGTGTCGGTCGGCGGCCAGACGATTGAGCCGGGCGACGCCATCCTGGCGGATGAAAGTGGTGTGCTGGTGCTGAAGCTGTCCGAGGCCGAGGCTGTTGCCCGCAAGGCCATCGGCATGCAGGAGGCCGAGCTCGTGATGCTCGAACGCCTGCGCAAGGGCGAACGCATCGCCGATATTAGCGGTGCAACGGCCATGATCGACAAGGCGCTCGGTCGCGTCTGACAACACAACTCTAGAACCAAACAAGGAGCAGAGAATGAAAAGGGGAACCCTGTTCACATATATAGCATCGGCGGTAGTGGGTCTCGGTCTCTTCGCGGGCGCCGCATCGGCACAGACGGTTGTGACGCTGGGCGGCTACGGCGAGCTGTTTGCCGACCAGTACAAGAAGGCCGTCGTTGATGCCTTCAACGCCAGCCAGACAGAGGTGAAGGTCGAGTACTACGCCATCGGTGGTTCGGCCCAAATCCTCGGAACACTGCGTGCACAGAAGGCCGCACCGCAGGTCGATGCGGTCATAATGGACATCGGCGTCGCCAAGGCTGGAACCGACGAAGGCCTGTTCGACAAGGTCGACGAAAGCGTCAGCAAGCATGTCGCCGATCTTTATCCGCAGGCACGCCTCGACGGCGTGGCAGGCGTAGGCTTCACGCTCGACAACGTCGTTCTGCTCTATGACAAGGAAAAAGTCACGCCCGCGCCGGACACCTGGGAAGCGCTATGGGGCAAGGGGCTCGAGCGTAAGGTCGCCATTCCGGCACCGCCCGAAATCCTTGGCATGTCCCTCACCGTCATCGCCGAGAAGATGGCGGGGGGCGGCGACTTCGTTACCAGCACGCAAAAGGCGATCACGAAGCTAGGCCTGCTTTCCGGCAATGTCCTGACCTTTGAGCCGAAGCCCGATCCGTATACGCCGATCATGAGCAAGCAGGCATTGCTCAGCGTTGGTTGGAACGCTCGCGCGCAATATTTCTCCGCTCAGCCCGGCTCCAATCTTGGCGCGGTGCTACCAAAAGAAGGCAGCGTCTTCCAGGTGAACTCTCTCAACCTCGTCAAAGGCGCGAAGAATACCGAGGCTGCTAAGAAGTTCATCGATTACGCGTTGGGCCCGGAAGCGCAGGCCGCTTTCGCCAAGGCGATGTTCTATGCTCCGGCGAATTCCAAGGTTGAGCTGCCGGATGAAGTCGCATCGCGGACTGCCGCCAAGTCCATGGACCGCATGCTGCCGATGAACCCGCTCGAAGCTGCCAAGGTGCGTGATCGCATCCTGCAGGAATGGCGGCGTGGTGTCATCTCCCGCTGAAGCGGACAAGGACCCGGGCTCCGCGGAAACGGGGAGCCCCATTTTAAGAGGCGCGCAAGGGCGCGGCCGAGGACCCTATCATGACGATTCAACAAGCAACGGCGTCTGGTGGCTACCTTCACCTGCACAAGCTCAGCAAGCACTACACAAGTTTCGTGGGTGTAGACGCTCTCGACCTGAACATCGCTTCCGGCGAACTCGTTGCACTGCTCGGTCCGTCAGGTTGTGGCAAAACGACCACCTTGCGCATGATTGCCGGACTGATCCCCGTCACTTCGGGCACTATCATCGTCGGCGGGCGCGATGTGACGCATATGCCAACTTACAAGCGTGACATGGGCATCGTGTTTCAGAACTATGCTCTATTTCCGCATATGACCGTTGGAAACAATGTCGCCTTCGGTCTTGAGATGCGCGGCATCGGAAAGGACGAGATCGCCACGCGGGTTCGTGAGGCGCTGGCGATGGTACGTCTGGAAGGCAAGGAAGACCGCAGGCCGACCGAGCTCTCCGGCGGGCAGCAGCAGCGCGTGGCGCTGGCCCGCGCCCTCGTCATTCGTCCTTCCATCCTTCTTCTCGATGAGCCGCTTTCCAACCTCGACGCCAAGCTGCGCGACGAGATGCGCCAGGAAATCCGCGATATCCAGAAAAAGCTCGGCATCACCGCGATCTTCGTCACCCACGACCAGACGGAAGCGCTGGCAATGTGCGACAAGGTGGCGGTCATGAACTCCGGAAAGCTGATGCAGATCGGTACGCCCCACGAGATCTACGAACATCCGGCCAATCCTTTCGTGGCTTCGTTCGTCGGGCGCGCGAACCGAATTGCCGCCGAAAATGCCGGCGGACGTGAATATCGTATCGGTACACACACCATTCGGGCCGATCAGGCCTTGTCCGGAAAGGTTCAGCTGATGATGCGGCCGCATCGGATCAGCCTGTTGCGGCAAGGCGACACAGTTCCCGACGTGGAAAACGTCGTCTCGGGCATCGCGCGCGCCATTACCTATATCGGTGATGTTCTGCAAATAGGGGTGCTCGTGGATGGCACTGAGATCACCGTCGAACGATCGACACGTTCGCGCGAAAGCATGCCGCAAGAGGGTGAAACCGTGCGGCTTGCCTGGTCAATGGTCGATACGCTCGTCTTCCGGGAGGACTAGCATGTCGCAGTCACGGTCCTCTTCTCCGGTTTCTCTGACCACGGCCTTTCTTCTGCCGATCATCATCATCAATGCGATCGGGTTCATCCTGCCGATCGTTAATCTCGCCAAGTTGTCCTTCGCACAAGCCCTTGTCGGCGGGGGTATCGGGGAGGCGTTCACGATCGACAATTGGGCAAGCTTGATAGGTGATTCCTATTACGGGCGCATTTTGTTGAATTCGGTTCTCGTGAGCCTGGCGATCACACTGCTCGCGCTGCTTTGCAGCTACCCGATCGCCTTTTTCCTGCACCGTACCGAGGGCCGGCTGAGAACCATGCTGACCGTGCTCGTCATTTCGCCACTGCTGACCTCGGCGGTTGTGCGCACCTACGGGTGGGTCGCCATCCTTTCGGACACGGGGTTGATCCCATCGTTGCTCGGCCGGTTCGGCGTCCAGGCACCGCCGATGATGTTCAACACTACGGGTGTTATCGTCGGCCTGACGGAAATCCTGATGCCTTACATGATCCTGGCGCTGCTGGCGGGTTTTGGCCGCCTGGATAGCAATTTAGAAGATGCCGCCCGCTCGCTCGGTGCTTCGGAGGTCCGTGTCTTCCGCCGTATCATCCTGCCACTGACGCTGCCTGGTATCGCGCTTGGTTGCCTGTTGGTCTTCGTGCTGGCCATTTCGTCGTTCATCACGCCAAAACTGCTCGGCGGGGGGCGCGTATTCCTCTTGGCGACGGAAATCTATGACCAGGCAATGGTGACACTTAATTGGCCGCTGGCCGCGACGCTGTCGATGCTGGTGCTCGTCGTGTTCGGCGTTGCGGTCGCGCTTTACGCCCGCATTCTGCGCCAGCTCTCGTTCTAGGAGTTCACTTCATGCACGCGAACATGGGCAGTCTTTCCTTTCGTATCCTGGTGACGGTGCTGTTCATCTATCTTCTGGCACCCGTGATCCTCGTTTTCCCCCTGTCATTCAGCGGGGACGCGGTTCTGGCTTTCCCGCCGTCAAGTTGGGGTGTCCGCTGGTACACCGCTCTCCTGGACGACAGGAGCATGGCCGTTGCTTTCGGTACCAGCCTCGCGCTGGCAGTCATCGTGACCGTGCTCTCGGTAGTGATCGGCCTGCCGGCCGCTTACGTTATCGTCCGAAAGCGTTCGGTGGTGACTGACATCTTATTCAACATCCTCACCGCGCCTCTGTTGCTGCCGACGATCGTTCTTGGTCTGGCGATACTGATCGTCTTCGCTTCCATGGGACTTCTCGGCAATTTCTACGGGCTGGTGGTGGCCCATCTGACAGTAACGCTGCCCTACGCGTTGCGGGTTCTGACAACATCGCTCGGCGGCCTCAACCTGACAGTCGAAGAGGCCGCGGCCAGCCTCGGAGCGAAGCCTTTGGCGGTTTTCCGGCGTATCACATTGCCGGCCATGAGGCCCGGAATGATTGCCGCCGCCGCGTTATGCTTCCTCGTCTCCTTCGACGAAGTCGTCATAACGCTTTTCCTGGCGGGGCCACGCATGACGACATTGCCAGTGGAGCTCTATCGTCGGGTGGAAATGCAGGCAGATCCGCTGGTGGCCAGCGTTTCCGTGTTGCTCATCCTGCTCACGCTGGCGGTGGTGTTGATTGTCGACCGTTCCCTGGGCCTTGGCAAGACGTTCGTCAAGTAATGGCTACGGCTGGCCCGACAGTCAAATTTGTTGAAATCCACACCCAAACTCGTGGCACGACAGATATTTGGAGAACTTTTTACGTTGCCATTTGTTTCGGTCATGTTATTTGTGGATTCGGTCACCAAATGACCGAAATGGAAGGAAACGGCGATGGTCGGTGTGACCGAACCGAACTCTGAAATGTATGATGTCGTGATTATCGGTGCCGGTGTCGTTGGTTGCGCAGTCGCGCGGCGCTTCGCGCTCGCCGGTGCCCGCGTCGTGCTGATCGAAAAGGGCGCGGATATACTTTCTGGCGCCTCCAAGGCCAATAGCGCGATCCTTCATACCGGCTTCGACGCCCCTGCCGGCAGCCTCGAACTGGAACTGGTGCAAGCCGGACGGCAGGAATATCTTGAAATTCGCGAGAGCCTCAACCTGTCACTCGTGCGGACCGGCGCACTCGTCTGTGCCTGGAACGATGTGGAGGCCAGCAAACTCGAGACGATCGAGGCTGAAGGACGCGCAAATGGTGTGACAGAGCTTCGGCTGCTGGATGCAGGCGAGACGCGGAACAGCATGCCTGGCCTTTCCACCCGCGTGGTTGCGGCCCTTGAAGTGGAGGGAGAGCACGTCATCGATCCCTGGTCGGCGCCGCTCGCCTATCTGACCCAGGCCATCGCACTCGGTGCAAGATTTTTGCGCAGTACCGAATTGCTGAAGGGCAACTTCGACGGTGTCTGGACGCTCGAGACGACCTCCGGGACCCTATCGGCTAGTGCGGTCGTCAATACTGCTGGCCTATACGGCGATGTCGTGGATCTGCGCCTTGGGTTCGAGCGGGAATTCGAAATCCGGCCGCGCAAGGGGCAGTTCGTGGTACTGGACAAGGCCGCGTTTGCCCATGTGCCACGCATCGTGCTTCCTGTTCCAACGGAGATCACCAAGGGTATCGTCGTGTGCCCGACGGCCTTCGGCAATGTTTTGATCGGTCCGACTGCAGAAGAGCAGGAGGACCGGGTGCGCGCCACAGTCGAGACGGAGACATTGGAAGCGCTTTTGAAACGTGGCGCTGAAATTGTTCCCGCGCTTGCCAATATGCCCGTCACCGCGGTCTATGCTGGCCTGCGGCCCGCAACCGAACAGAAAGCCTATCGCGTCAAGGTCCGTGGCGAACAGCGCGCCATCACGCTCGGCGGCATTCGCTCGACAGGTCTCAGCGCGGCACTGGGTCTGGCCCAGCACGCGGTGAAAATGCATTCGGCGTTTTCGGACGCCCTCGATCCACCGGCCTCGGTGCCCAATATCACGGTACCTAACCTGACCGAAACCTGCGAACGCGACTGGCAGCGACCGGATCACGGTCAGATCGTCTGTCATTGCGAGCTGGTGACGAAGCGTGAGATCGAGGCCGCGCTGGCGAGCCCGGTACCCCCGGGCGATTTCGGAGGCCTGCGTCGCCGGACCCGTGCGGGCATGGGCCGTTGCCAGGGCTTTTACTGTAATGCCCATCTTGCCGCGATGACGGAGGGAAAACTTGCGACGCCGCTTGCGGCGGATATCGGACAGGAGAAGCGAAAATGACCGCGGACGTCATTATTGTCGGTGGTGGCCCATCGGGTGTATCCGCAGCGCTCGAACTGCGTCGGCGTGGCATCAAAGAGGTCGTGCTTCTTGATCGCGAGCCCGAACTCGGCGGGGCAACGCGCCATTGCAGCCATTCTCCCTTCGGCATGCGCGAATTCGGACGGGTCTATTTCGGTGGTGCTTATGGCCGTCGCTTGCACAAAGAGGCAATCGCTGCCGGCGTCGACATCCGCACAGGCCACTCGGTCGTTGCGCTTGGCGACGATGCTAGCCTTGAGGTGACAACGCCGCATGGCCTGCAGACGCTGAAGGCCAGGCGATTGCTGGTCGCGACCGGAGCGCGGGAAAAGCCCAGATCTGCGCGTCTCCTGACGGGTGATCGTCCGATCGGCGTTGTCACGACCGGTACTTTACAATCTTACGTCGCTTTTCACGGCCTGATGCCGTTCCTGCGTCCTTTGATCGTGGGCTCTGAGCTCGTTTCTCTGTCCGCTGTTCTTACCTGTTTGACGCATGGGGCACGGCCGGTGGCGATGATCGAGCAGGAACCGCATGCTTTGGCACGTGAACCCCTGGCCTGGTTTCCGGCCCTTGTGGGGATTCCATTCTATCGGTCCACCGAACTCGTCGACATCAAAGGGCGCGCCCGGGTAGAGGCCGTGACTATCCGCAGGAATGGAACGTTGGAAACCCTTGATTGTGACGGCGTACTCCTCACCGGCCAGTTCACACCCGAATCGTCGCTCTTCCTTCAATCTGCCATGGGCGTCGATACAGGTAGCAGCGGCCCCGTGGTGGACCAGGATGGTCGTTCAGCCAACCCGCTGTACTTCGCGGGAGGCAACGTGCTCAGAGCGGTGGAAACCTGTGGGTGGGCATTCAGAGAGGGGCGGGCGGTCGGCGCTTCACTTGCGCTCGACCTTAAGCGCGACATCGGCCCGGCAGATTTTGTGCCAGTCACGTTCGACGATCCCGTGAAGCTGGTCGTACCGAACATCTTGCGCCGCTCCAACTTGGAGATGGTCGCATTCAGGCAATTTCAATTGCGATTCGTTCGTCGGGCCTTCGGGACCCTTTCTCTGGAAATTGAAGGCAAGGTGATTTGGTCGAAGCGGGGCCAGTGGATGCCTGAGCGGAGAACCCAGGTCCCGATACCGCCAAATGCGCAAAAGGCGCAGCACGTCCATTTTGGTTTTAAGGAGGAATTGTGAATGCGCGTTGCTGCAATTGATCAGGGAACCACATCGACACGCTGCCTCGTCGTGGAAGAGGGGGGCGAATGGCGCGTTGCGGGCAGCCACCGCCATGGGCAGCACCATCCTGCTCCTGGCTGGGTTGAGCATGATCCCGAGGAGTTGATCCGCAATATCGAAGCGGTGCTGCAAGCCGCTGGGCCGGTCGACGTTATTGGTATCGCCAACCAAGGTGAGAGCTGCCTCGCATGGGACGCAAGGACGGGAAAGGCATTGTCGCCGGTGATCGTCTGGCAGGACGCCCGCACTGCAGACAACCTGGTGAAACTCGATCCGGCGCTTGAAAAGCGTTCCAAGGAGGTTTGCGGCCTTCCGCTGGACCCTTACTTCTCGGCGAGCAAGCTTGCGTGGCTGATCAAGAACGTTCCTGCCGTGGCGTCCGCCCTTGCGCAAGGGCATCTTCGGCTCGGAACAACCGATGCCTTTTTCCTGGACCGCCTGTGCGGCTCCTTCACCACAGACCTCGCTACGGCCTCGAGAACGGGACTGCTTGATCTGAAGACCGGTCAGTGGAGTTCGGAGATGTGCGAACTTCACGGTGTTCCAGTCGGGTGCCTGCCGAAGATTTCTACTGTAGACGGCGACTTCGGGAAGATCGGCGACACGCCGGTCAAAGTCTCGATCGTGGATCAGCAGGGTGCGCTATACGGTCATGGTTGCCGAAAGCCCGGCGACTGCAAGATCACTTTCGGAACGGGTGCCTTCTTGCTCGCCGTATCTGGCAACGAGCGACCTCCGGAATCCGACCTCCTGCCCACGGTCGCATGGCACCGAAACGGCGAAAACGTGACCTATGCCATTGAGGGCGGCGTCTACGACGCCGGCGCGGCGCTCGAATGGGCGCGCAACATCGGCTTGTTCTCAGCGTTGGAGGAGCTTGGCGTCTTTGAAGGGCCTTCCGCACTCAGCAGGGGCATTGTCTTTGTTCCGGCCTTGTCGGGATTGGCGGCGCCGTATTGGGATCGCCAGGCTGCGCCTCTGTTCGTCGGCATGGACCACTCCACGGACCGACGCGACATGGTGCGCGCCGTTCTCGAAGGCATAGCAATGCTGACCGTCGGTTTGATCGAAGCTGCATCCAAGGTCACGGAGCTGGGAGACAGCATCTCGATCGATGGCGGCCTGTCGCAAAGCTCGTATTTTGCCCAGTTCCTGGCGTCGGCAAGCAACCGGACGATTACGGTCCCTCCCATGCATGAATTGACCGCCTTGGGGCTCGCTGAGCTCTGCGGCATCGATGTGGGGGCTTCCCGAGCCGCGGCGGTGACGTTCAAGCCAGACGGCACTGTCACGACTGAGGATCACCGCCGGTTTAACCACGCGGTGGAACGGGCAAGAGGATGGAAGAACTGAACTAGATAGCCGGAACGCTCAGCGTTCCGTCCCTTACAATTTAACGGAGCTTAACATGCGGAAGATCTTTCTCGCGTGCCCGTACGGGCACGCCGATAAGACTGTTGTCGAACAACGTTTTGAAATCTCGAACGCCGTGGCTGCCGCGATCGCGCGCTCTGGATCGGTCGTCTTCAGCCAAGTCTCGATGTCTCACCCCATAAACAAGCATTTGTCCGATCTGGACAAGGCGGGCATCGGCAATCTCTGGGCGCCGATCGATCAAGTGTTCATGGACGCCATGGATGAACTGATCGTCATCGACGAGGTGGGCTGGAAGGAAAGCGCCGGTGTCGCCCGCGAGATCGAATTCTTCAAAATCCGGAACCGCCGCGTCAGTCTTTGGAGCGAGGTCACGAGCGAGTTTTCCGCGTGACCTTCTAGCACCCTGACAATAGAGGAGGAAATAAATGGAAAATAGAGGAAAGATCCAATCCTGTGGCACACAGCCACAAGGAAGCGAACACGACACGCTCAAGCGTGACGTGACGCCATTTCAATCGTTCGCGGTTGCGTTTGGCTTCGTATCGATCGCAACGGGTATCTTCACGGCGTATGGAGCTATGCTTTCAACGTCCGGACCGGTCGGTATTTGGACTTGGCCCATTGTTGTAGTTGGCCAGCTTATGGTGGCCTTTATCCTCGGCTCGCTTGCAGCGCGCATTCCGGTCACAGGCTATGTATACCAGTGGGCCTCCCGTATCACCAATCCCGTGTTCGGCTGGATCATGGGCTGGATCAGCTTCACCTTCCTCGCAGTGGTCCTCTGCGCCGTCGACTATACGATCGCATCGACCGTCTTGCCCGTCCTTTTCGGATATGAGGGAACTGCAAACAATGCCTGGCTGATCACCAGCCTGGTCATCATCGTCCAAGCAGGGATGATCGCGTTCTCAACCAAATTCACCCAGAAGTTCAATGCGGTCGCCGTTACCATTCAGCTCGTGGGTATGATTGGGCTCATAATCCTGCTCTTCACAGTTGGCTACATCAACAATGAGCTCGACTTCGCCAATCTCTTCAGCACGGGGAAAGTTAGCGCGGAAGGCTACTATTCCTTCGGCGGACTGACGAGTGTCGGGCCGTGGATCATGGGCACGCTTCTTGGCGCGTTCACGATTGTCGGCTTCGAGTCCGCTGCCAACTTGGCGGAAGAGACCCGCGAACCAGCGCGTGTGGTGCCCAAGGCAATGTGGCAGGCGGTACTCAGCCTCGGCATCATCGGCATGCTTTTCCTGATCGCGGTTACCGCCTTGTTGGGCGACCCAACCACTCTTGAAACTTCCGGCACACCGACCGCCGACGTCATTGCGCGGGTACTTGGTCCGGTACTCGGAAACTTCCTGCTCGTTTTGGTCGTCATCTCAATCTTTTCCTGCGGCCTCGTCATTTTGCTGAGCGGTACGCGCCTCGTCTGGGCGATGTCCCGTGACGAGCGATTCCCTGGTTGGCAGCAGCTCCACAAGATCAGTCCGACGTTGAAGACGCCTGTCAACGCCACCATTTTTGTTGGCTTGATCGGCGAGGTGGTCCTGGCGATCTTCTCTCAGGACACCGACGCGTTGTTCGTCCTCTTTTCAGCAGCCACGCTGCTTCCAGCGATCATCTATGCGGTATCGGTGCTCATGTACGCCTTGAAGCGCAAGGAGCTTCCCCCGAGCCACGGATTTACGCTTGGCGCATGGGAAGGTCCGGTGCTCATTTTTGCCATCGCCTGGCTCGCTTTCGAACTCGCCCTATTCCGCGACGCGTCGTTCGCGAAGCCGTGGTTCTATGTTGCGGTGATGTTCGCACTGGGCGCTGTCTATCTCACGTATCTCCTGGCAACGCGAGGCGCAAAGGGTATGAAGATGCCTGAACTGATCGCGATCGATTCAATCCTCGATGCTGATCGCGGGGCCGACTTCAGCGCGACTCCTGCTGAGTGACATTTAGGGAGCGGCGCGGATCTTTCGCGCCGGTCTCGCGGATAGAAGTACCTGACTACCGCGCGTTGACCATTGTCCCGCATTCAGCTAGCGTCTTGTTCATGGAAATTCGGTCAGTGATTCTTGTGGTGGTAGGAATGCGCATGGGCAGAGTGGCGTAACCACTCGGCGGAAGCACCCATGCGCGGTAAGCAGGCTCCTGACGGGGCCTTTTTTATGCCCGAGGTTTGTCGTTTCCGCCGCCCAGCCCAATAAGGCGGAAAATTGGTCCTCAGCCAAGGCCCGAGGCGCATCTCACCCAAGCCGCCAATGAATTTAGAGCTATGGAAAGCGGGCGTCCGACCGGTCTCAGGATTATCCCGCGCCAAGCCGTCAAAGCGATAAAATTTGCGTCATGAAATCAAATACGGCCCTCCTGGTCATAATCTCATTCTTGTCATTTCTGTTTGTTGGGTTTGGAATTGTTCTGCCGTCATGGGTGGCATTTCATATCGGAGGCTCGCGGCTGGTCGGCCTCGTTCTGTTATCGTCCAGTGTAACAGCCCTGGTTCTCGCTCCCTTGACGGGACATATCGTTGATCGGCGCGATAGGCGGAAAGTGGCCATGTTCGGCCAAACCGTACGCGCGGGTGCGCTGTTGCTGGTTGCCCCGGCACCGTTTGCGGACGGCATCACCGGTGCACTCTTGTTAATGGCCGCGAGTGGACTTGGTTCGCTGGGATACTCCCTGCAGGACGGAGCACTATCCGGACTACTGCAGGCCATCGTCGCTCGGGAGAAGCGGGTTGCCTTCGTGATGAGGTTGTCCATTGCCCGCCAGGTCGGCTTGGCCGCCGGCACCGGGATCGCGGGACTATCGATCGCCTGGTTTGGGAGTTCGGCGAGTGCCGTCGGCTTTGGCGCCATGGCTACCGCTAGCATGATTTTGATCTGGATGATCGAAATGCCCGATCGTCAAAACAGGTCGTCTCCGCCCAAGGGAGTCCTAGCTTCTTCACGGGAAGCCTTGGCGTATTTGGCAGAAAATCCGACCTGCCTTGTTGCGTCTGTCACTGTGGGTGTGTCCTTCGCCGTCATCAAGATCACCAATCTGCTGCTTCCCGGCTTCGTCGTGCGTGCACTGAACGGGGATAGCAGCTTGTTCGGCACGCTCGAAATGGTGGCGGCCATCTGCGGAACAGCAGCGGTCGCTATCGCAAGCCTGCCTCGGTGCATTCGCTACATCGAGAAGCACACCCTGCTTCTTCTCACCATGACCGGCTTTTCCCTGGTGGTATTTTCGCTCGTGACGACACCCTTGACTGCCATCATCGTCTATAGCCTTGCGGGCATGGCGTGGAGTGTTACGCGATCAGCCGCGAACGGACATTTGCTGAGCGTGACGGATACGGACGTCGTCGGGCGGGTTCAGGCGTTCACGACGCTTTTGACCGGCCTGTTCGGGATGGTGATTTTCCTCATGCCACTCGCAATGCCCGAAACTGCAGAGGCCACCTTGTACCTTGTCTGTGGAATCGCCGTTGCGATAGCCGCGATTACCTTGCGAATGGTGTGACCGACCGACTGATCGCGTCACAAGAGACGGAGCTCGTGCGATGAAAACCTGAAGAATTCTGTGGCGGGCCATTCGGCTAAATGACATTGAGTGCGAAGCAGCCGTCTATGTGACGCACTTCCAGTCGGAAGCGATGACCATGTCGGACCGGGTGGCGGTGATGCTCGAGGGCAACCTCTTGCAGATCGCCCCGCCGGCGGAGATTTATGCCGACCCGCAGGATAACATCGGATATCTGCCAAACAACCAAGTTACGGTCGAGACGACCGAATTCCTGGGTAATTATTACAAGAATTATGTCAACCAGGCAATAAGTGCGAAGCGTTAGCTTCCCAGCAACGAGATCCTCCCTCTGGGCGCATGTTCACTGGAACATCATTCGTCGCCACGGCAACGACCCGCTCCCGGAGGATTCCATTTTGACGCTCGATCGTAAGCTGATCGAGTCGTACTTTCTCCCCGGCGAGGAGCTTGCGCAACTCAAGGCTGACATTCAAAGAACCCTTGCGAGCCTCGCGAAGCGTGATAGCTTCGAGATCATGCCGGGTTGACGATGAGATAACTGCCAACCAAATGAGGTGGCAATTACCGTATTTCGAATGGAGCTCAATGCCTGTCCCCCTCCTGGCGAACTTAGCCGCGCGCCAAAGTGGCCGACTTTTGCGCCGCCCTATGGCCGGTTTTTATTCCGCCATTGACAACCCTTTGGAATGCGCGTCATTTATTGACATCTCTCCCGAAACCAAGCGTTGATCCAGGCGATACACTAATACCCTCGAGCCCCGTGGGGCAGTGTAGTTAATCTTCACTACAATTTTTGTTCGCCCATACACTCTGACGATGCTGCACCTGACCCTGACACGGGGCGGCACGGCCGAGTTCGTCGGAGAAACGATGCGGCACGGTTTCCAGGAGCAGGCTGGTTATGGCGTTGGTTAGGTTCGACAGCGCCTGCGGCGATTGTCGCAATCCAGCGTCCCGCGCCAATCCGCTAAAGTTAGCCTCGTCAAGATCCTTTAATATTAGGCCTGATCCTTAGGTCAGGTCGATAGAGGGGTTGAAGTCGATTGGACCGCGGGCAGGCGTCTCGAGCATTCCACGCAGTCGGTTGATCATTTCCTTCTGTTCGATGATCATCACCAGATGTTGGCGTGGTCCGACAAAGCGGACGTCGCTATCGGCTATCCCATCGGCAATGAGTCCATTGCCCGGCGTCGACTCGAATGTTTCGTTACCGCGCTTAAGGCTTGCGTTGCCTTGCAAAGGGAAGAACACAACGAATTTCCCACTGTCTGACTCCCGTTTGCACCAGAAATCTCCTCTATAGGAGCACGTGAGGCCAAGCTCTAATCAACTTTGGAGTAAATTCTCAGTGGCAGGTCACCACGAATTCGAGGATATTGCGATGAGCGAGTTTGAACGCCGTGGGGCGGCGGATGCGCTCGCAGGATCGCGAGAAATGGTCGAGAGACAACTCCGCTACGGCTTTAAAAGTGAGCTCGAATGGAGAATTGGAAAGTTCGCGTTGGCCGGACCCTATCGGAAAGGAGTATCTGCGGAAGAAGCTCTCGCGGTCGCCGCCGATCCCTCTCGGAAAATCGACATCAAGGTACATAAACGGCTTTGGATGGGCACTGATTTTGATGTCCGTCCCCAGATCAGCGGACTCACATCGAAGCTGCTCGCAATTTCGGGAGAGTTGGACTGGCTTGTCCCGCCGAGCAACAAGGATGAACTGCTCAGCCTGAAATTGGACGCGCGATACTTCGTTGTGCCGAGCGTGGCACACAATGCCCATTATGCCGCCCGACAAATCGTTCTTAACGAGATCGAGGACTTTCTTTCTTCTTAACGGCGGGGCAATCAACGCCTCCGGTCACGCAGGTAACCGGCAACGGTGGCAAAAATCTATCGATCAGCCGGTCCCGTCGCACCGAGGACCATTATCTTCGATGCGACGGCCAAACACTCTTCAGGTCGAAAGAAGTGGTTTCCGCCCTATCGAACATAGCATAATGGGAAAAGCGATCTCCACGCTTACAGTGTTGGATACGGCCGAGGTGCACGGGGAAATCGCCTTTAACCTAAAATCTGGGGCAGGCGCCGGGTAAAAGCTTTTGAACCTCGTTTGCCATTTTCGGTAAGGTCGTCTCTGCGGTGGTACGCCCGCTCGCTACGTCGTTGATGTGGTTTTGGATGACATCGACGATCTTGGCACTGTTCTGGCCCGACCAATTGTACCAACCCGTCATGAACGGCAGCTCCAGGATAGCCGCGTTCAGATTGGGGCGCTTATCAAAATACCCCTTGAGATATTTGTCGTCCCGCAGCGCCAAGTCGTTTCCTGGTAGGTAGCCGGTGTATTCTGTCATAAGCGTCTGGCCTTCAGGGCCTGTTACGAACTTGACCCATTCAAACGCTGCTTTCTGTCTTGCCGGGTCTTTTGCGAGAATCATGGCGACGGAGCCACCGGGGGGTAGCCGACCTTCTTTTGCCGGAATTGGTAGCGGCGCAGTCTTCACCGTGAACTTTCCGACAGCTTCCTTTTCGAACCGCGCGACCGAACCGTTAGACGCCATATAAATACCGAGCTTTCCGGCGGAAAACGCCTGTCGGCCTTGTGCCCAGCCCATGTCGGGCATTCCGGACTTGCGGAAGGCCTGCAGTTGTTCGAGCGCCCATTTTCCGTGTTCGTCGGAGAACGATACCGTGCAACCGTCAGCAGATCCCATGGAACCTCCGGCGCTGTTGACAAGCGCCTGGTAACCCCAGTTTCCGCTCAAGTCGTGCGGATAGACAAAGCCGACAACGCCTTCGGCGGGATCCGTCATCTTTTTTCCAAGTTCGACGATAGCGTCCCAGTCACGCGGGAAGGTCGCCATGGACCCGCCGGCCTTTTTCAACAGGTTCTCGTTGACATAAAGGATCGGCATGGCGAGTGTGAACGGCAAACCGTAGACCTTGCCTTCAACTTGGCCGACCGCCAGTGTCGATGGCGTGTAACCGAGTTGCGCCCACTCTTGCTTATTCGAAACGAACTGGTCCAGTTGGACGGCCTGATTCTTTCCCGTCAGAACCCGAAGTTGATTAAGGCCATTGAAATAAACATCGGGGGCTTCGTTGATGAGCGAGTCACGCAGAACTTGCACTATGCCAGTGTCATAGGTTTCCGCAGGTTGCTTATATTCGATGCTGATATCCGGATGTTTCGCGTGGAATTCGCTCGCGAGCTGTTCCAAAACCTCCTTGTATTGGCTTGGAAATGCATACAGCACTGCGAGCTTAGTTTCCCCAAAGGCCGAGTTACAGAAGCCAATCGTCACGGCTATTGCGGTCAAAAGCAATTTGGCTGATTTCATGCTTATCTTCCTAAAGAAGGGCGCGATGGGAGGGTGCAGCTGACACACCGCTTTGAAGTTCGGCTTCAACATGATGCTCTGCAATGCTATCGAGTCCACAGATGACCCGTCGATGACAGTAGTTTCGACAACCATGTAATTTGTCTAGCGATTGCCGCGGCGCATCTCCTTGAAAAGGCGTCGAGCTCATGTCGCGCAGCAAGCCGCAGGACAGGCTGATGCAAACAGACTGGCTCGCCGATATTTGAGGCCGTGTTCACCAGCGGCTTCCTGGTCGAGACCTCTACTGAGGGAGCGATTCCAGCCAGTCGAGTACGATATCAAGGATCTGATCCGAGTTGGAATCGCTCATCGGACAATGAGTGTTTCCGAATATGTCTTCTTCCGGAAGGTCAAGCCACCTGGATTGAGGATGTCTGGGAAAGTTATCAAAACCTGCCCGCGCACGACGCCAGTGCGTTTCCCAGTGGTCATGACCGGCTATGTTGTCGGCGAAGATCTGCAGGACCGGGGTGTCGCGTAAAAGATTGTTTGCCATCCCGATCTCCCAAGGTGGAGCAAAGCCAGGTTCGACAAGGCAGATTGCGCGCACCAAGTTCGGCCAGCGTCTCAATGCTTCGTAGGCGTAAAGTGCCGCTGAACTGTGGGCGACGATGGCACATGGGCCGACACGCTTCACAAGCTGGTTATAGGCATTGATGTTCATCTCGTCCATATCGGTCCATCGAGGAACGATAAGCCTTGTAAAACTGTCAAAGTTCTCGACTGGGAACTGGCTACCTGTAAATGCCCTTCGCGAAGAATAAGACTGTGGCGTCCCGATGCGGAACAATGACCACGCTTCGCCCTTCGAGCGGAAAATCGGTTGCTTGTTATAGAGGCTAGGCAGATGCGCCCAAGACGAACGGCCCATGCCTACCGCATCGCAGCAGAAAACGTCGTGGCCGCGTTCTAGGCTGCGCGTCATCCAACCTGGCGCTCCGTCCGCGTTCTGTTCCCATACGGATCCAGTCAGTCCTCCGCCGTGCCACAGCAACAGTGGGATTGGGGTCGTCGGTTGTTGGAGACGGAACTCCTGTACATAAATGTGCCCCATATCAAAGTCCCCGTTCGTATCCGCTATGAACGGTGTCTCTTGCTGCTGAAGTTTCAGTTCGTGAACGCGCTGGCCGGAAACGGTCTCAACGACGCTGCCGATGGAAAAGCTTGTCATTTTCGAAATCCAAAAGGCCATTTCGCCATTCCTGCGTAAAAAGAACACCATCGTTCTATTGCTCGATGATATCCACGTCGCAATCGACACATCGTTTCGACGAGTTCTTTGCCTCAACAAATCGCCGTGTTGTCCAGTTCTCCGTCACCCAAATGTCATTCCCTGTCTGACTTCGCTGTCCATAGGCGGGCGATATCCCGCCAGATGCGGGCTGCCATTCCAGCACATGCGAGCCTGCTTCCGGTGAAATACGCATTCCATCGGTGGAACTGTTACGGTCTTTGAGCAGACAAGTTTCAAGGTTGTCGGGATGGGTGTCACAGAAGGTTTATCGATCGTGGCGATACCGAGCCGCAATTCTTCCACGCTGGTTGTGTCTTCTTAGAAAGGAACACACTCTTGTCCATATGGTCACCTTTGCCGCGCAAACTGCAGCGGCCTTTCGTTATCGCTCACCGCGGCCTGCCGGAAATCGCGCTTGAAAATACAAGGCGTTCCTACGAGCTAGCGCTCGAAGCCGGAACGGACACGGTGGAAACCGATGTGCATGTCACCGCCGACGGACGCGTGGTTTGCCTCCACGACGAGGATCTTCTGCGCGTGGCAGGATCCGATCTTCGCATCCAAGAGGTGACGATCGAGGAGGCCCGGGCTGCGTTTCCGGCCTTGCTCGAATACGAGACGTTTCTGCAGATGACCGGCGACATGCCGGTGATGATCGACACCAAGGGTGCAAGCGTCGAGGATTTCCAGGTGATCGCCGGCGTGACCGAGCGCGCGAGCCTGACGGAAAGGATCATTTTCACGGCATACACGTTCGAGCTCGCCCGTGCGATCCGAGCCCGTTTTCCTGAAGTCGCAATATCGATCCATGCAAACAGGGGGCTGGATCCGCTGAAAATGGCAAGCGAGGTCAAGGCGAGCTGCATCCGCCTCCTCGCCAGCGACTACGTCCCGGATCATATCGCCAAGCTGCATGCGCAAGGCTACGCCACGATTGCGGTTGCCGCACCTCTCTCAAGCACACGGACATCGACCAGTCCCGATGCGCTGCGCGAAATCGCCAAGCTCGGCATTGCCGCCATCATCACCGACCGTTGCGATTGGGCGATGGAGACCCTTGCCGCCACGGATTCGAACCAAGCTTAGGTCAAATTCGGCAGTCAATCCAGAAACGGAGAATTGTCATGAATCTCAATCGTCGAAGCTTTTTGATGACCACCGCCGTTGGCGTTTTGGCCAGCACCACAGTATCGGCATTTCCCCAAGGGGCAGGTGGTGTGAAGCTAGGCGTACAATATGCGTATGCGAGCACCTATGATTCGATCATGAAAGAGATCGTAGCCAAGTTCGCAGTAGTTCGTCCTGACATCCAGGTAGAAATCGTGGCAGCAGCAACGGACTACGGCGACCTCGCACAAAGGACGATGCGTGCCGCGATTGCGGGTGGTATGCCAGACCTGACGATAGGTGGCCTGAACACCGTCGAACTTCTTGCCGAGCGCAAGGTCATCGCGCCGTTGAAGCCCCTCATAGCAAAAGAAGCGGATTGGCAGGCCTCCGGCTACACGTCCTCTATCCTAAGTCTTGGCAGCGTCGCCGGCGAACCCTATTGCCTGCCATTCACTATTGCGATCAAGAGCGTTTACTATAACCTCGAGCTTGTAAAACGTGCCGGTGGTGACCCCGAAAACCTGCCCAAATCCTGGGATGAAGTCATCGCGCTTCAGAAGAAGATTCAGGCGCTTGGTAACGGCATCAACGGGCTTTATGCCGACTATTATTTTGACGACAATAATTTCTGCTTCCATTCCTGGGTGCAAGCACAAGGTGGTTCGATCGCCACCCCTGAGGGAAAGGTGGCTTTCGGCGGCAAAGAAGGCCTGCAGGCTCTCAAATGGCTACGTGGTTTCGGTGAAGCCGGCATGATCGACATGACCGTGTCGCAGGCCTATCAGGCCTTCACCGCCGGAACATTGGGAATTCTGATCGCGTCCAGCTCGCGCATCACCCAGTTGACCAATGGTACAGGCGATCGCTTCCCGATCAAGGTTGTCGCATTTCCTCGTTCGGAAAACGGCACAATCCCCGGTGGCGGCGCGAGCGTAATGATCCATGCGAAGAGCGATGCAAAGCTCCAGGCTGCGTGGGAGTTCGCCAAGTTCGTCACTGGACCGGTCGGCTCGACCGAAATGGTGCAGCGCGCTGGGTATCTTCCTGGAAACGACCGCGTCATCAACGACGAGCGGTACCTGAAATCGTTCTACGACAAGAGCCCTGCTCAACGCACGATGGTTGAACAGCTCCCGCTCCTTACCAAGTGGTATAACTGGTCGGGCGAAAATGCTTTGAAAATACCGATAGTGATCCGTGATCATATGCAACAGGTCGTCGCGCTCAAGAAGACGCCGGAAGAAACTATCGGAAAGATGGTGTCGGATGTCCAGGCTCTGTTGAAGGCTTAAACATTGTAGAAGGTTTTCTCCGACCGGGTCTGGCTGGGGAAAATCCGTCAAGACCCGGAATTGCAGCATGCTGAGCCCCGGGTTCCGACCAAATTGCCAGCCCATAATGTTCTCTTCAAGGACATAAGGCGCTGGGCTCTAAAGCTAGGCGATATCAGATGAATTTAATTGGAAAACACATGAAGCGCGCGCAACGCATATCGACGCTCGCATTGGCATCGCCAAATGAATTGGATGACGTTTGGAAGATGGTCGAAAGCGAGCCTCGGTTTCAATGGATTACCACCCCCGAATTCGCCTCCACAATGGTGCAGGGTCGGGTCACAGCTGATGGCCAGCCATTCAATCTGGGAGAAGTCGGCATAACCAGATGCGTCCTCCAAATCGCCGACACTGAAGTGGTTGGCGCGGGCTACGTTATTGGGCGCGCCCGGCGCCGGGCGACACTGGTGGCTCTGATCGACGCCATGACCCAAATCGATAGTGAAATTTCCAAAAGCCTCCTTCAGGCGATCTCAAAGCTTCCGGAAAAGCGTGAAGCGCGTCGCCGCACAAAGGAACAGGATGTGGCAGAAAGCAAAGTCAGCTTCTCGATCACGTCGGCAGGTATCAAGGCATGACAACGACACTACCTTCAGCCGGGCTGACTGATCCAGTCCACGATTCCCAACGGATTTTCCGTAAGATCTTGCAAGCCATGGCTCGGCCCGGCCTGCCGCGCGCATTGTCGGCCGAAGCTCAACCACCAGGCCCGATGAGCGCTACCATCGCAGCCGTGGCGATCACCTTGTTCGATAGCGGCGTCTCCGTCTGGCTTGATGCCTATCACGACAATACGGCAACGAGGTCCTACCTCGAACTTCATACGGGCGTACGTGTCGTAGATCGGTTGGAAGAGGCCGATTACGCTATCGCAAACGGTGCGGCAAGCATACCGTTCGAGCGTCTGCGGCCGGTGGATCCGCGTACGCCGCATACCGGCACAACCGTGATATTGCATGTCAATTCCTTGAGGCAAGGTGACCGTGTTCGTCTGACCGGCCCCGGCATTCGAAGCGATATCAGCTTGCTTGTCGATGGGTTGTCTCCCGATTTCTGGGCAGACAGGCATCACCGACAAAACGAATTCCCCCAAGGCGTCGATTTCATATTGGCGGATCACCTTTCGATCTGCGGTCTGCCGCGCACGACAAGGAGCGCCTGAAACCATGGCTCAGACAATCAAGGGTGGTGAAAGGGCCATTGCCGCGACCCATAAGCTGTTGGCGAAACAGCGTCGTGGCGATCCATCAATTCCCGAGATCCATGCCGTGGCCATCCGCGAACAACTCGGGTTGGCCGTGGACCGGGTCATGGCCGAAGGATCGCTTTATGCCCCTGATCTTGCTGCGCTCGCTGTCAAGCAGGCGCAGGGAGATCTCGTGGAAGCCGCCTACCTCCTGCGCGCCTATAGAGCCACCTTGCAGCGCATCGGCACATCCAAGCCGATCGACACGACGAATATGGTGTTTCACCGCAAACTCTCGACGACGTTCAAGAACGCACCGGGTGGCAACATCCTTGGTGCGACCTACGACTGGACGCACCGGCTGTTGGATTTCTCCCTGATTGGCGAAAGCGAGCTTCCCGAGGAAACGTCTGAGGACGCCTTCTCTGAAACAGAGGGGACATCTCCCATTACAAGCCAGAGTTTCTCCGGCACAGCCATGACACGTTTCATGGAACCGACGGCGGAACCGATGGGGATGAAGGTCGCGGACATCACCGAGCACCCTCTTTCGTTCCCGACAACAAGAGACGCGCGACTGCAGGCCTTGGCGCGCGGTGACGAAGGCTTCGCTGCCGGCCTTGCCTATTCAAGCCTGCGTGGCTTTGGAAGAATGCACCCTTTTCTTTCAGACATGCGGATTGGTGACGTCGTCATCTCTCTCGAAATCCCGGAGATCGCAGAAACGGTCGCGATCGGCGAAATCGTGGTGACCCAGTGCGAGCTGGTTGCTAAACGGGTAGGTTCTGGAACGGAAGAAGATCCACCGCGCTTCATCAAGGGCTACGGGCTCAGTTTTGGACGTAACGAGCGCCGGGCAATGGCTATGTGCATCCTCGACCTCAGCATGCGCACAAGAGAATTCGGAGACGAACCGAAATATCCCGCGCAAGACGAGGAGTTCGTCCTGCTTCACCTCGACAATCTCGATTCCTCTGGTCTGGTCCAGCATTTCAAATTGCCTCACTACGTCGATTACCAGGCGGAATCGCTTTCGATCGCGGAGCTGCGCGCTAGCGTCGCATCCCTTGACGAAGAGACAGAAGAGGAGGCCATTTGATATGATCCCTGAACAAGACGATGATTTTTCCGACGACTATAATTTCGGCTACCTGGATGAAAAATCCAAGCGTGCCATCAGGCGCGCCTTGGTCAAAGCTGTTGCGATACCGGGCCACCAAGTTCCGTTTTCCAGCAAGGAGATGCCTCTCCCACCCGGCTGGGGAACCGGAGGGATTCAAGTGACGGCATCGCTGATCGGTCGAGAGGATCGCCTCAAGGTCATCGACCAGGGTGCCGACGACGCGACCAATGCGACGAGTATTAGAAACTTTTTTACGCGAGTGGCCGGGATCGAAACTACGACGGAGGCCAAGACGGCGACAATCGTACAGACAAGGCATCGTATTCCCGAAACCGTTCTCAGCGACGAGCAGATCCTGGTCGTGCAGGTCCCAACACCTGATCCTCTGCGGCGTATTAATCCTCGTGTGAATGAAACCAGGACGATGCACGCCTTCGGCGATTATGGTCGCCTCTACGTCGTGCTTTATGAGGATCTTGCCCGGCACGGGCAGGTGTCGACATCGTTTGACTATCCTATCCAGGTCAATGGCCGATACGTGTCCTCGCCATCGCCAGTTCCGAAGTTCGACAATCCGAAATTTCACCAGAACCCTGCGCTCGTGCTGTTCGGCGCAGGCCGCGAGCGGCGCGTTTATGCGATACCGCCTTACACCGATGTTCGCAGTCTCGACTTCATCGATCGCCCGTTCACCGTGCAGAAATGGAATGCCACCTGCGTCTTGTGTGGTTCCGACCACAGTTACCTGGACGAACTCGTCACCGGCGACGACGGCCAGGTGCAATTCATCTGCTCCGATACTGATTATTGCGAAACGCGCCAGGCGGAAGCTTCAGGAGACGCTCAGTGACGTTTCACGACAATAATCTCATCCTGCAGGCCCGTAATGTCGCCGTGAAATTCGGCAACGTGCATGCATGCAATGATATTTCCCTGGCAGTCAGGGGAGGAGAGGTCCTCGGCATCGTCGGCGAAAGCGGTTCCGGGAAATCGACGCTGCTGCGGTGCCTTGGTGGGCAAATGCGGCCGGACGCCGGTTCCGTGGAAATCATGTCGAGAAGAGGGCCGATTGACCTGTGGCAGGCGGACGAACTCGCACGAATACGCCTGATGCAAAGTGATGTCGCGCTGGTTCACCAAAACCCGCGAGACGGATTGCTGATGCATATCTCGGCGGGGGGCAATATAGCCGAGCCTTTGCTGGCCAGTGGCGAGCGGCGCTACGAAGAGCTGCGAGAGAAAGCGGCGGATTGGCTTGAGCGTGTCGAACTTCCGGGAAATCGATTGAATTCGGTACCGTCAGTGTTTTCGGGCGGTATGCAGAAGCGCCTTCAGATCGCACGTTGCCTGGTCACCAATCCTCGCCTTCTTTTGATGGACGAGCCGACCGGCGGTCTCGACGTATCGGTTCAAGCTCGACTGCTCGACCTTCTGCGTCAACTTGTTCGGGAATTGCAGATTGCCGCTGTCGTCGTTACTCATGATCTCGCCGTCGCGCGCGTACTCGCTCAGCGACTCGTCGTCATGCGCCGGGGAGGCGTCGTCGAAACAGGACTGACCGACCAGATCCTGGAGGACCCGCAGCATCCCTACACCCAGCTTCTCGTCGGAGCCGCGCTGAGGATTTAACATGGCATTGCACTCTGACGACACGCTCATTCTCCGAAACGCATCCAAGCGCTTTCATCTTCATGAACGGGCGGTGGAGCGTGATATTTTCCGCAACGTCTGCCTTTCGGCGCGCCAGGGCGAATGCCTCGGCCTCGCCGGCCGCTCCGGCACGGGCAAGAGCACGCTGATGAGGATGATCTACGGTACCTACAAGGCGACATCGGGAGAGATTCTGGTCCGAAGCGCGGACGGTTATGTTGATGTTGCTTCCGCTGATCCATGGACGGTGATCGGCCTGCGCCAATCGGTGCTTGGCTATGTCAGCCAGTTCCTGAACGTCCTTCCGAGGATTTCGGCGCTCGACGTGGTGGCTGAACCGCTGCGATCTCAAGGTGTGGACCATACGGTTGCCGAGCGCCGTGCGGCCGAAATGCTGGAGCGTCTTGATATCGAGCCATCGCTGTGGACCCTTTCTCCGCTGACGTTTTCCGGTGGCGAACAGCAGCGCGTGAATATCGCGCGGGCTTTTATCAATCATTACGACATCCTGCTTCTCGACGAACCGACCGCCTCGCTTGATGCAGTCAACCGTTCGCGAGTGATCGAGATCATCGATGAAGCTCTCGCACGGGGATCGACGATCGTTGGGATATTTCACGACCAGGAGACATCCGACAGAATTGTCACCCGCAAGATCCAGCTCTCCGACTTTCAGGGGGCTGTATGAGCGAGGTCGTAATGGACCGTCAGCTCCACGGCGGATGCAACGAAACGAGCGATGGAGAGCTGAACGGGACTGCCGTCTGGATCAACACTGTAGTTGACGCTTTGAAGGACTGGACGCGTCATGGGTTGGCGCAGATGCTTAGCATCTTTCTGATTGGGCATTTTTGCAGAGATGCGCGACTCGACATGCCTGAGTTCATCTACACCGAATGCTTTGAGGGCCGAAGTCACCGACCCTTGCTCGGCGATCCTGTCGCCAATTCCTTCGAAGCGCGGCAACGGGTAGAAATGGGTCGTGACGGAGACCGGACGATCATCGACGAGACGCAATGTCTCGACCCGTTCGACAAGCGTCCCGATATTGATTCCGAAGGCTCTTGCTACATGACGGGTCGCTCTAACCCTGCCCGCCCCAAGGACCATACGCCCGCTTTGCTTGCCCCGGATTTCGGAGGTGCGGCTGAGGCGTGCGCGCGAATTCATGCGGTGAACCAGCATCTGTTCCTGCACGAAGCTTCCCCGGCCCTGCTCGGAGCGCACGATACCTCTTTCTTGCAGGCGTGCGATCGCGCGCCGGATCGTGTGCCGGTTTGCGCCGAAGTGCGCCGCAAGTGCGGCTTCCGTTGGAAGTTTCTCTCCGGGAGCGAACCGTCCCTTGCCGATGCCTTCTTCCAACTCGATGAGTATCTTGCGCCAGAGCGGCAACATATCGTCGGAATTTCTCATTTTGCATCCAGGGCGGCTAGCACACGCTTTGCGAGGCGGTTCCCGCTTTTCCCGCTGATCTCTTATGGCAGCAGCCAGAAAAACGAAAGGCTAAAGAAATGACCGAACAATTCATCTTGCGCAATGCGCGAATCGTTGGACCCGATCGCGAATTCGAGGGCTCGGTTTCGATATCGAATGGATTCATTGCTGAAGTGTTGGAGGGCAGTCAGGAGGCCGGCCTCGATCTAAACGGAGATTATCTTCTGCCAGGCTTTGTCGACGTCCATACGGATCATTTCGAAAAGCATGCCATGCCGCGTAGCGGCGTCATGTGGAATTTGACATCGGCCTTGTGTTCGCATGACGCAGCGATGATTGCCACAGGTACAACGACCGTATTCGATTCTCTGCTCGCTGGAGGGGCAGGGAACAAAACGCGCAGAGAACTGCTTGTTCCAGCCGTCAAGGCATTAGACGCGGCTCGCGAACATGGCCTGCTCAAAGCAGATCACTTTCTCCATATCCGATGCGACATTGTCGAAACGAAAAGCATCGAACTTTTTGAAAAACTCGTTGATAACGCCAATCTCAAGTTTGTTACTATAATTGACGATCTTCCGGCGAGGGAGGCTCCTGCAAGAGCCGCCAAGGTGCATGAGAAACGCCGCGGACTTCCGAATGGAACTCTAGCCATCCCGTTCGGACCCACGGCAGATGAAGATTTCGATACGGCAATTGCGCGGCGCGAACGCATTACAGAACTTTGCCAGCAGCGTGAAATCGTCGTTGCAAACCATGACGACACCAAGGCTTCACACGTTGAGCACGCGGCGTCGCTAGGCGCAACAGTCAGCGAATTTCCGCTGACAATGGAAGCCGTTGAAGCTGCGCGCAATCACAATCAGAAAATCATCTGCGGGGCACCAAATCTCGTACGAGGGAAATCTCATAATGGAATGGTTGCGGTCTCTGACATCGTACGAGCAAATATGCTTGACGTTCTCTGCTCGGATTATGTCCCATCAAGTCTTCTACAGGCGATCTTCCTGCTGAGGACAGATGACTTTGGATGGTCTTTGCCGAAAGCTGTCGCCCTTGCAACGCGCGAACCCGCGAAACTTTTTGGCTTGGATGATCGGGGAGCGATAGAGAAGGGGCTATGTGCCGACCTTGTACGCGTGCAGATCGTTGATCGGATGCCGGTTGTCCATACCGTTTGGAAGGCCGGTCAAATCGTTTTCACCCAACGTTCGAAAGTGCAAAGATCCGACACGAACTGATCGATCGGAAAGCTTCAAATTGGGAAATCGCAATTCACCAGGTCACCAAGTCCTTCGGTCCTATATCCGTGTTTCGGGATGTCTCGCTGGAAGTTGCGGATGAGGAGTTCCCGACGGTGCTGCAGCAAGTCGGCGCTGCTATGGATCCTTGCAGATCTCGATGTGCAAACGTCGGGCTCGCTGTCGATTGGCGGCCGCCTCGTCGAGGGCGTTCGTCCGAAGAAGCCCGATGCGGGGGGCTGCCATGACGCGAACAAGATCACGTTTGACGATGCATTTGCGAAACATTTAGGAGTTGGACGTCCTTAGTTCTTCTGATCAAAATTCCATTTTCAGTTCGACGCGACTGCTGGCGAAGCTTGTTTCCGCGTAGGTCAGAGGAACCTGCGCAGGACCGACACCGACGACAAGGGTCGTCAGGACATATTCGACGGCAGGAATATTCAGGTGGCGCGCTTCGTCATTGGAAGGCATGCGAGAGCGAATGCGAACGTCTTTTCGGCGGTATTCGTCGACGCCGCATTGCCGAAACAGCGACAAAAATGAGAACTGCTGACTGCCTTTTCCCTCTAGCGCGCGAAACAACCCCTCGATCCCCGGGAGGCGAGAATTCGCAAAATAGTGGCTACCAAAGTTGAGCGGCGCGCCGCTGGCTTCGCCAAGTATAGTGACCAAAAGTATCTGCTGGCCCTTCGGTAGCTGGAGCGCCTCTGCCACATCGCCAGGAGCGTAGCATTCCACCACGGACAGAACCGCGCGAGACGGCACGAGGTTGCTCCCGACAAGGTTTTGTTCGAACAGCTGATGAGGTCCGACGTTGTACTGAAGCGGGTTAACGACAGCGTAGGCTCCACGGCCACGTTCAATGCGCACCTTGCCTTCTGCCTGAAGATGCCCGATCGCCTTGAGTACGGTGTGCCGATTGACGCCGAACCTTGCCGCCAGCACTTCGCTCGACGGTAATCGCTGATTTGTCAGCAGGTCTCCTCGTTCGATCTCCTCTGCCAGAGTCTCGCCGATTTGACGCCACAATGCCATCCCGGAACTCGCCATCCGTATCTCCTTCTCTGCCACCTGGCTAGCTGTCACATCACATTCACAATGAACTGATAGCACGGCTGCGAACGATATTCTGTATAGCAGTCTAGAATGAATGGCGAAAGAGCTCTTTTATGAGTGAAGTCAATTTCTCCCACGTTTCCAATGGCGTTGACTTGACGCCGGTGTTGGATGACGTCGTCGACCACTGGAGCGACTTGTTCTGGCCGTTGATCGTCGTCAATTCCGAAACGCTGACGCCGCCTTCGCTCGGGATCGTCGCTTTCCGCAACGAAGACATCGGCACTGACTTCGGCCCCCTCATGGCAACGGCGACGCTCGTCGTTGCGCCACTGATGATTGCTTTTTTGGCCACCCAGCGGTGGTTCATCGAGGGGCTCACTCACGGGGCTGTCAAATGAATTTGGCCGCCCATCCAACATCACAATCTGGAATAGCATTGATGCCTGAACAAGCAGCCCTTGAGGCAGACGCTCCGATCGTTGCCGACTTCACGCGCTCGATACCTCCAACGCCGCCCATTTTCCGGGCCAGGCTGAGCGCCAGCCTATCGGAGCTAGCCGCTAATCCGCACCTGGACATGCTTGTGCGAACATCTGCCTCGGGCGGGACACCATCCGATCAGGAGGCCGGACTCAAATGGTTGGAGCCCAAACTTGGCGATCAAATCGCGACCGGCAGGATGACCGTTACAAACGGCACGCAAGGCGCTGTGTTGCTTCTACTGGAAGCGCTCGTCGGCCAAAACGGGCTGCTGCTCACCGAAGCCCTCTCATGGGGCGCGCTTCGGGAAATTGGCCGTCGCGCGCATGTCAGGATCAAGGGACTTCCGATTGATGATGACGGGATAATCCCCGATGCTTTCGAGGCGGCGTGCCGCGATCTTCGCCCGAAAGCTCTCTATTGCAATCCTACTGATCAAAACCCAACGACGGCGATCATGTCCGAAACGCGCCGCCGACAGATCGCCGAGATCGCTCGGCACTATGGCGTAGCCATCATTGAGGACGACGCGCTGGGGCGGCTTCATCCGGGATCGCCGGCGCCCATCGCATCCATCGCCCCCGATATCACCTGGTATGTAATGGGGCTGACCAAATGCGTCGCGCAAGGCTTGCGCCTCGCCTATGTCGCCGGCCCTTCCGTAGCGGACACGCAACGGGTCATCGGCCCTGCCCATAAACTCTCCTTCTGGGCGCCCAATCCCCTCACCACAGCGATTGCAACGCGTTGGATCGGCGACGGCACCGCCGAGGAGATCTGCACGGCAATCCGCCACGAGAGCAAGAAACGGGAAGAGCTCGCCTCCTCGCTCTTGTCGGGAGCAGACCTCGTGTCCAAGCCAGGCGCGATGCACGTCTGGCTGCGCCTTCCTCCAGAGCAGGACCGCCATCAACTGGTGGCGTCACTCAAGGACAAGGGCGTGGCGATCCGCCCGGCGGAGTTGTTTGCGGTCGACGACACGCCCGTGCCGAACGCGGTGCGACTGTCCCTAAGTTCACCGCTTGACCGAAGCCATGTCGAGCAAGGGCTGCGCATCATCGCTGCTGCCCTGAAACTTTAGCCCCTTCAACCGCCTGCAGAAAGCCGGCGCAAAAGCAACGGGCTGTCACAGGCGGCCACTACCGGAGAAACGAAGCATGTCCTTGAAGTTGCTTGGAACCACGCTCATTGCTTGCGCTGCGCTCATGCTGCCGGCTCATGCCGATAACATCACGCTCAAGGTGGACACCACACCGTCGATCTTCGCAGACATGTTCAAGGAATTGAAGACTGCGTTCGAAGCCGAGCATCCGACCATCCGTGTGGATCTCGATACGCCGCAGCGCGACCAGACCGACACCATTCAGCGTACCATGCGCCAGGCTGTTGTCGGCGACCTGCCGGATATCTCGTTTCAAGGCTTCAATTATTTGAAGCTATTGGCGGATGCCGGTCATATCCAGCCGGTCGATCAGCTCATCGCCGCCGATAAGGAATGGACTAATCAGCGCTACTCTCCTTCTGTCACCAGCGCCACCACGATCAGCGGCAAAGTGTATGGCCTCAGCGTTGCCTATTCCTTCCCGGTTATTTTCTACAACGCAACCCTGGTGGCAGAGGCCCAGGGTGGAAACAAGGAACTGCCCGCCGACTGGGACGGGATCCTGGCTGTCGCGCAGAAGATTCAAAAAGCGCATCCCGACGTCCTCGGCGCCTACACGCGATACAATGCCTTCATGACACAGGGCTACATCATGAGCCGTGGTGGCTCGCTCGGGAATGTGGACGGTACGGCGGTGACGTTCATTGATTCAAAAGGTAGGGAAGCGTTCGACCTGTACCGTCGCTTCGGTGAACTCGGCCAGGCAAAACTTGACATGACCGACGCCCAGGTTCGGCAAGCCTATGCCAGCGGCAAGGTCGCTATTCTGGCCGACTCCAGCAGCAGCCTTGAGAGTTTCGCCAAACAGGCGGCGGGTAAATTCGAAATCGGTACTGCACATTTTCCATTTGCCACCGGAGCAAAACTGCCGACATCGGGTAGTGCTGCTGTCCTGCACACGAAAGACCCTGCCCGCCAACAGGCCGCCTGGCAATTCATGTCCTTCGTAGCCGGCCCCGAAGGTCAAAACATCCTCGGCCGTAAGACGGGATATATGCCTGCCAATCAAGTGGCGGTGAACCGTGCCGACTTGCTGGGCGACTACTATAGGGCCAATCCCGCCATCACAGGAGCGCTGGCCTCGATTCCCTACGCCAACGCGTGGTACGTGTTCAAAGGCCCCAATACCGCACGCATCGACAAACTGTTCGCGGATCGTCTGCAGCAAGTGGTGACGCTTCAGCAAACGCCCGAGGATGCCGCTCAGGCGCTGAGCAAAGACATCACCGGCCTGATCGTCAAGTGACACTTGGAATTTGGCGACCGAAAGGGCGCTTTTCCGATCGCCGTCTGAGCTTCCACGACGAAGTCGCGCATTCCTGTGGTCTCTCCTCGGCTCAGTTAAACGCGAAGTGCAAGAGCTGACTTCATGGAACATACAACAACATGCGGCTCGCAGCTTTTACCTGGCGAGCGTATTTGTAACGCCACCCGGTACTCGGCATTGACCTATTTTCGTCGGGGATCCACTGACAAGCCGCTGGTTGTATTCCTGCCGGGCGGAGGACACCTCGCTCGCATCGCCTATGGTCATCCCGATCTTCGCGCCGACGATTTTCTGGATCATTGGCTAGCTCAGGAGGGGTTTGGACTCGTCGCTATTTCTTATCCCTCCGATCACCCCGTCTACGATCGGCTATATCCGGCTATGACCCTGGCGGATTGGGCCAAAGTCGCCGCCGGGATTACAAAACAAGTGATCGACGAAAATGGACTTGGCCCAAATGTCTTGCTCTTAGGTTGGAGTATGGCAGGGTATATCGTGCGCCGGTTCAACGAAGCGGCCATTGCGGAAGGTCTTGAGGTGGGTGCCTTTTTCTCATTGGCCGCGACGCCCCCTCTGTTCCTGAACACCGATATCGAGGCCAGTTTCCGACTGAGCCCGGAGGGGTTGCGAGAAACCCGCGGCCCATCGCAGTGGATTGATCTAGCCATTGCCGAACAAACCGCCATTAACGGCCGGCCAGTCTTTGACCATGCCCGATATGAGAGCATGTTCAGGGTGAACCATCCTCTGAACATCAACGGCGGCCAGAAACGTTGGCAGGATGGTCAGATCGTGATCGATGTCGCAGCCGCCGTGGAAGACCTCGGCAATTTTGACTACCAGTTCTACCCGATAACAGCGTGCCTGGTGCCGCAGTCGGCGAATGATATCCGGCATGCCTTCACCGATGCGGCCAACTGGAACTTCCTCAACGTCCAGAGCGTGTTGCGGAGATGGGTGCCGCCCGAGGTGCAGGCCGACCCCAAAAAACTGGCAACCCTATGGCGACATCTGTCGTCTGTGAGCGATCACCTTCAAAAGCTCACAACCTCAATCCCAGGCGGCCATCTCTTCTTCACCGGTGAGATCGGCGCGCGTGCGACTGCAAGAGCAATCGCCCCGCTTTTGACCCAAATCCAACGACTGCGAGCCGGGCTCGACGCTGCTGCACGGCTATAGCTTCGCACTGCAGCACGGCGTTCGCCGTCTCTCATACGTTCCATCTGCCAACTCACCACAGGACGATAGTTCCATGACCCATTCCAAATTCTCCACACAGGTCCGCCCACCTTTTGATTTCGGCGCTTCACGCATCTGGACCGATCTTGATCTCAATGCCGAGGGCCATCAACGGGGATGGTTACGACTGAATGTATCTAGCAGCACCAATACAGGCTTCATTCCGATTCCTGTTGCTACCTTCAAGAATGGCGATGGTCCGAAAGTTCTTCTGCTCGGCGGCGTCCATGGCGATGAGTACGAGGGCCAGGTCATGGCCATGAAGCTCATGCGTTCGTTGAAGCTGGAAAACGTCCGCGGCCAAATCATCATCCTCAATGCCACCAACGCGCCGGCAGCTTACGCCGGCTCTCGAACTTCGCCGCTCGATGACGGCAACCTCAACCGCGCCTATCCGGGTGATCCCCGGGGCACGCCGACCGAGGAAATTGCCTACCTCCTAAACGAGGTGCTGCTGCCAGGTGTGGACTACCTGCTCGACATTCATTCGGGCGGCACAGCAAACTACTTCCTGCCGTCTGCTCATGTGTATGCTCATCGTGATGAGGCCGCTATGGATCATCTACTGCATCTGCTCAAGGTGTTCGCCATGCCGGTGAGCATTGTGCTCGACGGTCTGTTCGATCACGACAAGAAGGCGATAGGTGCTGCAGATCGTCTCGGTGTCTTACGATTTGCCACCGAACTCGGTGGGGCTGGCTACGTTTCTGTCGATGCGCTTCGTCGTGCAGAGGTTGGGCTCGCCCGCCTCCTGCATGAAATCGGCCTGTTGCGCGAGCCGATCACCGTCGAGCCCGCCCCCGCGACGCATTTCTACAGCCGGCTGCCCAATAAGCAGTACGGGTATGCATTTGCCAACGGCGTCTGGGAGGCCTATCACGAGGTCGGCGAAATGGTAGAGGAAGGCGAGGCGATAGGTGCCATCCATTTCGCCCAGGAGCCTTGGCGTGAGCCTCTTGTTTTGCATAGCAGACA
Source organism: Martinezella miluonensis (assembly GCF_900094545.1). GTDB lineage: Bacteria > Pseudomonadota > Alphaproteobacteria > Rhizobiales > Rhizobiaceae > Rhizobium > Rhizobium miluonense. The sequence goes on from NZ_FMAH01000027.1 coordinate 54,249, forward strand.
AGCCGGAATGATCTACGCCTTGCGTCGCCCGGCCATCACCGAAATGGGACAAATACTATTTATTCAAGCAGTGCCGTATGTCAGGTGAGATCGCCGGAATTTAGGAGGGCATTGCGGGTAGCGTTTCATGATCGGTCATCACGACGATGTCATAAAAGTCGACAAACCGATACCACCCGCTCCACCGAATAGCGCATCCGGGCCGTTGTTGGCTGCCGGGAACAATCTCTGATCGATACCTCACTGAAAGCCGGCAGTCGATTGGGATCAGGCTGCTGATCCGTTTTTCACGTCGGCGATCTTCTTCAGCTCTCTCAGCGGATTGGAAATATATTACCTGGCTGGTTCGTCGACCTGCTTGGCAAGCACCTTCTGGTCACTAGTAAATCGGCAACTCCCCGCCATGCGCACCTGCCAACAGGATTCCATTCTCAACGCGGAAGGGCGTCGTACCTGACGCTTCTAACCCATCGAGCAGGACAGACCTCCAATGGCGCTGGCGAGTCTCGGCGACCAGCGTTCGATTGGCGCGTGTCCGCCGAGTTGAAGGATGAACCCGTGCGTTTGGCTTCGCTGCAACTGCATGAGTGAGACTAAGCTTTCAAAGCCTTTCTGCAGCGGAGCTTTGACATAGCGAACCAGGGGTAAGCGCCCTCCTATTTCGTTCTGGCAGGTCGCGTCTTTTAGTTACAAGCGTCCATAGTGTCGATCCGGCGAACGGCCGCCATCTTCTATGAATCGTGCACGAAAGTGTGTCAGCTTCCCCGAGGGATGGGATCGCCATCGCATATTGCGTGGGCTTATATCGAATTATTCGATGAAGCTCGTTTTACTGTCGTATTCATTGAAACCCCGCTCTCTAGGGTTGTCGCGGAAGCGAGACTCTACTCGCTTTCCCCCAATGAGGGATCTGTAAACAAGGCTGGGGTGGGGCACGTCGATTTCTCGACGCGAATTCTCATTGCCTAATTAAGATTAGAATTGGAGTTATTATGACCATAAAGAGCCTACTTCTTAGCTCCGGAGCAGCACTGGCAATTGTTTCCGGTGCTCACGCAGCTGACGCAATCGTCGGGGCAGAGCCGGAGCCGCTAGAGTACGTTCGTATTTGTGATGAGAATGGCAAAGGCTATTTCTTCATTCCTGGCACGGAAACCTGCCTCAAAGTCGGCGGCCGTGTTCGTACGGAAGGCGGTTGGTATAACGCCTACGTGGCTGGCCAGACCGCAGGTGCCCGCGGGACCTACTGGCATACTCGTGCCGAGCTCTCCGTTGATACCTCAACTGACACTGAATACGGCCCCCTTAAGACCAACACGGTCTATCGCTGGGACTGGCAGGAAGGCGGTGCAACGACAACAAAACTCCTGTGGGCAAATATCACCCTCGGTGGATTCCTCATTGGAAAGGCCGATTCCCAGTTCGCCACTTATACTGGCGGCGCTGGAGACGTTATCAATGACGACGTAATCGATTTTAGCCTTGCCACGACCGAGTTAAATCAGATCACATACAAATACGATGCCCACAACGGTTTCACAGCTGTGATCTCATTGGAAGACAGCAACTCCGGCGCCGGCGCGACTGGGGCGAACGGCGAGAACAGCTCCAATCACTATGCTCCTGACATCGTTGGTGGTTTAGGTTACACTGCCGACACGTTTGGGTTCAGGGTTGTTGGCGGGTATGATTCAATCGTTGAGGAAGGTGCCATCAAGGGCCGTCTCGACGCTAAGTTCGATAACGTTCAAGCGTTCCTCATGGGCGGTTGGAATACTGATGGCGATAAGCTGAACAAATATGCCGCCGCCAATGGTGCCGGCCTTGGATGGGGTGATTGGGCCGTTTGGAGTGGCGTTGGCGTTGCGCTTAACGATAAGCTCAAATGGAACCTTCAGCTCGCTTACGATGATCTCAAAACCTTCGAAGCGACGACGAATATCAAGTGGAGTCCGGTAAAGGATCTGCTGGTCCAGCCGGAAATCACTTATGTCAACTATGACGTGCTTAACAAGGACACTTGGGCCGGCATGCTGCGCTTTCAGAGAACCTTCTGATTTGAAGTTATCGGTCATATACTAAGCCGATCGCCCATCCGAGGATTGGCCCAGCGTAGCTGGGCCTTTCACACATCCACAAACATTATGAGGAAGCGAAGCCTAGGCGAGACCGGAGATTTCACCGGGCTCAGATGGCAGTTCGAAGAGGTGATTTCAGTTTGAGTGCCGATGGCATAGGCGATTCTGCCTAAGTCTCATATCTGCCCATATATCCCGGCTATTCATAAACTTGGCGAAGCCAGGAGCGGAGAACGCGGGCCAGGATCATTCAGGCATAACGCCGCGGCGGAGGGAATGGGCTATTTTGTCAAGCGTTGTCCGTACCAGTGAGCGCACTGCAAAAGGTACCGACTCCACATGATGAACAACAGGTGTCGTGCGCCTGCCAATGATGCGCAGAATGTCAATTGATGCCAGTTTGAAATGACGACGACCATCTGGCCTTATGATATTGATCCTACGCTGGCGTCTTGACTGATTCCATGATTTCGTCTTCGAATTGTACGAGAAGCTCAACCCAAGCTGCTTCGATGCAAATGCCAACCTGAATTGGCGCTCCGTTAAGGTCGACATTGATATGCTTTACCATCAATGACGGTTTCGATTTCTTCTGATTGAGGAGCTTTGCCTCTCGTGCGCCCAAAGCCTTCGGCCGGATCACGGATTGTAGCCGCCTGTAGTCGGAAATTCCGAAATCCTTCAGTGATCGAGTGATCGAACCGTACTCCCTGATCTTTAGGTCAATGCCGTGAAACCGGGGGAGAGGGTAGTAGTAGGTAGCGAACGAAAAAGGTCGTGTCTCCACCCAAGTCAGAGTTTCGATTTTTCTAACGAAACTGTCGCTCGGAATTTGAAGGGCAGAGGCGAGTTCGGTCTGAGCGCGTACGGTTTTGGCTCCAAGAAACTGACGTAGATTTGGCCGCTGCAACCGCTGCAGCTCAACACTCTGCTGTTGCGTACGTCCGATGGGATAGCGCAGAGTATCCTCTTTCACGTAAATCCCACTTCCGCGTTCACCCCGCAGAACACCAGCCGCTTGCATCTTCGCAAGAGCGTGCCGGACGGTATTGACATTCACTTGAAAGCGCGCAGCGAGTTCCTTTTCAGTGGGGATTTTTTCACCTGGCTTTAGCTCACCGGTCTGAACTTCCTTGAGGAGTTCGTCCTTGATCATCTGCCAAATGAACCTGTTTCCACGTAGAGAATGGGCGTTCTGGTGGCTCGCAATCATCATTTTTGCTCCTGAGTGAGTTGCAGCTGGACGGCTAAGGTTCTTCGGAAGGGCACAGCCTCGTCGAGCGTCTTTTCCAGCCGCATGGTGTGCTCTTGAAGTTCCCCAGTTTTCATCATGCAGCGTCCATATGCCTGTAACTGCCTTGTCATGGATGAAAAGCAAAAAGGCTCTCGAAGGACAATACAGGGGAGGTTACACGTCAGCGCACCGGAGTCCAGTGACACTGCGAGAACAGAGTTCGTGCGGGGCAATCATATTCAGACCCGAGCGATCCGACCTGTCGCCAACTCGGATCGCAAGATCGCCGCCCGTACGCCTTTTGGTACCGATGGTCGGGGCCGTGCAAAGCAGGATGAGGCGAGAGCCCATGTGGCTGTCCAGTCGTAGCTATCCCAAACTTAGCAAACAGAAGAGAGAGAGAGAGAGAGAGAGAGAAATGATGAAAAAAGTGGTTCTGATCGCGGCCACGCTTCTTGCTTTGGCGTCAGCTTCAAAAGCCGCCGATCTCAAGGAATTCCGTGTCGGTATCCTCGGCGGTGAGAACGAGCCGGACCGCTTGCGTAATTTCGCGTGCCTCGCAGATCACCTGAAGCAATATTTTGGCTTCGAAAAGGTCGCCTTGTACCCCGCGGCCGATTATGATGGCGTCATCCAGGGGTTGCTCGGCGGCACGCTGGACTATGCTGAGCTTGGAGCCTCGGGTTACGCAGCCATCTATTTGAAAAATCCGAATGCGGTCACCCCGTTCCTGACATACCAGCAGACAGACGGCTCGACAGGTTACTATTCAATTGGTCTTGCCCGTAAGGACTCCGGGATCAAGACGATCATGGATGCGAAAGGCAAGAAGCTGGGCTATGCCGATCCGGATTCTACGTCTGGCTATCTGGTTCCATTTACCCAAATCCCCAAAGCCACCGGTATGCCGAATGACAAATTCTTCGCGTCGACCCAGTTCAACGGCGGGCACGAAAACAACATTCTGGCGATGTACGACGGAAAGGTCGACGTCTCAGTCGATGGATCCTCTGGTATCGGTGACTTCAAAGATGGATACAGTTCAGACACCTTCCACAAGATGGTGTCGAAGGGCTCGGTTGATCCGTCTCAACTCGTCGAGGTCTGGCGCTCGCCTCTGATCCCCAATGGTCCGCTGGTGGTACGATCTGCTCTGGGCGAAGAATGGAAAAAGAAGTTGACGGACTTCTTTCTTGCTTTGCCCAAGAGCGACGCGAAATGTTTCAATGCTATCGCTGGCGGAGACTTCAACGGTTATGTTCCGGTGACACCCGACTTCTATAGAACCGTTATAGACATCCGCAAGCAGACGATTGGAGGTTGAGATACCGGTGTTTGCCAGGGCTCTGGATTTCGTCAAAAAGAGGCGCCTTGCGGCACGCCCCCCAACGGGCTTCGAACGCCTCTAAGCGCATCGCATAAGACTCGCGAAACGGATGCGTAAACTGGAGCGCCAGCGCGATGTCTCGAATCACTGCGGCTTTGGAAGGGCAACTTGGTAGACGAATACTTGGTCCGGTCGAAGGGCTGCTCGAGGAACTGATGATGGTTTTTTTGCATGATAGTCGCTTCGGAGAGATGGGTCGCCGTTCTTATATCCGCTACCTTTTCAAAAAGCTTTTGGATGGGAACGGCATTCGTCGTGTTATTGGCCCTCGATCAATCGTCTCGAGGTTGTGAACTTGAAGTAATATCCAAATCGAAAGTGCCGATTCCTGTCCTGCGGCAGATAACGGTTTTAGATCGCTTGGGACAAAAGCCTTCCTGGTTGATCTTTCATCCGGAACGCTCACTGAACGCAGTGGAAGTCCGAACCGCGACAAGCTCGTTGGTTCATGTGGCGGATGGAGCTGAATGAGAAAATCGCGTTGGCCGGAACAGTTCGAAATCCTTCGAAGTTCTGCCGTACAGTATTTCCTCCACTGCGGCCTGTCCGATAAGCGGGCTCAACGAAATTCCCGAATGCGTGACTGCGACATGATAACCCTCGATGCCGGGTAATGGCCCGAATACCGGCATCCCGTCGGCAGGGTAGGGTCTCACCGAAATCCTGATCGCAGTGATCTTCACACCGCCAACCGTTGGAAGGACGTTTTCCACGAGTGCTGCAATCTGCCTGGCGCCTGCCTCACCGGCATCAAAAGCCGTGATGTCTTTCAATGTTAGATCGGCGGACTTTGCGTGCAACAGCAGGCGGCCGGCACGCTCAGGTTTGATATAGATTTCGGGTGCCTTCATAATTCTGCTGACATTGTTTCGGCTCACATCCGTTATGACGGTCATTCCCGGTTTCCACTCCAATGGCACCGCATGCCCGAGTTCGGCGCCGACCGTATTTATCGCGCAGCCCGCGCAGTTGATGACATAATCTGCTTCCAGTTCGCTTCGATTGTCGAGCCTGACGCCGACGATGCGCCCTGAACGCTCCAGGAGATTATGAACTCGTGCTTCGATAAGACGCGTCCCGCGACGCTCGGCTTCACGCATGAGCACGTGACGATATACGACTGTGTCAACAGAGGCGTCGGTAGGGTAAAAGACGGCTTCGCAGCCTTCCAGGCTTGATCTGGAGACATCGGGCTCGAGACTGATGACGTCATCAGCATTTAGAATCTCGATAGGGTGTCCATATGACCGCAGGCGATTGAGCCGGACAGAATGGTCCTTGGCCTTTTGAGTATCAGCCGGCCACCATTCGAGAGCTCCGGTGAGCCTCAGCCAATTTGCATGGCCGATCTCCTCTCCAAGCTCGCGATGCGCCAGATTGCCACGCATCACGAGCCGATAATAATCCTCCGGCTTCTTGTCATGACAGTTCAGCCAAGCAAAACTGGTGAGAGTGGCTCCCGCTCTGAGACCCTCAGGGTCAACAACCGTAACCGTCGCACCCTCTTTGGCAAGATGGTAGGCAACGGAGCAGCCGATCGCCCCAGCTCCAATGACAATCACTCGCATTTTACAACTCCCGGATGACCCTGTTCTCTGATCGCAAAAAATAGATCGATTTCCACATGGTTAGGTGCGGCCGTTGAGCTATGCCGGGGCACTGCCGACGAGCAGCGTCCTCAGTTTCATTTGCCGATATGAAGTTTAAATCGCTAGGCTTAAGAGTTCTTCTGAGGAGCCGTGAAACATGGGCCGAACGATGTGCGACGGAATTACCAAGTTGATCATCGCAAACTTCCGTCAAGTCGATCGCGCAACCAGTCCCCCAATAGGCTGACGGCAAGTGTCGTCGTAACGATTAAGGTGGCCGGAGCAAATATGATCCAGGGTGCGCGCGTCATAAATTGCCTACCATAGCCGACCATATTCCCGAGACTCGTCATTGGTGGCTGCACCCCCAGTCCGAGAAAGGAAAGACTGCTCTCCATGAGGATGATCTCCGGAAATGTGAGCGTCATCGAAACGATGAGCGTCGAGGCTATATTGGGGAGAATATGATACAAATAGACGCGCATGGGGCCGGCTCCCAATTGTCGAATTGCGCCTGCGTAGCCCTGACCGCTTGCCGAAATCGCCAGGCCTCTGGCGATCCGTGTGTAGCGCTCCCAACCATAGAATCCCATAAGGCCGATAAAGAGCGGCAACGCGTTGCCAAAAAATGCAAGGACCGACAAAGACAAAATAAGAAACGGCATTGCCGCCTGAAAATCAGCCAGCATGAGGATGAATTGCTCTACCTTTCCGCGGAAATGAGCGGCTGCGAAGCCGAGTGCGGTACCCAAGCTTGCCGATATCAGTGTTGCGCCAAAAGCAACCAACAGAGATATGCGGATTGAAATGATCAAGCGCGACAGGACATCCCGACCAAGTTCGTCAGTACCCAGCCAATGCCCCGCACTGAATGGCGTAGCCAGTCGATTGCGCAAATCAATTGCGGTGATGGAATATGGAGCCAGATAATCGGCTGCAAATGCTACCAGGACGACGAGTATAATCCAGCCGATACCGAGTTGAACGAGGAGAGGGGCCCCCTTTCCTTTTGTCCTCTCCGCTTCGCTTGCAGACAATGGCTCGACGTCGCGGGGGACGGCGGTGTTCTTAGATGTAATCATGACTGTTTTTCCCGCGCGGACATGGCATTGCTTAGCCGCGGATCCAGCAGCCCGTAGAGAAACTCCACTGTGAGATTGGAGACGACCATGGTGACAGCGACGAACAAGAGAATGCACTGCACGACTGCCAAGTCTCTCGACGCCACAGATACAACCAGCAAATTCCCGATCCCTGGCCACGAGAATACGCTTTCGACCACGACCGAGCCCGCTATGAGGTTCCCAACCATGAACCCGACGATCGTTATTGTGGGTATTGCCGCGTTCGGTAAAGCGTGACGAGATACGACGGAAGACCACGGCACGCCCTTGGCGCTTGCCGTGCGGACATAATGCTGCCCCAGTACTTCGAGCGTGGCACTTCTCACGAAACGGGCAAGCACGGCGGCACCGCCCATGCCTAAGGTGAGAACTGGCAGGATGATGTTTGCCCACCCGTCACTTCCGCCAGTCGGCAGCCACCTCATCTGGATCGCAAAAATCTGAACAAGACCAAGTCCGAGGATGAAGCTTGGAATTGTGAAGCCCGCGACAGCAGCCGTCATGACCGTCCGGTCAACGGGACTGTCGCGATGCAAGGCAGCGTAGACGCCTGCTGGAATCCCGATGCCAACCTTAAGGATTAGCGCGGGCAATGTTAAAGCCAATGTCGCAGGTACACGACTAAGGACCAATTGCAGCGCCGGGCCGCCCCCACGCATGGATTGGCCGAATTCACCATGAAATATAGCGATAAAATACCGCAGATATTGAATCCAAATAGGTGAATCCAAACCCCAGTCGCGGCGGAATGCAGCCATTGCCTCGGGAGATGCATTTTCACCCATGATGCTGATCGCTGGATCACCTGAGATCCGAAGGACGACAAAAGCGAATGTAATGACAAGGATGATGGTTAGAGCGGCGCGGGCGACGCGAGTGACTGCGAAAAACAGCATCAGTTCCGGCCCTCTGATCGAGCCAATCGTTCGTTTGCAACGTGGCAGGCGATGAGGTGGCCTTCGCCATGGTGTTGAAGCGAAGGAGCCTCGCTTCGACATTGCGAACGAGCGACAGGACAGCGAGGGTGAAAGGCACAGCCTGACGGTCGTGCTGCTGGATTGGGTGGCTCGCCACTTAAGATCACGCGCTCTCGCTTGTGATTTCCTGGTACTGGGACTGCAGATACAAGCGCCTGCGTGTAAGGGTGAGCAGGTGCTGAAATAAGCGTGTCCGTGTCACCGCTTTCGACGATGCGCCCAAGATACATGACTGCCATCCTATGGCTGATATGCCGTACCACCTTCAGGTCATGGCTGATGAATAGCAGGCTGAGGTTTAGTTCCTCTTGAAGATCGACAAGAAGATTGACGACTTGTGCTTGTATTGAAACATCCAGAGCGGACACCGGCTCGTCGCAGACGAGAAGCTCAGGTCGCGTGATAAGTGCTCGCGCAAGAACAGCTCGCTGGCGCTGGCCCCCGGAAAGTTCGTGCGGGTAACGTTGCCCATGAGCTTCGTTGAGACCAACGGCCTTCAGAATGGCATAGGCACGATCGTCCCGTTCACTCCTATCGTCGACTCCGTGAATATCAAGCGGTTCACGAATTTGGCGTAAAATGGTGCACTGCCGGTCAAGCGCGCCGAGAGGATCTTGATAGATCATTTGCATACGTCGCCGCATCCTCCGCCAAGGGGAGGAATTGATCGGAGGAAGGGCTTTGCTCTGGAAGAGAACCTCGCCGCCATCAGGCTTTTCTAGGCCTAGCGCGACGCGACCCGTCGTTGACTTTCCTGAGCCAGATTCGCCGACAATCCCGAGTGTTTGTCCTCGCGGAACAACGAGTGAAACGGCATCGACAGCTGATACTTCTATCGGTCGTCCAAACAAGCCCTGGCGCGTCACGTAACGGCGTGAGATGTCACGCAGCTCAAGGGTGATATCATTCATTGCAGTATGTCTTTCTATCTCAGCAAAACGTTTGTGAGGCGCTCGTCGCTGGGATGCACGAAACGAAGCGGCCCGGCCGAACCAATATCAAAGGCGGAACGGCCGTTCCGCAGGCGCTTTCACGCTGCTTACAGCGGGGAGCAAACGCACAACCTCGAGGCAAATTAGCCGGCATCGGAACTTGGCCGTCAATTGGCTGCAGCCGACGCCGCGCTCCCTCCAACGGAGGCAATGCGGCCAAAAGCCCCTGTGTGTACGGATGAAGCGGCTCATCAAACAAAGCAGAAGACGGGGCCGCTTCGACAATGCGTCCACTATACATCACAGCTATCCGCTCGCATGTCTCCGAAATAATCCCAAGGTCATGGCTGATCAGGACGATTGCCATACCTGTTTCACGGCGGATAGTACCGAGGAGGTCGAGAATTTGGGCTTGGATGGTCGCATCAAGTGCGGTCGTCGGTTCGTCAGCAATGAGAACATCGGGTTGACCGGCCAAAGCCATAGCAATCATGACCCGCTGACTTTGCCCACCCGATAGTTCATGTGGGTAAGCATCCAATCTGCGCGCGGCATCTGGAATGGCTACTAGTTCAAACAGACGCTTAGCCTCCGCTCGGGCGGCGGCTCCCGAAAGTCCTCTGTGAAGCACGATCGCTTCTGCGACCTGATCACCAATTCGCATCACCGGATTGAGAGAACTGGCAGGATCCTGGAATATCATGGCAATACGTCCACCGCGAATCCGATCGAGCACCGCAGGAGAAGCACCTAGAAGCTCCTGTTTCTCCAATCGGACGCTGCCGGCGATACGGGCCTTGTTTGGCAGAAGCCCCAGCGCGCCAAGCCACGTCACTGATTTGCCGCAACCGGACTCACCCACAATTCCGAGAGTTTCTCCCCTTCGTATCGAGAGATTGAGGTCGTGGACGACACGAACGCCTTCAAAGTCGATCGCCAAATTGGAAATCTCGACCAGCGGCTCCTGTCCGATCCTGAGCAGAGTCTTGTCATCAAGACCAAAATCGTCACTTGCAGCATGCAACATCATGAAAGCCCGTCCGTCGTCATACCAGCGCTTTGGTTACGTTTTGGAATACGCGGGATTGAAGGGACCAAAATTAAGATCGAGGGTTTGCCCCGGGATCCACGCGAGATCTTTACGTTTGCCGTAAAACTGGCCCGACCCATGGAGAATGATACAGGGTGGATCATCGCGATCGATGATTTCCAACATTCTGCGGACAAGGACCCGGCGAGCCTGTGCATCCGCGGTTGCCTTGAGCTTGCTCCCCAGATCAAAGAACTCCTGATTGCTCCAGATACCCACCTGTGGTGACGTGCCACTCGGTCCAAACTCACGCCATGCATGCGCTAGAATGTCCGGAAAGATCGCTGTTGAAGAACTATCGTAGATGGCGTGGACGGGCTTGGTCTGGACCTGCCCGAAATTCTCCATCATCTGAATCTCGACTTTGAGACCGACCGCGCGCCACATCTCGATCATCGTCTGCGCGCCGATGAGCTGATTGGGATAGTAGTCGTTCAACAGCTTGTACGTGATCGTCTCGCCGTTATAGCCTGCTTCCTTGAGAAGCTGCCGGGCAAGATCCGGATCGTAGGCGAGGGCCGGAAAATCTTTAATGTAGCCATCGCCGAAGCTTGGGAACTGGAAGCCATTCGGTACCGGTACCCGATCTTGCCACAGCGCTTCGACGAATGTCTTACGATCGAGTGCAAGGCTAAGGGCGCGCCGAACGCCAACCTTCGACAAGATAGGATCAGTCTTATCAATAGTAAGGAACCGGATGTTCTGGACTGCGCCACCGGCAACCTCAAGGTTCGTCTTTTTCGCAATTTCTGCAAATGTGTCTGGCGAAACGTCGGTAATGAAGTCGACTTCGCCCACCGACAACGCATTCACGCGGGAGGCAAGTTCCGGGATCACTCTGAATTCAATTCCTGCGAACGGTGGGTGTCCGCCCCAATAATGGTCATGTGAAGCAAGGATCACATTGACGTCAAGCTTTTGGCGCACGATCCGATATGGGCCGGTTCCAATAGGTGCGGAGATCCACTTGTCCCAAGAACCCGCTGCGTCAAACGCACTCTTGCTGACAATCTCGGCCCCCCAAGATGCAAGACGCTTTTCGAGAAGTGCATCATCATTTTTTGCATAAACAATCACGGTATGTTCATCGATTATGTCGACGCGAGCGATTGTGTCGAGCGTCTGCATCGCCGTTGATTTGCCGGACTTGCCTGGCCCTAACAGGTGCTCGGGGCTAAGCGAGAATGCGACATCTGCCGATGTGAAAGGGCTGCCGTCATGGAAGGTAACGCCTTTACGCAGGAAAAGGCGCAATGCCTTTCCATCGATGCGTTCCCAGCGCTCCGCTAGCGCCGGACGCAGTGCCATGGATTCATTTTGCTCGAAGGCAATCAATGTATCAAACATTTGAGGAGCAATACGTCGCGTCGCTGTGTGCACATAGAGCGCTGGTTCGACGGCGGGAGGAAAGCCGGACATGCCGATTTTAAGGGTATGTCGATCGGCTCCTTGTGCTGCTGCGATGCGCAAACCCGCCACCGACATCAAGCCGGCAGCTGCTCCGGCGCCCAGAATTCTGCGCCTCGTAAAGGTAAGATTTCGCATAGTTTTCCATTTCTATCCAGTTAGCGACCAGCGTTAGGACACACGTTGGGATTGGTGAATGCTGCGGCATTTGAGAAAAGGTGTCTCGTTCGACGCCGAACCATCGGGCCACCTCATTACAGAGAGATGACAATCATCGAATAATTCGATATGTATCTCTTGGATTTGGATGGAGCGGTGCAGGCGGCATTTCGAGGACAATTCTGATTGACGAAGGCGATCTTTAGCTGGATGCGGTTCCGGACTGCTTGCCAGCTGGTTACTTTGATTCACGCAATGCTTGCGGACAAGTGCCACTCCGTCTCTCCCTGTCCGGTATTTGTCCCGGACAACACCCCGCCGGAAATCTCCCGATAGGGATGCCGATTCCGCGCACAACGAATGGAGCTTGGTCTCCGGCCCAACCACATCGGTTAACGACATTCGTTCCGATACCTTGGTCTCGCCTGGCGAATTACTGGGTTACAGCCGATTGGGTGACCCCGAGGATGGCTGCCGCCTTAGCGATACATCGTTGCTGAAAAAACCCCGTAAAAGCTGGTGTTGACAGTTGATTTTCAAGAGCAAAGTTCGAACTGGAATAGTCCAGGGTCCTCGCAAAGCCTTGTCAGAATGTGGTCATTGCAACATTTAAGAACACCATAAGTTCACAAAGCCACAAATGTCATCACCATGTCATCTGCGTGCTGTATCCGCATATTGAATTTAATTCCCGGCGAAGGAGTCTCCGATGGAGGAGCGTGATCAACAGAATGGAAAAGGTGCGAGCATCGGCGCTATTCGCCAACAGAGCATCCTTTCGCTGATTGATCAGGGGCACATCGTATCTGTCGGCGACTTCGCCAAGCGATTTTCGGTTGCCAACGAAACCATTCGCCGGGACATTCGCGCACTTGAGGAAGCGGGCAAACTTCGTCGGGTCCATGGCGGCGCAGTGCCTACGCGAACATTCGACGTCACTGCCCGACGTCCGCTCACCGAGCGCATGGAGGTTGATCGGGAAGGAAAGATGCTAGCCGCGAAAGCAGCAATGGCACTGCTCGAAGATGACATGCACGTCTTTTTAGGCGTGAGCTCGACGATGCTGCTGGTCGCGGAGGAAATCGCCCGCAGCGACAAGAAGCTATCTGTCACAACCAACTCTATCGATATCGGCCTCACCGTCGCAGCGTCAACGCGCTGCACAGTCAACCTTCTTGGTGGAGTGATCCATCATCGATCCAGAGCGCTAGACGGATACGAGGTGCTTAGTAATTTTGAGGGTAGGCTCTTCGATCTATCCTTGCTGGGAGCCAGTGCCATAAGCCCGGTTTACGGCGCCCTTGCCCCTAGCAAAGAACATCAAGTGATTGGCGCTGCAGCCGCCGACCGGTCACACCAGGTCGCATTCGTCGTCGATCATGCCAAGTTCAACCGTCGAGATGCCCAGGTAGTTCGCCGGCTCGAGGAATTCGACTTCCTTGCCACGGACAAGGCTCCGCCAACCGAACTGGCCGACGCGCTGGTGAATGCCGGGGTGACCATATTTTTGCCCCCGACAAAGGAAGGCGCGGTCGCGCCTGCGGCATCTGACGAAGGAAATAATTAATAATGAATAGGCTTCTAACGAACGCGCAGATTGTGCTCGACGACCGGGTAATTGCGGGTTCGGTCTCGATAGACGGGAATGCGATCTCAACAGTGTTGGACGCAAAGGCGGATCAAAGCGGTTTCGATTGTGAAGGAGATTTCCTTCTGCCGGGCCTCATCGATATCCATACCGACAATCTCGAAGTGCACGTGCATCCCCGACCGACCGTTCAGTGGCCGGAAATGCTCGCTGCGGTGATTGGACATGACTGGCAGGTTCTCGGAAGCGGCATCACGACGGTCTTTGATTCTGTCTCGATCGGCGACTTTCACAGTGGCGGAAAGCGTAGCGCGATGCTCGATAAGGCAATCGGGGCAATCGAGCAGGCGCGTTCCGCCGGTGTGCTCAAGGTCGATCACTTCCTTCATCTTCGATGCGAACTGTGCGACCCAAACGTCATGTCCGTGGTCGAGCGGCACATTGATAACCCTGCAGTGAGGCTCGTCAGCATGATGGATCACACGCCGGGCCAGCGACAGTGGCATGACACCGTTCGCTTCCGCGAAATGTACAAGAAGAAGGGCGTGCGGATCTGGACTGATGAAGAGTTCGAATCCGACATGACGATCTGGCGCAAGCAGCAGGCCAAAATCGTGCCGGGGCACCGGGCCACCCTTCGCAAGCTTTGCGAAGCACGCGGTATTCCGATGGCCAGCCATGACGACACCACTGTCGCAGACGTGGACGAGGCGCGAGACGACGGGATTCTCATCAGCGAATTCCCGACGACTGTCGCCGCCGCCGAGCGCGCTAGGGCGGTCGGAATGAAGAACGTCATGGGATCGCCGAACATCATTCTCGGTGGCTCCCATTCGGGCAATGTCAGCGCCGCCCATCTATCGGACCTTGGACTGCTCGACATGCTGACCTCGGACTATGTGCCGGGGAGCTTGCTGCATGCGGCCTTCAAGATCGCGAATGGAGGTGTCGAATTGGCAAAAGCCATCGCAATGGTGACCAGCACGCCGGCAGAACTTCTCCATCTCACCGATCGTGGGCGCATTGCCGAAGGGCTGCGGGCTGATCTCCTGCGTGTCCGTCTCGTCGACGGCGTCCCCGTTATCAAGAACGTCTGGGTGGCGGGCCGCCAATACATGTAGGGAACCGTTGAGGCCCCCGGAAACTAAACGAAGGCAAGATCTCATATGGAAAACGAACAGGCTGCCACCGCGGAGCGATCCGCGTGGCTGGGCGTGATGTCACGCGCCCATAAGGGAGAACTGGAGGCGCTGGCCAACGGCATCGTCTCCGACGTGAAATTCGAACGCCTCCGCGCGCCGCATGTCGGCCTCGTCATGGTGCGTGGTCGTGCCGGCGGAACGGGGACCGTATTCAATCTGGGCGAGATGACGATAGCCCGTGCATCGATCCGCCTTTCCGACGGTACGGTCGGCCATGGTTATGTCCAGGGCCGCGACAAGCGAAAGGCCGAGATGGTTGCGATCGTTGACGCCCTTCTTCAGCAGCCTGACCGCCGCGAAGGAATATTGTCGATGGTCATTGAGCCACTTCGCCTCAAGGCCGAGATGCGGCGTCTCGCCGTCCGTCAGAAAGCAGCAGCCACGAAGGTCGAGTTCTTTACGGTCGCTCGGGGAGAAGAATTCGCATGACCACCGCTGCGCACGCTCTTTCCAAGAACGCCACAGGCGGCCTCAAGGCAGGGTTTGCCGAACCCGTTGCAGACTCTCAGGAAGTGTTTCGGTCGGCGATGAACGCCTTCGGTTACGCTGGCCGCCCGTTTGAGATCGGTCAGCAGCTGGACGGGCCTACACCGTTCAATACGGCGACCTCGGCATTCAGCCTGGCATTGATGGACTTCGAAACCTCGGTCTGGCTTCAGACGCAATCGGATGAGGCCGCGAGCTGGCTGCGCTTCCATTGCGGCCTTCCAACTGTGGAAGACAAAACCGCTGCAACCTTCGCAATCATCACTGATCCCCAGAGCATGCCTTCATTGACGGCATTTCATGCTGGCGAGATTGAATACCCGGAGTGCTCGACGACCCTCGTCATCCAGGTTCCATCGCTCGTTGAAGGTCCCAAAACAACCTGGGCCGGACCCGGTATTAACGGAAGTATCGAGGTGGCCATCGCAGGGCTTCCATCCTGGTTCTGGTCGCTCTGGGATCTCAATCGAGAGCTCTATCCGCGCGGCATCGATGCCGTGTTCACCTGTGGGAATGCCATGATCGCCCTCCCGCGGACAGTCCATGTCGAATTCGAAGACGGGAGCGTCGCATGAGTTACGTCGCAGTAAAGGGTGGCGAACAGGCCATTCTGAATACCCACAAGCTCCTGTCGGAGACGCGGCGTGGCAGTGCGGAATTTCCGGAATTGACCCTCGACCAGATACGAGAGCAGTTTTCGCTGGCGGTGGCCCGCGTGATGTCCGAAGGCTCGGTGTTCGATCCCGATCTGGCCGCCCTCGCCTTGAAACAGGCTCAGGGCGACGCGCTGGAGGCGATCTTCCTGGTTCGTGCCTATCGCACGACCCTTCCGCGCCTGGCAGTGTCGAAGCCGGTTGATACAGCGCGCATGGACGTCCAACGTCGCATTTCCGCGACATTCAAAGATGTTCCGGGCGGACAGATCCTCGGCCCGACATACGACTACACCCATCGGTTGCTCGACTTCACGCTCGCCGCCGAAGGTGAAACCCGTGCTGCGGCTCAAACTGCCGAGGAACCAGTTCCCGCCGACATGCCCCGTGTCATCGACTTCCTCGACGGTGAAGGCGTGATCGAGGCCGAGACGGACAACGGCCAGACGGAGGTATTCGACCTCACCCGCCAGCCGATGAAATTTCCGGCCGGCCGGGATCAGCGTCTGCAAAATCTGGCACGCGGCGACGAAGGTTTTCTTCTTGGTCTGGCCTACTCCACGATCCGTGGATACGGCTACAGCCACCCTTACGTCGGTGAGCTCCGGGTCGGAGACATCACCGTCGAGATCGAGCCGGAAGAACTCGGATTTGCGATCGAGGTTGCCGACATCACGGTTACGGAATGCCAGATGGTCGCGCGCTTCAAGGGAAGCTCCGAGAAGGCCGCTCAATTTACGCGCGGCTACGGTCTTTCTTTCGGTCATAACGAACGCAAGGCCATGTCCATGGGTCTCCTCGACCGCGCGCTTCGCGCCCGGGAACTGGGTGAGGACGTCCAAGGCCCGGCGCAGGACGAAGAGTTCGTCTTGCCACACACAGACAACGTCGATGGCAACGGCATGGTCTCTCACTTCAAGCTTCCACACTACGTGGATTTCCAGGCCGATCTCCAGTTCGTTCGTCAGATGAGGACCGAATTCGAGGAACGCCGCTCGGCACAAGGTATCAAGGAGGCTGCGGAATGAGTGCTCAGGCAACCAGCCATATCGACGACCGCCACGAGGACGATAGCTACAACTTCGCTTTCCTCGACGAACAGACCAAGAGAATGATCCGACGGTCGTTGCTCAAGGCCCTGTCCATTCCGGGATATCAGGTTCCGTTCGGTGCAAGAGAAATGCCTCTGGCGCAGGGCTGGGGAACGGGCGGAATTCAGGTTACCGCGAGCGTCATCGGCAAGTCTGACGTCTTGAAGGTCATCGACCAGGGCGCCGACGACACGACGAACGCGGTTTCCATCCGGCGGTTCTTTCAGACCGTGACCGACGTCGCGGTAACGGAGAGCACAACGGAGGCGACCGTCATTCAGTCACGCCACCGCGTGCCCGAGGCGCCGTTGCATGAAGGCCAGATTTTTGTCTACCAGGTGCCGCAGCCGGAACCCTTGCGCATGATCGAGCCCAGGGAGACCGAGACGCGAAAGATGCATGCATATGCCGAGTATGGCGCAATGCAGGTGACGCTTTACGAGGACATCGCCCGCTATGGACACATAGCGAGAAACACCGACTATCCGGCGATCATCAACGATCGGTTCCTGATGTCGCCTTCGCCTATCCCGAAATTCGACAACCCGAAGATGGCCAACAACCCGGCTCTTCAGTTTTTCGGTGCCGGCCGCGAAAAGCGTATCTACGCCATTCCGCCTTACACGTCTGTGCGCAACCTCGACTTCGACGACCACCCGTTCAAGGTGCAGGCGTGGAGTCAGTGCTGCTCGCTCTGCGGCTCCAAGGACACCTATCTCGACGAGGTCATTCTTGATGACCAGGGCGGACGTATGTTCGTCTGCTCCGACACCGATTTTTGCAACACCCGGCAGGCGCAAGCGGCTACGAGCGGCGTTGAAGGGGGACAGGAATGAGCGCGATGAATTCAACCCTGCGAAAGACGGTGAGACGCCCCCTCCTGGAGGTTTCCAAGCTTTCGAAATCCTACGGCAGCCAGCCGGGATGCATCGACGTCTCCTTCACGATCCGTCCCGGCGAGGTTCTTGGCATCGTCGGCGAAAGCGGCTCCGGCAAGTCGACACTCCTTGCTTCGCTATCGGGTCGTTTGCAGCCCGATAGTGGTAGCATCATGTACGACATGAAGGACCGCGGCCCAACGGATATCCTCAACATGTCCGAACCCGACCGGCGCCGGCTTGCCCGGACCGACTGGGGCATCGTTCACCAGAACCCGCGCGACGGTCTGCGCATGGCAATCTCGGCCGGCGGTAACATCGGCGAGCGTCCAATGGCCGTTGGTGCGCGTCACTACGGAGAGATCCGGGCCGAAGCCCAGGACTGGTTGAAGAAGGTGGAGATCGATCTCATCCGGACCGATCATCAGCCGAGAACCTTTTCCGGCGGTATGCAGCAACGCCTGCAGATCGCGCGAAACCTCGTGACTCGGCCGCGCCTCGTGTTCATGGATGAACCGACCGGCGGCCTTGATGTCTCCGTACAGGCTCGTCTCCTCGATCTACTTCGCGGACTGGTGCGTGAGCTCGGGATTGCCGTGATTATCGTCACGCACGATCTTGCCGTCGTCCGCCTTCTCGCGGACCGGCTCATGGTCATGCAGCGTGGCCGCGTAATCGAAGAGGGCCTGACCGACCAGGTGCTCGACGACCCGCATCATCCCTATACCCAATTGCTTGTCTCGTCTGTCCTGCAGGTGTGAACGAGGGGAATGAAACATTGACAATTCGACTTCATGCCAAAGGTCTCTCAAAGACGTTTACCCTCCACACGCAGGGCGGCGCGGTTCTTCCTGTCTTCGACCGCATCGAACTGGCGGTCAAGTCTGGGGAATGTGTGTGTCTGCACGGTCCGTCGGGCGCTGGCAAATCGACGTTGCTGCGATCGCTTTATGCAAACTACAAGCCCGACGCCGGAGAGATCCTCGTGGATCACGAAGGGCAGATGACAAACCTGCTCGCGGCGGAACCATGGGAGGTCGTCGAGATCAGGCGGCGTACGATCGGTTACGTCAGCCAGTTCCTGCGTGTCATTCCTCGGGTGTCGACCATCGACGTCGTGACGGAGCCAGCGATAGCCAATGGTGTTGCAGCCGATGTCGCCGAAGCAGCAGCGAAAGGTCTTCTGGAGCGGCTGAGGATCCCGGAGCGTCTGTGGTCACTCGCGCCCGCCACCTTTTCCGGTGGCGAGCAGCAGCGCGTGAACATCGCTCGAGGATTCATCATCGACTATCCGATCATGCTTCTCGACGAGCCGACGGCATCGCTCGACGCCACCAACCGCGCAACGGTCATCGCCCTTATCAATGAGGCAAAATCCCGCGGCTCAGCCATTGCCGGGATCTTCCACGACGCCGAAGTCCGCGATGCCGTGGCCGATAGGCTGTTCGAGGTCGCTCCGGTCGCCGCGAAGGCGGCCTGATCCAGGTGTGGTCGGCGGGTTTCTCCGCCGATCAGACCTGCCTAAGCATATTTGGGCCATTCAAGCCCTCTCGCATCCACCCCTTGCGTGCCATCCAGTGAAGGACGGCGCAGCGAGACTACGCATGCCAACTCTCATCAACTTGTGCTCTCTTCTACAGGACCTGACGTCATGAGAATCTCACGCCGAAATTATCTGAAGGCAACGGCAGCGTTGTCACTCCTGTCACTCGCTTCACCACGCGCCGTTTTCGCGGCCGCCCCGAAAGACCTCGTCATCGGTGTGCAGGTAAATCCGGCACTGCTCGATCCGTTGCGTCTTGGCACGAACCCGACCTATCGCGTTACGGCGAACATCTACGATATGCTCATCCGGATCGACCGAAAGAACGGTGATCGCCTCGTGCCGGGTCTTGCCGATTCCTGGAAGCAGATCGACGCCAAAACCTGGGATTTCGTAATCCGCCAGGGTGTACTGTTCCATGACGGATCCACTCTGACGACAGAGGACGTCGCCTTCACGTTCGGACCGGAGCGGATGCTGACGGACGGTCTGCCAAGCGTCAGCTTCTCGCGCCAGTTCTTCAGCGGTCTGCAGAGTGTCACTGCCGTCGACGAGCGCACAGTCCGCTTCGTGACGAAGCAGCCGGATCCGTTGTTCGAATCCAGAATGGCGAACTGGGCGAGCCAGATCATTTCGAAAAGTGCGTTCAAGAAGACCAACGACTGGGACAAGTGGGCTCTCGCTCCCGTTGGGACGGGCCCTTACAAGGTCGCTGAGGTCGTTGCCGGCGACCGGATCCGCCTGGTGGCGCATGAAGGTTACTGGGGTGGCAAGCCGCCTTTCGCCTCGCTGACCTTCAAGGTCATTCCGGAAGCGGCAGGGCGCGTCAACGCGCTGGCCGCCGGCGACGTCCAGATCATCACCGAGGTGACCACCGACCAGATGCCGTCGATCAAGGCGCGTGATGGCCTCACCGTTGTGGGCGGTGCGATCAACAACATCCGCACGCTGAACTACGGAACGTTTGGCGGACCGCTGAAGGATGCCAAAATCCGGCGTGCGCTGGATCTCTCGATCGACCGACAGGCAATCACCGAGCAGCTGTTCGGCGGACTGGTCGGCGTTCCGCGCGGTTTCCAGTGGGACAACTACGGTGATATGTATATCGAGGACTTCCCGAAGCCCGCTTATGATCCGGAAGCAGCCAAGAAGCTTCTGGCAGAAGCTGGCTATAAGGGTGAGCCGATCGAGTACCGGACGAAGGAAAGCTACTACACGGCCGAGATCGACACTGCACAGGCGCTCCAGCAGATGTGGCAGGCCGTCGGCCTCAACGTGCAGCTCAAGGTCGTCGAGAATGACGCACAGCTTTATGCGCAGCCCAACTTTGCGATCTTCAACGGTTCCGTGACCTCGCTTTACCCCGACCTGATGGGCTCGCTTTGGACGACCTACGGTCCGAACGGCTTTATCCGTTTCCTGGCGAAAAGCTGGTCCAACGCCGAATTCGACGAGATCGGCCAGAAGCTTTTGACGATGACCGATCGCGCAGAGCGCCGGAAATTGCACCGCAGGGTCTTGGAGATCTTCGCCGAAATCGATCCGCCAAGCTCCATCCTGCACGAAACCCCGATGTTCTACGGCATGCGAAGCGACGTCGGCTTCGTGCCGCACAAGACGCCTATGATGGATTTCGGTCCGCTCAACATCGGAACGTAAGGCATCAAACAAACCTGTTCCGTCGAGAGCCTAGCGGGCTTCTCGACGGAGCATAAGACCAATGTGATCGCCCCTCGACACATCGATCGGGCTAGACCCCAGTAATATCAAGGTAGAGCAATGATTATCGCCCATCTCAGCGACATCCATATCCGTGAAGAAGGTGCGCCTCTTGCTGTCGGCAACATGGACTATTCCGCCATGGCCCAGCAGGCCTTCGACCGCGTTACAAGAATGACGCCGCGTCCCGACATGATGATCATCACGGGCGATCTCGCTGACAGCGGACAGGTCGGGGAATACCGACGGCTGAAAACCATGATCGAGGCCCTACCGTTTCCGGTTCACATGGTGCTCGGCAACCACGACATTCGCGCCAACTTCCTTGAGGTTTTCCCGGAGCGGAAAGCCGAGGGCATCGACTTCGTCCAGTTCTGCGTTGAGCACGACGATCTTCGGATCATTGGCCTCGATACCCTGATCGAAGGCGAAGGCAAGGGTGGCCTCTGCCACGAGCGCCTGTCCTATCTGCGCGACCGTCTGGCGGAACGTCCCGATGTTGCGACGATCATCATGTTCCATCACCAGCCATTCCTCTTCAATGCAGGCGTCTACGATGCCGTCGGCCTGAAGGAAGGCGTCGAGGAATTCGGCGAGATCGTCGCGGCCAACAAACAGATCGTCCGTGTGTTCTGCGGTCATCTGCACCGTTCGCTCGACTGCCTCTGGAAAGGAACGCTGGTTTCCGTCACGCCGTCCGTCGTCTGTTCCGCGAACCTTCCGGTCGGCGACGTGCGGATCTTCAAGAACATCAACGAGCCGCCGGCATTCAAGCTGCACGTCCTCGTGCCGAACGAAGGACTGGTCTCGCATCTCGTCTATGTCGAGGATTTCGGCCCGGCCTATGAAAACCTGCCCGACCCGAACTACCAGGGCATCGTATCGATGACCAAAGAGACCGGTCAGGGCGCGGTCCGTTAAGGCCATGAGCAACGTGTCCCGCACACCAGCTATCCTCGAGGTTCGAGATATGCGCGTCAGCATTCGCTCGCCGAAGGGCGAGACCGAAATCGTTCGGGGCATCGACCTTGACGTAGGCCGAGGCGAAATTCTCGGCCTTGTCGGGGAATCGGGATGCGGGAAAAGCATCACGTGGCTGACCATCATGCGCGTTCTCGGCAAACAGGTCGCCACATCCGGCTCGGTGACGTTCGGCCGGCACGAGTTGCTTGGCGCCGAGGAGCGAGTGATGGCATCGCTTCGTGGAAGACATATTGCGATGATCGGCCAGGATGCGACCGCCTCGCTCAATCCGATCAAAACGATCGGGTTTCAGCTCGTTGAGACGCTGAGACATCATCAGGGTTTCGACGGCACTACGGCAAGGGCGCAGGCAAAGCGTTTGCTTGATCAGGTTCGCGTACCTGCCGCAGACCGGCGCCTTGGCCAGTATCCGCACGAGCTGTCCGGCGGCACCAACCAGCGTGTGGCCATTGCCATCGCCCTTGCCGGAACACCGGACTTGCTGATCGCAGACGAGCCAACGACGGCCCTGGACGTGACGGTGCAGGCCCAGATCCTCGATCTCCTGCGCGAAATCAGGAAAGAAACCGGCATGTCCATGGTTCTCATCTCTCACGATCTTGGGGTCGTGCGAGAGACGAGCGATCGGATCGCCGTGATGTATGCAGGCCGAATTGTCGAAATCGCACCCGCCGAAGGGTTCTGGATGAACGCCAGCCATCCGTATACGCGCGGTCTTCTTGATGCCGCTCCGGATATCGATGAGCCGATCGGGCGCTTGCGAGCAATACCCGGAAGCGTTCCTGCTCCCAACGCCATCCCTGCGGGTTGCGCGTTCCAGGATAGGTGTTCGTTGAAACAGGGGATCTGTATGAGCTCTGTGCCCCAGCTTGAGCCGCCTTTGGCCAGTCACCGCAGCGCCTGCCACGCCGTGGCTGCAGGCGAAAAGCGGCCGGCATCCATGAGCCTGGAGAATTCGGCATGACGCCGTTCCTGCACGTAGAGGGCCTCACGCGGCACTTCGAGATCAAATCTGGCAAGGGGCTTTTCGCCCCCAAGGCAACCGTGAGGGCAGTCGACGATGTTTCATTCGGCGTTCAGCGTGGAGAGACGCTGGGCATCGTCGGTGAGTCCGGCTGTGGCAAGTCGACGACTGGTCGTCTCGTTCTGGGAATGCTGAAGCCCACCGCCGGCACGGTGATGCTGGATGGCGAAACGGTCCACGCGCGACACGACGCCGTCTGGCGCCTGCAGCGCCGGCGGGTGCAGATGGTCTACCAGGATCCCATGTCCTTCCTCGACAAACGCCTTCCAATCGGCCGCCAAGTCATCGAGCCGATGACCATCCATGGTATCGGCGGGTCGATGGCAGAACGGCGCGCACGGGCGCAGGACGTTCTTTCCGTGGTTGGCATGCGTCCTGATCAATTCGACAGCTATCCGCATGAGCTCTCCGGCGGTCAACGCCAGCGCGTCATCCTTGCACGCGCGCTTATGCTGGAGCCCGAGCTGCTCGTCTGCGACGAGCCGGTTTCCGCACTCGACGTCTCGGTTGCGGCTCAAGTCGTCAATCTGTTGAAAGACCTTCAGTCTGAGCGGGGATTGACCTACCTGTTCATCAGCCATGATCTCAAGATCGTCCGTCAGGTCGCCGATCGGGTCATGGTCATGTACCTCGGCAAGGTCATGGAGACCGCGACGACTGCCGAACTGTACCGGCGACCACTTCATCCCTATACGCAGACGCTCCTGTCCGCCGTCCCGAGCGTCAAGCCGACTGTGCAACAGCGAGTGCTACCCCAAGGAGATCCGCCAAATCCGTCGGAGGTCCCCGAAGGCTGCGTCTTCAACCCGAGATGCCCATTTGCGACTGACTTGTGCCGGAGCGTCCGGCCTGCTGTCCGCACGCTTGAAGGCGGCCGGTCGATCGCCTGTCATCATCCGCAGGAATTGATGTCTTCCAGCGAACGAAAGGGTGCCTGATGCTGCTATTTCTGTTCAACAGGTCACTGCGAGCGATCGCAACTCTGCTCGTGATCGTGACCGCTGCGTTTGTCGTGCTCCGCCTGACTGGCGATCCGGCTTTGAGCATTCTGGGGCTTGATGCCTCTCCCGAAGCGATTGCCGAATTCCGCAAATCCTGGGGGCTCGACCAGCCTATATGGGTGCAGTATCTGACCTATTTGGCCGGTGTTCTGCGCGGTGACCTCGGCGCATCGATGCTCGATGGACGAAATGCGATCCTGGTCGTGATCGACAGGCTACCAACCACGCTGTCGATCATGATCCCGGGCTTCCTGCTACAACTGATTATCGGGATCCCTGTTGGCGTCCTCAGTGGCCTGCGCCGTGGCACATGGCTGGACCGCGCTATCATGGCCGGATCCCTGATCGGGTTTACCATCCCGAGCTTCGTTCTCGCACTTATCCTTGTCATGCTCTTCGCTGTGCGACTGCATTGGCTGCCGTCTGGCGGAAGTGGAAGTTTGGCGCACCTTGTGCTTCCGGTCCTGAGCCTTGGGGTATTCGGTGCTGCGACGCTTGCGCGCTTCACCCGGTCAGCAGTAGCGGATATTGTTGACCAACCACAGGTTCGAGCCGTCACCCTTAGGGGGCTGCCGCGGAAGCACATAATACTTCATCATATCATGCCAAATGCCGCTCTGCCGGTGGTGACCGTCATGGGCATGATGCTTGGTGGTCTCGTCGCAGGGGCTGTCGTCACGGAGAGCGTCTTCGCATGGCCGGGAATAGGTCGTCTGCTCGTTACCTCCGTCGCAAGCAGGGATCTCTCGGTCGTCCAGGCGATCCTTCTTTTGATCGGATGCGCCATGGTTGCCGCCAATCTTGCCGTCGACATGATCTACGGGCTTCTCGACCCACGGTTGAGGCATGTCTCTGCTGTAGGGGGAAAATGATGTCAAAACAGACAACGATGTCACATGCGGCGAACCGCGGTTTCGGTTTACGCTCTCTCGCAACAATGCTCGTAAAATGCCCACCCTCTACGCTACTTGCTCTCCCGTGGGTAGCGCTCATGGTCGGGGTCGCAATCTTTGGTCCATACATTTCCCCGTATGATATCGCGGCCACAGACCTGCGGGCGCGGCTGCGGCCCCCGGTATTCTTCGAGGGCGGCGACTGGAACCATGTTCTCGGAACCGATCAGCTTGGCCGAGATGTCCTGTCCCGACTGATCTATTCGGTCAGGACCAGCATGACGATCGGCGTAATATCCACGTTCATCGCGGCTTCGCTGGGCATCTTCCTCGGTTTCCTCGCCGCGCACGCTCGCGGCCGGTTGGAACAGTTCATTCTGCTTCTGATCGACGTTCAGGCTGCGATGCCGTTCATGATCGTGGCGCTCGCCGTCCTTGCTTTCTTTGGAAACAATCTTCTGATGTTCACGATTCTGCTCGGCTTCTTTGGGTGGGAGAGGATCGCAAGGCTTGCCCGAGGCCTGGCAATGTCTGCCTCCGCTCAGGGCTACACGATTGCGGTCAAAGATCTTGGCGGATCACCCTTGCGGGTCTACGGCCTGCACATCCTGCCGAATGTGGCATCGAGCCTGATCGTGGCAATGACCCTCAATCTTCCAGAGGTGATACTTCTCGAATCCGGGCTGTCATTCCTCGGGCTGGGCGTGCAACCTCCACTTTCTAGCCTTGGGAATATGGTGGGATCAGCTCGAGACCTCATGGAAAGGGCGCCATGGCTCGTGCTGATGCCCAGTCTGGTCATCATGCTGACAGCCCTGTCGATATCGTTGCTGGGAGACTGGTTTCGGGACCAGGCAAACCCGAGCAGCAACGATCGTTGAAGCCATGTTTACAGTTTCGAGGTGTCCTTCTTGATCTGGACGGCCTCCTGCTCGATACGGAACGTCTTCAGTTTGAAGTGGGACCAGGCGTCCTGCGCGAAATGGGCCACGAAATCCCCCCCCCCCATTCTTCCGTTTGTTGGTGGGTGTCGATCGGATAGAGAGTGCGCGCCTTCTGAGCCTTAAGGTCGGCACCGCTATCGATGGCATACAGCTCGATTGGATATAGAACGAGTCAATGGACGAGCGGATGCGCGAGGGTATTCCTCTTCGGCCGGGGGTCACGACTTCCTTGATGCATTAGACGAGTGAAAATTGCCGCGCGCTATTGCAACGAATAGTGTCACCGCGAGAGCCCAGTGGAAAGTCGAATACGCTGGATTGCTGAACCGTATCGATGCCGTCATCGGAATCGACATGTTTGACCCCGTCAAACTTCCGCCTGACGTTTTATACTGCAGCGGCAAGGTCCATTTCCTGTGAAACTTCGCAACGCATTGCGTTAGACGACAGCAACCTGGGTGTAAGAGCTGCAATGGATGTGGGCATAAGTAAAGTTGTCCAGGTTCCGGATCTGGCGACGAGCCGTGATATGCGGGCTCATTACCAAGTCAGTTCCCTTGACGAGGCAAGTACTCTGCCTCAAAACTCAATCTCTCCAATCCCATGCAACGTGAGGTCCAAGAGACCGACTGAAGACGTCTGACTCAAACAGGATTCCCTTCGTACCGTAATACAAGGGATTGCGCCGAAGTTGCTTCAAGCTCCTAGAAACGCCTTGATCCCTTTCAGAACCATATCGCGCGCCGCGTAATGGGCAGAGTGGCCGACGTGGGGTACGATAAGGCATCGCGCTCCAGGAAGGATCGAAAGCAGCTCGCCCGAACTGATTGGAGGTACGAGCCAATCGAGTTCGCCCGATATGGCGAGCAGCTTCGGCTTCAGTTTAGGCAAGTGGAGTCGGACATCGTAGTCTTTTCCCATCCACAGCCGCTTGTGCGCTTCGATGTTGATCGAACTCGTTAGATCCATCGTAGATGCAAGCGCTTCGTCAGGCGATATTCCCGGTCTGTAGAGACCACGCATGGCGAATTTGCAGATCCGCCATTGAAGCTCGTTGTCGAACCCATGGCGAAGCTGTCTCTCGATCATCGCACGAGACGCTGCAGGGGCATCCTTTTCATGACGCCGGTCGAATTCGGCGAGCGCAAGTTCTTCGAATTCGTGGCTGAGTGGGGAGCCGATCGTTATCAGGTACGAGACGTCATCCGGGTACCGGAGCGCATGCAGCATCGCGATCATGCCGCCGTAGGAGAAGCCAATGACTACCGCGGGCCTATTGCCGCAAAGCTGCCGGCGGACATTTTCCAGATCGTCCACCATGATTTTAGGGCTTACATCTGCGCCCAAGGGCGACTTGCCGCAACCGCGCTGATCATAGGCCACGACACGAAATCGATCGACGAACGGTCTGAAAATCTCAAATTCGCCGGCGTGGCTTTCGGTCCCGCGCCCACCGTGAAGGCAAATCATGAGTGGCAGGCTTTCATCGCCGGCTATCGATCCGAATAGTTCGATATCGCCGCTCCGTATACGGATTTCGGTGCCTCGCATCTTGGCAACCCCCTGATGGGAAAGATCGTATCGAAAGTGTTCGATCCCCTATTCAGCGGTGGTGCCGGGATGGGTAAAGCCGGCGAACGGCCGCTCTCCTGCAAACTTCGAGTAGGTGGAGAGGCTTCCGCCCTTCATCCAGCCGCTGATGTCGGTATTCAAAAGCTCCATCGGTTCGACGGTTTTCGCCGACCAACGAGCACCAGCGATCTGCATCTCAGTAAGGCCAACCCTGCGGCGCCCATTGAACAGGTTCGGTCGCCAGTCAAACGTCATGTCCGTCGAGAAAGAGAGGGAGGGGATCCATAGATTGGGCACGCCCTCGATGACCTTCAGGCGGCTTTCATGCAGATGTCCGGAGATTTGCAGGTCGATTTGGCCGGCTTCGAGATAAGGCAGCAGCAGCTGGCGCGCTTCGGGAAACCAGAAGTGTTGGCCAATCGGCGCTTCATCCCAAGCACCGTGGCAGAAAGGCTTGTGATAAAGCGTCGCCAGCTGCCGGTTTTCACCGGTGCTGATCGCAGCCTGAAGAAACTGCCGCTGCTCCTCCTCTTCGGGAAGTCCTGAGCCGCACAAGAGACTGTTGATACCGATGAACCGCCACTGGCCGATATCATGATGCCAATAGTCGGCACCCACGATATCACGATAAGTGCTTAACCGCTCCGCGTTGATTGTCGCCTCGCCGCGAATGTCCGGAAGATTATTTCCAACATCATGATTGCCCGGCACGTTCAGCCAAGGGCAGGGAAGGCGGTCGAGCTGCGCCTTGGCGAAGGCGAGATCGTCTGGATGATGGCTGCCGTCGAGTGCGATGTCACCAATTACCAGGACAAGAGCGGGTGGCTTCTCGCAGAGGCGTTCCACCGTCATCTCCCAGTTGAACTGGAAAAAAGGGCGGGCGCGGGACAGATGCATATCCGAAATCACGACGATGTCGATCGCGTCTTTCATGATTTTCCAAACCTCGTTTTCTATACTGCTTTCTGCAATCAGCGTGCGCGACCGTATTCGGCCGATGCAAGTTCCGGCGTGTCGGTGATCACCGAGTCGATCTGAAGGTCCGCGATCTGCCGAAGCGCCTGGCTGTCGCTTGCAGTCTTGAAGCTCGACAGGGGCGCGGCGACCGCGATCGTGCCGAAGCCGGCTTCCCGGATGCTGGCGATCTTCTGATGCGTGTAGTCGTGGGGCAGCACGCGAATGAAGCTTGCGCCGATTCTCTTGGCACTATGCAGGCAGTCGCCGCCTTCCGGGAAGAAGGTTCCGATCGTCGCCTCTGATGACCTCTGACGAATGTTGCGTGCGATCTCCGGCGTGTAGGCCGAAAACAGCGAGCGGGACAGAGCATCGCGTTTGATCACTTGCGCGATGAATGCGTCGAGATCGGCTGCAGAGGCGTGTTTGACATCGACAATCACCGGGAAACCGCGAGTGAGGTCGAGAAAATCGGAGAAACGCAGGAGCGACGGCAGATGGCTGCGCGCCTCGTCAAAGGTCAGTTGCCCGATACTTGCAGAGACACCGGCCACACGCAGAAGATTATCGTCGTGCAGACATACGATATGTCCATCGGCCGTCAGATGAACGTCGGTCTCAACGGCGTCCGCGCCCCCGGCGATGGCTCGGCGAAACGATTCCCGCGTATTTTCAAGCGCGATCGTCGGTGTTCCGCGGTGCCCGATGACGAGCGGGCGCCTAAGCGACGCCAGCCTTGTTCTGTTCCAAAGCGACATATGTTCCTCTTACCTATGCGACAGCTTTTTGGTGATCCGCCTGGACCGATGCGAGCGAACTGACATTGACCAATCGGTCTGCAACTGCATCTCGAACATCCGGGTCGTGGAAGATGCCGAGCATGGCGACGCCGGCCCTTTTCTTCTCGCCGATCAGATCGATGACAACCTGACGGTTCTTAGCGTCGAGCGATGCACTGGGTTCGTCGAGCAGAAGGACCGGATGGTCCGTGATGAAGCTGCGTGCGATATTGATGCGCTGCTGCTCGCCGCCGGAAAAGGTGGCTGGTGGCAAGGCCCAGAGGGCGCTTGGTACATTCAGCCGTTCGAGCAGGGTTTCCGCACGATTGGTCGCCGTTTCGGCTTCGACCCCTTCCGAGATCAGGGGTTCCGCGACCAGATCGATAGCTGAAACTCTCGGGACTACACGCAGGAACTGGCTGACATAGCCGATCGTTTTTCGCCTGACCTGCTTCATTAAGCGAGGGTCGGCCAAGGCGATATCGACGCTGCCACCAAGATGTTCGATCAGGATCTGCCCCGATTCAACGCCGTAAGTCCCATAGATCATCTTGAGCACGGAGCTCTTGCCGGCGCCCGACGGACCGTTGAGGACGACGCATTCGCCACTTTCGACGGCAAAGGATAGCGCGGAAATGACCGGGATGCGAATACCGCCACGCAGGTGCATGACGAACTGTTTGCCGATGTCTGTGATTATGAGAGCGGCCATGGTTATACCTGAAGAACGGAAGAAACGAGGAGTTGGGTATAGGCCTGGCGCGGGTCCTCAAGGACCCGGTCGGCCAATCCGGTTTCGATGACGCGGCCACCTTGCATGACCATGAGGCGATCGGAGAGCAACCGGGCAACTCCGAGATCGTGTGTGACGATCACCGCGGCCAGGTTGAATTCCCTGACCAGGCGCCGCAGGAGATCGAGGAGCTTTGCCTGAACGGAGACGTCGAGGCCGCCGGTCGGTTCGTCCATCAGAACAAGCTGCGGATGCGTGACCAGGCCACGGGCAATCTGCAGACGCTGCTGCATGCCGCCTGAAAAGGTCTGTGGCAGATCATCAATACGCGCCTGGTCTATCTCGACATTGCGCAGCCATTTCAATGCGACGTCGCGCAGCGAGCCATAATGGCGCTGTCCGCCCGTCATCAATGGTTCCGAAATATTTCCGCCCGCGCTGACGCCGAGGCGCAATCCATCCCGGGCGTTCTGATGGATCAGAGACAACATCGACGGAAGCAACTGCTCCCGCTCGGCTTCGTCCATTTCCCATAAATCACGATCGGCCTGGCCCGGAACCGCGATGGTCACCGTGCCCTGATCCGGTCGGGTCATTCCCGCAAGGCATTTGAGGAGCGTCGATTTTCCCGAGCCGCTTTCGCCGACGATTCCGAGAACTTCGCCACGATGCAGCGAAAAGGAAACGTCCCGGCATGCGGCGCGGTCGCCAAAGAATTTGCCGAGGCCTTCGACCTTGAGGATTTCTTCCGTCTTGTCGGTCATCGCGATGCTCCTTCGGACTGGCGGTCATTGCAGTAGGACGTATCGGAGCAGACGAACTGCCTCGTGCCGACGTCATCGAGGAGCGCCTCGTCGAGATAGCTGTCAGTGGCGCCGCAGAGCGCGCAGGATTCTGACCACTTCTGAACCTCGAAAGGATGATCTTCGAAGTCGAGGCTTTGTACATCAGTAAAGGGCGGGATCGCGTAGATGCGGCGTTCGCGACCCGCACCGAAAATCGTCAAGGCACGGCTGTGATTGAGCTTGGGGTTGTCGAATTTCGGTACCGGGGACGGCGATGAGAGGTACCGTGCGTGGACGCGGACCGGATAGTCGTGCGACATGACGATGTGACCGTAGCGAGCGATGTCCTCATAGAGCCGCACCTGCATGACCCCGTATCGTGCGAAGGCATGCAGCTTGCGGCTCTGCTCTTCGGAGGTGATTAGACGTCTCAGCGGCTCCGGCTGTGGCACCTGCATGACGAGGATCTGGTTGTCTTCGAGCTTGCGTTCGGGAATGCGGTGGCGGCTCTGGATGATCGTTGCCTCGCCCGTATGCTCCGTCGTCTGGGCACCGGCGACATGGGCAAAGAAGCGGCGGATCGAGACTGCATTGGTGGTGTCGTCCGCGCCCTGATCGATAACCTTGAGACGATCCGGCAGGCCGATGATGCTTGCCGTGACCTGGATGCCGCCCGTTCCCCAGCCCGGAGGCAAGGGAACTTCGCGATCGCCGAAGGGTACCTGATAGCCAGGGATCGAGACCGCCTTCAAAATGGCACGCCGGATGATGCGTTTGGTCTGCTCGTCGAGGAAACCGAAGCAGTAGCCGTCTTCATCCTGCCGAATATCTATATCGTCAATCATGGTCTTGTTCTTTCGATGCGGCTTGCTCCGCGCGCTTGTCGTAATCGTCGCGAAGCTGCTTGAGTAGCTGCTGTTCCGCCTGGAAATCGACGTAATGCGGCAGCTTAAGGTGCTGCACGAGACCGGAGGCCTGGACGCTGTCCGAATGGGAAAGAACGAACTCTTCGTCCTGAGCCGGATAGCTCTTTTCCTCGCCGAACTCGCCGCCCCGCAAAGCGCGGTCAACTACCGCCACCGACAAGGCCTTTCGCTCGCTATGACCGAATAACAGGCCGTATCCTCGCGTATAATGCGGTGCGGTATCGAGCTTGCCCGTCGTCAGATGGACTGTGCGGCATTCGGTAACCTTGACGCTGCCGATACCGACCTCCAGCCCGAGTTCGGGGATCTCGACGACGACCGACACGTCACCATGACGCATCTCGCCGACATAGGGATGGTTTCGGCCATAGCCGCGCATGGTCGAGTAGCACAGACCCATCAGAAAGCCTTCGTCTCCGCGCGCAAGGTTTTGCAAACGCTGGTCGCGGCTCGATGGAAAATTCATCGGCTCCCGCGTCAAATCAGCAACGGGCTTGTCGTCGACTGGCAGTTCTGCCTCGATGATGTCCGTCCTGCTAAAGAAGCCGCCATCATGACGCAGGGTAAGCGTCGCTTCGTCGGGCTCGACTTCGACGGGGAGCCCATCTGCGTCCTCGCCTTTCCGCATAAGGGAAAAGTCGAGCAGCCGGTGCGTATAGTCATAGGTCGGCCCGAGGTATTGGCCGCCTGGAACGTCCTTGTGGGTCGTGGAGATACGGCGACGCACCAACATGGCTGCAGTGTCGAGAGGCTTCGTAAATCCGAACCGGGGGATCGTGCTTCGGTAGGCGCGTAAAAGATAGATCGCTTCGATCAGATCGCCTTCAGCTTGCTTGATCGCGAGTGCAGCAAGCGTCGGGTCATAGAGCGACCCCTCGTTCATGACGCGATCGACAGCAAGCGACAGTTGTTCGCGGACCTGCTCGACGGAGAGATTTGCAACAGTCGGGTCGCCCCGTCGACGCTTCGAGACGATGCGATGAGAAGCGTCGATCGCTTTTTCACCGCCCTTGATGGAGGTAACCATTACGCGCTCGCTTTCGTGGTGCGTGGCAGTGCCATCACCGCCGTTCCGTCGGTGAGGTACAGGTCGATGCCGCAGGGATAGCGGTTGGAATTCTCGTTCCAGATTTGCCAGAACCCTTCCGGCAGACCCGCAGGGCTGATGGAAATGGCCGCCTCGATGCCAGGCCCTCGAAGGACGACCTCTGGGCCACCGGTCAGCGAAGGCACCTGAACGACGAGCGTCGCACTACGATCCGGATAGGCGCTGTCACCGGATGGGAAGGCCGCGAGATCGAGCAAAAGGCTCGGGGTGACGATGACGGCGAAACTCGCTGCCGACTTTTCTCCTACCAGCGGCGCGCCGGTATGGAAGCGCAGGTAGCGAACAACTTCCTCACTGAGCAATTCCGGATCGAGCCAGACGGACGTCGTTTCGTCGAACAGTGTCAACGCGATCGCGCACAGCGCAAGGCTGAACCGGGCAGGAGCCGACGTCGGGAGCGGCGGATATTGGAGAGTCCCAGGGCGGGAGCTTGCCGACAGCAGGGCTCGGAAGGCCTGTTGGGTATCGTGGGTCGGATTGCCGAACTGGGCAGCTATGGCTTCAGTGCTCACAGTTGAACTCCTTCGCGGGCCAGCATGGTGAAGTCGACTTTGCTGCTGAGCGTTTCGGCAGTGACAGCAGCCTTGCGCTTGGCCTTCGATCGCTCAAGTCTGGCAATGAAGGCGAAAATCGTATCCGAGCCTTCGCCTTGCTCCTTCAGAAGGAGGGCGTCGAAGAGAGCCGCAAGCGCTGCGTGGCGCTTGTTCCTGCCCATGACGTAGCCGACACCGATCTCGCCGGTGGCGAGCTGCAAGGTGCAACGGGTGACGGTGACGTCGCCGAGATTGAACTGCATTCCCGTTCCACCCGCGCGCGCGCGGATCATCGCGGAACCGAGTTCGGGGCGGCGAAGCCATATGAATGCTGGATGGGGTATCGCGGCCCACTGCGCCTCAAGTTCCTCTGGCAATGCTTCCGCGAGGAAGGTCAACCATGCCGCCCGATCATAGACCGGGGTGTTGCCATCCGCTGCTGACAGCTCGGTTTTGTTTGTCTGAATTGTCACAGGGCCAGTCCCCCTTCCACCCAGACATTGCGGACGATCGGAGCGCCATCGACCTCGGTGACGCGCAGCAGGTCTGCGCGACGTCCGACGGCCAGCTCGCCGCGATCTTTGAGGCCGAAAAGCTCGGCTGGACGCTTGCTGCCCATGGCGACGGCAGCCGGCAGTTCGATACAGTTATCTTCACCGGCCAGCCGCCAGATTGCGTAAAGGATGCTCGAGGGGATGTAATCGGAGCAGATGACGTCGACCAGCCCATCCTTCGCTAATTCGATGCCCGAAACATTGCCGATATGCGATCGGCCAGCAACGATGTTGGGGCCGCCGATGATCGTGGTCATATTTGCCGCACGGGCCGCGACCGCAGATTCCATCGTGATCGGAAATTCAGAAATCGTCATGCCGAAGCCCTGGCCCTCGGCGATATGGGCCGCCGTGGTATCGTCATGGCTGGAAAATTCGATCCCGTGCTGCTTGCAGAGCGCGACGATCTTCGAACGGTTCTCAGACGCAAGATCCGGTCCGTTGGGAGCGGCAGCAATTTCCGACTCGATGACTTCCTCGGACACGCCCTTGCGCTTTTCGAGCTTGCGGTAGCGATTTGGATCGCGCAGCGGGCCGTCGTCCATGATCGTCACGTAACGCAACGTCGGTTCATCGAGATAGGGTTTCAGGAGATCGACGATATCGACTTCGCGTGTATCGCAGCGCAGGTGAAGGAAGTGATCGACCTTCAGCAGAGCGGCCTTGCGCGCATCTTTCAGGCCTTCGATCATCATCGGCAGAATCTTGCGACGGTCCGGGTTTCCGACCGCGCCGACGATCAGGGAATCGAAGACCGTCGTGATGCCGCCCGCTGCAAGCACGGCATCCTGGGTGCGAATCGCATTCACCTTGTTCCAGAAGACACCGGCGCGTGGCATGATCTGCTTCTCGAGATGGTCGGTATGGACATCGATCAGGCCGGGGAGGAGATAGTCGCCGCCGAAATCGATCGCATCTTCGACGATCTCGTCTGTTTCCATTATCTCGGCGATTTTGCCGTCCACCACCTTCAAGGTGCCCTTGACGATAGTCGTTCCCGTGACGATCCGGGCATTTGTGATAATTGATTCCACGTTTCACACTGCAGCGGCGCCAAAAGGCACGCGCTCCTTCAAGTTTGGGTTTTGATGCGAGCTGTCTTGCGTCAGTGGTGGCAGGGCTAAGAGGCCCAGATGATGCTTGGGCGACAATTGCGCGACAATCCAGTGACGTAATAGGTATGTCTCCTCGATTCATACCTTCTAACCTGTCCCGTTCAGCTTGCCGGCCGCTTGACATCGAACTATCTGTCGGCGCTGAGATGCCCGAAATATGTGAGATGATTGCTGCGAGGCGTTCAATGAGCAGTTCACCGACGGATCGGCCTACCCTTCACGACCGCCGTGGGGCGTCCACTCTCTGGCGTGCGGTGGCCGAGCGTATCGAACAGGACATAAGGAGCTTCCGCTACAAGCCGGGCGAACGCCTGCCAACGGAATTCGAGCTCGCGGAGATTTTCAACGTCCATCGCAACACAATCAGGCGGGCAATGAACGTCTTGCGCGAGCGCAATCTGCTCCGGATCGAGCAAGGCAGAGGAACATTCGTCAAGGAACGAATGGTGCGCCATACGCTTGGTCCCAAGACCAGGCTCACGGCTGCTCTTCGCGACATCGACCGACTTGGCGAACGCCGGTTCATCGGAAGCAGTCGCATCCGCGTTACCGAGGACATCGCAAAAGCCTTGAGGGTGGCCAGAAATCGATTCGTGCGAAAGGTCGATACGTTGACGGTCGTCGATGGTTTCGTCGTGTCCATGTCGTCGAGCTTTTTCCCATTACCACGTTTCGAAGGGATAGAAGCCTTGATCGAGGAGACGGGCAGCTTCAGCCAATCCTGGCAGCGGCTTGGCGTAGCCGATTACCAACGTCGCGAAGCGCATATTACGGCGGTCGCCCTTCCGCGCGAGGATGCGGAGATACTGTCCATGGCTCGTGGACAGCCTGCGATCTTCATCACCAATATCAATGTCGACATGGATGATATCCCGATCGTCGTTTCCTATACGCGCATTGCGCCACAGCATATGCAACTGGTCGTCCGGTTCGACTGATCCTGTACCTATTGCGCATAGGCACCACATCGGTCAGCCAACTGTCACAGTTTCTACATCCGATCTTTGCAGAGCCTCCGCATTTCGTGGCGCACGTTCTGCTGCTCAGGCGTGAGCAGTACGCGAAGTGGAGAAACGCATGTTGAAACGGACCCTTTTCGTCGCCGCGGCGACGCTTGCCTCTTTTGTCTCGACAGCCAAGGCTGACACGGTTTTGACTGTGTCCTATGCACTGGCGAGTTCATATAAGGCCACCCAGGAAGAGATCGCGAAGATGTTCGAGGCATCTCACCCCGGCGTCAAGATCGTTTTCCGTGCGCCGATGGCCACCTATGACGATGTCGTCAGCGATCTTCTCCGTGCCAAGGTCACTGGTGGCGCACCGGACGTCGCCTATGTGGGCATGAACCATATTGGTCTCGCCGCCGACCGCGGCATCGCCATTCCGCTGGATCGATTGGTAAAGGACGCGAGCGAGCTTGACGGTCTTGGATACTATCCATTCATCCTGTCGCTCGGCCGTGTCAACGGGAAGCTATATGGCGTTCCCTTTGCTATTTCGCTGCCGGTCCTGCACGTCAATCTCGATCTGGTGGAAAAGGCGGGCGGTTCGCTTGAAAACTTTCCGGCCACCTGGGAGGGCGTCACGGATCTTGGCCGGAAGATCGCCAAGCTCGATGGAAAGCCGATCGGCTTTACCTTTCAGTATGATGCGTGGGGCAGCTGGACGCTCAACAACCTGGTCGCCAGCGCCGGTGGCCGCATGGATGGAGCAAACGGTTGCGGAACCGGCTTCGAAAGCGAGGAAGGCCGCTGGGCCTTCGACACGTTGCAGATGTTTCACGACAAGGGAATGCCGGCTCTCACCTGGCAGCAGGTGCCGCAGGCCTTCGCCGCCGGCACGGTCGGTATTGCGGCTGCATCCGGGTCTTCAATCGTAAAATACGAGCAGCAGTCCAAGGGTAAATTTCGATACGCCACGCTGCCGTTTCCGATGAAGGCTGCGAATGGAACGCTGGCGGCTGGCGGTTCCTTAGTCATCAACACGGCATCAGGCGCAGAGAAGCAAAAAATGGCCTGGGAATACATCAAGTTTGCAACCGGACCCGAGGCCCAGACCGTGATGGTGAAGAATAGCGGCTATCTTCCCGTCAGCGAAATTGCGGCCGAGACGCCGAATTACCTCGGGGACTATTTCAAAGTACATACGAACCAAGCCGTTCAGCTCAACCAGATGAAGACACTTTCACCGTGGTTCATCTGGCCTGGCGAAAGCGGCATCAAAATCTTCTCGGTCGTACAGAACCAGATCGACGCAATAATCGGAGGCAAGGCAAGGGCCGCCGACGTCGTCCCGGAGCTCGCCAAAGAAGTCGGCGTAATGCTTCCCACCTGCAAGGCGTCGAAGTGAGATATTTCAGCCGGGTCACCCAAGGCCCGGCTGAAATATGCGCCACGCCGTGCCGGCGCGCGCTTACTCTATCGCCGGAAAATCTCACTTGCTCCGCGACGCCATATGAATTGTCAATTCATCCGCAATCCGTCGCGTTTTTGTCATGCAAGTGATGTCAATCTGTCAAAGCGTGACGGCAATAGAGGAAGTGGGAGGGTATGCTTTCTCCGATCGACCGGGCAGCAGGGCAAGTTGCGGACACTGTCCGCATCATGCGCGCCAAAACCTTCCACATGAGCGCGTTTTCAACAGTCAGGCAGTGCCTAGCCGTCGCACATTCTTTCGAAAGGGAACATCATGCTGCTTGCCAGCTACAACATTCGCTACGGCGTCGGAAAAGATGATCGCTACGATCTCAATCGGGCGCTCTCTGACGTCCAGTCTGCCGATATCATTGCGTTTCAGGAGGTGGACGTCGGCTGGAAGCGGACGAATTTCGACGATCAGGTCGAATTTATCCGTGCTCGCTTTCCCGACTACACGATCGCATGGGGACCGAATATCGACACGATGTCGTCGGGTGGACGTACAGGCCGTCGTCAGCACGGCAATGCGATCCTGTCACGATATCCGATCCTTTCGATCCGAAATTTCCTGCTTCCCAAATATGGCTCCCTCGACTTTCTCGATCAGCAGAAAGGCATACTGGAAGCGTTGATCGACACGCCCGCTGGTCTTATCCGGGTCTATTCGACACATTTTTGCAGCACGTCGCCTGCGCAATCGCAACTGCAGGCCGAGTGGCTGCTGCGCCATCATCAGGATGCCCAGGGAAGGGGTCCGGTTCTTGCAGGCTACCATGCGGACCCGGCCTGGACCTCGGAACTTGGCCTGCCGTCGATGCCTTCTGCCGCGGTCGTGATGGGTGACCTGAACTTCAAGGCTGCGGCGCGCGCTTACGAGGTTCTCGTCGGCGACTATTCCCCGCGATACGGAAATCTTGCGCGCCGTGATGGTTTTCTCGACGCCTGGGTCGAGTGCAACAAAAGCCATTCGCGCGAGACCTGGGATCAGATTGGTGCCACCGTCCTCGTCGATCACGTCAAGAGAATTGACTACTGCCTTGTGACGCCCGACCTTCGTCCGTTGTTAAGTCGGTCATGGGTGGATCACGGTGCATCGGGATCGGATCATCAGCCCGTGTTCGTCGAGCTCGAAGAGAACTTAGGCAAAGCCCGCGAAGAATAAAGAGCCCAGGAATGAATCCGGAATTCATACCGTATTCGTTGCACGGACGTCATCAAACTGATGTGGGCCTGTCTTGCTTCGATTGTCTTAGTCTCCGCGATTGAGCGGGTGAGGCTAGAGCCGAGCTGAAACTGATTAGAGTTAGATTAAATGGCCAGTATAACCATCGACCATGTGCACAAATCCTTTGGCGCGACCTCCGTTCTTCACGGCGTGTCGTTGTCGATTGCGGATGGTGAGTTTCTGACGCTGCTTGGGCCGTCGGGTTGCGGCAAGTCGACGTTGTTGCGGATTCTTGCCGGTCTGGAGGTGCAGAGCGGCGGCTCGCTGTCGATCGGCGAACGGGTAGTGGACGGGGTGCGACCGAAGAAGCGCGACGTGGCGATGGTGTTCCAGTCCTATGCGCTCTATCCGCATATGACGGTTGCGGCCAACATGGCGCTGCCGCTGCGCATGCGCCGCCTGTCGTCATGGCAGCGCCTGCCGTTGATCGGCCGGTTCATGCCGGGCACGAAGGTTGCGGTTGCCGGGATCGACGAGGATGTCAGGCGGACCGCCGAAGCCTTGGGCATCGGCCATCTTCTCGACCGCAAGCCGGGGCAGCTATCGGGCGGCCAGCGCCAGCGCGTGGCGGTCGGCCGCGCCATGGTGCGCCAGCCCGCCGTTTTCCTGATGGATGAGCCGCTGTCGAACCTCGACGCCAAGCTCAGGGTGCAGATGCGCGCCGAGATCAAGGAACTGCACAAGCGTCTCGGCGTCACCTTCGTCTATGTGACCCACGACCAGTCGGAAGCCATGACCATGTCGGATCGGGTGGCCGTCATGCTCGACGGCAATCTGTTGCAGGTGGCGCCGCCGCAGGAGATTTATGCCGATCCCGAGGATCGCCGCGTCGCCGAGTTCATCGGCTCGCCGAAGATCAACCTCCTTGAAGCGAGGGTCATGGAAGCCGGATCGGCCGATGCCGCCGGCACGATCTTTTCGATCACGGCCGATGTCGCCCCCGGTGACGCTCTGTCGCTCGGCATTCGCCCCGAGGCCTTCTTCCTGACCGACAGCCATGGTCCGAACGTCTTGACCGGTTCAGTGCATCTCGTGGAGCACATGGGCTCCGATCTCTTCGTCCATCTCGACGTGCCGGGTCATGCTTCTCCAGTGATCGCAAGGCTTCTGGCGGAACGGGCGCCGCATATCAGCGAGGGCCAGACCCTGCATCTCGGCGTCAAGCCGGATCGGCTACTTTTGTTTGGGGCCGACGGCATGCGCATCCGCCCGACTGTTACCACCGCGCCAGCCAATACCGATGCCAAGGTTCTGTCGCTGAAGGAGCGCACCCAATGAGCCTGACTGCATCCACCACGGCAGGTCACGCCGCTGCGCTCGCCGCCGGCGGAGCGCAAAAGGCGCTTCGTCGCCACCGGCTCGCCGAGACGTTTACTGCCTGGTCGCTGGCTGGTCCTGCGCTGATCTGCCTCGTCATCCTGTTCTTCCTGCCGGTCTTCGCCGTCTTTGCCATTGCGCTGACCGACTGGCAGTTCGGGGCCAACTCGATGTCCTTCGTCGGCATCGCCAACTTCAAGGAAGTGTTCTCCGACGAGGGCTTCCGCGCCTCCTTCGTCAACACGATCGTCTATGTGGCGATCGTCGTGCCCGGCACGATCGTGCTCGGCCTTGTGATCGCGCTTCTGATCGAAAGCGGCAAGTCATGCCGCGCCTTCTACCGTGCCATCCACTTCCTGCCCTTCATGGCGACTCTGACGGCGATGGCGATTGCCTGGGAGGCGCTGCTGCACCCGACGATCGGTCTCGTCAACCAGACACTGGCATCGCTCGGGCTTCCCACCGCCAACTGGCTGCGCGACGAAGGCACCGTGCTGCCGGTGCTGGCCGTGATCGGCATCTGGCAGAACCTCGGTTACGCCATGGTGCTGTTCCTCGCCGGCCTGAAGTCGATCCCGCAGGATCTCTACGATGCCGCCGATATCGACGGCGCCGATCTGTGGCTCGACCGGTTGCGTACCGTCACGCTCCCTATGCTTGGGCCGGTCACCATGTTTGTCTTCATCGTCGTGGCACTGAAGGCCTTCGAGACCTTCGACACCGTGCAGATCCTCACCCAGGGCGGCCCGGGCCATGCGTCCGAGATGCTGCTCTTCACGCTCTATCGCGAGAGCTTCCAGTATCTGCGCACCGGTTATGGCGCCTCCGTCGCCGTCATCTTCCTCGTCATCGTTGTCCTCCTGACGCTGATCCAGGCGCGTGTGATGGACAAGAAGGTTCACTACCAATGAGCACCGTCCAGCCAAGAGGCCTTGCCGTTCCGGCCGCCATCACCCGTCATGCCGTGCTTCTGATATCGGGCGCGCTCATCCTCATCCCCTTCGTGTGGATGGTCTCGCTGTCGATCAAGCCGCCGGGCGAGATCTTTCGTGCTTCCTTCTCCTTCTGGCCGAACCAGTTCTACGGCATCGAGAACTACACCAGGGCCCTGACCGAGGCGCCATTACCGCAATATATGCTCAACGGCATCATCGTCTGCACGTCGATCGTCATCCTGCAGGTCCTGGTCTGCGCGCCGGCGGCTTATGCGCTCGCCAAACTCGACTTCCCCGGCAAGAACCTGCTCTTCGCCATGGTGCTGATCGCGCTCATCCTGCCGCATGAGGTGCTCTCCCTGCCGCTGTTCATCCTCGGCTACCAGATCGGCATCCTCAACACCTATGGCGCGCTGATCTTCCCCTATATCGTCTCGCCCTTCGGCATCTTCCTGTTCCGGCAGTTCTTCAAGACCATCCCCGACGACGTCGTCCATGCCGCACGCCTCGACGGTCTGTCCGAACTTGGCATCGTCTGGAAGATCATGGTGCCGATGGCGCTGCCCGCCATCATCGCCTTCGGCATCTTCTCGATCGTCGGCCACTGGAACAGCCTGTTCTGGCCGCTCATCGCCGTGCGCGACCAAAACCTCATGCCGCCGCCGCTCGGCATCATGGCCTTCAAGAACGAAGAAGCCGGCAACGATTACGGTCCCCTCATGGCGGCCTCAACAATTGTCGTCGCCCCTCTCATCGTCGCATTCCTCTCCGCTCAAAGATGGTTCGTCGAAGGAATGACCGGAGGGGC
>NZ_FMAH01000066.1 GCF_900094545.1 Martinezella miluonensis
TCCCACGCGTTACTCACCCGTCTGCCGCTCCCCTTGCGGGGCGCTCGACTTGCATGTGTTAAGCCTGCCGCCAGCGTTCGTTCTGAGCCAGGATCAAACTCTCATGTTGAGAATTCAATCTCGACTAAATCACGTCATTCTGAATCGACGAGAACTCACACTCATTTCAAAACGCATCACTGCGATAATAATGAGGTGTATTCTCTTGTTCAAAACGTAACCGTCGAAGTCTCTTTCCAGAACCGAAATCTCTTCCGATCCCGCAAGCTTCGCCGCCCACGTTTCTCTTTCTTCTCATCTTCAATTGTCAAATAACAGACCAGAAAAACCAGTCGAAATCCAATCCCCGCAATCCCAGGCACCTAAGCCCAGAACCATCAATCAGCATCGCAGCCAATCCAGGAAACACTAGAGCGAAGGTCTTCGTCGCCAGCAGCGCCGCCGCCCTCGTCAGTGATCGGGCTTATAGACCCTACCAAACGACATAGTCAACACCACGATTGTAAAAATTCTGACATTTTTGTAAGTCTCTGAAATTGTTATTTGAATTTCGTTTGTAGCGAAGGATCGTCTGATTTTACCCACAAACGCACCGAAAAAATTGTCCAAATGGTCAAAATTTTAATCCGAGCCGGATGTTTGATCCCGCTTTCGACCATCTCCCCCTTTGAGCGGTCCGTCTACCGCTTTGCGATCTCCCTGATACCGCCGAGCGACGCCATCACAAGCCGCCGACAATAGACCGCAGAAAAATCGAGAT
The DNA here is from genome assembly GCF_900094545.1 of Martinezella miluonensis. Lineage (GTDB taxonomy): Bacteria > Pseudomonadota > Alphaproteobacteria > Rhizobiales > Rhizobiaceae > Rhizobium > Rhizobium miluonense. The sequence continues at coordinate 761 of NZ_FMAH01000066.1, forward strand.
TTTACATGAGATTCCTGTAAAATACTGGGAAGGGAGGAAACAATGCATATGACAAGACCAGAAAGCATCATTGAAGTCAGCGTCGATAGCGCCAACGGACGCCGCGCGCTCGGCATCATGACCATGCGCCAGGCATTGAATTTGCCTGACCTGCCGAGGCTCACCTATACGCACCCGGATCCGCTCAAAGCGGCTGAAGGCATCGTCCTCAGCCGGGAAGAGCTCAAGACGTTTCTGACTTGCCATTGAGCCGACGGCGCGGCGCGCCACATTGATCGCACGGCTAGGGCGAGGATAGTGCTCGTCCGGGCGGTAGTCAGGCTGCTTTTCTTTCGATTGCCGCAAGCGGCAGCAATACGACAGCGTTGAGCCCGCCGCCGTCGCGATCCTCCAGACAAAGCGCGCCACCATGCGCATCGAGAATCTGCCGGACGATTGCCAGCCCCAACCCGCTACCGCCGAGGTCGCGGTTGCGGGACTCTTCCAATCTGACAAAAGGTTCGAGCACTTCCTTGCGCAACTCTGCCGGAATGCCCGGCCCGCGATCGCCGATGGTGATGACGCCTTGGTCGCCACGCTGCTCGACGCTGATATCGGCACGGCCACCATAGCGCAGTGCATTGTCCATGAGATTGTCCAGCACCCGTATCAGGGCCGTCTCGGACATAGCCACAGCCAGGGGCTGCCCCAGCAGCGAGAAAGCAATAAGGCCGGAGCCGTCCAGACGCTCGGCAACATGTGAGCAGATGGCGGCATCGAGATCGACGATATTCTTGCCATCCGACACGACCGTGCTGCGGGCAAATCCCAGTGCATCCTCGACGAGACGCTGCATGGCCTCGACGTCGGCGATGGCGCGGTCGCGATGCGGCGTATCCGGCATCATTTCCATGCGCAGGCGAAAGCGCGTGAGATAGGTCCGCAGATCGTGCGAGATCGCCCCGAGGATCAGGGTGCGGTTATTGACCAGGGCGGCGATGCGCAGCTGCATCGCGTTGATGGCCTTGATCAGCATGCGGAGTTCGCAGGCGCCCCTTTCGGGGATCGGCACCGGTTGCAGGCCGTTGCCGATGGAATTGACGGTGCGGGACAGCCGCGTCAGCGGCCTGGTTTCTCGCGCCACGGCAACGATGGCGATAACCGCGACCAGCATGCCTAGGACGCCGGCAATGAGGCCGACGGGAACGCCGTGCAGACGTACGGTCGGCGCATCGTTGAGATTGAAGACGGCGACCTTGCCGCCGGCGACACCGATAGACACCTCGACGATCCGGTCCGGCGCGCCGACGGAGAACCAGCCCTGCGGTCTTGCCGACAGCGAACGTATGTTGAAATAGCGATTGCCGAAAGCGATGCTTGCGAATTCTCGCGCCAGTTTGTCGGTCAGCGTCATATCAGACGACTCTTCGCCCTGCTCCGGCGCGGGGATATCGATCAGGCGAAGCGCCAGGCCATTGGCATTCAGGGCACGCACGGCTTTCGGCTGCGCCTCCGGCGAAATGGCATCCAGAAGACGGATCGCTGACTTGACCTGCATTGCTGGCGAGATCTCGGGATTGAGCGGCGTATCCGGCTTCAATTGGGCCGCAGCGAACGCCGCAAGCTGGATGACGAACAATGCCACGGCGACGATCATGATGATGCGGGCGACGAGGCCGAGTTTCAGCATGGCTCAGACATCCTTCACGTCGGTGGTGAGGAGATAGCCGGCATTGCGCACGGTGGTGATGATGTGGGCGCCATCCGGCAGGCAGTGCCCAAGCTTGGTGCGAAGGCGCGAGACCGTCACGTCGATGGTGCGGTCGAAAGGATCGGCGCCGCGTCCGCGCGTCCAGTCAAGCAATTGATCGCGCGACAGGACGCGCCGCGGCCTTTCGAGAAAGCAGACGAGCAAATCGAACTCCGCCGTCGTCAGATGCACGATGCGCTCGCCTTCCATCTCGATTACCCGGCCGTCGAGATCGACGGTCAAGCCGGCGAAACACTTGCGCCGCGCCGGAACGGCACTCTCTTCCGAGCGCTCCGGGCCGGAGCGACGCAGGATGGCGCGAACACGCGCCAGAAGCTCGCGCGGATTGAAGGGTTTGCCGAGATAATCGTCGGCGCCCATCTCGAGGCCGAGGATACGATCGATATCCTCGGTCTTCGCCGTCAGCATGAGGATCGGCACCTGGCTGCGGGCACGGATGCGGCGACAGGCCGAGAGGCCGTCCTCGCCCGGCAGCATCAGATCGAGAATGATGAGATCGGGAAAACCCTTGACAAGAATGCGGTCCATCGCGGCAGCGCTGTCTGCAGCCTGCACGGCAAAGCCCTCGCGGCTCAGGAACTCTTCCAGGAGCGCTCTAATCTCGCGGTCGTCCTCGACCAGAAGAAGCGATGCGGAAACCATGGCCCTCCATGCGGGGCGGAAGGTGCTTTTGGCAACAGGGAAACCGCCGACGTTACAAACTGTAACAAATCTCGGCCGTTTTGAAAAATCCCAGCAAAGGAAGCAGTACAGTTTTCCTGGCAACGTCATCCCTCCGGAGCGAATGGCGGCAGCCGCTTGCCGTCTACCCGACCCCATCGCCCGCTCCGGCCCAAGGCAGGGCTCGCATCCACGAAATGCGAGCCCTGCCGCCCCATCTTCCGACAATGCGATTTGCCTCGCAGCCATCCTCGTGCGAAAGGATTGCTCTTCGGGGCACCGCGCCCAACCACTCCAGCTACGAGCACGAGGCAAGACCGTTGAGCCAACGGCATTCACCGCAGCGGTCCGGCAGGACGGCGAAAGGCAGACAGGAGCCCGACGGCAAGCGTGTGACCTTGCCGCGGGCGCTTTCCAAGCTCGGCTATTGTTCCCGCACCCAGGCGGAGACGCTGATCTCGGCGGGCCGCGTGACAGTGGACGGCCGCAAGGTCACGGATTCGTCGACCTGGGTCGATCTGGAACATGCTCAGTTTGCCGTCGACGGCGTTGCGATATCGGCCGAAGAGAAGCTCTATTTCATGCTGAACAAGCCGCGCGGGCTGGTGACTACCCGCGACGATCCCGAGGGGCGGCCGACTGTCTATGATTGCCTGAAAGATGTCGATGCACGGCACCTCGCCCCTGTCGGACGGCTGGACAAGGCGAGCGAAGGCCTGCTGCTCTTCACCAACGATACCGTATTGGCGCAGGCCCTGCTCGATCCGGTCGGTCATGTCGGCAAGGTCTATCATGTCCAGGTCGACCGCATCATGGACGAGGAGCAGCTCGCGCGCATGGAACGCGGCATCATCGACGATGGCGAGCTTTTGACAGCCAGCTCTGCTCAGCTGTTGCGCAGCGGCGATCGCAACAGCTGGATCGAAGTGGAGCTCAAGGAAGGTCGCAACCGGCAGATCCGGCGGATGCTGGAAGCCCTCGGCATCGAATGCCTGCGGCTGGTGCGTGTCACCTTCGGCACGGTGGAGCTCGGCGATTTGCCGAAGGGCGCGGTCCGCGCCTTGACGGAGGGCGAAATCCTGCGGCTCCGCCAGCGCGCGGACTTGAAGACGAACGGACAAAATGGAGCGAAGGCAAAACGCAATGCAGCCTCATGATTTCTGGCAGGAACTCCATCCGCCGCAGAGCTTTTCGGCAGCAGAAGGGTGCCGCGATTTCTATGTGGCCGAATTGCCGGATGGGCGCCAGCTGCGGTTGCCGATCCGCGTTCTCGCCGATGGTGAGCACGCGCTGGCATCGCTGATCGTCAACCAGGCCAGTTTTGCCGTGCAGGAGGCACTGGCCGAGGCGCTGGCGGCGCGGATTGCCGACCATGATATCGAGGTCGTTGCCGGATTGCCGACGCTTGGTCTGACCCTGGCAAGCGCGGTCGCGCGGGCTCTCGGCCACGCGCGCTACGTGCCGCTCGGCACCTCGCGCAAATTCTGGTATCGCGACGAGCTGTCGGTTTCGCTTTCGTCGATCACCACACCGAACCAGGAGAAGCGCCTTTATATAGATCCGCGCATGCTGCCGTTGCTGGAGGGCAAGCGCGTGGCGCTGATCGACGATGTCATCTCCAGCGGCGCCTCGATCGTTTCCGGCCTGGCGCTCGTCGCCTCATGCGGCATCGAGCCGGTGGTGATCGGTGCGGCCATGCTGCAATCGGAGCGCTGGCGGGAGCGCGTCGATGCGGACGGCAAGCAATGGAGCGAGCGGATCGTCGGCGTCTTCTCCACGCCGATCCTCGAGCGAAGCGAAAACGGCGCTTGGCGGCGGCCGGGCTGAGCGCTCTTTGCCACGCCGGCATAGGACAAGAACCGGCTCATATATTATAGTATGTGAAAATCATTCCGATTCCCGCCGCAATGCGCTAAGGGTCCGCTCAAGAAGCATCCGTCGGGCGGATGCACGAGCCTGTTGGTGGACGCGTTGCGAATTCTTTCCGAAGCCCATTTCCCGGAACTGCCCAATTACTATCGCGGCAAGGTGCGCGAAAATTACGACCTGCCGGACGGTAGCCGCATCATCATCAGCACCGACCGGCTCAGCGCTTTCGACCGCATTCTCACCTGCATTCCCTATAAGGGGCAGGTGCTGACGCAGACAGCGCGCTACTGGTTCGAACAGACGCGCGATATCTGCCCGAACCACATCATCGACTATCCGGACCCGAACGTCGTCGTCGGCAAGCGGTTGAACATCCTGCCGGTAGAAGTGGTCGTGCGCGGCTATCTCGCCGGCACCACGGGCACCTCGATCCTGACGCTCTATAAGAAGGGTGAGCGCGAGATGTACGGCATCACCTTGCCTGATGGCATGCGCGACAACCAGATCCTGCCAGAGCCGATCATCACGCCGACCAGCAAGGAATTCGATGGCGGCCATGACGAGCCGCTGACGCCGACCCAGATCGTCGAGCATGGACTTCTGACGAAGGAACAATGGCAGACGCTTGCGGATTATGCCCTGGCATTGTTCGCCCGCGGGCAGGAGATCGCCCGCGAGCGGGGGCTGATCCTCGTGGACACGAAATATGAGTTCGGCACCGACGAAAACGGCACGATCATCCTGGCTGACGAGATCCATACGCCTGACAGCAGCCGCTATTGGCTGGCCGACAGCTATCAGGAGCGTTTCGAAAAGGGCGCGCGTCCGGAGAGCTTCGACAAGGATTTCGTAAGGGCCTGGGTCACCGAGCGCTGCGATCCCTATAAGGACGAGATTCCCGAAATTCCGCTCGACCTCGTCGAGCAGACGTCGAAGGTCTACATCCGCGCCTATGAAGCGATTACCGGCGAGCCTTTCGTGGCCGACGATCGCGGCGCGACACCGCGCGACAGGGTTCGCACAAGCCTGGCTCGCTATTTCCGGTAGGTATAGGCTAACCGAATCAGTACCCCGAACGCCATGCGGAAGGTTGTATTGACCGCTATATCGGGTATTTCCCGCAGCCCTGAATAGGGCGCGGAAGGGTATGCTTTTTGCAACACTTCATATTTTTTTTACTCAGACCCTGCTATTTCACCCGATCACACATATGTTCGCGTTCGAGTTTTCGTAAAAGCCACTGTGCTATTGCAAAACTCATTGCTAGATTGACGACGACCGCTTCGGGTCATTTGTTGTACTGCGTAAGACTGGAGCGCCGAAACACATGGGGTCAGTTCGGCCCTTTAAAACACTGATCAGTAAATTGAATTGTGGGACAATGTGATGGTTTCCATTCGTACTGCCGCCCCCGCCCTGCTGCTTATTCTGGCAGGTTGCGTCACCGGCCCAGACCATAAGCCACCGGAAATGCCTCTGCCGGCCAAGTTCTCGGAGGGCGGTACGAAAATCAACGGCGATATCGCCGGTTCACAATGGTGGACCGCTTTTGGCGACTCCAGACTGAACGCGTTTGCTTCCCAAGGGCTCGCGCAGAACCTCAGCATCCAGCAATCGCTGGAACGCATCAATCAGGCTGAAGCTGCAGTCGTTACGGCAGGTGCCGGCGGCCTTCCAAGCCTGACCGTCACCGGCGACAACACCACCAGCGGCCAGAAGGGCTCGCTGCGTACCCAGACCGGAACACGAAACGTCACCGGCGGCAGCGCCTCGGTTTCGTGGCTGCTCGACCTCTGGGGTCAGTATCGCCGTGCACGGGAAGGCGCCAACGCGTCGCTCGACGCAGCCTACTCCAGCGTCGATACTCAGCGCCTGACTTTCCTGCAGGATCTGGCCAAGAGCTATGTCAACGCCCGTTACTACCAGGCGCTGGTGTCGATCGCTCAGGAAAACCTGAAGTCCCGGCGCGACACGCTTTCGCTGACCAAGTTCCAGCTCGAAGCTGGTGCTGCATCCCGCCTCGACGTCGTTCAGGCCGAAGGCCTCGTCAACTCGACGCTTTCGACCATTCCTGGCTTTGAAATCAGCTATCGTCAGGCGGTGCATCATATCGCAACGCTGCTCAATGTTCCTTCTGCCACTGTCATCGCGCAGATGCAGGGCGGCGGCAAACAGCCTGTATTCCGTGGCAGCGTCCGCAGCGGCATTCCTGCCGATCTCATCCGCAATCGTCCGGACATCCGCATAGCAGAGCGCAATCTCGCTGCTGCCACCGCCCAGATCGGCGTGGCGGAAGCAAAGCTCTTCCCGTCGATTTCGCTCAGCGGCGCGATTTCACCCTCCTATATCCATAATACCGGATCCTCCAGCGGCGGCCTGACCAGCTGGTCGTTCGGCCCGACGCTGAACCTGCCGATCTTCGACGGCGGCGCACTGCGTGCCGGTGTCAAGAACGCTGAATCGTCGAGCCGCGAACAGTACATCGTCTGGAAGCAGACGGTGACGGGTGCCGTCGAACAGGTTGAAAACGCCCTGTCGGCCGTCAGCCGCGATGCTCAGACGGTTGCTGCTCTGCATGCCCAGGTCAAATCCTATCAGGAAGCCCTGCAGCTCTCGACCGCGAGCTATAAGGACGGCGCGTCCTCACTGCTCGACGTTCTCGACGCTCAGCGTAACGTGACCTCTGCTCAGCAGAGCCTAGCACAGGCCGTTCAGCAGAGCGCTCTCGACTACATCTCGCTGAACATTGCCATCGGTGCCGGCTACGTGCCGGCCAGCAAGGCAAACGTGGCTCAAGTCCCGGCCGCGGCTCCTGCCAAGGTCATCAAGGCTTCGGTCAAGAAGGCGAGCTAACGATATTGCGCAGGCCCGCTGGCCGCGCAGCTTAAATTTTGAAAGCCGCCGCAGTCACCTGCGGCGGTTTTTCTTTTGGCGGCAAAGAGCACTGAAATTGAAAATGGCGCGTTCCTGCTTTCGCAAGAAACACGCCATCGCCATCAAAACAAAAAGGCCGGAAAAATCCGGCCTTTCGTCATCCGCCTTCGCAACAGTGCCAGTACATCCGTGGTCAAAGGAAAAGCGGAACTGCAGCCAGATTGATTGTGAAAGGTTAACGAGAGGTCAACTTCCTTCAGCAATCCCGAAGGACGAAACGGCTCGCTTTCAAGCGCGCCCGCCATCCATAGGCTGCATGACTGAAACCTATATCGGAAAGCAAGGTGGCGATTTCAAGGCCGCGACGATCTTTTCCTTCCGGCATTTCCTCTCGCCGGTCGCAAAAGAGGAAAAATGCTAAAGCGGCAGTAATCCGTCGAATAGCAAGCGGGCCTTACTAAAAATCCCATGACTTCCGCGCGTGTCGCACGCTGCCGTTCAAGCTGCATTCATGCAGATACTTTTAAAACACAGGCAAAGATTGCAGATGCAACGCGTTATCCTATCATATTCGGTGCATGCGCAGGTCTTTATATTGCCGGAATTGGAAAGTCATACCGAATGGCGCCGGGGTAGGCGCACCACATACGGAACGGGCACAGGCGGCGATGTCGCAACGATGGTGTGCAAAGGGAGAATATTCATGAGGTTCAAGGTTCTCGCCGTGAGCTTGCTGGCCGCATTCATTGCGCTGCCGGCCATCGCGGAAGCAGCGGAGGGCTTCGCCACCGCAAACGTCAACATGCGGTCAGGTCCGAGCACTGCCTATCCGGCGGTAACCATGATCCCCGTCGGCGCACCACTGCAGATCAACGGCTGCCTTAACGAAACTCCCTGGTGCGACGTCTCGTTCTATGGCGGTCGCGGATGGGTCGCCGGCCGCTATATTCAGGCGACCTACCAATCGCGCCGCATCTATGTCGGCCCGCAATATTACCGGCCGCTCGGCATCCCGACCATTGTCTTCAATTTCGACGACTACTGGGGTCGCTATTATCGCGGCCGCGACTTCTACCGCGATCGTGACCGCTGGCGCCGTGGCCCGGGCTGGGTCGACCGCCGTCCGGACAACAACTGGGATCGCAATCCGGGATGGGATCGCGGGTCTGATTGGAATAACGGACCGGACCGCAACTGGGACCGCCGCCCTGACCGCAATCGCGACTGGAACAACGAGCCGGATCGCGACTGGGGCCGTCGCCCCGACCGCAATTGGGACGGGCAGCGTGATGGCAATCGCGACTGGGGCCGCCGCCAGCCTGACAGCAACCAGGACTGGGGTAACCGCCCGGATCGCCCACGCGTCGAACCGCAGCGGCCGCCCCAGGTTCAGGTTCAGCCGCAACCACAGCCACAGCCGCCAATCAATCCACGGGCAGGTCAGCCCGGTCCTTACAGCCCCGACCACAAGGATTGCCCGGCATCGGAACCGGATTGCCGCATGACCCCCAGAGGCTCAAACCGCTGATGGCGGCAGCACGCCGCTATTCTTGAGATAGCCAAAGGCCAGCGACTCTGAAAGTCGCTGGCCTTTTTGCTGGAACACATTGCATTTGAAGAGTGTACGCCCTCCGCATGACGCTAGGGCAGCGCGAATATGGATGCCTTTGCGGGAATGGCGCATTCTTGAACGTTCCGGCCCTTATGACGCTTCCGCCGGCTCACAGGAGCCGAGCGATCAAAACGCCGGACAGGAACGTTGTGCGTCAGTGCATCTTCAGATGCGCTTCCCGCGTCGCCGAAATGAACATTTCCCGAGCTTCCTCGGCGGACTTGCGACCGTCGATCGCTGCACGGCAGACACTTCTTGCCGCTACATACAACGGACCGCGCCGGTCAGGCCAAAGATTGGCCATGCAATTCAGGGCCTCCGACGGCCCCGTCACGATCTGGAAACTACCTTGAGCAAAACCGATTTCGATTGGATTGCTCCATTTGATGTGTCGCATGAACACTCCTCCTCACGCGCTACCAAACCGTCTGGATCGTCCTCCAAGACAGCCAGATTACAGTACTATAACCTCGATCAGACTATTCGAAAATACGGAAATTTGCGCGCTCCACGCGAAGTATCGCGCATGCGATCGGAATGGTTCTGCCAGCACATGAGGCACAGAAAACCAATTCCAGTGATCGTTTTTAGGGAACCGAGCATAGGTGCGGACATCCTCCGAGGTGGCGCGCAGGTGACCTATCTTTCGCGCGCGATCCGCTTTGCCTCGGCCGGCGAGAAGCCGGCGCGGCGGGCAAGCCACTCCAACCCGAGAATCCGGTCGATCAGGTCGGCCAGCCATTGTTCGAAACGCTTCCACATCAACATAGCCTCCACCGCTACAAACCTTTCGGCTGTGACGGCCCACGATGAGCATCGCGCCAAGCCAGCTCATCCGGTTCAACGGAATTGTGGCGGCCTCTGCGCGTTGGAGAGCAATTCCTGCTTTGTCGCGAAGTCGCCAAACAGCTTTTTCAGCCTGGCTTCCTCCTCCTTGCCGATCCGGTGGCGCCGAGCGAAGTCCTCTACGCTCCAGACCTCCCGCAGCTTGCTCTCGCAGACGTCCTCAACCTTGATCAACGAACTCATGCGCTCGTCCCTTCGTCTTTGTGGTTGGGTAAATGCGCCAGACCGCGGAAAAGTTCCTTGACCGGCCGTGTCAGGCATCGCAGAAACCGCTGTCAGAGGTGGATCGGAAATGTTCTTAATCCCTCCTTAAATCGCCGCATTTAAAGTTCAGGCGGGATTTGATGTCTTCGCGAGGGGTTCGTGGGCGAATGGCAGGCGGCCGCCTGTCCCGCAATCCGGGATCCATTTTTGAGATGGCATGCCGGTACAAAAGCGACCGCATGCGCTAAAGCACATATGCCGCCGCTCTGATCAGCCTGATAGAAGACACGATAACGCTAGGCATCGAGGTACGACCGACCCGCAATGGCAGATAAGAAAAAGTCACGCCAGAGGATAGAACCATCCTTTTCCAGCGGTCGGGAACGCATCGATGACGGATTCAGTGCCGGCGAACGCATCGTCGGCCACAGGCGCGCGGCCAAGCGGTACGAAGAGCCGGAACCCGACGAAGATGAAGACGACGAATACGAGGACGAGCCGGTGGTTGAGAAACCTCGCCGTTCGCGCAGCCGCCGCAAGCCGGCCCGACGTGCGCCGCGCCGCGGCTTTTTCGGCTTCATCCGGGCGACGATCTATTGGGGTCTCGTGCTTTGCCTCTGGGCGGGTATCGGCCTTGCCGGCCTTGTTGCCTATTACGGATCGCGCATGCCGAGCGCCAGCACCTGGTCCATTCCCGAACGGCCACCGAACGTCAAGATCACCGATCTCGACGGAAGCCTGATTGCCAATCGCGGCACAACGGGCGGCGAGGCCGTGACGCTCAGCGACATGTCGCCCTATATCCCGGAAGCCATCATCGCCATCGAGGATCGCCGCTTCTATTCCCATTTCGGCTTCGATCCGATCGGCCTCGGCCGCGCCGTCGTGACCAACGTCGTGACGGGACACGCAGCCCAGGGCGGCTCGACGCTGACGCAGCAGCTCGCCAAGAACCTCTTCCTCTCGCCGGACCGCACGCTGGAACGCAAGGTGCAGGAAGTGCTCCTGGCCCTGTGGCTGGAGCATAAATACGCCAAGGATCAGATCCTGACGATGTATCTGAACCGCGTCTATTTCGGTTCGAACGCCTATGGCGTCGAGGCGGCCTCGCGGCGCTACTTCAACAAGTCGGCCAAGGAGGTCAATCTCGGCGAGGCCGCCATGCTGGCCGGCCTGGTCAAGGCGCCGTCGCGGCTGTCGCCCGCTCGCGACCCTGCCGCCGCCGAGGCGCGCGCCCAGCTGGTGCTGCAGGCCATGCGCGATCAGGGCTTCATCAGTGAATCCGACATCAAGACGGCGATGGCACAGCCGCCGACGCGGTCGAAGAGCTACTGGAGCGGCGCGGAAAACTACGTCGCCGACATGGTCATGGATCAGCTGCCGAAGCTGATCGGCGGCGCTGTCAAGGAAGACCTGATCGTCGATACCACCCTCGACATGTCACTGGAAGAAAAAGCCGAGAGGGCACTGAGCGACGTGCTTGAAAAGGACGGCAAGAAACTGAACGCCTCGCAGGCCTCGCTCGTCTCCGTCGATGCGACAGGCGCCGTCCGCGCCCTGGTCGGCGGCCGTGATTACGCCCAGAGCCAGTTCAACCGTGCGGTCACCGCCAAGCGCCAGCCCGGCTCGGCCTTCAAGCCCTTCGTCTATACCGCGGCGCTGGAAGCGGGCCTGACGCCCAATTCGATCCGCAACGACTTGCCGGTCAAGATCGGCAATTGGGCGCCGGAGAATTACGAACAGCGCTATAGCGGCCCGGTGACGCTTGCGACCGCCGTGGCGAAATCGCTGAACACGGTTGCCGTCCAGCTCGTCGCCGAGGTCGGTCCCGAGCAGGTGATCAAGGTGGCGCACAGGCTCGGCATCGAATCCGATCTGCAGGCCAACGCCTCGATCGCGCTCGGCACCTCCGAAGTCTCGCTGCTGGAACTCACCTCCGCCTATGCCACCTTCATGAACGGCGGCTTCAAGGTGGCGCCGCACGTCATCACCAAGGTGACGACCGCCTCCGGCAAGGTGCTCTACCAGGCCAATACCGACAATCCGCAGCGGGTGCTGAACCCGGATATCGTCGCCAACATGGACACCATGATGGCCGGCGTCATCGCGTCGGGAACCGGCAAGGCTGCCCGCATTCCCGGTTGGCAGGCCGCCGGCAAATCGGGCACGACGCAGTCCTTCCGCGACGCTCTGTTCGTCGGCTTCACCAGCCATCTGACGACAGGCGTCTGGTTCGGCAACGATGACGGCAAGTCGATGCGCAAGGTGACCGGCGGCGGGCTGCCGGCAAAGGCGTGGAAGGAATTCATGATCGCCGCCCACAAGGGCATCACGCCGACGCCGATCTTCGGTGGCGGCCAGATCATCGACAGCGGCTTGCCGATGGCACAGGCGGAGCCGTTGGGCGACCAGCCGACGACGATCGGCAACATCATCTCCGGCGCGGGCAATGCGGGACAGCCGACCTTGCAGCAGCGGCCGTCGCAACAGCCGATCCAGCCACAGGTCGTCAACCAGACCGCAGCGAATGAAGACCCGCAGGATCTGCCGCCGGCAAACCTCACCGACGACACCAACCCCTATAGTTCGAATCCCTACAATTCGAACCCCTATGACAGCGAGATCCCGCCCGCCGATGTCGGCGACAGCGGCCCGCCTAGGGCAGCTCGACCGCATCGCACCTCGCTGCTCGACGTGATCCTCGGCCGATAAAATCGCAATTTTCCACCTTGCCGCTTGCATGGCTGCGGCAAGGCTGCTCAAATACGCGATTGCTTTAAATCCACGGGCTCTTGGCGCAACTTCGGCCATGTGGAATTTGGGCGACAAACCATTCGTTTTGCTGGATTCCGGGTGATTTCCTGCCTTGCAGTCAGTAAAACCGCTACTTATATACGCGGCATCACCGCAGTCATGGCTGCGCAATCCTCAAGACCATCCCGTAAGGGGCTGTCAATGGAATGCCTGACAGGGGTTCCGACGGCTTGCTTCAAGGAGAGAATGATATGGCAAAAGTAATTGGTATCGACCTTGGAACCACAAATTCCTGCGTCGCCGTCATGGACGGTAAAGACGCGAAAGTGATCGAGAATGCCGAAGGCGCCCGCACGACCCCCTCTATGGTCGCCTTCTCCGACGACGGCGAACGTCTCGTCGGCCAGCCGGCCAAGCGCCAGGCTGTCACCAACCCCACGAATACCCTCTTCGCTGTCAAGCGCCTGATCGGCCGCCGCTACGAAGATCCGACCGTCGAGAAGGACAAGCACCTCGTTCCCTTCACGATCGTCAAGGGTGACAATGGCGACGCCTGGGTCGAAGCCCAGGGCAAGGGCTATTCGCCCGCACAGATTTCCGCAATGATCCTTCAGAAGATGAAGGAAACCGCCGAATCCTATCTCGGCGAAAAGGTCGAAAAGGCTGTCATCACCGTTCCTGCATACTTCAACGACGCTCAGCGCCAGGCAACCAAGGATGCCGGCAAGATCGCCGGTCTTGAAGTCCTGCGCATCATCAACGAGCCGACCGCTGCAGCACTTGCCTACGGTCTCGACAAGAAGGACGGCAAGACCATCGCCGTTTACGACCTTGGCGGCGGCACCTTCGATATCTCCATCCTGGAAATCGGCGACGGCGTCTTCGAAGTGAAGTCGACCAACGGCGACACCTTCCTCGGCGGTGAAGACTTCGACATGCGTCTCGTCGAATATCTCGTTGCCGAGTTCAAGAAGGACAACGGCATCGACCTCAAGGGCGATAAGCTTGCTCTGCAGCGGCTCAAGGAAGCTGCCGAAAAGGCCAAGATCGAACTTTCGTCCGCCCAGCAGACCGAAATCAACCTGCCCTTCATCACGGCAGACGCTACCGGCCCGAAGCACCTGACGCTGAAGCTGACCCGCGCGAAGCTGGAAAGCCTGGTCGACGATCTCGTCCAGCGCACCATCGCTCCGTGCAAGGCAGCCCTCAAGGATGCCGGCGTCACGGCTGCCGAGATTGACGAAGTCGTTCTCGTCGGCGGCATGAGCCGCATGCCGAAGGTACAAGAAGTCGTCAAGCAGCTGTTCGGCAAGGAACCGCACAAGGGCGTCAACCCGGATGAAGTCGTCGCGCTCGGCGCCGCCATCCAGGCCGGCGTTCTGCAGGGCGACGTCAAGGACGTTCTGCTGCTCGACGTAACCCCGCTGTCTCTCGGCATCGAAACGCTCGGCGGCGTCTTCACCCGTCTGATCGAACGCAACACGACGATCCCGACGAAGAAGTCGCAGACCTTCTCGACTGCCGATGACAACCAGTCGGCCGTGACCATCCGCGTATCGCAGGGCGAGCGCGAAATGGCCGCCGACAACAAGCTGCTCGGCCAGTTCGACCTCGTTGGCCTGCCGCCCGCGCCCCGCGGCGTACCGCAGATCGAAGTCACCTTCGATATCGACGCCAACGGCATCGTCCAGGTTTCGGCCAAGGACAAGGGTACCGGCAAGGAACAGCAGATTCGCATCCAGGCGTCCGGCGGTCTTTCCGACACCGACATCGAGAAGATGGTCAAGGATGCCGAAGCCCATGCTGCGGAAGACAAGAAGCGCCGTGAGGGCGTCGAAGCCAAGAACCAGGCTGAAAGCCTGATCCATTCCAGCGAGAAGTCGCTGAAGGATTACGGCGACAAGGTCACCGAAGCCGATCGCACCGCGATCTCGGACGCCATCGCAGCCCTGAAGACGGCAACCGAAGCTTCCGAGCCGAATGCCGACGACATCAAGGCCAAGACCCAGACGCTCATGGAAGTTTCCATGAAGCTCGGCCAGGCGATCTATGAGTCCCAGCAGGCGGAAGCAGCTTCGGGCGATCACTCGGCAGCTGGCAAGGACGATGTCGTCGATGCCGACTACGAGGAAATCAAGAACGAAGACGACCGTAAGCGGTCTGCATAAGCGCGAACCGAAAGGTTCTCGAGGAACTTAGATCCGGCTGCCTTCGGGCAGCCGGAAATCCATTTCCGGGGTCGAATGCTGAATGGCAAAAGCGGATTTTTACGAGACATTGGGCGTCTCCAAGACGGCGGACGAGAAAGAGCTGAAGAGCGCCTTTCGTAAGCTGGCGATGCAATTTCATCCGGACAAGAATCCGGACGACAGCAACGCCGAGCGGAAGTTCAAGGAAATCAACGAAGCCTACGAAACGCTCAAGGATCCGCAGAAGCGCGCAGCCTATGACCGCTATGGCCACGCTGCTTTCGAGCATGGTGGCATGGGCGGTGGCGGCGGTTTTGGCGCCGGCTTCGGCGGCGGCGGCTTCTCCGATATTTTCGAGGATATTTTCGGCGAGATGATGGGTGGCGGACGCTCGCGCGGGCGCTCTTCCGGCGGCCGCGAGCGCGGCGCAGATCTTCGCTACAACATGGAAATTTCGCTCGAGGAGGCCTTCACTGGCAAAACGGCGCAGATCCGCGTTCCGACCTCCCTCACCTGCGACGTCTGTTCCGGCTCGGGCGCCAAGCCCGGCACACAGCCGAAAACCTGCGGCACCTGTCAGGGCTCTGGCCGCGTCCGCGCCGCACAGGGTTTCTTCTCGGTCGAGCGCACCTGCCCGACTTGTCATGGCCGTGGCCAGATCATTCCCGATCCCTGCACCAAGTGTCATGGCCAGGGCCGGGTGACCGAAGAGCGTTCGCTCTCGGTCAACATCCCGGCCGGCATTGAAGACGGCACGCGCATCCGCCTGCAGGGCGAAGGCGAAGCGGGCCTGCGCGGCGGGCCTTCCGGCGACCTTTATATCTTCCTGTCAGTCAAGCCGCATGAGTTCTTCCAGCGCGACGGCGCCGATCTCTACTGCGCGGTACCGATCTCGATGACGACGGCAGCACTTGGCGGCACCTTCGATGTGGCAACGCTCGACGGCACGAAGTCCCGCGTCACCGTTCCCGAGGGAACGCAGGTCGGCAAGCAGTTCCGCCTGAAGGCCAAGGGCATGCCGGTGCTGCGCTCCAGCCAGGTCGGCGATCTCTATATCCAGATCCAGATCGAGACGCCGCAGAAGCTTACCAAGCGCCAGCGCGAGCTGCTGCAGGAGTTCGAGCAGATCTCTTCGAAGGACAACAATCCCGAATCGACGGGCTTCTTCGCCCGCATGAAGGATTTCTTCGATACGTTCAGCGACTGAGCCACGAATCAGATTGTTTCACATGAATCCGGCCGGTGATTCGGCCGGATTTTTTTGTTTGGTGCCGAATCCCCCGCCCTCGTGGTTCGAGACGGCCCTGCGGACCTCCTCACCATGAAGGCTGAATCTCTCATCCGGCCTGCAGTTCACTCTATCCTCATCCTGCACCCACCATTCCACCCTCATCCTGAGCCTGTCGAAGGACAAGGGTGACCCTTGACGGCGCTTCCATTCCATCGACACCGCGGAACCATCGGCAAAATCCTTGCACTTGGGCAGGGTTCGGCATACCCCTCGGCCATCAACACGAATCTCAAAGACCCATGCCGGACAAGGTTTCCATCTCGCGCCTGAAGCTCACCGACTTCCGCAACTATGCGGCGGCGGCGCTGACGCTTGACGAGCGGCATGTAGTGCTCACCGGCGACAACGGCGCAGGCAAGACCAATCTGATGGAAGCGGTTTCGCTGCTGTCGCCCGGCCGCGGCCTGCGCCGGGCCAGCTATACCGATATCACTCGCGTCCATGCACCGGGTGGCTTTTCGATCTTTGCCGAGCTGGAAGGTATGGACGGCACGGTCGAGATCGGCACCGGCATCGACACGACGGACGAATCAACCGCCCGCAAGCTGCGAATCAACGGGACGCCCGCCAAGACGGTCGACGAACTGACCGATCATCTGCGCGTTCTCTGGCTGACGCCGGCCATGGACGGCCTGTTCACCGGCGGCTCTTCGGAGCGCCGCCGCTTTCTCGACCGGCTGGTGCTGTCGCTCGATCCCGCGCATGGCCGCCGCGCCAGCGATTTCGAGCGCGCCATGCGCAGCCGCAACAGGCTCTTGTCGGACGGCCGGTTCGATCCATCCTGGCTTGCCGGCATCGAGGAGCAGATGGCAAGCCTCGGCATCGCCATGGCGATCGCACGGCAGGAGATGCTCGGCCTCCTCTCGCGACTGATTGCCGAAACGCGCGAAGCGACGCCCTTCCCCTCCGCGGCACTGGAACTATCAGGCTTTCTCGACGGTCAATTCGACCGGCCGGCGGTCGATCTGGAAGATGCTTATGCCGCGATGCTGCGAGACGGACGTTACCGGGATGCCGCAGCCGGGCGCACGCTGGATGGGCCGCATAGGGTCGATCTGCTGGTACGCCATCGTGAAAAGGACATGGAGGCGGAACATTGCTCGACGGGCGAGCAGAAGGCCCTTCTGGTCGGCCTGATCCTTGCCCATGCCCGTCTTGTCGGCAATCTGACGGGATATGCGCCGATCCTGCTGCTGGACGAAATCGCCGCTCATCTCGACGAAGGCCGGCGCGCTGCACTTTTCGATCTCGTCAATGGGCTCGGCGGGCAGGCCTTCATGACCGGCACGGACAAGGCCATGTTCTCGGCGCTTGGCGAGCGCGCGCAATTCCTTACCGTTTCGCATGGCGGGATTACAAAATCCTAGCATCTCAAAATCGCCGATCATGATAGGATCGTCGCCATGGACCCTTTGACCTCAGACGAAATCGCCCGCTACCAGCGCCACATCCTGCTGCCCGAAGTCGGCGGAACCGGCCAGCAGAAGCTGAAGGCTGCGCGCGTGCTTGTGATCGGTGCCGGCGGCCTTGGTGCCCCGGTGCTGCAATATCTCGCCGCCGCTGGCGTCGGCACGCTCGGTATTGCCGACGACGACCGCGTTTCGCTCTCCAACCTGCAGCGGCAGGTGATCCACGACACCGGCACCATCGGCGAATTGAAGACGCAGAGTGCCGCCGACGCCATCGCGCGGCTCAATCCGCATGTACGGGTGATCCGTTTCGAGGAGCGCTTCGCGCCCGATACGGCCGCCCGGCATCTTGCCGGCTTCGACCTCGTTATCGACGGCTCCGACAATTTCGATACGCGCTACACCGTTGCGGATGCGACCGAAGCCGCACGCCTGCCGCTCGTCACGGGTGCGGTCGGGCGATTCGACGGATCGGTGACGACGCTGAAGCCCTACGAGAGCGATTCCGACGACGCGGCCAATCCGCGCTATCGCGATCTCTTCCCGGCGCCACCGCCGCAGGGTCTCATTCCCAGTTGCGCCGAGGCCGGCATCATCGGCGCTTTGACCGGAGTCATCGGCACATTGATGGCGATGGAAGCGATCAAGCTCATAACAGGCATCGGCGAACCGCTGATCGGCCGCCTGCTGCTCTACGACGCGCTTGCCGCGCGATTCGAGACCGTTCGTTATCGCCGCAAGCGCGCCAAAGTGGCTGCCGAATGAACAATATCACGCTTCAACGCCTGGATGGCAGCTTTCATCGCTGGAGCGAATTGCTCGATCTTATCCTTGCCTCTTTCGCTTACATGAACGGGCGGATCGATCCGCCCTCATCCGCGCTCGCGCTGACACCGAAGTCTCTTGAGGAAAAAGCGCACAGCGAAATCGGCTATGTCGCGCTGGACGACAACAATATAGTCGGCTGTGTATTTTGCCGCACCGAGCTAGACACCCTCTATATTGGCAAACTCGCCGTCCTGCCAGGCGCGCAAGGCAAAGGGATCGGCAGGCGCCTGCTAACATCGGCGGAAAACGAGGCACGCAGGTTGAACCTTTCCAACCTGCGGCTGGAAACCCGCATAGAGCTCACCGAAAATCACCGCATGTTCGCCGGCTGGGGATTTCGGAAAACCGCCGAAAGTCGTCATGCCGGCTTCGATCGCACCACGTCGATCGAGATGCGCAAGAGCCTGGTTTAGAGCGGTTCAGTTTTTCACGGAATCTGAGAACCGCTAACTTATTGTCTTTACGCAATTCCGGACGGAAAACCGCTGCGCACTTTTCCTGGAATTGCTCTAGCTCAGCGGAACGGCAGCACGCGGTTGGGCGGACGATGGCCGTCGATGAAGGTGCGGATGTTGATGATGACCTTGTCGCCCATGTCGATGCGGCCCTCGAGCGTCGCCGAGCTCATATGCGGCAAGAGTACCACCTTGCCCTCATTGGCGAGCTTCACCAGCTTGGGATTGACGGCCGGCTCGTTCTCGAACACGTCGAGGCCCGCACCGGCGATCTTGCCTTCGCGCAGGATCTTGATCAACGCCGCCTCGTCGATGACATCGCCGCGCGCCGTGTTGACGATGTAGCTCGTCGGCTGCAGCAGTGCCAGGCGGCGGGCGGAGATCAAATGATACGTCGCAGGCGTAGACGGGCAGTTGACCGAAACGATGTCGACGCGGGCGAGCATCTGGTCGAGGCTGTCCCAATAAGTCGCCTCCAGCTCGTCCTCCGTCGCCGGATTGACCCGCTTGCGATTGTGATAATGGATCGAAAGGCCGAATGCCTTGGCGCGGCGGGCGACGGCGGTGCCTATACGCCCCATGCCGACGATACCGATGCGCTTGCCGTGAATGCGGCGGCCGAGCATCCAGGTAGGCGACCATCCGGCCCATTCGCCGGGATTATCGGTCAGAACGCGGGCACCTTCCGCCAGCCGCCGCGGCACGGCGAGAATGAGCGCCATGGTCATGTCGGCGGTATCTTCGGTCAGCACATTGGGCGTATTGGTGACGGTGATGCCGCGCCGGGCGGCGGCTTCCACATCGATGTGATCGGTGCCGTTGGAGAAGCTGGCGATGAGCTTCATCTGCGGACCGGCTTCGCCGATCAGTTCCGCATCGATGCGATCTGTCACCGTGGGCACCAGCACATCGACCGATCGGACTGCCTCAATCAGTTCGGCTTTGGTGCGCGGACGATCGTCAATGTTGAGTTCGGCATCGAAGAGTTCGCGCATCCGCGTTTCCACCGCATCCGGCAGTTTGCGCGTGACGTAGACTCTCGGTTTTTTCTTCGTCGTCATGGAGAGCGGCGATGCCTTGTTCAGATGTTATTAACCAAGAAGCGGGATAATTTTCCCGTTCCGGGTATTTCTACCAGACCCGCAGGCGAAGACAAACAAAACTCGCTGGCGCGATCCGATGATTTGCAACCGGCGGAGCACAAGGGCGATACAAGCGGCGCCCTTGTCATGATGAACGAACGGAAATCCCATGCGTGGCAAGGTATTGAAGTCCTGCGCTATTTTCTCGATCGGCCTGATGATGGCCGTAGCAACGGCGGACCTTGCCGCCGCCCAGGCCGCCAAGGGGCCGAGCGGATTGCCGCTGCCGCGCTTCGTCACGCTGAAATCCAAGCGTGTCAACCTGCGTATCGGACCGAGTTCGGATTACGCCGTGTCATGGCTGTATCTCAAGCAGGGTCTGCCGGTCGAAATCATTCAGGAATACGATAATTGGCGGCGCATTCGCGATGCCGACGGCACCGAAGGCTGGGTCAACCAGTCGCTGCTGTCGGGCCAGCGTTCGGCCATCGCTGCACCGTGGATGAAAGGCAAGGGCAAGGCCGTCTTCGTCAATATGCGCCGCGAAGCCCAACCATCCGCCAGCGTCATTGCCAAGCTTCAACCAGGCGTGATGATGAGCGTTCGCGAATGCACCGGCGACTGGTGCCACGTCACCGCCGACGGCACAGAGGGTTGGGTGGCGCAATCCGAGATCTGGGGCGCCTATCCTGGCGAAGCTTTCAAGTAACGCTCCCTTAGACGTCCCGCTATAAATGCCAAAGCGATCGCGATTTTTCAGATTCGCTTCTTGCGTGTTGAATCTTTGATTTTACACATGTCGTTATCGCAAAACCGCTGCGCACTTTTGCGCGACATGCTTTAGCGCGCAACTTTTCCGGCGCGATGATATGTCCCCGCATCGGAAAAGGAGACAGGTGTCTTGGACTATCTACTGGGCGTTCTGGGCGTTGCAATCGTCGTGTTCGCATCAACGGATGTGGACGACCTCTTCGTTCTTCTAGGCTTCTTCGCCGATCCGAAATTCCGATTAAGGCAGATCATCATCGGCCAGTATCTCGGAATTGCCACTCTCTTTGGCGCAAGCGTCGCCGCCTCGCTTCTCGTGCTCGTCATTCCCGCAACCTATATCGGCCTCCTCGGCTTTGCGCCGATCTATTTCGGTCTGAAGAGGCTATGGGAGGTCTGGAACGGCATCGACACGGGCGACAACCCCGAAGACCATGAGAAGGCTTCGGCCGGACACGGCAATATCGTGGCCGTCGCCCTCGTGACGATCGCCAATGGCGGCGACAATATCAGCGTCTATACGCCGCTCTTCGCCACACGATCCGCCTATGAAATCCTGGGCTTCGGCTGCGTCTTCGCGGTTCTGACGGCAGTCTGGCTCGTCGTGGCACATGCCCTTGTCAATCACCCGAAACTCGGCGCACCGATCAGGCGGCACGGATACAGGGTCGTGCCGCTCATCCTGATCGCGATCGGCATCCTCATCCTCTACGAGGCCGGGACGGCGCGGCTTTTCTGGAGCTAGAGCATATTTCACGGGATCCCAGCGAAAGAGCCGCCCGACGATCTGTCGAAGCGGCTCCCGTTGTCTGTAATCCAGAAGCTTCAGGGGCTAAGCCCGATCAGAGAAGACCGAATTTCTTGGCCTTTTCCGACAGCGATTGCATCGGCCGCGGGCCGATCTGCTCGATGACGGTTGCTGCCGCAAGATTGCCGAGCTTGCCGCAATCTTCCAAGCTACGGCCCTGCGTGTAGCCGAACAGGAAGCCGGCGGCGAAAAGGTCGCCCGCGCCTGTCGTATCGACACGCTCTTCGATCGGATGAGCATCGACGACATGGCGTTCGTTGCCGCGTATGATCACGGCGCCATCCTTGCCTGTCGTCACGGCTGCAATCTTGCAGTCGGCCGCAATCAGCGTCAGCGCCTTTTCGAAATCCTCGGTCTCGTAGAGCGACAGTGCCTCGTCGCGGTTTGCGAAGACGATATCGACGGTGCCCGAGCGCATGAGATCGAGGAACTCGTCGCGATAGCGGCCGACGCAGAAGCTGTCCGATAGCGTCATCGACATTTCACGGCCGTTGGCATGGGCGATGCGGGCGCATTCGCGAATCGCTTCCTTGGCGCGCGGCGGATCCCAGAGATAGCCCTCGAAATAGGTGACTTTGGCATCGGCGACGACATTTTCCTCGACGTCTTCCGGGCCGAGTTCGACGCAGGCGCCGAGATAAGTGTTCATGGAACGCTCGCCGTCCTCGGTGACGAAGATCATCGAACGGGCCGTCGGCGGGAAAGTGCCCTTCGCCCTGGTCTGGTAATGCACGCCCTGGGCGCGGATATCGTGGGCGAAGATCTGTCCGAGCTGGTCTTCAGCGACCTTACCGAAATAGGCAGCCCTGCCGCCGAAATTGGCAACGCCTGCCGCCGTATTGCCTGCGCTGCCGCCGGAGGCTTCCAGCGCCGGGCCCATGCGCGAATAGAGAAGTTCGGCGCGTTCGGCATCGATGAGGTTCATCGCGGCCTTGGTGATCTTGTTGTCGATCAGGAACTGATCATTGCAACGGGCGATAATGTCGACGATGGCGTTGCCAACGGTCAGTACATCGAAGCGAGTCATCTATAGGAGGATCCCGGTATTGGTGATAGCCGGTATCCGGTAATATCGGTTTTTCCGAAGTTTGGAAGAAGAATCAGCGCCAGTGCAGCCAACTTAATTGCAATCAGTCATTTGGCTGTCACTTTCTATGTTTAAATGCTTATCAAGCGGCTGGGATGGGAAGTTCGAAAGACTTCCGAGCCAGTCTGGGAAGGAATGATGCCTTCCGCCTCACCGGTACGCGGGCCGACCACGGATGAACTGGCGGCATGTGCACCGGGGGGACTCTCCGGCGAGACCGGACAAGTAGGAGCGGGCTTGGCCCGCTTTTTTTGTTTTTGCGGGTTCTCACACCGATCGCGCGTCGCGATCTTTCAGATTCGCTCCTTTCGCTTTAAGCTCTTGATTTTGCGCATGTCGTCGTCGCAAAACCGCTGCACACTTTTGCGCGACATGCTTTAAGCAAGCTGCTACAACTCCTCGATCACTCTTCTCGAGCCACGAATTCCACGGCCCACGCCCGGCATGTCCGAAATTCTCACCGATGTCCTTCCGATCTTCCTGCTGATCCTCGTTGGCTGGGTTATCGTGCGCACTGGCCTGTTGAAGGCCGATGTCGGCGAGGCGATGGGCGAGTTCGTCTTCAAGATCGCCGTGCCGCTCCTGCTGTTCCGCACCATCGCCGAGGCGGATTTTCGTGGCGCTTCGCCGTTTCGATTGTGGATCGCCTATTTTTCCGGCGTCGCCGTGACCTGGACCGCCGGCCATATCGTAGCGACTCGGCTGTTCGGGCGGGACGCGCGCATCGGCGTGCTGGCCGGCGTTTCATCGGCCTTTGCCAATACGATCTTCATCGGCCTGCCCCTTGTCGGCCGCACGGTCGGGCCTGATGGCGTCATGGCCATGTCGATCCTGATCGCCGTGCACCTGCCGACGATGATGATCGCCGGCACGCTGCCGATGGAGCAGGCCGAGCGCAAGGAGAATGCCGGCGCCGGCCGCAGCACCGGCGAGCTGCTGCTGCAGGTCGGCCGGAACCTTGTGCGCAATCCGCTGGTCATCGGCCTTTTCTGCGGTCTTATCGTCCACCTGACCGGCATCCGCATCCCCGCGACCGTCGGCAGCGTCGTCGACGGCATCGCCAATATGGCCGGCCCCGCGGCGCTGATTTCGCTCGGCATGGCGCTGCGCCAATACGGGCTATCGGGCAATCTCGGCATCACCAGCGTCATGGCCGCCTTCAAGCTATTCTTGCTGCCGTCCTGCGTGCTGGCGGCCGGTCATCTCCTTGGCCTTAGCCCGGAATGGCGGGCCGCGCTGGTGCTCACCGCTGCCGTTCCCACAGGTGTGAACGCCTGGCTGATTGCCAATCGCTTCGGCGTCGGCCACAGTCTCGCCGCCTCGACGATCACCTTGACGACAGCGTTCGGGGCATTTTCGGTGTCGCTCTGGGCCTATTTGCTCGCATAGCACAGGTTCGAGCCCGCCGATTCGCAATGGCATGTCTCCGCATTCGGAGAAGCAGGCAGGAAAATGGTCATAGTTTTGCGTATCCCGGCTTTCCCACCCGGAGCGCAGCAAAGGATGGCACATGAACATTGCAGCTCCGCTTACCAATCCCGCATCAGCTTATTCGCATAAAGTGTTCGTGCTCCAGGGCGGCGGCGCGCTCGGCTCCTATCAAGCCGGCGCCTTTCAGGCACTCAGAGAGCAGAATATCGACCCGGACTGGATCGCAGGCATCTCGATCGGCGCCATCAACGCCGCCATCATGGCCGGCAACGTGCCGGGGGAGCGGCTTGAGAAGCTGCGCTCCTTCTGGAACAAGATCACTATCCAGCTTCCCGTCGATATGCTGATGGAACGGCAGCGCCAGAGCAGCCCCTTTTATCGCACGGTGAGCAGCTGGTGGGTTTCGACCTTCGGGGCGCCCGGCTTCTTTTCTCCCTGGCAGATCCCGGCCTGGTTCCAGGCGCGGGGCTCAGCGGGCGCGACCAGCATCTACGATACAGAGCAATTGCGCCAGACGCTGCTCGACCATGTGGATTTCGACCGAATCAATCATGGCCCGGTGCGGCTGAGCCTCGGTGCCGTCAACGTGCGAACCGGCAACTTCGCGTTCTTCGACAACAGGGATATTAAGATCGCGCCGGAACACATCATGGCGAGCGGCGCCCTACCGCCGGGCTTTCCGGCCATCAAGATCGGCAGTGAATACTACTGGGACGGCGGCCTGGTCTCGAACACGCCGCTCACCTACGTGCTGCGCAATGGCGCGGGCGTCGATACGGTGGTGTTTCAGGTCGATCTCTTCAGCGCCGTCGGTTCCTTGCCGCAAGATCTCGAGGAAGTCGAGGAACGGCGCAAGGACATCACCTATTCCAGCCGTACCCGCCTCAACACCGACCTCTTCCTGGAGCGTCATCGCCTGCGTCGCGCCATATCGGAGCTTTATGCGCGGCTTCCCGAAGAGGCCAAGGCCGATCCGGAGATCAAAAAGCTGGAGAAGCACTGCTCGGACTACGGCGTCACCATCATCCATCTGATCTACCGCAACAAGCAGTTCCGGTCGCAGTCCAAGGATTACGAGTTTTCGTCGCTATCGATGCACGAACATTGGGACGCCGGCCTGCGCGACGCCAGAAAGGCGCTGATAGCGGAGGACTGGCGCACGCCGCCAAGCGCCGAGGATGGGCTGAAAGTCTTCGATCTCGATCAGAGAACCCGCTCACGCCGGCATTCGATCTGATTCGCAAACACAAACAACCCGGCCTTGGCGGCCGGGTTTTCAATCCCTCATACGGACTGGTTTAGATGGTGTAACGGGCGGAGCCCGGCCAGCCAGGTTTGAATGGCTGGTGGTCGTCCCTCACAATGATGGTGTCGCGGAGTCAGGAGAGACCTGCTCCATAGCATCACGGAGAGACGACCATGAAGCAGTATGCCGGCATCGACGTATCATTGGAATACTCAAGTGTGTGCGTGGTGGATGCGGATGGCCGCATTGTGCGTGAAGCAAAGGTCCACAGTGAACCCGATGCGCTGATCGCCTGGTTTGGCGAGCACGGCGTGGCGATGGAACGGATTGGTCTGGAGGCCGGACCCTTGTCGCAGTGGCTCCATGCCGGAAT
>NZ_FMAH01000068.1 GCF_900094545.1 Martinezella miluonensis
CCAGACCCGCCTCTGTCATTCCGGCATGGAGCCACTGCGACAAGGGTCCGGCCTCCAGACCAATCCGTTCCATCGCCACGCCGTGCTCGCCAAACCAGGCGATCAGCGCATCGGGTTCACTGTGGACCTTTGCTTCACGCACAATGCGGCCATCCGCATCCACCACGCACACACTTGAGTATTCCAATGATACGTCGATGCCGGCATACTGCTTCATGGTCGTCTCTCCGTGATGCTATGGAGCAGGTCTCTCCTGACTCCGCGACACCATCATTGTGAGGGACGACCACCAGCCATTCAAACCTGGCTGGCCGGGCTCCGCCCGTTACACCATCTAGTGTAGCGTCTTGCCGACGGCCAGCAAAAGCACGTTTTCCTGACTGAACTGGTCCTTGTCGAGAATGCCGGCGATCTGGCCTTCGTGCATGACCGCGATGCGGTCGGAAACGCCGATGACCTCTTCCATGTCGCTGGAAATCATCAGGATCGCGACGCCGGCATCGGCGAGCTTGCGCATCAAGCTATAGATTTCATTCTTCGCACCGATATCGATGCCGCGCGTCGGCTCATCGAAGATCAGAACCTTCGGGCGCATCGACAGCCATTTGGCAAGGACGACCTTCTGCTGGTTTCCGCCCGAAAGCGTACCCGTCCGGGTCGAAATCGAGGGCGCCTTGATGCCGAGCTGCCGGCGCTGCGTTTCGGCTGCTGCGTTTTCCAGCTCCGACGACACCATGAAATGGGGTGCATAGGTCGGAAGGTTGGGAAGGGATATGTTCTGCGAGATCGGCATGTCCAGCAGTATGCCGGCGAGCTTGCGATCCTCGGGGATAAGGAAGATGCCGTTGGCGACCGCTTCCCGGGCAGAGGTAAGTTTTACCTTTCGCCCATTAAGGATAGTAGCGCCGTCGCCATAGCTTCTGTCGATCCCGAAGAGGACGCGTGCAAGCTCCGTCCGGCCTGATCCGACAAGGCCGGCGAGCCCAAGGATCTCGCCATATCTGATGTCGAGGTCGACCGGCCGGGTCGGATAGGCCGCTGTGCGGATGGCCGAAACTTTCAGCGCGACATCACCCGGTGGGCGGGCAGGTTCCTCATCGCGAGCGCTCAATGCGCGGCCGATCATCAGCTTGACCATGCGATCATGGTCGATCGAGTCTTTGGGCAATGTCCCGGCAAGTGTTCCGTCGCGCAGCACGATGACGCGATCGGCGACGCGCTCTACCTCATGCAGGCGGTGCGAGATGAAGATGACGCTGATGCCTTCCGCCTTGAGCGACGATATGACGGTGAGCAGCTTTTCGGTCTCGGCAAGCGGCAGGCTGGACGTCGGCTCATCGAGAATGACGAGGCGCGCATTGATGGAGAGCGCCTTGGCGATCTCGACCATCTGCTGCTGCGCGAGCGACAACGAAGCCACCGGCGTATCCGGGGAAAAATTTGCGCCGACGCGTTTCAGCAGAGGAGCGACCATCGTTCGAAGGCGATCTCGGTCGACCAGCTTGAGAACGCCGCCGCGCAAGGGTTCGCGACCGAGGAAGATATTGGCAGCGACATCGAGATTTTCGAACAGGTTGAGCTCTTGATGGACGAAGGCGATCCCGGAGGCAATGCTGCTCTCCACGGTAAAGGCGCCGTGTTCGGCCCCATCAAGCCGAATGGCGCCGCGATCCGGCTTGACCACGCCGCCCAGGATTTTCATGAGCGTCGATTTGCCGGCGCCGTTTTCTCCGACGAGGCCGATGACCTCGCCGGGGCTGACATCTATCGAGAAATTGTCGAGTGCGATGACGCCAGGGTAGGTCTTGCCAATTCCCGAAAGGCTGAGAAATGGCAGCGTGGCTTCCGTTGATGCCAATGTGTCAGATCTTTGATTCATACGAATATTGCGCCTGTACGATGTGACTTCAAAAGCCGCTGCGTCGTGTGCAATCGCATTCGAGCAGCGCCGGTCCTCGCAACCGGCGCCGCTGCAGGATGGCCTTACTTGCCAGCCATCGCTTTCAGATTGGCAGCATAGGTGTCCACATCATCCTTGCCGATGATCTTCGTCGGGATGATGATCAGCTTGTTGGCAGGAACTCCCGACTTGTCGCCCTTCAGATAGGCGGCCATCAGCTTCATGCCCTGATAGGCCCAGAGATAGGGCTGTTGCACGACCGTGGCAGCAATCGTTCCTTCCTTGACGCCGCCAAGCGTGATCGGATCGTCATCGAAGCCGACGACGGTGATCTGACCGAGCTTGCCTGCTTCACGCAGCGCCTCGTAGATGCGTGGCGTGTTGTAGGAGTAGAAGCCGACCATGCAGGTCACATCGGGGCTTGCAACAAGTGCATCTTCGACGTTTTTCTTGGCTCTGGTCTGGTCGATATCGTCGCCACGCACGTTGGTCAGCACGATCTTCGTGCCCGCCAGGCCGTCCTTCATGCCCTGGATGCGCTCCTTTGCATTGTCTGCGCCGAGCAGACCCACGAAGCCGATGCATTTGCCCCCGTTCGGCATGGCTTTCTTGGCGATTTCGGCGGCCTGCTTGCCGGCATCGACGTTGGAGGAGCCGATATAGGCGACGCGGTTGGTATCCGGCGCATCGCTGTCGGTCGTAAACAGGGCGGTTTCGGAACCGATCTTATTCAGACCGTCGGTCGAGGTCTTGGGATCGACGGCGGAAACCATGATGCCTTTGACGCCGGCGGAAACAAGATCGTCCATCAGTCGTTGCTGGATCGCGACCGAAGACTGCTCGGGATATTTCAATTCCATGTTGAAGTCCGGCAGCTCGGCCTGGGCTTTTTTGACGCCGGCCTCGGCTGCCTTCCAGAAATCGGATGCGCCGTTGACGACAAATGCGAGCGTCGGCTTGTCGGCTGCGTAAGTCACCGTTGCATAGCTTAACATCAGCCCTGCCGCAAAGGCGGCAGCGCCCCGTGTTAGGTACGTCATGATCATCCTCCCATAGATTCGCTGGCGGGATCTAGTTGCAACTCGCGGCAGATCGGTCCTGCACCCCCTCCTAGGGTCTCTCGCCAAGCGAGACACGGCACGTCCAGCCACGGCGCGACGGTATACGACTAATTTCGATTAGTAAATAGAATTAGTACTACAATATCGCGGGTACGAGACGTCAAACCGCCGGCATTCTCGCAACTTGCTTCAATTTCAAGCGATCTTCGGCTCGGACTGTGGATGGTATCCGCATTCGCGTCTGCGCCGGTTGCCGAGATTGATCCATCGGTGATAATAGATATTAGCGCGCGAGGCAGGCGGTGGGGCAATTGGTCGGTTTCGCTTGATGGGAGATGAAACGTCATCATGAAGAAAATGCCGGCCGCAAACGGCGATCAGATGGTCGACGACGACAAGGCGCCGAAACGAAATGCCCGCCGTCCCGGCAACAGGGTCACGATGACCGACATCGCCAAGGCCGCGGGGTGTTCGCAAAGTGCGGTGTCCTTCGTTCTGAACAACACGCCCGGCATGCGCCTATCGCAGCAAACCCGCGAAAGGGTTATCGAGGCGGCGCGTCAGCTCGGCTATGTCGCTCCGGTATTTTCCACGCCGCCGGCGCTGCTGTCGCCATCGAAACTGGATGGCATTATCGGCTTTGCCGTCGACCAGCTCGCCACCAGCCCGGAAGCGGTCGTTGCCATCGAAGGCGCGCGGCAGGCGTCCTGGAACGCCGGCAACGTTTTGCTCGTCGCCCAGACCATGAGCGATCCGACCATGGAGCCGAGGGCGATTAAGGCGCTCAGCAGCAGCGGCATTTCGGCTCTGATCTATATGACCATATTCACCCGCGAGGTGGAGATTCCGGATTATCTCTACGATCTCAATATCCCGATCGTGCTCCTCAATTGCTACACCTCGGATTATGCATTTCCGGCAGTCGTTCCAAGCGAGATTGCGGGCGGCCAGACGGCGACCCGACATTTGATCTCGCATGGCCACCATCGGATTGCGACGATCACCGGCGAACCATGGATGCAGGCGGCCCAGGATCGGTTGACGGGCTACCGCCGGGCGCTGGCGACCGCCGACATTCCCTTCGATCCGGAGCTGGTCATAGAAGGCGACTGGTCGGCCAGCGCCGGCTACTCCGCGACGATGAAGCTGCTTTCCCTTACCGAACGCCCGACGGCGATCTTCTGCCAGAACGACCGCACCGCCATCGGTTGCTATGAGGCTCTCAAGGAGGCGGGGCTTCGCATTCCGGAGGACATGTCGGTCATGGGGTATGACGATGAAGACATCTGCCGTCACCTCGTACCGCCATTGACCACCTCGGTTCTTCCGCACATGGCCATGGGGCAATGGGCGATCGAACATCTGGAAACCGCGGTCCTGCCGCGGGAGCGCCGCTATCAGATCACCAAGCTCGAATGTTCGCTCGTCAAGCGGGCATCCGTTGCGGCTCCGGCCGGAACCAAGGCCGGCCGTCGCAAGGCCCGGAAGATCTGATCCTTGCCGAGCCGGCCGCAGCGTGAGCCAATGAGAAACGGTACTAAAATCATATTGCCAAGCGGGCGCCATCCAGACATGACACTCCTGCTGGATATATGGGGGCGACACAACGGTTCGGAGAGTTGACGTGACTGAGATCAGCGAGAAGGAATATTGGATCGAGAGCCCGGGCGGACGGCTTTTTGCCAAGTCCTGGACGCCGCGCGATCCGGTGTCGAACCCGCCGCTGATCCTGTTTCACGACTCCCTCGGATGCGTCGCGCTTTGGAGGCAGTTTCCGCAATTGCTCGCCGCGGCTCTCAATCGGCAGGTCATCGCTTATGACCGCCTGGGCTTCGGGCGCTCGGACCGCCGCACGGATATTCTGAGCCGGGATTTCATCGCTGTGGAGGCAGAGCAATATCTGCCTCTTCTTTGCGAGAACTTATCGCTCCAGGAATTCATCGCCTGCGGGCACAGCGTCGGCGGTGGCATGGCGATATGGGCGGGAGCGAGATTTCCAGTACAGTGCAAGGCGGTAATCAGCATCGCCGCCCAGGCCTTTGTAGAGGACCGAACCTTGACGGGGATAAGGGTCGCCGAAAAAGAATTCGAATTGCCAGAGAACATGAACCGTTTGGCCAAGTACCATGGCGACAAAGCAAAATGGGTTCTGCATGCCTGGATCGATACATGGCTGGCCCCGGAATTTGGCGATTGGAACCTGGACGCAGCGCTTCAGGCACTTCGTTGCCCGCAACTGACGATCCATGGCGAATACGATGAATTCGGCTCCGTTGCGCATCCCCGCCGGATCGCGGGGACGCATGGAGAATGCCGTATCTTGCAAGGCGTCGGGCACACTCCGCATAAGGAGTGCCCGGAATTGCTGGTGGAGGTGATTGAAAGCTGGCTTTCTTCGCCGGCTGCCGCTTCTCCGAAGGTAGCCGACGACCGCTGAAGCCCCGAGGGCCAGCATCGATCCGCCAGCGAATCTGCGGCGACGGCTTTGGCCTTAACAGTCCGGAGCCTGCGGCGGCTTTACCGGTTCGGCGAAAGTACGCTGCAGCTTGCCCCAGCCTGGATCGTGCATATGAGCATGCAGGCCGGCCCGATCGGCAAGGGCAAGGGCCTCCTGTTGGCCGAAATCAAGTGCGGCATCGACATCCGTCGTGAGCACCTTGCCGGCTTCCATCAGCACCTTGCCGTCGACGATCACCGTGTCGACATCGCTTCCCAGAACCTGATGAATGAGGCGGTGAACCGGCATCCAGTTCGGCATCAGATGCGGCTTGCGCATGTCGATGATGGCAATATCGGCTTTCTTGCCAACTTCGAGCGACCCGATCTCGCGCTCCATGCCGAGAACCCTGGCGGCATCGATGGTGATCATCTCGAAGACCTTGCCCGGCGGCAGCAGGTACCGGTCGTGGTTATGCAGGATATGTTGCGTCGATTGGAACAGTCTGGCGGTCTGGAGCATGTCGAAGTGCCGGCTGGGAGAAGCGCCGTCCGAGGTGATGGCCAAGGAGATGCCTCTTGCCATCATTTCCAGGACGGGCGTAGATCGACCGGGTGGAGCGTGGGTAACGTGGGTGCCCGTCTCGGCCAGGATGTCCATCTCCTCATGCGAGATACCCCAGCAATGCTGCAGATGGATGTCGGGTCCGAGAAGCGCGTTCTCCTTGTCCTGAAACGCCATGCGGATCTGGCCGGCGAAGGCGTCGGAATGGATGCGCACGCCCCATTTGCGGGCAGTTTCGCGAACCCGGCGCACCTGCATGCGGTCGCCATCCGTCAGATTGATTGCCTGGTCCGGCGTCGATGCGTTGGAAGGTTCCACCGACGGTACGATGGTGAACGGCGTCAGGAAGACGCTGATGCGTCCGTCTGCGCTGCCGTTCACCGCCTCGATCACCGCTTCCGAGCCCTCGATCATCTCTTCGAAGGCGATGTTGCGCCGCTCGGGCTTGCCGCTTTCCCAGCGGGTGACGGGATGCGGCCAGGGAAGGCCTGAGGGTCCGACACAGACGATCTCGCGCAAGCCGAGTTCGGTGTAGGCGCGTGCGTGGTTGATGGCGAAAACAGGGTCGTCGGCGCGCGGCATCGAGGTGATGACGCTCGCTCCTGTCGTCACCCCGGCGCGAAGCCGCTCCAGGCCCGACACAAGTCCGTCCGCATACCAGAAGTCGCGGGTAACATAGTGATAGTAGGTCGGCGTCACTACCCGCATCCATAGGGAGTTGGTATCGGCGGCGATGCTGCGGATCAGCGCATGGCCCGCATGGCCGTGCGCGTCGATGAGGCCCGGGATGATCATCTTGCCGCGACAGTCGATCACCTTTTTCCCGGCATGACAGGGTGCCAGTTCCTCTGCGGTGCCAATGTCGACAATCCGATCGCCGGAAATCGCGAGCGCGCCATCTTCTATGATCCGCCGCTCCTTGTCGACGGTAACGATCGTTCCATGCAGCAGAAGCAGGTCTTCCATATTTTCCTCCGGTATTTCAGTTGTCCGATTTGGCGCCGATCTGGCCGAGTTTTGGGTACGATAATTGTCAACAATTTAATTGACAATAGCGGGTGCCGCATTGATACTCCGGTCAAACTGGGCAGGCTCGTCAGATCGGGACCCAGCAAATAACTGAGGGAGGAAACATTGATTGGCTTGAAGAAGATCATCATCGCCGCACTGGCCACAGCTGCGCTGGCCGCGCCCGTCGATGCTGCGACATTGCGCTGGGGTAGCAGGGCGGACATCTACTCGCTGGATCCGGATTCGGTTCCGTCCACGTCGAACCTCGCCTTCCTCAATCACATCTATGAGGGGCTGGTTCGCTATGATGCGAATTTCAAGATCGAGCCGGCGCTTGCCACCGAGTGGAAGCTGATCGACAACAAGCATTGGCGCTTTAGCCTGCGCAAGGGCGTGAAATTCCACGACGGCGCCGATTTCACCGCCGATGACGTCGTCGCATCGTTCAAGCGCGCTTCGGATCCTGCTTCGCCGCTGCGCGGCAATATTCCGCTCTATGCCGGCATTCAGAAGGTCGATGACTACACTGTCGACATTGAGGTTTCCGCACCCACCTCGCTGTTCCTGAACGACATCACCAATATCTTCGTCTTCAATGCCAAGTGGCTGAAGGACAATAACAGCGAAAAGCCGACGGATTTTGCATCAAAGGTCGAAGGCTATACCACGATGCATACCAACGGCACCGGGCCGTTCAAGCTCGACAGCCGTGTTCCTGACGCCAAGACGGTGCTGGTTGCCAATACCAGCTGGTGGGATCAGAAGAAGCATAATCTCGATCGCATCGAGTTCGTGCCGATCGCCTCGGCCGCCACACGCGTCGCCGCTCTGCTTTCGGGCGAGATCGACTTCATCGATTCCGCACCGATCCAGGATTTGCCTCGTCTGGAGTCCACGCCGAACATCACGGTGAAGAAGCGCACGGAACTGCGCACCGTCTTTGTCGCCTTCAATCGCAAGGAAAAGCTGGAAGACGGTCGGCCGAATCCGTTCAGCGATATCCGCGTGCGCCAGGCTTTCGAAGCCTCGGTCGATCGTGATCTGATCAACAAGAAGGTGATGCGTGGCCTGGCCCGTCCGTCCGGCTCGCTGATCGCCCCGGAAATCTCCGGCTATGCGAAGGATCTCGATACCTTCAAGCCTGCTGATCCCAAGCTCGCGCAAAAGCTGCTGGACGACGCCGGCCAGAAGAATCTCGCCTTCACCTACACCTGCATGAACGACGAGAGCATCAACGAAGAAGATATCTGCTCCGGCCTCGCCAACATGCTGAAACGCAGCGGCTTTCAGCCTAACATCGATATCGGCCCGCGTGCAGTGCAGACGCCCAAGCGCAGCAATGGCAAAGCCGATGTTTTCAACCTGAGCTGGGCCAACGAGCCGACGCTCGATGCCTACTCGCTGCTGTCGCAGGTTCTGTCCACCCGCAAGGGCGCCATGGGCGTATCGAACTACGGTGGCTGGTCCAATCCGGATCTCGATAAGCTGGTGGCGCAGGCAGCGCAGGAGCCGGACAATGAAAAGCGGCTCGCCCTGGAAGGGCAGGCGCTGAAGGTCGCCAAGGATCAGGTCATGCTCGTACCGCTCCATCAACAGCCGATCGCCTGGGCAGTTCTGGGCAAGGTCAAGAGCATCGACTTCCGTGCCGACAACAAGCCGCGCCTCTGGCTGACGCAAATGGCCCAATAACGGCCGGCACGTCCAAGCATCGAAATAAAGGAGAGCGCCTTGCGATCCCGCAGGGCGCTCTCTTCCTTTTTGCCGATTTCTCCCGTCGACAGGAATTGTCGCAATCGCGTTATCCCGCAGATAGCCCTCCCTCGCAGGGCTCCGGCCAGTCAGGGTCTCTCTGTCCAACATTAGCGTACAATATTGTCGACAATCGCGTTGACAACGTCGAAATATCTGCGTTAATGGTTCACCAAGAGAGTGAGGGAGGAGGTCCGCAGCAAGCGATGCTCGCATTGCCATGGCCGTCAGCGATGATGGCTTCAAGCAATATGTCGCATGCATTTGGTAGCTCGCTGCCGCCGATTTTCCCCACCCCATTGCTGAACGTGAATTCCGTCAGGCCACCCAGATAAGTCTGTCGGAGACCGAAGCGAAGCTTAGAGGTCCCCATGCTGGTTTTCATCATCAAGCGTCTCGGGAATGCAATCCTGGTCATGCTTGCCGTTGCCTTGCTGGCATTCCTGATCTTCCGGCTTGCGGGCGATCCGGTGGAATTGATGGTCGGCGAACAAACGTCTCAAGCGGATCGTGCGGCGCTGCGCGAACGACTTGGCCTCAATGACAGCCTGCCGACGCAATATGTGCGGTTCGTCGTCAACGCGGCGGAGGGCAATTTTGGCGTCTCCTACCGCAATGGCCAGAAAGTGCTGCCGCTGATAGGCGAGCGCTTCCCCGCCACGCTGGAGCTCGTTTTCGTTGCAACGCTGATTTCGCTGGTGTTCGGCATTCCTTTGGGCGTGCTGACGGCGATCAAGCGCGGCAAGTGGTATACGGAGGGGCTGCAGTTCCTCTCCATCGTCGGCGTGTCCCTGCCGAGCTTCGTCGTTGGCATTCTGCTTATTCTCGGCTTTTCGGTCACTTTGGGATTGCTGCCCGCTTTCGGTCGCGGCGACGTGGTGCAGCTTGGCTGGTGGTCGACTGGATTCTTGACCTCCTCCGGCCGTGCCGCGCTCATTTTGCCGTCGATTGCGCTTTCGCTCTACCAGATCACGCTCGTCATGCGTCTGGTGCGCGCCGAGATGCTCGAAGTACTGCGCTCCGACTACATCAAGTTTGCCCGCGCTCGCGGCATTCCGCGCTGGCGCATCTATTTCCGCCATGCCCTGCGCAACTGTCTTATGCCTGTCGTCACCATGACGGCGATGAATGTCGGATCGCTGATCGCCTTCGCGCTCATCACTGAGACGGTGTTTCAGTGGCCGGGCATGGGCATGCTCTTCGTCCAGGCGGTTACCTTCCTCGATATTCCTGTCATGGCGGCCTATCTCTGCATCATCTCCTTCATCTTTGTCGTTCTCAACACGTTGGTGGACATCGCCTACGCAGTGATCGATCCCCGCCTGCGCACCGCACGCTGATCGAAACCAGGAGCCTGTTCGATGACCATGGAACTGTCCGAAACGTCGAAGCCGGAAAAGCCCCTGCGTCCGTCGCTTTTCAAGCGCCTTCGCAGCAGCGACCTCTGGTGGTCCTTCACCCACAGCAAGGCGGCGATCATCGGCGCGACGATCCTTGCCGTACTGATCCTTACGGCGCTGCTAGCGCCGCTGATTGCACCGCAGAATCCCTATGACGGCGCGCAGCTCGATATGTGGAAGGCGGAATTGCCGCCGATCTGGCACGAGGGCGGCGAAATGCCCTATCTTCTCGGCACGGATACCCAAGGGCGCGACATGCTGTCTGCCGTTCTCTACGGCACGCGCATTTCCATCGTCATTGGCATTGCCTCGGTCGTGCTTTCGCTGCTGATCGGTCTGGTCGCCGGTCTGGTCGCCGGCTTCTTCGGCGGTTTCATCGACAATCTGCTGATGCGCATCGGCGACATCATGCTGTCCATCCCAACCATCCTCGTGGCGATCCTGGTGTCCACGGTCGTGCGGCAGATGCTGCCGGAAAGCCTGCGGGAGATCGGTGCTTCTGCCGTGCTTGTCTTTGCCATCGCGCTGTCGAGCTGGGTGCAATATGCCCGCACGGTGCGCGCGCAGGCGATCGTCGAAACCGGCAAGGATTATGTGCAGGCAGCAAGGCTGATCGGCGTGCCTGCGCGCCGCATCATGGCCAAGCACATTCTGCCCAATACGCTGACGCCGATCATGGTGGCGGCGACGCTCAATTTCGGCATGGCGATCCTTACTGAAGCCACGCTGTCCTTCCTTGGCATCGGCATGCCGCCGAGCCAGCCGTCACTCGGCACGCTCATCCGCATCGGTAACCAGTTCCTGTTTTCCGGCTCCTGGTGGATCGTGCTGTTTCCCGTCATCCAGCTTTGCCTGCTGGTCGTGGCCGTCAACCTGCTTGGCGACTGGCTGCGCGACGCCCTTAATCCCAAACTGAGGTAAGTTCATGAACGATCTTCTGCTCCGCAATATCAGGCCCATGGCTGGAGAGACCTGCGACATCCTGATCCGCGACGGAAAGATTGCTGGTTTCGGAACGTTTGAAGCCGAGCCAGGCATGCCGGTCGAGGATGGTGGCAATGCAATCGCCGCACCCGGCCTGATCGACGCCCATACCCATCTCGACAAGACCACCTGGGGCATGCCGTGGCATGTCAATAATCGTGCCGCTGTCCTGCGCGAACGCATCGATTTCGAGCGCGAGTACCGTCTGGAGATCGGTATCGATCCGCATCGCCAGTCCATGCGCCATGCCATCGGTCTGGCGGCGCATGGTGGTACGCATATCCGGAGCCATGTCGATATCGATCCGGTTCATGGTTTGCGGCTCGTCGAAGGCGTGTGGGAAACCCGCGAGAAGCTCAAGGGCATCATCGACATCGAAATCGTCGCTTTCCCGCAGTCGGGCGTGATGGTCATGCCCGGCACTGTTGAACTGCTTGATGAGGCCCTGCGTCAGGGCTGCGAAGTCCTGGGCGGCATCGATCCTTGCGGCATCGACCGCGATCCCAAGGGCCAGCTGGATATCCTGTTTGCCCTTGCCACCAAACATGGCGTTCCGATCGACATTCACCTGCACGAAGCGGGCGAGCTCGGCGCCTTCACGATGGAGATGATGTTCGAGCGCATTCGCGCCAACGGCATGCAGGGCAAGGTGGCGATCAGCCATGCCTTTGCGCTCGGCATGAACGACTATCTGCGCGTCGGCAAGCTGATCGACGAGATTGCAAAGCTTGATATTGCAATTCTTACCACTGGCGCGCCTTCGGCAGCCGTGCCTTCGATCATACGCCTTAAGGAAGCAGGCGTGCGCGTCGGCGGCGGCTGTGACGGCATCCGTGATACCTGGGGTCCTTGGGGCCACCCGGACATGCTCGATCGCGCCCAGGTCATCGGCATGAAGAACGGACTGCGCTCCGACCGTGATCTGGAACACGTCCTCCATGTCGTGTCGCAGGGCGGCGCCGATGTCATGCAGATCGAGAATTACGGTCTGAAGGTTGGCTGTGACGCCGATTTCACCCTGCTGGCTGGCGAAACGCTCGCTCACGCCGTCGTCGATATCGCGCCGCGCCCGCTCGTGGTCAAGGGTGGCCGTGTGACTGCGCGCGGCGGACAAGCCGTGGTGGAGATGCCCTGATGGCACATGCAATGGAAAGTCTCTCGCTTGGCCATCGCCCGGAAGGGCGCACGCTGATCACCGCGAGCTGGGTCGTCGGCCACAAGGAAGGCAGCCATAGGCTGCTCCGCAACGGCCAGGTCGTGTTCGAAAACGGCGCCATTCTCTTCGTTGGCCACAATTTCCAAGGCGAAGTGGCGCGCCGCATCGATTTCGGCAATGCTGTTATCAGCCCCGGCTTGATCGACCTCGATGCCCTGTCCGATCTCGATACCACCATCCTCGGCATCGACTGCCATCCCGGCTGGGCCAAGGGACGCGTCTGGCCGCGCAGCTATGTGGAAGCTGGCCCCTACGAGATGTATTCGCAGGAAGAGCTGGCATTCCAGAAGCGTTTTGCCTTCGGACAGCTGCTGCTGAATGGCATCACCACCGCCGCTCCGATCGCCTCGCTGTTCTATCGCGAATGGGGCGAGACCGTCGCCGAGTTCGACGCGGCGGCTGAGGCTGCCGGCGATCTTGGCTTGCGCGTCTATCTCAGCCCCGCCTATCGCTCGGGCGGCATGGTGCTGGAAGCGCCGGGCAAGATGGTTCCGGTCTTCGACGAAGAGCGCGGCTTTCAGGGCCTGAAGGACGCCGTCGCCTATATCGAGCGGCAGAATGGTCGGCATGGCGATCTCGTGCGCGGCCTTCTGGCGCCGGATCGGGTGGAGACGTCGACGCTTGCCCTTCTGCAGCGCACCGATGCTGCCGCGCGCGATCTCGGCTGCAAGTTCCGCCTGCATATGGCGCAGGGCACGATGGAAGTCGACACGGTGCGCATGTTGCATGGCTCGACCGCTCCCGTCTGGCTCGCCAAGCATAAGCTGCTGAGCGACCGGATGATTGCGCCTCATGCGACGAATGCCACGGAAGAAGATCTCGGGCTTTATGCCGAAAATGGCGTTTCCATCGTGCATTGCCCGCTGGTTTCCGCCCGCAGCGGTTCGATCCTCAATTCCTTCTCGAGCTGCCGCAAGCGCGGCATCAACATCGCCATGGGCACCGATACGACGCCGCCGGACATGCTGATGAACCTGCTTACAGGCCTCATCACCTGCCGCATCAGCGATCATGCGCCGGACCGGGTGCGCTCTGCCGATCTGTTCGACGCGGCAACGCTCGGCGGCGCCAAGGCACTCGGTCGCTCGGATCTCGGCCATCTGTCGGCCGGAGCCCGTGCGGACATCGCCGTTTTCAGCCTGGATGACGCGATCATGGCGCCATCGGTCGATCCGATTACGACGCTGGTCGTCGGCGGTTCGGGCAAGGTGACGCGCGCTGTCTTCGTTGACGGCCGGGTATCCATGCTGGATCGGCAATTGGCCGGTTTCGATATGGAAAAGGCGCGCATCCAGGCGCAGGCCCAGTATGACGGCCTGATTGCGAAGTATCCGGAGCGCAGCTGGAACCATCCGCCTGTTTCGGAAATCTTCCCGCCGAGCTATCCGATCGAGGTGGAGAGCCATGGTTGAGGCGCAACAGCCGGTCATCGACGTCCGGAACCTCAAGGTGGAGTTCCCGAGCCGCCGGGGCACCGTCACGGCGCTATCGGATATCAGCCTGTCCATTCGGGCCGGCGAAATCCTCGGCGTCGTTGGGGAGTCCGGTGCGGGAAAATCCATGACCGGCCTTGCCATCCAGGGGCTTCTCGAGCGTCCCGGCCGCATCGCCGGTGGCGAAATCTGGCTCGGCAAGCAACGGATCGATGCGCTGGACGATCGGGCGATGGAGCGCGTTCGCGGTCGCGAGATCGGCGCGATCTTTCAGGATCCGCTGACCTCGCTCAATCCGCTGTTCACCGTCGGCGCGCAGCTTTCGGAAACGATCCGGCAGCATCTGTCGCTCGGCAAGGCCGAGGCAAAGGCGCGCGCCGTACAGCTATTGCGGGATGTCGGCATTCCCTCGCCGGAGGAGCGGGTCAATCACTATCCGCATCAGTTTTCCGGCGGCATGCGTCAGCGCGTCGTCATTGCCCTTGCGCTTGCGGCCTCGCCCAAATTGATCATCGCCGACGAGCCGACCACGGCGCTCGATGTGTCGATCCAGGCGCAGATCATTTCGCTGCTCCGTCGGCTGTGCAAGGAAAAGCAGGCGGCGATGATGCTGGTGACCCACGATATGGGCGTGATCGCAGAGGCTGCGGACCGTGTGGCTGTGCTTTACGCAGGCAGACTCATTGAAATCGGCGAGGTCGAGCAGGTGCTTCATGCGCCGCGCCATCCCTATACGCAGGGGCTGATGGCTTCCATTCCCTCGCTCGGAGCGCGGGTAAAGAAGCTGAACCAGATCGATGGCTCGATGCCGCGGCTGGATGCGATCCCGCAAGGATGCGCTTTCAATCCACGCTGCAAATCCGCTGGTCCGCGCTGTCGGCGCGAGCGGCCCGAACTGATGCCGGCCGGCAATGGCTTAAGCGCCTGCTGGCTTAACGCGGGAGGCACCGCATGACGACTTCCTCTCGAAATGTGGCCGCGCTGACCGTCAACGGGCTGGTCAAGACGTTCGACGTTTCCGCTCCATGGCTCAACCGGGTTGTGGAACGCAAGCCGCGCCAGTTTCTTCAGGCCGTCAACGACATCAGCTTTACCGTGCCGGCGGGCGGTTGCCTCAGCATCGTTGGCGAAAGCGGCTGTGGCAAGTCGACGGTAGCAAGGCTTGTGACTGGGCTTTACGCGCCGACGGGCGGCGAAGTCCGCTTTGCGCCGGGGCGCAGCGGCGCGCCGCTCTCTGCCCAAATGATCTTTCAGGATCCCTACGCCTCGCTCAATCCGCGCTGGCGGGTGAAGAACATCATTGCCGAACCGCTGCGCGAGCTGAAGTTGCGCAAAACCGCGGCCGAGATCACCGAGCGGGTCGAGGAATTGCTGGTGACCGTCGGTCTTTCCGTTTCGGACGGCGAGAAGTTTCCGCATGAGTTTTCCGGCGGGCAGCGTCAGCGCATATCGATTGCTCGCGCGCTTGCCAGCGAGCCGGAATTCCTCGTCTGCGACGAGCCGACATCCGCGCTCGACGTTTCGGTGCAGGCACAGGTCCTGAACCTCATGCGCCGGCTGCAGGACGAATTGGGCCTGACCTATCTCTTCATCAGTCACGACATGAGCGTCGTCCGGCACATGTCCGACCGCATCGCCGTGATGTATCTGGGCCGGATCGTCGAGGAGGGGGATACGGAAGAACTCTTCGCCCGCCCGCGCCACCCCTATACCCAGCTTCTGCTGCAAACCATCCCCAGCATCGACGCCCCCAAACGCGATCAGGAACTGGTGGGCGGCGAGGTACCTAGCCCCCTGAAGCCACCATCGGGCTGCACCTTCCATCCAAGGTGCCCGCTGGCCACCGTAAGGTGTTCGGCGGAGGTGCCTGAGGTTCGCAGGCTCTCGAATGGAACGAGGGTGGCGTGCCATCTCGTGGCGGACGCGTGATCGATGCGGATGCCTCGGCCGCCTCAGGCCAGGGCGGCACGCAGGTCGTGCGAGAGGTCGCGGATCTCGGTCAGGTCGAGTTCCGATTCGACGTGCTCGAGGTGGTGAGCCATCAGATGGGTGGCTCTGTCCGCATCGTTGCCGACGATGGCCTCGACGATCTCGGCATGTTCGTCGGGACCGCAATTGAAGCGGTTGGTGTTGCGGTAGACGGCCGTGATCAGCGAGGAGCGGGAGATCAGGTCGCGCATGGTAGCGAAGAGGAAATCCGAGCCGACCGTCTCCGCCAGCAGCAGATGGAAGCCGCCGGAAAGCTTGATGATATCGGTGGTGATGTCCTGCGTATTGGCGATCCGCTCCTTGGCGACATGGTC
Source organism: Martinezella miluonensis (assembly GCF_900094545.1). Taxonomy (GTDB): domain Bacteria; phylum Pseudomonadota; class Alphaproteobacteria; order Rhizobiales; family Rhizobiaceae; genus Rhizobium; species Rhizobium miluonense. The sequence continues at coordinate 16,059 of NZ_FMAH01000068.1, forward strand.
GCGCAGGCGCTTGATGTCGGCCTTGGAGATTCCCTTGCAGAGCCGCTCGACCACGCAGCGCTCGACCGTGCGGCGAACGAAGAAGACGTCGCGGGCCTCCTCGACGGAAGGTTTGCACACGAAGGCGCCGCGATTGGGGATGATGGCGACGAGACCGTCGCGCTGCAGCAGTGCCAGAGCCTGGCGAATGCGCGCGCGGCTGACGTTGAAGATGGTGGCCATCTGCTCTTCCTTGAGCTGGACACCGGGTCTCAGCCGTCGCTCGGCGATAGACAGCCAGACTTTCTCGACAATCTGCTGAACAGAGACCCCTGTTTGGTCGCTCATGAATCTCACTCCTCGTTGCGGCTAGAGAAGCGCGAAGCGAAGGGAAAAGTCAATCACAACAATCGGTTTTTGATTGCAAAATTGTCTACAATATGGAATAATATTGTCAATCAAAATCAATCCGCAGGATGGCGCAATGGAATTCGACTTTGCCGAGCTTGAGCCTCAAAGCCGATATCGGCTTCTGACGAACTTCATCGGGCCACGTCCGATCGCTTTGGTCACGACGCGTTCGCCCGCCGGTCACAACAATGCGGCCCCGATGAGCTTCTTCAACGTGTTCTCGCACGATCCGCCGATCGTGGTGCTGGGCATACAGCCGCGCCTGAGCGGCGAGGAAAAGGATACGCTCGCCAACATAAGGCGGACCCAGGAATTCGTGGTCAACATGGTCGACATGGGGATCTCGCAGCAGATGCTGGTCTGCGGCCTGGGTTTTGACAGCGAATTCGATGAGCTCGCCATGGCCGGCCTCACGCCGAGCGCCTGCCGCAAGATCGATGCGTCCTTTGTCCAGGAGGCTCCCTGCGTCTTCGAATGCCGGGTCGAGCGCCTCATCGATTATCCGCGGCGCACGCTGGTACTGGGCGAAGTCGTCCACATGCATGTGCGGCGCAATTGTCTCGACGCCGAAGGTCACTACGTCGACCCGGAACATTATCAACCGATTGCCCGCCTGCATGCCGACAACTACATCGTTTCGGATCGCCAGTTCGTCCTTAAGGCTCCCCCAATCACCGACTTCATAAAGCCGCAGCGCGACTAAGGATGGATGAAAGGTCCTTCTCATGCATATTCGTCTCATCAATCCCAACTCCACGGCTTCCATGACGTCCCAGGCGCTGGACAGCGCATTGCGGGTCAAGCAGCAGGATACGAAAGTATCGGCGGTGAACCCGCTGGACACGCCAGTCAGCATCGAAGGCGGTGCAGATGAGGCCGCTGCCGTGCCGGGAATGCTTGCCGAAATCCTCAAGGGCGAGATGCTCGGGGTTGATGCCTATGTCGTCGCCTGCTTCGACGATCCCGGTCTTCACGCCGCCCGCGAAGTCGCCCGCGGACCCGTCATCGGCATTTGCCAGGCGGCCGTACAGGTGGCCATGACCATCAGCCGCCGGTTCTCGATCATCACGACGCTGCCGCGCTCCATCCCCATTATCGAGGATCTGGTGAGCGATTACGGTGCGGAACGCCATTGTCGCAATGTTCGCGCCATCGACCTGCCGGTGCTTGGCCTGGAGGAGGATCCCGTACAGGCAGAGCGCCTGCTGGTCGCCGAAATCGAGAGGGCCAAGAAAGAAGACCGCGCCGAAGCCATCATTCTCGGCTGCGCGGGCATGTCTTCCCTTTGCGATCGACTGCAGGCGGCAACCGGCGTTCCAGTCATCGACGGTGTCACGGCCGCCATCAAGCTTGCGGAAGCACTTGTCGGCGCTGGCTACACGACCTCGAAGGTCAATGCCTATGATTATCCTCGCGTCAAGGAAATGCCGCGCCGCAACTGCGCCTAACCGATCGTCAACCGAGAGCTTTCATGCCGAATGAACCGGGTTTGGGATATTCGATTTGCGCTGCCGCCGCTTTTTGCCGCCTCTGTTCCTGGCAGGCCATTGTGGCGGCACCTATGGAAGCTGGCCTTGCTCTCTGCATGGCTCCTCCTCACGGTTCTTTACCTTCCTCTTCTTGCTAACGGTAACTCCATGGATCTTCGATTGCACAATGCGGCTGCTCTGGACGATGTTGCGGCTATCCGACGGCTTCTTGCGGGCGGCGCGAATATCGATGCGCGGGACGAGAGCGGCGCGACCGCTTTGCTGGTCGCCACGCACGGCAACAAGGTAAATGCCGCACGAGCACTGATCGAGGCCGGCGCCAACGTCAATGCCAAGGACGATATTCAGGACAGCCCCTATCTCTATTCGGGCGCCCGCGGCCACCTGGAGATCCTCAAGCTCACGCTTGCCCATGGGGCGGACCTTGCGAGCGTAAACCGTTATGGCGGCACGGCGCTCATTCCGGCGTCGGAGCGCGGCCATGTCGAGACGGTCGATACGCTGATTAAGGCTGGCGTCAATGTCGACCACGTCAATCGGCTCGGCTGGACGGCCCTACTGGAGGCCATTATCCTCAGCGACGGTGGTCCGCGTCATCTGCGACTCGTCGAGTTGCTGATCAACGCTGGAGCGAATGTCAATATCGCTGATCATGAAGGTGTGACACCGTTGCAGCATGCTCGTGGCCGCAGTTACGACAAGATCGCGGCATTGTTGGAAAAGGCGGGAGCGAAGTGACGCAGTATTAAGGCTTTGCCGCCATCCAATAGAGAGATGGGGGCGAAGGCTGCAGCCTCCCGGAAAATTGTGAGAACGAAGGGCGAGACGATGCAAAAAATCTATTATTCCTCCCTTGGCGGCCACCCGCCGCAGAGCGATCTCCTGACGGGACGAGCCGTCTTCACCGAGGCCTATGCGGTCATTCCCAAAGGAGTCATGCAGGATATCGTCACCAGCTTCCTGCCGTTCTGGAACGATACGCGCTGCTGGGTGATCGCTCGCCCGCTCTCCGGCTTTGCCGAGACCTTTTCGCAATATGTCATGGAAGTGGCGCCGGGCGGCGGCAGCGATCGGCCGGAACAGGATCCGGAAGCCGAAGGCGTGCTCTTCGTCGTCGATGGCGAGATCGAACTGACGCTGCCGACCGGCAAGCACGTTCTCCAGCCGGGCGGCTATGCCTTCCTGCCGCCGGGCCTGAAGTGGTCGCTCCACAACCGCTCTGGTGGCCATGCGCGGTTCCACTGGATCCGCAAGGCCTATGAGTCCGTTGAAGGATTGGCTCATCCCGAGCCGCTGATCCTCAACGAAAAAGATATAGCACCTTCAGTGATGCCCGACACGGATGGGCGGTGGGCGACGACGCGTTTCGTCGATCCGACCGATCTGCGCCACGACATGCATGTGACGATCGTCACCTTGCAGCCGGGCGCCGTCATTCCCTTTGCTGAGACCCATGTGATGGAGCACGGCCTTTACGTGCTACAGGGAAAGGCGGTCTATCGCCTGAACCAGGATTGGGTCGAGGTGGAAGCCGGCGACTTCATGTGGCTGCGCGCGTTCTGCCCGCAGGCGTGCTATGCCGGAGGCCCAGGGCCGTTCCGCTACCTGCTCTACAAGGACGTCAATCGCCATATGACGCTCCGCCCCTTCGGCTCACGCCGCTAAGCAGAGCAGGTTTAAGCGGGATAGCTCCTCGCAAGCTCGCGCCCTGCCGGCGCGGGCTTTTGCGTTTCTAGGCTGCGGGTCACCGTAGCCTCGGCCGTTGGATCAAAGTGCTGCCAGCCATTGATGGTTCGGATGGGCTAAATCCAGCCACCGCCGCAGCGTTTCCCTTTCGGCAAAATCGAGCCGGGGCAGGGCACGCGCGAAGTCCGCCTCGTCCTTGTCCCGGAGATATTTGGCCTTGAACAGCAACACGGCGGCGGGTGCCAGATAGGGTATTCCCGTATCGCTGATCCGGATGATCTCGGAACGAGGCGCCTGGATGGACGGGTCACGCTTGTAAATCCAGGTCGAAGACGTTCCTCTTTCGAGCATCATGTCGACGCGCCAACATGCGTTGCGAGCATCCAGGCCCCACAATTGCGAAACATGCGGTGGCGGCACTTCAGTCGGAGCGAGATGCTCGATGACCCCCGAATGAACGGTGAAGAAATCCAGCTCTCCCAATACTTCGCGAAACTCCTGCATGCTCTCAGGCAGGATCGCAAACTCCAGATCCTCGTGTTCGCGCGTTCGAGTGCCGTGCCAAAGGTCCAGCGCCCATCCGCCGACCACATACCAAACGCCGGACGCATGCTTCAATCGGCCCGCAAGCTCGGAAGGCGGCCATGGGGACCAGGCATCGTCGGAGATCGGGTTCATTGATTGCTCAGCTTACATAGAGAATTATGACGTTGTCTGCCGAGGGATACTCGCGCGAGTTGCTGCGGGCAAGCGAATATCACGGCTGTTCCTCACCGGAAAGCAGATCTCTTTCGGACCTTATGGTCGCCAGGCGATGGGGCTCGTTGACACGCACCTTCTCCTGAAAGATAGAGGCATCATGAAAGAGAGCGTCAACGACATGCTCCTGGAGACGGGCTGGCTCCCTGTGCGATGCAAGATGACTACGGGATTTGTTGAGCCATGATCGATCTTGCAGCCTATTTCGGCCTGTTCGTGGCAGCGCTTGCCGCGGCAACGATCCTGCCCATGCAGTCCGAGGCCGTGCTTGTCGGCATGCTGCTGACTGGGTCCTATTCGACCTTCATGCTTGTTGCCGTCGCGAGCTTCGGCAATGTACTTGGCTCGCTGGTGAATTGGGGCCTGGGGCGCTGGATCGAGCGCTTTCGCCATCGACGTTGGTTCCCCGTCCGCGAAAGTGCGATGGAGCGGGCGCAGGGCTGGTATCGCCGCTACGGCCGCTGGTCGCTGCTGGCAAGTTGGCTCCCGATTGTTGGTGATCCGATCACTGTCGCTGCTGGCGCGCTGCGCGAGCCATTGCCGACGTTTCTTTTGCTCGTCGCGATTGCCAAGATTGGTCGCTACGCCGTGCTGGCATTCGCGACCACGAGCCTGGCGTCGTGATGAGGTGAGAGATCACGGGCGCACGCCAGAGCCCCTAGCAGGTAGAGCCCCAGCGAACGGAATATTCGTGGGTGACGATGGTGGCGCTTTCCCTGCCGAGGGCCTGATCCTCGATGAAGCCGATGATCGTATCCATGTAGGCGGCGTAATCCAGCGCAAGCGTGGTTAGGTCGTTGCACTCCCACATTGCAAGGTTGACACCATCCTGTCCGATGATCGCCAGATCTTCGGGCACCTTCCTCCCCAGAACCTTCGTCGCCGCATCGCGAACGCCGATCGCCATCACGTCGTTGCCGCAGACCACTGCGTCGACCGGTGATCGGCGAAGAAGCATGACGGCTTCCTTGAAGCCCGAGTCGTAGGAGTAGTCGCCGTGGCTCTCGGCGATGAAGCCGAGACCATGTCTGGCAAGCGCATCGGCAAACCAGCGCTTGCGTTGCTTGTCGATCCAGCTGGAGTTGCGGCCGGTCAAATATGCGAAGCGGCTGCGGCCCGCAGACAACGCCTTTTCGACTACCTCCACTGCGGCCTTCGAGCCATCGACGAGCAACTGCGATATGTTGGGATCGGAAATGGGCTCGAAGGAGACCATGATCGGACGCGCCGTCCTGAAGATCTGAACGGCGTCCGCCATGGGAACCATGTCGGAGAAAATGACAGCGTGGTCCACCTGATAGGCGGAAGCCATCCGCATGAGGTGCGCCCGATCGTCGTATCCCGCACAGCAAAGCAGGATAGGCAGCAACTCGTGCTCCTGCAGCCGCTGGGCCAGATATTGCAGCTGTTGGCCTTCGCACGGGTTTTCTATCGAGTTCACGACGAGGGCGACCAATCGCGACCGCTGGCTGTTCAATGAACGGGCGATCGCGTTCGGACGATAGCCATGCTCCTCGGCGATGGACATGATCTGCTTTCTCGTCCGATCACTGATCCGCGGATCCCCCGAAAAAGCCCTTGAGATTGTCGAGGAAGAGACCCCGGCAAGCTTTGCGATTTCCTTCGAGGTGATGCGTTTGTTCATTCCCGTTTCCTATCGGCTAGCCGATATCGGAGATCCTCACCGATTCTCCGTCGTGTGCCGCAGATCTCTTGATAGCATCCCAGAGGCGCGCAAAGCGAAGCCCATTCTCCACGGTGGAGAGGTTTTCCTCCTCGCCGCGACGAATGCGAAGGAAGGATTTCAACGGATTCTCCAGATGGGCAGCCTCGGCAATCTCACGGGTGCTAGATTTCCCGTTCAGCTCGATTTCGCGCCAGGCACCCCAGGCGTCTATTCGCACGATCGCCTTCGAATAGAACAATGTCATGTGCGACGCACATCCAGGAGGGCCTTCGCCTGCTGCGTTGAAGGTCACCAGGGCGCCGTTTTCGAGACGCGCTGCGACCGCGCAGGTGATGTCGATGGGTTTGGCGTAATTGTTCATATAGGCGGATACACGTTCGAATTCGGAGCAAACGAGGAGGCACACGGTATTCATCATGTGCGCGCCGGTATCGAACATGAAGCCACCGCCGGAAAGCTCGGGCTTCTGCTTCCAATGACCGTTATACTGTGAGGACCAGCCCTCCCATATGGTCGCCGACACGCTGACCAGCTCGCCGAATTCGCCTGCGGATGCGCGCCTGTAGGTGTCTTGCACGAGTGGTGACAGCGCGCCGTTGAATGCGATGACGGCGACGTTGTTGGCCTTCGATCTGGCCTCGATCAGCGCCCTTGCCTCGATCACCGAAGTCACCATCGGCTTTTCCAGGAACAGATCGAGGCCGGCTTCAGTGACGGCCAGCGCCTGTTCGGCATGGGAGGCATGGGGCGTCGATACATAGACGGCGTCAAGATCGTTCCGGCATTCAGCAAGCATCACCCGAAAATCGTCGAAGTCCCGCGGCGCTTTGCAGCCTGCAGCGCCGCAAATGTCGGCCAACCGTCGACGCGATGCCTCGCTGACATCGGCTGCCGCTACGAATTCGATTTCAGGCATGCGCACCCAGCTGCGGGCATATTCTGCGGCCTTCAGCCCGGCTCCGATGACCGCAAGACGAACGGGCTTTGACATAAACTTCTCCATTTGCGCACACGTTTGCATAAGGATTGGTAGCCTCTGTACGAAAAATATTCAATGAAAAACATATTGATAACTATGTATCTGGTGATAGATTGACCGCGGTGTCGAAAATTATTGCTGTACGTGTGTACATTGTTGTGGTGATTGGAGGTCGCGGGAGGAGCTAAGGGGAGAGATGTTGAAGAGCGTTCTTCTTGCCGGCGAATGTGCCGCGGACCCGTCACCTTTTGCAGGTGCTTGCCGAGCATAAATCTCCTGAAGCCCGCCTGGGGAGCATGAAATGACGATAAAAGTGACCATCTGGAACGAGGGCCGGCACGAGCAAACCGATGAGATCGTGCAAAAGCTCTATCCCGATGGAATGGGTGGGGCGATCGCCAGCGGAATTGAAAGCTCGGATTTCGATATCCGGCTGACGACTTTGGACGATCCGGAGGAGGGGCTGCCGGATTCGCTACTAGACGATACCGACGTCCTACTCTGGTGGGGGCATGTGGCGCATGATGAGGTCAGCGACGGGCTTATCGACCGCATCCAGCAGCGCGTGCTGATGGGCATGGGCCTCCTGATCCTACACTCCGGCCATCATTCGAAGCTTTTCCGACGCCTGATGGGAACGAATGCCAACCTTTCCTGGCGCGAGCTCCCCGAAGGCGATCTCGAACGCGTGTGGGTCATCAATCCCTCCCATCCGATCGCGGAGGGGCTCCCCCCGTATTTTGAAGTCGAAGCTTCGGAAATGTATGGCGAGCCCTTCGATATTCCCCAGCCTGACGAGTTGATCTTCATCTCCTGGTATTCCGGCGGCGAAGTGTTCCGCAGCGGCTGTACCTTCCAGCGCGGTCGCGGCCGCATCTTCTTCTTCAGTCCCGGCCACGAAACCTATCCTGTATATCATAACCAGCATGTTCTGAGGGTGATCTCCAACGGAATCCGCTGGGCGCAACAGAAGCATACGGATGGCAGGATTCTTGAGAACTGGCACCGGAAGGAGCCGTTGCACAGGAAGACTGTGTCCGGATCTTGAGGCTCCTCCCGTGGGAGGTCGGGGCGTCCACGCTCCGGCTTTCTGCGGGACGTTCAATTTGCCGGTCGAAAATCACCCGAGCCTTGCAGAGCGCTTTCCCGATACAGGTTTCGGGGGTGAAACTGTCGCTGACGGCAGCCGGCTGCCCGATTCATGAATTCCGATCCTTATATATTTCTTGTCGACAAATTGAATACAAATATGTATGGATGGTGAACAGGGTGACGTGCGGCCGGGAATGCGGCTGGACATCGTTGCCGATGCACTTGCAGCCAAGAGGATAGACAGATGACATCCAGCATTTTCTCCGGCGTGATCCCGGCCCTGATGACCCCGTGCAAGGCCGATCGCAGCCCCGATTTCGATGCCCTGGTCAAGAAGGGCAAGGAACTGATCGCCGCGGGCATGTCGGCGGTGGTCTATTGCGGCTCGATGGGCGATTGGCCGCTTCTGAGCGATGCCCAGCGCATGGAAGGCGTGGAACGGCTGGTCAAGGCGGGCATCCCGGTCATCGTCGG
>NZ_FMAH01000071.1 GCF_900094545.1 Martinezella miluonensis
CGCTTGTCTGCTCAAGCAAAAATGTACCACGGCCACCCGAAGATACGTCCAAAGGCATCTCGATGAAGATGCACTCGCCCGCATGCATCAACGGGCAACGCCCGACATGATGCGAAAGCGTCGATGCACCGCAGAACATCCGTTCGGCACCATCAAACGGATGATGGCAGGCGGACGTTTCCTGACCAGAAACCTCAAGGGCACCAGAACCGAAATGGCCCTCTCGGTGCTCGCCGACAACATCAAACACACCATAAACATAACATCAAAACCCGCATAGACCCAGAAACCAAAAGAGGCCCCGGTCAAACCGGAGCCTCCAAACGTTTCCACACAGGCTGTTCGGGGCGCCTTTTTCTTTCAGAGGACATTCCATGAAACCGAAACTCGTACCCAGACCGGGGCGGGCGCTTTGGCGCGCCTATTCCCTATGGCCGGTCTATGTCGCCGCCCTTCTTGGGCTGGCTCCCCAAATCGTTCCGTATCTCGACGATTACGTCCCTCACTGGCTGTCGGTCGCGATCCTCTGCTTGTCGCCGATCGGACGCATCATCGACCAAGGAGGCATTGATGCCGATTAATAAGATTGTCGCCACCAAGCGCGGCAAGGCTGCGATCGCGGCTGCTATCGTGGCGGCATCTATCGGTGGCTGGCAGGCGACGAAAGATAGCTCGCCTACCGTTCACCCGCCGGCTGTCATTCTGGCAACCGACAGCCTCATCAAGCCTTGGGAAGGTCTGGTTCTCAAGGCGCACTGGGATCGCTACGCCAAGATCTACGATATTTGCTACGGCGAAACCGAGATCAACGGCAAGCCGGTTCAGGCCAGCATGAGCTTCACTAAGCCCCAGTGCGAGGCGATCCTAGAGGCGCGCGTCTACACCGACTATTATGTGCCACTGACCAAAAAGGTGCCGAGCTTCACGACGTTCCCGGTCGGCGTGCAGGCCGCAATGGTCTCCGGCGCCTACAATTTCGGCGTGGGCGGCATGGTCAACTCGACCGCCACGAGGCTCCACATCAAGGGCGAGCATCGCAAGGGCTGTGAAGCGCAGACGGCATTTAACAAGGCCGGTGGCGAAATCATCCAGGGCCTGGTCAAGCGCCGCGAGATGGGAGACGCCCAGCGCGCCGGCGAGGCTGAGATCTGCGTATCGGGGCTACCAGAATGAACGCGAACAACATTACCGCTGCCATCAACTATGTGATGGCCTTTCTCGCCGTGGTGCTCGCCGGCCTGCAGGGGTTCGACTGGGTCGCGTTGGTCGGCGCCGCCACGGCGCTCAAGATCGTAGCCGGGCTCAATCTGCTGGGAATTCTCGCAAAAGCATGGACTGCAACCGCACGGCAGATGGCTAAGTCTATGGCTGCCGCGCCGGCGGCTAAGACCTCCGTAGGTGCAACATGATCGCCTTTCTCAGCACAGGTATAGGGCGCTGGCTAGCTGGCGCTCTGGTGGCCGTTCTGGCGTTCATAGGGGTCTATGTCGTCGCCGACCACCGCGGATATCAGCGGGCCGCTACGGCGTATACGGCCGAGATCGCGCAGATGAAGGCTGACGCTGCCACGGCGCGCGCCAACGAGATCGAGCGCCAGAACACTGCCAACAATGCCGCCAAGGCCGCCGAAGCTGCGCGCATCGCGCAGATGCAGGCCGACGCCGATGCACTTCAACACCAGATAGAGGAGCTCCAGCGTGAAGCTCATCAAGACCCTGACGCTGGCAAGCCTGCTCTTGGCGCTTCCAGCGTGCAGCGCATCAACAAGATTCGTTAGCCCGCCGCCAGCGCCGCAACTTGCCAAACCCGACTCGGCGCTGACAAGGGACTGCGACCGTCCCGTCGACGTCGGCGACAAGCCACTCAGCCAGGAGGAAACCGAAAACCTTTGGGTGAAGGATCGCGGCGCGCTGGTTTCCTGCCGTCGCAGCAAGGCAGCACTCCGCGACTTCTACGCCGATCGTGATAGCAGACTGACGGGACAGAAATGACCGCAGAGGACATCATGAAGATCGTGGGGTTCTTCATCACGGTTTCCGGCGCCGGCTGGGCCATCTGGTGGAAGATCGACGCCAAGGTTGAGAAGGTGAAGACGGAAACCGCGAAGGAAATTGAAGATCAACGCGTCGCGACGCAGGATCTGCGCGATGATCTGGCAAAACACCAGCTGCACACGGCCGAGAAGTACATCACCAAAGAGGGGCTTCGCGAAACGACCGAGCAAATCATGGGGGCCATCAGTGGTGTGAAGACCGCCATTGATAATATGACTCTGCGTGTCGATCGCGTCGTCGAAAACCAAAGCAAGCCTGCGCGCGCGACGCGCGCCAACTGATCAGAGCCCCTATCCTTCGCTGGGTAGGGGCTTTTTTCGTTTGTGAGTCTGCTGCTTCGTCGTGTGACTATCCCTAGTGCTTGCACTAGGACTTGCAGGCTTCAGTTTGTCTCAGCAAATCGCCAACCCTCACCGTGGGGATGCGACAAAAGTGGCTCGGTTTCGCAACCGGGCCAAGCTGTGTGAACGATTAGAAGTGAGAGGGAATAATGTCCCCTGGCTACCAACGGGCATTCGGCTGGAAGGTTCCGTAGGCACTAGTCACAAACAGTCCTGCGCACCACCACCCGATGGTGATGGCGGTACCCGTAATGTCTTTCTGTCCAGCACCGCTGTCCATAGCTATATCTCGGGCCATCATAGTCGCCACCGTATGTGTAGCCTGGCGGGTAACGATAGTACCGTGGTGGAGGCCGATCATAGTAGTAGCGAGGTCCAACGCCGTACTCGAGGTAGACCTGGGAGAATGCCGGCGACGCTGATAACGTCGTTGCAAGCGCCAGCGCTGCGATTGCGATCTTTTTCATATCTCTTTCCCATTCCGATACGCAGACGCTCATTTGCAAGGCTGCGTCATACGTCTCGATGTTTATACGTCATGAGCGCTGCTTCGGAACATGGACCTAAGTCCTGGTTGATCGCGACTTTGGCCCGATGAAGCGCAACGGCATTGCCATGAAGGCAAGACGGCTCAGCGGTGAGGACGAACAGTGGCAGGTTGCTAGTGAACTTCAGGCGGACCTTTGGGCAGAATTGAGCAAGTTCAAACAGGATCCGCCTAATCCAGACGAGCAGATAGAAATTCAGCGCTGTCGGAGCTTTGCCGACAAAATGATTAAGCTCGTGCACGACCAGATTGCGTCGTGGGCGAATGCAAGCGGCGATGCCTCCAGAAGCAAGTCATAAACGCGTGCAGTGCTTGGGCTCATTGGGACAATAAGCTGGAGATGGAATGCGCGTCATCATCGCTGCCGCATCGACCCAACAGCCTGTATCCGATGGCGATCAACATAGCTTAGCCTTTGTCTCGGGGGCGATGCACTCGGTCGTATACATTTTATCGATATAGAGCAGGAAACTATCACGGCCTCCTTCGAGGGCCTCGATAATCGTATCCTGAGTGAATTGGGTTTGGGGAACAACAACCTTTAAGTTTGCGCCATCAGGTTCGATGTCGTAGAACAGATCTACATAATAATCGTCTTTTAAACGTTTTGCGCCAATCCAATAGCTGATGCCGACGCCAACCGGCTCGCCACTTTCCCCATTGTATCCAACGTCATTCAGTTCGAATTTAAATTTCGTAGGTCGTAGCTTCGCGGCATGTTGGAGCACCTGCAATACAGTTGCGCCGTCCATCGTTTGGTGGCTCTCCACGGCGCTTACCCAACGCTTTTCTTCTTTCGCGGCAAGAAGTTTTGGCTTTGCAAGCTCACTTCCTATTGCAATCGCTGAGATACCTATGAGGAAGAAGCTGGCAACAACGGTAGAGCGGGCAAACGCAATAGCCATCACATCCTCGTAAACCGGCCGACCGCATGTTCAACAATCAAATGTCTCCCAATTTCGACCTTTGCGGGTAAGATTCCCGCGGCGACGGCGAGAGTCAAGCTACCGCGCAATATCGTTCGGCATCTCAAAGCACCTACAGTTTCATGTCCTTCCATACCGGCTTGCGAATGATCGCGATCTGAACGAGCCGACGAATGGTCATCCCCATCAGCTCCTTCGATGGCGGGCTGATCAGGTCGGCCGTCAGATAGTCTTTCCTGTTGCACAGCTCGCATCGGAACTGTTTCGCGATCTGCCGAACAGAGATGTTTCCGCATAGCTGCAGGAGATCCACGGGCTCGTAGAAACGCTTCACCCGACAATGCGCACAGTCGATCTTTACGTAGTAGGAGCCATTCGCGTAGTAGCGCAACGTGGGCGCTGAGAGCACGTCAACTCGGCTTGGGGCTTTCTCGGGCATCTATCATGCGCTGGGCTCAGCGCGGCTCTCTTCGTTGAACGATATTGCGTTGACGAAGATGCCGATCGTGTCATCCAGGCTCGCGCCGACCTTCGTCCATGTCGCGGCGCTCGTCATGCCCCTCATGCTCACTATGCCGCAGGCCTCGCCGGTTTCGTCGTCAATCGCGATTTCCAGCATTCCCACGGGGATGCTGTCCGGAGCGAGGTAAATGCCAACCGAGTAGAAGCGAACTTCTGGTCGATCGGCGACGGCTGAGATCAGCTCGGGCTCTGCCTGGTCTGCCAGCATGTCGCTCGGAGGAGACCAATAGTAGAACTGCTCGATTTGAGGGTAATCCAGCAAGCCGTCGAGGACTTCGCGCACCCGATCGAGATGCTGACGCAAAGTGGCAGACTTAATCAGCCCACGATCTTTAAACCGCTCATCATAACAGCGGATGCTTACGTGCTGGACGAATTCATAGAGTGCGATCGCATCGGCGTCGCTGATGGTCATGACGGCCGCCTTCGGCTTCGGCTCGCCACTGCACTCGTCCGCATCGTTTTCCAGATAGACCACGTCACCCATGGTGGTTCTCCTCCAGGTTCGAGCCATCGTAAGCGCCAATCTCCTTCAGCACGCTTCTGGCGTTGCTGATCCGCCGTTGAAACGCGTCCGATTTGGTGATGACGCCGTTCTTCTGGCGCTGATCAAAGACATCCTCTCCGAGGAAGGCGATCAGGTCTCGAATTACCTCCGCATCGCGGGGTGTGATTGTGTATCCGGCCGTTTGCATGGCGCACGTCTCCGCTCCGCCGATTGACGGCGGTTCGCCTTGTGAAATTGTTGGAAACTCCGACCGTCGCCGGTCTTGTTTGTTCTTATTATGTTCTCATAATGAGGAGAGTCAAGCATCATTGAGAATGCTATGGAGACCACATGAGAATCGCCGTTGCTACGCTAGCCGCCCTGATGTTTGCCAGCCCGGTCTATGCCGGTCAGCCCGTTACCGCTCAAATCTCTGTCTGCTTCACGCCAGCAGAGCAATGCGAGGGCCGGATAGTCGAAGCGATCGACAGGGCCCAATCTTCCATCCGCGTCCAGGCTTACGGCTTCACATCGCTCCCGATCATCCATGCACTCCAGCGGGCAGCCGAGAGGGGCATTGAGGTTCTGGCTATCCTCGACAAGACCAATGAGCGGAAGTATTCGGGCGCAACACTGCTCGACGCCGCCGGCATTCCAGTCTGGATCGATTCCGAGCCGGCGATTGCGCACAATAAGATCATGGTGATTGACGAGCGGCTGACCAGCGGCGGGTCGTACAATTACACCGCGGCTGCTCAGAAGCGGAATGCCGAGAATGTCACTTTCATGGAAAACGCCGAGATCGCGCGCCAGTTCATCGCGAACTGGGATAGCCGCTTGAATGTCTCGAGGGTGTTTGAAGTAGCCAGACCTTAACCTTCGGTTCCGGCCGTAACCGCTTGACGCCACCTCAACGCGCCCGGCTTAAATTGGGCCACTTTGCCGGAGGGCCATTTATTAGGTGACTGGTTCCTTGAAAACAGGCGAGGCAAGCTTAAGACGACGGCTTTCGGCGAACTGCGATAGAATGTTCTTTGACTGAGAGGAGAGCGATTGGTCGCTTTGGATGACGATATTAATCTCATCCAGATTTGCCGCCGTATCCGCGTTGTTCCCGACACCAAAGATAACATATCCAAATTCATTCTGCTTCGCGCCGACAGAAAGGTCCCAGTGTCTATCACCTGCAATATTCACTATGTAAGAACGCCTTAGCTCTTCCAAATTTGGATGATCAATTGGAAAATCCTCCGAAATTGCGTTAGCAATTTCATGGGCGCGCGCCTTCAACCTGAAGACATTGATTGTCGGCTGCAAAGGAAGGCCATAATTGGAACTTCTTGGCGTCTGCTGCACAAATCCCAACCACGGAATCTTGATTCCCGCCACAGTGATCGGCTCTATGAGGCCCATATCCAAAAGGAGCTCCACATCCACTGTGACACCAAAAGGAGAAAAAGGTTGCGTAAGCGAGGTTGACGGCCAACCGACCAAGCTTACATATCGTAAGAACTCGGAAAACATTCGCACGACGTTTGCGTCGAATTGCTTTAACAGTTCAACAGCTGGTTTGGAAACCCGACCATTCGGCAGGGACGGCGCTTTTGCAAGCAATTCCGCCCACACGTTTTGCAGCTCTTCGGACGAGATGTCCTTCACGCCCTCGATCCACTCTTGGACAAAATCTGGATCTATGTCTCGATATGCTTGACCAGCGGGCATACCCTCTGCAATCGCGAATGCCTTCCTTTTGCCATTCGCGATATTGGTCTCGCGTCGCGTTTCAGTGGCGAGAAGTCGGGCCTTTATCGATGCCGCCATTGCAGGATCGCTCGCATGCATTTGGTCGATGCTAAGAACTGCTTTGGCATCGGCGAGAACTTCGTGACGATTGGCGGCGCCCTCCGCTCGATGTGAGAGATACAGAGTTGCTGGTTCGGAAACGATAGCGATGACGCCTTGAAGTGCCTCGGCAACCTTAATCGCCGCAGGCGCTAATTTTTCGGCTGCTTTGCCGATTCCAAGGATATCGGAAATTTGGCCTTGCCCAACTTCGACTTCATCACGATCCATCTCTGGTCCTCAAAAACACCCGTTGGGGATGTATGTACGCGGAAAACCATTTGCAATCGGATTGAATCTCAATTTTGAGGTTCTTCCTTCAGCGCCCCACGGACTAACGCCGCATGTAGCATTCAGAATCGTATCGGATTGAATCTTAAATTATAAAATATATCAATCGCTTATATACGATTTCTAAGAAGATTCAGAATCACCAGCAGTTCCAGGTGATCCTTTAGATCTTCCACCGGTAACGACATATCACTCATGCCCGCTGCCACGATATGTCGTTAGAGCACCGATCGCCTCGTCTAGTTCCAGGCCGCGGTGCCAGTGGACGACGCGAAGTCAAGCAACCAGCTGATGCTCGTCGAGCCTGACCTATGCGCAGCTAGTGCAGCGCACCTCGCCTGCAAACATGATTGTCGCGCCATCCGGGCGCAAGGGTGTCGTCTTGCTCGGTGGGTGCGAGCCAGCAGGATCAAGATTGCACCGTAAAAGTGCAGCCGGCGAGCGTTACATCCCAAGAAATTGTGCCTCTGCGGAGCCGACGTTTACTCTGCGACGCGGGCTGCTTCCGTCCCTTGACCGCCCTTATAATCCATGCCTGTATTCGAGCTCATATGCGCTGAAGGTTTATTGCGACTGGGTCACGCAGGAGGGCGGCTGCTTCGCGGCACTGCTGGAATGGCGGTGTCGTAGTTCCCTTCCACACGCAGGGCACAGACGACGAATCCGGGACAGATATTTTGCGCAAGAATTCCACGCGGGTTGGCCCCGGCTATCCTCAAGTTGTCATTCTCGTCGGCGCGACGGGCGATCTTTCCCGGCGCAAACTGCTGCCTGGGCTGTTCCACCTGATCAAGGCCGGCTTTATTCCGGGCTGCCGCATCGTAGGCGTCTCGCTTGATGATATCGATGTCGACGGTTTCCGCACCATCGCCCGCGAGTCGTTAGACAATTTCCTGACACGCAAGTTCACGCAGGCCGAATGGGAGGCTTTCTCTGCATCGTTGGACTACGTCTCCCTTTCTGCCGGCGCGAGTGTGCTGAAGGAAGCCGTTAACAGGGCCGAGGAGGCGCTGGGACCAGAGACAAGGCGTGTGCATTATCTATCCGTTCCGCCAAAGGCCGCGCTTCCAGCCGTACAGCTCCTTGCTGAGGCGGGGCTCGTGGAACGTTGTCGCATCATCATGGAAAAACCGTTCGGCACGGACCTTGCCAGCGCTGTGGAGCTGAACAGAAAACTTCACGAGGTGTTTGATGAGAAACAGATTTTTCGCATCGACCATTTCCTTGGCAAGGAACCAGCACAGAACATTCTAGCTTTCCGCTTTGCCAACGGTCTTTTCGAACCCATCTGGAACCGCAATTTCATCGACCATGTGCAGATCGACGTGCCGGAGACGTTAGGTCTTTCAACCCGCGCAGCCTTTTACGAGACGACAGGCGCCTATCGCGACATGGTGGTAACCCACCTTTTTCAGATCCTCGCCTTCATGGCGATGGAGCCGCCCACAGCCCTCGAACCGGTGCCAATCTCAGAGGAAAAGAACAAGGTGTTCCGCTCCATGTTGCCGATCGAGCCGCGTGATGTAGTACGCGGCCAGTATATCGGCTACCGAAAAGAGCCCGGAGTTGATCCGGAGAGCGACACGGACACGTTCATTGCCCTCAAATGCGCCATCGATAACTGGCGCTGGGCAGGCGTGCCCTTCTTTCTGCGCACAGGCAAGCGCCTTGCCGAGGGGCAACGCATTATCTCGATCGCCTTCCGCGAGCCGCCGAAATCGATGTTCCCGGCAGGCTCTGGCGTGGGCGCGCAGGGGCCGGACCACCTCACGTTTGACCTTGCCGACGCCTCCAAGGTATCGCTTTCCTTCTATGGCAAGCGCCCTGGCCCAGGATTCCGTCTCGACAAGCTCTCGTTGCAATTTGCTATGAGCGAAACCGGCCTGATCGGCGAGGTCCTGGAGGCGTATGAGCGCCTGATCCTCGACGCCATGCGTGGTGACCATACGCTGTTCACAACAGCCGAAGGCATCGAGCGACTATGGGAAGTCTCCCAGCCACTGCTGGAAAACCCGCCGCCTGTGCGACTTTATGATCAGGGTGGCTGGGGCCCGAAGTCGATCCACCAGCTCATTGCCCCGCACGCCTGGCGCTTACCATTCGAGCGGGCCTGGCGGGACTCCTCAAAGGAGTGATTGATCATCAAACGCAAAATGCGAATGGTGGAAGCGCCTGATAGTTCACTCAAGACCATATCTGATCAAAATTGCACCGAAATCGCTCAATTGGTAGTAAGCGCCATGACTATTGCCAACAGCGAATGCGCTCTGTTGCGGCTGTGAGGATCGCAGCAATCCAATAGCAGCCAAGCCAGCCACTACGGTGTCATCCTCGATAAACGCGGCCTCTCGGTACTGCGACAAAATAGGCAAATCAGAAATGAAAACCCGCGATACCATGCCAGAGACACGTTCCGCGACCTGCAGCTCGACGTCACCTCGAATTGCTGCTGAATAAAGCCGGCCAATGATTGTCGATTTTTCGAGGTTATCCAACTGGGCTAGCATCAAGGTTACGGTGTCCCCAAAACGCTCGGCTTTCCCACCGTCGTCAAGATCCTGAAGAAAGGCGTTTCGCTCCGCCTTGGATGTCTTGTCCAGCTCCCGCAGAAAGCCTTCGACTTGGCGCATAAAAATGCGATCTCTGATCGTCCCATATAGCTTTGCCGCTTTCACCGCGACGCCAACACCTGGAATACCTTCGGCCAATCCGATAACGATGTCGGCACCATCTGCAAACACGTCAACCAGTCCGTCAGAAATCTTCTCTTCCATAATTCCTCTGCCACAGTGAGAATACAGCAAGTAAGAAATTGGCTATGAAATACAAGACGGCAGCCGCATCAGCGATCTTGCCGGCAGGCCTAAGACCGGTGATTTTGCCCGCGAAACCGCCGAGACAACCGGAGAAAGCAAAACGCAGATAGCGCAGAAAATCGTCCGCGCTCGCGAGCTCGGCGCCGACATTCACCGCATTGCCAACACTTCTCTCGACAAGGGCGTCGAGATGGATGCCCTCATCAAGTTGGCGCCGGAACAGCGCGCGGACTTGATTGCTCGTGCAGAGGCGGGTGAGACGGTATCGGCGAGGCGGCTCCGGAAAATACCGCATCAATGAGGCATCCGCGGCAGGGGAAATGCTGCCTCAGTCCTCCTTCACAGGTATCCTAGCTTCTTTGACCGCATCGATGAACGCCAGACGAGCATCCTCTGGAGTTCGCTTGCCGCTGATCACATCGGCGCAGACTGCCAAGGCACGGTCCAGCAGGGGGGCTTCCTCAAGTGGCCAGTCCTCGATCATTGCCCAGGAGGCGGCTTGGGTCGTGTCGATGACCACCCATTCGTCCGGGCTAACAAGGGCGATCGTGACCGCCTTGCTCCATTTTCTGTGCGTCACGGGAAATCCTCGAATTTACAGTTGCTTATCGCTCGTCTCATACGCCGATTTGCTTCGCCTGGCGAGGTACAGACTGCTGTCTCACGCATCGCTACCCGCTTTTGGTTCACCGCCGCGATTCCCATTCCCTATAGCCCGCCTCGGTCAGCACGTAATAGCCGACTTGATCTGGAAACTTCTCGCTCGGAAATGTTTCCAGGAAACCTCGCGCCTTCAAGCGTTCTTCCGTGTCAGGG
Source organism: Martinezella miluonensis (assembly GCF_900094545.1). Lineage (GTDB taxonomy): Bacteria > Pseudomonadota > Alphaproteobacteria > Rhizobiales > Rhizobiaceae > Rhizobium > Rhizobium miluonense. The sequence goes on from NZ_FMAH01000071.1 coordinate 10,643, forward strand.
CCGCAATGGGTCTCTTTCGAAGTGACTTTCACATTCGGACCGTGAACTGCGAAGTTTGCCAAGGCGTTCAGCTCACGCTTGGTCAGCGGCTTGCCAGGAATCTCGGCTATCCATCTGGCATCGGCTTCTCTCTGGAGCCGTTGCATATCGGCCTCATTCATTGTCCAAGGATCAAAACCGAGCTGATCGTAAAATTGCTTGATGGGACTAGATGGATCAGAGATTATGGGATATCCACCGGCGCCTGTTTCAGGCTCTCTGTCCGGCGAGGAATACTTCCGGGCTTTGGATGCAGCCGCATTCCTGACCTTCTCTGGATCCCGATCGAAATCCCAGTCCTGATGAGGACCATCCGCGACCGTTTCTCCGTCGACTGGCCACCTAAGCATTGCGGCCTCAACCTCGCTAAAGATCCAGATTTTTCTCGAGCGCCATTTTCGGGGCGGCGGCAACGTGCCTTCCTCAACCATTGTGTCGACAGTGCCGGTGCTAACTCCGATTGAGAGCGCAAGCTCGGCGCGATTGAGACCGAGCCGGGGCACGGTTCGATAGGCGCTGCCCGATTTGGTCATGTTGCTGCCGTTGTCCTTGCTGCTCGCTGGTCGTCAATCATCCCAATAATTTGCCTTCGGCGGCGGATCGCCTTCCGGGTCAAAAAGCTCATCTGGATCTGGATAGAGGTTGTGTTCTACCAGATGCGCTTGGATCGCCTCCACGGAGGACTTCACTTCCAATTCAGCGAGCCGGCGCTGTGCCCACTCGATCATGCGCTGATACTCAGCGGGCAACGAGTCCATTTTGGGAATAAGGGCGATAGTGGTCCGCAGGTCTTCCGCCTCACGTCTTGATCTTGCTATCGAGAGCAAAAACGACAATCGCTCGTCTTCGCGATTTTCCCGCTTTTCAGCCAAACCACGCCTGTCGGCAAGCGCTTCGCGCCGCTGCCTTTTTTCAGTGGCGATCCGCAGTTCCTCCGCCGCCGCCACGAGGACAAGCTTGATGCCATCAACGAACCTACCCACGATCGTCTCTAGGGGCTTTGTTTTCCCATCAGACCAAGACTGTCGCATACCGCGGCCCCAGCCGTTGGCGTACGCAAGCGTCAATTTCCCCGTGTATACAATGTCGAATTCGGGCCATGGCTCAATGCGTCCGAAGGTCCATGTATCCCTTGCGCGCTCTTTGTCGCGCTTCGCTTTTAATCTTCGGTACTCTTCAAATTCCTCGGGCGTTGGTTGATGTTTTGGCCGGCGCCTCTCCTCCGTCAATGAGATTGCTGTGGAGCTTTCGTCCGATATGAAAACGAGCGTTTTTTCGTTCGACTCTAAACGAACATTTCGACTCTCACATGCCAATGCTAGATTGTGCAAGACTACGATCGCCCGATCGCGGCTGTGCTCGTGTACGGCTACTCCTGGGGCATGAATAATGCCCTCCTTATTCGGCTCGGCGTCCAACAATTGCGCGACCAAAGCGGCGATAAACCTGTGCGGTATTGGACCGGGAGTTTCGATTGTCGGTGATTGCTTGCTGGTTTCTGCCGGCGGCAGATCCTTCCGGGTTCGGGCTTCCGCGGCTCTTTGTAATTTAGCGGCTGCGACCGCTTGCCTCGAACGTTCGCTGAGCTGGCTCTGAGATTGCCCGATGTAAACCGAATGAAGATCCCTGCTTACGGTGCCACGGAGCTTTGTTTTCTTCACATTGTGGCCGGCCTCAAGCTTCGCCCAATAACCACGCGGCGGAACGGGGACAAGGTGCTTAGCGCAGGTCTTTGCTAGCCCGCGATCGGAAATTCCGAACCTAGTCGCTAGCTTTTGCATAGGCATCGACCACACGAGCTCGTACAGTTCCTCGCGACTATAGGATCGCTTAATCTCGTCCATATTGTCCCCAAAACCTCACAGCGACTTCCCGTGGTGCCAAAAACCGATGCGCTTTGCTTCCTCGACACCGATGTCCGTGACCTTCCACTCTGTATCGCCGTCGCGATCTTTCTTCCCGGCAACGACGGCGCCCTTTTCGGCCAGGCGGTTCATTGTGGTCATGCCCGCGTCTGGAATAGCACCGTGTGTTCGAGCGTCAGGATGAGCGACCATGTAGAGCAGGGCTTTCTGGCTCCGACCATCGAGACCTAGCTGGGGTTTACGCTTATTGCGGCTCTCGCGCTTCGGTTTCCACGCGCCCAAGTTCTCCTCGCCATCAGGAACGGCAACGTTGAAGCCGGCTGTTATTCCGAAGTATCCATCATAGAATTTCCTGACCAAAGGGACTGGGCGGCCATCATGGAGCGGGTCAATCTTCGGGAAGCCCTTGCGCTCGAACTGCGGGATGACAGCCTTCACGAACATGGCGGCTCGTTCTTTGCCTACTATGGCAATGGCAATTTCCCGGTCGGTCGCGAACATAGGCAGCTTCGAGAGCGGGTCTGTCATGTTCGCACCATCCAGCCTCTACCCAGTTTGATCACGTCTCGATTGGTCAGGCGCCGTCGCGCCGCCATTTCGCCGGCCGTGTAAATGGAATCGAGTGGCATAGTTTGCCCCAAGGGCGCACCTCCATCAAAAGAACAACCATCGCCCGCCGGCAAGAATGCCGACCGCTTCATCATGGTCTCCTCAATGTGGTGCTATGCGTGCGGATTGGTGGGCCGCAGTTGGAAGGTATTTGGCCAAAGCCGGGCGGTCAAGGCGCCAAAGTGTCAGTCTTCTCAGTTATGCTTTTCGTTGGTGCTTTGACGGAGATGGACAGATCAATCAATTGGACCTTCCCGCCAGCGCGAGGCCAAAACGTATGTACCGGGTTCACATCGATTTTAAGGCCTAGTGCTCCGGCTTCCAATATTCGGTCGTTTAGCTCGCGCATGCCGTCGACAAGCGTCCGGCTCATCGCCCTTTGTTCTTCGGTCATCAAAGACTGTTGATGCTTCCATTCACTCAATGACATCCGATCGTTCGGCATCGCGATTCCTATCCTCTTCAGCCGCCCGCGCCGGGCGGCGCGTCATTTTCAAGGTTCTCGGGGTATTGAACAACCTCGTTTTCGTCGACGTCAATTGCGGCGCCGTTAGGCTTACGCAGCGAGACGCCTGGACCGCTTGCGACGCCACCGGCCTCTAGGAATTTGACGCCTGCCGTTTCGAGGGCGGTCTGAACGGCGGCAACATTATTCCGCATGCCAGTCGCCGCACCATCACTGGCTTCCATACGCTTCAACGTCGGGACGGAGATATTTGCCGCAAGAGCGAGGGTCGCTTGTGACATGCCGACGAGCGCGCGGGCGGCCGAAATTTGCCTGCCGGAAACCATAATTGATCCTTTAGTATCAAATATATCCAAAGGTGTTGACTGACGCCTCACCTTGAGCTAAAGGTATCACATAGACACCAAAGTGACAACAAGGAGCATCGAATGCAAGCGCACATGCATACCGAAAGAACCTTACTCCCGCGCGGTTTGATCGCCAGACGACGCCGCGTCTACACCGCCAAATGGACCTTCAAATTAGATAGTTTCGTAGAGTATCGCGGAGAGCGCACTGTCGTTATCGACCGCCATCGCACCATCATGGGTGCCGAGATTTATACTGTTATCCCTTTGACCACGATACCAGGCCGCCAGTGGGTCTGTGGTCGGTCTCTCAAGCATATACATTAGTTTCTGGATCCCCGCGGGGAGTCCGTGGCGCGTGAACCGTCACGGCGGCCGGCGGCCGTTGTCACAGCGGCGGTCGCCGGCTCAACTTGGCGCCTTGTCCTGGGCGCCCGGCCTGTCGCGACACCGCATGCCCGCGGCAGGCCACCAATTACCAAAGCCACCACAAGTGCGCCGCCGGTCTCACCAGCCGGCGGCTTTTCTTTGGCCGGGCGCCTGGCGCCAAACCATATTTTTGCATTAAGGATTGTTGACCGGGGCGGTCGTGTATCCTCGGTAGAGGTTGTTGCCCGTGACTTTGTTGGTGGCGCCGGCCCCATAGGAAATGCCGTACGCCATAAATCCCGTGAAAGAGCGGAAGCGATTGCTGTCGGCCACGATGCCATCAATCAGCGCTGCGCCCTGAACGTACAGGCCTACATTCGCCACAGCCGCACCAGCCGTGTTCGACTGACCCGGATCGACAACCAGGTTATCGGAAAAGATTGTATCAAGTTGCGAATTCGAGCCGCTGGCAACTTGTATGGAAAGGCCTGCAGATCCATTGTTGACGCATGTGTTGCGCGACACGCGCACGCCGTAACCTCCGTACGTCGCGTCGCAAAATACCGATATCCCGAGTGTCGCGCCGCTAAAGGAGTAGTTGTCCTCGACATCGCAATAGTTGCAGCCCTGCAGGGATATGTTGTCGCCCTGGCCGATCGCAGCCGGTTGGATCGAAAAGGAACCAGTCGTCAAGTTGACGGTCAGTGTCGTGGTACTCGTCACAGCGGTGATCAAATACTCAGTGCCGCCGCCGATGACGATGAACCGGCCGGCCATATCCGGAGTGAAAAACGGCCCGGAATTGGATGTGACGACATTGCTTCCCGCGGCCTTCGTAACGTTGAGGCCTGTCCTTACCAGACTGGACTGCACGATATTGTCGCGGACCTTCACGAATGTAGAATACCCGACGACGATGGCGATCTGACCATGGTTCGATATCTTGTTGCGGCTTATGACGCCGCGAACCTGGAAATTCGGATTGTTGGAGACAGCGGTGATTCCTTGGATAAAGACGCTGTCGATAACGTTGTTGTCGATGTTATAGCGCAACCCGGCGCGAATGATGACGCCGTTTCCGGTCCCATTTCGCAGCGTGCAGTTTTGGATCGTAATGTCGTTTTGATCATAGATCAGCGCCAGCGAATTGCTGTTGCCGATCGTTTTAGTGTTGTTCGCCCAATTGCCGTCGACCACAATACCGATCAGGCGAGCGCCGTTCGCCGCATAGGCCGTGAAGTCGACGATATGGTTGATGTTCGCACCATTCGCCTGCATGACGGTCGCGGTCCCCGCAAAATTGTATACCGTGACGCCCGGCCTCATCTTCAGTGAGCCTGTACCGGCGGTCAGCGTGATCGTTCCGCTGGCGTTGACTGTCGGGATGCTGGCAGCGCCAGCGAAGTCGATAGCCGCCTGCCAATCTCCACCGAACCATCCGCTGTTGACCGCGAGACCGTCGAAAATGCGCTGCCAGTAATATCCGGCCGTCGAGCTGATCACGTAAACGCCTTGGGCGGGATCGGAAACCGGCGCGGTGCCAGATCTGACGATCCATTGCCCCTCGCGGCCAACTTCCGTCAAATATGCGTTCGTGACGGTCGTCGGGTCGAGTGCCTGGAGAGCGGCTCGTGTGTCAACGAAGACGTTGGACGAACTAGCTAAGACCTGATTTGGAATGGCAGTCATGGCGTTCGCGATCCCCCTGTCCAGAACTGTACGCCATCTAGAACCGACCTCAGGTTGTTGTCCAATCATAATTGCGATCGACACCGGCGGAATCGCGTCCCAGCCCGTATCCAATCGCGAAGGTCAGGGTGCCGCCGGTCAGCACGGTTCCGGTTGCCCTGTGTCGATGCTCAGCCGCACCCGCGACAACTGCGGTCCTTTCACGCACGACAGCGTGCTTCGCATCCTTGGCGACTTTGTGCGCGCCTGTTGGTGGCTCCATTGGCTTTCCGGTGAATCCTGTGGTCAATTCGTCGGACATCGGGTTCCTCCTTCTTGCAGGTGAAGGAAAACTCAAGCGGGCGAGGGATGTTCCAGCGAAGTGGCCGGGTAGAAGGAGTAGGTTACGCCCGCAATGCTGGGTTCGTGCCGCAAGCGAATTCGTGACATCGAAGCGAACATTCACCACCGGCGATTCAGGCGTCACCTGACTGGCACTCGCCGGTTGCACCAGCCCGCAGATTTGCACCATCACAGGCCATAGGCTGGAGTCGGCAACCGAGATCCTGAAGTACTATCTCGCCCTGCATCTCGAAATGGCCGCGACCGCGATCAGCCTCCTTACCGAATGGCAAGACGCCAGCGCGAGCATCGAAATGGCGATTGTTTGATCTTCTATACGGCCCATAGTTGCGCTACTGATAGATACCTTTATCCCAATGGGCGCAGAATGATGACAGGCAAGGATGAGGACAAGGTAGGCATAGCTGCTTCTTGGAGCTGGGAGGGCGTTCAAGCATCCATCAAAAGCAGGTTTCTGTCAGCCGCTGACAGCTTAGGAGCGTCGTGGCTCAAATCGAAGGCGGTCAATAATGAGCGCACGGTTGCGATAAAGTCCGCAAGCACCCAATCGATGGTCGCCCTAATAGAGGCTGCAACCAAGGCTGTAGGTGATCAAATAAAGGATGATCCCGAAGCGGCCGCACGGCTGCTCAGAGCGGTCCATAAGGCTGGTAAGCAAGGCGAAAATTTGGAAGCCACCATGGCTTACGCCGTGGAAGAAATTGCGAGCTCGACGGCCGATGATCGCATCGAAGCAGAGGGGCCTTCCGAGCTGAGTACTCATTTTCTTTCTCACTATGAGCAGTTCGCTGAACGCGCCAGCGATGAACTTGCCAGGGAGAAATGGGGTAAAGTATTAGCCTCGGAAATTATGAAGCCCGGAACATTTTCTGCGAAGATGCTTCGCCTGATTGATGAGCTGGAAGGCAGTCCGGCTGTCCCCCTGTTTACTGATATCTGCAAATTCCGGATTGCTGGATTTATCCCATCAGCTCTCGCGCCCCTGTCGCGGGCGGATGCAATGACCTTGGAGGAGGCCGATCTCTTGAGACCGAACGATCTGGGGCTCCTCCAAGTCTTGTTCAGGTCGACGCTTGAAGGTGGCGAGAAATGCTGGGTCGCCTGCTGGGAAAGGTATGGCGTTGGGATCATGGAAACGCCACCGCCGAAAATTAAGGTGGGGTCGCCCAACGCTCTCCTGTCCAACGACGGAGACAATCTTGCGTTCGAGATACATCCGTTGACGTCTGTCGGCAGGGCGATCGCATCGCTAAATCCATATAATGAACTGGAGGTCGTGAAAGCTCTGAGGCAAGCCTTTGTGGCGGATAATCCTCCTGGCGTACGGATTTTTCTGGTGAAGAGGAACGAAGATCACTTCATCACGATTTCAGATAGCGATGATCCGATCTAGCGCCCCGGCCGGGTACAGCGTCGGAGCGACGAAAACTAAAAAAATCCCCCGGTGATCTATCGTTGAATGTTTCAAATCGTTGAGAGCAATCATGCCTTTTATGTAGTCGTTAAATCTCCGGATCGGTGTGTTGTCTTGCGCATCTGGCAGTGCACAGCGCCGGTGGCTTGCCTAGGCAGCACACGAACAGGAACTCGTCGTTGCCGTTGAGGACAAAAAAACAGGCATCAAATACCAGGAACCGATCATTGAGGCCGTCATTGAGCAGATCGAGCGCAACGGCATTGACGTCATGATTGTGGATCCGTTCGTCTCAACGCACGGCGTGAACGAAAACGACAACGGCGCCATCGACAAGGTGGCGAAGCTTTGGGCGCAGATCGCCGACCATACGAACAGCGCGATCGATATCGTGCACCATCTGCGTAAGGTGGCGGATCGCGAGGCGACCGTCGAAGACGCTCGAGGCGCGGTGTCCCTGATCGGCGCGGCGCGCTCCGTGCGCGTTTTGAACCGAATGTCGCAAGAGCAGGCAGAGCAAGCCGGAGTGTCATCTGAGGAGCGATTCGGCTATTTCTCGGTGACCTATGGCAAATCCAACCTGACGCCGCTATCGAGCAAGCTTGACTGGCGTCGTCTTGTCGGCGTTCCGCTGGGGAATGCGCGCGGGCTGACGAAGCCGCAGGACTTCGCGCCTGTGGTGACGGAATGGAAGTGGCCGAGCTCCGAAGAAATCGCTCAGGACGTCACAGCCGACCAGAGAGAGGCTATACGCGTCGCAGTCACCAACAGCGATTTCAAGCCATCTACACGCGCCAAGAATTGGGCCGGGGTCGCGGTCGCCTACGCCATGGGCCTTGACGCCGAGGACGAGGTGCAGCGCAAACGGGCAGGGACGGTGTTGCGGGCGTTATTGAAGGAGGGCGTCCTTGTCGAAGTCGAGGAGCGCGACCCTGTGCGACGAGAGGTGGCGAAGTTCATTCGTGCGGCTTAGCACACGACGACGTCAATATATCCTGTTTCTGATATTCCACGAATCATCAAGTCCCGCGTCACAACCGGGACTTTTTTCATTTTTGCGGTCGAGATGATATAGCAATCACCCGGGTCTTTGTGGTCGGTTGTTGCAATCATATTGGCTGCCTCAAGCGCAATCTGGGGGCCAATAGGAACTATCTTTGCTGATAGTTCCTTAATAGCAACCCTAAACCACTCCTTAACCGTCCTGTCACCTAATTGAGGGGCGTTTTTCGGCTTTTTTACTGCGAGCGCCAATTCCCACACTGTGATGGGAGAGACAAATAAAGTACCCTCATCTTGCGCTGTACCGATCGCCACGAGCGCCTCATCTGTCAGGGCGATCTCGCCACTGACAAGCCAGTAGAGCGCATGCGTATCCAGAAGAACACCAGCCAAGAGAAAAGTCTACTTGCGCTTTTCGCGCAACGCCTGCTTGGCGATTGGCTTTGTTAGATCAACATTTCGCTTCATGGTCAGCGTGCTGCCAGCCAAGGACCCAGCACCCTTGACGGTCACGTATTTTCCTGTCCGCGTGTCACGAACGGTGATGCTTGTTTTCTTGGCTTCGATTTTGGTCATGGCTCAAATATGGACTTGTCGATGACAAAATTCAATGTTTTTAATCAGCGCAAATGCAACCAAAACGCATTTCCATATTCGCGTTAAAGTTTGCACGGATGCACGCATATTTATCCGTGCAGTAACCGTGCACTTCCGTGCGGAAACACCTGCACAGCGCTGCGTGGACGAAAACTCCCGACGTGGTCGCAACTACCGATCACCCCGAATTTGCAATGCATCGATCAACCGATGCACCTTTTCGGTTGCATAGACGATGTCCTCTCGAGCCAAATGCACCGTGATTTCGATCTCCTGCCATCGTCCACCATGATCTTTGGCATAGCTGACCGCGGCCCTTAGAGATTTGAATTCAACTGCGGGAGCGTCGGCAACCCAAAACTGCACGGTGCAATCCACGTCAGCGTAGTCTGCAAGAGCTTTGATAGGATCAAGGGCCATGAGGAGACCATTACACCGTTGCGGGCTCGTTGGCTATGTAGGCCTAAGCGGCATCGATTGCGACGCAGCAAATTGCGAAGGCAAGGGCGCCGAGTATCAGCACAATACTGGTCGCCGTGTGGGGCTGCTCTGCAGCGCCGGTGACAACTGCAGCGGTCTCACGCACGAACGCGTCTTTCGCATTTCCGGATATTGAAGCGAACGGCCACATAGGCAATTCAGGCCTTCAACTGGCTCCGCTCGCGTTGCGCCAGCAGAGCGCGGGCTGCGCTTTCTTTCCCTCTGGGGCGGGGGTAAGAGAGTTAAATGCGCGGCCCCAATTGGGGGCGGGGGACGTATGAAAATGACGATTATTGCGGTGCTGACTTGGATGGCCAGGATTGTGTCCCGGCACGTGGTGTAGGTGACGGAAGATAGCAAAGCCGAGCGCCCGCGCGCTTTTCATAGCGCTGTAGCGGGTGATCGGCTTTGCGGGCGGCCATCAGTGTTTTCCGCTAGGGTCGGGTTGTTCAAGACACAACCTGACGGAAAGATCACTGATGACCGATGACATGATGAACGTGCGTTCGCTTGTTGAGAAGAGTGCGGACGCAGATTTGTTGCGTGAGATGATCGGCTTTGCGGCCGAACGGCTGATGGAGCTGGAGGTCAGCTCGGCTACGGGTGCAGGGTTCGGGGAGAAGAACCCGCTG
>NZ_FMAH01000089.1 GCF_900094545.1 Martinezella miluonensis
TCATGTGGACCATCTCGATACCGGAGAGAATGACTTCAGCGCTTGCCGTCGATTTGAAGCCGAGCATGGACCGGATGCGGCGCTTGATGCGCCGATGGTCCTGCTCGATCCGGTTGTTGAGATATTTGCTCCTGCGGATGCGGATCGAGTTCAGTGAACGCCGCGATCGGTCGCGCAGGCGGTCTTCGGCATCGCTGGAAATGACCGCCTGGTGATTGGTCTGGCTGCCGTCGATGACGATGCAATCCGGCCGGCCATGACGATCCAACACCCTGCGAAGGAAGCGCTTGGCCGCCGGCAGGTCACGGCTTTCGCTGAAGAGAAACTCGACCGTGTCGCCGAGGCTGTCGATGGCGCGGTAGAGATACATCCATTCGCCGCGGACCTTGATGTATGTCTCGTCCATATGCCACTTGCCAGTAACGCACCGCTTACGACGGTTAAAGCGCTCGAGCAACTGAGGGGAGAAGTGGACGACCCATCGATGGATGGTGGAGTGATCGACACTCAGGCCACGTTCGGCCATCATCTCTTCCAGGTCCCGCAGACTCAAATTATAAGCCAGATACCAACGTACGCACAGCAGGATCACCGATCGATCGAAGTGGCGGCCGCTGAACATCACAAACTCCCCTGAAAACCAGAGGGCTTAATGCCGGAGATACCTTGCCATTCCGTTTGCGACAGAACCATTTATCTACGCGACGGTGTCGAGATCAGCCGATCGTTGATGGCCCAGTGGATGGGGCATCTGGGCTTCGAGCTGCAGATATGCGCCGATTACATCCTTGAACGCGTCAAGGAGGGCGACAGGGTCTTCGCCGACGAGACGACATTGCCTACCCTTGCACCCGGTTCGGGGAAAACAACGAAGGCCTGGCTTTGGGCTTATGCTCGCGACGATCGCCCCTATGGCGGAACCAGCCCGCCGATGGTGGCCTATCGCTTTGAGGACAGCAGGGGCGCTGATTGCGTGGCGCGTCATCTCGCCGGATACAGCGGTATTCTGCAGGTAGACGGCTACTCGGCCTATACCAATCTCGCCAAGACGCGTGCCAAAGCCGGCAGCAATGAAACGATCCAACTCTCAGGGTGCTGGGCGCACCTACGCCGCAAATTTTACGACCTCCACATCAGTGGAGTCTCGAAGGCTGCAACGGACACGATCATCGCGATGACCGAGCTGTGGCGCATCGAGGATGATGTCCGCGGTCGAGATGCCGACAGCCGTTCCATGCTGCGTCAGGAAAAATCTGCAACCATCGTCTCCGGCCTCTTTGATCTTTGGGAAAAGGAACTGGGCAAGGTCTCTGGCAAGTCCAAGATCGCCGAAGCAATCCGCTACGCGCTCACCCGGCGCGAAGCACTGGAGCGTTTTCTGACGGATGGCCGGATCGAAATTGACTCCAATATCGTCGAGCGCGCGATCAGGCCCCAAACGATCACGAGGAAAAACAGTCTATTTGCTGGCAGCGAGGGCGGTGGACGAACTTGGGCGACGCTGGCCACGCTTCTCCAAACGGCAAAAATGAACAACGTCGATCCGCTCGACTGGCTCTCCCAGACATTGACCCGCATCGCTCAAGGCTGGCCAGTATCAGAGCTCGAGGCCCTTATGCCCTGGAACTTCAGGCCTGACGCGATCGGCTAACCCCTTACGCGGAACTTTGTCACCCGCTCCCTGCAGGCAAACGCCCGTATCGTCTGGCTTTGGCCAGGGCGAGGCTATGACACTGCGCAATGGCTCTTGCCTATTTGGTCGCAGCAATCACTAATGTTGACAGCAGATCGATTTGCTCTTGTTGCCGAGCGACGAGCGCTTTCAGATCTGTATTTCGCAATTCATCCAATTTGTCGTGAAGCGCCATGATTTCGATCTCGGCCTTCAAATTTACCTCGTAATCGTGAGCTGCATCCACCCGGTCTTTGGCGGCGTGCCTGTTCTGACTCATCATGATAACAGGAGCCTGTACGGCCGCGAGCATGGAAAGAATGAGGTTCAGGAAGATGAACGGATAGGGATCGAAGGCGCGCGACGCGGCCAGTAAATTCGCTGCTACCCATATCGCGAGAACCACGGCGAAACTGGTGATGAATGTCCACGAGCCGCCGAATTCTGCGACTTTGTCGGCTAGGCGCTGAGCCGAGGTGAGCCTCTCATCGAATGATTGGTTTGCATCCCGTGTTATTGCGCGGCGCGAGATGAGGCGCCGGAAAACTGCTCGCTCCCGATCGCTCAGGAGTTCGAAGGGCTTGCCCAAGTACCTGTTCGCCCCTTGGTCGATCGCCTGTTTGGAGATTTCGTCGCCTGTTTCAATTGACATGTTTTTCCTCCCGCCAAAGCGACGTCCGGCCCAGTGTCGGAACGTCCAAACTCGCACTCAGCGACGATTATCGACGGCAAGCGACGGACAAAAATGAAAATCCAGGGAGAATGCCAAACACGATGGCGGCTACTCGTCACGCCGTGCTGCTGCACCGTCAATGGATCGTTTGCGTGACGCCTTCGTCATCGAGCAAAACTTGCGATGTCCTGATTAGGCAAACCGTTCTCGCGATAATTTCGTCTGAATAGATTGCGTCGGCCCGGGAAATCTCATCCGTCAACTCCCCAAGGACTTTATTCATGTCCAGCAGCGAGGGAACAAGGTCCGTCAATCCCTCAACCGCTAATGCGTACGCAAGGTTTGCAATCAACGCCCTGAGATAGTCGATAAGTAACCGTCGTTTGGAAGCCGCCAACGCTGAAGGCTTCATCAGGGCTGCTTCGCCGTTGAACTCCATAATGCTCCTCCTCGCCCCATTCTAAGATGGGTTGCTCGACGAGGTTATCAATGCCGCTGCCGAATGAGTTTGCTATGGCGTGGCGGAGAGCGCATTGTATCATATAACTATGCGAAATGGGCAAAAGCCACTCAGGCCGACAGACCTTGGCCCCAACGAAGGAGGACGTGATGTCTTCCACCACCAACCAATTTTTCGATGTCGCCAATTTGAGAATGCTGGATCGTATACTGCGAAAGGCTGGTTTTCGTGGGGGCGAGATATACGCCATTGACGAGAAGGAAATCGATGCGACCAATTTCCTCATTCAGTATTTCCATACAGGTATCATTGACGAGACCGCGCTGAAATCTGCACTTAAAATGTATCTCGCATCACAATCAGCTCCCGGCCCGCTTCCTCAGGCTACGGACGATGGTTCACTGTCGAGATGGCAGGACGACGGCGGCGCTGCAGCAAAGACCTACAAGCTTACGCATGCACCACCACAAAATAGACGAGCGCGCCACCGCAGCCAGGCGGCTATCGCTTTCCGATAGCCAAGCTACCCAAAACGACGTGAGAAAACACAGCAATCAAGCCTTAGGTTTCGCAGATATGTTGGACGACCTGAGCAGCCTTTAAGATCTACTGCTGATATTCCCGAGTGAGCGTTATGTGCTCTCACCCAAGCAGCGAATATGAGCAAGAAGTCCGATGTCGATTTGCTTCTTGTGGGCGATTTGGCCATGCGTCCAAAGAGTGATGATAGTCGTGCGGAGCGTTCTTCGGAGAAACCGGTAACTTCTCCGAGGTTGCGTACGGATTATAAGGTCCCAATGGGGCGATGTCACATTGCGCGCTCAACGGTTGGTGGATAATGCGATGAAGATGAGCGAACACATCGTCAGTTAGAAGAACCGTCGGTTTCCGCCGCAGATCATTGCCCATGCGGTGTCTATTTCCGCTTCCCCTTGAGCCTGCGGCCGGTCGAGGAAATTCTATTGGAGCGCGGTATAGTCGTGTCGTAGGAAACGATCCGCCTGCATGGACCTCGTGACTTCATGAGCCTTCTCCGTTCAGAGCCTGCAAAGCGTATCAGTTTTATGTCCGCCGTGGTCCAGTCCGAAGGGTCCGTTCCAGATCAGATGAAGAACAGAGACGCCATTGATGCGGCGTGCTATACTTGTTTATGGACTACACATCAAACAACCTTGATCTCTCTCATCGACGAGTCGCCGAAGACCATAAGCGTATTCTTGACCAAGAAGCCGATATCCGAGGAAGACTGTTACGTGGGGAATCTAGCCGATTGGCGGAAGAAAAGTTGATTGATCTCAATCGCACTCTTCGCGCACATGTTTTCGAGCGGGATCTGATCATGGCGGCTATCAAGCTGGATCAGCATTAAATATCGGGCTACCTATGCCTAGGCCGAACACAGACCGATCGAACAAAAAGCGAGAAAACCTGGAGATCCTCGTGATGGAACTTCCGATCATTGGAGAGAGACGATGGTAAGTATCGAGCTAATCAAAGTTGAAGAACGAAGAGATAATTGGCTCTTGTACAGTGTCCTAGTGGATGCCATCACGGGCAGAGCAGAGTTTTCTATTGCAGTTAAGGATCACGGAACATCGGCTTCGAATGAAGCAACGGTTCTTCGATCCATACTCAGCTTCGTTGGAGAATTGGAGGAGTCGGCTCGCCTTCGACTCGGTGCCATTTGAGCGGAGGTCGATCGAGCGTGTCGCAAATTATCGGGCTTAACGGTAAGCGATGTACTCCTCACGTCTTGCGAGAATTATAGCCTACTTGCATCCTTCCGACAGGTCCATGGACGGGGTCCAAATACATCCGGCCCAAACAGCGCCATGGACCATGCTGGCGCTATTGACGGCCGTGTCGGCATGATACTTGCCCGCGCTGTCGCTGCGACAGCCGCGGCAATGCTGGGAGCGATCTTACCCCGGTTTTCCTCATGATCGATGCACGATGATTTTCAACGGTACGTTGGCTGATCTTGAGATCAGCGGCGATGTTCTTACAAGGATGACCTGCGAGCACCAGACCCATGATCTGATCTTGTCTCGGCGAGAGAGTCGCAATATGTTGAGCATGCCGGATATGGTGGCCGTTTCGTCGAGACGAGTTATGAGTTCGCGAGCCTCCTCCTTTTTGTCATCGTGGATGCTCCGGGCCAGGACGGTCCGCATCAGGCTAACGTCGCGCCACAAATTCCGGAAGCAGCGTCGAGTCTCAAATTTTACGTTTCAAAATGATGAAGTCAGGCGGATGACTAGAAACGTTCGGGCCTTGGATAAGACGCAATGAGAGCGCATCGTCCGTTATCAGCAGCAAATGAAGCGGGCGCTGCGGAGTGAGGTTCAATACCTCTGCCCCAACCAAAGGAGGACGACATGTCTTCCGTATTCAAGCAACACGTTAGATTATATGAAGGCATCGCAATGCAGGCGATGCTGGTTCTCAGCTTTAGCCTTATATTGTCCCTCGTTTTCCGGGGGATTCTGTGGTGACAGCAATCCATCCCGACAAGACTTCCTCCCAACATGAAGCACGGGTCCGGCTCCGGCGCGTACTAAAGCGGGCTGATTATGCAACTAGCGACATGCATCCGTCGAATGGGATTGATAGCCACGAAGAGGTGATGATCATTCGAAGGATTCACGAAGCGACAATCTTGCCCGCGCATTACCCAAAATCACGGCGCCGGAAGCTGAACGCCAATCCCGCAGCATTGGCTTCCTGGGAAAACGAAGGTGGTGCCGTGTGCAATGCGAAGACGCAATAAACTCCGGAAAACGAGCCGACGCGGCCTTCGCGAAATAGCGCTGCCCGTTGGGTAGGAGGAATCAATGTATTCCCAAACTTCGAGACATGATCTAACGATCCTAGATCTGCAGATGCTGGAACATATCCTTAACAGCACAGTTTTTCCTAAGTCGGTGTCGGAGCCTGCCACTCCGCATAGAGCGGCCGAGTTTCTGATCGACAAGCTCCACAAGGGAAGCTGTTCAGAAGCTGCGCTACTTGAAGAGCCAGATCGCCAGTTTGGCAGCATCATACGCGCTACCAACCCAACCCGAATCTCCATATCTGGCGACCTAATCGTTTCCAAATTCGAAAAAATGCGCTGGGAGATCGAGCGAAACCAGACGTCGGCCCTTGCGAAAGCGCTACGTATCGAAAGGTCGCGGCCCCTCCGAAAGCAGCGGGATAGTTGAAAGGTATATTCATCATGAAGATACCACTAAGCCGACTTTCCCACCCGCATGTACTCCTGGAGTATGTTGCGCTCAAACTGCTCTTCAGCCTTGATTAGCAAGAGCGGCCGGGTTTGCATGGGATCGTGTCCATGTAGGTGGTGTAGCTACCGGCTGCTTGCCGTGCTTTCCGCCCCAGGTCGGAGCGATTATCAGCGCGCCACAGCAGGCAAGCT
>NZ_FMAH01000079.1 GCF_900094545.1 Martinezella miluonensis
AGGTCCAGTTCCATCGTGAGTTGGCCAACCTTGCGTTCAAGTGCTGCGATCTGCGCCTCATACTCGGCGATGACGCTCGCTTCGGCTTCCTCATCGCTGAGTTCGCCGCGATCGAACTGGGTCAGCCACAACTGAATGAGGTTGGCCGAGACGCCGTAAGTACGTTGCGCATCTCGCCGTCCGATGACACCGCTTCGAATATCCTGACAAAGCTGCAATTTGAACGGCGTCGAGTGCCGCCGATATGGACCTCGGGATTTCATGAGCCTTCTCCGATTGAGGCCCACAGAGCGTATCAGTTTTTCCGTTTCCCGTGGTCCAGCCCCAGGGGTTCACTCCAATTCCGCATGCCCTGCGGTTGTATTTTGACCCCGATGGAACTTTCCGCCGCCGCATAAATTTGTTTGATCACAACAAGAAGGAGATTCGGAGATGGAAACGCAATGGGCTTTCGAGCGGCGCCGCCCGGTAAGGGGTGCTCCTTACTCGCTGGCGGAGTTTCAGAAGAAGTACGGCCTCAACGACGGCATCGCCGAAGACCTGTTCGCACGGTTTGGCCCGTCGGCGATCGAACTCGATCTACTCATGCAGGCAAAACGTCGAACACCCTCTTTCAATGAGCTGACGAAAGAAATGCTGCCTCGATAGGGGGAGTCTGAAGGCGCCATCTCAAAATGCCAAAGGCGCGATCGCCTCTTCTTCCACGATCAATCCTGCGGAACGATGGAGCACTGCATCGTTCGGGGCGTCCACGATACGATCGCGTTCGAATCCAACCATGTCGATTTGAGTATCCGGCACCCCGGCCGCGCTTCGAGACGAACACTTGCTTGGCTTTCAAGATTTACAGAACCGACATGCCTTCGATCGGTGAATTCGGATCGTCCTGGGCCGCCTGATTGACGATGCCGATGGAGCTGATGACGGTGACGACGTCCGTTGGATGGGAGTCCTCGTTGATCTCGTCCATTTCGAGCACGATGTCGTCGGACGTTTTTTGCTCCGGCTAGAAGCACATTCATCTGCCCCGGCAGGCGACCGGCAACCGGATGGATGGCGAAGCGCACGTCCTTGCCCGCAGCACGCCGCTTGTGCGTGAGTTCGGCGACCGGCTGCTGCGCCACCGCCATGCCGTATCCCGGAATGATAACGACGCTATCGGCATTGAACCCGATGAAGACCGACGAAGGAATGCAGCGCTGCGGCATTCCCGTCATCTGCACGCTGCTTGCCACGTAATGACCGAGCACGGCGCCGCCGGCATTCATTAAGGCGATGGATTGGCAGTAGCTTTGGTATTATATTGGAACCTAAGTGGGAGGCGAAGCTATCTCGCTTCTCCATCAGGCTTGTCGCGTAGGTTGGAGGAAAAGCGATGATCCGTTCGGTTCTCAGCAGGCAGGATATTTATCTGGATTCAAACGATCTCGGCATCTGTCAGCAGGCCCTTGATGCCATCCTGGTCGAAATGGATATTGCGAATAATAGCGAAGAAGCCGAGCGAGCGGCGGCAATCATAGTCCAACTGTATCAGCAAGGTATTCATGACGAACGCCAGCTCTTCATGCTCGCCAGCGCGGATTGCGGACGAATAAGGCGGGGAACAAATTAGACGCACGACGATTGGAAAAGGGCGAGTTGGCCGCAAACGCTCGCTGTCCCGTCGCGTTTCCATCGGCGCGACCGCAGAAAGCCAGCCGTTGACCAATTTTCCACTACCTCTGCCAACGGCGTGTCGTTGTTTGGTTATCTTGTCTGAAATGGGTGCGATTATCCATCTCTTCACAACCACCCACGAGTTCGGCCGAAAGGAAAACACGATGGCACATGCAAAACCGAAGCTAATTGGTCTCAATCATATCGCGCTCGAAGTGGACGATGTCGACGAGGCCCTCCGCTTCTACGGGAATGTCTTTTCGTTCGAGCTGCGCGGAAGCCATAAGGACGAACAGGGCAATCTGGCTATGGCGTTTATCGACATGGGCGACCAGTTTCTGGCGTTGAGCCGGGGCAGATCTCAGGCCCCTGACGCCGATCGTCACTTCGGCCTCGTCGTTGACGATAGGAGCATGGTGATCACACTTGCGGTTGCCGCGGAAGCGACCTTACTTGAAGACAGGCCGTTCAATTTCCTTGATCCTTGGGGAAACCACATTGAGATCGTCGAATACCGGGAGATCCAGTTCACCAAAACTCAAGCAGTCCTTGACGCACTCGGGACCAGCGGAGCGAAAAGTAAAAATGCCAAGGAGGAACTGCGGAAGAGGAGCTTCCTCTAAACACGTCTTGCCTCCGATTCTGCACCAACGGATGGGATTTTCTCATGGTGGGTGCAATGACGGACCGTAGGCTTCACAGCAAACATTTGATCCAGTGCTGGCAGCTCCCGCGTGATCGGCTGATGCATATTATCAAGTAATATCTGACTTTTCAGATAGGCATGAAATCGATCGCCATTCCCGACCTCGAACTTTCGCATAGATGGAGCTAATGCCCGCACTACTAATTATAAGTTTCGGCGGTCGCCGCAAAGCATGGCCTCACTGGTTATAGCTTTTCGAAGGAGTGATCTGATGAACATGGCAATCGCAACAAGGCTTTGAGCTTGCGTCGTGCGCATCCTTTCATGGATTTTAGCGCCATGGCACAACTCATGATAATGCCAATACTCTATGAGATGCGGTGGCACCGTGTTGCATGGGTTCATGCCCACCGAATGCACCAACTACTCCAGCGCCATGGATATCGCCCGGACTAAATAGGATCTGCTTTAGGTCATCGAAATCAACCTTTCCACCCAAATCGAGAATTGCGGCACCCAGCTTTGGAAACCGCAAAGGGCTCGCTTGTTAAGCTCCACGTCCTCTTGACCTCCGGGACCCACGAAAGCCTCGCCAAGACATCCATTGGATCCTGAGACAGTCGAGGCTCGCGTAACTTTTGTTGCTCCTATGCGTTTAGACTACGCATGAAGAATGTTTCAGCAGCTTGACGGGCTTTCAGCCTTGCCTGCGGCTCACAGATAGGCGCTAACAAATTGACATGCCTCAGTCATTGACCATTCTTCCGGTTCATTCGGACGCCCTTTGGACAATCGAGCGCGGCGCCTCACCGATCGTTGCGACAGCGGTCCACGATGGGCACGCCGTTCGCAAGGAGCTGGAAGGCTTGTATGCTCTTTCATCCAATGAGCGCCTTCGCGAGGAGGACCCGTTTACGGGGTTCATGTGCCGCGACGTTCCGAACCGGATCGTTTTCCATCGATCCCGTTTTGAAGTCGACATCAACCGGAGTCGCGATGGAGCGATCTACTTCACGCCGGAACAGGCTTGGGGATTGAAGGTCTGGAAGGACGGGCTTTCGTCTGATGACGCCAAGACGTCTCTTCGAACCCATGACGACTATTACGAAGTATTGCTGGCTTTCTTGAAAGGTATCGAGCGTTGGCATGGCCGGTTCGTGGTTCTCGATATTCATAGCTACAATCATCGTCGAGCAGGACCCGGGACTGCACCGACGGCACAGGCAAAAGCGCCGCATATCAATATCGGCACATCCTCCATCGACCGTGCCCGCTGGTCGTACGTTCTCGATGTCCTCAAAAGCCATTTCCGGTCTTTCGAGATCGACGGCTGCCGGCTCGACGTGCGGGAAAATATCGCCTTCCAGGGAAAGGGCGAGCAGACCCGCTTCATTCATGAGCATTTCCCTCGTACCGGCTGCGCCATCGCAATCGAATTCAAGAAATTCTTCATGGATGAATGGACAGGCGAACCGGATCTCGAGGTCCTCGAAAAGCTCCGTGGCATCATCGCATCCACCGTTCCCTTGCTGGAGAAAGCACTGGAGTCTAGACGATGAGCAAGGAAGGAGCGATCAGCCGGCAAGACGAATCGGATTGGCTCGACGAGATCCTGATCAGTATCCGCGAAGGTAAGTCGATCCGTCGCGATCTGCCTGGCGGCGGTCGTCTGCATATCGACAGGCCCTTACCCTTCCTATGCATCCATATCGCGGAGGACGGCGCCGAACCCACGGCCCGGGACGTGGCCCAAGCCAATGCCTCCTACCTGACAGCACCGGATGCGGCGACGGCCATAACGGTAATCGATGCTGTTGCAAGTACATTGGAAGAGCGCTTTGGCGCCTTCATCCTGCTCGACATTGGTGAACTGTCGCAAGACAGGTTTTTGACCGACGATGCGCCGTTCCTGCCACCATTCGAAGTATCGATCTGGTCGAGCGCTGACGCGATCGCAGCAGCCGACACATTCTCGACAGCCGTCAGCGACAGCGAAGCACGGTTCCGCACACCGCGGGTGGAGAAAACGGAGGCGGCACCCTTGAGCGACGATAAGCAGATCGCGCGCGAACTTGGCTGCTCGGCCATTGCGGTGAGGTTCGCGCCGGTGTACCGCCAACCCGGCTCCGAAGACATCTATCCGGAACTTCGCGAACAGCTTGTGGCCATGTTCTTCGATGCGGGCCTGCAGGCTTTCGCCTCCTTTATCGCCATGCATCAGCTCTTCAAGCTGACCACGCACCGGGCGCTCGGACGCAAGGCGTTCATCGACACGGTTTCCAGGATAGACCGCAACATCGATGAGATTGCTTCGACGTTCGACTTTCTTCTAGCGGTGACGCCGATCAATTCGGAGGCGGCGTTTGAAGCCTTCAAGGCCAGCGGCTACCGGGCACAGCCGGCCTTTCTCTATCGCCCGCTCGGATTGCAGGTAGAGGCGGTTAAGCGGAAACTTTTCTCGATCTCCTTCGAACATCTCGAAGATCCGGTGCTCTACCAACTCTATCGCGAAAAGCAGCAGGAGCTCGATCTGCAACTGTCGCTCCTGTCATCGCGACAGAACCCAAAATTTGTCGAGTTCGGCCGCGCACTCTATGAGCCGGTCGACCGGCCCTTGCTGCGCGAGGCGACGGCGATCCTGACGACCTTGAACGAAAACGAGCCAAATGTCGATGACGACGCGGGCCTGGGAGACAAGATCACCGACTGTTTCCAAGTGGAACGGCGAGCCAGGGCTATGATCGCGGCCTATCAGCGGCAAGGGAAAGACTTCGAGGCATCTGTCGAGCTTCGCGACGATTTGCCGTCCGGCCTGATGGTATCCGGACATCGTTTGCTGATCGCTCGTAGCACGCAGATGGATATACGCCGCGTCGAACCCCTCCTGTCGCATGAGATCGGTGTTCATCTGTTGACCTATTTCAACGGTTCGGCCCAAGGACTTCGGCTCTTTCGCTCTGGCCTTTCGGGATACGAGGGTATGCAGGAGGGCTTGGCCGTTTTCGCTGAATACCTCTCCGGTGGCATGACGCCAGAGCGGCTCAAATTGATTGCAGGTCGGGTGGTCGGATGTGCCTCGATGCTCGACGGAGCGACATTTTCCGAAACCTATTCCATGCTCGTTGACGACAACAACTTCACCGAACCAGCGGCCTTCAACGTCGTCTTGCGGCTCTATCGCGGCGGTGGACTTGCCAAGGACGCGATTTATCTGCGCGGTCTGCTCGCCTTGCTCGATCATCTTAAAAATGGCGGCGCTCTGGAGCCATTCTGGATGGGCAAAATTGCGGCCTCGCATTTCACAGTCATGCAGGAACTTGCCGAGCGCGGACTTCTCCGCTTGCCGGCGATCCAACCTATCTTTCTTCACACTGACGCGGGACGTGCGCGACTGGAACGGGCCAGAAGCGGCATGCGCCCTCTCGACATGATCCAACGACAGGAGCCGTGAATGCGGATAGCATTTTTTGTGAACTCCATCGAAGGCGAAACCGAGTATTATACGACGACCGCGCTTGCGCTTGCCGCTATGGCTCGCGGCCATGACGTTTGTTACTTGACGCCGGGTGACTTCGTACTTCGCCCTGACGACAGCCTTATGATCCGAATCACCACCCTAAAGAATGGAAAGCCTAAAAAGGCTGATATCTTCATCGGTGCATTGCAGGGCGATCAGGCGAAAACCCAGACCATCGCTATCAGCGAGATCGACGTGCTCTTTTTACGTAACGACCCATCTGAAGATGCTGATGAGCGGCCGTGGGCGGCGCATGCCGGTGCGATTTTCGGAAGGCTTGCTGCCGAGCGTGGTGTGCTCACCGTCAACGATCCCGACGGTTTGGTACGCGCTCAGAACAAACTCTATTTTCAGGATTTTCCGGAGGCAGTACGACCGACCACCCTGATATCGAAAAGCATCGAGGAAATCCGCACCTTCGTCGATGAGCAGAAACGGGGTACCATCCTGAAGCCGCTGCAGGGATCAGGCGGCAAGAATGTTTTTAAGATCGCCTCCAGCAAGGAGAGCAACCTCAATCAGATCTTCGAGGCGGTGAGCGGCGGAGGTTACCTGATCGCGCAAGCCTATCTTCCCGATGCGATGGCTGGGGATATAAGATTATTCCTCATGAATGGTCGGCCGCTGCAACGTGACGGCGCATATGCCGCCTTCCGGCGTGTGCCGGCAAAAGGCGAGGTCCGTTCCAACATGCATGCGGCAGGCACCGCCGCCGTCGCCGAAATCACGCCTAAGATCCTCGCGGTCGCCGAAATGGTGCGGCCGAAACTCATCGAGGATGGCATGTTCCTCGTCGGCCTCGACATCGTCGGCGACAAAATTCTCGAGATCAACGTCTTCACGCCCGGCGGCCTGCCCGAGATTGCCGAACTCCATGGCGTCGACCTGGCGCTCGATGTCATCATCGCGCTGGAACAGAAAGTAGAGATGAGAAAAAACTATGCCGGGCGGATTTCAAACCGGGTACTGGCAACCTTATAATCTGCCGACCTGAGAGATCGCGACATTGCTGACGGTGTTGCAGGCGGCATGGCAGGCGCTATTGCGTTTGAAGGCATGAAAGTAACAACGGTTGTTGCGGTTGCCACCTGCCCAAACTCAACCCCTTGAACGATCCGTGCAAATGCCAAGCAGATGCTTAATCAGCCTCGGCCTGCGTCGTCATTTCCCATTCGATTCATCGATCACGGAATTCGCTCCAGCGGGTGCGAGGCGGCTTTTGGGGGAATTTGCAGTGCAAAGCAGAGGACGATCTGAGGACCGCCCTCTGCAACTCGACGCCGATCCGCCTACTTGGCCACGTGCCACATGTTGCCAACGCCGTCGCCGTTCATATCGCCTGACTTTTTATCTCCGGAAAACGTATAAAGCGGCTTGCCGCCATAAGCCCACATCTGCTTGCCGTCAGCATCCTTGACCAACGACCACTCCCCCTCTGCCTTGGCTTTGTCGGCAGCACGAAAGGCTGGCCACTTCTTGAGGCAAGCCTTATCGCAGTTTGATTTTCCCTGGGCATCCTTGTCGAAAGTGTAAAGGGTCATGCCCTTTTCCGTGGCCATGACCTTGCCCATTTTAGTGTCGACCATCTTGACAGGTTCGGCTGCCAGAGCCGGCAAAGTTGTTGCAGCCACAAGGCCGATCGCGATCAGCAGCGTTTTCATATTTTCCTCCATTCGGGGGTGCCGACGAAATGCCAGCAGTGCCCGATATCACCATTTAGAAACGTCCGGCCGGCAAAGTGGTTCCACTACGTAGCCGGGCAAATGGCACGACGACAACCGCCGTCCTATCCGTAAAGCGATGACATTGCATGAAAGATCCGCGTCATAACGAATACGTATAACTGGTTCTAATCAGCGCCAATCAGGAATGTTCCACAACAAACATCGGCCAGTCACGTGGCCGTCGTCACCATCTCGAAGGATAGGACCTTGCAGCGCTCCTCAACGGCGGTAAGCAGCTCCAGCGCGCCACCGTCGGCGCCTGAATGTTTCCAGCGCACCTGATAGATCACGTTCATGGAGGCACCCGCCTCACCTGCCGCTTTTGCGATGAAGAGGAAGGCGTAGCCGCGCGGCTCGAACATTGCCTGGACCTTTGCGATTTCGGCGACGCCTAAGAGTTCCACCTCCATGCGCGCCTTCTGCTGATGCGGTATCAGTTCATCGAACCATTTGAAGGGCGACAGCACAATGAAGGCCGCGATGGCGCCAGTTGATCCGACCACCAATTGTCCGCCGCCGATACAAAGACCGATCGCCGTCATGATCCATAGCGTAGCCGCGGTCGTGACGCCCGTGACGAGATCGCCACGTTTGAGAATGGCGCCCCCGCCAATGAAGCCGACGCCCGTTAGCACACCGAGTGGAAAGCGCAGGATGTCCATCGAAACGAACGATTGCGGGGTCTTGCCCATGGTGGAAAGCAGCAGGTTGGCCTGGATCATGGTCAAGCACGCCGCCAACCCGACCAGGATCGTCGTTCGGAATCCGGCGGCATGTCGGCCGACCTCGCGGTTGACGCCAATCAGCGCGCCCGCGGCAATGACCAGCACAAGGCGCACGACGATATCAACCCAGGTGGGGCTTAAGGGCATGAACTCGATCATCGTGCTTGGCATGGCGGCCTCCGCCCGTTGGTTTCATGGCAGATATCGCCGTAAACGGCTTGATGACGAGAATCGCCAAGATGGAGGCAATCATCAAGCCGAAGATCACGAGCAACAACATACACATGTCGCTGCACCCCTCCTACGACGATTTGCGGACGGCAAGATTGCTGTCATGGCCGGTGATGCCGCTTGCTTGTCGTGAAATCGCTTCCGCACGCTGCCTGGCTTCGTGATTTTCGACGGAGCCCTCGATCACGACGCGTCCGCGACTGACTGTCACGAATATGCTCGCCTCGCGAAGCAGCTGGTCAGTTTTCAGCTTGCCTTCGATTTCCAGCCGAATTTCCGCGTCCGTCCGCTCCTGCTTTGGTGCAAAATCGCCCGCGGACTCGCCGCCCGGCTTTGCACTTTCGTCGATGTCCTCCGACCTCGGGACGTTGGAAATCCTGAAAAAGACTTCCTCGGCCATCTGCTTGCGTTGCAGGTCGCACTCGGCTGAATCTTCACAGCGCGCATCGTCGGTGCCGTGCTCCGGCCTGATCCCCGCTGACGAAGCATCCTCAGCCCGCTCAGGCACAACCTGCCCGGAACCGCCGGCTGCCTGATCGAGTGCCTGAAGGGTGCGGATATGGCCGTGATCCGGAGAGCCTTTGGCCTCCTTGCTGTTCTTGATCTCGGTCATCGTTTTCTCCCATGCTTGATTAGGGAGAACCTTCAGCAACACCAAATGTTCCTATCTCTCTGTCGATGATCAGGTACTCGCCAAGGCATCTCGCGCACCCACAAGGTTTGCGGATTGGAGGCAAGCCCATCGGCACGCAATACATGTGGCTATTTCTCTGCCCGTTGTAAAAGAATGCGCAACTCTTCGAATCGTCGTTTGTGGTCGACGTCGCTGTCGGTAGGCGTGTAGCATATGTTCGACACACAGAATCTGGCGAGGTTATGTGGCTTGTCCGGCTTATCGAATTCACATTCGAACGTGTCGCTCATCTCGGCAGATGATGTCCCTTTGCGAGTGGAATAAGCCATGCGCACGCCCGGCGGCTTGAGTTCCGGAAAGGATTGGATGGCGCCGAACGTCAAACCATCCGACAGTAAGAAGTCCTTCGCCACGGTCTTGCAGGTTGCTTCGAGATCGGCAGATTGCGCGAAAGCGGTGGTCGGCATCAACGCAAGACATATTAAAACCAAAGGCTTGATCACGGTGACCTCCTTTAGATGGGATAGAGACTAATTTAGCGTACAGACAGCAAAAGCAAGCGGAGGGTTACGGATTCTTCTCGATAAGGCGACCGGGTGGGCCTACCCACGGCGACTTGAGGAGTTGTCGATGAGGTCGCCGCGGGTCGTTGTCGCAGAATTAGTCAAGGATCTTTACGACCTTGCGGGTCTTCGGCTGCACGATGATGCGCTCATGATTGACCATGGCATAGGCATAGGTCGGATGGCCCGGCACAGGTGTAATCACCACGGTGCGCGGCAAGGGCCTGCCGACGACAACACTCTCCTTGACGACAACCTCATCCGACGGAATTGGCTGTTCCTGGACATAGGTGACGACCGTGTGCGGGGGATCAATTGCAGACCCAACAATGGCGCCCGCTACGCCGCCGACGGCAGCCCCGACGGGGCCACCAACGACTGCACCTGTCACTGCGCCGCCGGCAGCACCGGTAACGGTCGAGGACTGGGCGAAGGCAGGGCCAGCGAGAAGGCCCAAGGCAGCAGCCGCTGTAACGATAGCTTTCGTTTTCATAGCATTCTCCTTTCGTTTTCGGCACCTAAGAGACCCCTGAACAATCGCTGATGTTGCGAAGGGTTCCCCGCATTGGGCTTCAGTCGCATGCTGTTCCGACTGAAGCCGTAACTCGGGAACACAGCGCTGATCGCTTTGTTCGTTCCATTGCGGCAGTAGGGCATTAGCCTAGAGTGCTGCTCCTTCGAAGATCTGCACCTGACGACTTGGACCTCCATATGCGAACGCGACGACGCCAGTGTTTCTCATGGCCACACCTCGGTAGACAATTTCGGTCTCGGAGAAGGTTCAGCTATCGCACGCGGCTGATGGTCGGCTGACTATGACGCAAGCAACTGAGGTGATACAGGCGTGACACCATGCCCACCGCCGAGCCTCGATCCGACTATGCCACTCATATTCACCGCATCAACGCTATAGCACTTTGGAAAGCCTTGACAGGCGCGGTTGCCTGATCTCAATGCCGCTGCGGCTGACAAGGGCCTTCAATCGATAACGGGACAACTCCGGGCTACCCGCTCGCTCGGAACCGGAACGGCTCCTTGGGGTTATGTCTCTAGCAAAGGAGAAGCTAACATGATCCGGAAGCTAAAATCGGGTGAATACCGCCTTTACGATCGTGTCCATGTAGGTGGTGTAGCTACCGGCTGCTTGCCGTGCTTTCCGCCCCAGGTCGGAGCGATTATCAGCGCGCCACAGCAGGCAAGCTGATTTGGGGATCATCGCTCATTTGAGCCATGGTCTCAAGGGTCAGGTATCTCCCTCGCTGGACGGTCCACTCGTCGTTCGCCTCCATGAGCAGTGCGCCGACGAGACGGATGATGGCTTCATCGTTCGGAAAGATACCGACAACCTCGGTGCGGCGTTTGATCTCGCCGTTGAGACGTTCGATTGGATTCGTCGAGTGCAACTTCGCCCGGTGCTCTTTGGGAAAGGTCATGTAGGC
>NZ_FMAH01000093.1 GCF_900094545.1 Martinezella miluonensis
GGACCTCGGGATTTCATGAGCCTTCTCCGATTGAGGCCCACAGAGCGTATCAGTTTTTCCGTTTCCCGTGGTCCAGCCCCAGGGGTTCACTCCAGTGCCAGGTCAGTGCTATCGTCACAAGACTGGTGCCTTTGGGAGACTTCTACATGGGACATTCGATCAATGTTCGTTCGCCCTTGGATGTCGGAAAAGCAAAACTGGGTGCAGCCACGCGCCATTGCTCTTCAGGGGGATGTGACGCGCGACCCATCTGTGTCAGATCGCCAAGCCTCGAAAATGCATGACAAGGTCTTTTATCATGTCCACGGAGGCCGCATCCAGTGTCGATGCATCCTCAGACGAACGGCGCCGAATGGTCGCCTAACGGAGTGACGTGTTCCTTAAAGGGCTACGACTTGGGAACAAAGCGTCCGCGCGGTCGTTGGTCCTCATGATCAAATCAGGAGGAAAGGCCATGCCCCGCGGCGATAAATCCAAGTACACTGACAAGCAGGAACGCAAGGCCGATCACATCGCTGAAAACTACGAGGATCGCGGAGTGTCGGAGAAGGAAGCCGAGCGAAGAGCGTGGGCGACCGTCAACAAGGACGATGGCGGCGGCAAGAAGGCCGGCGGAGCCGGACAAGGCAAGCACACAAGCCATCCCGCCGCCCACAAAGGCGGCGAAAAGGGTGGCAAGGCTGCCGCGTCCCGCACCGCCGCCCAGCGATCAGCATCGGCTAAGAAGGCTGCAGCCACCCGCAAACGCAATACCACCCATCACGCGCACCATTAGGAAGTCACTCAGCGGATGACAACCATCGCGGGGAGACCAGAGGCCATCGGGTTTGCGTACCTCACGTGGAAACAGATCGCGAGCAATCAACATTCAATGCGAAGTCAAAATGGAGGAATGACCCATGGATCATAGCAACCACATACGACTGACCAAAGATGAACTCACACAAGCCAATCTGGAAGGCGCATCGATCTATGGAGCCGATGATCACAAGGTCGGAACGGTGGATCACGTGCACGGAGCCGGCAGCAGCAGCAGTGTCGTGATCGATGTCGGCGGGTTCCTTGGCATCGGCGCAAAGCCGGTATTAGTTCGGGTGACCGATCTCGATTTCATGCGCGATGAAAGCGGCGAGATTCATGGCGTGACTTCTTGGACCAAGGATCAGCTCAAGGCGATGCCCGAGCATCAAGACTAGAAAACCAGATCGAAGCCCGGCCTGAATGCCGAGCTTCGTGCCTTCGTGCTAAAGGCGCTCCCGATCATCTTCCAAATCGCAATTTTGTCGCCGTCTTTCCCCTGCACGATCTCCTTAGAAGCAGTGACGATCCACATTTCTTTTAGATTGGCTTTGGACGACGGCCCAGGACCGGGAAGCATCTCAAATTCAGCCAGAGTTTTAGATCATATCGAATCTCTTTTCGGAAAGGGCGCGGCCATTAGCCCGCATGCGCGATCTGGCTCGCAAAGTCGCGATAGGAGTGTAGCGGACGGCGGAGGATCTTGGTCAGCCGCTCGACGTCGCCGGCGTCTGGGATCATGCCGTCGCTGACGTAGCGTTCGGCCATGAGACGCATCTCATAGGCCGTCCACCTCGGCATGAAGCTTGCGATGTTTTGCTCGAAGCCGCTCGGATCATCACCGCCATAGACGACGAGGCGGTCGAGGATGTCCGACCAAATCTTCGCCACGTCCGGACCAGTTAGCGTGTCGGGGCCGACCAGATTAATGGTTTCGATTGGCAGCTTGCCGGGGGCCCGGTCGCGACGGATCAGCTCGATCGCGGCGACCTCGGCGATGTCGCGGGCGTCCACCATGGCGACACCCTTGCTGCCGATCGGCATCGGATAGACGCTGTGGTTGAGGATGACGTCCTTAATCATCAGCTCATTGTCGATGAAGTAGGTCGGGCGCAGGATGGTAGCACTGAAATCCAGTTGCACGAGCATGCGCTCGGCACCGAACTTCACCGCGAAATGCGGCACGTTCACCGCACGATCGGCTTCGAACACCGACAGATAGACGACCCGCTCGACGCCCGCGTCACGAGCGATATTGAGCGTGATGATCGCCTGGGTGAATTCATCTCCGGTGACGGCGTTGAGAAGGAAGAGCGTGCTCACGCCATTGAAGGCGCTACGCAGGGCATCGATGTCGAGCAGGTCGCCCCGAGCGACTTCGACGCCGGCTGGGACATTGGCCTTGGAGGGATCGCGGGTCAATACGCGAACCTTGGCGCCGCGGTTGACGAGCTGGTTGACGACATGGTGGCCGACACGGCCGGTAGCGCCAGTAACGAGAATGGTCATGGTGGTTACTCCGGGTTGGGGTTTAGTTGACACCCACCAAATTAGTGATCCACATTGATCCCGATAGACACTATATCTGGACAGATCGTCTCACTGGTGGAACAAATGGATCTTCTCGCGCTTGCCGATTTTAATCTCGTCGCCCGCCACGGAGGCTTCGGTAAGGCCGCGCGCGCAGCGGGCCGTCCGAAAGCAACTTTGTCCCGACGCGTGGCCGAACTGGAGGCAAATCTTGATCTGCGCCTGTTCGAGCGCGGCGCACGGATGCTGAAACTCACCGAGGAGGGACGCGCCCTGTTCGAGCGAACGGGCGCGCTGCTGACCGAGCTTGACGAAACGGCGAAGGCCATCGCGGTGGGTGGGCATAGCCCCCGGGGCCGATTGCGGATCAGTGCACCGCTGCTGTTTTCTCAAACGGCGTTGGGAAAGCTTGCAGCTGGATTCGTGTTGAAATACCCCGATGTTCAACTTGAGATTACGACGGAAGACCGGGCTGTCGATATGATCGAAGAAGCTTACGACCTGGTCATTCGCGTGAATCCGCAGCCGGATGAAAGTCTTGTCGGCCGGGTCTTTCTGCACGATCGGCTGGTCGTCGTGGCAAGCCCCGGCCTGCCGCGCCCCGCGGGCCGCGACGCCGTTCCTGCCGTCACCCGTGGGTCGATGGCCCAGGCTGAATCGTGGGAGGTCACGACATCAGCGGGAAAGTTGCGCCTCGCGGCAAAGCCGGTCCTGAGTCTCTCCTCGTTCATCATGGTTCGCGACGCCGTTCGCGCTGGAGTTGGCGCGGCGCGCCTGCCCCTGTCGCTCGCCAGCTCCGATCTGGCCTCCGGCAGGCTGGTGAGCTGGGGCGAAGTGGAAGGATTTGAGACCGCTCTTTGGGCGCTCTATCCGACACGGCGGCTACTCAGCGCGCGCGTGTCAGCGTTTCTGGACTATCTGAAGGCAGTCTTTCCGCAGGGAATGCCGATTCCGATGAAGCCGCCCCATTGTTCCGAGATGATTGCGCCCCTTTGTTCCGGGATGATCTCGCCCCCTGTTTAATGGGGTCTGCAGGC
>NZ_FMAH01000070.1 GCF_900094545.1 Martinezella miluonensis
AAGTTTCTGACGACGACGGCGGTATTGGCGCTGGCGGTTGGTGGTTTGGGCGTATCGGCTCGGGCTGCGGATGTGAAGGAAGTGCAGATGCTGCACTGGTGGACATCGGGCGGCGAGGCAGCGGCGCTGAATGTCCTGAAGCAGGATCTGTCGAAGGAGGGCTATGCCTGGAAGGACGTTCCGGTGGCCGGCGGCGGCGGCGATGCGGCGATGACGGCGCTGAAGGCGATGGTGGCGGCCGGCAACTATCCGACCGCGTCGCAGATGCTCGGCTATACCGTGCTCGACTACGCCCAGGCCGGCGTCATGGGCGACCTGACGGAGACGGCGAAGAAGGAAGGCTGGGACAAGGCGGTGCCGCAGGCGCTGCAGAAGTTCTCGGTCTATAACGGCAAGTGGGTCGCCGTTCCGGTCAACGTCCACTCGGTCAACTGGCTGTGGATCAACAAGGCGGTCATGGACAAGATCGGCGGCAAGCAGCCGAAGACCTTTGACGATCTGATCGCGCTGCTCGACAAGGCCAAGGCGGCCGGCGTCGTGCCGCTGGCGCTTGGCGGCCAGAACTGGCAGGAAGCGACGATGTTCGATTCCATCGTCATGTCGACCGGCGGCCCGGAGTTCTACAAGAAGGCCTTCAACGATCTCGACGAAGCCTCTTTGAAGTCCGACACCATGAAGAAGTCCTTCGACAACCTGGCCAAGATCGTCAAGTATGTCGACCCGAACTTCTCCGGCCGCGACTGGAACCTGGCAACGGCGATGGTCATCAAGGGCGATGCGCTCGTCCAGGTCATGGGTGACTGGGCCAAGGGCGAGTTCGTCGCCGCCAAGAAGACCCCGGACAAGGACTATCTGTGCTACCGCTTCCCCGGCACCGAAGGCAGCGTGATCTACAACTCCGACATGTTCGGCATGTTCAACGTTCCGGCGGACCGCAAGGCGGCCCAGGGTGCGCTGGCGGCAGCGACGCTGTCGAAGAGCTTCCAGTCGGCCTTCAACGTCGTCAAGGGCTCGGTCCCGGCCCGCACCGACGTGCCGGATACCGCCTTCGACGCCTGCGGCAAGAAGGGCATGGCCGACCTCAAGGCCGCCAATGCCGACGGCAAGCTCGTCGGCTCGCTCGCCCAGGGCTATGGCGCCGCGCCGGCGATCGCCAATGCCTATAAGGACGTCGTGTCCAAGTTCGTCCACGGCCAGATCAAGACCTCCGACGAAGCCGTCAAGCAGCTCGTCCAGGCGATCGACGACGCGCGCTAAGCGCGGGCCTGTCCTCGGCCGTTCCTCCTCCCCGCCGATAAGCGGGGAGGATCATGACCAGCACCATGCCCCTTGAAGGCCCTTGAAGGGATGACCATCATGAGCACCGTCGTCACCACGGATCCCATTCTCACGCGTCCCGCCCGGCGCACCGCGATGCGCACGCGCCTGCAAAACGCGCTGCCGCAGATCGTCCTTGCCCCCAGCTTCCTGCTGACGATCATCTTCGTCTACGGCTTCATCATCTGGACCGGCTATCTGTCCTTTACCAATTCCAAAACCTTTCCCTCCTATGGGCTGACCGGCGCCCGTGCCTATCAGCGGCTTTGGAACTGGACGTTCGAGAGCGATCCGCCGTCGTCGTGGTACACCTCGATCACCAATATGGGCATCTTCGGCGTTCTCTATGTCGGCATCTGCCTGGCGCTCGGCCTGCTGCTGGCGATCCTGCTCGACCAGAAGATCCGCGGCGAGGGCGTGCTGCGGCCAATCTTCCTCTATCCGATGGCGCTGTCCTTCATCGTCACCGGCGTTGCCTGGAAGTGGTTCCTCGATCCGGGTCTCGGTCTGGAGCAGACATTGCATCAGCTTGGCTGGACCAGCTTCCACTTCGACTGGATCAAGAACAAGGATTTCGTCATCTACACCGTCGTCATCGCCGGCGTCTGGCAGGCCTCCGGCTTCGTCATGGCGATGTTCCTGGCCGGACTGCGCGGCATAGACAGCGAGATCATGAAGGCCGCCCAGATCGACGGCGCCTCGGCCGTCCAGCTCTATCGGCGGATCATCATCCCGCTTCTGCGGCCGATCTTCCTGTCGGCCTTCATCGTGCTTGCCCATATGGCCATCAAATCCTACGACCTCGTCGTGGCGCTGACCTCCGGCGGGCCCGGCGGCTCGGCATGGCTGCCGTCGAATTTCATGTACGAATACACCTTCAAGCGCAACGAGATGGCCGTCGGTTCGGCCAGCGCCATCATCATGCTGATGACCATCTCCGCCATCATCGTCCCCTACCTCTATTCCGAACTGAAGGAGAAGGCTCGATGAGCACCGCGGCCTACTCGACACCGACACGCACCCCAGGCAGCAAGACAAGCAGCCATACAAGCAGCAACAGAGGCCGCCTTATCAACCGGGCCGTCATCTACGGCCTGCTGGCGATCTTTGCGGTCATCTACCTGATGCCACTGTTCGTCATGATCGTCACCTCGCTGAAGACGATGGACGAGATCCAGAACGGCAACATGCTGGCGCTGCCGCAGGCGCCGACGCTCGAACCCTGGGCCAAGGCCTGGGGCGAAACCTGCGTCGGGCTCACCTGCAACGGCATCAAGGGATACTTCTGGAACTCGATCAAGATGGTCGTGCCGGCGGTCGTCATCTCGACCATCCTCGGCGCCCTCAACGGCTATGTGCTGACCAAGTGGCGCTTCCCCGGCCATACGCTCGTCTTCGGCATGATGCTGTTTGCCTGCTTCATTCCGTTCCAGTCGGTGCTGCTGCCGATGGCCACCATCCTTGGCAGCCTCGGCCGCTTCGGCACGCTGCTGCAGGACACGATCGGCGTCTCGCTCGGCTTCGGCAACTCGACCGTCAACCTGGTCATCGTCCACGTCATCTACGGTCTCGGCTTCACCACCCTGTTCTTCCGCAATTTCTACGAGGCGTTTCCGAACGAGCTGGTCAAGGCCGCGCAGATCGATGGCGCCAGCTTCTTCCAGATCTTCCGCCGCATCATGCTGCCGAACTCGCTGCCGATCATCGTCGTCACGGTGATCTACCAGTTCACCAACATCTGGAACGACTTCCTGTTTGCCTCCGCCTATGCCGGCACCGGCGATTCCATGCCGATGACGGTGGCGCTCAACAACGTCGTCAACACCTCGACCGGCGTGGTCGAATACAATGTCAACATGGCCGCCGCCATGATCGCCGCGCTGCCGACCCTCCTCGTCTACATCGTCGCCGGCCGCTATTTCGTCCGCGGTCTGATGGCTGGCGCAGTCAAAGGATAATCCCATGGCCTTCCTTCAAATATCCGGTCTGAGAAAGCGTTACGGCTCGCTGGAAATCCTCAAGGGCATCGACCTCGACCTCGAACAGGGCGGCTTCCTCGTGCTCGTCGGCCCATCCGGCTGCGGCAAGTCGACGCTGCTCAACACCATCGCCGGGCTGGAATCCATCACCGAGGGCGACATCCGGGTCGATGATCACTCCATCGCCGACCTGCACCCGTCGAAACGCGATATCGCCATGGTGTTCCAGAGCTATGCGCTCTATCCGAACATGACGGTTGCCGGCAACATCGCCTTCGGCATGGAAATGCGCGGCGTTCCGGCCGAGGAGCGCAAGGCGGCGATCGAGAAGGTCGCCAAGGTGCTGCAGATCGGCCATCTGCTCGACCGCAAGCCGAGCCAGCTCTCCGGCGGCCAGCGCCAGCGCGTCGCCATGGGCCGGGCCCTGGTGCGCGATCCCAAGCTGTTCCTGTTCGACGAGCCGCTGTCCAATCTCGACGCCAAGCTCAGGGTCGACATGCGCATCGAGATCAAGCGCCTGCACCAGTCGACCGGCAAGACCATCGTCTACGTCACCCACGACCAGATCGAGGCCATGACGCTGGCGACGAAGATTGCCGTCATGAAGGACGGCGTCGTGCAGCAGTTCGGCACGCCGGCCGAGATCTACAACAATCCCGCCAACATGTTCGTCGCCGACTTCATGGGCTCGCCGGCCATGAACCTGCTGTCGGGAACCATCGAGAGGGGCAGCAACGGCCTTCTCGTCTCTCTCGACCGGGCCGGCGGCGAGGCGATCAAGCTTCCCGTCGCCACGGACAAGCAGGCGCTCGAAGCCCATGCCGGCCGCCAGATCGTCTTCGGCATCCGCCCCGAGGCGCTCACCGATCCCGAAGGCGCCGACCGCAACGCCCGCACCCTGGCCGAGAACGACTGCCTGATCGAGGTCGTCGAACCGGCCGGCTCCGACACCTTCGCCGTCACCAAGCTCGGCGGCAAGGAGGTCGTCGCCCGCCTGCGCGCCGATGCCCGCATCAGCGCCGGACAGCACGCCCGCCTCGCCTTCAACCTCGACAAGGCCGTCTTCTTCGATCCACAAACACAAGCAAGGATCGCTTGAGGAAAGAGGCTGGTATCGCTTGGTGCTCAACCGTGAGATTTACGCCAAACAATATCAAATAGTTAGCCTTGCAAATCATCTGGGAAACGGCATCTAAATCGCGAATGACGCTATGCCGTTTCCCCATTCATGCGCGAGATTCCATGAACCTCTTGAATTCGGTCTATCCCATCGCATGCCTAATGGTCTTCGATAGACGCAAGAGGAACTGGGGCCTCGACGAGGCGACGAGCTTCCACGATAGAATGGTCTTTGCCATGTCCCGCGGAAGGACGCCGATGGAAAGAAACCAGCCGGCCAGCATCAAACGGCGTTTCCGGGATGCGTTCATCCTGAGACTGGCAACGGCGCCCGCGGCGGCGAGGGAGAGCCTGGAATCGTTCGCAATGGGATGTTGATCCCTATCGATGCAAAGCGAGGCCAAACGCTCCTCCAAATGCACCGGGTCGCGCAGACCGGCATCGTCAGGCACATCCAGTCCGATCTCCGTTGCCTGATCAGACAGGGCCTCCAGCCGGCGAAAATCATGCTGTATGCGCCAGCGTGCACGCTGGCCGAGCTTTTCGGCAAAGACGGAATGGTTGGCGCCATGGATGCGGTAGGCGCCGAGGCAATCATCGATGGAGGTCACTTCACCGTGCAGGGGTGCAACCGTGGCAAGATATCCATCGGCTCCCTGCCGAAACTCCTGCTCCGGGACCGGCATGACCCTGTCCAGCACCGAGCGCTTGAACGCCAAACCGCTGGTCACAGTCGTTTGATAGCGCCCCTTTCGCAATAGCTCCGGGGTGACATCTCCGGAATCGAAAGGCAGTTCCGCAGGTGGGAATACATCCTTTACATGCATATCCTCGTCGACGATATGCAGCCTGAACTGTACCTGGGCTGTCTTTTCATCCCAGGCCTCGACGACCTCAGATACCGCATTTGGATAGAGATAATCATCTGCATCGAGAAATAGCACGATCTTGCCGTGACTGGATTCAAAACCTGTGTTGAATGCCGCGGCATGTCCGCCATTCACCTCTCGCAGACATGTCTTTATGCGGGAGCCGTAGGAGGTAACGACCTCCGCCGTTGCATCTGTCGATGCATCGTCGACAACGATGACTTCAGCGTCGTCGTAGTCCTGTTCCAGTGCGCTGTCGATGCTGCGCCTCAGAAACTGCGCGTAGTTATAGTTTGCAATAACGATGGAAACGGGAACGCGGTCTTGGATGGAATACATCGCATTGAACCTCGCAGATCTGCTTTGGTCGCGGCGAACCTTCTCATTCAGGTCCTTATGGGTGGACCCGTTGCAAACAAGGACATGTGGTGACGCGTGGTGCCTCACGCATATATCAAGCAACGGGTGTTTGGATCATGTCGATCTGTCTTGCCCTCTCGAGCCTCGTCAGTTTTATGGCTTTTGAATGACCGGCACTCATGATTTGAAGGCCTGATAGCATCGATCTCGGCGATCATCGAGTTGAAGGTTCCACAAGTGAATCGTGCAAGATTCGC
Organism: Martinezella miluonensis; assembly: GCF_900094545.1. Taxonomy (GTDB): domain Bacteria; phylum Pseudomonadota; class Alphaproteobacteria; order Rhizobiales; family Rhizobiaceae; genus Rhizobium; species Rhizobium miluonense. Next base: position 5,902 of record NZ_FMAH01000070.1, read on the forward strand.
TTGAATATGGCCGCGTGCGAATTCTGTTCCGTATCTCTTCGATACTTTGATCATTGCATCGCTCTCAAGAACAAGGCAGCATATTCTTCCTTGGCGCAGCAGCAGACCGATAAATTTTTGTATTTCTCCGAATTTCTACTTATTGCCGGGGTGCGGGGCAAAGGGACAGACACCGAAATGGTGACGCGTGCGCAGCAAATTGGCGTCGTTATCGGCTTGGCCATCGTCACAGCGCTGGCGATCCTGCGGGCAAGCGATCCTCAGTTGCTAAGGCTCGCCCGCGATTTGACATTCGACCAGTATCAGCACCTGGTGCCCCGGACCTTCGAGAACCAGCCTGTCCGGGTCATCGACATAGACGAAGCGTCACTGCGCGAGTTCGGTCAATGGCCTTGGCCGAGAAACCGGATTGCCGCCCTTGTGGACAGGCTTTCCGATATGGGCGCGGCCGCTATCGCCTTCGATGTCCTCTTCGCCGAGCCCGACCGCCTGTCGCCTCGCAATGTCGTTCGCGATGTCATCGGCATCGATCCCTCGCTGCTGGGCAAGCTGCCGGATAATGATGAGATTTTTTCCCAATCGCTCTCGGGGAAGCCGGTGGTACTGGGCTTCGGCCTCTCCAACGAGGGAAGCTATCTGCCGCCAGTCAAGGCAGGCTTTGCCTATACCGGCGAAAGTCCCTTCGGTGCGCCGCCCGCAATCAAGGCCGCAACGCCGCTGCAGCCGCAATTGGAAGCCAATGCGGCGGGGCTCGGCCATATCAGCCTCAATCCAGGGACATCCTCGGCAGTGGTGCGCGCGGTTCCGCTTTTTCTTAGCGACGGCAAGCAGCTTTACCCCAGTCTTGCACTCGAAGCGCTGCGTGTCGCACAGGGGGCCTCCACCTACGTGCTCGACGCAGCGCCGGACGCGCCGAATACGCTGACCCGGGTCAAGATCGGGAATTTCGTGGTGCCGGTTACGGCATCAGGAGAGCTTTGGCTCTACGTCAGCCCCGACACCTCGAAACGCTATATTTCGGCAAGCAAGGTACTCGCGGCCGGAAACGCTTCCGCCGATATCGGAACCGCCATCGACGGCAGCATCGTTTTCATCGGAACCTCTGCTTCCGGCCTTCAGGATGTCCGCGCGACGGCCCTTGGCGAAAACGTGCCGGGTGTCTCCATTCATGCGCAGATCGTCGAGCAGATCCTTTCAGGCCGCTTCCTTTCCCGGCCGGATTGGGCAGACGGGCTGGAAATCCTGTCCATCGCCGTGTTGGGCAGCCTTCTGGTGATCCTCACCACTTTCGTCAATCCGGCCGTAGCCCTTGCGTGCGGCCTGCTGATTACCTTCTTTGCCCTTGTGGCCTCCTGGATTGCCTTCCTTTATGGGGGGCTTCTCTTCGACCCACTGGCACCGATCGTATCCGGATCGATCACGCATTTCGCCGCGACTGCATTCCGCTTTCTCGTGATCGATCGGGAGCGGCGCGACGTGCGGCGGGCTTTCGGCCACTATCTCTCACCATCGCTGCTCCATCGCATCGAGCATACGCGCGACGCCCTGCGCCTTGGCGGAGATGAGCGCGAGCTGACGGTCATGTTCGTCGATGTGCGAAACTTCACCCAGATCAGCGAGGAGATGACCCCGAGCGCCGTCGTCGCGTTTCTGAACACGCTGCTCGATGCGCTGAGCCACCATGTCATCGCCAATGACGGCACGCTCGACAAGTTCATCGGGGACTCGATCATGGCCTTCTGGAACGCACCCGTCGATGTCCCCGACCACGCCGGCAAGGCTGTTCATGCGGCCCTGGGCATGCGGGAAACACTCGTCCGCCTCAACAAGAGCGATGCATTCGGTTTCGGCGATGAGCGGCGGGTCGCAATAGGGATCGGCATCCATACGGGGCTTGCATGCGTCGGCAATATGGGTGCGGAGACGCGCTTCAATTATACCGCAGTCGGCGATGCCGTGAACATTGCCGCGCGTATCGAATCCGCCTGCAAGGACATCAATTTCGACATTCTGGTATCTGGACCGACAGCAGGCTTGCTGCCCGATTGCGCTCTGCTCGAGGCGGGAGCGCTGACACTCAAAGGTAAGAGTATGCGAACCAAACTCTTTGCGGTGGTCGGCGATGCGCGCCTGGCGAAATCTGCCGACTTTGTCGAACTTCAGGCCATGCACAGGCAGCTTGTCGCCGCCCTGCGAACACGGTCGACGAGCAGCCGCAAACTTATCGGCGCCACAAGACTCAAGGCGCAGGTCGCGACGACGGGACTATTGCAGGGGTTTTACAGCCAGATTTCGCGCCGAGGCGGACACTTCGTCGACGAGCCTGCAGACAAGGCAGCCGACATTTAGCTGATTTTGCAGCCGTCGCTCGCAAGTCCCCTCGTGCTAACGATGTCGATGCCCGCCGTCCCGATCACCATTGTCGCGGTCGTGACCTTGGTCGTCTTCGTCGTCATGATCGCCTCTGTCATGATGATGATCATGGTCTTTCGGCGTACTGGGAGTTTCGGGCGTACTCGGTGCAGCAGCTTGGGTGTGTGGCGATTCCGGCGCGCTATGTACGCTCGGCGTATTGGGCTGTGCCGGAGCAGGATTGTTTGCCGGAGCGCTGCGTGGAGATATCCCGTTTGGCGGATCTTTCGTCGCCGTCGACAGACCGCATCCACCGCCGCCGACAAAACCCATTCGTCCCGAAAGCTGTTGATCCCCGGACAGAAACGGTAGAGCTCGCTGGTTGCCGAGCTTCTTGAGAACATCGCGATTGACCCGGCGCGGATCACTTATCTCGCCATTGCGTTTGGCGACCACACAGTCGCATTGTTCCTTCAATTGCCTGCAGCCGCCCGCGCCGCAAAATTGAGCGGCGCCGTTCAATAGGACGACCGCCGTCATGCCGTTGGCGCCGACATAAAAATCGAACGCGGTTCCGCGCACGCCGATCGTTCCGGCCGGCGTCACGATTTGATAGGCCGAATGGTCCGAATTTCCGCTCATCCAGCGAAAGGTGCCCTTCGCCGCATTTATGGTAAGCTTTTTGACCGAGCCCGAGTCATCGAAGACGAACTTGTCGATGGTAACGGACGAGCCGGCTCCGACAGCCAATTTCGTGCCGTCCCGAAATGTGAACTGTCCAAGGCCCGAAATGGAGGTGCGAATTTGCTCGTCCCGGTGGACGGGATCATCGACTACAAGCGGACCGCCTGCGCCTCTAACTTCGGTTCTGATCAGCACCGCCTGGCCGACCGTCTCGGCAGCTTTCAAAGGCAATGGCGCGAGCAGCACGACGCTCAGCGCAACGGTCGCGGCGTGACGTAGACACGACATCCCACCCTCCAAGATTATCCATGTTTTACCATAGGATACTCTCGAATGTCCCATCATCCTTATTGAGTATAAACGGTGGGGTTGAGTTAGTTCTTAGTTACGCTTGATCAATAACCTGATGCATTCTATCCAGCGTGACGAAGCTTGAGATGCGCGCGCCCTTGTCTGGAAGCGCGCCTGGCCTGCAGCATTCTTTCGCCGACCTCTCCGTTCGGTCCGGCGGTGGCCTTGTGTCACACACCCTTCATCGTCTCCGGCTAGGCAGACCAAAATCCGGAGAACGCCAATGCACTCGACCGCAGAGCCAAATCGCCCCAAAATCGCGGAGACCGTTATCCACTCGACGGCGACCATAAGGGATTCGAGCATAGGCCGATGCTGCGAGATTTTGGCGGACACATCGCTGCACACGGTCGAACTCGGGGACTATTCCTACTTGGGGCCGCGCTGCATTGTCGGCGATGCAACGATTGGAAAATTCTGCGCTATTGCCGCAGATGTCAGGATTGGCGCCCCCAATCACCCAATGGACCGCCCGTCCATGCACCGCTTCACCTATTGCCCAGAATATTACTCGGCGGACGCCGTGCGCGACGTTTCCTTTTTTGATCAGCGAAAGGAAGATCGCGCCGTCATTGGTAACGACGTCTGGATTGGTCACGGGGTCATTGTTTTGCCTGGTGTAAAGGTTGGGGACGGTGCCGTGCTCGCAGCAGGTGCGGTCGTCACCAAAGACGTCCAGCCATATACTATTGTCGGTGGCGTTCCCGCCAAATTCATTCGCGAGCGCTTCACCAGAACTACCGCAGAAAGACTTGCGTCTATCGCCTGGTGGGATTGGCCATTCGAGACCATCTTGGCGCGGCTCACCGACTTTCAGTCAAGCGATGTCGAGGCCTTTTGCGAGCGCTGGTCCTAGTCAGCAGCTCGCAGTCGCTTCTGGCGCTTGCCTGCCTGCAGTACACAATGCCCGAGCTCCCCGCCCTTCGTAGAATTCAGCTAGAGCTTCGGCCTGGCAATTGGCGGGGTGGCCGAACGAGGGTCCTTTCCCGCACAGATAGGCTTTAGCCCGTTGCCAGCGTTTCGGCATAAGCGCAGAGCATATCCGCCATGGCACCGGCGTAAGCATCGATTTCCTGCTCCGTCCGCGACGTTTGTGAAAACTCCTTGCCGACGGTCGTCAGCGTCGTAGCGATCAGCTCGCCGGCAATGCCCCGGACGTCGTCGGATATACGGGGAAGCAACTCCAATATGAAACTATCGAAGATCCGATCGCCCTCTACCCGCAACTCGCGCGCCTCTGGAGCATCTCGGTAGAGTGGTGCGGCGTCAGCGAGCGCCACGCGTACCGGCGCCTCCTCACATTCGGAACGAACGAAGGCATGGACGAGGTTCCGCAGCCGATTCTTCGGTGGCACGGCATCCGCAAGAATCTCGCGCAGCATCTCGGTCGACCGGCGCCACTCGTCGCTTTGGAGCCGAAACAGGATCGAGGCTTTATTCGGGAAATATTGATAGAGCGAACCGATGCTGACCCCGGCCTTTTCCGCCACGCGCGCCGTGGTGAAGCGCTGGGCGCCCTCCGTCGTCAAAACCTGAACAGCCGCCGTGAGAATGGCGGAAACAAGCTCATTCGAACGGCTTTGCTGGGGCTCCTTTCTCGTGGAAATCCGGGGCCTTACGTGTTGCGTCATCGACGCCATCCGTCAATGCGATTAGAAAACGCGAGGAATTAATCGTATTTCTCTGCCCAACACAATATCGTGTTCTGGAGACAACGATGATTACCCTCACGTCAGACCCTGTCGCACCATTGCTTAATCGACTATTCGCAGAGGCGGATGCAGCCACGAGCCCGGCCATCAGGTCTTTCACATCCGAAGAGCGCACCGCTCTCACCGGCAGCAAGACCCAATACCTCGACCTCTATGGCCGGCTGAAAGACCTTTGGCTCCCGGTCTCGCGCGAGACGGGCGAACTTCTCTATATGCTAGTCCGCGCGATAGGCGCACGCACGGTCGTCGAGTTCGGCACCTCGTTCGGGATCTCGAGCCTCTACATTGCTGCGGCGTTGCGCGACAACGGCGGCGGGCGGCTGATCTCCAGCGAATTCGAACCCGGCAAGATCGCAAGGGCGCAGCAAAACCTCGAAGAGGCTAGCCTCGCCGATCTGGTCGAGATCCGCGCCGGAGATGCGATGGAGACATTGGCACGCGATCTTCCCGAAGCCGTCGACCTGCTTCTGCTGGATGGTGCCAAGGCGCTCTACCCCGACGTATTCAACCTCGTCGAGGAGAAGCTGCGGAAGGGAGCGTTGATCCTCGCCGATGACGCGGAAATGTGCCCTGAATATCTGGAGCGCATCCGTGCGTCCAAGGGGCCCTATCTCTCCCTCCCCTTCGCCGGCGACATCGAACTTTCGATCAAGCTCAGCTGAGGCAGACCCATCCCCCGCACTTCAAATTCAAGAGAGACAGAAATGCCGTATTTGTCGCAAGCGCCACCGGTTGGGTCGATTCCGCCGCAGCGGATAAACTGCTGGCGGCCTCGATTGCAATGAAAAGCGGCGCGTGTAAGACGCGCCGCTTCGAGATTGAGATGCCGACGAAAAGGCGTCAGGCGCCGGCGGTTTGCGTATGGGTCGCAAGCTGCTCGTCGTGATTGTTGAACAGCACATGGACGGCATCGTGGCCCGTCGGCGTGTAGTTCTGCAGCGTGGCAACCACATGGGTTTCAGGGCCGGTGTTGACGCTGATCTTCGTCGAATTGGTTGCGGTATCGACCGCCGCGGTCATCGACGCGATAGCACTCGCCTCCGTCATGCCCGGATGTTCGCCAACCAGCGCGTTCAGCAGGTTCGAAACATCCAGCCGGTCGCCCTCTCCCTTCGGGCTGAAGTCGGTGATGACGTCGGCCATGTTGAGGTTGTGCAGGGCTTGGGCATCGAGCACGAAGGTATCTGCGCCAGCGCCGCCGGTCATGGTGTAGCCGCCGCCGCTCGTCAGCGTGTCGCTGCCGTCGGTGCCATAGAGGTGGCCGACCCCGCTGAAATCGATCTCCGCGTAGGCGCCGTCGTGGCCGAGCGAGAAGTCGCCGGCCGAGTAGTCGCCTGTGAGACCGATGGCGGCGGTGTGGGTACCGTCGGTGACGGTCAGCACACCGCCAGTTTTCGCCGCGTTTTCCGCATAGGCGAAGCTGGCGGTCGCGGCAGAGATGTCGCCAAACCGCAGCACGTCATTGCCATCGAGGCCGGCGATCGTGCCGGTGAAGGCCGCCGCGTGGTCGATGGTGACGCTAGCCTGTGCGTCCTTGCTCAGGCTGATCGCCTCGCTGAACGAGCCACCGATTTCGAGGCCGGCATGACCCGACACCAGCACCGTGCCGCTGCCGCTGACATTGCCTTCGAGATGAACGTTGCTGCCATTCGCCCACAATACGCCGTCATTCACGACGCCGCTGTGTATGTCGAGGCCGCCGGTCCCGGTCGCCTCCAGCGTGCCACTGTTCCTCACCGCGTTGACACCGGTGTCGATGACGAGCGCGTGACTGCCGTCGGCGATGATCGTGCCCTGGTTCACCAGCGTCAGGTGCCCCTCGCCGAGCTGGCCGGCGCCGGAGATCGTGTTGTCGACATTGGTCAGCGTGACATTGTCGCCGCTGCCGAAGATGACGTTGGAGGCGTTGTCGGACAGCGTCACCGTGCCGCCACCAGTCAGCGTGAGGCCGTGCTGGACGATTTCGAAGGCCGTATTGCTGCCGGTCGAGGCGAGATGGATGCTGCCGGTGTTGTCGAGCATGCCGCTGAACGGCATCAGCGCGCCGTCGCTAAGCACCATGTCGCCGGTATTATGCGTCACCACCGCCTCGTTGAAGAGGAAGTCGTCCGCCGTAAGAGCCGCGACGCTGACGCCTGCCAAGGTGATGGTCTCGCCATCGCCGAGCGTGATGACGGCACTGCCCGACGCGTCAGCCGACAGATGGGCTTGAACATCCGCGAAGCTATTGAAGCCTGCGAAGCCGATCAGATCGATCTTGTCATGCGCCGTATCGAAATTGTGCACGACATCTTTGCCGATGGTGTTGGCAAAGACCAGCGTGTCGTTGCCGCTCGATGCGGTGAGCGTATCGTCGCCCGACCAGGCAAAAATCGGCGAACCCTTGGCATAGGCTTCGACGTTGTCGGCCACAGTGGCCATGCCAGTCGTGCCGTCCGGATTGATCCAGGTCTCGACAACTTGAAGAACCAGTGCCCCAGTGTGACCATCAGGCGAAGTGACCGTCAGCGACGACGGATCGTTCGTCACCACAGACCAAGTGCCATCGGCGTTGTGTGTACCTTCGCTAAGCACCCAGCCTGCCGGGAGGCCGGCAACACTCAACGTGACCGCGCCGACGTGATCCGTAGGAGCAGCAAGCGCGAGGTTGATGGCCTCGCCTGAGATGCCGGCGGGTTTGAAATCCAAAGCGCTGGCTGATCCGGAATTACCGGCCAGATCCGTATAGCTGCCGCTTGCGATCGACGCAGTCTTCCAGCCGTTATTGCCGGAAGCATAATTCACCGTGTAGACGTCCTGCCCGAAACCGTTCAGGCCAACATGCGTGAAGTTGGAGAGCGTATAATTGCCGCTACCCACAATGTCTGAAACGGTAAAGCCGGACACCGCCTCACTAAAGGTGAAGGTCAGGAGGTTGTTTCCGCCGGCGCTACTTTGCGCTATGGCGACGGTCGGCGCAGTCGTATCGATCTTGATATCATAGGCACCGCTCGGCGATAGCGGGGTGGTGACGCCCCCATCTGTGATCGAGGCCCGGAAATTGTAGGTCGCTCCGTTCGTCAGCGTCGGCGTGGTGATATCGATATAACCATTGCTGATATTGGTCGACGTTAGCGTGACCGCCGTGCCGAGCGCGGTCGTGCCGTTATACAGCTGCACGGTATCACCGCTGACGGCACTGGTTCCGGTCAGGCTCACGCGGATGCCAAGGTTGGTGTCATCGGTAACCGCACCGTTCGCAAGGCTACCTTGGATCGAACCGACATGGTCGATGACGCTGCTAATGCTCGGCGCCGACACCGGCTCGTTGGTGCCGTGGATGGTCACAACGATATCCTGTGAAGCCGTCCCGTCCGCGGACGCTACAGTCAGCTTATCCGTAACCGTCTGCCCACTATTCAGGGCCTGCACATTCGATGCGGAGTTGTTGAGCGTGTAGCCCCACGCACCGGTCGTCGCATTGAAGGTGAACGTACCGTAGGTCCCGGTCAGCGATGACGGCGCCTGGAAATGGTTCTGGCCATTGTCCACGTCGGCAACCGTCAGCGCACCATTGGCCGTCAACTGGCCATCCTCGGTGACCGAGCCGGTCGCCGTGCCCGAGATCGAGGCTGCATCGTTGGTGCCGTTGACCGTTACCACAACCGTCTGTGTCGTGATACCGCCCTGGCCGTCACTGAGCCGGACCGTGAAGCTTTCCTGCGGATGATCCGAAACATTGAGCGGATCGGCCTTCGACTGATCCAGCGCATAGGTCCAGGTGCCGTTCGCACTGACGCTCAGCGTGCCGTAGGCGCCGGTCACCGACCCGTTCCCATTGCCCGTCTGACCGCCGCCCGCAACCACCGACCACGTCAAGGACGAGCTGTCGACATCAGCGCCGGTCAGATGGCCCGAAGCCGTATTGTGAGCAATGTCATTGGCAACACCAATGCCGGCCTCGGTCACGGTGCCGCCGGCGCTGTCGCCATTGGCGATCGTGATTGTCGGCGCGTCGTTGGTGCCGTTGACCGTCACCACGACCGTTTGCGTCGTGATACCGCCCTGACCGTCGCTCAGCCGGACCGTGAAGCTTTCCTGCGGATGATCCGAGACGTTCAGCGGATCGGCCTTCGACTGATCCAGCGCATAGCTCCAAGTGCCGTTCGCGCTAACGCTCAGCGTGCCGTAAGTGCCGGTCACCGACCCGTTCCCATTGCCCGTCTGGCCAAGACCCGCAATTACCGACCACGTCAAGGAGGAGCTGTCGACATCAGCGCCGCTCAGATGGCCGGAAGCCGTATTGTGAGCAGTATCGTTGGCAACGCCAATACCGGCTTCGGTCACGATACCGCTGGCGCTATCGCCGTTGGCAATCGAGATCGTCGGCGCATCGTTGGTGCCGTTGACCGTCACCACAACCGTTTGCGTTGTGATACCGCCCTGGCCGTCGCTCAGCTGGACCTTGAAGCTCTCCTGCGGATGATCCGAAACATTCAGCGGATTAGCCTTTGACTGATCCAGCACATAGCTCCAGGTGCCGTTCGCATTGACGCTCAGCGTTCCGTAAGCGCCGGTAACGGACCCATTTTGATTGGCCGTCTGGCCAAGACCCGCAATTACCGACCAGGTCAAGGACGGGCTGTCGATATCGGCGCCGGTCAGATGGCCGGAAGCCGTGTTGTGAGCAGTGTCGTTGGCAACACCAATACCGGCCTCGGTCACGATACCGCTGGCGCTATCGCCATTGGCAATCGAGATTGTCGGTGCGTCGTTGGTGCCGTTGACCGTCACCACGACCGTTTGCGTCGTGATGCCGCCCTGGCCGTCGCTCAGCTGGACCGTGAAGCTCTCCTGCGGATGATCCGAAACATTGAGCGGATCGGCCTTCGACTGATCCAGCACATAGGTCCAGGTGCCGTTCGCGCTAACGCTCAGCGTGCCGTAAGTGCCGGTCACCGATCCGTCCGGATTACCCGTCTGACCGCCGGTCGTAACCACCGACCAGGTCAAGGACGGGCTGTCGATATCAGTACCGGTCAGGTGACCGGAAGCCGTGTTGTGAGCAGTATCATTGGCAACGCCAATACCGGCTTCGGTCACGATACCGCTGACGCTGTCGCCATTGGCAATCGAGATCGTCGGCGCATCGTTGGTACCGTTGACAGTCACCACAACCGTCTGCGTCGTGATACCGCCCTGGCCGTCGCTCAGCTGAACCGTGAAGCTCTCCTGCGGATGATCCGAAGCATTCAGCGGATCGGCCTTCGACTGATCCAGCACATAGCTCCAAGTGCCGTTCGTATTGACGCTCAGCGTTCCGTAAGCGCCGGTCACCGATCCGTCCGGATTGCCCGTCTGACTGCCGGTTGTAACCACCGACCAGGTCAAGGACGGGCTGTCAATATCGGCGCCGGTCAAATGGCCGGAAGCCGTATTGTGAGCAGTATCATTGGCAACGCCAATACCGGATTCAGTCACGATACCGCTGGCGCTATCGCCATTGGCAATCGTGATCGTCGGCGCGTCGTTCGTGCCGTTGATCGTCACGATGATGTCATGGGTCGTTCCGTCAACCGAGGAAACTGTGAACGTGTCGGTCTTGCTCTGGTTCACACCCAGGCTCTGCACAGCCGCAAGGCTGTCATCGACCTTATAGCTCCAGCTGCCGTCCTCGCCGATCGTCAGCGTGCCGAGATGCGTGCTGTCGGGGTTTATGGTCGTTGCCTGGAATTTGCTTTCGCCCCTATCGGCATCGTTGATCGTCAACGTGCCACTTGCCTGCAGATAACCCCCGACAACATTTTGGTCTTCTATGACGGCGCCCGTATCGGTCCCGGCAATCACAGCCACATGATTGACGTGGTCCACAGCAATAGTGAAGGCACCCGTGCCCAACGTCACAGAGTCGCCATCCGAGTCTGTCGCCTTCACGTATTGCGAGAAGTCGAGCGTCTGATCGTTGGCGCCGTCGAATACCTTGTCAAGCACGAACGTGGCATGACCGCTGCCGTCGACGGTCAGCGTGAAGACCGTATCACCGCCCGCGGAGCCAGTGATTGTATGCCCATCCGTGCTGGCGAGCGTGATGGCCACGCCATTGTAGGTCAACCCCGTGCCACCTGTCAGGGTATCGGAAGAGGTACCGGCTGCGACCGTATTCGCCGACCAGGTCAACGGGCTGTCGGCACCAGAGTTTACCAGCGAAGTCAGTTCCGCAGTCGTCGCTGCGGAATGATCGGCGGCCGTCACCACACCATCGTCAGAGAGGGTTGCGGAAATCCCGGTACCGGTCAGCGTCGGCGTGTCGTCGGCGATATTGAACGTCAGGGTCGCCTGATCCGTTTTGCCGTTCATGTCGGTCACCGTATAGGTGAACTGATCCGTATCTCCCGATGCGTTCGAGCCTGCATGAGTCAGCGTGTAGGTATATGCGCCGTCCGCGTCGATTACGAGATCACCGTAGGAACCGTGGATCGTCGTCGTCTGGCTGCCCGGGGCGGCTTGATCGACTGTGACTGCCGTGTTGTCGGCACCCGTGACGCTGGTGATATGCGGATTGTCGAAGGTGCCCAGCGCGATGCTGCCCGTGGCTGTTAGTTTAGAAGACTGCGGATCGGAACCGGTCGAAAGATAGGCCTCCGACAGCGGAGTTGTATCGATGGTCGGAGCGAAGACAGTCGGCGCGATGACGGCGGATGTCGTCTGCGTCGCGACATCGCTGAACCCCTGACCATCCGTATAGCTCACCGTCAAGATCAACGAATGCCCGACATCAGCACTCGTCACGGTATAGGACGATGCAGTTCCGAGAACCGTATGTGACTGGTCGTCCGCCCGGCTCCACGCATAGGTCAGACCCGACTGCCCGTGATCAGGGTCGTCCGTAGTGATCGCCGCATTCAGCGTGTCGCCTGCGACGATCGCTTTGCCTGTATGCACCGTCTGATCGGCGATCGAGACCATAGCCTTGCCGTCGTCAACGGCCGTGACGTTGACCGCCATCGTATGGGCAGTCGACGTATCCGCGCCGCCATTGGCCGTGCCGCCGTTATCCTGCACCGTGAAGCCGAAGCTCGTGGTATCGGTCGCGCCGGCGAACTCCGGCGCAGGCGTGAAGTGGAGCGTTGTAAGGGCGCTTGCAGCGATGTGCTGACCGACCGTGACAGCTGTCGTGCCGAGATAAAGCATCCCGTCGGTCGGCAGGCTGGTAATGGTGACGGATTTCAGTGCGTTGCCGTCGATGCTATCGCTGAAGGCGAAGTCGGCAGGCTTGAAATAATAGTCCGTATGTTCACCGGTGGAGATGCTGCCATCCGCCGCGGTCGGCGCATGATTGACGCCGTTGACTGTGATGCTGAAGGTGCCACTGGATTTGCTGCCGTCGCCGTCGGTGACGGTGTAGCCGACCGACAGTGTCGACGAGTGACCAAGCGCCAGGGCATCGAGCGCGCTGCCCGGCGTGACAGTCACATGTCCAGCGTCGATCGCGACGATGGACGTGCTCAGCGCCGAACCCGCGAGATCTCCGTTGGCGCTGACGCTGTCGACATGGATCGCACCACTCTGGGCCGCTCCATCGGCGCCGAAAGCGATGGCGCCGGGAGCGAGCGTAAAGGTCGCGCTGCTGTCGTTTTCATGCATCGATCCGAGCGAAACGGTGCTTGCAATCGGCTTGTCGTCAGTGATGTTGAAGGTCAGGGTTGCGGTATGGCTTTCACCGTCAATCGGCGCGTCGCTGACCGTAACGGAGAAGGCGTCATGGTTGCCCGCCCCGCTCGTGGCGCCGGTCAGCGTATAGGTGTAGTTGATCGCCGTCGCGGTAACGCTGAGGATGTGCAGCGTTCCGTAGGCGCCCTGGATCGTGGCGTTGGTATCGCCATTGGCGATGGCGGTGCCGACGTTGAAGGTATGGCCATCGATTGTCACGGTCGAGGGCGCATCGCCCGCTGTGATTGCGATACTGCCCGAATGGACGTTGGCAACGCCAGCCGCCCCCGTACCGCCCGGCAGGCCGCTTTCGCTGACGCTTGACACCAGACCCGTCGAAGAGATTGCCGGAAGGTTGTCCGTGGCCGATTGAACGACGATGGTGACGGAGCCGCTGCCCAAGGTTACGGAATCGCCGTCGAAATCCGTCGCCGTCACATATTTCGAAAAGTCGAGCGGCAGCGTCTTGCCGCCGTCGATCGGATGATAAAGGTCGAATGTGGCATGACCGCTCGCGGGATCGACGGTCAATGTGAAGACCATGACGCCTCCGGCCGAGCCGGTGATCGTATGCCCATCCGCGCTGGCGAGCGTGATGGCCGCGCCGTTATAGGTCAACCCGGTGCCGCCGGTTAGGCTGGCGGAAGACGTTCCGGCGGTGATTGCGTTCGTCGACCAGGTCAACGGGCTGTCGGCGCTGGCGTGGACGAGCGAAATCAGATCAACCGTCGTCTCGGCGGGGGCATTGGTGGGCGTTGTCGTCGTGGTGTCGGTGACATGGATATTGTCGGCTGTGATTGTCAGCGAGTTGTCGTGCGGATCGATCCTGATCGACGTCAGCTGTTTGCCTTCGAGCGGAGTATCGGCCGCAAAGAAGGTCGAGCCGACAGTCGTTACCGAATACGTGTTGCCATGAGCATCGGTGCCGATGATTGTGACAGTCTTGGACGACTCGCCCTTCTTGTCGAACACACCAATATCCATTTGCGTGATGACAAACGTCGTCCCCGTGTTAGACACGAGCACGATATCGCCACCCTTGGCAGACGAACCCACCTGGTTACCGCTGACGCTGCCTTCGGTAACTGTCAGTTTGGCATTTTCGGGTGTCACCGTGTTGAAATCGATTACGTAGGATGCGGTCGTCACAATTGGAGCATTGATGGCTGTTTCCGCAACGGTCGCGGACACCGAGGCATGATCAACTAGGGTTGGCACGTCGTCGATCACATCGACCGTGAAGCTTCCCGCCTTCTGCGAGCCGTCGCCATCCGTCGCTGTATAGCCGAAGGTCAGCTTGATATCGGACAGGTTGTTCGCGCTGTTGCCATCGTCCAGCGGCTTATAAAGCGTGAAGTCGTAAGAGCCCGTCGTGTGCGTGCCATCGGGAGCCGCCAGACCTACCGTGAAGACCAGCTGGTTCGTGGCCGGCGCAGCGCCTGCGGCCGGAGCATCGCCCGTATAGCCATAGAGCGTCGCCCCAACCGTAACGAACTGAACCGCCTGACCATGCGAGGTCAAGGTAACGGGATTGCCGCCGGCATCGACCGGCGTGGCGCTGCTGAAGGCGACGCTGTTGCTGGCTGCCGCTCCGTCAGCGCCGAAGGTGGTGATCCCAAGAGAACCGGATACCGTCGTGCTGTTGGCAGACACCAAAGCGTGCTCGCTGATCGAGACGAGATCCACATCTCCGACCACCGGTGCATCGTCGGCAATCGTGAAGCTCAGCGTCGAGGTGGTGGTGTTGCCGTGTGCGTCCGTCACCGTATAGGTGAACGTCTCCTGCTCGCCGCCGGCATGCACGCCCGCCGTCGTCAGCGTGTAGCTGTACTTGCCGTCCGCATCGATCGACAGCGTGCCGTAGGAGCCCTGGATCTGCCAGTCGCCGCTCTTCGCATCGACCGTGGCCGCATCGCCGTGGCTGTTGGTGACACCGGTAATATGCGGATTGTCAGGATCGGCGAGCGTGATGCTGCCCTGCGCCGTCAAGGCCTCTTCCGACGGAGACGTGCCGTTCTCAAGATTGGCTTCCGACAGCTTCGTCGGATCT
>NZ_FMAH01000080.1 GCF_900094545.1 Martinezella miluonensis
CACCATAAACATAACATCAAAACCCGCATAGACCCAGAAACCAAAAGAGGCCCCGGTCAAACCGGAGCCTCCAAACGTTTCCACACAGGCTGGTCGAGGCGCCCTTTCATCTCTAGCTGAAATTGGCGATCAAAGCTGCTCGATCATCGCCGCAGCGCCTGAAACTGTTGCCTGGCCAGGGCTTTCCTCGATGTTGAGCGTCTTCACCACGCCGTCTTCCACCAGCATGGAGTAACGCTTCGAGCGGACGCCGAGGCCGCCGGCGGAGAGGTCGATATCGAGGCCAAGCGCCTTGGCGAAGGAGCCGTCCCAGTCGGCGAGGAAATGGATCTTGCCCATGCCGCCGGACGATTGCGCCCAGGCGCCCATCACATGCCAGTCGTTGACCGCGATGACGGCGATATCATCGACACCCTTGGCGAGAATGGCGTCGCGATTTTCCAGATAGCCCGGCAGATGGTTGAGCGAGCAGGTGGGCGTAAAAGCGCCGGGAACGGCGAAGAGCACGACGCGCTTGCCGGCAAAGAGCTGCTCGGTGCTGATCTCGACCGGGCCGTCGGCGGTCTTTTCCTTGAAGGTGGCGGCGGGCAGTTTATCGCCGATTGCGATGGTCATGACTCTCTCCTTGGGACAAGATTTCGGGGCGCTTGAACCGCCTCCGATTGGACAGAAATTGTCGGGCAGAACTATAGATCCGGCCTATTTCAACGCAAGGCTAGTTTCCATGGCACGGTCGCCGTCGACGACCAGAACGCCCCAGGTTTTGCCCTTGATATCATAGTTCTTCGGCAGCTTGCCGATAGCAATATCGGTCGAGTAGGCGGTGCCTTCCCGCTTCGCATTCGCTTGTTGGAAGAACACATAACCCGCAGGACCGGTGACATAAACCGCCGGGGCATCTCCGGCCGCTTCCGGTAAAATGATGTGGAGCGAGAGGCTTTGCGCATCTGCCGACAGGCTGTGACCCTGAACGGTGAAATCGGAGGATGGCGCCTGCGGCAGCGAGGCTTTCGCCGCGTCCAGCAGGGCCAGTTCATGCGTCGTCGGTTGTTCGTCAGCTGGCAGTGACAGGGAATAATCCGCCTGGAAGGGGATGCAGATCTCTTTGCAGAGGCCGATGAAGGCGGTCAATTCCAGCTTTGCTGGAGACTTGCCTTCGATCTTGAAATCGAGCGGCAGCGTCACCGGCGCGTCGTAGCCGATCTCATGTATGTTGCCGACGATGATCTGCTTTGGAATGGGATAGCTGGCTTTCTCCAGCGTCACGCCGCTTCCGGGCTTGAGGGTGACCTGCGGCGGAATTCCGCTCTGGCCCGGTTCGCGCCAATAGGTGATCCAGCCGGGCTGCGGTTCGATCTGCAAAGCGGCGCGGATGTGGCCCTGCGTGTCCGGCGGCAGCGCCACAAGGCGCATGCGGCCGCCCTGGTTGTCAACCCAGTTGCTCATCGCGGCACGGGCAGGAAGGCCGAGGCAGAGAGTGGCGGCAAGCGCCGCGGCTGATAGGGTCGATAGGCGGGTGAAGGTAGCAAATCCGATCATGAAAACAGGACTTAACGGATCGGACGGAATGGAGCCAGCGCCGCATAAACAAGAAATGATCATTTTCAGTTGATTGATTTATGACATTGCCTCATCTTGTTTTTAGCGGTGCATTTATGAACTGCGGTCAGGAGGCACGATGTCCCTATCGACGCTGAAGAATAGACGCGAAAGAGGTTTGCTCGACGGTCAGTTCCTGATCGCCATGCCCGGCATGGAAGATCGGAACTTCAATCGGACGGTCATTTACATTTGCGCTCATTCCGATGCCGGGGCCATGGGTTTCGTCATTAACCGGCCGCAGAAGCTGACATTCACGGATGTCCTTTTGCATCTGGACATGATCAAGGACGAAGATGCCATTGTCCTTCCGGCGGACGCACGGGATTTCCCGATCCAGACCGGCGGTCCGGTTGAAAGCGGCCGCGGCTTCGTTCTGCATTCCGACGATTATCTCAGCGACAGCAGTATTCCGGTCAGCGACGATATTAGCCTGACGGCGACGCTCGATATCGTGCGGGCCATCTCCAAGGGAAGCGGGCCGAAACGCGCCACCATGCTGCTCGGCTATGCCGGCTGGGGGGCAGGGCAGCTCGAGGCGGAGATCAGCAACAATGGCTGGCTGAATTGCCCGGCAAAGGAAGAACTGATCTTCGATCGCAGCCTCGACAACAAATATGAGCGTGCCTTGGCGCTGATGGGAATCAATGCTGCGATGCTATCGCCGCATGCGGGTCACAGCTGAGCCGATCCACATTCTTTCGGAACGAAATGGCATTCGTCACGTTTTCCTGAAGGAGCGACGGCAATACCGCCGTGCCGGCCAAGGAGGCGTAGACATGAGCACTACGACCGACAAGGTATCCGGCAAGGTGAACGAAATCGCCGGCAAGGCCGAAGATAAGGTCGAGGGCGCCGTCGACCGGATGTGATCGGCTGCTTGTATTTACCAATCCATAATCGCTGCTGCGCCTCGCCTGTTTCGGAAACGTGGCAGGCTCTTTGCCGTGGCCGATAGATTTTGCGAGGGAAGCATGCGGCTTTTCACCTGCGACCATTGCGGTCAACCTGTGCATTTCGACAATAGGCAATGCGTCCGTTGCGGCCATCAGCTCGGCTTCGTTCCGGATCGTCTGGCAATTCATGCTCTGGAAGCCGATGGCGATTCGAACTGGCATCTCGTCTCCGAACCGGCACGGCACGTCCGTTTCTGCGCCAATGCCGGACTCGATATCTGCGACTGGCTCATCGATGCGGACGATCCGCAGCCCTATTGCGTCGCCTGCCGTCACAATCGCCTTGTACCAAACACCGACATGGAGCAGGGGATAGATCGCTGGCGGCGCATCGGGCAGGCTCAGCGGCATTTGTTCTATTCCCTTCTGCGCTGGAACCTGCCGCTTCCCGATCGGACGGAAGATCCTCAAGGCGGGTTGGTGTTCGATTTCCTGGAGGATGAAGTACAGGGCGACACCGTCGTCCCGGCCATGACCGGCCACGAGGAGGGGCTGATCGCCATCCGTGCTGCTGAAGCTGACGATGTGACGCGCGAGCAGGCGCGCACCTCGATGAACGAGCCTTACCGCACCTTGCTCGGTCACTTCCGCCACGAGACCGGGCATTTCATCTGGAATAAGCTCGTTCGAGACCGCGGCCAGTTCGATACCTTTCGTGCCGTCTTCGGCGACGAGCGTGCCGATTATGGCCTGGCGCTTCAGGTCCATTATGATAACGGCCCGCCCGCGAACTGGCAGGAAAGCTTCATTAGCGCCTATGCAAGCTCCCATCCTTGGGAGGATTTTGCCGAATGCTTCGCGCATTATGTGCATATCGTCGACACGCTGGAAACGGCGCGTTCCTTCGGCCTTGCGATCGACCCCCATAGCTATCACGACATGGCCACAGAAGTGGATTTCAATCCCTACAAGGCCGAAAGCGCCGATCAGCTCGTCAAGGCCTGGATCCCGTTGAGCGTAGCAATCAATTCCATCCAGCGCAGCATGGGCCAACCGGATTCCTATCCATTCATTCTCTCGCCGCCCGTGGTCGTGAAGCTTGACTATATACGGGAACTGGTTGGCGGCGCCGGATAGGCGCCGCAAGTCATCGACGATGATTGGGGAAATGCCTTAAGCGCGCCTCGTCAGCGGAAAGCGTTCCTTCAACAGACGGATCACGGAATCCGAACCCATCGGCGGGCCGAAGATGAAGCTCTGGCCGTAGGTGCAGCCGATCTTGGCAAGCTCCAGCGCATCCTCTTCGGATTCGATACCCTCGGCAACCACGCGCATGTTGAGCTCGCGCGCCATGGAAATGACCGAGCGCAGCAGGACCGCCTTCTTGTCGCTGTCGTCGCGGACCATCGCCTTATCGAGCTTGATCGTGTCGAAGGGGAAGCGGGTTAGATAGGCGAGCGATGAATAGCCGGTGCCGAAATCGTCGAGCGCCAGGCCGATGCCGGCGTCGCGCAGTTTGTCGAGCACGAGCCGCGCCTGTTCCGGATTCTCCATCACCTGCGATTCCGTCAGCTCCAACTTGATCCGGTGCGGATCGCAATGGGTCTTGGCGAGCAGGGCACGGATATCGTCATAAAGCTCGTTGTTGAGCAGCTGCACGCTGGAAAGATTGATGGAGACGAACAGCGGCAGGTCACCGGTCTGTCGCTGCCATGCCTTCAGATCGTTGGTGGCCTGCTCCAGCGCGAACATGCCGAGCGGGCCGATGATATCGGAAGCCTCGGCGATCGGGATGAACTCCGATGGCGGGATATTGCCCCGCTTCGGATGCTCCCAGCGCATCAACGCCTCAAAGCCCGCGACTTCAGCGTCCTCAAGGCGCACGATCGGCTGGTAGACGAGCGAAAGCTCCTTGCGCTCGACGGCGCGGCGCAGATCGGTTTCGAGCTGCAGCCGGTCGGTGCCGAAGCTGCGGAAGGCCGGCTGGAACGGCTCGACACGATTGCCGCCGGCGCGCTTGGCGCGGTACATGGCAAGCTCGGCGTCGCTCAGCATACCGGCCGCGTTCTCTTGCTGATCGACCCACGATGTCAGACCGACCGATGCCGTCAGGATGATCTCGCGGTTGGCGAAATTGATCGGCACCATGATCGCCTTGCTAATCGCATCGGCAAAATCGGCGACCTTGGCCGGATCGCGTTCGGAAACGAGGATGAGGCCGAACTGGTCGCCCGAAAGGCGGGCCAGCGTATCCTGCGGCTTCATGAGACGGCGAAGACGCCGCGTCAGCGCGATCAGGATATTGTCGCCTGCAGCAAAACCAAGGGTATCGTTGACGAGCTTGTAGCGGTCGATATCGATCATCATGACTGTCGGCCGCAACTGATTTCCATCGGATGCGAGCGTCAGAACGGACTGCAGGCGGTCGAGGAAGACCTGGCGGTTCGGCAATCCTGTCAGATTGTCGTGGACTGCGTCATGCAGCAGCCGCTCGATCGAGTTCTTCTGCTCGGTGATGTCGACGATGGTTCCGACGCAGCGAATGATCTCGCCGTTCGACCCAAGCACCGGCCGGGCCCGAATCGACAGCCAGTGGAAATGCCCATCCTCGGCTCGAATGCGGAATTCGTGGTTCAGCCGGCCGCGCCGATGTTCCAAAAGCACGTCGAGCGTGGCACGGAAACGGTCTCGATCATCGGGATGCAGTCGCGGCAACCAATTGCGCGCTGCGCCATGCATGGTGCCGGGCGAAAGGCCGAGCTTCATCGAGATATCGGGCGTTGTCACGACGCGGTCGCGTGCCACATCCCAGTCCCAGACAGTGTCGCCGGAACCGGTCAGCGCTAGGGATTGCCGCTCCAGATCCGAGAATAGACCCTGCTGGAAAGCGCCGCCTGCAAAGGCGTGCTGCATGACAGTGAAGCCGATCAGCAGGACGATCAGCACCAAGCCGCCGCCGAGCGCCGGCTGGATGATGTCGTTGTCGAGCTTGCCCATGACCGTCATCCAGGCCCCGAACAGCCAGACGAGGATCAAGGCCCAGGCGGGCACGAGCAGGATGGCGCGGTCATAGCGGCTGAAGCCGAGATAGATGATGAGCAGCAGGCCGGCCGTCGCCGTCAGCGCCAGCGACAGCCGCGCGATGCCGGCCGCGATCGACGGATCGTAGATCGCCACGCCGAAAAGCAACGCAAGGCCGAGGACCCAGGCGAGCGTCACATAGCCGAGATGGGCATGCCAGCGATTGAGATTGAGATAGGTGAACAGGAAGATCACCAGGCTCGACGCGAGCGCCACCTCCGCACAGGCACGCCATATTCGCTGATCGCTGGAGGTTATGCTGATGAGTTTGCCGAGGAAGCCGAAATCCACGCAGATATAGCCGAGCACCGCCCAGGCGAGCGCCGCCGTCGCCGGCAGCATCGACGTGCCCTTGACGACGAAGAGAATGGTAAGGAAGACAGCCAGCAGACCGGCGATGCCAAGCACGATGCCACGATAGAGCGTGAAGGCGTTGACCGTGTCTTTGTAAGCGTTCGGTTCCCAGAGATAGAGCTGCGGCAGGTTCGGAGACGAAAGCTCGGCAACGAAGGTAACGACGGCGCCGGGGTTCAGCGTGATGCGGAAAACGTCCGCCTCGTCGCTCGGCTGACGGTCGAGCGCGAAACCTTCGCTCGGCGTAATGGCGACGATGCGCTGCGAGCCGAGGTCGGGCCAGAACACCTTGGAATTCACCAGGCGGAAATGCGGGGCTACGATGACGCGCTCGAGCTGCTCTTCAGAAACGTTGGCGAGCGCAAAGACCGCCCAGTCGCCCTGGTGGTTCGCCGAAGAGGATCTGACCTCGATGCGTCGGCGAATGCCGTCGGCGCCGGCCGCCGTCGAAACCTGAAAAGCTTCGCCCTGATTGGTGTAGATTTCCGTCGTTGCCGTCAGGTCGAGAGCGGTATCGTCTCGCGAAATCTTTACGGGCTCGGCTGCCTGCGCCATTCCAGCGATCAACAGCAGCATGGTTGCCGCAAGCGCTGCGATCGGCGCGCGTAGCCGCCAGGCCATGTGCCGCGTCTGCATGAATCCGGCGATCATCGCTGGTCGGTGCTTTGATTCGGGCCGGCGTCGGATGCCAGCCTTGAAAACATCACATGGTCGCGCCACTGACCGTTGATTTTAAGATAACCGCGCAAATGACCTTCCCGCTGGAAACCGGCTTTTTCTAAAAGCCGCATGCTACGCTCGTTATCCGGAATACAGGCTGCTTCAATACGGTGCAACTCAAGTCCGGAAAAGATATAGGGTATAACCAACCGAAGTGCGGCGAACATGTGGCCCTGACCGGAATAGCGCTCGCCCATCCAATATCCGATCATGCAGCTCTGCGCAGCACCGCGGCGAATATAGCCGATCGTGATGCCGCCAACCAGCGTCATGTTTTCCCTGAGAAAAATGAAGAGCGGTATGGCCTGGCCGGAGTTGTATTCCTGCTTGCCCCTGATGATGCGCGCCCTATAGGCGCCCTCCGTCAGCTCGTCATGCCGCCAAGTCGGCTCCCAGGGCTCCAGAAAGCGCCGGCTTTCGGCCCTCAGCCTGTGCCACTGGTTGAAATCGGAGTAGCGCGGCAGGCGCAGCAAATATGTGTCGTCTTCGAGTTCAACCGCGTCCGGATGACGTGAGAGAAACCGAAAGACAGATTTTTGCATGCCGCCAAGCACTCCCCCGAGAATTGAACCCATCGGCTCGCGGCGTGCCCCTAGCCGCTCGCGCTTTTGGAGGCGCGCGCCGGTGACGACAGCGACGTGACGATGTCTTCCATCGGTGCAAGCTGTTCCAGCGGCCCGATCGCCGAAAGCGTCGGTACTGTATCGAAGAACAGCCGGCCGGCAAGATCGGTCAGGCGTTCGATGGTGATGCCCTGCAGGCGCTCAAGCATCTCCTGATTCGGGATCGGACGGCCGTAGAGCATCATCTGCCGGGCGACCTGACCGGCGCGAGCGGCCGGGCTTTCCTGGCCCATCAGAAGCTGCGCACGAATCTGCGCGCGGGCGCGCTCGATTTCCTGCTGCTGGATGTCGTGGGACGACTTGTGCAGCTCGGCCACGATGACGGGCAGCAATTCCGGCAGGTTCTCGCCGCCGGTCGCGGCGTGGATGCCGAAGATGCCTGTGTCGGAGAAGCCCCAGTGGAAGGCATAGACCGAATAACAGAGGCCGCGGAATTCGCGCACTTCCTGGAAGAGGCGCGAAGACATGCCGCCGCCGAGAATATTGGCGAGGATCTGCGAACAGTAGAAGTCGCGCGTGTGATAGGCGCGGCCTTCGAAGCCGAGCAGGATCTGCGCATCCATCAGGTCGCGCGTCTCGCGGATGTTGCCGCCGATATAGCGGGCAGGCTCGATAACGGGCGGAGCGGACGGTTTCGTCGGCAGGCTGGCGAAACGCTCCTCGACCTGACGCACGAAGCTTTCGTGATCGACTGCGCCGGCCGCCACGACGAACATGCGGTCGGTCGTATAGTTGCGGTCGAGATAGTGGCGAATCTGTTTCGGCGAGAAGGAGACGACGGTCTCCGGCGTGCCGAGGATGGCGCGGCCGAGCGTCTGGCCGCGATAGGCGACCTCGGAAAACTTGTCGAAGACCACGTCGTCGGGCGTGTCGTTCGCAGCGTTGATTTCCTGCAGGATGACTTGCTTTTCGCGCGCGAGTTCCTCTTCGTCGAAAGCGGATTCGGTCAGGATATCGGCAAGGATATCGACGGCGAGCGGCACATGGTCCTTCAATACGCGGGCATAATAAGAGGTGGTTTCGGTCGAAGTGGCGGCATTGACTTCGCCGCCGACATTCTCGATTTCCTCGGCGATCTGCCGGGCGCTGCGCCGCGCCGTGCCCTTGAACGCCATATGCTCGAGCAGATGGGCGATCCCGTGTTCTGCCTCGGTCTCGTTACGCGAACCCGACTTGATCCAAACGCCGAGTGCCACGCTTTCGAGGTGTGGCATCGATTGGGTCGCTACTGTCAGCCCGGACGCAAGCCGGGTGCACTCCACTGTCATCGCCTGTCTTTCCGCGTCTGTTATTCGCCGGCCCGGGTGCGCTTGCCGATAAAGCTTTCAACGGCCATAAGCTCCGGATCGAGAATGTCGAAACGCTCCTCCCTGGTCATCAGACCAGCAAGCCACGTCGGAAGCGCCGGGTCAATACCGCAGGCGGATTTTACTGCGGCAGGGAATTTTGCCGGATGCGCGGTCGCAAGCGTCACCATCGGGCTTGTCGACCGCTCGTTCTTCTCGGCGACGAAGGCGCCGATCGCCGTATGCGGATCGAGCAGATAGCCCGTATCGGCAAGCGTTTTGCGGATCGTTTCCGCCACCTGCTTCTCGCTGGCGCGACCGGCGCGGAAGTCCTTCTTGATGAACTTCTGGGCCTCTTCGCTGATCGAAAAACCGTTCGACTGCTTCAGGCTCTCCATGGCGGCGCGCACCTTGGAGGCGTCGCGGCCGTTGGCTTCGAACAGCAGCCGTTCGAAGTTGGAGGAGATCTGGATATCCATCGATGGCGAGGTAGTGGCTTTGACTTCGCGCATCTCGTAGCGGCCGGTTTTCAGCATGCGGGCGAGGATGTCGTTTTCATTGGTGGCAATGACCAGGCGTTCGATCGGCAGGCCCATGCGCTTGGCGACGTAGCCGGCAAAAATGTCGCCGAAATTGCCCGTCGGCACCGTGAAGGAAATTTTCCGATCCGGGCCGCCCAGCGCGACAGCCGTCGTAAAGTAATAGACCACCTGCGCCATGATCCGCGCCCAGTTGATCGAATTGACGCCGGACAGCTTGACCTTGTCGCGGAAGGCGGCGTCGTTGAACATGGCTTTGACGAGGTTCTGGCAATCGTCGAAATTGCCCTTGACCGCCAGTGCATGAACGTTCGCCGCCGTCGAAGTGGTCATCTGGCGCTGCTGTACCGGCGAAACCTTGCCATGCGGGAAGAGAATGAAGATGTCGGTGCGCTCACGTCCGGCAAAGGCGTCGATCGCTGCACCACCGGTATCGCCCGACGTGGCACCGACGATGGTTGCCCGCTGGCCGCGCTTTTCCAGCGCATAGTCCATCAGCCGCGCGAGCAGCTGCATGGCGACGTCCTTGAAGGCGAGTGTCGTGCCATGGAAAAGCTCCATGACGAAGCTGTTCGGCCCGGTCTGGACGAGGGGCGCCACCGCGGGATGCCGGAAGGTGGCATAGGCATCGTCGATCATGCCGCGGAAGACATCCGCCGGGATCTCGCCATTGGTAAAGGGCGACAGGACGGCGAAAGCGACCTCCTGGTAGCTCTTGCCGCGAAAGGCGCGGATTTCCTTTTTCGGCAGCGTCGGCCATTCACGAGGAACATAAAGCCCGCCATCGCGAGCAAGACCGGCCAGGAGGGCGTCGCAGAAGCCAAGGGCAGGGGCTTCTCCCCGCGTTGAAATGTAGTCCACGGTTTAGAATTCCTTTGGTCGCAAAATTGCCTGAGTGATCGATTGAGAGGGTAGAGGAACGAAGCGACGGCGGCCCGTCTTTTTGCGTCGGATCAGCCGCGTGGTTTTCGCGTTTGCGCAAGGCGCGCGGGATCGGCGCCATGTGGAGGTTGTTTCCGGCAATCTGTCGATCTCGAAAAGTGAGCCAAAACGGTGTCTACCCAATCGATTTTTCGTTGCGTCGCTGGTATAGACCAACGCCAAGTGTCATAAAAGGCCCGTTTGACAGGCTGCAGACCGATAATGTGAAATATATGGAGAGGGTGGAATAATAGTGTTTGGCAAGGTTTCGCGTCGTCTTTTCTCCGCTTCGCTTCTGGCATTGCTGACGGGTTGCAGCACTCTGGGTATTGGCGGCAACAATGACAAGCAGCCCGCAACGGAAGTAACGGTTGCGCCGCAAGCTGCGGCTCCGGGTGCCACGCCGACGGGCGGTCAGGCCTACATCGCCGGCAAGTGCCCCCAGGCGGTTATCCGGGACGATGACTCGGTCTATCGCACCTACGCCAAGGGCGCCAAGGACGATCCGAAGCAGCTGATCTACCAGGCCTCGCTGGCTCAGGCGACCCGCCAGTGCACCAGCGACGGCACCAGCCTCGGCATTAACGTCGTAGCGCAGGGACGTCTGGTTGCCGGCCCGATGGGCAGCTCGGGCAAGGTGACCCTGCCGATCCATGTCGCCGTCATGGACAACGACAACGCCCTTTACAGCAAGACCATCAACTATGTCGCCGAGATCCCGCCGGGCGAGACCACGGCGCAGTTCCTGTTTACCGACAATGATATCCAGGTCGCCGGCGGCTCCGGTGGCTTCACGATCGTGCAGATTAGCTTCGACCAAGGCCCACAGAAGCCTGTGAAGGGCGCAAAGCCGGTGCGCAAGAAGCGTCATTAAGATATTTGATCACGGCCCGTGCGTAACAACGCTGGGCCGTGATAGGTTGAAAAGAAAAGGCCCCGCCTGAGAGCGCGGCCTCAGACCGCTGACAAACCCGTCGATATTTTCGGCGGGTTTTGTGTTTGCGGATTGATGCTTTTGAGAAGGTGGCGTTTCGATTTTGTTGAA
>NZ_FMAH01000074.1 GCF_900094545.1 Martinezella miluonensis
GTCGGGCCGGCCTCATAGCAAAAGCACAGGCGTCCGTGACGTCCGGCAAGCTTGTCGACAAATTTGCGCACTGCATCGGCACGGTTGGCGATTTCGCCGTAATAGCGAACCTCGCCTTTGCGGCCTGCTTCCGCCAGACCGATCGCGATTTTTTCCTTACTCACATCCAAACCAACGTAAAGTGCGATATCATCGACCACGGCTCGTCTCCTATGTTTGAGGCTCTGGCTCTGCAGCTAACCCTCGTTCTGAACATAATGCGAGACGAGCCACCCTGCCGGCCAAGGACATGGGGTCTCAGGGTATCCAACTGAGACTTGAGCTGCGTGATGCTCTCGATCTGCTTGGCGATCGCCGACTGGTCGATGACCGGGATCCCCTGAGCATGCGCAAGGTCAACGGAAAGCAGCAGAGCCATCGACAGAATGACGTTCCTTGTCGTGTTAATCCACATCAGCCTGCCCTCCTCCGTTGCTGGAATACTGAAAGCCAATCCTCGCGCCCCTCACCGAGTTCGGCCCGGACGGCGTCTGCCAGCTCGACATTCGCCGTCCGGCCCGAAAGGATCGCGAGCTCGTCGTCAAAACCGTTGAGGTTGAGCTCGGCGACGACACTGTTGTGTCCCTGCTTGACGATGAGCCGCCGGCTTTCAACCGATAGCTCGCGCGAGATCAGCTCGAATTCGCGTTCGGTGAGCTTGAAACCATCGACATAATCCGCCCGATCACCGCGAGGGTTGGGAAGAAAGACCTGCGTCGGGCATTGCTCGATGATCGTGTGGGCGATCGGTGAGACGATCGCGTCGCGCGGGCTCTGGGTGGCAAACAGCATCAGGCCGTTCTGTTTGCGGATCGTCTTCAGCTTGTTCTGGGCGAGATCGCGGAAACCTTCGTCCTGCAGCGCCTTCCAGAACTCGTCGATGACGACGATGATCCTGCGTCCGTCGATCAGTTGCTCGATGCGATAGAACAGATAGGCCATCAAAGGCGTGCGGATCTCCTCGTTGTCGAGGAAGTCCGTCATGTCGTAGCCGATGAATTTGGCGCCGATCCCGATGTCGTCCAGATCGTTGTCAAAGACCCAGCCGAGCGGCCCTCCCCTCTCCCACCGTCGGAGCCGTGAGGCGATACCTTCGGGATCGGTGTTATTGAGGAAGGTGCGCAGGGCGCCGATGGAGCGGCGCTCGACAGGAAGGTCCGCCAGACCGTCGACGGCGGCGGCAATGTCCCGCAGCTCGGTGACGGTCAGTTCCCGCGTCGCCGCTCCTACCAGCTTGCCGATCCAGCGGGTGAGGAAGATCCGGTTCTCCGCCGTCAGGTCGAGCGCCTTCAATGGCGCGCAGCCGGTCGCCACGCCGTTTCTAAGCGGCAGGTAGGTACCGCCGGCGGCGCGAACGAACAGGTCGGCACCCCTGTCTTTGTCAAAGAACACCATATGGGGATCGTGCTTCTCAAGCTGGGAGAGCATGAAGTTCAGGAGCACAGTCTTTCCCGTGCCCGATGGTCCACAGACAAAGGTGTTGCCGAGATCGCTGTGATGGAAATTGAAATAGAACGGCGAGCCGGACGCTGTCTTGAGCATCGCGACTGCCGGTCCCCATTCGTTGCCGTCCTTCTGGCCGCTCGGATAGGAATGATAGGGCGAGAGTGCCGCGAAGTTGCGGGAGGTGATCGCTCCCGAGCGCGCCCGATAACGAAGGTTGCCGGGCAGTTGCGCCCACCAGGCGGCCTCCAGTCCGAGATCCTCGCGGGCGACGACAGCGCCGCCGCTGGTGAGATGGGCGCGTGCCTTCGCCATATGATCGGTCAGCTCCTTGACCGACGGCGCAAAGACCGTGAGGCCAAGATGATGCTCACCGATGACGAAGCGGTTGGATTCGAGATCGTCCATCGCCTCACCAAGCTGATCGATCTGGGAGGCCGCCTTGTCACCGGCACTCACCATCTGGTTCTGCTTGCGGCCCATGATCGTGCGGGCATCCGCCTTCGAGGTGAAGACAAAGGACTGCGTGAGGATGAGCTCGAAGGGTGCGGTCAGGATGCCGTCGAGCATGCCGCTGCGCGTGGTTGCCGGATATTCCTTGAAACCGAACATCCCGGCGTAGCGGGTTTCCGCCTCATGGCGGATTTCGACCGTCTCGCGGCCGAAGATCACCCGGTCCGAGTAGATCGCCGATGAGATTCGCCCTTCAGTCAGGGGCAATGGCTCTCGTCGGCCGCCGACGAGCTGGTGGAGAAACTCACTCGGCTCGGAGAACAGGATGCCGTCCCGGTCATAGAGCGACAGGGCGCGAGGGGCGAAGCGCTTCAGTCCCGCGCTGACGTCGACCACCTTGTCACGCAGATGCTTGAGCGCCGTCCCGTCGATCTCGATACCGGATCGGCGTGCCTTACGAAGGCGAGAGAGAAGGTTGGCAGCTCTGTCAGTGGGGTCACGGCTCGGATACCAGACGAGGGTGATATAGAGATCGTTGCGAAACAGGTCTTCACGCACCATCCGCTCTCGATATCTGGCATTGAGACCCTCGGAAAAGCGATTGGCGAAGCGTCCCTCCGGATAGTCGTTGTCACGCCGGCGGATGACATGCGTCCAGAGCGCCAATCGCTCATCGGCGATATTGCGGTAGAGCGTGTTCAGGCTGCGGTGCAGGCCGTTGAGATCCAGGATATCGACGGTTTCAAAGGAGATGCCTTCGAGCACGAGCACTGTCATCAACGCGCGGGAATCGAGCACGATGATCGTCTCGTCGACGTGGCGAACATAGGGGATGAAGGTCTCCGGCCCGAGCTCGCGGGACTGCAGTGTGGCTATGCTAGGCAAGGCTCAGGTCCCTTTCGTCGTAGCGCCGGACAAGCTTCAGCGGCGAGAGTGTCGCGCCACCCCAATAGGAGGCGTTACGCGAGCGGCCGCGGGTCTCGACCCAGGCGATCAGGATGCGGAACATGTTGTGGTCATGCTTGACGAGCGCCCGGAACACGAGATGGAAGACCACACCGACAGCCAAGTAGGCGATCGAGCCTGCGGTGATATAGAGGATGGTCGTCAGCATGATGTTGATGCCCATCGCTTCCATGGTCACGCCGGCAATCATTGCCGGTCGCGTGCAGGCCAGGAACAAGGTGTCTTCTTCGAGGGTGGGAGCGCTCGCCATGGATCTCAGCCGCCGACGATCGTGTTGACCAGTTCGGTGGCGCCGAAAATGCCGCCGATGCCGATGATCCAGAAACCGGCCCGACGCAGATCCATGTAGCCGAACATCCAGGCGATGCAGATGATGATCACGGCGATGACCGCCAGCAGTTTGGCGATGTTGCCCGTGAGCATAGTCACGATGTTTTGCAGCACGCTTTCGATGCCGGCGGACTGCGCAAAGGCCGGTTCGACCATGCAGACAACGATGGCCGCGGCCATGAGCGCGGGGGCGGCGAAGGGGCGGATACGGCTTTTGGAGATCATTCACTTTGCTCCGATCGGTCATTCTGGAAAACGAGAACCGAGGATCGGCGTCTGGATGTGAAGACATCCCATGACGCTGATTCTTCGGTTTGGGAGAGCTGCCTCGGGTTGGATTGTTCCACCTGATCCCGAGGTCCGTCGCCGGGGACGGCCTGGTCATCCGGTCCGACCACGGTAAGGGAGGCGAGTTTCGCCGAGAGCCGTTTTGCTTCCCGCCGCACTTGCTCGTCGTATTTGACCATCGCGCCGACGGAGGGATCGTCGCGTCCATAGTAGGACTGCAGCATCACCTTCTCGGCCTGTACGGGACCGGCGCCGACGCGCAGGGCAAGACGATAGTAGCCGTCGAGAAGGGTCGCAGTCGCCTTGAGGTTCAGGCACGGGTCGAAGGCGTCAGAAACAGAGAGGTTCAGTTTCCGAAGCTCCTCGACACTGATCCCGCCAAGTCCAATCTGGATATCCTGGTGATCGGCGATCAAAGACGTGGCCAGCTCGATCGCCTCGGCTTTACTCGCAGGCTGCGCGGGCAACGGCGCGCCGCTATTGATGCGGATGGCGAAGGGAAGGAACTTGCTCTCCAGACTCACGACGCCGGCCAGCGTTTCCACCTGGACCATCGGCGCGCAGCTTTGCGCAATATCGACGAATGCAACGGCCATGGATCAGTACCACACGCGCTGCTGGCCGACGCCGTCTATGGTCACGTCGACATAGTGCGGTTGTGATCGCACGTTCGGGCGCGCTATCGGATAGGCCATGCATTGAAGACGGCCGCCCTCCCCTTGCCAACGTGGTGACAGGACCGAGCCGGAGTCGTTGCCATGGTTGTCGCGGTCGTAGGAGCAAAGCGAATTGCTCACACGCTGGAGGGAGGTCGAGACACAGGTTGCTTCCTCACGGCGCGGGCCGTAGCTTCCCGACAGCCGATAGCCGGCATCGCAATAATAGGGCTCGTAACCGGGACGCGAACTGTGAAACCCGGCGCCGCTGCACGTTGGAAACGAGTGTCCTTTGGCAAGCTCGCTCCAGAGCTTCTGGATCGGAGGCCGGCACTCCGCATATTGGGTCGGCCCGCCGGGATTGGAGAGGCACAGGATGACCTGGCATCCCCAATCATCAGCCCGCGCATTGTCGCTGGAAATCAGGTAGAGTGGCGATATGCAGCAGATCAAAAACAGAAGGCTTTTCATGGACAACACTCTCGGAGGCGATGACGGCGCGCCGCAGAAACGATATTTAGCTCGGGCGAAGCAACCTTTTACTGACGTATATAACATAGTTAAATGATATGACAAGAGCACTCAAGACACAGTGGCACAATCTCGCCTTTTCCGGCCTCATCCTCCATGAGATCCTCGATCATCCACTCGAGGACGAGACCCCGCAGGCGCGATTGAAACAGGTCGGCATGATGACGATTCTCTACACGATGACCCAGGCGCACCAGAATCTAACTCTTTCAAATATAATCGAAGTTACGGAGCTGACCCGAAGCGGGGTAAAGGAAACTGTCGATCTCCTCGTAAAGCGGGGAATGCTGACCGAGACTAGGGTGACTAATTCCATGGGCCGGGGAACGGCGCGTCAATTCGAGATCTCTACGGCCATTCTGAAGCAACTGAGCTCGTTTGAGAGCCCATAATGTTTAAGTTTAACTATCTTTTTTTATCAGTTTGCATATCGCCGAACCGGCAGTGCTTTGAGAGGATGAAATCGGTTTCGCCCATCAAAAAACTGGGAGCTCGTGATGGATTGCTGCCACATTGACAGCCTACACTATGCCGAAGCGCACGAACGCCTCGCGATCCAATCTCGGTGCAGCATCACGACGCCAGCCATATAGCTGTGACGGATGTATGCCGATGCGATGCGCAATCGCCGAGACGCTCGCGCCGGGCTCCATCGCCTTGGCCACAGCCTGCGCTTTGAATTGGGCGGACCACCGCCGCCGAAATTGCCGTGGAGCACCCTCAAACCGTTCCGCAACGGCCTCGATCATATGGACGTTTCTAGTCATCTGAATCCGAAATTCGTATCATAAGCCGTTGTCGACTTTCTGACAGAAGCGCTTGACGGATGCGAGAATGTCGTCTGCCGATTTTGGTCCACCGATATGGCTTGGGTTTTTCGTTGTGGCGCTCGATGAAGCTTTTGATGTTGGCTTCGAGTTGAGCTGTCGAAGTATGGACGCCACGTCGTAGTTGCTTGCGGGTCAATTCCGCAAACCAGCGTTCGACCTGGTTGATCCATGAGGCCGAGGTTGGCGTGAAGTGCACGTGGTAGCGTGGCCGCCGCATCATCCAGTTCTTGATCGACGCAGTTTTGTGCGTTGCATAGTTGTCCATCACTGATGGCGGCATTTCGGGCGACCGGTAGCCTTGCGGCGAAGCCTGGAGGTGGCTGGCGCTACTCCAAGCTCGATCCGCACAGGGACTTCCTGATACGACGCCTGGCCGAGAAGGACGACATCACCATGCCGGAACTGGCAGCTGAACTGGCCGATCGGGGCATCGTCGTTGCTGCGTCCTCTATCTCGCGCTGGTTGATCCGCGCTGGCTACCGCTTCAAAAAAAACGCTGCTGGCCAGCGAACAGGATCGCCCGGACGTCGCAGCCGCACGCGAGGCGTGGATAGCCAGGCGCCAGCCGAGGATGCGCCTTGAGCCGCATCGGTTCGTCTTCCTCGATGAGACTGGCACGACAACGAAGATGACCCGCCTACGCGGCCGATGCCCGAAAGGCCAGCGGCTGCGCTCGAAGGCACCGTTCGGACATTGGAAGACCCAGACCTTCATCGCCGGCCTCAGGTACTTCGGCCTGACCGCGCCCTTCGTGGTGGACAGACCGATGAACCGGCGCATCTTCGAGGCCTATGTCGAGACCCAGCTCGCCCCGACGCTGTCTGAAGGCGACGTTGTCATCCTCGACAATCTGGCCGCTCACAAGAGCCCAAAGGCCGAGGCCGCCATCAGGGCACGTGGTGCATGGATGCTGTTCCTGCCGCCCTACAGCCCCGATCTCAACCCGATCGAGATGGCCTTCTCGAAGCTGAAGTCGCTCCTCAGAGCACGAGCAATCCGAACCATCGACGCCCTCTGGAAGGCAATCGGCGATATCTGCACACTTTACTCACCCAAAGAGTGCCAAAACTACTTTAAAGCTGCCGGATACGTTTGAATGCACGTTGCTCTAGAGGGCCGCCGCGCAGGCCGACAGCAAATGTCAACCACGCTGGTCTCTGAAATTGTGTTGTCATCTCGTTTGCCTCGCCGGTCAGGTAGTTTCCGCTGTCAGCAGGGCGGAAACTCGGTTCACCGGAGCCGTAGTGCCAGGAACGTTGTGAAACCTTGTTGTGTCAGGCGCCCGCTTGGAGCGGAAGACTCGCAACTCGTCGGCGTTTCAGGAGCGCGATGCACGGTCTCTCGATGCCGTAGAAGCTTGCAGCGCCTACGCCAACGACAGACCCCACTGCGGCAATCCAGAAAAAGCATATAGCCCACGGGGATGTGATCCCGCCGCCTATCGCCGCCCAAATACGGCCAACGAGCGAGAGCACCAGGACGTGGCAGAGATAGACAGAATATGAAATATCCCCCGCCCATCGAAGAGCGCCGTACCTTAACAGTCCCTGCGCCTTTTCCAAAGCGACGGCGCCGGCAAGCGCCAAAGAGATCGAGGCGCTAAGCAACAACGCTCGGGACAGGGAAATGCTGTCGATCAGCAATGGCTGGATCGCCAATGAAGAGACAAAGCCCGTTACTCCAATCAAGATGAGCGTTCGAGCACTGAGTGCATTACATCGCTTGCTGAGGAAATAGCCCGCGCAGCCTGCCATAAATTCCAAAGCAAACGGGCTTTGCACCAACTTCGCCGCCGGGGAGGTCGCCGCTGCTTCTGCCAGTGACAAACTGACCAATGTGGCAGCCCATATTGCCAACGCTATTGGTTGAATCCGCCGCGGCAAAACCAGCAGGGCCGCAAAAACGAGATAGAACCACATCTCGAAAACAAGCGTCCATCCGACCGTGAGCAAAGGCAAAGTCTCGCTTGGAAGCAAAAGAAAAGATCGAAAAAGATCGATGTGATTCCCCTGAGCGGAATTTATTAGCTGCGGCGCAACGAGAAACACCGGTAGTAGCAGCAGTGAGTAGAACCAATATGGCGGCAATATGCGGATCAGGCGTCGCCAAATAAACTCAAGCGAAGTCCCGATACCGCGCTTCACGCTGTCCGTCGTCATCGCCATTACAAATCCGCTGACGACAAAGAAGACATCAACGCCAGCTTGACCAAACCAGAAAACAGAGGGGATCACATGCCGGGCTACATATTTTTCCTGGATCGGCAGTAAGTGGCACGCCACAACCATAGACGCCGCAATCCCGCGCGCCGCCTGAAGGCTATAAGAAACCTTGTGTAACATCCCCGACCCCGATAACCCACCCTGAGCATATCGCCCAATCTTTCAAGCCGAGCAATACACCCTGGTAAGATTTCTCATGCGTGAACTTGTTTGCGACATCTGTCGGTTGGAAGAGCTAACTGGCTACTCCCTTCGGAGGCGAGCAGCCCGACATTTCACTGCCTGACGATCGGCGTCCGGAAAATGCTCTTGTCGGGCTTTCCCTGCATGTCCTCGAGCTTCGAATTTAGGACCTGGACCTGCGTGCTAACCTTGTTCACGCTGTCGATCACGGTATCAAGCTTTCTACCCATTGCCTCGACGACACGATCGATC
Organism: Martinezella miluonensis; assembly: GCF_900094545.1. Taxonomy (GTDB): domain Bacteria; phylum Pseudomonadota; class Alphaproteobacteria; order Rhizobiales; family Rhizobiaceae; genus Rhizobium; species Rhizobium miluonense. Next base: position 8,194 of record NZ_FMAH01000074.1, read on the forward strand.
CGGGCATTCGTCAGTTCGATCGCCTTCTTGTTTTCAGCGCCGGTCTCTGTCGCCCCGCGTCGTCTAAAATGTGAGCGGTGCGATCTGCGCGAGCTGCTGCTGAACATCGGCAAGCTGAGATTTTCTGTCAGCTCCATCTTTATCCATGCGAATGACAACATCGGAGATCTGCTTCCGCAAATTGGCGCTGTCGTTCCGCATGTTGGCATAGGTGATGCCCCAGCCTACCGATGTGACGACGAGGCCAGCCATCATGCTCGTCAGTGTGATGACGGTGTTGAGGTTCCACTCAAATATCTTGCTGCGCTGCGGAAACATACTTACCTCGCTGTCTGTTAGGGGCATCGTGGTCTCTCAATGTGGCAATGGGATAGACATAAGGCCGGCGGCGATGGCAAACGCGAACACACTGGCGGAAAACAAGAAAAGGGTGAGCATTGTCATGCAGATCGATTTCATCGGTAACCTCGTCAAAAGAAAAGGCGGCTCCTGGGAGCCGCCATAAATCGTTGATATCAATGCTTTCACTGATCGGCGATGCACTGCCGATTCGCAGGCGACTTACGGGAAATTCGCATACCACAGGTTGCTACAAACATTTCGAAGCTATATTGCGAGACGTCTCTATTACGACGGAAGGAGCAAGATGTGGAGAAGATCGACGTTGCTGTAAATGCTTTCGATAGCGAAGCTTATCTCAATCAAAATCCTGATGTTGCTGCGTCAGGCATCGATCCTTTGCACCACTATATCTCCTTTTGAAAAGCAGAGAGGCGGCTATTCTCACTGAGCCTAGCGCCCACCGAAATTCGATCGGACGCGCAAGCAGTCCTTAATATTTTCGCGAATGAGTGGAGTTCCGAAATGCCATCGGGCCACGGCCTCAAGACAACGCCCGGGAAAACCAATCTTTTCGAGGATTCTCGTATTGGTTGGCTTTACCAGAAGTTCGGTCCCATAACGGGAATGGATATCCTGGAACTCGGCCCGCTTGAAGCCGCTCACACCTACATGCTTCATAATCTCGGCGCCAGGTCGATAACGTCGATCGAAAACAGCCCGCGAGCCTATCTTAAGTGCTTGGCGATCAAAGAGATATTCAATCTGACACGCGCTACATTTATTCTTGATGATGCAATTCGATACCTAAGCAGCAGCGACGAAAAGTACGATATCGCCGTCGCAAGCGGCGTCCTTTACCATATGACGGACCCTCTCGGGCTGCTCGATGCCTTGTCGTCAAGATCTGATCGACGGGGGTGCTAAATCGGACAGTGCGCTGAAAATTGGATTCTGTTGTAGAATAACGATCAGCCGTTGATACAGCATGACGCAGCCGGTACAGCATTTTATAACACATTCGTCGATCGTCCCGGTGACTCGTTTTGCTCTGAGGCGATTGGCTGCCCGACGCTCCGCAGGTCAATTGTTGAAGTAAGTTGGGGCGAGGCTGAAATATATGGGTGACGAGAGAGGCACGTATCCTTTATGTTCAAGGACGCGAATAACTCATTTTTATTAGACTCTTTGGCGGCAGCAATTTTTCGGTCGGACGGCTTACGTTCTCCCCGCAACAGCGTGCGGGGAATTTAGACGTGTTCGATATCGCAATTAAGCCGCCGCGATCATTTCTGATGGCGGTGCTATCGTCACTGAAGATGGCTTTCCTGGGCATCGGAGCAACCAGCGCGCTTGTCAATATCCTTGCATTAACCGGCTCGTTTTTCATGTTGCAGGTCTACGACCGGGTGATCCCGGCGCGTAGTCTGCCGACTCTCGTCGGCCTTGGTATCATTGCGGCGACGCTCTACGCCTTCCAAGGATTTCTAGAGGTGGTCCGCTCAATGCTCTTGGTGCGTTTAGGACTCTCAGTCGATGAGCGCTTTGGAACAACAGTCTACGATTCTCTTGTCCTGTTTCCCGCGCGCATGCAGATGCAAGGAGATGGTCTCCAGCCCGTACGGGATCTTGACGTCGTACGTTCTTTTCTTTCCGGGCCAGGGCCAACTGCTCTATTTGATATTCCCTGGATGCCTTTTTATCTTGGTTTGTGTTTCCTTTTTCATGTCTGGATCGGAGTCACGGCGCTTGCCGGCGCATTGATACTTGTCGGACTTACAATCCTGACCGAACGGATGTCTCGCGAACCGGCAAAAGAGGCAGCCAAGATCATTTCGGAGCGCATGGCGCTGGCGGAAGAAGCACGTAGAAACTCCGAAGCTGTGCTTGCAATGGGCTTCGGTCATATGCTTGGCACGAAGTGGGATGAGATCAATAGCCGCTATCTAGGCAATCATTTACGCTTGTCAAACCTAACCATTACCCTCGGGACAATTTCGAAGATCTTGCGGATGATGCTGCAATCAGCCGTGCTTGCCGTTGGTGCGATTCTCGTCATTCGCCAGGAGGCTTCGGGTGGCATCATGATTGCGAGTTCCATTCTCCTCAGCCGAGCATTGGCGCCGGTGGAATTGGCAATTAGCCAGTGGAAGGGCTTTGTTGCCGCCAGAGATAGTTGGTCGCGCCTGGTGAGGCTCGCCGACCTGATGTCTGTCGATGGGCGAGAGGTCGCTTTGCCCAAGCCGGAGAAAGCGTTGAAAGTGGAAAATCTGCATCTTGCGGCGCCGGGGTCCAAGAACTCGATCGTACGAAATATATCGATAGAGCTCCAGGCGGGGGATTCTGTTGGTGTGATCGGCCCCAGTGCATCCGGCAAATCCACACTCGCGCGGGGGCTCGTCGGCCTTTGGCCACCGATTGCAGGAGCGGTTCGCTTGGACGGAGCAGCACTGTCGCAATGGGATCCGCATGCACTTGGCAAACATATCGGGTATCTGCCGCAGGATGTCGCACTGTTTGGTGGATCCATTGCCGAAAACATTGCCCGGTTTGATCCGGATGCGACCTCGGACAAGATCATTGCTGCTGCGAAGACGGCGGGCGTGTACGACATGATCCTGCAATTTCCCAAAGGCTTTGAAACGAAGATTGGCGAGCAAGGGTCCGCTTTGTCGGGGGGGCAGCGGCAGCGCATTGCGCTGGCCCGCGCGCTCTATGGCGAGCCGTTCCTGATCATTCTGGACGAGCCGAATTCGAATCTCGATGCTGATGGAGAGCTGGCGCTATCGCGAGCGATACTGAGCGTGAAGGCCCGTGGCGGCATTGTCGTCGTCGTTGCGCATCGTCCCAGTGCGCTTGCTGCGGTCGACAAGGTTCTCGTGTTGACGAATGGCAAAATGCAGGCTTTCGGACCGAAAGATGAGGTTCTCAGGAGGACAACGCAGCCCGGCCCTCCGGGGGCTCAACCCGTCCGGCTGATTATCGGCGGCGAGGAGATGGCACAATGAACGGCGCTCTTACGCCGCTTGCCGAACGCGCCGTGCGACGCCTGACGCTGGTTGCACTCGCCGCCGTTGTCCTTCTCGTTGGCGTTTTGGGAGGATTGGCTGCCACCATTCGTCTTCAGGGTGCCGTTATCGCCACTGGCACGTTGGTTGTTGACAGCTATGTCAAGCCTGTCCAGCACCAAAAGGGCGGTACTGTTGGCCAGGTATTCGTCAAAAATGGCGATCTCGCTGCAGCTGGCCAAATACTCGTGCATCTCGACGATACGCAGGCCCGTGCCAATAGTGCCATCATCTCGAAGCGCTTGAAGGAGCTTTCGGCGCGCATAGCTCGGCTCTCGGCAGAACGAGATGCGAAAGAGGTAATCACTTTTCCAGAGGACCTTCTAAACGAGCAAGGTATAGCCGAAGTAGCGGCGATACTTGATGGAGAACGGCGGCTGTTTGAAGATCGGCGCTCATCCAGAATAGGCCGCAAGGCGCAATTGGCCGAACGGGTCCGTCAGCTTTCGAAGGAGGCGGAGGGGCTGAGCGCTCAGCAGGAAGGCAAACGACAGGCGATCGATATCATAAATACCGAACTCGCCAGTCTTCAGCCACTGCTTGAGCAGGGTATCATTCCCGCGACGCGGGTCTATAACTTACGGCGTGATGCTGCTGATCTCACCGGCCAGCTTGGCAGTCTGATCGCCTCTGCGGCTCAAACCAATGGAAAAATTGCCGAAACCCAGTTGCAGATTATTCAAGTCGATGACGATCAAAGAACCGAGATATCGGACCAATTGCGCCAGGCCGAAAGTGATATCGGCGAATATTCTGAGCGGCTTGTTGCTGCCGAAGATGATCTGAAGCATGTTGATATTCGCGCACCTCAGGAAGGGATCGTTCATCAGCTTGCCGTCCACGCTGCCGGAACGGTCGTCACGCCTGGTGAAGCGATCATGCAGATCGTGCCCGACAAGGATGCATTGACGCCGGAACTCAAACTGTCACCACGGGATATCGACCAAGTGGCTGTCGGGCAGGAGGTGATGGTTCGGTTTTCGGCTTTCAATCAACGTACCACGCCGGGATTAGCAGGCCGCATAACGAGCATCGGGGCCGACCTGTCAACCGATCAGCGCACTGGGCAAAGCTACTATGATGTCAGAGTTGCTATACCTGCGGTCGAATGGGCCCGATTGGGTAATATGGTACCAATAGCAGGCATGCCGGTGGAGGCATTCATCCAGACGGATCAGCGAACGATGTTAGCCTATTTGGCAAAACCGTTGTCCGATCAGGTGGTTCGCGCGTTTAAAGAACAGTAACGATGCGGAAATGGATGACCCTCGGAAATCAAGGATTGTGCCAAAGATGATGCCACCCATACTTGCAGACGTTTCTTCCCTTGTTTATTTAGCTCAGTGAAAAAAGGCCTTTAAAGTCGCCATGCTCCGGGAGATTTGTTGAATGCTAACTATCACCTATCCCGTCTCGGTTTTTGGAGATGATGCCGATGACTTGATCTACGGGCAGTATTGGGCGCAAACCTCACTCGATTTTTCGTTCCCGACGAGTGGCGCGCAGTATGCCAGCTATAGCACCGGGGAACAGCTGACGTTTCAGCCACTCAATGTCACCATGCAGACTGCGGTGAATTCCGCGTTGGCACAATATTCCTCCGTCTCGAATCTTTCCTTCAACGAAAAAGCCGATGCGGGAAGTGCTACAATTCGGTTTGGCATGTCGGATGAGGCGCAAGATACCGCCTACACGTATTTTCCATCGAGTTCTGATCGTGGTGGTGACGTTTGGTTTGGTACGCAGACCGGCACAAGTGCGATGACTGATCCGATTAAAGGCAATTATGCCTGGATCTCCACTCTGCACGAAATAGGACATGCACTTGGCCTTAAACATTCTTTTCAGCCCTCCCCTTATAACTCCTCAAGGATGAGTATCTGGCATGACAGCATGGAATTCACTGTCATGAGCTACCGCTCCCATTTTGCGGCATCGCTGAGCGCTGGTTATACAAACGAAGATTTCGGCTTTGCACAGTCGCTGATGATGTATGACATCGCAGCCATCCAGAAATTGTACGGTGCTAATTTCACGACGCATTCCGGAGACACGACTTACACCTTTTCACCCACGACCGGTGAAATGTTCATTGATGGTGTAGGGCAAGGAAAGCCTGGCGACAATCGCATTTTTCTCACCGTTTGGGATGGTGGCGGCAACGACACCTATGATTTCTCAAACTACACCACAAATCAGTCTATAGATTTGCGACCGGGCAGCTGGTCATTGATGTCCGCTGCACAAAGCGCCTACCTCGGGGATGGCAACTTCGCACACGGCAATGTCTATAATGCCCTCCAGTACAATGGCGATAGCCGCTCATTGATCGAAAACGCAATTGGCGGGTCCGGCAACGATACGATTATCGGCAATGCCGCAAACAATACACTAAAGGGTGGCGCCGGTTACAACTGGCTAGACGGCGGAGCTGGTTTTGACACGGCCGTCTTCGACTTCAGGCTAGCACAGGCGACGGTCGACTACGGTTATCGCGCAATGATAGTCAAGGGCGGCGGAGCGGTGGACAGCTTGGTTTCAATTGAGAAACTACAGTTTTCCGATAGAGCGGTTGTTCAAAGTGACAGCCTAGTCGATGATATGTTCTATTACACCCATAATCGTGATGTTCTCAACGCAGGCATTGATGCGGACCAGCACTATGATCAGCATGGTTGGAAGGAAGGGCGTGATCCGAACAATTTCTTTAGTACGTCCGAATATTTGGCGAAATATCATGATGTTGCGGCTGCCGGAAACGACCCCTTACAGCATTATGATCAATTCGGATGGAAGGAAGGGCGAGATCCCTCTGACCGTTTCCATACGATGGAATATCTGCGGATCAATCCAGATGTCGCCGCAGCAAAGATTGATCCGCTTGAGCATTATTTGAAGTTCGGTATGTATGAAGGTCGTGCTGTCACGGCGAATGATCTGCTAATTAATGGAAAATTCTACTACCAGAATAACGCGGATGTAGCGGCCGCCCATCTCGATCCACAGCAGCACTATAACCAGTACGGCTGGCGTGAGGGGCGAGATCCCGACGCATTTTTTGACACCTCAGCATATTTGGCCAGGTACAAGGACGTGGCGGCTGGTGGAATCAATCCGTTCCAGCATTACTTGGAGTTTGGCTGGCATGAGGGGCGAGATCCCTCCGCAAAGTTTGACACTGCGGGATATTTGAAACTTTACCCGGATGTCGCCGCTGCCGGCATCAACCCTCTTGTGCATTACTTGGAGTTTGGCATCTTTGAGGGTAGGACCTATGTAAATGATGGTGTGCTCGGATAAGTTGTAGATTGGGCGCGCAGTTGGGTACTTGTGCGGAGCAAGCAGATGCCATGAGCTCATGTCGCGGCGCTACGCTGTGGCGGGTTACGATATGTCGGCACAGGTTTCTTATTACTATCCGGGATTGACTGGCGATCCGTTGTTGCCCAGTCGAAGCGCCTTCCAGGCGCACCAGAAGCTAACTCTTTCAAATATAATCGAAGTTACGGAGCTAACCAGAACCACCGAGGCTCTAATCGCCGCCGGATGAAAGTTCAGTGGCAGGTCAAGACCTCTCTACTATCTCGTAGGACTTAGCATCGAGGATCGCGAAAGTGCCGTCTTCATCTTCGTGGAGGACGTATTTTTCCCGCATGACCTGATGATGGCCGGAGATGATCAGAGATGGGAGAGAAGGATGGCTCTCCACAGAGACCGATGCGAGATCTTTCAGCTAGCTTTCAGCTAGCTTTCAGCTAGCTTTCAGCTTCACCTTGTAGGGGCTGCACTGTGCGAAACTGGCGTCCGCAATCGAAGTTTCGCGCGAGGCGCTCCAATCGCGCGGTAGTTCTGCCTCATGCCAAGGGGCAGAGCTTTCTATTTTATCAGTGTGGGGGCTACAAAATGCACGGGCAGCGATTCGAGTTCGAAAGCACAATTAATACAACAATATCTGTTCATGATGAACTGTATGCTGGAAGCAGCCCTGATTCCCAACTCGCCGAGTCAGACGCACATCATTTTAGCGTTTATATGAGGTGCGGCAACGAACTAGCATCGTACGCAGCCGCCATGGGGGCGCAAGCATCCAATATATTGGAATTACCTTGCGGCTTTGGCCGAGTCACTCGACATCTAGTAAAAAAATTTCCGGAAAGTCGCATAACTTGTGTGGATGTATTACCCGAAGCGATAGCCTTCCAGACAGAGGTCTTGAAGACACAGGCTATTCTTGTAAGCCCTCCATCGTTTAATTACGACATGTTGCCGGATGAGACTTTCGATTTAATTATCATCGGGGCGCTCATGACCCACCTGGATGAGGAGCACAATCGCGAGTTTCTGCGGGAGGTATCAAAAAAGCTGGCTGTGGGTGGGAGATTGATAACCAGTACGCGCGGAGAGACCGCTGCGTCGAAATTTTCAAAATCAGCCATTTACCAAGTCGCAGAATCCGACAGAGCCTCTATGCTCGATGACTTTAAGAAGCATGGGTATGGCTATGCTCCTTATGCCGAAGGGCACAACTTTGAAGCGGCAACGTCGGAGATTGCAGGATCCTACTATGGTATCTCACTTGTTTCCCCGCTTTGGATGATCAGCTTGGCGCATTCAAATGGCCTCTCGCCGGTTCACTTTGAGCGAGGTGGCTGGGATGATCATCTCGATCTATTCACCTTTGAGAAGGTTAACTAGGGTCAGGATCCATTAATTTGTTGAGTTGAATGATATTCAGTGATTCTCATGTCCGTTTTCAAGAGTTTGGGCATAGGTTTTTCGCGTCGCCTTTTTCAGCGTCGACGAGGGACAAATATGCTGCCTATTGCAGGACGCGGCGGCATTGAGACGACGGTTGATCAGACTCTGATGCGCGGGTTGAATACCGCAGGACCGTGGTTCGTCTCGGGCCTTCCTCTGTCTCACATGGCGCGTGTTGCCGTTTCAGGCTCGCAGAATCACAACGAGGGTTGCCCTGACCGGCCGCCACGCCCAACAATAAGCAGCGTGATGGAATTAAACCTTTCTCCTTTGTATTTGGCGCCCCTTCGTCAGGCTGCCTTTGTGGGGGGAATGGGAACTGTTGTCG
>NZ_FMAH01000091.1 GCF_900094545.1 Martinezella miluonensis
CGTCTCCTATGTTTGAGGCTCTGGCTCTGCAGCTAACCCTCGTTCTGAACATAATGCGAGACGAGCCACCCTGCCGGCCAAGGACATGGGGTCTCTCCCTGGCGAACGTCAATCCACTCGCGCAGTTCTTCGCTTTCTCTCGCAAAGAATGTGCGCGCCTCGACCCGACCTGTTTGTGAAATCGCAACGAGATGACGGCGCTGGCCAGAGAACATCTCGTCGAGAAATTCGATAGCCCCATCCGTGTTACCTTCTAAGAAATCCGGTTCGTACACCATTATTCGACACCTCCCTTGCGGGAGGAATCGATGTAAGCGACTACTTCGGAGAGTTTTACAAGCTTTCTGGAATTGAACGGTGCGTAGTGGGGAATATCGCCACGCTTCACCGCGCGCTGAAGCTGCCAGTAATAGATTCCGAGAGTTTCGGCGACTTCTTGGAAAGTGAGGAGTTTTTCGGGAACAATGCCCGAGGCGGAGCGCTCGCTAGGCACACAACAAATAGTGCTCATTGTCTCGTCTCATATAGAGGGAAGAGAGATGCGCGTAGCCAGGAAAATCGCCGCAGAGCGCATCTCTCCCCGATTGAACTTGTGGGGGGGGGATGCAACCGGCAGCGCTCTCTAGAACTTTTCAACCTCGGCGGTTGTTACGTCGCAAGCACTACATCATGAAGGCGGCTCTCACCGCGCGTCAGCACACTCCATCAGTCGCAGACTAACTGTGGCAGGCATTGCGCGTCTTGTAAACCACTAATTTTGTTCACGTTTTGTGGTCAGAGACTCGTAATTTTCTCGCGCCCGCGCGCATAGCTGCGCCGCCATGAACGACTGACGCACAGCGGGCACTAGGCGTACCGGACGCACGAGACGTACGAAGGCATGAATTTCCTACCAGTGGCTGTGCTTGATCATGCGACGATCGGTTCAATATTGCTACTTCCGCGAGATCTTCATGTCCTGCAGCTGAATCGGTAGAGCTGCATTCTGCTCGAACTTGATGCCAGCACTACTGATCTCAACGCGGTAACCAGTACCGGCGGCAATCAAGATAATGATAACCACCGTCCCAAGTGTCAGGAGCCGATTGACGTCAAAATCCTTCACGTTTCACACTCCTTTTAAATCCAGTTTACTTCTGTCACCACTTTTAGGACCAAGAACGGCATGCTATACAAAGAGTACTGCAGGAAATTTATACACCGAAACTCTAGATGAACTCAAGCGAGATATTGAAGTATTTTTCGTACTGAAAAAAGAACAAGGGGGATGACGGGCTATGGAGATACCGATTGTCGTGCCGCTAAAGGACGCGGCCAACTCAATTTTCATGGGAGTGAACTTGGCCCGCGTCCCTCCACAGGCTGGTGAGACTGTGAGTGTGCCGGTTATTCACGTGAAGGATCTTACTGAAGGCATACTTAGCGATGCCGAATCATTGGAAACTGTTGAAATTTCAGAATCTTTTCAATTGGGCAGGCAACGCCTGCAAACCGACGATTTGCTCATAAGTGCGCGTGGGACGCTCATGAAAACCACCGTCATACATGCCACTCATTCAGGAACAATTGCGAGCGCCAATTTCATCGTAGTACGAATGGGAGAGAACCCCATTCTCTCGCCGGTGCTGCTGAATGCGTTTCTGCAGCAGCCGCGTGTCCTGGCTCGTGTACTCAGCCGAGCGCCAAGCACTGCTCAATCAGCACTTACTATTCGTGATCTCGAAACATTACCGATTCCCATTCCAGCACCCGAGCTACAACCTGTGTTAGCTCACTTCCTTAAAGTGTCAGAGGATCACTATCGAACTGCTATCGATGTCGCTCGCCTCCGAAAGGAAGAGGCTATGGAAATTTTAGCTCAGTATATGGACCTTAGAGATGCGTCATAACGAGACTAAAAAGGAGACTCCCTTCGTTCCCTGGGAGCGAATTCTGCAGTCAATGTCAGAGTTGAGTAGGGCAACCCGATTTCAGCACTACAACGAGCCGCTCGCTCTCTTAGGCTTCGTTTATTGTCTCAGGCGCGACCATGGAAACCTTGAGCCTCCCCTCGTTGATATTGATCATTTCTTTGCATGGCTTAGCCACCAGATGGAGGAGCGTCGGGGAGGTATAGAGATTTCGGTAATTGATTACCTTTTCCCGAACCTCAATCAATTGGAATCGGGCATTGGTAGTGGCTGGCTCAAGCTTGCACTAGGCGAATGGCCCCTCAATGGTTTCGCGGAATGGTTCCACACCAAGCTATATCAACTTAAAATTGGATGGTATCACGGCACACCGCCGTCGGTGGATCGGGTAATCTCGTCGCTTTTTAGCGGCACCAACTTCGCAACAATTTACGATCCCGCGTGCGGCACGGGGGGATTGCTACATGCGATAGCGGTGGAACGAGGAAAGAGCACTCTACTGTTCGGACAGGAAGAGATCGGCGAAGTTTGGGCCTGGGCAAAGCTTCGTTTCTGGGTCTCTGATCTCGACGCCGACTTAAGGAGCGGAAATACTCTTAAAAATGATGCTTTTCGAGAGTTCGAGCGTACTCGCCTTTTCGATCTGGTTGTAAGCAACCCGCCGTTTGGTGCGCAGATTGCTTTCCGGGATATTAGTCCGTGGACACATTATAGCGCGTTAATGGGTGATCTACCCAACCGCGTGTCGAGCGAAGTCGCATACGTAAACAAAATCTATGACAGCTTACGAGACGGAGGAATCGCAGCGATTATAGTTCCGAATGGGCTTTTGTTTCGAGCCGGGCTGGACGAAAGACTTAGAGAATCGCTGATAAAACGTGACGCTATTGAAGCTGTTATTGGCTTGCCGGCACGCCTTTTTGCCCCCAGCACGGCCATTGAAGCAGCGATTCTTGTTCTTAACAAACGTAAGGCTGACCAACGTCGAGATCACGTCTTGTTCTTAGACGCTCGGGATCTGGGTCAACGTGACAGCGCTCGTGTCGCTCTCCCGGATGCAGCAATAGAACAGATTTCGACGGCTTATCGGGAGTGGAAAACTGAACAAGGATTTTCGGAAGTTGTGGCTTTACAGGATTTAACTGCTGAAGCTTTCTCCTTGTCACCTTCCCGCTATGTTCAGCCTGCCCCCACACAAACGACAGTCAGTTTTTCTGATCGTCGAATCCTTATCAACGAACTGGATCAACGCTGCGCTGACTTGCAACAAGAGTATGAAACACTGCGGATAAAACTTGTGAGCTGGAAAGGCGAGGCAGACACAATGTGATGGTGAGGGCGATCACTCCTCGACGAAGAAATCCTCGTCTAGCCGCTTGACCTCCACCGTGCGGGCGACACGGACGCCGACGCCATACTCAATCATCAGATCGGCGAACCGGTCGCCGTCGATCAATACGATCCGCTGAGGCAGATGGCGAACGAAATCCGTGGCCGGTGCGCTGAAGCTCGATGTCGTGACGAACACACCCTTCGATGGTAACCGCCCGATTGCTACCGCCTGCCAGCCATCGTCGTGATGGCCTAAGACACGTGTTTAACGACGTCGTTAGCGACGTGTCTTAGGTGGAGAT
>NZ_FMAH01000076.1 GCF_900094545.1 Martinezella miluonensis
CGTGGCCTGAGTGTCGATCACTCCACCATCCATCGATGGGTCGTCCACTTCTCCCCTCAGTTGCTCGAGCGCTTTAACCGTCGTAAGCGGTGCGTTACTGGCAAGTGGCATATGGACGAGACATACATCAAGGTCCGCGGCGAATGGATGTATCTCTACCGCGCCATCGACAGCCTCGGCGACACGGTCGAGTTTCTCTTCAGCGAAAGCCGTGACCTGCCGGCGGCCAAGCGCTTCCTTCGCAGGGTGTTGGATCGTCACGGCCGGCCGGATTGCATCGTCATCGACGGCAGCCAGACCAATCACCAGGCGGTCATTTCCAGCGATGCCGAAGACCGCCTGCGCGACCGATCGCGGCGTTCACTGAACTCGATCCGCATCCGCAGGAGCAAATATCTCAACAACCGGATCGAGCAGGACCATCGGCGCATCAAGCGCCGCATCCGGTCCATGCTCGGCTTCAAATCGACGGCAAGCGCTGAAGTCATTCTCTCCGGTATCGAGATGGTCCACATGATGCGCAAACGGCAGGCGAGGTTCGCCGACAATCCACGCCCGTCAATCGCCGAGCAATTCGAACTTACTGCCGCTTGAGCCCCAGTGCATGCTCCACATCCGTGACCTCGATACCGTTTGCGACAGAACCACCTTGATGGCGTCGATGGTGCCGGTCTGTGTCACCAAGGAATTGAGGCAACGCACGCGGAAAAGCCCCGCCATAAGCTCATAGGCGCTCGTCCCGTCATTGGCATTCTTGAGCAAGATTTCACAAACCGTGTCCCCGACATTGTAGACCTTGCCGTCATCGATGCGGCGCAGGCGGATGAGATGCTTTGTAAAATCTGCCTTGCCTTCGGTACGGCTGTGCGACTGCTTGGCGCCGACAGGCACGAAGCCCTCGTTCTTGAGACCGCGCAACACCTCGATAGTCGGGATGGGTTTGAAACGCTCGGACCGGCTCTCATGACTGGTCACGGCGAAGATCGACGGTGCGAGGCGGCGCATTTCGCTTTCAGCTAGGGCTCGTCCGGTGTCGAAACGGGCGGTCTGTGTGTAGATGCTCATTGTCTGTCTCCTGGGTTTGCGTTTCCCGAAGGGAAAGCCCCATTCGGGCGAAGCCTCCCCGGTCTTTCCGGGGGAATGGCCTCTGACATTCCCCCGGACAAAGGGGGGAGGGCGAAAGCCCGCCCCACGGCGGCGGACGGGACTGTCAAGCGGCGTGGCGCGGAAGGTGGGAGATCTTCTCGGGTCCGCTTGCGGACTGGCGCGGAAGATTTTCCAGCTTCACGGGCCGCTTGACCGGCCTGGCCGGCGATGTCATGGGGCGGAAACAAACAAGGCGGCCCGCCACGGGCCTCAGTCCCGGGTGCGCAAGCAGCCGCTGGACAAGCGATCGTTACCGGGATCGGCGAAGACGGGCGCAGGCCGGCTCCGTGCCCTCGGCATAGAGCGTAGCCGGCCGGAACGGGCGGTGGCTCAGGGATGCGACCACCACGGTATTTTTCGGATGGCTATGAGCTCTTTTTTCGAAAACGGGTGAAGAGTTGGGCGATGGCGTAGGTGGTGTAAACCTTTTTCCCGTCGCGTTCGTCGCGGGAATTCGAGCCGTCGTTGCCGGAATCGTCCAAGCGACACGGAGCGGCTCCAGGCCCACCGCGTCTTCAAGGGCAAGCGCGTCGGTACCAATCTTTCCGATCAATCGGAAAGGTTCATTTTTTGAATCGCCTCCGCAATTGATTTGGCATCCAACGCGATCAGCGCACTTTGCATGCAGCTCTCAATATCGGCGACCTTCTTGCCCTGAAGCAACGCGATTTCGGCGATGGTCCTGCCTCGAGAAATCCACCGGATGCAGGTGTTCTCAAGTGGCGAAAGCATCAATGTCTTCATGCCTCAAATTATCCAAGTTAGTTACGTTATAACATCTCAGATAAGCATAATTATGGAACTCCACAAGCATCCGCTACCGTCCCAGAGACATGCCTAGTCCGCATGAAAGGCGGCGCCTATTTCCCCGCTCGGCCACAAGGCTGCGATGATCGGGGCGTTGAAGCTCGGGTCGTCGAGCTTGACCGAGATGTACTCCTCGCCATCGTTGGAGACCGCCTTCCAGCCTGCGCCGACCTCACATTCGCGGACGTTGTCATCGATCCTCCGCCGGCGCGTCACTGACGGTTTCAGCTCCGGGACGATACTCCTGTCAGATCATGCTCGCGCCGCGGCACGCTCCGCGACATTGAGAGCGGCAATTTCCTTGCCTGCTCCTAGGCCCGCAACATTCGTCCCAGTGCCAACATCTGCGGCGTCAAAATCGCAGCACAGAAATCGTACATTTCGGTTGGCTGGGACGAATAACAGGCGACCACCATCTCGGCTTTCGGCGCGATGTAGAGGAGTTGGCCATGAGCCCCCCGTGCCTCATACGCGTCTAGTTCGTCATGTGTAATCCACCACATGCTGCGGTAGGAATATCCGGGATACAAGGCATTGTCGAACCGCTCGCGGTCGCCGCCCGCTCGTATGTCATGCACGGCGGAGGTCGGAATCAACTGCTGCCCATTCCACGCCCCTTCGAGCCGCATCAGCTCCCCGAACCGCGCAAGATCCCGCAGACTCGCATTGAGTCCGCCACCCGCCATCGGCGTCCCGTCGGGATCGACGATCATCTCGCCGTTTTCCTCGCAACAGAGTGGTCCCCAGAGGCGCTGCTGCAACAATTGCGCCAGCGACAGGCCCGTAACGCGGGACATGACCCAAGCCATGACGGCGGCATTTGGGGATTTGTAGGCGAACATTTTGCCGTGAGCGCCGTTTTGTCGGAATGTGAGCAGATAGTCGCACATGGTCCGTGGCCCGGCTTCGCCAATGGGCCATGCTCGCAAGCCGCCCGCACGCTCAAATGCCTGACCATCGGAGCGGTTGTCCGTATAATCCTCGCTGAACGCCAGACCGGTTTGCATATCCATAACGTGGCGCAATTTAGCTTGATCCCACGCTGTTCCACGCAATTCTGGAATATAATACGGAACCAGCTTGTCCCCGTCGAGCACGCCCTCGTGCACGAGGGCCGTAGCGAGCGTGCCTGCATAGGACTTCGTTATCGACATGGTCGAATGCGGAAGATGGGGCTCGAGCGCACCGAAATAACGTTCAAACAAGATCCGTCCACGATGCAGCACCATGATGCCATCGACATAGGTTTCGGACAGGGCTTCGTCGAAACGCCGTATCTTTCCTCCCGCATCGGAAAACTCCAGGGCGCCGATCTCGATTGATTGATCATCCCGCGTGAACGGCGAAGGCGCAACCGGGCCTCGCCAGATGTTCACGGTCGGCATGAGTTCACGCATGTGCGAAAGCGACCAACGGTTCTGGGGAAAGTCGCGGAAAGTGCCGTCCGCAAAGCTGACATGCCGGTTTGCCGGCGGCGGTGCTCCAACCATCCAGCCCCACTGACGCGGGTCTGACGCGCGACCGTCCAAATAGAGGCTCGCGCCCAATTCCAGATTGCTCATTAACTTGCTCCAACTACTCGTCGAGGTGCCTGGCACGTAGACAGTCCGTTCGGTCGCTTCCCGCCTCCGCTCCGAAGGCTCCCAATGCCGTCATCGTTCATCATTTTACGCATCAACCCGTGGCGTCCCACCGGAATGCACCTTGGCCGGAGCGCCGCAGCGCACTAATAAGGAAGCATCGATCATTCTATGCGGTAGCGGTCGACCACATTTAGGTCGGGATCGATCCCAAGGCCCGGGCCTGTCGGAACCGCGAGCTTTCCATCCTTCGGGACAGTCGCGCCTCCGAAAAGCTCGGCTTCGAAATCGCAATAGAGCCGTTCCAGCAAAGGAACCGTGCGCATTGACGCGTTGATGTGGACGGTGGCGATCATCCCCGGTCCGAACAAGGCGCAATGCGGCACGAATTCCACGGCATTAGCCTCGCATAGTGTGGCGATCTTCAGCAGTTCCGAGATACCGCCTGTCTTGGCGACATCAGGCTGGGCGATATCGATTGCCCCGGCATCGATCATCGCAACGAAATCGTGGAGAGATCCAGCATTTTCCCCGGCGGCGATCCGGTGCCGTTTTTGGGCGCGAATCCGCGCCAGACCTCGATAATTCTCTGGCGGCCAAACCGGCTCCTCCAGCCACAAGAGATCGAGGTCCGCCAGACGGGCATCCATCGCGAGAGCCTCTGCCACGGACCAAGGACAATTCACGTCCAACATGACGGCCGCCTGCCCTTCGGCGGCCTGGCACGCCGCAGCGATCTCCGGGTAGTTTACTTCGTGGAGCTTGATAAATCGGTATCCGCGGTCGATCGCTTGACGGGTTGCAGCTGCCACGCCTTCCGGGCTGTCATAGCGCAACAGACTGGCATAGACATTCACATCCTGCGCGAATGAGCCGCCAAGCAGATCGACCAGCGACAATCCGGCTGCCTTGCCTGCGATGTCCCACAAGGCAATGTCCACCGCAGAAATAGCGTACATAATGGGGCCGACACGGCCGAAATTTTGCAAGCCGAATTCCAGCTTGAACTTGATTTTTGAAATCGCAGCCGCATCTTCGCCGACGATCAACGGGAAGATCCTGGTTTCGATGAGACTTTTGAGAGCGGTATCCTCTGTTCGCGAAAATGCTTCGCCCCAGCCGATAAAACCGTTTTCAGTCTCGATTCTGACTAGCATAGTATCGAATGTATTCTTGGATCCACCCGTAAAATTCCAAACCGGCTTCGCATCGCTCTGAAATGGAATCGCGACGAGAATGGCTTCCGCTTTGACGATGCGGCCAGCCTTTCGTGACACGTAGCTCTGGGGATTGAGAGTGCGGTCGACGTTCAAAAGATTCTCCCTGCGTAGTAATCCAACTGAATGTAGGCCGAAAGAAAGCTGTTTTCCGGCCTGGGCGATAGCTCCACGTCGACAAATTAGTGACGGGCTCCATTCCCTATGTCGATTGTTGACAATTGACATTAGTTGATTAGTTCCATAGAAAATGTCAACTGCAAAAGCGAACGCGTGGAACATGTCATGAGTGGTATTGCCGATCTTGAACCGGCGACGAAACAAAGCCTGGATCGCGTTGCTGCGAACAGATTGCGTGATGCGCTTGTATCCGGCCGAATAGCTGCCGGCTCGCGCCTTACCGAGATTAGCTTAGCTGAGCAGTTCGCTCTGTCACGGGGAACAATTCGCGCCGCCTTGCAGCGGCTGGTCTCTGAGGGACTTGTCGTGCAACGACCCTATGCGGGTTGGGAAGTAACTACTTTGGCGCCACACGACGTTTGGGAACTAGGTACATTGCGCGCGAGTCTTGAGGGATTGGCGGGGCGGCTTGCTGCAGATCGAATTGACGACGCGGGAAGGGCCACTCTCCTCAAAAGTTTCCGTGCTATGGAAGATGCTGCGCGTGATGAAAGTCAGGATCTTTTGACGGCTGATCTTGCGTTGCATAGGACGATAGTAAGCTTGTCGGGCAACGAGCGCCTCGCCCACCACTATGACCTTATTGCTAATCAACTGAGGCTTTACATTGCCTCGTCCAACCATCTCGTCGGGGTCGAGGGTGGAATCATCGAACGGCATTATGAACTTATCAAGCCGATCCTGAACGGTGACGGGGACGCTGCAGAGCAAGCCTTTCGGGATTTGTTCCGGCGCGCCAACCGCGAGCTCGTCGAATTTCTTGCACCAGGTTACCAGCAGCCAATGGGTACTGTACACGCTTCGAAAAAGTGAGCGCAACGAAGCAACCATACTGAAGCTTAGAGCTGCAACCCGACAGTCGCTTGCCTTTGGTTATGAGAGCGGCAATTTTCAGAAAGTCAGCGGGCGCTCCTGGCTCGCCGACGGGATTGGTTTTAGATTAGGTTGGCAACACTAAAGGCCTGCCTCGGTATGCTCCAGCGGGTCTAAACTGGACGCGCTGATTGAGTGAGTCCCGAGTCTCGCCCAGCAGGCGGCTTCCCATCATCATTCGTAGGCGGCGAACAAGATCGGCTACCACAGCACAAACTCCCCGCACGGAAAACACCATACTGCTTGAGTCACCGGCCGGCGATCACCGCTGCGATACATCGATCCCGTAAGCCCCGGCTGCCATAATAATCAAGATGGCCCGCATCCGGCTAACATTAGACTTGACAATGTCTATAAAATTTATAGCTGTTGCGATTGTTAACAATTATCATTTGTCGATGCGTCGCTAGGAGAGTGCAATGGCGTTCACGCCCCTTCCCCATCACTGCCTTAACTTTCGGGGCGCGAGCACCGGTGATGCTGCCCTGCGTATGGCCGAGGATACCCGCCGACATTCTCTGAGACGGCACCCACTCATGGATCACGTCATGCCCGTCCTGCAGCGTCGCGGCCTCATCGCGCGAATTGCGCACCAACTTTACGGAAGCATCCCGGCATCCCGCATGGCAGACGCGATCAACTCGCCGTGCAGCCTTAATTTTCGTTCCTTAAATCCGGAGTTCCCCATGTCTACGTCCAATGTCTTCCATTCGCCGTCCCTGCCCAGCAATAGCAACCAACGTTTCAAACCTCGAGCAGCAGCCTTTGCGTTCGCAATGTCCGCTCTCTCGATCGTTGGAATAGCCCATGCTGAAGATAAGCCGCGAGAAGGCGGCATCATCCGCTATGCACATTATCAGGAGCCACCATGCCTATACGGCGGCTGGGTGCAGCAGTGGTACTTGCAGCGCCAGTTCAGCGACAATCTCGTCGCCAGGGCTGAAGATGGGACGATTCTGCCTTGGCTTGCGACCTCCTGGGATGTTTCGAAAGACCGCAAGTCCTACACCTTCCAGATCAAGCCGGATGTGACGTTCACAGACGGCACGGCGCTGGATGCGCAGGCGATCGCCGATAACATCAACGGATGGCTGAGCGACAATCCGGATCTCGCGAATGAAACCGCCGGCCCTTATCTTAATGGTATCTTCGAAGCTGCCGTCGCAACCAGTCCACTGACGCTCAAAGTGACATTGAAGACTCCCTTCGAGCCGTTGCTCAATGTCTTCGCGCAATCCTCTCAAGGCATCTTGTCGCCGACGGCCCTGAAGCGTGGCAAGGCCGCGAACTGCGAAAAACCGGTCGGTTCGGGCGCCTTCATCGTGGAACAATGGAACCGTGGGAAGAACGTGATCTTCCGCCGCAACCCCAACTACAACTCTGCACCGGCCCATGCCAAGCATCAGGGGCCCGCTTATGTGGAGGGAATAGAATGGCGTTTTCTTGCCGATCCGACGATCCGTTACGGCTCGCTGCTGACTGGCGAGTCCGACGTTGTCTATCATATCCCGGCCGTAAACTGGCAGGATGCCAACTCGCGGTTCAAGGTAATACGCCACATTACCGGCGGTACACCGCTTCGGCTCGCGCTTTTCTCGGAACGGCCGCCCTTTAATGACTTGCGTGTTCGGCAGGCGTTCGCCTACGCTTCAGATCGGAATGCTGCGGTCCAGGCGGCGTTTCTCGGCTCACTGCCCTACGAGGGCAACTTTTCCCTGAGCCAAAGTTCGCCTGAATACGTCAGCGATCTGGCCAAGTCCTATTCCTATGACGTCGACAAGGCCAACAAGCTCCTCGACGAGGCCGGATGGATTGAGCGCGATGCAAACGGCATCCGCCTGAAAGATGGCAAACCACTTATCGTGCGCATCACCTATACAAACGCCTTCTCCCCTCCGGATGGTGATCAGGTCTTCCAGATCATCCAGCAACAAGCCAAGGCCGCAGGCTTCGATGTCCGACTTCAGCCGACGAACCAAGCCGATTTCTGGGCAGGAAAGAACCTTGGCCCAAACGACTTCGAAGTCCTCCCGCTCTATTGGGTTGCGCCGGGCGCCGAGATTTATCGTATCTCCTACAAACCTGACCTGAATGGGGTGCGCAATCCTTTCAATCCATCGCGCTATCAGGATCTGGCTCTTTGGGACATCATTCAGAAGGCGGAGCAGACCGCCGATAAGGCGTCGCGGACCGCTCTCTATCAGCAGGCTGAACGGCGGATCGTGGAAAACGCGCCATCGCTAGGCTACACGGTTCTGGATGTGACTCTCGCTTCGGCCGACAACATCAAAGATATCTGGCTCGACGGCGGCTCGGTGGGAGAGCCCGTCTTCTCCGATGCCTATTTCACTGACAAGAAATGAGCGCGGTGGCGATGAGGAACAACCGAAGCTTTTGGTTTGTGCGCCGGATCCTGTCCGGCGTGACCGTGGTCTGGGCCGCGGCGACATTCACGTTCTTCACGCAGTTCCTGATGCCCGGAGAGCGCGCCCAGATCATATTCAACTCAAGAAGCGGCAATGTCGGCGACATCCCGCCTGGGCAGCTCGTGGCGATCAACGCCCAATATGGCTTTGACCAGTCCGTCATCATGCAATACGGACGATACATCTGGGGTCTCCTGCGCGGTGACCTCGGCCAGTCCTACTTTCAGTATCAGCCCGTCACCAAACTGATCGCGGAACAGATCGGGCCGACGATTGCGCTTGCCTTCACGGCGTTGGCGACCGCTTGGGTGTTGACCATCGTCACGACTGTCCTGTTCGCGGGACGCAACAATGTTGGCGCTAGGGCCGTCAGCGGCTTACAGCTAATTCTGGCGACCTTGCCCCCATACTGGCTGGCGACGATCCTGCTCGTCGTCTTCGCGATCCAGCTTCGGTGGTTTCCTGTCGTCGGTGGCAACACGGTCATGGGGCTCGTTCTGCCCACCCTTGCGCTCGCCTTGGAAATCTATGGCTTCCTGGGTCAGGCGGTTCAGAGCGAATTCACACGGGTCCTCGAGCAACCGTTCATCACTTCGTCGAGAATGCGTGGCTCAAGTGATCTGAGCGTCCGGTTGCGCCACGTGCTGCGGAACGCCGCGTTGCCAGGGATCACGCTTTCAGGCTGGATGATCGGCAAGCTTCTCTCTGGTGCGGTCTTGGTCGAGGCGGTGTTTGGTCGCCAGGGTCTTGGCGTTCTTCTCGTCGCGGCGACGAACTCTCGGGATGTCCCCGTCGTATCGGGGCTGATCCTGGTTTCCGCGGCACTCTTCGTCGTCGTCAGCCTGGTTGTCGACCTCGCCTACCAGATCATCGACCCAAGGATCAAAGTGGCATGACCTCCACCACGACATCCGCTGCAGAGGCAAGGCCGCTCGCTCGTGGCAGGATAGCGACCGTCGTGCGCAGCATTCCGGTCTCGGTCTATGCCGCCACTTTCGTCGTTGCTTTCTTTGCCGTTGCAGCAACTGCACCGCATCTACTTCAGACACATGACCCGTTCGCGCTGGATTTGCTGTCGCCCTTGCAAGCACCATCGACCAGCCATTGGCTGGGGACCGACCAATCGGGGCGAGACCTTTACTCCCGTATTGTCGAAGGGGCGGGCCAGTCGCTTTCGATCGGCATCGGCGCGACCGCGCTGAGCCTGGCCCTCGCGCTCATCCTGGGTGTGACTGCGGGACTGTCGGGCGGTTGGGTCGACAATGTGCTCAGCGGCTTCTTCGATATTCTCTTTTCGCTGCCTACGCTTTTCCTGGCGCTGCTGTTCGTCTCGTTGTTCGGCGCGACGGTGACGACACTGGTGATCTCGGTCGGGATTGGAACCGCGCCCGGTTATGCCCGCATGGTGAGGGCGCAGGTTCTGAGCGTGAAGGCGACGGGCTATGTTGAGGCAGCAAAGGCGCTGGGCCACATCCCCCGGCGTATCCTGTTTAGGCACATTCTTCCGAACGCAATCAGCCCGCTTGCGACGATATTCACGCTCGGCGTAGGACAGGCAATCATCTGGGCATCAGGTCTTTCGTTTCTGGGCTTGGGTGTTGCTCCTCCAGCCCCGGAATGGGGCGCGCTTCTCAACGCTGGGCGCAACTACGTGATCTACGCCTGGTGGCTCGAAATCATGCCCGGTCTTGCAATCGCAATCTTCGCACTCTCGCTCACCATCATCGGGCGGCATGTCCAGCAGCGCCTGGAAGGAAGGATCGACCCCTCATGAATGTGAATTATTCCACAGCTTTGTTCCGATCAAACTCACCGCAGCATGAAATCGCAAATCCGTTGCTTAAAGTGGACAATCTAAAAGTCGCCTTCGGGCCGGCACACGCCCGACAAGCTGTCGTGAAGGGCGTTTCGTTCACCGTCGAGCACGGCCGGTGCGTCGCAATCGTCGGCGAGTCCGGCTCGGGCAAAAGTGTTACGGCACGCACGCTCGTCGGCCTGACGGGGCCGAACTCACACGTCGAGGCGGACAGACTCTCGTTCGATGGCAAGAATATCGCCAACCTAGGCGACAAAGAATGGCGAAACTTTCGCGGCAAACATATCGGCTTCGTCCTGCAGGACGCGCTCGTTTCGCTTGATCCGCTGAGACCGGTTGGTAAGGAGATCGCCGAGGCGTTCACCGCGCATCGGTCGGGTGGATCGCGGCAAGAACTAAGAGAACACGTAGTCGACCTTCTAAAGCTTGTGGGCGTCCCGGAACCGGAGATCAAAGCACGACAGCTTCCGCATCAATTGTCGGGAGGCCAGCGCCAGAGAGCATTGATCGCAACCGCGATTGCTCTCGATCCGGCTCTGTTAATTGCAGATGAGCCAACGACGGCTCTGGACGTCACCGTCCAAGCGCAAATCCTTGATCTGCTGGGTGAAACGCGGGCGCGCGGTAAGGCCATGATCCTCATCAGCCACAATCTTGCGGTCGTCTCGCAGATGGCCGATGAGGTCATCGTCATGCGGCACGGTGAGGTTATCGAACGTGGCCTTTCCGAACAAATCTTTAACGATCCGAAGCACGAGTACACCCAGCGTCTGTTGCAAGCGATCCCGTCGGCCAAGTCGCGGGGCAAACGCCTGGTGTCTGCATCGCCGTCCCGCCTGACCATGCCGGAAACGAAAGTCGGTTCGCTCGCCCAATCGCCCATCGGAGAACCGAGTGTGTCCGATGAGCTACTTCTCAAGGCGAAAGGCCTCGTCAAAAAGTTTCGAGGACCCGACGGTAACCTGCGGACCGTCGTGAACAATGTGTCATTCACCCTCGGCCGGGGAGAAACGCTCGGCATCGTCGGCGAGTCGGGATCCGGAAAAACGACGGTTGCACGCATGGCGCTCGCGCTCGAAACGCCAGACGAAGGCGAAGTAACCCTCGACGGGTCGCCATGGACATCCATCGATGAAAAGGCACGCCGTCATCGACGCTCCGACATTTCCTTGATCTATCAGGATCCGCTCAGTTCGTTTGATCCGCGCTGGACGATTGAGCGCATCATCGATGATGCTCTGGAGAAACGATGTGGCGAAACGCCCAGGGAGAGCCGACAGGCGCAGATCGTCGAATTGCTCGATCAAGTGGGATTGTCGCCTTCCTTCAAAGTCAGACGTCCTCTCGAACTCTCCGGCGGGCAACGCCAGCGCGTCGCGATCGCTCGGGCGATTGCCCCCCGTCCAAAAATCATCGTTTGCGACGAGCCGGTATCGGCTCTCGACGTCTCCATCCAGGCGCAGATCCTTGACCTACTCGGAGACCTTAAAGCGCACCTGGGCGTCTCGTATCTCTTCATCTCGCATGACCTCGGAGTCGTGCATCATCTCAGCGACCGTGTCCTCGTGATGAACCATGGTGGTGCCGTCGAAGCCGGCGGAGTTGATGATGTGTTTCTGCGCCCCCAGCAGGCCTATACCAGGAAACTGGTCGCCGCCGTTCCGCAGTTGCGCGTCAAAGCTGCTTAAAGCGCCTGCCACGAGGCCACAGTCTCGCAGCACACAACCTGTCAAAAGAGGTTCAAGTTCTCGCGGCTCAATTGGCGCATGACGATCTCAGAATGATCCGATGGCGCGGGGAGATGCGAAGAAGGATGTTTCGAATGTCGGGAGCCGGATAATTATGGCTAATCAGGACGCGCTGGCCAATGGATTGTCGCCGTTTCGACAAGTGCGTGATCCTCTGGTAGCACGATGAAGAATAGCGCGGGACCATAAAGGACCTCGAGCCGAGGAAATTCAGTCATGCCCTTTTCGTCGAAAACGATCGCGCGATCGATTGCACCGGGCATGTCTTGCTGCAATCGCACTTGCGGAGAAACGCGTGCCAGTCCTCATCCGTGCGGGCTGACGCGCTTTAATCTCTTCCAGCTTACTATCGCAAGAACCGATTCTCGTCCGCCTTGACCCGGTCCATTTTCTGCAGCCGGAAGATCTCTTCCACCGGCACGATGTCCTTGTGCACGTTCTGCACGCCACCATCAGCTATGATGCGGCGGAAGGTAGTCTGCATCGCCGTAGCAGCGGCACGAATACCATAATTGCCATAGATGGTCATCTCGATGTTGCCAAGCGCGCGGATGCGGCTAGCATCGAGGTCCGGATAGGCGTTCGGAACGATGGCTAGTGGAACGCGTCCCTGCCAGGCACGCGAGAAGCTTTCGATTTCGGCGGGATCTTTCTGTTTCGAGTGGATCAAAATCATGTCCGCCCCGGCCTCGGCATAGGCCATGCCGCGCTTCAACGCCTCGTCTTCGCCAAGCCCCGCGATTAGGGCTTCAGTGCGAGCAATGACGAGAAAACTGGGATCGATGCGAGTGGAAACAGCAGCTTGGATCTTGCCCTGGAACTCCTCGACACGCAGCAGTTCCTGACGCCCGTCAGCGGCAAGGCTTGTGACCTTCGGGAAGGTCTTGTCCTCGATGACGACTGCGGCAGTGCCTGCCTTTTCGTATTCGCGCATAGCGTGGATGACGTTCAAGGCATTGCCATAACCCGTATCGATATCGGCAACGATCGGTAAAGACGATTGACTGGCGATCGCCCGCAGCATGTCGAGATGCTGTGTCATTGTAATCAGGCTCATATCGGCAAGCCCATAAAGCGCCGAAAGCTCGAAGCCGGAAGCCCAGAGACCATCGAAGCCGGCCTCCTCGGCAAGGATTGCCGACAGCGGACTATGGGCCGCCATGATGTGAACAAGGCCGCGTTCGGCCATGCGATTACGCAGTTGCTTTGCTTTGCTCATAGGTCTTCTCACTTTTGGAAAGGGCTTCGCAGGCGGCAAGAATGCGGCCACAAGCGTGCTGCAATTCCTCGACTGACGCGGCGTAGGAGATGCGGATATAGGGCGAGGCCATGAAGCCGCTGCCTGGCACTACAGCAACGCCGAATTGCTCGAGAAGATACATGGCGAAATCCGTGTCGGTCTCGATCACCTTGCCCTGCGGCGTGGTCCTGCCCATCACGCCGCCGCAATTGACGAAGACATAGAAGGCGCCGTCCGGCGTGCGGCACCTGAGTCCTTGTGCCTCGTTGATCTTTTCGACCACGAGATCGCGGCGCTTGCGGAAGCTGGAGACGAAGTCGCCGAGATAGTCCTGGTTGCCACCGATCGCCTCGATCGCTGCATATTGCGAAATCGAGCTGGTGTGGGACGAGGTCTGGCCCTGGATCGTGTTCATCGCCTTGATCAGATCCTTCGGCCCGGCGCCATAGCCGAGCCGCCATCCGGTCATGGCGCTCGATTTCGAGACGCCGTTGACGGTGAGCGTCCGGCCGATGAGGTCTGGCGCGGCTTCGGCCATCGTGGCGAAACGCTCGCCGTAGACGAGCTTCTCGTAGATATCGTCGGCAAGCACGTGCACCTGAGGATGGCGGCGGAGAACGACGGCGAGCGCCGCAAGCTCCTCGTTCGAATAGACCGCACCGGTCGGATTGTTGGGTGAATTCAGCATCAGCCACTTGATGCGCGGCGTGATCGCCGCCTCCAGATCCAGCGGCTTCAGTTTGAAGCCGAAACGCTCGTGGCAGGCGACGAGAACCGGCTCGCCGCCGGCAAGCCGCACCATGTCGGGATAGGACACCCAGCATGGGGTCGGGATGATCACCTCGTCGCCCGGATCGAGGCTGGCGAACAGCGCATTGAAGACCACCTGCTTGGCGCCGCAGCCAACGGTGATCTGGTCGATATCGTAATCGAGGCTGTTGTCGCGTTTGAGCTTGTCGCTAATTGCCTCGCGAAGCGGTTTGACGCCGGCCACCGGAGTGTAACGCGTCCTGCCTTCACGTATGGCAGCAATGGCGGCCTGCTGGACGGCCTCTGGCGTATCGAAATCCGGCTCGCCTTGGCTCAGCGTGATGACATCTATGCCTTGCTCACGCAGGGCGGCCGCCTTGGCCGTCATGGCCTTGGTCTCGGATGGGCGAACGGCTTGTAGTCTCTTGGCGATGAGTGGCAAGGCAAATTCCTCGAAGCTCTAGATTTGCTCCAGAACTAATCGCGCAGTGCTGATCTGGCCAGCTCGGTTATCGCGTAAACCAAACCAAATGATCGTATTTTGCGATATTAGCGGGTGCGCTCTGCTATCGGGGTCGCGTGTCTACCTCGGTCATATTCTTGCAGAGCCGTGTTAGCCAGCGGCAGAAGGCGCGTGCCACATCTGGATTGGAACCGCGGTCGATGGCATAGGCGCGATATTGCATACCGCTCGGCGCACGTGAGCCTGGAAGCACTTCCAGAAGGCCCTGCCGGATCAACTCCGCTACAACGATATGCGGCGTCACCAGCAGGCTGTTGCCGGTCGTGACCGCCGGCAAGGCGAGGTAGTGGTGGTCGTAGCGCGCGCCGGACGTGACGTCAGACGTTTTCAGGTCCATACCACGCAGCCAAGTCGGCAGAATGTCAGGGCGGGAGGTCACGGCAATAACGGGTGTATTTCGTAGGGCCTTGAGTCCACGACCGGCGACACTGTCCGGGGCACCGACACAGACGAGCTGTTCGTCATAGATGTCCCAACGGTCTCCAGGTTCCGTCAGCGTGATGTCGCGGGTTAGAAGCACATCAAAGCTGTCGGTCGAGGCTGGGGCCGTCAAAGTGCTGATGACGTCGACGGTAACGCCACCCGTTTCCTTCGAAAACTCGCGCAGATTGGGGATCAGCACTGTGTAAGCGAAGGTGGAAAGCGAGGTTCTGACCACAAGACGGTTGGCATCCTTGCGACCATTGCGGCGCATCCGCTTTGCGGTGAACAGGATCGTATCGAGCGGCTCGGCGACGGCGTCAGCAAACAGTCTTCCGAAGTCTGTCAGCTGGCTTTGCCTGCCCCGTCGCTCGATCAGCTTGGCGCCCAGATACTCTTCCAGCACTGCAACATGCCGGCTGACCGAACTCTGCGTAATTCCAAGAGTCTTCGACGCCTTTGTGACAGTGTTGTCGCGCGCCACCTGCACGAAGGCACGCACCGCATTGAGCGAAATATCGTCAGCTCCAGCCAAAATCATTCTCCGTTAGATACGCCTTCGATTCATCCAGAAACGCGCGGGGGCTATCGTATTATTCGATGATTGTCACAGCCATGTAACAAAAAACGTCAATGTTCCCCACCGACATCAAGGACTCTGGGCAAAGGTTTGCCACCGCTGTGCCAGGTTGAAGGAGGTAACAGGCGATGGCAGCCATAACCATCGAGAAAATTGAGAAATCCTTTGGCGCGACCTCCGTTCTTCACGGCGTGTCGTTGTCGATTGCGGATGGTGAGTTTCTGACGCTGCTTGGGCCGTCGGGTTGCGGCAA
>NZ_FMAH01000081.1 GCF_900094545.1 Martinezella miluonensis
GACTGCGGACAGAAGCAAGCACTCGGCGAGGGATTAAGCTCAAAAGGGATTGACTCAATGCCCGTTACAGAAGAGCGGTTCTCAGATTCCGTGAAAAACTGAACCGCTCTAAAAGCCGCGCCTGCTGAAGGCATAATCGATCCCCCAAACCGGTTCAGGCCTGGGGGGGGTTTGTGCTATACTATGGCACATGAGCTTTTCCTATTATCGATGTGACTGGATCCATCCGGAAAACGAGGATCCTGTCGTCGTCTATTACGAGGTCGATGACGCCGGCGACGTTCCTCGGCTTATCGACGTGTTTGCCAACGGTCGCCGGCAATGCATGTCGGTCGTCGATCTTGCCTTGATCGGGCGTGACGGACGGCGCATCGCCAGCCTCGTCGAAGGCTCGTTTTACGACGGCATTGCCGGTATGGTGGACGGCCTCTTCTTCGAGGAAGGCCAGGAGCGCATCAGCATGACGCACATCGCCGCCGATAAGTTCGAGATCGAATGGCAGACGCATCGTGCGGCCAACCCTGAAGGCTCGCAGTAGAGCGAGGCTGGGCCCTCGAAAGCAGCTATGCTGGCCTCCTGGAACTGCTCAGGCGGCGGCCGGTTCCAATCCCTTCAGTTTGGCCGGCATTTCGCCGCCATAGGCCCAGTCCAGCAATTCGACGGTATGCAGAATCGGGATGCCCGTTCCCGTGGCGATCTGCGTGATGCAGCCGATATTGCCTGTCGCGATGATATCCGCCTTGGTCGCCTCGATATTCCTGACCTTGCGGGCCTTCAGCTCGGCCGAGATCTCCGGCTGCATGATGTTGTAGGTACCGGCCGAACCGCAGCAGAGATGCCCTTCCGCCGGGTCGCGAACCGTAAAGCCGGCGGCCTTCAGGAGGAGCTTCGGCGCCATGGTGATCTTCTGTCCATGCTGCATGGAACAGGCGGAATGATAGGCGACGGTGATGCCCCGCGGCATATGCGAGGGCAGATCGAGGCTGGCGAGATATTCGGTTATATCCTTGGCGAGCGCGGAAACCTTCGCCGCCTTTTCGGCATAGGCTGGATCGAGGCGGAGCATGTGCCCGTAATCCTTGATCGTCGTGCCGCAGCCGGATGCGGTGATGATGATCGCATCGAGCCCGCCGGCGTCGATCTCGCGCGTCCACACGTCGACATTGGCACGGGCGGCGGCAAGCGCCTGCTCTTCGCGCCCCATATGATGTACCAGCGAGCCGCAGCAGACCTCCCCTTCCGGCGCCACGACCTCGACTCCGAGGCGCGTCAGCAGACGGATAGTCGCTTCGTTGATCCCTGGATCGAGCACCGGCTGCGCGCAACCGGTCAGGATCGCCACGCGACCGCGCCGTTCTGCCTGCGGCTCATGCCGACCGGGCCTGGAAAATGGGGACGGCGCCGGCACGCTCCGAGGCGCAAGATCGAGCATGGCGGCAAATGCCTTCATCGCCGGGACGCGCTTCAATGGGCCCTTGAACGGCCTGCCGACGCGCGCCAGCTGCAGAGCCAATCGGAAACGGCCGGGATAGGGTAACACAGCGGCCAGCACGTTGCGCGTAAACCGGTCCATCAGCGGCCGCTTGTAGGTATTCTCGATGTGCGCGCGGGCATGATCGATCAGGTGCATATAGTCGACACCCGAAGGACAGGTCGTCGTGCAGGCAAGGCAGGAAAGACAGCGGTCTATATGCGTCGTCACCTCGGCATCGGCGGGCCGGCCGTTTTCCAACATATCCTTGATGAGATAGATACGGCCGCGCGGGCTGTCGAGCTCGTTGCCGAGCGTCACATAGGTGGGACAGGTGGCTGTGCAGAAGCCGCAATGCACGCATTTGCGCAGGATCGCCTCGGACTCGGCCACATGCGGATCGGCAAGCTGTTCGGGAGTAAAATTGGTTTGCATCGAGCAGCTTCCCCCGTCACGCCATCTTGCCGGGGTTGAAAATCCCGGCCGGATCGAACTTTTCCTTCACGTGCGCCGAAAGCAGCGCCACAGCCTCGGGCTGCGGCTGGAAGGCCGGTGTCGTCGCGCGGTGGGCCGGCGTGGCGCGCAGCAAGGTCGCATGTCCACCGCCCAGAGCATGAATATAGCGGCGCAGTACGTCACCTTCCGGCTCGGCTTCCATTCGCATCCAGACCAAACCGCCCTGCCAATCATAATAGGCATCAACCCCTGTTTCGAGGCGAAGAGCGGCGACGAGCTGGTGGCCAGTACCGGGCGCGACCGATACGCGCCAGACGGGACGCCTCGTGCCATCGGCATAGGGCTTCACGTCACGGATTTCTCGCCAAAGCCTGTGGCTGTCATCCTCCGCAAGGCGCGTCGCCGAACCAAGGCGGCTCATGGCGACAGCCAGCTTCTCGGCTCTCACCGAAACAGAGCTGGCAAGCCCTTCGATGCGCAGCACCGTCGCCTCCCCTCTCGGCAGCTTGCCGTCAAGGAAGGACCAGGCGACCGAGAGCGGCAGATGCGCCGCCCCCGATATTTCGAGCGGCAGTGCCATGGCGGCGGCCATAGCTCTCGCCGCCTCGGCGTCGTTGAAGCCTGAAACGACGATCGTCTCTTCCGTCTTCGGGCGCGGCGGCACGCGGAAGGTTACCTCCGTCAGAAGGCCGAGCGTCCCGTGCGAACCCGCCATCAGCTTGACGAGGTCGAGGCCGGTGACATTCTTCATCACACGACCGCCGGCCTTGACAATCTCACCCCTGCCGTTGACGAAACGGACGCCGAGCAAACTATCGCGCGCAGCTCCGCTGACGAAACGGCGCGGGCCGGAAATATTGGCCGCGAAGACACCGCCGATCGTTGGCTCGCCCTCAGTTGCCATCAGCGCGCGATGATCCATGGGTTCGAATGTCATCATCTGGCCGCCTTCGGCCAGCGCCGCTTCGATCTCGGCGACCGGCGTGCCCGCACGCGCGGTCATCACCATCTCACCCGGATTATAGGCGACGATGCCGGCGAGGCTGCGCGACGACAACAGCGCCTCGGCAGCGACCGCATTGCCGAAGCCGGATCGCGTATTGCCGCCGACGATCGCGAGAGCCGCGCCGCGCGACGTATGATCACGGATGATGGCGGCCGCTTCCGCCTCGGTCGTGGGATGAAACTCGCTCATGCGGCGTCGCGCCCATCCAGCGGAAACACTTTGGAAGGATTGAGGATCCAGCCGGGATCGAAAGCGGCTCGCACGGCCATCATCTGGTCGAGATCGACCTTGGCATATTGATGCCGCATCAGGTCGCGCTTCTCTATGCCGACGCCATGCTCGCCAGTGAGACAACCGCCGGCGTCGACGCAGAGCCGCAGGATATCGTTGCCCGCCGCCTCCGCCTTGGCGGCATCCTCCGGATCGTTGGCGTTGAACAGGATCAGCGGATGCATATTGCCGTCGCCGGCGTGAAAGACGTTGGCGACACGCAGGCCGTAACCGTCGATGATCTCGGCCGTCTTCTTCAGCACGTAGGAAAGCTGGCTGAGCGGCACGGTGCCGTCCATGCAGATATAGTCGGCGATGCGGCCGGTGGCGCCGAAGGCGGATTTCCGGCCCTTCCAGATCAAGGCCGCCTCCGTCGCCGACTGGCATTCGCGCACGGTCTTGACCTTATGGGTGCGGGCGATGTCGACGATGCTTTTCAGCATATCGTCCATTTCCGCCTCCGAGCCTTCGACCTCGACGATCAGCAGGGCGCCGACATCAAGGGGATAGCCGGCCTTTGCAAAGGCCTCGCAGATCTCGATCGCCGGCTTGTCCATGAATTCGATGGCGACCGGAACGATGCCGGCCGCAATGACATCGGCGACGCAAGCGCCCGCCTCTTCCGACGTCTCGAAGCCGAACAGCACCGGCCGGGCGCCTTCCGGCTTGGCGATCAGCCGTACCGTCGCTTCGGTGACGATGCCGAGCTGGCCTTCGGAGCCGCAGACGAGGCCGAGCAGATCGTATCCCGCCGCATCCAGCGCCTTGCCGCCGAGATCGATAACGGTGCCGTCGGTCAGGACGAGCTTCACACCGAGCAGATTATTGGTGGTGACCCCGTATTTCAGACAGTGCGCGCCGCCGGAATTCATGCCGATATTGCCGCCGATGGTGCAGGCAAGCTGCGAGCTCGGGTCGGGCGCATAGAAGAAGCCATCGGCAGAGACGCTTTCGGAGACGTTCAGGTTCGTGACACCGGCCTGTACCGTCGCCGTGCGATTGGCATAGTCGATATCGAGGATGCGGTTCATCTTGGAGAGCCCGAGAACGACGGCATCTTCCTGCGGGATGGCGCCGCCGGAAAGCGAGGTGCCGGCGCCGCGCGGCACGACGGGAATGCCGTAGCGGTGGCAATATTTCATGACGGCCGCCACTTCGGCGGTCGAGCGCGGCAGTGCAACCGCGAGCGGCACACGGCGATAGGATACAAAGGCATCCGTTTCGAAGGGAACGAGTTCGCGCGCCTCGTGAATCAGGCATTCGGGCGCGAGGAGATCCGCAAGATCGGCAACGATCGCGCTGCGGCGGGCAAG
Source organism: Martinezella miluonensis (assembly GCF_900094545.1). Taxonomy (GTDB): domain Bacteria; phylum Pseudomonadota; class Alphaproteobacteria; order Rhizobiales; family Rhizobiaceae; genus Rhizobium; species Rhizobium miluonense. The sequence continues at coordinate 4,517 of NZ_FMAH01000081.1, forward strand.
AACATCCGCGCGCGGCTCCATAAATGAAATAGCCTCGGCCATGCCATCCTCCTCCTGCATTCGATTTGGGGCGTAGCCTCCTTGTAACGCATTACAGGCTTAACGCTTTCCCAAAGTTGACGCAAATGATAAGCATTTATTCCAAAACAGGAAATAATCGTGCATGACCAATCTTGGGGACCTTGAAATCTTCGCCAGCGTCGTCGCAACAGGCAGCATGTCGCTGGCCGGCCGCGCGCTCGGCTTTTCTCCGGCCGTCATTTCCAAGCGCATCAAGCGCCTGGAAGACAGGCTCGGCACACGGCTTTTGCAACGGACGACGCGGCAGATTTCACTGACCGAAGCCGGCCAGGGCTTTTATGACCGGGTGCTTGCCATCCTGGCCGGGCTGGAAGAGGCGGAAGCCTATATCGCCGGTCGCTCGGCGCAGATGCAGGGTACGCTGAAAATCTCCGCACCCACCTCCTTCGGCCGGCTACACATCGCCCCGCATCTGAAAACCTTCATGCAGGCCCATCCGGATCTGGCGATCAATCTGGTGCTCAGCGACGAGTTCGTCGATATCGTCGGCGGCGGCTTCGATCTTGCCATCCGCATTGCCGAGCTTACCGATTCCAGCCTCGTCGCCCGCAGGCTGGCACCCGTGCGCCGGGTGCTATGCGCTTCGCCCGCTTATATCGAGTCCCATGGCATGCCTGACGATATCGAGGATCTGCGCCGCCATATCTGCCTGCCGGCGCACAATCACGATCCCTGGCGGCTGGACGGCCCGAAGGGCGGCCTCACCTTCCGCCCGGAGGGCAAGCTCATCACCAATTCCAGCGAAGTCATCCGCGAAGCCGTGATTGCCGGTTTCGGCATTGCGCTGCGCTCCACCTGGGACATCGGCCCCGAGCTGCGCGACGGCCGCCTCGTCCAGGTGCTGCCCGCCTATGAAGGATCGCACAACGTCACGCTTTCGGCCGTCTATCCGACCAGGCAGTTCCTGCCGGCGAAGGTGCGCGTATTCATCGACTTCCTGACGGAACTTTATGGCCCCGTGCCCTATTGGGAGCGATAGGCGACGTCTTCGGGAATCGAGGAGATCAGCATGTCCGCGCTTGAAACCATTCGCTCCGATCTATCAGACACGACCGGAACACGCTTCACAATCGTTCTTGGCGATATCACCGGGCTTTCGGTCGATGCCATCGTCAATGCTGCAAACAGTAGCCTTCTCGGCGGAGGCGGCGTCGATGGCGCGATCCACCGGGCTGCCGGGCCGGAGCTTGTTGCCGAATGCCGGATGCTGAACGGCTGCAAGACCGGGCAAGCGAAGATCACCAAGGGATATCGCCTGCCGGCCAGGCATGTCATCCACACGGTCGGTCCCGTCTGGAACGGCGGCGGCAACGGCGAGGACGAGCTGCTTGCGGGCTGCTATCGCAACAGCCTCGGCCTTGCCCGCGAGCATGGCCTCAAGAGCATCGCCTTTCCCGCGATTTCCACGGGTATCTACCGCTTTCCCGCTTTGCCCGCCGCAGAGATCGCCACGCGCATCGCCGTTGCTGAAAGCGCTGATGGCGCTTTCAGTGAGATCATCTTCTGCTGCTTCGGCGACGAGATGGCCCGGCTCTATGATCGACTGCTGCCGGAAGCGCTGGCGAGCGCCTGATGGTGCCGCCCGTTAGCGCGCCAAATCGAGATAGGCGGAGGCGACCATGGCGTCGATATCGGCGGGAACAGGGATGACGCAGGCTTCCCTGCCGAGCCCGCCCTTGGCAACACGCTCCAGGCAACGAGCCTGCAACGTAAAGCCGAGGTCCATGGATTCGACCGTATTGCCGAGCGGGCGTGGGCCGGCGAGATTGGCCATATGGCCGCCGCCGAGAATGTGGAAGGCGCGGCCGTCGCGCATGCGCACGGTCTCGATGTATTCCGCGTCGTAGCGATCGATACCGGCGACATCGGGGCTGTTGCGAAACGCTTCGACATCGATCTCATGCGGGAAATGTCCGCCATTCATCAAGATCGCGCCATCCTTGATCAAAGGCAGATCAGCCGCGGTGATGATATTCGGATAGCCGGTAACGGTCACCAGAATATCGGCAGAACGGATCGCTGCGTCACGCAAAGGCGTCGTGAAGCCATCGAGATGAGCCTCGAGCGCCGTGACCGGATCGATGTCGACGACGCTGACGGCGGAAAAGGCGTTGCGGAAGCAAGCCGCCGTGCCCTTGCCGCAAGCACCATAACCGAAGACGGTGACGCGCTTGCCATTGGTGGAGCGATTGGTGAAGCGCAGATAACTCTCGAACATACTCTGTCCGACTGCATGGCGGTTTTCGGCGAATTGCTTGATCGGGCTGTCGTTGATAACGAGGATCGGCATGTTGAGCTTGTCGCGCATCGGCAGCAGCCGGGTGCGGCCGGACGTCGTTTCCTCCGTGCCGCCGAGGAAATTGGTGTAGGGCCGTTCGGCCGCGCGGACAAAGAGATCGCCGCCATTGTCGAGCAGCAGATCCGGCTTTTCCGCCAGGATCGCATCGAGGCTTGCGCCATGCTCATCGGCATCGCGGGTCTGCGTCGCAAAGACCTTGACGCCCTGAGCGCGCAGATAGTCCACCGTTTCCGGCTGGGTGCTGTTCAGATTGCCGGTGCAGACGAGACCGGCACCGCCGGCACGCAGCGTCATCAGCAGCGCCACCGTCTTCGGCTCCAGATGAATGCCGGTGCCGATGGTCAGGCCGGTAAAGGGTTTCGTTTCGCGAAATTCCTTGGTCGTCGCGGCGAGCAGCCGGCAGCTCCGGGCCACCCAATCGATGCGGGACAGAGAAGAAGACTGATCCATGCTGTGCTCCTGGCGGCTGGTTCGATGCGGCGATCTGGCATGACAGGCAACGGCCTGTCGATGGACATTGGAATGCGCCACATGGTAGAAAATCTGCCATGCATGCGTGCGATCAATGTTCGGCCGGATGCCTTGCTAGGATTGCGCAACCCCTGCCCCGCTCAGCCAATCCGCCAGCCGGACGAGCGCGGGATCCTTCGTGTCGCTGCTGCGAATGCTGAGGCTATAGCCAGCCGGCCGCCGAATGAAGCCATAAGGCGCGATCAGCGTGCCACGTCCGAGATCGTCGCCAACGGCCGTGCGAGGAGCGATGGCAACGCCGAGGCCCGAACGGGCGGCTCCGATCGCAAGCAGCAGATCCTCGAATTCTCGTTTGGCCGCGAAGCGAACGGGTGCGTGGCCGCTTTCCGCGAACCAGTCATCCCAGAGGCTTGGCGCGGAACGGCTATTCAGCGCGACCGCGCCGGCCAACGCCGCAACACCGGTGCCAAGGTCAAGGCGCGCGGCGATATCGGCCGTGGCGACCGGACCGAACTCATCCTCCATGAAGCGTATGGCGGTGATATCGCGCGTTGGCCTGTATTCGCCACCCATGATCACCGCTTCGAGGTCGGCGCGTCTGGCGAGAGGCTCGACGGTCGCCATCGGTACGATGTCTATATCGATGCCCTCAAGGGCGGCCTGCAGATCAGCGACCCGCGGCATCAGCCACCAGACAGCAAAAGCGGAGGGAACGCCGAGACGCAGGACACGTCGGCTTCCCTCCGATAGCTCCGCGGAAGCCCGGGCGAGAATGCCGAAAGCGACACCGACCGAATCGGCGAACGCCCTGCCCTTCGCTGTCAATACAAGCCGGCCGTTCTCCCGTTTAAACAAGGGCATGCCGAAATGAGTTTCGAGCAGATTCAATTGCTGCCGGACGGCGCCGCGCACGACGCCAAGTTCATCCGCTGCCTTCAAAATGCTGCCGCGACGCGCTACGGCGTCAAAGGCCCGCAGTGCGTTCAGAGGTGGCAGGCGTCTAGGCACAATGCGTTCGGACATGGCAAGGTTTTATCCCTCTTTCCAATGCAATAGCAGGTCGGTCCAAGCAACTACGCCATCTGCGGCACGAAAATGCCGTTGAATGTCGCTTTCAACACAATCACTGGCGAATATCAGAGGACAAAACCAGTTATTTTTATCTACTCACCACTCAATAAATTTGTGGGGAAATACCATATATTAGCACCTGGAGTGCAAATTTTTCCCACACCATGTTATGATTGAATCGTAACAGTATCTTGAATCCCTAAAGGTGACCCGACAATTGGCCTTTCTCAGCCGTATAGCAAATGATGTGCAACTCATGTTTCGGCGTCCGCCGCGACAGCAATATGCTGCGCTCTGTTATCGGCTGAAGAAGAAGACCGGCGATCTGGAAGTCTTGCTGCTGACCAGCCGCGACACCGGCCGCTGGGTCATTCCGAAGGGGTGGCCGATGCCCGGCAAGCTCTCCCATGAAGTCGCGGCACGCGAAGCCTATGAAGAAGCCGGCGTGCGCGGCGCGGTGGAGACGGAGCCGCTCGGCACCTTCGGTTACGACAAGGTGCTGAAGGACGGCATTCAGGTGCCATGTCGCGTGCAGGTCTATGCGCTCGAAGCCAGCGAACTCGCCAAGAACTTCAAGGAGAAGGGCGAGCGCTCGATGGAGTGGGTTTCCTGCGAGGAGGCCGCCAGGCGCGTGCGCGAGCCTGAACTGCAGGATCTCATTCTCGCCTTCGCACAACGGATGGCGACCGCTCGTGCCGCAATCCAGGCCAAGTAAGCCACATTACTCACAAAAAACTATGCCAGGATATGTGGCGGATGTTGCGCGCCTCATCGGCCAGCGCAATACGAGAGTTTTGATCCAGAGAACTGCATGCCCGACCGACCGGCTACACCAATAAAGAGGACGCTCGATAAGGATCTCGACAAATTCACCTATGTCGAGGATGCGACCCATCACGTCTCGAGGCGCCTGGTGGCGCCGGGCATCGGGCTGATCTTCCTCGGCCTTGCGATGGTCTTCGCCGGCATCTACGTGTTCGACCAGCCGCGTGCGACGCTGATCTTCGCCGCCGTTGCCCTTGCCGGCTACATGGCCATGAACATCGGCGCCAAGGACGTGGCCAACAATGTCGGCGCCGCCGTCGGCGCACGCGCGATCACCATGACGCAGGCGCTGGTCATGGCGGCCATCTTCGAGGTCCTCGGGGCGACGATCGCCGGCGGCCCGGTCATCAACACCATCTCGACGCACATCGTCGATACCGATCGCATCATCAGCATCGGCAAGCTCGCCTGGCTGATGATGGCGGCGCTGCTCGCCGCAGCACTCTGGATCAATTTCGCCACCTGGCTGAAAGCGCCGGTCTCGACGACGCATACGATCGTCGGCGCAGTCGTCGGCGCGGGTGCGGCCGCAGCCGGCCCGGAACTCGTAAACTGGCATGTACTGGCGGCAATCTCTGCGGGCTGGGTGATAACACCCTTCCTCGGAGGCACCATCGCCGCCAGCATCCTTTACTTCATCGAGACTTTCATCGTCTATCGCGACGACAAGATCGCTGCCGCCAGAAACTGGATTCCGATCCTGATCGGACTGATGGCCGGCGCCTTCACAGGCTATCTCGCCGTTCAGCTGGAGCCCAAGGGCACGATCCCCAATATCATGAACCTCGCGATCGGCATCGGTGTCGGGGTCATCGCCTGGCTCGGTGCGCGCCCCCTCGTAGCGGCGCAATCTATAGGCCTGGAAAACAAGAACAGCTCGCTGCGCAAGCTTTTCCGCCTGCCACTGATCTGTTCGGCGGCGCTGATGTCCTTCGCGCATGGCGCCAACGACGTCGCCAATGCCATCGGCCCGCTGGCTGCAATCGTCCGCGATATCGGCCTTGGCGGCTCGCTCAACGTGCTGGCTGAGACGACAACCCATAAAGCTCCCTTCTGGGTGGTCATGATCGGCGGCTGCGGCATCTCCGTGGGTGTGCTGCTTTATGGACCGCGCCTGATCCGCCTCCTCGGCGAGCAGATCACCAAGCTCAATCCCATGCGGGCTTATTGCGTGGCCGTGTCTGCGGCGCTTACCGTCATTGTCGCCGCCTGGTTCGGCTTTCCGGTCAGCTCGACTCATATCGCCGTCGGAGCGGTTTTCGGGGTCGGCTTCTTCCGTGAATGGTATACTATTCGCTCAAAGCGTCGCTTCGCCTATATGCGCAAGCAGGCCGAAGCCGCGGGCATCCCCTGGAACGAGCCGGATGCTGCCGACGAGCGCAACCCCGACGAAATCCATCGCCGCCGCCTGGTGCGCCGCTCGCACTTCATGACCATCATCGCCGCCTGGGCGATCACCGTTCCGGTCGCAGCCCTGCTTGCCGCCGGCGTATATTGGGGTATGGTCGCGCTCTTCATTTAGATGGTGTAACGGGCGGAGCCCGGCCAGCCAGGTTTGAATGGCTGGTGGTCGTCCCTCACAATGATGGTGTCGCGGAGTCAGGAGAGACCTGCTCCATAGCATCACGGAGAGACGACCATGAAGCAGTATGCCGGCATCGACGTATCATTGGAATACTCAAGTGTGTGCGTGGTGGATGCGGATGGCCGCATTGTGCGTGAAGCAAAGGTCCACAGTGAACCCGATGCGCTGATCGCCTGGTTTGGCGAGCACGGCGTGGCGATGGAACG
>NZ_FMAH01000032.1 GCF_900094545.1 Martinezella miluonensis
ACATTACGCCGGCATTCACGCTCCAGTCGCCGGGAGGAGCGCACCTCGTTGAAATAGCCGTAGATGTAGAGCTTCAGCAGATCACGCGGATCGTAGGGGGGACGACCTGTCGAGGCCTCAACCGCTCGCCTGAATCCGAGCTGCGCAACATCAAGCCCATCGACAAAGGCATCGATCACCCGCACCGCAGCATCTGCCGCAACGTAATCCTCGATCCGGGCTGGCAACAGCGACGTCTGACCCCGATCAGTCCCTGAAATGTATCCCATGAAAATGGCCGCATCGTTTCCAATGCGGCCACCTTAATTGATTTGCCGGACTTCTCACACAGGCTGCGAAGGGCCGCCTTTTCGTGTCGTTCTCTCAATACTCAGTGAGCGCCGGCCTTGGCATAGACGGAGCGCTTGGTGAGATAGATCAATACCGAGAAGATCAGCAGGAACACTATGACCATGAAGCCGAGGTGCTTGCGATCTTCCAGATGCGGCTCGGATGTCCACATCAGGAAGGCAGACACATCGCGCGCATATTGATCGACCGTCTGCGGCGAGCCGTCGTCATAGGTCACCTGGCCGTCCGAAAGCGGCTTCGGCATCGCAAAAGTCGCGGCCGCATCGAAATACGGGTTGTAGTGCGAATTCTGCGGCACCTTGAAGCCGACCGGTGGCTCTTCATAACCGGTCAGCAGCGAGTAGATATAGTCCGGGCCGCCTTCCTGGTACTGGGTGAAGATATCGAAGACGAACTGCGGGAAGCCGCGTTCGATTTCGCGCGCCTTGGCCAGCAGCGACATATCCGGCGGCACCGCCCCGTTGTTGGAAGCAGCTGCTGCCTCGTCGTTCGGGAACGGCGAGTTGAAATGGTCAGACGGAACTGCCTTGCGAGTGAACATCTCACCCTGAGGATTCGGCCCGTCCTGCACTTCGTAGTTGGCTGCGAAGGCCTTCACCTGGGCTTCCGTATAGCCGAGATCTCCCAGCGTACGGTATGCCACCAGCTTCATCGAGTGGCAGGCGGAACAGACTTCCGTATAGACCTTGAGGCCGCGCTGAAGCTGTGCCTTGTCATAGTGGCCGAAGGGGCCGGAGAAGGTCCAATGCTGCTCGCGGGGCTCCTTCAGCGGATAATGCGGCGTCTCGGCTTCTGCGGCAGGCTTCGTTTCCGCCGCAATGGCGGCAACGGTGGCCGAACCGCCGATGAGCGCAAGCGACAGAAGGCCGACAATAAGTTTCTTCATCGTTTTCTTCCTCTATCGCCGGTTATGCCTGAGCCGGAGCGGCAACTTTACCGCCCTGCTTCTCAAGAACCGCTTCCGTAATGGAGTTTGGAACGCGCCTCGGTGTCTCGACCAGGCCGAGCACCGGCATGATGACGAGGAAGAACAGGAAGTAGAACAACGTCGCGAACTGCGCAGCCGTGGTGTAGATACCTTCCGCCGGCTGCGAGCCGAGCCAGCCGAGCAGAACGGCATCGGCGACGAACAGCCAGAAGAACAGCTTGTACCACGGACGATAAACGGCGGAGCGAACCTTCGACGTATCGAGCCACGGCAGGAAGAACAGCACGATGATCGCGCCGAACATCGTCAAGACGCCGCCGAGCTTGGAGTCGATCGGGCCGATGTTGAAAGTGATCGAGCGCAGCATCGCGTAGAACGGCAGGAAGTACCATTCCGGAACGATGTGAGCCGGCGTCTTCAGTGGGTTGGCCGGGATGTAGTTGTCGGCATGGCCGAGGAAGTTCGGCAGGTAGAAGACGAAATAGGCGAAGACCAGCAGGAAGATGGAAACGCCAAGCGCATCCTTCAGCGTCGCATAGGGCGTGAAGGCCACGGTATCGGTCTTCAGCTTGACCTCGACGCCGGTCGGGTTCGTCTGGCCGGTCACGTGCAGCGCCCAGATGTGCAGGATGACAACGCCCGCGATCATGAACGGCAGCAGGTAATGCAGCGAGAAGAAACGGTTGAGCGTCGGATCATCGACGGCAAAGCCGCCGAGCAGGAACGTCTGGATCCAGTCGCCGACCCATGGGAAGGCCGAGAAGAAGCCGGTGATGACGGTCGCACCCCAGAAGGACATCTGGCCCCAGGGCAGAACGTAGCCCATGAAGGCGGTTGCCATCATCAGCAGGTAGATGATCACGCCGAGGATCCAGAGGATTTCGCGCGGCGCCTTGTAGGAACCGTAGTAGAGGCCGCGGGCGATGTGGAGATAGACGGCCACGAAGAAGAAGGACGCGCCGTTGGCATGCATATAGCGCAGCAGCCAGCCATGGTTGACGTCGCGGACGATCTTTTCGACCGAATTGAAGGCGATCGCCGTATTCGCCGCATAATGCATGGCAAGCACGACGCCGGTCAGGATCTGCAGGACCAGCATCACGGCCAGCATGGCACCGAACGTATAGGCATAGTTCAGATTGCGCGGGACCGGATAGGCGATGAAACTGTCATAGACCATACGCGGCAGCGGAAGCCGCGCGTCGACCCATTTTTCGAGCCCTGTCGATGGCTCGTAAGACGAATGACCACTCATGATTCAGCTCCCCCTCAACCGACCTTGATCTTCTTATCCGACGTGAACGCATATTGCGGTATGAAGAGGTTCTGCGGCGCAGGCCCATGGCGTATGCGACCGGCGGTATCGTAGACCGAACCATGGCAGGGACAGAACCACCCGCCGTATTCCCCCGCCTGGCCGAGCGGTATGCAGCCGAGATGGGTGCAGACGCCGATCATCACGAGCCAGTTTTCCTTGCCCTCGCCGGCCGAACGGGCAACATCGGTTGCCTGCGCATCGGATGGAAGGTTGGCATTGCGAGCGACCGGATCCTTGAGGTCCGAGAGCTGCGTGCCCTTGGCATCGTCGATTTCCTTTTGCGTGCGGTTACGGATGAAGACGGGCTTGCCGCGCCACTTCACCGTCAGAGACATGCCAGGCTCAAGGCTCGACACGTCGACTTCGATGGAAGCAAGAGCAAGTGTCGATGCGTCCGGCCGCATCTGGTCGATAAACGGCCAAGCGACGGAAACTGCGCCAACCGCACCAGCCATACCTGTCGTCAAATAAAGGAAATCGCGGCGCGTAGGCTCGCCTATGGATTCAGTTGTCGTACTATGCTCGCTCAAGGCTGCACTTCCTCTTCCGCAAACCACGGCAGAACCGCGGTACCCCCTCACTAACGGCGAATCAACGCGACCATATTTCCGCCATAGATTCCTCCGTAACCCGCTGCGTTCTAAGCTTGATCGCAAATTATGTCCAGTCTTGGCAAGGGGAGATGGCACAATGTCGCGGCAAAACTGCGCTATTAAGCCGCAAGGCCAGGGCCTGAACTCCCCTGCCTTCAAGATAAGGCGGTAAACGCATGAAAAATCAGAGGATTTGTATAGTATTCTCTCATATTGCAGAGCAAAATAAGCAGTGATTTCAATACCGCATTGCGGAAATCGCCATAATATTAGCACTTTCGACACATCGCGGGGCCTGGGCTTTACCTCTTAAAACCGAATGGATTTCCTGCGCGATTTGTGGACGAATGCAGTTAGGCCTCGCGTCTTGAAAGTATCGAAAAATAAGCTCGAGAACGTCTCATGAGACACACGGTCTATTGCGTTCTATGCGTTCTCGCCACGCTGGCCCTGGGTATCCTTGCGGCACGCTATGTCACCGATTCCTGGTTGCTGGCCTTTTTCGAGAGCCTGCAGACCCACATAAGCCTGTTTGCGATCATACTTGCGCTGACCGCATTCTTCTTCAAGCGCCACTGGTATGCGATCTTGCTGACGGCGGCCGGAACCGTGCTCCTCGTTCACTCTGTCCTCATGCTGCAGGAACATGCCGCGTCTTCCTTCGTCGCTTCAGCGGAGGCAAGCGGCGGTCATTTCAAACTGCTCTCCTTCAACATCGAGGACAGCAATTTTGAAAACGGCGCCCGCATCGCCGATCTCATTGTCGCCTCGAAAGCCGATGTCGTTGAAATTTTCGAGGCGGGACCCGTCTTTTCCGCGATGGATCGCATCACCAAGATCTACCCCTATCGCATCGGCTGCGGCGAGATGACCACCGATTGCGACTCGCTGCTGCTATCGAAAAGACCGTTCCGGACTCGGCTCATGCGCAGCCTCGACAGCCTTTGGGACAATCGCTTTATTCTGGCCACCATCGACATGGACGGCCAGCCCGTCAATTTCGCTTCCATTCATTTGAGCAAGCCCTACTTCGACGAGTTTCACCAGATCGAACTTGGCCTCCTCGCCTCCATCCTCAACGACGCGAAGGAGCCGCTGATCCTCGCAGGAGATTTCAACGCTTCGGTCATCGCTCCGGATATGCGTGACTTTCTGGCCGCAACCGCCCTTCGACACGCCTTCCCAGAGCCTGCGACCTGGCCGGTCGCGGCAGGGCCTTATGGCATCAGCATCGATCACGTCTTTGCCCGCGCGCCGTTGCGGCTGATATCCGTAAAGCAGATCCGGGACGCGATGGGCTCGAACCATTTTGGCTTGATGGCGGAGTTCAGCGTGCCTCGGCACCCGTGATCTCACCGTCTATCGGACAAGCTTCGATCAATCGGCATCCGCCGCGATGAAACCACCGGACTGACGTGCCCATAGCTCGGAATAAAGGCCGCCGTCGGCGATCAGCTCGTCATGCGTCCCCTCCTCGATGATCTCGCCCTTATCGATGACGACCAGCCGATCGAGCTTGGCGATGGTCGAGAGCCGATGCGCTATCGCCAGAACGGTTTTGCCTTTCATCAGCCCATCGAGGTTGGACTGCAGCACAGCCTCGGCCTCCGAATCCAGGGCGGATGTCGCCTCGTCGAGCACGAGGATCGGCGCATCCTTGAGCATGACACGCGCGATCGCGATACGCTGACGCTGTCCGCCCGAGAGCTTGACGCCGCGCTCGCCGACATGGGCCGCGTAAGCCGTGCGCCCTTTCTGATCCTCCAGAGCGGTGATGAACTCGTCGGCCTCCGCTTGTCGGGCGGCCTCCACCATCTGCTCGTCGCTGGCATCCGGACGCCCGAAAACGATGTTGTCGCGAATGGATCGATTGAGAAGCGCCGTGTCCTGGGTCACCATGCCGATGGAGGCGCGCAGCGATTCCTGCCGCACGCCGGCAATGTCCTGTCCATCGATCAGGATGCGGCCGCCTTCGAGGTCGTAAAAGCGCAGCAGGAGATTGACGAGCGTCGTCTTGCCCGCTCCCGAACGGCCGACAATGCCGACTTTCTCTCCCGCACGCACCGAAAGCGAGAAATTGTCGATGACGCCACCGCCTCGCCCATAATGGAAGGTCACATTGTCGAAGCGGATTTCCGGGCCGCTGATCGCCAAGTCCTTGGCTGTAGCCCGATCGACCAGGCCGATGGGCTCGGAGATCATCTCGGCCGAATTCTGGATCGTGCCGAGATTGCGCATGATGGCGTTGAACTGCGCCATCATGCGACCGAAGAGCATATTCAGGCGCAACACCATGCTGAGCGTGAAGGCGACGCCGCCCGTCGAGATCTCGCCGGCCAGCCAGAGATGCACGGCAAGCGCGCCGATGGAGGTGATCATCACGCCGGACAGCAGAGCAAGGGATGAACGAACGCCGGTCAATAGCCGGGTGAAGGGCATGACGGCCGCCTGGAAACGATCGAACCCACGGCGGATATAGTCATCGTTCTGCTCTTCCCGTCCGAAGAGCTTCAGCGTCTGGATGTTGGCATAGGCATCGACCATGCGGCCGTTCAGCATCGACGATGCCTCCGCCGCATTGCGCGCATGCTGCCGGATGCGCGGCACGAAATGGCGGGCGAGTAGCGAGAAGATGCCGATCCATATCGCAATCACCAGCGCCAGCCGCCAGTCGAGCCCGCCGACGAGCGCGATGGTCGAGGCAGCGTAGATGATGATGAACCAGACCACCTGCAGCAGCGACACGACAAGATCGCCCGTCGCCTGCCCCGCCGACCAGACTTTGGTGACGACGCGGCCGGAAAAATCATTCTGGAAGAATTCGACGGATTGTCTGGCCACATGCCGGTAGGCCTGCCAGCGCACGAGATTGAGAAAGCCGGGAACGACGACCTGTTCCTCGACCAGCGCGCCAAGGCTCACGACAACAAAACGCACCACGAGCACCACGAAGACCATGCCGAGAAGTGCAGCGCCGTGGCCGGCGAGCAACCCGCTCCATCCCTCGCCCGGCTTCACCTTGTCGAGAATGTCGACCAGATGGCCGACGAACCAGAAGAGCGCCGCCTCCAGCATCGCCACCGCACCGCCGAGCGCCGCCATCGCCAGGAACGGCCCCTTCGCCTGACCGACGTAATACCAGATGAAGGCGCCAAGCGACCGCGGCGGCTTGAGATCGCCGCTGCGGTAATAGGGATCTATCCACGTCTCGAACAGACGGTACACGGAACGAATGAACATGGAAGCGATATAGGAAATTTCTGAAGATCCGCAAAGTAACGGCGGACGGCGGCAAAGGTTACATTTTCGTTAGAATGCCGCGTCTGGCGTTAGGATTGGCGAGCACGAGATGGCGACCGAACCGCAATTTCATTCAAGACCGGAGAACACGACGCCTCGATGTTGCCTGAAGCCATCATCGAGTGAGATTCATGCCCGCTATTTCCCCTCAAGCCGACGCGATGTATCCACCGCATCCGTCGTCAATCCGCACCTTGCCCGCGACGAACTGGCCAATCGAGTATTCCACCGCACGAAGTAGTGCGATTGCGGCTCTCATCGTTGGGAAAGCCTCGCCTGCGGCCTGCTCGAACGTCTCGCGCGGATCAGCGGCCGAAATAAGTACATCGGCTCAAGCCTTGTCACCGATACGCGGCTCTGCCATGGGGGCAATCGCATGAGCATGGAGTTTCTGATAACGACCCTCATCATCGTGGCGTCTCCCGGCACCGGAGCGATCTACACGCTTGCTGCCGGATTATCGGGCGGTGCAAAGGCGAGTTTGGTCGCCGCATTCGGCTGCACACTCGGCATCATCCCGCATTTGCTTGCCGCGATCAGTGGCCTTGCCGCACTCTTGCACACCAGCGCCGTGGCGTTTCAAGCGCTCAAATGGCTCGGAGTAGCCTATCTGCTGTACATGGCCTGGTCGATGTTTTTGGAACGGGGTGTCTTGCGCGTTGACGGTGCGCCGACCGACAAGAGCACGCGGCAAGTGATTGGCTCGGCAATCCTGATCAATCTGCTCAATCCAAAATTGTCGATCTTCTTCTTCGCCTTCCTGCCTCAATTCGTGACGCCGGATCAGGCAAGCCCGATCACGCTGATGCTGAAGCTTAGCCTGATCTTCATGGCACTCACCTTTATCATCTTCGCGGGATATGGTGTGTTCGCGGCCTACCTGCGCCGCCATATCGTCTCAAATCCGACTGTTCAGTCATGGATGCGTCGAAGCTTCGCGACGGCGTTCGGATTGCTCGCGGTACAACTTGCTCTTGCGAGCCGTTAGCTCGAGTCATCGTCTTCCGCGCTCCTTTGTTGTGCTTTTGATTTCGGGAAAATAGCCACCTTGGCCTCTTCGTTGAGCGCCAATGAAAACATTGAGAATATCGGCTCGACGGCTTTTGTTCTGCGAAAAACGGTATGGCCGAATGGGCCATCGAAGCAACAACTGGGGCACCTCGGCACCCCAGTTGTCCAGTCCATCACTGCGCTGCCGTCTCGACCTCTTCGTGATCGGCTAGGAAGCCGCCCGACTGACGGCTCCAGAGCTCGGCATAGATGCCGCCATTATGGGCCAGCTCATGATGCGTGCCCATCTCGATGATCCGGCCCTTGTCGAGGACCACGAGGCGGTCCATCTCGGTCAGCGTCGACAGGCGGTGCGCAATCGCGATCACCGTCTTGCCGTGCATGAGCGCGAAGAGGTTTTCCTGGATCGCCGCTTCCACTTCGGAATCGAGCGCCGAGGTTGCCTCGTCGAGCACCAGGATCGGCGCGTCCTTCAGGAAGACGCGGGCGATCGCGATACGCTGCCGCTGGCCGCCGGAGAGCTTGACGCCCCGCTCGCCGACCTGCGCATCGAGCCCCGTGCGTCCATACATGTCGACGAGGCCTTCGATGAACTCCCAGGCATTGGCGCGCTTCGCCGCCCGGATCACCTCCTCGTCAGTCGCGTCGGGGCGACCATAGGCGATGTTGTCGCGGATCGAGCGGTGCAGCAGCGACGTATCCTGCGTCACCACGCCGATCATCGAACGAAGGCTGTCCTGCGTGACCCCTGCGATATCGTGACCGTCGATGGTGATGCGGCCGCCCTCCAGATCGTAGAAACGCAGCAGCAGGTTCATCAGCGTCGTCTTGCCGGCGCCGGAACGGCCAACCAGGCCAACCTTTTCGCCCGCACGGATATCGAGAGACAGGTCCTCCATGACGCCCTTCGCCTTGCCGTAATGGAAGCGAATGTGGTCGAACCGGATCGCACCCTGCTTGGCGACAATCGCCGAGGCTGCCGGCTTGTCCACAATGTCGTGCGGCTTCGTCATCATCCCCATGCCGTCATAGACGGTGCCGATGTTTTCGAAGAGTGCCGACACCTCCCACATCACCCATTGCGACATGCCGTTAACACGCATGGCAAGGCCGATGGCAATGGCGATGGAGCCGACGGAGATCGAACCATTGAGCCAGAACCAGATCGAAAGCGCCGAGACGATGAACAGCGCCGCGCAATTGTTGAAATAGACCGAGGCGTGGAACAGCGTCACCTTGCGCATCTGCTTGTGCACGGTATCGAGGAACTCCTCCATGCCGGCCCTCGCATATGTCTCCTCGCGGCCCGCGTGCGAGAACAGCTTCACCGTAGCGATGTTGGTGTAGCTGTCGACCACGCGACCCGTCATCATCGAGCGCGCATCGGCCTGTTGCGACGCAATCTTGCGCAGCACGGGCACGAAATAAGCGACGATCCCGACATAGACGCCGAGCCAGAACAGGATCGGAATCATCAGCCGCCAATCGGCCGCAGCGATGACGAGGATCATCGAGAGGAAATAGGTGAAGACGTACACAAACACGTCGAGGATCTTCATGACCGTTTCGCGCACGGCAAGCGAGGTCTGCATCACCTTGGTGGCGACGCGGCCCGCAAACTCGTTGGCGAAAAAGGTCATGCTGTGACGCAGCAGGAAGCGATGCATCTGCCAGCGCGCGATCATCGGATAATTGCCGAGCAGCACCTGGTGCATAATGAAGCTGTCGAGGATTGCCGCAAGCGGCAGGCCGACCAGCACCATCGCGCCCATCCAGAAAAGCCTATGCCATTCTGTCTGCAGGAAGGTCGCCTTGTCCGCCTTCGTCAGCCAGTCGACGATATCGCCGAGGAATTGGAACAGCGCCACCTCGCCGATCGCGATCGACATGGTGAGGATGCTCATGGCGATCAGCCACGGCGCAGCCGGCTTGGAATAATGCCAGCAGAAAGCGAAGAGGCCGTGCGGAGGTGTATCCGGCACCTCGCTCGGAAATGGATTTAGTCGGCGTTCGAACCAGCCAAACATTGAAATGCTCCAAAGACTCGACCCTATGACCACCCGCTGCGCCTAAAGGCCGCAGACTCATATGGTGGTCGGGCGATAAAACAACGAGGCCATACCGGCCGCGTAATGACTCAGAAAAGGGGAATGCTTGCGAATGCGCGCCTTACGGCGCTCAGCAGGTCCGAAAATGCACGGACCGGAGGCGCATCATCACAAACAAGATATCCATCACGAGCCTCCTTCATTCGTAAGTTGTAGAGCGCCTGTCTTTTAGCGCGACTTTTCCCTTTTGAAAAGCGAAATATGCCTGAAAAATGGGCTAAATTCTTCAATTCTGCTGATGGAAAGCATCACAAAAATCGAGGAATCGACGAAAATCAGAGACAAATCGGGGTGATTTCGCTAGTTGCAGCGCATGACCACGCTCCGCATCGCCCTTTACCAGCCCGACATTCCCGGCAACACCGGCACGATCCTGCGGCTGGCCGCTTGCCTCGGCCTCGGCGTCGACATCATCGAGCCCGCGGGTTTCGACATATCGGACCGCAACCTCAAGCGTGCCGGCATGGACTACCTCTCCGCCGTCACTCTGACGCGACATGTGAACTGGGATCGTTTCGAGACATGGCGCCAGGAAAGCGGCCGCAGGTTGGTGCTTGCCTCGACCAAAGCAGCACAACCCTACACTGATTTCGCTTTCCGCGGCGACGATATCCTCCTCTTCGGCCGCGAAAGCGCCGGCGTGCCGGAACATGTGCATGACAAGGCCGACAGCCGCATTCTGATCCCCATGGTGGAGGGCCAGCGCTCCATCAACGTCGCCATGTCCGCGGCCATGATATCGGGTGAAGCGCTGCGGCAGACGCAATGGTCGCCGACGTCAACACTGGGCTTGAATGTCGCACCCGAATAGGCGTTGGCACGTCCAATAAAGTGTGAGAAGCTTGCCTCTGGAATGCTCTAACTCAGGCAACCTTGGCGAGGTGACCCATGTTCCAGACGGCATTCACGCTCTCCCTCACGCAGTTCGCGCGCACCTTGAGCCTCCCCGAGCGGCTTCAGCGCTCACCGGCCCGCAATCTCGCTCTCGAAGGCCTTCGTCAGCGGAACCTCGCGCTCGACGCGCTGTTCTACGACATCAAGGTGATCACGCCGGAGGAAGCCTTCTACCTCAGCGACTCGCTGGCAGCCGAAGGCGCAATCATGATTGTCCCGCCAAGTGGCGGTGCAGCGATAACCCTTTGCGAGACGGTGGACGAATTTGTCCTGAGAGGCGGCGATAAGGTGCAGGCCCTCACCGTCGCAGGCATCGGTGGCTCCGCATTGGGCGCGGCGGCCTTCGCCCGCAACGTGGCCGATGCAATACAGGGGCCGGTTGCCGCCGTCGTTTCAGGCTATGGCATCGCCGATGTCATTACCGAGGCTTTCGGCGGACATTTTCTCTTTGGCCATCTGCGCGGCCTGCGTCCGTTTCTGGAGATATTCGACGATATCGCCGGCCGGCCCAAGGTTGGAGCGCATGGCGACGAATCGGCCGCCCGCACCAGCCTCGATACCCGAACCGTGCGGGCGCTTCTTGCGGACTCCCGCCTGTCATTCCGGCTGTTGACCGGCCACTCCAAGGGCAATCTGGTCCTCTCCGCTGCCCTGCACGACCTGCACAAGCAAGATGAGGCGCGGATCGCGAAGCTCGCCCCTGAGATGAAGATCGTGACGATCGGCGCGCGCATCGCCATGCCGCCGGCCTTCACCGATGTCGTCGATGTCATGGGTGCGTGGGACTGGTTCGGCGAGATCAATTCCCGCCCGTTCATCGACGCCGACCGCCGCATCCCCCATGCCTGGCATCACACGAATACCGACTTGAACGGGCATTTGCCCGTGACAGCCACGCTCAGGGACATCTTGGCGACGTCGCCGGCGAAAGCGGAAGCAAAGACCGGGGAATACGATGCCGCATCCCAGGATGAATTGTCGACGGCGGCGGAAACAGTCGCTGTTGCTACCTCGCCGATTGGCTCCAAGCGACGATCGGCAACGATCGAAAACGTCAAACATGCCTTCGCTGCCGGCATATTGCCCAACGCACCGCCGATCGAACCGGGCTCACCCGACGAGCTGCAGCCGCCCAAGACTCATTGATCGGGCTTATGCGCAATTGTTGATCCAATATGTCGCAAGCAACGGTGGACTACCGTTGCAACAAGCGTATAATGCTTAGCCGGCAAGTGAATTTTCCATGTTTAAAGCAGCGCGACCGCAGACTGAAATTTACGACTTTTCAGTAGGTTATCATCACTTTCGGAATCATTGACGACATAGCGGCATGAGAAAGATTTAGCAGAAAATGGAATCCACCATCGTCATGATTAATCTGTTCGGCGCCATCGGCCTCCTGCTGTTCGGCCTTGCGCAGGTAAAAGACGGTGTGTCACGCGCTTTCGGCGCCCGCCTCAGAACAGGTCTTGCCAGAGGAACCCGCAGCGGCACGCGATCGTTCGCATCCGGCTTCGTCGCGACAATCGCATTGCAGAGCTCCACGGCAACGGCGCTCATGATCGCTTCCTTCGTCGAGCGCGACCTCGTCCTGCCGAGCATGGCGCAGATCGTGCTGCTGGGCGCCAATGTCGGCACTGCGGTCACCGCATGGATTGTCGCGACCGGCATCGAATGGCTGTCTCCCCTCATCATCCTGATCGGCATCATCTTATATCGCCGCACCTCGACCTCTCAGCAGGGCGCGGGAACCGCGCTTATCGGCATCGGGCTCATGCTGCTTTCTCTGCAGCTGCTCAGTCTTGCGACCGCGCCGATGCGGCAATCGGCAGCGCTTGGCGCCTTCATCGGGCTGCTGGACGGCGCGCTGCCGGTGGCGCTCATCTTCTCGGCGGTGCTGGCCTTCGTGTCTTCGTCGAGCCTTGCGGTGGTCGTGCTGATACTCTCACTTGCATCGACCGGTATTTTGTCTCCGGCATTGACCGTCGTTCTCGTGCTCGGCGCCAATCTCGGCGGCGCGGTTCCACCCGTCATGGCGACGCTGTCTGGCCCGGCAACCGTTCGGCGCGTCACCTTGGGAAACCTGATCGTGCGCGCAATCGGTTGCCTCATCGTGCTGCCGCTCGCAGGCTATATCGGGGATTGGATGCAGGGCCTCCATTTCTCGCCGGCCAAACTGCCCGTAGACGTGCATCTGCTTTTCAATATCGCCCTCGCCATCTGCGCATGGCCCTTCTCGCGCCTGCTCTCGAGGACCATGCTCCGGGTCGTGCCCAACGATCCGCAGACCGACGATGGCCCGAAGTTTCTCGACCAGCAGGCCCTGCAAACGCCCGTCGTGGCGCTTGCCAGCGCCACCCGAGAGGTTCTCGCGGTTGGCGACCTCATCGAGCGCATGCTGATCCGCACCGAAAATGCCTTCAACAACAACGACCTGTCGCCCTTGAAGGAAATCCCGGTTCTGGAAAAGCGCGTCGACCGCATCCAGCAGGAGGTGAAAATCTACCTGTCGAAGCTGGGACGTGACGGGCTGGACGACGAGAACGGCCGCCGCTCGATCGTCATCATCGATTATGCCATCAATCTCGAACATATAGGCGACATCATCGAAAAGGGCCTGGCCGAACAGGTGGGGAAGAAAATCGACAAGGGCCTGACTTTCTCGGAGGACGGATATCGCGAGCTGAGAAGCCTCTTCAGCCTGACAGTCGATAATCTCCGTATCGCCCAGACGATCCTCGTGACCCGCGACTTCAATCTGGCCAAGCAGCTGATGGAGGTGAAGGTGGACGTGCGCCGGCTGGAAAAGCAGTCCTCCGAGCGTCATCTCGAAAGATTGCGCGACGGCCGCGTCGATAGCCTGCAGACCAGCTCGCTGCATCTCGACATGCTGCGCGATCTGAAACGCATCAATGCCCACATCGTTTCGGTGGCGCATCCGATCCTGGACGAGAGCGGGCTGCTGATCGAAAGCCGTTTGAGGAAGACGCAGTAGCCTACTTCAGGCTGATCGCCTGCCGCTGCAACCGCTCATTTCGTCCGTTTCAATCCGCCGACGGCAAACGCCGCATGGTGAACTCGATGCGGTCGCCCTCAATCTGGCGCCAGCTTTCGACTTCGGTCCAGTAGGCGGCTTTCGGGAACTCATCGAACCATTCACGCGCCTTGGCACGCGCTTCGGGGCGACTGAGACAAAAAGTCTCTCGAACGAAATCGCTCTTTCCGCCGGCCGGATGTTCCTGCCGATAGCGGAATATTCTGCTTCTCAACCCATCAAGGGGCGGCGGTCCGGGTATCTTCATGATGAAACCTCGCCTTTGAGAGGGGGAACATAATACCGCATCGGAAATTTTGCGAGTCGATTCTCCTGCAACGCCGCTGCACTGGTTGTGCCGTAGTGTTGCTGTTATTCAAAATCACGATACATACGGTGCGAATCGCGGGCCGCCGGCTGCTCGCGCCGTCGGAGAGCATGAATGGAACGACCCAATCTTCCCAAAGGACTGCCTGAGGATATTGAAGCAAAGAAAGAGGCCGCGAGAACCTGGTTCGAGAGCCTGCGCGATGCGATCTGCGCCGAGTTCGAGAAGCTGGAGGACGAGCTTGCCGGCCCTCTCTCCGATCAGGAGCCGGGACGCTTCGTCGCCAAGGACTGGCAGAGGGAAAGCGGTCAGGGCGGCGGCGGCCGCATGTCGATGATGGAAGGCCGCGTCTTCGAAAAGGTCGGCGTCCACACTTCCACCGTCTATGGCGAGTTCTCTCCGGATTTCCGCAGCCAGATACCTGGCGCCGAGGAAGACCCACGTTTCTGGGCTTCGGGCCTGTCGCTGATCGCCCATCCCGTCAATCCGAACGTGCCGGCTGTGCATATGAATACCCGCATGGTGGTCACGACGAGCCAATGGTTCGGCGGCGGCGCAGACCTGACGCCGGTGCTCGACCGTCGCCGCACCCAGGAAGACCCCGACAGCGTCCTCTTCCATCGCGCCATGCAGATCGTCTGCGAGCGGCATGCCGTCGCCGACTACCAGCACTATAAGAACTGGTGCGACGAGTATTTCTTTCTGAAGCATCGTAACGAGCCGCGCGGCATCGGCGGCATCTTCTTCGACTGGCTGCATTCGCCGGAGGAAGCCGGCGGCTGGAACGCCGATTTTGCCTTCACCCGCGACGTCGGCCGCGCCTTTTCCATGGTTTATCCGCGCATCGTCCGCTCAAATTTCAACGAAGCATGGACGGAAGAGGACCGCGACGAACAATTAATCCGTCGCGGGCGTTATGTGGAGTTCAATTTGTTGTATGATCGGGGTACAATATTCGGGCTGAAAACAGGCGGCAACGTGGAATCGATCCTATCGTCTCTGCCGCCCGTGGTACGCTGGCCGTAGGGCATCCAACATAAAATGACCGAATAAGCCCTGAAATCGGCGGAGTGAGTGCATAGATTAGGTAATGCTCGTTTCAATCGGAGGAGGTTGTAATGGCAGTACAGATTCAGGTCGTGGAAGTTTCGAAGGAAACGAGGCTTTCGCGCACTGTCGATAGTCTGGAATTCATCGTCCGGCTAGCCGAGGACATGAGGGTCCGCAGCGGGTCCGATTTACCTCTCTCCTGCTTCATCGAGCAGGTGAGAATGCAACTTGCAGGCAACAGGTCGCCGAGCGATCTCGCTCGCATGGAGGCCGATCGCTCGGCCAGACAGGCGCCCGTTACGACATATCAGTCGTCTGACTGCTTCAAATCCTGGGCAATGCCGGACTGAAATCCGAAAGAATGGTCCGGCAAGCGTTGGAACCTTGCCGGACAGAGAAACCTTTTCCCATTCGTAGCGTTTTAACCTTCATGTCCTTCGGCATGAAGGGCCGCAATCCTGTTGAATATTGAGGAGGAAGACATGCGACTGTTCGAATGTGGTACGCTTGTACCCGGCTGCACATGGCACACGCGCGCCAAGGACGATGCCGAAGTGGTTCGTCGCGCTGTCGAGCACATGCGTGATGCGCATGGCGAAACAATCGTCAGGGAAAATATGATCGACAACATCAAGGCACGCATACGCGACGAAGCCAATGCAGCCTGAGCTGCGCTCTGTCGTCAGGCGTTAGCCAGATCCGTCAACCGGGCGAGAAGACCCGCCCGGTCGACAGTAAAGTTTCCTTCAAGCCATTCCTGCTCCAGCTTACCGAGAAGTTCGCCGACGCGCGGACCTGCACTGATGCCTGCGGCAAGCGCATCCGAACCGCTGAGAGGAAAAGTCGGTCTCTTCCACTTCGACGCACGCTCCAGCAACTTGCCGAGCCGTGCAGTGCGCGCCATCTCCTCGAAATCGCCCTCGGCCTTGCCCCGCGCAACAGCCAGCG
Organism: Martinezella miluonensis; assembly: GCF_900094545.1. Taxonomy (GTDB): domain Bacteria; phylum Pseudomonadota; class Alphaproteobacteria; order Rhizobiales; family Rhizobiaceae; genus Rhizobium; species Rhizobium miluonense. Next base: position 15,864 of record NZ_FMAH01000032.1, read on the forward strand.
CCAGCTTCAGCCGGACAGCTATGCCGGATGGATCATAGCGGTAAAGCAGCCGATCGAAAGCGGCCTCCGATATCTCATCTTTTATACCGGGCGCATTCGCCCAAGCCTGCAGATAGGCTGCCTCGGCCTTCGACAGACGCAGACGCTCGGCAAGTTTGCCAAGTCTCGCCGCATCCGGCGGCACGATAGCGGCAAGCCGCAGCAAAGGATCCGCCGCCCAACCGAGCGCTTGCTCGGCGGCAATCAACGCCGGAATGGCGTCGATACCCCATTTTTCCGTTTCCGGCAGAACCTCGGTCAGCACCCCAACCTGGCGCATCCAGAGCAGCGCCCGGCCCGGATCCCCGGCCGAAAGCAGCTTCTTCATTTCCGACCAGACACGCTCGGCCGACAATGTCGCGATCTTCGCCCGCGCCGCCGCGCAGGCGCGTAGTCCGTCCGCATCCGGGCGGCCGCTGCCGTAATGCGCAAAGAAGCGGAAGAAGCGCAAAATGCGCAGATGATCCTCGGCGATCCGCGTCGCGGCATCGCCGATAAAGCGGATATTGCGTCGTTCCAGATCGGCTAGTCCACCCACCAGATCGAGCACCTCGCCATCGGCGGAAGCATAAAGCGCGTTGATTGTCAGATCGCGCCGCTCGGCATCGGCCTGCCAGTCCTCGCTGAAGGCAACGCGTGCGCGCCGCCCATCCGTCTCCACATCCCGGCGTAGGGTCGTGATCTCGAACGGCTTTCCATCGATGACCAGGGTGACCGTTCCATGTGCGATGCCTGTTGGCACCGCCTTGATACCGGCGGCATTTGCTCTTTCGACGACAGCCTCCGGCAGCAGTGTCGTTGCGATATCGATATCGGCGACCGGCAGCCCCATGAGACTATTGCGCACGGCACCACCGACCACACGGCCCTCGCCGCCATCGGCATTCAGCAAGGCCAGCACCCGCTGCAGCGCCTTATCCCGGAACCAGGCTTCACCGGCAACGGACGTCATGTGTAAAGCCTTTCATAAAGCGTGCGGACGATGCCCGCTGTAATGCCCCAGATCATGCGCTGCCCATAGGGTATGCGATAGAAATGGCGTTCGGTTCCCTGCCAGAGCATGGTGTCTGTCGCATGGTGGCTTGGGTCCATCAAGAAGGAGAGCGGCACCTCGAAGGCATCCTCCACCTCTGTGGGGTTGAGGGCCAGATCGAAGCCCGGCTTCACCACCGCAAGGATCGGCGTGATGCGAAAGCCGGTGGCGGCTAGATAATACGGGAGCCGCGCGACGGGTTCTATGAAGATATCGCCCAGCCCGATCTCCTCACCTGTCTCACGCACGGCAGCCATTTCCGGCGAAGCGTCCTCCGGATCGATGGCGCCGCCAGGGAATGCGATCTGGCCGGAATGCTTGCGCAAAGTCGAGGTCCTGAGCGTGAAGATCACCTTGGCGTCGTCGCCGCTGTCGACGACCGGCACGAGCACGGCGGCATCCTTCAGCTTCAGCCCTTCGACTTGGGATATGGTCTCGGGATTGAGGCGATGATCGCCATGATCGCGCCAGGCGAACTCGACCGCGCCACCGCTCTGCCTGAGAGCACGGCGCCGGAACTCATCCGCGGAATAAAGAGGGAATTCGCTCATCGTGTCAGCGCGTCCAGTTCGGCAACCGTCATGACGGGAAAGATCGAGCCGCCGGAGCGCACACAGAACACCTCTCGCCCTGCTATCTCGACGGGCTCGCCGAGTTCGATGAGATCATACATGACCGCGCGCGTCACCAGCGCCTCCAGGCGTCCGCGGACGTGCAGGTAGGGCTTCAGCTCGTCGTTCTCGCCGCGGATGACGAAACGGAGCGGATGTTCCCTGCCCGCCTCGACGACATCGCCGACATTGGTGCGGAAAGTCAGCACGCGTCTGCCGTCACGCTCCGTCACGCTCATCTCGACGGCGACGAACGGCGAATCGGCGACGCGAATGCCGACCTTTTCCACAGGCGTGACGAGATAGGTCTTCCCGTCGGCGTCCTTGCGCAGGACAGTGGAGAACAGCCGCACCAGCGGGGCACGCCCGATCGGCGTACCCAGATAGAACCAGGTCCCGTCAGCCTTGATCTCCATATCGATATCGCCGCAAAACGGGGGATTCCAGCGATCGACCGGCGGCAAGCCCTTCTTGCGATCGCCGCTGTCTCCAGCGGCACGCGATATGAGGGCTGCGAGACTCGCTGCATCGCCGGTAGCCTTGATTTCCTCGGTTGCCATTCTTCCGTCCCGGTTCGCCGTTAGTCACGAATACGACAGTTTCTCACGAGATAGTCATTCGAAACGTGCTTGTCAGCCATGCTCGTGGCGATAAGTTGTATTGATTATGGGGCAAATGTGTAAGGTCTGCGAATCGCGCGCACCGCTTTTCTGCCATTGGAGACGCAAATGGGCATGATTAAATCGACCGAAACGAGCCTCGACGAGCAGGCCATCATCGCTTCAGCCGAAAAGGCGCTGAGCGATATCGCCAGCATCCGCGAAGAAGTATCGAAGGTCATTTTCGGTCAGGAAAGCGTCGTTGAGAATACGCTCCTGGCCGTGCTCGCTGGCGGCCATGCCCTGCTGGTCGGCGTGCCCGGCCTTGCAAAGACGAAGCTTGTCACGACGCTCGGCGCAGTCCTGGGCCTTGCCTCCAACCGCGTGCAATTCACGCCCGACCTGATGCCCTCCGATATTCTCGGCTCCGAAGTCATGGATCAGGACGAAACCGGCCGCCGCTCCTTCCGTTTCGTCAAGGGTCCGGTCTTCGCACAGTTGCTGATGGCAGACGAAATCAACCGCGCCTCGCCGCGCACGCAGTCTGCGTTGCTGCAGTCCATGCAGGAATATCACGTCACCATCGCCGGCCAGCGTTATGACCTGCCCGCTCCCTTCCATGTTCTTGCAACGCAGAACCCGCTCGAACAGGAAGGCACCTATCCGCTGCCGGAAGCCCAGCTCGACCGCTTCCTGCTGCAGGTCGATGTCGGTTATCCCGAGCTGGCCGACGAGCGCCGCATCCTGCTCGAAACGACCGGCTTGAGCGAAGCGACGCCGCAGGCGGTCATCAATGCCGCACGTCTGCTGGAAATTCAGCAGCTGATCCGCCAGATGCCCGTCGGCGACGGCGTGGTCGATGCGATCCTGTCTCTGGTGCGCTCTGCCCGCCCGGGCCAAGGCAACGCCTCGACCGACAAGCATGTTGCCTGGGGTCCAGGCCCGCGCGCCGGCCAGGCCATGATGCTCTGCGCCCGCGCCCGCGCACTGTACGAAGGCCGGCTTGCGCCTTCGATCGACGATGTGCATGCACTTGCCGAGCCCGTGCTCGAGCATCGCATGGCGCTGACCTTCGCGGCCCGCGCCGAAGGCATGTCCGTGCGCGATGTCATCTCAGGGCTGGTAAAACAGCCGAGAACGTGAGCCCGATGTCGAGGAGAGTGTAGCGCGTGGCATCCATCGGACAAATCGTCAGACCGACTTCGGGCAATGATGCGCTCTCCAGAGCTCGCAGCCGCGCCGCTCTCGTGCCGGATTGCCTTGTCGAAGCCAAGCGCATCGCCAATACGGTCATCGCCGGCTGGCATGGCCGGCGCAAACGCGGCATCGGCGAGAATTTCTGGCAGTTTCGCCCCTATACCGAGGGCGAAAGCCTTTCGCGCATCGACTGGCGGCGTTCCGCCCGCGACGATCATACCTATATCCGCGATCATGAATGGGAAGCCGCTCACACGATCTGGCTCTGGGCCGACCTTTCGCCATCCATGATGTACAAGTCGGCCTATGGCCACGCTTCCAAGGAAGGCCGTGCGCTCGTCATCATGCTGGCACTTGCCGAAATCCTGTCCCGTTCGGGCGAACGGATCGGCTGCCCCGGCGTCATGGAGCCGGTCTCGACCCGAAACGCCGCCGAGCGTCTGGCGGCAGCCCTGATGCACACGCTGCTCGAAGGCGGCCTGCCGCAAACCGAGATGATCCGCGGCTGGAGCGATATCGTGCTGATCGGCGATTTTCTCGATGATGCCGACAGCGTCATGAGCCGGATCGGACCTCTGGCGCGCCGTGGCTTGCGCGGCCATGTCGTTGAAGTGGCCGATCCAGCCGAGGAAATCTTTCCGTATAGCGGCCGCACGGAGTTCAGCGATCCGGAAACGGGCTCGAAACTGATTGCCGGCCGTGCGGAAAACTTGCGGGACGACTATCAGCGGGCCTATCTCGCCCGCCGCGAGAACCTCGGCCAGGCCCTGCGCCATCTCGGCTGGACCTTCGTCAGCCATCGCACCGATCGTCTGGCGTCAGAAGCGCTCGTCGCCGTGCATATGTATCTTTCCGGCATGCCTGCGCGGGTAGCACCTGGAGGGCGGCCATGACCGGCCTTTCCTTCGCATTCGCTTCCCCTGCCATCCTCGCAGCCCTGATCCTGCTTCCTGTGATCTGGTGGCTTCTGCGCCTGACGCCGCCGCAGCCGCGAACGGAAGTCTTCCCGCCGCTGCGCATCCTCGCGTCCATTCTCAAGCGTGAGGAAACGCCGGCCCGCAGCCCGTGGTGGCTGACATTGCTACGCATGCTGCTTGCAGCGCTGGTGATCCTCGCGATCGCCAATCCGATGTTCAATCCGCGCACCAACACCCTGTCGAGCGGCGGCCCGCTGGTCTTGATGATCGACAATAGCTGGGCGAGCACGTCGGACTGGGAGCGCCGTGTCCGAACAGCAGACGCACTGATCGACGATGCCGACGCAAAGAGCATCCCGGTCTCGATCGCCTTTACCGCCGAACAGGGCAATGATGCGACACCGGGTGCCGCGACGGCGGCGCGCGACAAGCTGCATGCGATGAACCCAAGACCGCTGGTGCCGGACCGGCAGCGTGCCGCCGACGCCGTGAAGGCCGCGCTCAATGGCAGCAAGCCGGGGACTATCGCTTTCATCTCCGATGGCATCGAGAGCAAAGCCAAGGACGACATCGTCAGCCGGCTCTCCGCGCTTCAGCCGAGCGAGCTGCGCCTGATCGAAGGCGACGGCAACGACATTCTCGCGATCACCGGCGCAGCCAACAACGCCAACGACATGACGGTTACGGCAACGCGGCTGAACGGCGCCAACCCGCTCCGACTTCAGTTGACGGCACAGGACAATCAGGGCCGACCGATCGCCAACGGCTCGCTGAGTTTCGCCGGCGGTCAGACGGTTGCGACCGGCTCCATCGCCGCTCCCTTCGAGATGCGCAACGATTTTGCCCGCATCAACGTCGACCGCTATGCCAGCGCCGGCACCGTTCACCTGCTCGACGATGGCTTCCGCCGCCGCCGTGTGGCGCTTCTTTCCGGTCAGGCGGCCGACGAATTCCAGCCGATCCTTTCGCCGCTCTACTACATTGAACGCGCCCTTAACCCCTATGCCGAGCTGATCCAGCCCAACAGCGCGGATCTGGCAAAATCGATTCCGCAACTGCTGGCCGGCAACCCCTCTGTGATCATCATGGCCGATGTCGGCCGCCTGCCGCAGGAAAGCTATGCGCCGCTGCAGCGCTGGATCGAGAATGGCGGCACGCTGATCCGCTTCGCCGGACCGCGCCTTGCCGCAGCGCCCGCCGATGATCCGCTCGTCCCCGTGACACTGCGGCAGGGCGAGCGGACGTTCGGCGGCGCGCTCTCCTGGGCCGAGCCACAGCCGCTAGCCGATTTCCCATCGTTCGGCCCCTTCGCCGGCATGCCGAAGCCGACCAATGTGCTGATCAAGCGGCAGGTTCTGGCCGAACCGACGCCGGATCTTGCCGAGCGCACCTGGGCAAGCCTTGCCGACGGAACGCCGCTGGTTACCGAAAAGCAGATGCACGCCGGCCGCGTCATTCTCTTCCACGTCAGCGCCGAACCGCAATGGTCGGATCTGCCGATCTCGGGCGATTTCGTCGAAATGCTGCGCCGTATCGTCCAGCTGTCGCGCTCCGGCGGCGTCACCTCGACGGAAGGGGCAGCCAAGGCGACCGAGGCATTGCCGCCATACCGGCTTCTGACGGCCAAGGGCGTGCTGACGAGCGAAATCGGCAGCGCCCGGCCGCTGGAGCCGAACCACAAGGGCGCAGCTGTCGCCAGCTTCGACAACCCGCCCGGCCTTTACGGCTCCGAAGAAGGCTTTACCGCGCTCAATGTGCTAGCCCCCGGCGCCTCGCTCAAGCCGCTGGATGCATCGGCCGCGGGAGCGATCGCGCGGGAGGGCCTGATCGGTGGCGAAGCATGGTCCGCCAAGCCGATCCTCTTCACCCTCGCCTTCCTCATCCTTCTGGCCGATAGCCTGATCGTGCTCTTCATGAATGGCGCTTTCCCGCGCCTTGGCAGGTCGACGAAAACGGCCGGCGGCGGCGCGGCGATGCTGTTGCTGGCTCTTGCGGTCGCGATCTTCCTGCATCCGGCAAACGCCTTGGCCGACGATTCCAAGCCCGGCGACGACACTATCTTTTCGCGGCTGGATAAGACCCATCTTGCCTATGTCGTCACCGGCGAATCCGACGTCGATCGTATTTCCGAGCGCGGCCTTGCCGGCCTCTCCGACTATCTGACCTACCGCACGACATTGGAGCCAGGCCCGCCGGTGGGGCTGGACCCAGCGAAGGATGAACTTGCCTTCTATTCGCTGATCTACTGGCCGATATCAGCGACGGCGCCGATGCCGTCCAACGACGCCATCAACCGCATCGACGCCTATATGCGCAACGGCGGCACCGTGCTCTTCGACACGCGCGACGCCATCAACACCATGGGCGACACATCGACGCCGAGCCCGAACGGCCAGCGGCTGCAGCAGATCCTCGCCAATCTCGATATTCCGCCCCTCGAGCCTGTGCCGTCAGGCCATGTGCTGACCAAGTCCTTCTATCTGCTTTCGAGTTTTCCCGGCCGCTATGCCGATAGCCCGCTCTGGATCGAAGCGCGGCAGGATACGCGCCGCGACGGTAACGCGGTCTCCTCCTCCGATGGCGTGACGCCGATCTTGATCACGGGCAACGACTTTGCCGGCGCCTGGGCGATCGACGAAAACGGCTCGCCGCTGCTGCCGACCGTGCCGCCGGACGAGACGCAGCGTGAATATGCCTACCGTACGGGCGTCAACATCATCATGTACATGCTGACCGGAAACTATAAGTCCGATCAGGTACATATCCCGGATATCCTGCAGCGGCTGGGGCAGTGAGATGAATATCGGTTTTGCCCCATTCCTGCCCTGGCCCGTGCTATCAGCTCTCGCGGCGCTAACCCTTGTCATCGCGGCCATTGCCATCTATCGGCGCCTGCGCGGCAGCTGGATCCGCGCGCTCGCCGGCATCGCCCTCCTGGCCGCCCTCGCCAATCCGGTGCTGCTGCAGGAAGACCGCGATCAGCTCACCACCATCGTCCCCGTCGTCGTCGACCGCAGTCTCAGCCAGGACACGCCGGAACGCACCAAAATGACCGACGATGCCTTGGCTATGCTCAAGGACCGGCTGGCGCAATTCCCGCGCATAGAGCCCCGCATCGTCGAGGCGCGCGACCCCGCTGAATCCGACTCGCCGTCGACGCGGCTTTTCTCTGCCCTCTCCTCCGCGATCGCGGACGTGCCACCTGCTCGGATCGGCGGCGCGATCTTCCTCACCGACGGCCAGATCCACGATATTCCAGGCGTCAACCAGCAGCTCGGTTTCGACGCGCCTATTCATGGGCTGATCACCGGCAAGCCCGACGAATTCGATCGCCGCATCGAAATCGCGCGCGCACCTCGCTTCGGCATCGTCAATGATGAACAGCAGCTCGTCTTCCATGTCGTCGACGACGGCAAAAGCCCCGGCGGTGTCGCTGATGTAACCGTCAAAATGAATGGCGACGAAATCGCCACACTGCAGGCGACGCCGGGCCAGGATACGCCGTTCAGCTTCAAGGTGCCGCGCGCGGGCAACAACGTCCTCGAATTCGCCGTTGCCGAAGTCCCCGGCGAGGTTACGCCCATCAACAACCGCACGGTCCAGCTGATCGAAGGCATTCGCCAGAACATGCGCGTCCTGCTCGTTTCCGGCGAGCCGCATTCGGGCGAGCGCGCCTGGCGCAACCTGCTGAAATCGGACGCGTCGGTCGATCTCGTGCATTTCACCATTCTGCGTCCGCCGGACAAACAGGACGGGACGCCGATCAACGAATTGTCGCTGATCGCCTTTCCGACGCGCGAACTCTTCGTCGACAAGATCAACTCTTTCGACCTGATCATTTTCGACCGTTACCAGGACCGGCAGAACGTCCTGCCGACGATCTATTATGATTACATGGCGCAATATGTCGAAAACGGCGGTGCGTTGCTCGTGGCGGCAGGCCCCGAACATGCCGCCGGCAATTCGATCGCCCTGACGCCGCTCGCCTCGGTTCTGCCGGCAGAGCCGACCGGGCAGATGATCGAGAAGCCCTTCTATCCGCGCCTGTCGGAGCAGGGCCGCAAGCATCCGGTAACGCGCGGTCTCGATGGATCGGACACGGAGCCACCGCATTGGGGCCGCTGGTTCCGCAGCGTCGATGTCGAAAAGCCGCAGGGACAGACAGTCATGGTCGGTGCCGACAACAGCCCGCTGCTGGTGCTGAACCGCGTCGGCCGCGGCCGCGTCGCCATGCTGCTTTCGGACGAAGGCTGGCTTTGGGCACGCGGTTTTGAGGGCGGCGGCCCGCACGTGTCGCTCTATCGGCGCATTGCCCATTGGCTGTTGAAGGAGCCGGCGCTGGAAGAAGAGGCCCTGACGGCGAATGCCGCCGGCCGCACGCTGCAGGTGACGCGCCAGACCATTGGCGACGATCCCGGCCCGGCAACGATCAAATCGCCGTCCGGCAAGACGCAAGCATTGCCTCTGAAGCAGACAGAGCCTGGTCTCCACCAGGCTCAGAAGCATATGGACGAGATCGGGCTTTTCCAGATCGCCGACGGCAATCTTTCGACGCTGGTGCATATCGGCGCCATCGATGCACCGGAATTCAAGGCGATGATCTCGACCACCGAAACGCTGAAGCCGCTGGCGCAGAAGACTAAGGGCCTCGTCACTCGCGTCGCCGGCGCCAATGGCGGCGTCACGGTCCCGCAGGTCCTGCCGGTTCGCGGTGCCGTGCGCATCGCAGACGGCCAGCGCCTGACCATCCGCATGACGGACGAAACCGTGCTGAAGGGGATCAATAGTCTGCCCCTCTTCGCCGGCTTTGCCGGTCTAGCCGTACTCCTCTTTGCCTTCTCGGCCACATGGTGGCGCGAAGGACGGTGAACCGATGACACAATTCGACATAACCGACGCCCCCTCCGAAGCCGAACTCGCCGCGATCAGCGAGGGGCTGACCGCCTTCAACGCCGCCGATGTCGGCGCATCTGAAAGGCGATCGCTGGCGGTGCTGATCCGTGACGAGAGCGGCAAGACCATCGGCGGGATTTCGGGTTACACGGCTTGGGGATGGCTGTTCACGCAATGGCTGTTCGTGCCGGAAACCTTGCGCGGCCAGGGCATGGCAGGCAAGCTGCTCGAGGCGGCGGAAGCCGAAGCTGCAGCCCGCGGCTGTTTCGGGGCGTGGATCGATACGTTCAATCCGCAAGCACTGCATGCCTATCAGCGGCAGGGCTATGCGATCTTCGGAGAACTGCCAGACTTTCCCGTCGGCCGCACCCGCTTCTTCCTGCAGAAAAAACTATCGCCTCGCTGATCACAGCGCGGCGACGTTTTTCCATATATTGTAGGGCTTAGACGGCAATCGCCGTCCGCTGCATCATGTCGTCGAGATCTTCGTCTTGGTCCGCGATAGCCGAGGCGGCATCATCGCGCCAGGCGATAGAACCCTGCAGCCGCGCATGCGTGTCGGCAGCGATCGGCACGACCAGAACGCGGTTGGGATCGACCGGGCCTGGAAATGCCAAGGCATTGTAGGCAACCTTTTCGAAGCCGAGCGGGCAGTAGTATGGCGGGTCGCCGACGAGGATGACGGCTTCCGAGCCGTTGCGTTTGGCTGCCTCGACAGCGATCCGCACAAGCTCGCGACCGATACCCTTGTTCTTATGCGAGGGCCGCACGGCAAGCGGTCCGAGCAAGTGCCCTCTGACCGTGCCGGCAAGAACCGGCGTCATCCGTACAGATGCGATCGTCTCCCCATCATCGGCGCAGATGAGGGACAGCGACAGATCATGCGGCCCCTGCTCGCGAATCCGCGCGGCGGCGCGCGTAAACCGACCGGGACCAAATGCTTCTTCGTTGATGAGTTCGATGGCAGCGTCGTGCGACGCATCCTCAGTGAGGTAGATCAGATCGTGCTTGTACATTAGACCAAGAAAACCGGATAGACAGACGGAATTGTTCTCGAAGGCGCTCGTCGAGCGTTCGGGATCATCGGCGTCGTCGCAGGCTTCTGGTGACTTTCATGACAAGTAGTCCTCAAAGTGTGACAAGCCCGATAGCAGGAAATATCCGGCGCGTCCAATGCAAAATGCATGCTGCCATCTGTTGATGCAAGATGATGTCCGCATGATGACAGCCGCAGAAAATCAGTGGTCAGCACACTACATCTGCCAAAGATCCCACCAGCTACGCAGTGTTCAGCGTTTATCATCTCGAAATTTGACGACCATGCCGTATGTTCACCCTCAAACCTCAGCAGTATTCCGAAAGGACAGAACAATGGGCATGTTGGTTGACGGCGTTTGGCACGACGTCTGGTACGACACCGAAAAGACGAAAGGCCATTTCAAGCGCGCCGCGTCGCAATTCCGCAACTGGATCACGCCTGACGGCGCAGCCGGCCCAACCGGAACTGGGGGCTTCAAGGCAGAGGCCGGACGCTACCACCTCTACGTTTCGCTCGCCTGCCCCTGGGCGCATCGAACCCTGATCTTCCGCAAGCTGAAGAAGCTAGAGTCTCTGATCCCGGTCTCGATCGTCGACCCGCTGATGCTGGAAAATGGTTGGGAATTCAAAGGGAAAGACGGCGGAACGATCGATCCCCTTTTCGGCGCCAAGACGCTCTGGGAAATCTACGTCAGGGCCGACCCGCATTATTCCGGCCGGGTGACCGTCCCCGTTCTCTGGGACAAGCAGACCGGAACGATCGTCAACAACGAGTCGGCCGAGATCATCCGCATGTTCAACAGCGCATTCGACGCATTGACCGGCTCCAGGGAGGATTTCTATCCCGCCGATCTGCGCGCTGATATCGATGCCCTGAACGAACTCGTCTACGACAGGGTCAACAACGGCGTCTACAAAGCGGGCTTCGCGACGGCGCAGGACGCCTACGAGGACAGTGCCCGCCGCCTCTTTGAAACCCTCGATATGCTCGACGCCAGGCTGTCGACGCAACGCTACCTGTTCGGAGAAGGTTTGACCGAAGCCGATTGGCGGCTGTTTACCACGCTCGTGCGGTTCGACGCCGTCTATGTCGGCCATTTCAAATGCAACATCCGCCGCATCGCCGACTATCCGAACCTAACGGCATATCTGAGAGACCTCTATCAGGTTCCCGGCGTGGCAGAGACCGTGAACCTCACCCATATCAAAGATCATTACTATCGCAGCCACAGGGCGATCAATCCGACGGGCATCGTTCCCGTCGGCCCCGAGCTGGATTTCGATCGTCCGCATGGCCGAGAGCAGCTCGCGAAAGCGGCTTGATCGGAGAGCACAAGTCTCCTGCCACCGGCGGGCGGCTACCAGTAGCTGGAAGGGCGCTCAGCCCCTTCCAGTTCCTCCAGCCTGCGATATGTCGCCTGCGTCGTACCCGGAGGAAGTGCGTTGCGCGGAAAGAAACCGGTTTCGACGATTTCACGATCCGCCATGCGCGGCGCGGTCTGCGTTACCTCGACACGGTAGAAGACGACATGATCGCGTTTGCTGATACGATTGTTGAAATAGACGTGGAAGAGCTGCGGCTCGCCTGAGATCACCAGATTGCCTTCCTCGCGCAACTCCTTCTCGAGCGCCTGCTCCACCGTTTCGTGGCGTTCGACGCCGCCGCCAGGCATGTGCCAGCCGGCGATATAGGAGTGTCGCACCAGAAAGATCCGCCCTTCGCTGTCGAAACACGCGGCGCGCACGCCGAGCGTCATACTGCGGGTCAGCACGAAATAGACATGCAATGCACGGCCAAAGAGCCATGCCCACGCGCTACTCTTCTCATTCCGGGCAGCCTTCTCACTCATGCACGAACCTTCATCCCTCGCCTTGCATTCAAACGGGCGATCTATTTGTTTTGACGATAGACTGGGCTATGTCTCATCCCATGTTCAAGCTCGCGCATATTTCCGACGTACACCTCGGCCCCCTGCCACGCCTTTCGATCAGAGAACTCGCCTCCAAACGTATAACCGGATTTGTGAACTGGCACAGGAACCGGCGCAAGCATCTTTTTGGCAATACGCTCGACCTGCTTCTGGACGATATCAGGACAAAGCAGGCCGACCATCTCGCCGTAACGGGCGATCTCGTCAACCTTGCGAGCGGCATCGAGATCGAGACGGCGGCCACATGGCTGAAGATGGTCGGCGACCCCGTGCACACTTCGGTCGTTCCCGGCAATCACGATGCCTATGTGCCCGGCGCCTACGAAAAGGCCATGCGCGCCTGGTATCCTTACGTCAGAGGCGACCGCGCGTCGGCCGAATGGCGGGAGGATCAGCGCGTCTTCCCGTATCTTCGTATTCGGGACCAAGTCGCACTCATCGGATGCTCGACCGCCGTCGCCACGCCGCCTTTCGCCGCCAGCGGCTTTTACTCCGCCCGCCAGGCGCGCGAGACGGTGAATATGCTTCGCGCGGCCGGCGATGCCGGGCTCTTTCGCATCGTCATGATCCATCATCCGCCAATCCGCGGCGCGACTAGCTTCTACAAGCGTATGATCGGCATTCGCCGCTTTGCAGCAGCCATTTCGACCGGTGGTGCTGAGCTGGTTCTTCATGGCCATACCCACCTCAATACCGTGCACTGGCTGCGCGGCCACGCCGACCCTGTGCCGGTTGTTGGCATCGCGTCGGCTTCCCAGAATGTCGGCGGATTAAAGCCACCGGCCGCCTACAATCTCTTCACGATCGCTGGCCGGCCAGGCGCCTGGGAGTTGAAGGCCGAACGCTATAGCCTTAACACCGCTGGCAACGGCGTGGATGCGGACGGCGTCGATATTCTTGCGCCATGATCCGCGTTTTGCCGCCATGGACCTCGTCGTTTCGGTGGCGTTTTCTAAGATGCCGAGCTACAATTGAAACCTCGGAATCCTGGAGGATAACATGGGTCTCAAGGTCTCGATAAAGAGCTCAACAATGATGACGGTCGCTGTCGGATTTTTGCTCGCCACCAGCTTGCAGGCCCTTGCCGCCGGCTCGGAAAGCGATGAAACGGCCCCGCCGCCGAAAAGCAAGACGACCACCGAATGCACCGGTGGCAAAGTGTGGGATAAGGACAAGAAGGAATGCGTGAAGCCGAACGAAAGCGGCTTCAACGACGACCAGCTTTTCCAGGCCGCACGCGAATTCGCCTATGCCGGCCAGTATGAGAATGCCATCACCGTTCTGAAGCTTGCCAGGGACCAGAACGATCCCCGCATCCTTAATTATCTCGGCTATTCCAATCGCAAGGCCGGCCGCATGGAGCTCGGCATGAGCTACTATCGCAAGGCTCTGCAGCACGATGAGAACTACATTCTCGCGCGCTCCTACATGGGACAGGCGCTGCTCGAACAGGGCGACGTTCAAGGCGCGCGCGTGCAGCTCGTCGAAATCCGTGATCGTGGCGGCGAGAATACGTGGGCCTATCGCTCGCTGCTGCAATCACTCAAGGGTCATGTCGTTTATTGAGGAGTGATCCATGGCATCCAGGCGAGTCGCCAGCTCAATGACAGGCAACCACGCGAGTGCTTTTGAAGACTTGCGAAGCGGCACAAAAATGGTTCATACCAACACAGGACGATCATTCCGTTCGCATCGCCCTTTCCAAGGGAAAGGCCCAGATTTGCGGGAAGACGTCGTCGATGTCACAACCTCCAACGCCTCTTTGGAACGACCATGCACACGCCGGTAGCAGCAGCCATCGATATCAGACGCGACCTGGTCGGGCTTCTTCCGAAGCTGCGCCGCTTCGCAGTGACTCTGACCGGCGACCTGACCGAAGCCGACGAACTCGTCCAAAGCATCTGTCAGCGCGGCATAGCCAAGTTCCATCTCTGGAACGGCACCGGCAAACTGGAAAGCTGGCTCTATACGATGGCTCGGAATCAGTGGGTCGATGAAGCGCGGCGTCAAAAACTGCGCCCCGCAAAGGGCAACGCCCTCGAGCAGGGCGAGCCCGCAGCCGGCCTGCATCCAAATCCTGTGGAAGCCGGAGAAGCCCATCGCTTGGTCACATCTTTGCCCGAAGGATTTGCCAGTGTCTTTCTGCTGGTCGATGTCGAAGGGCATAACTACAAGCAGGCGGCTGAGATTCTCGGCATTCCCTTGTCGGCATTGGCTTCACGGCTCTCCAGCGCCCGTCTCTACCTCGCCTCCCAAGGTCATAACCGTTCGTCTCGAAGGTTTTAAGCATTGCAGGACATGAAGAAAATGCCGCTCGAAATTCGCTTGTCCGCCTTTATGGACGGCGAAATGAGCCGTGACGAAAAGGAAGAGCTGGAAAAGCTGATCGCCTCCGATCCGGAGGCCCGGCGGATTCTCGATGAATTGAGACACGGCTCCGATGTCGGCCGCAAGGCACTCGACGAGGTGTTGAAGGAGCCGGTGCCGTTGGCGCTCGTGCGGTCCATCAAGAGTGCTCAACCTCCCAAGACACGCGACCCCTCCCCCCGCCTCGCGCGACCGTCATTCAAGCTTGCGCCGACAGGCCGGCAGTCGCTTGCCGCAGCCCTCATTTTGTTTGTGCTCGGCGGCGGTATCGGATACCTTTTCGGCATGCAGCCGGCCCAAGTGCCTGCGGCCACCCCTCCCACCCCGGCACAGGTGGCGATGCGCAATTGGCTTGATGATATCGCAGCATATCATCGCATCTATTCGCGGCAGCCGCGCCACATGGTCGAGCTGCAGGCCAGCGAGCAGGATGAGATCAGCAAGTGGCTGTCGAACACCGTCGGCGTGAAATTCAATTTTCCGGACCTCGCTGCCGACGGCCTCGTCTTCCAGGGCGCCCGCCTGTTCATCGCCAGTGGCAAGCCTGTGGGCCAGCTGGTCTACAAAAATCTCGACGGCGAGGTCATTGCCATCTGCTTCACCAAGACCGACGGCGTTGCGAACAGCAACAATTTCGACGAAACCATTCGCGACGATGTCAGCATCGTCTCCTGGTATCGCGATGGCGCGACCTATGCCGTCGTCGGCCCATCTTCGGATGCGATGCTCGACCAGATCGCCAACAGGGTATCCGCCGAGATCTGATGGAACCTCCTCTCGCTTTGCAGCTTGCGGCTATCAGCCTGCCGATGGATAATGCGGTGCGATAATCGCACTGGATAGATATACTCGTTGGAGTTTCAACATGTCGGACGTTTTTCTGACCATTCCGGAAATCGACAGGCGCATAGCGGTGATCAGGGAAAATCTTCGCGAACTGATCGAACAGGCCACCGCCTTTTCCGGCGCGGCCGACGAAGAGCGGACGTCGGAGCGCATCTCGGAACAAGAGGAAGAGCTGGAGCGCCTGACGAAGCAGCGCGACGAGCTTGCCAGTCAGAAGCCATGAATGCAGGGAGGACGGTGTCTCCGTCCTTCGGCGACGGCCAGCTTCAGCGCTGGCCGCTGTTCTTCTCTACGTGGACTAAAATGCAATGGCCGACGATTTTCTGATCCGATTCGTGACACCGCAAGACCATGAGCAGTGGCTTATCCTATGGGAAGGCTACAACAGGTTTTACGGGCGCTTCGAGGCAACGGCCCTTCCGGCCAATATCACGCAGATGACGTGGCAGCGCTTCTTCGATGCCTATGAACCCATGCATGCGCTCGTTGCCGAAAGAAATGGCCGGCTGCTCGGGCTGTCGCATTATCTCTTCCACCGCAGCACCATAGCTATCGAGCCAAGCTGCTATTTGCAGGATCTGTTCACCGACGAGGCGGCGCGGGGAACGGGCATCGGATCGGCATTGATCGAAGCCGTTTATGAACAGGCCCAGCAGGCGGGCTCGCATCGCGTCTACTGGCAGACGCATGAAACGAACACCAAGGCGATGCGCGTTTACGACAAGATCGCGGAACGCTCCGGATTTGTCGTCTATCGCAAGTCATTGTGAAACGGCTGCTCCGCCGACCAAACTGCTCGCCACAAGCAGAACGAAAAATCCCCTCGACGATATCGAGGGGATCGATCTTCACTGAACTTAGAGCATTTCCAGGAAAAGTGCGCAGCGGTTTTCCGTCCGGAATACGTAAAGAAACAAGAAGGTAGGGCGTTTTCGCGATTCGAAGAAAAGCGGAAACGCCCTAGTCGGTTGAATTTCAGCCCTTTGCTGCCTTGATATCGAGCACGCGGTTTGCGGCCGAAACGATCGCCTCAAGGGAAGCGGCGACAATGTTCGTATTGATGCCGGCACCGAAGAGCTTGCCGTCCGGATAGGAAATCTCGACATAGGAGATCGCCGACGCGTTGGAGCCATGCTGCAGCGAGTGCTCGGAATAGTCCTCGACGGACATCGAAACGCCGAGATAGATCGATAGTGCGTTGATAAAGCCGTCGATCGGGCCGTTGCCCCTGCCCTCGATGCGCTTCACCTCGCCATTGTCGGAAATCTCGGCCGCAACGATACGCTGCCCCTTGTGTTCGGGATCGGCGAATGTGTGATGATCGATAAAGCGAATCCGGCCGCCAGGCTGCGTCACATAGCGCTCGATGAAGTGCTCATAGATGCGCTTGGACGGCAATTCCTTGCCCTCCTCGTCGGTGATGCGCTGGATCTCTTCGCGATACTCCACCTGGAGATTGCGCGGCAGGTTCAGACCGTAGTCCTGCTGCATGATATAGGCGATGCCGCCCTTACCCGACTGCGAGTTGATGCGGATGATCGCCTCATAGGTGCGGCCGACATCCTGTGGGTCGATCGGCAGATAGGGCACTTCCCAAACCGGATCGTTGGCGACCTTGGCCGCCTTCATGCCCTTGTTGATCGCATCCTGATGCGAGCCGGAGAAGGCGGTGTAGACCAGCTCGCCGACATAGGGGTGGCGCTCGCCGATCGCCATCTGGTTGGAATATTCGAAGACTTCTTTCATGCGCTCGATGTTGGAGCAGTCCAGCTCCGGATCGACGCCTTGGGTGAACATGTTCAGCGCCATGGTAACGACGTCGACATTGCCGGTGCGTTCGCCATTGCCGAACAAGGTACCTTCGACGCGGTCGGCGCCGGCCATCAGCGCCAGTTCGGCGGCAGCGATGCCCGTGCCCCGGTCATTGTGCGGATGCAGGGAGATGATCAGGTTTTCTCTGTTATCGAGATTGCGGCACATCCATTCGATCTGGTCGGCATAGATGTTCGGAGTCGCCATTTCCACGGTGGACGGCAGGTTGATGATCAGCTTGTTGTCCGGCGTCGGCTTCATGACGTCGATGACGGCGTTGCAGATTTCCAGAGCCACATCCAGCTCGGTGCCGGTAAAGCTTTCCGGCGAATATTCGAAGCGGTAGCCGCCGCCGGCCTTGGCCGCCATGTCGCTGATCATTTTGGCTGCATCGACTGCGATCTGCTTGATGCCTTGCACGTCCTTGGCAAACACCACGCGGCGCTGCAATTCGCTGGTGGAATTGTAGAAATGCACGATCGGCTTGTTGGCGCCTTCCAGCGCCTCAAAGGTGCGGGTGATCAATTCCGGGCGGCATTGGACGAGAACCTGCAACGACACGTCGGCAGGCACATTACCCTGCTCGATGCACCAGCGGGCGAAGTCGAAGTCGGTCTGGGACGCCGAGGGGAAACCGATCTCGATTTCCTTGAAGCCCATATCCAACAACAGCTGGAACATGCGCGCCTTGCGATCGTGACCCATCGGATCGACCAGCGCCTGATTACCGTCACGCAGGTCGACCGAACACCAGATCGGCGCCTTGGTGATGACCTTGGACGGCCAGGTCCGGTCGGGAATGTTGATCTGGGGATAGGCACGGTATTTCACCGTTGCGTCGGGCATGCCTTTGGGGGAATGGCTGTTTGCGTCCATGGTCTCGTCTCTTCCTTTCCCGTCATTTCATCCCGCGTCTTAGCCGATCGGATGCGGCTTGGCGATGATAAATGCGGACCCTTTGCGGGTATGCTGTCGATTTAGGGTAGGTCGCGAGGAGCGATGGCCAGCGGGCTTTTCGGCCGCCGGGCGCTCCTCAAAGGACCCGGCAACCGCGCGTAAGGCCGAGGAGGAGAAGCGAGGTAAGGGCGCGCGTATTGTCACGCAGAGCTACGCGCCCACGTGCAATCTGTTCGGAAATCTTTGCGCCAGTCAACTTCATGGCCGCGCTTATAGCCGCCGGATAGCAAAGAAGCAACCCCTTGTCACTTCTTCAGCATCTGCACGCCGCGCGACAGCGCCATCATCAGGCCGCCGGCAATCAAGCCCCAGAAGGCGCCTGAGATACCTCCGAAGGAAACACCCGATGCCGTCACCAGAAAGGTGATGGCGGCCGCCTCGCGCGATTCCGGCTGCTGGAAAGCATTCAAGGCAGAATTCGACAGCGCGCCGACCAGCGCCAGACCGGCGACCGCCTCGATCAGGATCGGCGGTGCAAGCGCGACAAATGCGGTGACAGCACTCGCAAGCAGGCCCAAGACGACATAGCCAATGCCGGCGATGATCGCGGCCCAGTAGCGCCGCTTGGGATCGTCATGAGCATCCTGTCCCGCACACATGGCGGCGGTGATCGCAGCGAGATTGACGGCATGGCCGCCGAAAGGAGCGGCGAGAAGCGAGAATACGCCGGTCACGGCAAATAGCGGACCAGGCTTGGGATCGTAGTGATGCACCTTGAGCACGACGATGCCCGGTATGTTCTGCGACGCCATCGTCACGATGAACAGCGGCAGTGCGATGGAAACGATGCCGGCAAGGGTGAAGACCGGTTTCACGAATTCCACTGTCGGCAACAGCGAATGCTCGAGCGAGCCAAGCGCACCGTCGGGTATCTTCACACCGAAGGCCAGCACCAGGGCAAAGGCCGCAAGGGCCGCCGGCACCGCCCAAAGCCGCTTGAACGAGCCGACGACGATCCAGGCAAGAATGATCGGCAGGCCGAAAGCGGGATTGAAGGCAATCGCCTTCACCGGCGCAAAGCAAAGACCGAGCAGAACGCCGGCGAGCATGGCATTGGCCAGCGGTGCCGGGATGGCGGCAACCGCGCGGCCGAATGGGCGAAAGAGCCCGGCTATGACGATCAATATGCCACAGACAAAGAATGCTCCGACCGCTGCGGAAAAGCCGCCCTCGATCGCTCCGCCGCTCGCAAGCAGCGCCGCCCCGGGCGTCGACCAGGCGATACTGATAGGCAACTTGGTGACCGTGCTGAGCATAATGGCACAAAGGCCCATCGCAACCGAAAGCGCCATCAGGCCCGACGCAGCCTGCGCGTCCGTCGCACCGACAACCTGCAAACCGTGAAAGACAACGGCAAAGGAACTGGCAAAGCCGACAAAGGCGGTCAAACACCCCATGAACAGGCTTTGAACGGAGAAATCTTTGAGCATGACGACGAAGACTCATACGAAGAGCGATTGAACCCGCATGGAGCATTACAAGCGTCAGGCGTGCAAGTGCAGTTTCGGAGCGAAATGGCGGCGGTAGCAGTCAAATCGATCGCCATATGTATCGGATCCGGCCTAATCATGCATAAACGTGCATATTGACTTTCTTGTTTATGCACGATAATGAGAGTTCATGAGTAATTCACTTCCATTGTCTCGGCGGGATGTCATCGAAGCACGGCTCGCAGAGGGCCGGCAGATCGTCGCCGCATCGCTCGCCGTGGAGTTCAATGTTTCCGAGGACGCCGTGCGCCGCGATCTGCGGGCACTTGCCGCCGAGGGCAAATGCCGGCGCGTCTACGGCGGCGCACTCCCTCTCCTGACGCCCTCCCAACCCATATCCGCACGGATCGGACAGGAATCCGGGCGCAAAAGGGTCCTGGCGCAAGCAGCCGTCGCGATGATCGAACCGGGGGAATTCCTCTTTCTCGACAGCGGCAGCACGAACCTTGAGATGGTGGAACTGCTGCCGAAGAACCTGGACGCAACGATCGCGACGAATTCCATCGACATAGCTGCCGCGGTCATGAAGCGCGGCGACGTTCCGCTCGTGCTGATCGGCGGGGCGGTCAATCCCGTCGTCGGCGGCAGTGTAGATGCCTCCGCGGTCGCTGCCATCGAAGCCTTGAACATCGACCGCTGTTTCCTGGGTGTTTGCGCGATTTCGGCAAGAGGCGGCATCAGCGTGTACGAACAT
This sequence comes from Martinezella miluonensis, assembly GCF_900094545.1. Classification (GTDB taxonomy): domain Bacteria; phylum Pseudomonadota; class Alphaproteobacteria; order Rhizobiales; family Rhizobiaceae; genus Rhizobium; species Rhizobium miluonense. The sequence goes on from NZ_FMAH01000032.1 coordinate 36,288, forward strand.
GCAGACGCGATCTTCAAGCGGACGCTTCTTAGAAGAAGCGCAGCACGCATCGCGCTGATCACGTCCGAGAAATTTCACGAACGCGCGCCGCACCGGATTGGCGGCGCTGCAGATATCGACTGGCTTGTTGTCGAGGATGACCTGCCTGCAGATGACGAGAAGGCGGTCATCGAAGCCGGCTTCTCGCTCCTGCGGCTGCGCGACGTCACTCCATCCTCCTGATCTCGAAAGACGAGGAACCATCATGCAATCCACCGATCGGCCGGAAACCCGGCTGGCAACACGCCTTGCCTTTCTGGTCGCGGGTTTCGCCCTCGCCTGCTGGGCGCCGCTCGTCCCATTCGCCAAGGATCGTCTCGCGGTCGATGACGGCGTGCTCGGTATGCTGCTGCTTTGCCTGGGCCTTGGTTCCGTCGCTGCGATGCTTGCCACCGGCATGTTGAGTGCGCGCTACGGCAGCAAGCCGATCATGATCGCGGGTGGCTTGGGCCTCGCGCTCATTTTGCCGATGTTGACCGTGGCTAGCACGCCCTTCACCCTCGGCATTGCACTCGCGGCTTTCGGCGCCTGCCTGGGATCGCTTGATGTCGCCATGAACATTCACGCCGTCGAGGTCGAGAAAGGCACTGACCGACCGCTGATGTCCGGCTTCCATGCGCTGTTCAGCATAGGCGGCTTCATCGGCTCCCTGGTCGTCACGCTTCTCCTGTCCGTCAGGGCCGGTCCGCTTGTCGCAACATTGCTATGCTCGGTGCTGATGATCGTCGCCATGGTCGTTGCATGGCCGCGGCTGCTCCGCACCGTTCAATCGGAGGACACGCCGCTCTTCGTCATGCCCCGCGGCTTCGTGCTGCTGCTTGCGGCCCTTGCGGCCATCACCTTCCTCGTCGAAGGCGCCATCCTCGACTGGAGCGCACTGCTTCTCACCACTCAAGGGAGGGTCGATGCAAGCCACGGCGGTCTCGGCTACATGCTGTTCGCGATCGCGATGACGGCGGGCCGCCTAGCCGGCGATGCCATCACCGCAAAGGTCGGAGACAGGGCGATCATGCTATGGGGCGGCGTGATCGCGGTCGCAGGCTTTGTCGTCCTCCTCATCAGCCCGATTTCGATCCTTGCCATGAGCGGCTTCCTGCTGATCGGCCTCGGCGCCTCCAACATCGTCCCGGTTCTGTTCCGCAAGGGCGGCGCGCAGAAAGTCATGCCGGCTGGCCTGGCCGTCGCCGCAATCACCATGACCGGCTATGCCGGCGTCCTGGTCGGCCCCGCCGGCGTTGGCTTCGCGGCGGATCATCTGGGCCTGCCCGGCGCCTTCTGGATGCTCGCTTTATTGCTCTGCGTCGCGCCTCTCTGCGCCGGCATCGTGGCCCGCAATCGAGATCAGGAAGAGGGAGAGGCCGATGCGCATCGCTCATACCGCTCTATGGACGCCTGAATCGGCACTGCAGCGGCGTTCCGGAGGCCATTTCGGTGTGACGGTCGGCGAGCCAGATCGAACCGGCAACCGGCCTCCGACATCCCCCTAGCGCAACGGCAATCTTTCGAGTTCGCCACCTCCGGAAACGTTGCACCCTCTTGAGTGGCGAAGGCTGGCGGCGGATTTTTCCGTCGCCAGCTTATTTCTTCCGATCGAAGCCGATCCTGATCGAAAACCTCAAAAACAAAAGCCCCCACCTGCCTTCCGGCAAGCGAGGGCGCTCAATGCAATCGGGAAAACCCGCTAGATCAGATATCCGCCTGGGACGTCACGATGCGCGAGACCAGGCCGTAAGCCTTGGCTTCCTCGGCGGAGAGCCAATAGTCGCGGTCCGTATCCTTGGCGATCTTTTCGATCGCCTGGCCGGTGGCTTCCGAGAAGATCCTGTTCAAGCGCTCATTCATCTTGATGATTTCGCGTGCCTGGATCTCGATGTCGGAGGCCATTCCGCGCGTGCCGCCGGACGGTTGGTGCAGCAGGAAGCGCGTGTTCGGCAGGCAGATGCGGCGCTCCTTTGGAGCGGAGACATAAATCAGCGCACCGGCGGAAGCGACCCAGCCAGTGCCGATCATCCAAACCTTCGGCTTGATGAACTTGATCATGTCGTGAATGGAATCGCCGGATTCGACATGGCCGCCGGGCGAATTAACGTAGATGCGGATATCATCGTCGCTGGCGGCGGCAAGCGCTACGAGCTGCGAGCAGACCTTCTGCGCCAGCTCCTGGGTGATACCGCCATAGATGAAGATCGAACGCGACTTGAAAAGATTCGCCTCCGCGTCCTTGCCCAAAGGCAGCTCGGTCTTCTTGTCTTCCTGTTCGTCTTCGTCGTTCATTCAACTCTCCAGCATGATGCGTCGTTCACCGCACATAGTGCGACTCAATGCGTAAAACAATGCCGGAAAAAGACAAGGCGGGAATAGCGACTGACAACATGGTGTTATGGTTGCGGATTACCGAAATGTAACTTGAATGGCTTTGAAAAGCCGAGATTGGATCCTACGTCAGGTCAGCGCGGTCAAGAATCGCGCCCCGAATTTACAGCAACAGATTGCCAAGGAGGCCATCATGTCGCCTGAAGAACGTCAACTGCTCGCGTCTCTCTTCGATCGCGTGCGCTCCGCTGCCAGCACCCAGCGCGACGCCGATGCGGAGACTTTTATCAACCAGTCGGTCCGCGACCAGCCCTATGCGCCCTATTTCCTGGCGCAGGCCGTCATCATGCAGGAACAGGGCATGAAGGCTGCGGCCGATCGCATCCAGCAGCTCGAGGCGCGTGTACACGAGCTCGAGCAGCAGAGCGCCCAAGCCAATCAGCCGCAGGGCCAGAGTGGCGGTTTCCTCGGCGGGATAGGCTCGCTCTTCGGCGGCGGCCAGCAACAGCAGCGCGCACCCGCGCCGCAAGCCGCCAGCCCGCAGCAGCAGGGTCGCCTCTATGACGACTATGCCCGCAATGCGCCGCAGCAGCAGCCCGGCCCATGGGGCGGCCAGCCGCAACCGCAGCCATCCGGCCCATGGAGCCAGCAGGCAGCGGCCCCTTCGGCGGGCGGTAGCTTCCTGCGCGGTGCGCTTGGCACGGCAGCCGGCGTCGCCGGTGGCGTGATGCTGGCGGAATCGCTCTCCAGCCTCTTCAGCCCGCATCTCGGCGGCACAGGCGGCGGTCTCTTCGGCGGCAATGCCGGCAGCGGCCTCTTCGGAGGCACGGCAGCCAACGCAGCCGAACAGCCGGTGCAGGAAACCATCATCAACAACAACTATTTCGGCAATGACGATCAGAATGATCAAAGTGCCGCCGATTACGCCCAGGATGCTGCCCAGGACGCTCAGGACGACGACAATGACGATTCGTTCGACAACAGCGACGACGACAGTTCGTTTGCCTGAGCCGGTACCAGCCCAACAAAAAAGCCGCAGCCGCCATCCTTGGATGGCGGCTTTTTCATTCAGCCTCGGCCGCGATAGGGCTGAACGCCCTGATCCGGCAGCCAGACGCCTTCCGGCGGCTTGCCGGTCTGCCAGAAAACATCGATCGGGATGCCGCCGCGCGGATACCAGTAGGCGCCGATGCGGAGCCACTTCGGCTCCAGCAGGTCCACCAGACGCTTGGCGATATAGATCGAGCAATCCTCGTGGAATGCGCCATGATTGCGGAAGGAATGCAGGAAGAGCTTCAGCGACTTCGATTCCACCAGCCATTCGTTCGGCACGTAGTCGATGACGATATGGGCGAAATCGGGCTGTCCCGTCATCGGGCAAAGCGAGGTGAATTCAGGCGCGGTAAAGCGCACGACGTAATCGGTGCCGGCATGGCCCGCCGGCACTTTTTCGAGAACGGCCTCTTCCGGATTGCTTGCGGTTTCCGTCTGGCTGCCGAGCATCGACAGGCCGGACACATCGGTCTTGGGCATCTCAGGTCTCCTTGATCACTTTGACGCGGAGACCATGGGCCTTCTCGCCCTCCGGCTCCACATGAATGGTTATTTCGGCACCCGCATGGATCGCCCTTATGGCGTCTTCAAGGCGGTCGCAGATTCGATGCGCGTCACGTACCGGCATGGCGGCAGGCACCACCATATGAAAATCGACGAAGGTCACCGCCCCTGCCCGCCGCGTCTTCAGATCGTGAACGCCAAGCGACCCCTCCGCATTCCTGGCGATCGCGTCCTTGATGGTCTCCTCCTCCTCCGGCAACACTGCCTTGTCCATCAGCCCGTCGATGGAATTGGAGATCACCTTCCAGCCCTGGTAAAGGATGTTGATGGCGACGAGAATGGCAAGCACGGGGTCGAAGATCGGGTGGCCGGTGCCGAGCGCCAGCAGCAAGCCGATCAGGACCCCGATCGAGGTATAGACGTCGGACATGATGTGCTGCCCGTCCGCCGTCAAAGCCGGCGAGCGATGCGTCCGGCCGGCTCGCAGCAGAGTCAATGCCCATATGCCGTTGATGACGCCGGCGACGAAGTTGATCGCCAGACCGAGCACCGGCGCCTGCATCGGCTGCGGGTTGCCAAGGTGCCCGACCGCCTCCTGCACAATCATCAGCGCCGCAACGACGATCATCACCCCTTCGGTGACGGCGGAAAGATATTCGGCCTTGTGGTGACCGAAGGGATGGTCGTGGTCGGCCGGCTTCTGCGCGTAACGGATGACAAAAAAGGCAATGAAGGCCGCAACGACATTAACGAGCGATTCGAGCCCGTCGGACAGGAGCGCCACCGAACCTGTCAGCCACCAGGCCAGCATCTTCAGCCCCATGACGCCGAGCGAGAGCGGAATGCCCCAGAGGGCCAGCCGCCTGATCGTATCGTTTCCCTGACTGTTCATGCCCTTCTCCAGTATCCCGCGCCTGCTTATGCGAATGAATTGCAAGAAAGGCGCCGTTGAAATGCAAAACCGCCCGCGCGAATTTCGCGCAGGCGGCTCATTGACGGTTCATATGGGGCACGGCGCTAAAATTGTCAAAGGCAGCATAGCCCTTAATGCACCGCAATTCATCTTCAAGGCTGGCGATCGTGATTGCGGCGGCGCATTGAAGCTTTCGCGTATCTGTGCTCGCTGCAACTGGAAACCAATGATACGCTCACCTTTAAGAGATCATGCCGATAGCTGACCTGGCAAACGGACTTCGAGGCGTTTGCTCGCCCGGCCGTTGACGCCGAACGGAAGATCTCCAAGAAACATGGTAGAATATGCCCATTCCTGACGACACCGCCGACACCATGACATCCACCCCAACAAACATGTCAGATCATCATATGGTCTCGGCTGGCGCTTTTTCGGAGGACGAGCGCAGGGCGGTCTATCGCGCTATCGAAACGCGGCGCGACGTACGCGACCAGTTCCGGTCTGATCCTCTGCCCGACGACCTCGTCCGGCGCTTGCTCGAGGCGGCCCATTCGGCGCCATCAGTCGGCTTCATGCAACCATGGAACTTCATCCTGATCCGTCAGCCGGAGACGCGCGAGCGCGTCTGGCAGGCATTTCACCAGGCCAATGAGGAAGCCTGCAGCATGTTCGAAGGTGATCGCCGCGCGCAATATCAGCGGCTGAAGCTGGAGGGTATCCGAAAGGCGCCGCTCAGCATCTGCATCACCTGCGATACCAAGCGCGGCGGCCCGGTCGTGCTCGGCCGCACGCATAACCCGGCAACCGATGTCTATTCGACCGTCTGCGCCGTCCAGAATCTCTGGCTTGCCGCAAGAGCCGAGGGCGTCGGTGTCGGCTGGGTCAGCATCTTCCATGAAGACGCCATCAAATCGATCCTCGGCATACCCGAGCATGTGAAGATCGTCGCCTGGCTCTGCATCGGCTATGTCGACGAGCTCTACGACATGCCGGAACTTGCCGTGAAAGGGTGGCGCGAGCGGCTGCCGCTCGACAAGCTTGTCTTCGAGGAAGGCTGGCAGGATTGCGATGATATGTAAGGGCCGCCGCTCTGCGGCAACCCTCGACGGATCAAGGTGTTACGATCTGAACGTAACAAACGAGATCACATTGCCATCCGGGTCACGCACATGAAAGTCCGTGCCGCCCCAGGCCTGCTTGGCGAGCGGTTGCGCGAACTCGACATCCCGCGCCTTGAACTCCTCGAACAATCCCTGAACATTCGAAACCTCGATAGAGGCGAGAATGAGCGACCCCTCCTTTGCCGCCGCAGCAGCAAAATAGGGCTCATAGACAAGCCGCAAGTGGATCCAGATGCCGTCGCGCGACACCGCTCCATAGAACGGCGGTGCGCCATGCAGAAATTCTGCTGCAAAGCCCAGCTTCTCCCGGAAGAAAGACGCGCTGGCGGTCACATCCCGCACAAAAAGGATCGGAATGACGCTCTTGAAAATCGGCGGTTCCGATGATGCCGCCGGCATCTTCGGCGCATCCACTGCCACGGCCTTCAACTCGGTCCAGTTCTTGTGCCCCGCTTCGACCGCAACGATCTCCTGCGCCAGGGTCAAAGGGAATTTCATCTCGAGGATCTCGCGATCCGTCAGCGCCTTGAAGCGGTCGAGCGTTCGTACTCTTCCGCCAATGGAATAATCACGATCACGGTGCCAGCGCATCAGCAGCTTGGCTTGTTTGCGATAGGTATCAAGGGTTGGCATGGGCAGACTCCTGCTGGGGATAATCAGCGGGCAGGCCTAGCCCTTTCGGCCCCAATGCCGATGTGCCCCACAGGAACGACCGAGAGGTTAGGGTACAACCTGCAGCAAGTCAAACTGCCTCACGGCAGAGCTTGGCTCGCAGCGAAACGCTCATCCTTATTGTGCAGGCGCAAGGACAATCGCAGCATCCACGGCAACGACGTCCAAAAGCCGGAGGTCAGTCCCGCCTGCCTCAGCGCGGCCGCGGTCCAAGTATTGCATCCCATCAGCGCGTTGAAATATCCCCGCGCCTCGAAGAACGCATCATTCGGTCCATAATTGCTGCCGATCAGCGGGCTTGGTCGATTATCCGTCTGCTCGAGACTGCCGAGAATGAACTGCTCGAGCCGCTCCAGCCCGTCGGCATCAATGCCGATCGCCGTGACGCCAGGCGCATTCAGGGGAATATCACCCGCTAGCTCCGCATGAATGACTGAACGATCCAGAGCGAAGCTCTTCAGAACAGGACCAGTCTTCAAATCAGCCCATGTCCGCGTCTCCGTATAGAAACTCCGGCCGCCCCAGCCGAAAACGAGATAGCGCAGGTTCGGATTGTCGAGATCGAGCCCGGCTGTCCGCAAGAATGCGAAACGGTCGATCAGATCGCCGTCGACGGGGATGGCAATATCCGTATGGATGGGATTGCTGAGCATGAGGATTTGTTGCGAGCGCTCGGCTTTTCCAACCGGCTCGTCATGCCAGAGTGGCCGCGGCACGACGATGCCAATGCCGACGACCGTCACGACGGTAAGCATGGCGAAGAAAACGCCCTTGACTATCCTTGAAATCACCGACCGAAGCCCCCGCCGACATTGAATGTCTTCCGCGGCTTGTTGGCTCTTTCAAGGCAAAAACGCCCCCATGCACTCTTTCTGAGCGCTGGGGGCGTTCAAACTGCGGAGCCGATGGCTCGCGCGCATCAGGCAGCCTTCGTCTTCACTCGCCGCGCCAGATGCGCCACCACATTCTCGATCATCCGCATGCCGGCATCGCCGCCGAGCGTCATGATCGATTCCGGGTGGAACTGCACGGCCGCAATCGGCTCTTTCACATGCTCGATACCCATGATCGTGCCATCTTCGCTTTCGGCGGTGATGGTGAATTCAGGCGGCAGGCTCGACGGATCAGCAAAGATCGAGTGATAGCGACCGACCGTCACTTCACGGCCAAGACCGGAGAAGACCAGTCCGGGTTCCAGCACGCGAATGCGCGAGGGCTTGCCATGCATCGGGATCGCCAGATGGCGCAATTCGCCGCCATAGGCTTCGGCGATTGCCTGCAGGCCCAGGCAGACGCCGAAAATCGGCAGGTTGCGCGCCCTTGCCTTCTTGATAGTCGCCTTGCAATCGAAATCCTTCGGATTGCCAGGCCCCGGCGACAGCACGATCAAATCGGGGTCGAGCCGGTCGAAGACCTCTTCCGGCACCGGCGTGCGCACGGTCGAAACCGTCGCGCCCGTCTGGCGGAAGTAATTCGCCAGCGTATGGACGAAGCTGTCTTCATGGTCGACGAGCAGGATCTTCACGCCCTTGCCGACAGAAGCGACGTCACGTTGCTGTTTGCCGGAATTGCCGGTCTTGGCATCACGGATGGCGGAAAGCATGGCGGAGGCCTTCAGTTCGGTTTCGGCTTCTTCTTCTTCGGGGATCGAATCGTTGAGCAGCGTCGCGCCAGCCCGCACTTCGGCAATGCCGTCCTTAATGCGCACGGTGCGCAGCGTGAGACCGGTGTTCATGTCGCCATTGAAGCCGACCATGCCGATCGCGCCGCCATACCAGGCGCGCGGGCTCTTCTCGTGGTTTTCGATGAAGCGCATGGCCCAAAGCTTCGGCGCGCCCGTTACCGTAACGGCCCAGGCATGGCTCAAGAAGCCGTCGAAAGCGTCCATGTCGTCCCGCAGCCGGCCTTCGATATGGTCGACCGTGTGGATCAGGCGCGAATACATCTCGATCTGACGGCGGCCGATGACCTTGACCGAGCCCGGCTCGCACACGCGGCTCTTATCGTTGCGATCGACGTCTGAGCACATGGTCAGCTCAGACTCGTCCTTCTTGGAGTTCAGAAGCTTCAGGATCTGCTCGCTGTCGGCGATAGGATCATCGCCGCGCTTAATCGTGCCCGAGATCGGGCAGGTCTCGATGCGGCGGCCGGAAACGCGCACGAACATTTCGGGCGATGCTCCCACAAGATATTCCTGATTGCCGAGATTGATGAAGAAGGAATAGGGCGATGGATTGATCGCCTTCAGGCGTTTGGAAATATCGGACGGCTTGCTGTCGCAGCGCTCCATGAATTTCTGGCCTGGCACGACTTCGAAAAGATCGCCCTTGCGGAAGCTCTCCTTCGCCTTGACCACCAGCTCGGCATATTCACCCGGGCGATGATCGCTCTTCGGCGGAATGGCGTCGGTGTGGCGGAACGGCTCGGGCATGATCTCGCCGGACTTGCCCTCCGTCGATTGGCCGTCCTTAGCGAAGTCGTAGCGATCGATCCAGGCCTTGGCGGAATAGTTGTCCACCACCAGAATCTCGTCCGGCAGATAGAGCACCATATCGCGCTGGTCGTCCGGGCGCTTGAGCTTCAGGTTGATGGCGTCGAACTGGAACGCCAGATCGTAGCCGAAGGCGCCATAGAAACCGATGCTGGCATCGGCCTGCGAATAGAACAGCTCGGTGACAGCACGCAACACGGTGAAGACCGTCGGCATCTTCGAGCGTTCTTCCTCGGTAAAGACCCGATCCGGCGTCTTCACCGTCAGATCGAGCCGGCGCGGCGTCGAAGTGCCGATGATGACTTCGGAAACCGTCTTCAGCTTTTCCGCGACGAAGCCGAGAATGACCTCGCCCCGCTCGTTATAGGCTTCGATCCACACATCGCGCCCATTGCAGGAAAGACCGAGCGGCGGGTCGACGATGGCGGTATCCCAACGCGTATAGCGGCCAGGATATTCGTAGTTGGAGGAAAAGACCGCGCCACGGCGCTCGTCGAGCTTGTCGATATAGGACGATACGGCATCCGCATAGGGCGTCGGCCGGCGCTGCCGGGTGACGGTAATGCCGCCCTTCGTCTCGTAGATTTCCGCACCATCATCCCGAAGGATCGTTACCATTGTTCCTCACTCCGTTGTCAGGCCCGGATGACAGGCGGCCAATATAACAAAAAAGCCGCCTCGAAATCTCGGGCGGCTCACTCGTCGTCTTTGAACACGATTGGTCGAGGCCGCCTCAGCGCGCCCACCACCAAACTGCAATGTTGTTCAAGGACATGTTCATGGCGGGAATTGTTAGCGTGAGATGAGGTGATGCGCAAGCCGCAATCTCGGCAATGGGCAGAAACGATTTTGCGTCTCTGCCCATCCTATATTCCTACTCCTGCCCCCTCGCCGCCTCGAAGAACTCCTCCGGACTGTCCACCTCGACCAGTCGCTTCCGGTCGATGAGCCAAAATCGGTTGCCGACCGAGCGCACGAAACTGCGGTCATGGGAAACAAGCAGGCAGCTTGCCTCGCCTTCCGTCAACTCGCCCTCCAACGCCTCCTGTCCGTCGATATCCAGATGGTTGGTCGGCTCGTCCAATAGATAGAAGTTAGGATTGGTGAGCCGCAGCACCAGCATGGCAAGCCGCGCCTTCTGCCCGCCGGACAGACGGCCGATCTCCTTCCCCTGCATGTCGATGGCGATTCCGACGCCGGCAAGCACGGTGCGGGCACGCTGCTCACCGAGCTCGAACAGGCGCGTGATCATCCCGAGCGGCGCGTCGTCCTGGCCGAGACTGGAGAGCGCCTGGTCGCTATAGCCGAGCACAAGCGACGGCGTCGGCTTGATCGCTCCACCGCTCGACGGATCGGCGATGGCCCTGCGGATCATCTCGACAAAGCGCGTCTTGCCGGCGCCATTCTGCCCGAGCAGCACGATGCGATCGCCCTGGCAAATCCATTGCTGCCCTGTCTTGAACAGCAGCGCGCCGTCAGGCGTCGTTACCGCGGCATCCTCCAGCGTCAGAAGTACCTTGGCCTGGATGCCGCGATTGGTGAGCTTGATCGAGCCGGAAGAGCGTTCGCGGTAGCCCGGCCTCGCGCCGTCCTCCAGCTTCTCGGCCCGCGCCTTCAGCTGCTTCGTCTTGACGGTCAGCAGATCGCTGCCGGAATTGACACCGAGATTATAGAGCTTGGCCGCCTGCTTGCGCAGCTGCTGCGCCGTCTTCATCTCCTTCTGATAACGGCGCTCATCGGAAGCATTGACCTCATCCAGCGCCGCCCGCGCCCGGCTATAGGGCAGCGCATAGCTCTGCGGCTGCTCCTGACGCAGGAAAAGCGTCCGGTTGCAAACGGCATCGAGGAAGGAGCGGTCGTGGCTGGCGATGATCACAGGCACGTCACGCGGCAACGCATTCAGCCAATCCTCCAGCAGCGCGATCTTGGCGAGATCGAGGTGGTTGGTCGGCTCGTCCAGTAGCAGCACGTCGGGCTCCGTTACCCATACGCGGGCAAGCATGGCAAGCCGCTGCCAGCCGCCGCTGAGCTGGGCAAGGGCCCTCTCCCGCATCGCCGCCGGCACATCAAGGGAATCAAGGGTGACGTCGGCGCGCCAGCTTTCGCTCGCGACCTGCTCTTTCGGCAACGCGCGGAGAACGGCATCGTAGAAGGAAACTTCCAGCAGGTTCGCCGGCACATTCTGCTCGACGTAACCGACGCGGAGACCTCGGGCGCGGGTAATATCGCCGGTCGTCGGCTCCTGCCTGCCCGCTATGCAGTTAAGCAGCGTGGTTTTTCCGCGTCCGTTCGCGGCCACGATGCCGACGCGATCACCGGCATCGACGGTGAAGTTGAGATTGGAAAACAAAGGCGCACTCATGGTGACGCCCAGATTGCGGAGATTGATCAGAGCCATGGTCTTTTCCGGTCTTGCTCGAGCATTCTCCCGACATCGCCGGCGGCTCCTCCTGCCGCGCTGCAGATGCGGTTGGCCATATGCCGGCCAATGCTCGAAAGATGTCACGACGCGGCCGCACAAAAGCGTGAGCCCACGTCTCCCAAAAGGGCAGACCAGAAGAAATGAGTGAGTTACAGCCTCTGATCAGCCCTGCAAACGCATCTGCAGGGCACGATTCGGACCGAACTGGCGAATATGCCAGACTATCTTTGTCATACGGTCCTCCTCTCTTTTATCTGAATAGGTTTAAAGACTGCGCGCTTCCCATAACACCGGAGACTGCGATTTGCAATTGCGCAACCCCTCCCGCATCTCTTCAAAAGAGCAAAAAAGAGGCGGTGCCGAATCACCGCCTGAGTTTGCCGCGTCGATGTAACAGCTCAGAACCGCTGGGTCAGCGTCAGCTTGAAGGTCCGGCCGGGCTCGGAATAATAAGAAGCCCGCTGCGTTTGCGAACCTGCGTAGGACGGAGAATTGAGCGAGTCGTAGTAGGTCTTGTTGAAGATGTTGTAGATACCGCCGCGGATGGTGAGACCCTTCACCTGCTCCGGCTCCCACCAGCCCGTCAGATCGAAGATGCCGTAGCCGGGCGCGCGCAGGGTATCGCCGGTCTTCTTCGGCTCGCTGGTCGCAGTGACGAAGGTCAGATCCGTTCCCCAGACTTCGGTGGCATAGCCGACCGTGAAGGCCGCCTTTGCCGGGGCGACGGAGTCGATCCATTGGCCGGTGTCGGAGTCCTTGCCGTTGACGTAGGCAAGAGCGCCCTTGATGTGCATGCCGTTGTCGAACTTCTTGTGCGCGTTCATCTCGACACCGTACATGCGGACATTGGCACGGTTGAAGTATTCAGTAATGCCGAGCGGGTAGGTGCCGGTCGGATCGTTCGACCGCGACGTGTCGATGAAGTTCTTGTATTTGTTGTAGAAGACGCCGACATGGCCGCCGAAATCGTCATCGCCGAGGTTGGTGCCGATTTCGATGCCGTTGCTGGTTTCGGGCTTTAGGTTGGGATTGCCATAGTTCACGTAACCGCCGGGCACGCCGTAGTTCACGTAGAGCTCGCTGACGTTAGGTGCACGGAAGGCCATGGCCCACTGCGCGTAAAGCTCGATATTGTCTTGCGGCTGGTACGAAGCGCGCAGCTTCGGCGAAATGCGGCTGTCCGACTGGCCGGCAGGCAGGCCCTGATAGTTGGCGCTGTCACGGAAGGCGGCCGTGTTCTTCGGCGAGTAGTCATACCAGTCAAAGCGCAGGCCCGGCGTCAGCGAGAAGTCGCTGGAGCCGAACTCGATCTTGTCGTCGATAAAGGCGCCGACGCGCTTGCTGTCCACATCGGGCATGTCGGACTGGTTGGTATGCAGGAACGAGCAAGAGAAGGCCCAACGCGGGTTGGCGCAGCTATCCTTGCCGGCCGAGTACTGATGTATCTTGCCGAAAGACGTATCGAGACCGAAGGTGACCTTGTGATGCAGGCCGCCGGTGTCGAACGACTTCGACGCATTGCCGCTAAACCCGATGCTGCGGTTCTCCATTTCGTTGCGGCGCCAATAGTCGCCGATGACGGAGGTGTAGCGGTAGCCTTTGACACCGTTTTCACGCAGGAGATTCTGCCAATAGAAGACAGCATTGGCGGTATCGACAAGAGAATCGGCGCTCTCTGCTTCATACTTGTAATCGAGCGAGATGCGATTGCGCTCTACGTTGTCGGTCTGATCGTAGTTGCCGGGCCGGAAGTTGCCGGTCGGGCTCTGCAGATGCATCGCATCGATGGTCTTGTCTTTGTTGTAATGCTCCGCCGTGATGCCGAATGTGCCGATATCGGTATATTGCCGGATCTTGAAGAGGCCGCTCTTCTGATTGTAGTCGGCCGGATCCGCCTCCGTGCGCTTGGTCGAATAGCCGCCGATATCGCCGTTGTTCTCAAGCTCGTGACCACGCGTATAGCCACCCTCGAAAAGAACGGCTGTATTGTCGATGCGCTTGGCAATCGCCGCGGACCCGCCGATGCTCCGGTCATCACCGTTATAACCGAGCTTGAAGACGCCACCCCAGGTAGAACCGGGCGCGATCAGATCCTCAGGCTCCAGCGTGCGCAGCACGAAGGCGCCGCCGAGAGCCCTCGAACCGCCGCGGCTGGAATCGGCACCACGCACGATGTCGACACTGGAAAGCGCGTTGAAATCGAAGCTGTTGATACCGCCTTTGGCATCGCGGGACGCGTCGAGCAGATAGGGAATTTCGATGCCGTCGACCGTCGTCAGCACACGATCGTCGCCAAGACCGCGAATGTTGACGCCACCCGTGGTGCGATTGAAGCCGACGCCAACCTCGGTGCTCCGACCGAGATCCTCGATACGCGTGATCTGCTTGTCGTCGATTTCCTTTGCCGTCGTCTCGCTCGCGGTCGGTGAGTCGGCAAGCGCATCCTGCGTCGCCTTGGCCTTACCCTTGACGACGATCGGCTTCAGGTTGGTCACACGATCGCTTTTGGCAGCTTCGCCCGTCGCAGCATCAGCTTGGGTTGCTGTTTGCGCAAATGACGTCGTCGCCAGCCCAAGGGCGAAAAACGCAGTGCATGCCAATAGGGTCGAGCGGTAGCGCCGGACAACCATAACCATTCCTTTCGAACTGCTTCACCGGGCTGGCTGGTTGCTGCATCGGAAGCAGACAAGGGGCTGGCTGGGTTAGTTTTGTTAACAGGACGGAAATATTCCGCCTTCTTTCTGCCGCATAGAAAACATGACTATTATTGTCAATATATTCGGCGCGAATAATCATGAATAAAATTATCATGTTTAAAGCCAAACCGAGAAAGTTGCTGAATTGCAACGAAACGACCACCTCAGGCGTTCTATCGGCATCATCATTAGAGTTGGCTGATTTACTTGATGCTGTTCAGAATCGTTTCACTAAGCTCTACGATCTTTATGCTTATGGCCGCTGCCCTTCCGCAAACCGGTCCGATACCGGAACAAAAGCCGGACAGCGGACAGGAGCAGCCGGCCGAGACCCCGCCGATCCCTATGACAAAGCCGGCAGTGTCTTCGGAGGAGCCGGCGGCCCCAGAAGATCAGTCGGCTACTGGCGAGATGCAGGGGCCGCCTCGCCCGCCGTTGACGATTGCCTCGGAACCGGACGAAGAGCACATCGCCTGCATGACGAAACTGACCGCCATGGGCGCGACCCTTAAGGAAATCCCACGCATTGACGATGGCAATGGCTGCGGTATCGACAAGCCCATCGCCCTCGCCTCGCCGCTGCCAGGCATAGAACTCAAACCCGAGGGCAAGATGCGTTGCGAAACCGCGCTGGCGCTCGCTCAATGGATGAAGACAAGCGTCATCTCTTCCGCTGCCGCACTGGAGAACGGCAAGATCGTCACGATCAATCAAGCATCGACCTATATCTGCCGTCTGCGCAACAATGCTTCTGCCGGCAAGATTTCTGAACATGCCCGCGGCAATGCCATCGATATCGCCAGCTTCACTTTCGAAAATGGCAAAACCATCGGCGTCGAACCCAGGCGCGAAGATCCGACCCTAACGGGCGCATTCCAGCGCGCGGCAAGCGCTTCGGCCTGCCTCTACTTCACGACCGTTTTAGACCCGGAGAGCGACGCCGCCCACGAAACGCATTTCCATCTGGATGTGCTCGAAAGGAATGGCGGCTTCCGATATTGTCATTAGGCGAAGGCATCTGAAAACCACAGATCCCTATAGATCGCGACCGCGGTGTCATCGGGCGCGCGATCACGCGTCAGCCAGACCGATCGGATGGACCAGGCGCCTGGAACGGTTGGAACCTTGCTGCATTGAGCTGGATCCGATGCCCCGACGCAAGGAATGAAATAGGCAGGCATCAATGCCCGAGCATCATACCCCCACTCCGTGCGGGTAATGCGAACGGCAAGGCCGATCCTGTCATTGGCATGCCACGGTATGATGATCCGGCCTCCGGGCCGCAACGCCTGCAGCCACGACACTGGCGGCGCGACGACGCCGGCATTCACATAGATCAGGTCGGCATCCGGCAACTCCAAAGAGGTTGCATCGCCGTGAATGACGGAAATGCCCTCGAATGAAGCGAGATTTTTGCGCGTCCGCTTCGCCAATGCCCTGTCGATTTCGATAGCGTAAACATGGCCGCCCGGCGCCACGAGCGTCGACAGAAGAGCGGTATAATACCCTGTTCCCGTTCCGATATGAATGACCGTCTCGCCGGGCCCCGGAGCGACCGCACCAATGAAGGCCGCATGGAGGAACGGCTCGCCGTTGTTGATCCCCTTTGCTCTATCCAGCGCAACAAGCACATTCTGATAGAGAAAGGCGGGATCGTCGCCCGGCGTTTGGAGATAGCGCCTGTTGACCACAATCTGCCACGGCCCCGGGCCCATGAACGCTTCTCGCCTGATGATGTTGAAGGCCTGCTCCAGCCTCTCATCCGAGGAGTTGCTGGCGGCGGCCATCATCTTCGCATGGAAGGCGCGTATTTCGTCCAGACTGGCGCGGCTACCTGCGGTCACGATCTGCCTCCATCGTCACATGCGATGATGTCGATACCCGCCAATGATCTTGCTAGCGATTTCTGCCACGTCAACGGCGCAGATGCTTCGATGCGCCTGGCAATGACGATTCTTCTCGCCGACGACTTCGGTGCCGGCAAGCGCCAGCACCGGACTGTGCTGGGAGTTGAATCAAATTCTGAACTTAAAACAGTCCCTCGATGTAGCCCTGATCATTGAGGAAAATCCTCTCGGCTGCCGGTGCTTTCGGCAGGCCCGGCATTGTCATGATCTCGCCGGTAATGGCGACGACGAAGCCGGCGCCTGCTGACAACCGCACCTCGCGAACGGGCACGATATGCCCTTCTGGCGCGCCGCGAACGTTCGGATCCGTCGAGAAGGAATATTGCGTCTTCGCCATGCAGACCGGCAGGTGGCCATAGCCCTGGTCTTCCCAGGACCGCAACTGATCGCGCACGGCTTTGTCCGCGGTTACCTCACCGGCATGGTAGATCTTCGAGGCGACGATCTCGATCTTCTCCAGGAGAGGAAGATTGTCCGGATAGAGCGGCTGGAATTTCGCCTGGCCGGATTCGGCAAGCTCCACCACCTTATGCGCGAGATCAACGATGCCGGCCGAGCCCTCGGCCCAGTGACGGCACAGGATCGCTTCGGCGCCAAGGCGCGCGACATAATTCTTCAGCGCCTCGATCTCCGCCTCGGTATCCGAAACGAAGTGATTGATGGCAACGACGACGGGCACGCCGAACTTGCGGACATTGGCGACATGCCGGCCGAGATTGGCGCAGCCTTTGACGAGCGCCTCGACATTCTCATTGCCGAGACCCTCCTTCTTGACACCGCCATTCATCTTCAGCGCCCGCACAGTCGCGACGATGACCGCCGCATCCGGCGAGAGGCCGGCCTTGCGGCACTTGATATCGAAGAACTTCTCGGCACCAAGATCTGCGCCGAAGCCCGCTTCCGTCACCACGTAGTCGGCCAGCTTCAATGCCGTGCGTGTGGCGATCACCGAATTGCAGCCATGGGCGATATTGGCAAAGGGGCCGCCATGTACCAGCGCCGGATTGTTCTCCAGCGTCTGCACCAAGTTAGGCTGCATCGCGTCCTTCAAGAGCACGGCCATGGCGCCATCGGCTTTCAGGTCGCGGGCGTAGACGGGCGTACGGTCGCGGCGATAGCCGACGATGATGCTGCCGAGCCGCTTCTCCAGATCCTTGAGGTCGGCTGCCAGGCAGAGGATCGCCATGACTTCGGAGGCCACGGTGATGTCGAAGCCGCCTTCGCGGGGAAAGCCATTGGCAACCCCACCAAGCGAGGAAACGATATCGCGCAGCGCACGATCATTCATGTCCATAGCTCGGCGCCAGGTTATGCGGCGAATATCGATATTCTGCTCGTTGCCCCAATAGATATGGTTGTCGATCAGCGCGGCGAGAAGATTGTGGGCGGAGGTGACCGCATGGAAATCGCCGGTGAAATGCAGGTTGATGTCTTCCATCGGCACGACCTGCGCATAGCCGCCGCCAGCCGCGCCACCTTTCACGCCGAAGCAGGGGCCGAGCGAAGCCTCGCGCACGCAGACCACCGTCTTCTTGCCGATCCGATTCAGGCCGTCACCGAGGCCGACCGTCGTGGTGGTCTTGCCCTCACCCGCCGGTGTCGGATTGATGGCCGTAACGAGAATCAGTTTGCCATCCTTCTTCTCGGCCTGCGCCGCAATGAAGCCGGCACCGATCTTTGCCTTGTCATAACCGTAAGGCGCCAGATCTTCCGCCGGAATGCCGAGCTTGGCACCAATCTCGATGATCGGCAGCTTATTCGCCGCACGCGCGATTTCGATGTCAGATGCCACGGTCGCCATTAAACTTGCCCCCAACACACGGTCATTCGCATGTCGGGATAAACCAATAAGTTTCCGGTGTGAATAGGAGCGATGCGGTGTCTTCCGCGAAATGATCCGCCTTGTCGCGAGGCACCGGCACACCTATTTTCGGGATCCAAATTCAAAGCGAGAACAAAGGAAAAGATATGAAGTCCCTGGAATTGCTGGTCGAGCGCATCATTCTCTCCAGTCGCTGGCTTCTGGTGGTCTTCTATCTCGGTCTTGCCGCCTCGCTCGCCGTCTATGCGGTTTCGTTTATCTATAAGTTCTACAAGGTCGCGATCAACGCTCTTGTCTATGACGAAGCCGATATGATCCTGGCCATTCTCGGCCTCATCGACGCCGCCCTGGTGGCGAGCCTGATCGTCATGGTGATGATTTCCGGCTACGAGAACTTCGTCAGCCGATTCGATGAAGGCGAAGACCAGGTTTCCTTCCTCGGAAAACTCGATTCAGGCAGCCTCAAGATCAAGGTCGCCTCCTCGATTGTCGCCATCTCCTCGATTCATCTGCTGCAGATCTTCCTGAACGCCACTCAGTATGACAACGCCAAGCTGATGTGGTTCACGATCATTCATCTCGCCTTCGTCGTCTCGGCGCTGCTGCTCGGATTCCTCGAAAAGATCATGGCGAAAGCAAAAGCCAAGGATAGCTGAGGCCGAAACGGTCGCTATTGACCGACCATGGCCGATCGACCGGCCGGCGATGGCGGCGGCGCAACGCAATCCGAGATCGGCTGATCGCTCCCACAATTGCGTGCCGAAACCAGTACAATAGCGTCGGCGAGTTCCGTCGTCAGCTTCAGCTTGAGGGCATCCATCTGCGAAATGAGATGGATGCCGTTGGGGTCGGTTCCGAGCATCAGATCAACAAGCGATTTATCGATACCCATCTTGCCGAAGAATCCGACCAGCCGCGCCTTCTGCGCCCTGTCGAGCTTGGTCGTATCGTACTTGCCGACGAACTTGCGCCCGATCTCCCTCTTAGAAAGGATCTTGCGCTTGCCGTCCACCACTTCATATTCGGTACGATACTGGACGCGCACCTCGCTGTAGGTCGTCGTAATCTGATGAACGCCCATGAGTGCGAATGGGCTGTAGACACGCTGGATACCGCCGGTGAAAAACAGCGGGCAGGCGGAAAAACAGACCGCGCCCGCCGAATATGGTTCTCCCTTGATCGAGCCATCCTTGGCGATCGCAGCCGAGCAGATCGGCTCGGCATAGGGGCATAGGCGCGAGCGGGTGCGGCCAACTGCAATGGAGAGCTTCTGCTTGCGGATCGCATAAGCCATCTCCGTCGCCGCCTTCACGTCGCCGCCGGGCGAATTGACGACGATCGGCAGCTTTCGATTGCCGAGCTGCTTCAAGAGCTTCCGCAGCTTCCTTGGCGAATCCGCCATGATCTGCCCTTCCGCCGAGATCCAGTCGGGGCAAGTATCATCACCACGGCATTGGCCCATATCACCATGAACAAGCAGGAAACGCATGGGCTGGCCACTGGCAACCTCCGCCGCATCGACAGCCAAGGGCGACAGGACCAGTAGCGAAACGGCCGTCAAAAGCCACAACGCCATTTGACAACACCGCGTTGCAAGCTGCGGCAAGAAGCGAAAGTTCATAAGATACACGCCTGGAAGCGATTGCTTTGGCAAGACCGATAGCAACCGCTTTGGGCCTTCGCAAGGCACGGCCCCGCACCGCTATATTATTTAAGGAAAGACAGGTCGCTAGCACGCTTCAGGCGGATTTGACTGCTGCCGTTAGTCGGGGTCTTCGGCCGGCAAAGCTTGCTCGATGAGGGCTCAATTGCAGCCACAACCCATCATACCATATAAGCAGAAAATCACTCTACCATAAGCATGTCTAGGACACGATATCAAGCCCGTGAGTCAATATCGGTGACGATCCGCTTTTCCGGATAAACCGCCTCAGGCATGGTTTGAGATCATGGACACCTTCTTGCCAAATCCCATTTTGATGGCGTCCGCCGCATATTTTGGGCGCATTTGCCGATATCAGAGGCGAGTTTTTCACTCAAAATTGCCGTTTGAGCAAAGCACGCGCAGCCCTAAATGTTATAATATTAAGATATATGAAAATGAATTTATTTCTGGTTCTGTGGTATTTTTGCGTCTAGCATTCACCCATAGATCAGGTATTTGATAGCGATAATACGCTGTGGGCGCCTCTACTCATATGTCCTATATCATTGCTGCTGAGAGACAATTGCTGCTTTCTGCCGAGTTGGCTGCTGCTCGGACACAGACAGCGTTCGCCCTGGCGCTCGAGCAGTCGGCAACTGCCTTTGGCTTCAGTCATGTGGCCCTCATGAACGCCCCGATTCCCGATGATTCGATGATGGCGTCGCTGCTCATTGCGGGATCGGTACCGGCGCAATTTGTGCGAGAATTCGATCGTCAACAGCTGGTTCGGCGCTGCCAGACATTGCTGCGCACACGCGATTCCGTGATGCCGCGCGCGTGGCATCTGCTGGAAAAGGAAAGCGCACCCGACATCGATCTGTCGCGCGAATTCCATGCCCTGCTGATCAACTACAATTGCCCGATGAACGTGATCATTCCGATCAATTCCTCGGACGGGCAGCGTCTGCTTTTCTGGTTCATGGGCAATCGCAGCACTCTCAGCCAGAGCGAGCTCAACGAGCTCACCATGATCATGATGCAGGCGCTCGATTCCTATAATTGCCTGAAGCGCAGCGACGGCTCAGCCCCGCACACGCTTTCGGCTCGCGAACTCGAAGTGGTTCGCTGGACGGCGCAGGGCAAGACTTCGGTTGAAATCGGCCAGATCCTTTCTCTCTCCGACCACACGGTCAACGCCTACATGATGAATGCGATCAAGAAGCTCGATTGTGTCAATCGCACGCAGCTCGTCGCGAAAGCCATTCGGCTCAAACTGATCAGCTAGTCCTTCCAAACCTCGTCCCGATATCAAGCCTCCCGCACGGCAGCGCTGGCCGATTGCGGCGGCGTAATCATGCCTTACGCCGACCGGCGACGAGGTTCACGCTTAGCGACCACCCAGAACCGTGCGGATTTCAACGAGATTCGACCGCACGCGCAGGACATGGAAGCCCATCGTCGCAAGATGGCTCGGCATGAAGGAACTGTCTTCGCTGCCATTGGAGATGATGAACGGCTGGATCCGCAGCGCCGTCCGCAGCATCGCGAGGGTGTCGGTCCAGAGCACGCTAGCATTGCGCTCGGCGATGACCTGCTGAAAGTCTGCACCGGCAGCACTCAGGATGCCGTAACTGGCGTAGAGCTGGCCATAAGCGAACCAGAAGCGATCGTCCGCACGCGTGTCGAACCATCCGTAACTGTAGTTCTGAGACCGGTCGGCCAGGATATTGACCGTGCTGCCGAGATCGCCGGCGATATGGTCGACAAACTGCAGCAGTTTGTCGGCGCGTCCGTCGAAAATCGTCTTGCAGCTGCCCAGATCCGCATTGAAGTTACGAAGATTGGCAATTGCCGCGCGATAGTAGCTGGGTGACGGTGTTTTCGGCCCAAAGGGATGCAGCCCGAAATACCAGCTGGACTCGTCGAACTGCAGGTTGCCGCGCGCCTTCTGCAGGTCGCTGTTGATGCCGGAAGTCCCGCGCACGCGGCCAATCGTATCGACGAGTTCTGCCGATGTGCGACGGACAACCGAGTTCACGCCCCGCTGGAAGGAAGCCTTGTTATCGAGAAAAGGCGTATCGTCCCATGACATCCCGAAGAAGCCGAGCTTGTAAAGCAGCATCGAGGAGATCCAGGCGTTCTGGTTCACGTTGAAATCGGTCAGATCGGCCGCGACATCGACCACCGCCGAAGTTTGGCAGGCCTTCGGCGCGGTAGCCGCAGCCTGCTGCCCGCTTGTTGCCGGCAATTCCTGTCCGGCGGAGAATTTGCGCTCGGAGAATTTATAGACGTCGGGATAGGCTGTATTGAAGCCGGACCAGACCTGGGTCTGCCAGATGAAATAGATGTAAAGGACCGCGAGCAGGGCCACGAAGGCGGCGACCGGCAGCTTGATCATCCAATTGCGGTGCCGATACCAACCATGCGCCGCCAGAAAAGGCCAGGCAATCCCGACGAAGACGAGCCCCAGCCATCGCCCGATGGCGGCAGTCATCCGCTTCCAGAGTGCCGTGATCGAGTCAAGCATGGACACGTCTCCTAAACCGCACCGCGCATCCCGCCATCACGCGAAGGACACATCACACCGAACCTGCGCACTGGCCGTCTCGAAAATCTCTTTCGATTTCCGTGCTATAGAACTTCGTCGCTATTCGTTTTCAGCAAATATGTGTTCTTGAGGAAAACGACAACAGCCCGCATGGAATTTTCGGCACTATGTGCCATTCATCCCTCCGGTTGCGTGTCATCGGAAGTCTCTTCCACCTCCGCAGGCGCCGGCAGCAGATGCGGTTCCAGCCGCCTGGCGAACACGAAGTCGACATGCGCCTTGCGTGCCGCGAGATCATGCCCGGCCAGCACATTCGACTCGAAAGCCTGGATCAGACTTTCGACCGCCGCCGGTCGAGCCGCCGCTAATGACGGTGGATCGACCTCCAGCGCCAATGCCTTCAATAAAGCGATCCGCTGCTCGATATCGACCGTAAGCTTGCCCGCCATGGCGCCGACGGCGGCGATCTGCGCATTCAGGACACCCGCCAACCCCTCATAAATATCGATAAGGCGCTGGCGCATCGTTCGATCGGACTGCAGTCTCCTCTCCCGCTTGCGAATTTCATCCTGCTCGGCCAGCAAATCGCGGTAGTCCTCCCCCAGCTCCGGATGAGCATCGGGATGAAACGTGGACGGCAAACTACGACGCAGGCTCGTGATCCTGGCGATCACGGCATCGGCATCGCGCTGCACCTCCTCGATCTCGAAATCGAGTTTCCGCCGCCGCTTGATCACCCCTTCCAGATGGATTTCGCAATCGTGAAAGCATCGTGACAATGCCGGCCGGGCCTGCTTGAACAGGAGATTGAGGGTCGCAGACGCACTCAGGGCCACATCGAGATCGGTCATGATTGCTTCGGGCTTCATCGGGCCGCGGGCGAGCTTCCGGCGAAGCAGGCTTGCATCCTCGAAGCCGGCGTTTTCGTCAAACCGCCGTCGATGCTGCAGATCCGCCTCCGCCGTCACGCGATCCAGATCCTTCACCAGCGACAGGGCAAGGGATTTCCATCGATCCAGCAATTCGACGGCCTCACGCACCAGCGTTTCCTCGACCGGGAAGTTGACGGTGTCGATGCGTTCCTCGCCCCTAGCGTGGCTGGCCAGCGTCGCCACTGCGGCGCCCATACTGCCGATGGCGTCGTCGAGCGTTGCCTGCGCCTTGTCGAGCACGCCGTCAAAGGAATGAGGTATGGCCATGAAAGCATCTCTCCCCTGCCTCTCGACACGAGAGTAGCTGCTTCCGCATGACATGAAAATGCCCCGCCACATTTATTGGGCAGCGGCTGGATTCCGCAAATAGGCGATCAGATTGTCGAGATCCTTATCGCTCTTGAGGCCAGGGAAGGTCATTCTGATGCCCTTCACCAAAGACTGCGGTGCCGGCAGATATTTGCGCAGCAAGGCTTCGTCCCAGATCTTGCCGTCAGCCCCAAACGCCTTCATCGCCGGCGAGTAATTGTAATCCGGCACGCTGGCGACCGGGCGGCCGACAATGCCCATCAACGATGGTCCGACGCGGTTCTCCCGCGTGGTCGCCGTATGGCAGGCGGCACATTTCCTGAAAACGGCAGCACCCACCACCGGATTTCCATCCGCAAGAGCCCCGGAACCAGAAGCGAGTATAATCGTCGCCAATGTCAGACAGAACAGCTTCATCACACCTCCCGATCCCGTCATATTTTGCCAGACCCGGCTACCGCGCGATTGACGGCGTCGCGACCACTCGTCCGAAGCGAAAACGACCTGGGGCTTCACTCGCCCGAGATCGCCTCTTCCCAATGATGGCGGCAGAGCGAAACATATTTGTCGCTGCCGCCGATCACTATCTGCGCACCTTCGCGCACGACCTCTCCGGCGGCATCCAGCCGCACGACCATCGTCGCCTTGCGGCCGCAGTGGCAAATCGTGCGCACTTCCCGCAATTCGTCCGCGATGGTCAGCAATTCCTGCGATCCCGGAAACAGCCTTCCGTGAAAATCCGTGCGCAATCCATAGGCCATGACAGGCAAGCCAAGGCGATCGACGATATGTGCGAGCTGCCACACCTGCTCGCGCGTCAGGAATTGCGCCTCATCGATGAAGACGCAAGCCAGCGGATCACTTGCATGCATTTCATCGATCAGTGCATAGAGATCGTCACCGATCTCGAACGGTATGGCATCCATCGTCAGGCCGATACGCGAGGCTATCGTGCCGCGGCCGGCGCGATCATCGAGGGCCGCAATCAAAGCGGCTGTGCGCATGCCGCGCTCCTGATAATTATAGGCGGCCTGCAGCAGCATGGTCGACTTGCCGGCATTCATCGTCGAATAATGGAAATACAGCTTGGCCATGACATTCTCCTTGAATGCTTCATGGGTGCTGCGCGACGATAAGAAAAGACATGCTCTAAGAAAACCACAGGATTCAGGAGCATGTATGGATGGCGTCAAAGGCCCTGGCAACGCTCGCGCAGAAAAATACGGGCGTCGCAATCAGCCCCCTCAAACCGGCGCAAATACACTGTGGTCGCTTGAAAATGTCAGTTATTGATGGTTGCTTGGGAACGTTACACTGGGAGTCACGCAATGATAAAAATGACCCTTACCGCAGTCGCTTTCGCTTCAGCTCTTTCGGCCCTGACACTGGGTGCCACCGCTGCTTCGGCAGCCGAGGCAGCGAGCTGTAGCACCGTACATTTTGCTGATGTGGGCTGGACCGATATTACCTCCACCACCGCGACGGCCTCTACTCTTCTGAAGGCCCTCGGCTACGACACCGACGTCAAGGTGCTTGCCGTGCCGGTGACCTATCAGTCTCTTAAGAACAAGGACATCGACGTATTCCTCGGCAACTGGATGCCCTCCATGGCCGAGAACATCAAGCCGTTCGCCGCAGACAAATCGGTCGAAACCGTCCGCGCCAATCTCGAAGGCGCCAAGTACACGCTGGCGACCAATGAAAAGGGTGCCGCGCTCGGCATCAAGGACTTCAAGGATATCGCCGCCCACAAGGATGATCTAGACGGCAAGATCTACGGCATCGAGCCGGGCAATGACGGCAACCGCCTTGTTATCGACATGGTCGACAAGAACACCTTCAGCCTGAAGGGCTTCGAAGTAGTCGAATCCTCGGAGCAGGGCATGCTGGCGCAGGTCTCCCGCGCCGACAAGGAAGGCAAGCCGATCATTTTCCTCGGCTGGGCGCCGCATCCGATGAACACCACCTACAAGATGACCTATCTGACCGGCGGCGATGACGTCTTCGGACCGAATTTCGGCGGCGCGACCGTCTATACCAACGTCCGGGCCGGCTACCTGCAGCAGTGCCCGAATGTCGGCACCTTCGTCAAGAATCTCGTCTTCTCGCTGCCGATGGAAAACGAAATCATGGGCAAGATCCTGAACGACGGCAAGGATCCGGAAGTGGCCGCAAAGGAATGGCTGAAAGCCAATCCGGCAGCTGTTACTCCCTGGCTCGCCGGCGTCACCACCAAGGATGGCGGCGATGGCCTGGCGGCGGTCAAGTCCAAGCTTGGCTTGTAATAACGTCGGTTGATTGAGGGGCGGCCAAACCGCCCCTTTCTCTTCCGTGAACGGACTGCTTCCTTCGCGTCGCGCCATCCCTAGGACAACGGTCCGTATGGCGTGACAGACCGTTATTCTTCGGCGGCGCTTTCCGGAATATACGATACCATCGGAATAGCCGCCCCCAATCGTGGGCAAAGACGTGAACTGGTTAACCGATTACCGCCTCCCCATCGGGCCATGGGCCAAAGCTGTCGTGGACTGGCTGACGACCAACGTCACATGGTTCTTCGACGGCCTTTCCTTCGTCGTCGCACATGTCATCAACGCGTTGCTGTTCCTTCTGCAGGCGCCGCATCCGCTGATCGTCGTCGTCGTTTTTGCCGCCGTTGCCTACTGGATGCGCCGAAGCGCCGGGGTCACGGCCCTCACCTTCATCGGCCTGCTCATCACGATCAACCAGGGTTATTGGAAGGAAACAACCGAGACGCTGGCGCTGGTGCTGGCCTCGACCTTCGTGAGCATGCTTGTCGGCGTGCCGCTCGGCATCGCTGCCGCCCGTCGGCCCTGGCTCTTCGCCTTCATGCGGCCGATCCTCGACCTGATGCAGACCATTCCGACCTTCGTCTACCTGGTGCCGGCCATGATCCTGCTCGGCCTCGGCATGGTGCCCGGCCTCGTTGCGACGGTCGTCTTCGCCATCCCCGCCCCGATCCGCATGACCCGTCTCGGCATCATCTCCACGCCTCCTTCTCTGGTGGAAGCAGCGGAATCGTTCGGCGCCACGCCACGGCAGGTGCTGCGCAAGGTGGAGCTGCCCTTCGCTATGCCGCAGATCATGGCAGGTCTGACGCAGACCATCATGCTGTCGCTCTCGATGGTATCCATCGCCGCACTCGTCGGAGCTCCCGGCCTCGGCGTGCCGGTTCTGCGCGCGCTGAATAGCGTCAACGTTGCCAAGAGCTTCGACTCTGGTGCCTGCATCGTCATCCTGGCGATCATTCTCGACCGTATGTTCCGCGCCCCCGGCGAAGGAGATCGCTCATGACCACCGCTGTCGCATTCAACAATGTCAGCATCATTTTCGGCGATCGCCCCGATGCCGCACTGAAACTCGTCGACGGCGGCAAGTCGCGTGACGAAATCGGCAAGTCCACAGGCATGGTGCTTGGCGTCGCCAACGCTTCGCTGGAGATCGAGGAAGGTGAAATCCTCGTCCTCATGGGCCTCTCCGGCTCGGGAAAATCGACGCTGCTGCGCGCCGTCAACGGCCTCGCCCCTGTCGTGCGGGGCGAGGTCGTCGTCAATACCAAGAACGGCCCCGTCAATCCCTATGCCTGCAATCCCAAGACACTGCGCGATCTGCGTATGCACACGGTCTCGATGGTGTTCCAGCAGTTCGCGCTGCTGCCGTGGCGCACCGTCGCCGACAATGTCGGCTTCGGCCTTGAGCTTGCCGGCGTTCCGGAAGCCGAGCGCAAGAAACGCGTCGGCGAACAGCTCGAACTCGTCAACCTCACGCAATGGGCCAATCGCAAGGTCAACGAGCTTTCGGGCGGCATGCAGCAGCGCGTCGGCCTTGCGCGCGCTTTTGCGACCGGCGCCCCGATCCTGCTGATGGACGAGCCGTTCTCCGCGCTCGACCCATTGATCCGTACCCGCCTTCAGGACGAACTGCTTGAATTCCAGCGCCGCCTGAAGCGCACGATCCTCTTCGTCAGCCACGATCTAGACGAGGCCTTCCGCATCGGCAACCGCATTGCCATCATGGAAAGCGGCCACATCATCCAGTGTGGAACGCCGCAGGAGATCGTCAAGAACCCGGCCGATCAGTACGTGGCGGATTTCGTACAGCACATGAACCCGATCAGCATGCTGACGGCGCGCGACGTCATGCAGCAGGGCGTCGGGCACTCGGCCAATGGCGGTTCCGTTACCGCCACGGCAACCGCCGCCACGCCGCTCGTCGATATCCTCGACGCCCTCACCCGCCAGCCGGGCAATATCGGCGTTGTTGACAACGGCACGATTATCGGAACGATCTCTGCACAAGACGTCGTGGCTGGTCTCACCAGCCACCGGCGAAGGGAGTAGCCGTTCGCGACTGCTCCTCAATTCATGGAGCAGTCAATGACCGATAAACCATCGGTAATCAGGGAAACGGACGAGGATGCGCGCAACCAAGCGCGCAACCTCATGCATACGGCCGCGCACGCAGCGCTGGCCGTCATCGACCCCGAGACCGGATTTCCGTCCGTCAGCCGCGTTCTGACGGCCATGGATACCGACGGCGCACCCGTCATTCTCGTGTCAGGCCTTTCCTCTCATACGAAGGCCTTGGTGAAAGACCCGCGCGCTTCGGCGCTATTCGGCGAACCCGGCAAGGGCGATCCCCTCGCCCATCCCCGCTTGACCGTGCGCTGCAGCGCCGAACGTGTCGACCGGCAAGGCGATGCCCATGCTCGCACTCGCGAGCTGTTCCTCGAACGTCACCCGAAGTCTAAGCTCTATATCGACTTTCCGGATTTTTGCTTTTTCCGCCTCGTTCCGCTCGATGCCAGCCTGAATGGCGGCTTTGGAAGGGCCTATATTCTGTCCGCGGAGGACTTAGTGATTCTCTAAGCTGAAAAAATTTCTGTTGCAATAAGACCATACAATAGTGCGAGAATTAGTAGCCGAGCAGCCGGAGGTAGTGGCGACCATTATTGGTATGTTTCTATCCAACTACCCTGAAAGGGGGCCGATTTATGATCGATAAGCGATCATAACCGACCTATTTTGGGTTAATTGGTGTCCTGAAACGAGTCTCGGCCGCCCTTTATGACATCGCTTGACTGTCATACGTACATGCCTAAAACAGCATACCCGATACCTTAAATTTAGGTATATACAATCTTCGGCTCCTATTGGTATTGTTCAATATCGGTTTGGTACCGGCATAGCGATAGCACAATTTCTGATGTGCGCTCCGCACTGGGAAGTTTAAAACATGAAGACAAGAAATTTAGCCGAACACTCTAATGTTGCGGCGGCATTATTATCTGCAATGGCGAACCCAAAGCGTCTTTTGATTCTTTGCAGTCTTGTTAAAGGCGAGGTTCCTGTTGGCGTTTTGGCCAATCAAGTCGGACTGAGCCAATCGGCACTTTCCCAGCACCTTTCGAAGCTTCGCGCTCAGAAGCTGGTGAAGACGCGCCGTGATGCTCAAACGATTTACTACTCCAGCACGTCGGAATCGGTCATCCGGGTTCTCGAAACGCTGGAAGACATTTATTGTGAACCTGAAAAAAGTAGATCGGCTGCCTAAGGCTTCAACAAGCCCCCAGCTTTGCCGGCGAACGATCTTGCCGGGACACTTTCTACCCCGGAAGATCGACTTTCTTTCATCACCACACGTTTAACTGCTTCGGCCGGCAAATCAGTGATTTGCCGGCTTTTTCATTTGTATCTCGGTACCAGCTGCGGACGGGCTGCTCTTACCGGGATCAAGTCCGATCAGCCGCCCAAGCAGACGCGGCCTTTCATGGCGCCCCCCTCCCCGATGCCATCTTTGCCTTGACGCCAAAAGGCCGGCTGATAATTTGACCAGGCAGTAAATATAATCGCGCGACGCTGCGCCGCGGACGGGAAATGGCCCCCGAATGGCCATTGGAGAACAGCATGTCGGACCGTTTGAATGCCACCCCCAACGATTTGCGCGCCTTCTGGATGCCGTTTACGGCCAACCGTCAGTTCAAGAAGGAACCGCGCCTCTTCGTCAGCGCCAAGGACATGTACTACACCACCCATGACGGTCGTCAGGTACTGGATGGAACTGCGGGACTGTGGTGCGTGAACGCAGGACATTGCCGCCCGAAGATAACCGAAGCCATTGGCCAGCAGGCCGGCGAGCTCGACTACGCTCCTGCCTTTCAGCTCGGCCACCCGAAGGCCTTCGAGCTGGCGAACCGGCTGGTCGATATCGCCCCCGAAGGGCTGGACCACGTCCTCTACACCAATTCCGGTTCTGAATCGGTCGAGACGGCCCTCAAGATCGCGCTTGCCTATCACCGCGTGAAGGGCAACGGCTCACGCTTCCGCCTCATCGGCCGCGAGCGCGGTTACCACGGCGTCAACTTCGGCGGCATCTCCGTCGGCGGCATCGTCTCGAACCGCAAAATGTTCGGCACGCTGCTGGCCGGCGTCGATCACATGCCGCACACGCACCTACCCGGCAAGAATGCCTTCACGCGCGGCGAGCCCGAGCATGGCGGCGATATCGCCAGCGAACTGGAGCGCATCGTCACGCTGCATGACGCCTCGACCATCGCGGCCGTCATCGTCGAGCCGGTTGCCGGCTCCACCGGCGTCCTCATTCCGCCGAAAGGCTACCTGCAGAAGCTGCGCGAAATCTGCACCAAGCACGGCATCCTCCTGATCTTCGACGAAGTCATCACCGGCTTCGGCCGCCTCGGCACCCCCTTTGCCGCTCAATATTACGACGTCAAGCCGGACATGATCACCACCGCCAAGGGCCTGACCAACGGCGTCATTCCAATGGGTGCGGTCTTCGTCACCTCGGAAATTCATGATGCCTTCATGCAAGGCCCCGAGCACATGATCGAGTTCTTCCACGGCTACACCTATTCCGGCAACCCGATCGCGTCGGCCGCAGCACTTGCAACACTCGACACCTACAAGGAAGAAGGCCTGCTCACCCGCGCAGCCGACCTTTCAGACTACTGGGCCGATGCCCTGCATTCACTCAAGGATTGCCCGAACGTCATCGACATCAGAAACACCGGCCTGATCGGCGCCATCGAGCTCGACCCCATCGCCGGCGAACCGACCAAGCGCGCCTTCACAGCCTTCCTCAAGGCCCACGAGAAAGGCTTGCTGATCCGCACCACCGGCGACATCATCGCACTCTCGCCGCCGCTGATCATCGAGAAACATCACATCGACGAGCTGTTCGGCAAACTCCGCGAGATCTTGCAGAATAATATCTAAGGCATAAGCTCGAACACATCTGCGCCCCTCACGCCTTCTTTTGCATCAGCAGAAGAGCCGGCATGAGGGGCGATCCATATGCGAGGGACGAAGATGACCACCAAACTCGAACGCTACATCGACCAGGGCGTCGGCCGCGAGCCTGCGGATATCGTGCTGAAGAACGGCCGGTTCTTCGATCTGGTGACGGGGGAGCTGGTCGCCTCGGATATCGCCATTTGCGGCGACCGCATCGTCGGCACTTGCGGCGACTATCAAGGGCGCCGGGAGATCGACATCTCCGGCCGCATCGTCGTGCCCGGCTTCATCGACACCCATCTTCACATCGAATCCTCTTTGGTGACGCCGCTCGAATTCGACCGCTGCGTCCTGCCCTATGGCGTCACGACGGTCATCTGCGATCCGCATGAGATCGCCAACGTGCTGGGCACCGAAGGCATTCAGTATTTTTTGGATTCCTCCCTCGAAACGATCATGGACATCCGCGTCCAGCTCTCCTCCTGCGTGCCGGCAACGCATCTGGAAACCTCCGGCGCCGATCTGCCGATCGAAACGCTCTTGCCATTCCGCAACCATCCGCAAGTAATCGGCCTTGCCGAGTTCATGAATTTCCCCGGCGTGGTCCACAAGGATCCCGTCTGCATGGCGAAGCTCGAAGCTTTCCAGGGTGGCCATATCGACGGCCATGCCCCGCTGCTACGCGGCAACGATCTCAACGGCTATCTCTCAGCCGGCATCCGCACGGAGCATGAATCGACGACCGCCGAGGAAGCGCTGGAGAAGATCCGCAAGGGCATGCATGTGCTGGTGCGCGAAGGCTCCGTCTCCAAGGATCTGCATGCGCTGATGCCGATCATTACCGAGCGCCTGTCGCCCCATCTCGCGCTCTGCACCGACGACCGCAACCCGCTCGATATCGCCGAGCAGGGCCATCTCGATTACATGATCCGCACGGCAGTCGCGCATGGCGTGGAGCCCTTAGCGATCTATCGCGCTGCCTCCATCTCGGCCGCCCGCGCCTTCGGCCTGCGGGATCGCGGCCTGGTGGCGCCCGGCTGGCGCGCGGATCTCGTCGTCATTGACAGCCTGGAGAATTGCAAGGCCGAGATCGTCTTTTCCGCAGGAAGGCACGTGACGGCAGAGCTCTTCGCGACCCGCAATTCCGTCGCCCCGGTCGGTCTCGACAGCGTCAAGGCGCGCCCGATCAATGCCGCCGATTTCGGCGTGCCGGTGACAGAAGGCGAATGCTCCGTTATCGGCGCGACGCCCGGCAAGATCATTACCGAACATCGCCGCTATCGCCTGCCAACCAAGGGCAACCAGACCGATATCGACCTCGGCAACGATGTCATCAAGGTCGCCGTCATCGAGCGGCACGGCAAGAACGGCAACCACGCCAACGGCTTCGTCCAGGGTTTCGGGCTGAAGAAGGGCGCGATCGCCTCGACCGTCGGCCATGATAGCCACAATATCTGCGTCGTCGGCGTCAACGAGGACGATATGGCGCTTGCCGCCAATCGGCTGAGCGAAATCAATGGCGGCTTCGTCGTCGTCGAAGATGGCGTCATCACCGGCGAGATCGCCCTGCCCATAGCCGGCCTGATGAGCTTGGAGCCCTATGAAAGCGTGCGCGACACGCTGCATCATCTGCGCCAGGCTGCCTATGCCCTCGGTGCGACTCTGGAAGAGCCCTTCCTGCAGCTCGCCTTCCTGCCCCTGCCCGTCATCCCGCATCT
Source organism: Martinezella miluonensis (assembly GCF_900094545.1). Taxonomy (GTDB): domain Bacteria; phylum Pseudomonadota; class Alphaproteobacteria; order Rhizobiales; family Rhizobiaceae; genus Rhizobium; species Rhizobium miluonense. The sequence continues at coordinate 68,667 of NZ_FMAH01000032.1, forward strand.
GAAGATATCGGACAGAGGTCTTGTCGACGTCGACAAGTTCATGCTGATCGGCTGATCAGGCGAGTTTGCCGCAATAAACATCCAGTGCGGCAAGCGCCACCGTCGATCCTGCGTCGGCGGTGGTGAACCCCGGCATGGCGATCGTCTTGCCCAGCTTGAGATCCTTGGGCAAAGCGACCTTCACCGGCTTGCGGGACAGATTGAAGACGAATAGCACCGTCTCGCCATCCTTGGAGCGTGTGAAGGCAAGGACATCCTCCTCGGTATCGAGGAAAGTCATGTCGCCATCACGCAGCGCTGCATGCTCTGCACGGAAGGCCAGTGTCTCCCGATAGTGATGCAGCACCGAATCCTCGTCCGCCTCCTGCTTGTCGACCGCAAGCGCCGCATGCTGATAGGGAACCGGCAGCCATGACTTGTCGGCGGTCGTAAAGCCCGCATGGGCGCGGCTGGCCTCCCACGGCATCGGCGTGCGGCATCCGTCACGCCCCTTGAAAGCCGGCCAGAAGCGAATGCCGTAGGGATCGCGCAGATCCTCAAAGGCAAGCTCCGCCTCGGGCAGCCCGAGCTCCTCGCCCTGATACAGGCAAATCGAGCCGCGCAGGGTGGAGAGCAGCGAAATAGCGAGTTTTGCGACGCGCGGCTGCTCTTCCTCGCTCTCAGCAAAGCGGCTGACATGGCGCTGGACGTCATGGTTGGAGAAAGCCCAGCAGACCCAGCCGTCGACGACATTGTCCTGGAAATCGCTGACGCAGCGGCGGAAGTGCGCCGGCGTAAAATCGGGGCCCAGCAGGTCGAACGTATAGCACATATGCAGCTTGTCGCCGCCGCTGGTATAGGCCGCAACCGTCTGCAACGAGCGCGCGCCGTCGCCCACTTCGCCGACGGTCGCGCGGTTTTCGTATTGATCGAGCAACGCTCGGAACCGCTTGAGGAAGCCGATATTCTCCGGCTGCGTCTTGTCGTAGAGATGGTTCTGCATCCCGTAAGGGTTGCTCTCGGGCGCATCGAGCCCGCTCGTCGCGACAAGAGCCGCCGGATTGTCCCGCAACTCCTTATCGCAGAAATAGTAGTTGACAGTGTCCAGGCGGAAGCCGTCCACGCCCCGGTCGAGCCAGAATTTCACGGCCGCCAGCACGGCATCCTGAACCTCGGGATGATGGAAATTCAGGTCGGGCTGCGACGTCAGGAAGTTGTGCTGGTAATATTGCCGACGCACGCCATCCCATTCCCAGCCAGGCCCGCCGAAAATCGACAGCCAATTGTTCGGCGCCGTGCCATCCGGCTTCGGATCGGCCCAGACGTACCAATCCGCCTTGGCATTGTCGCGACTTGCCCGGCTCTCCACGAACCAGGGATGCCGATCCGACGTGTGCGAAATCACCTGGTCGATAATGACCTTCAGCCCCAGCTCGTGCGCTGCCGCCATCATCTCATCGAAATCGGCCAGCGTGCCGAAAATCGGATCGACATCGCAATAATCGGCGACGTCATAGCCCATATCGGCCATCGGCGAAGTGAAGAAAGGCGCCAGCCAGATCGCATCGACTCCGAGTGCGGCAATGTGAGGCAGGCGTCGGGTAATCCCCTTTATGTCGCCTAGCCCGTTGGCATCCGTGTCTTGAAACGACCGCGGGTAGACCTGATAGATTACCGCCCCGCGCCACCAATCGGCTTGCGCCGCTTTATTCGTCGATTTCATCAAGCCGCCTCGATATCGCACAAGGCCTCTCAGTTTGCATACTCGGACGCAGGCAGCAAGCCGCAATCGGTGACTGACCCGAATGCTACTGGCGAGCGTGTAAATTCGCGCTATCAATTTTAGAGATTTATCAACATGGAAGTTCGCACCTGGATCATGTCCGTCTCTTTTGGGCTTGAATGCGACGCGGCTTCGGATAACTTCCGCCACTGACCTGCAAGGACAGGTCGCCTTAGGGATCAAAAATACCCCTGTAAAATCAGGGACAATAACTCCAGAAAGGTGGGAAAACATATGACTCATATCGCCAGAAAATTTCTAGCGACGGCTCTCGTCAGCACGGTATTGAGCTTCTCCGCACATGCCGCGACCCTCAATATCCACAATGGCGGCGACCCGACTTCGCTCGACCCGCAAAAGATTTCCGGCGATTGGGAAAACCGCATCGACGGCGATATTTTCGAAGGTCTGGTGACTGAGGATCCCAAGGACAACCCCATTCCGGGCCAGGCTGCGAGCTGGACCATTTCCCCTGATCAGAAGGTCTATACCTTCAAGCTGCGCGACGGCATCAAGTGGTCCGACGGCCACCCGGTCACCGCCCAGGATTTCGTCTTTGCGTTTCAGCGCCTGATGGATCCGAAGACTGCCGCCCAGTACGCCTACCTGCAATACACGATCAAGAACGCGGAAAAGATCAACAAGGGCGAGATCAAGGATCTGACCCAGCTCGGCGTCAAGGCAATCGACGACAAGACGCTGGAAATCACGCTCGAGAACCCGACGCCTTACTTCCTCAACGCCTTGATGCACTACACGGCCTATCCGCTGCCAAAGCATGTCGTCGAGGCCAAGGGCGACCAATGGGTCAAGATCGAGAACATCGTCACCAATGGCGCCTATAAGCCGGTGGAGTGGGTGCCGGGCTCGCATGTCGCCAACGTCAAGAACGATCAGTATTATGACGCCAAGGACGTGAAGATCGACAAGGTGAACTTCTACACGCTGGAAGATCAGGCGGCCGCGCTGAAGCGCTATCGCGCCGGCGAATTCGATGTCGTCACCTCGTTCCCCGCTGATCAGTATGAATGGCTCCAGAAGAACCTTCCCGGCCAGGCGCATGTCGTGCCGTTCCTTGGCACCTATTATTACGTCCTGAACGCCACCAAGCCGCCCTTCAACGACAAGCGCGTTCGTCAGGCTCTCTCCATGGCCGTCAATCGCGAGGTCATCGGTCCGAAGATCCTCGGTACCGGCGAGTTGCCGATGTATTCCTGGGTACCGCCGGGTACGGCCAATTACGGCGAGCCGGCCTATGTGAGCTGGAAGGATGAGCCTTACAAGCAGAAGGTCGAAGAGGCCAAGAAGCTGCTGAAGGAAGCAGGCTTCGGCCCCGATCATCCGCTGAAAGCACAGCTTCGCTACAACACCAACGACAACCACAAGCGCATTGCAGTCGCGATCGCTGCCATGTGGAAGCCGCTCGGCGTCGATGTTGAACTCTACAACACCGAAACCAAGGTGCACTACGATGGAATGAAGCGCGGCGAAGTGGAGATCGGTCGTGCCGGCTGGCTCGCCGACTACAACGACCCGATCAACTTCCTCAGCCTGCTCTCGACCGGCGTCGACATGAATTACGGCCGCTGGAGCAATCCGAAATACGATGCACTGATCACTCAGGGCAATGAGCAGACCGATCTGAAGAAGCGCGCCGAGATCTACAAGCAGGCCGAACAACTGGCCCTTGACGATAGCGCCGCGATCCCGATCTACTACTACGTTTCCCAGAACATCGTCGCCCCGAAGGTCCAGGGCTTCGTCGACAACATTCAAGACATCCACCGCACGCGCTGGCTGTCGATCAAAGAATAATTGGGAACAGCCTCCCTCCCGGGCAAAAGCGGGAGGGAGGCGTCTAAAATCATGTTTGGCTATGCTCTCCGTCGTCTGCTGTCGACAATCCCAGTCATGTGGATTGCCGTAACAGTATGCTTTTTCATTTTGCGTCTCGCTCCCGGCGGCCCCTTCGATGGCGAAAGGCCATTGCCGCCGGAAGTCAAAGCCAACCTCGCGGCTCACTACAATCTCGATAAGCCCCTGGTTGAGCAATACCTGATCTATGTCGGCGATGTCATGAAGGGCGACCTTGGCCCCTCTTTCGCCAATCAGGATTTCACCGTCACCCAACAGATCATGTCCGGCTTTCCCTATACGCTGACCATCGGCGGCTCTGCCTTCGTGCTCGCAACCATCGTCGGCGTGTTCATAGGCTGTCTCGGGGCGCTCTACCAAAACCGCGCGGCCGACTATTGGCTGGGTGGCGGGCTCCTCATCGGCTTAGTGATGCCGAGCTTCCTGATCGCGCCGATCCTTCAGCTCGTCTTCGGCAACACGCTCGGCTGGCTGCCGGTCGGCGGCTGGGGCGACGGCTCGATCCGGTTCCTGATCCTGCCCATCATCGTCCTGACACTCCCACATGCGGCCCGCATCTCGCGTCTGATGCGCGGTTCGATGATCGAGGTGATGGGCCAGAACTTCATCCGCACCGCCAAGGCCAAGGGTATCGGCCCACGGCTCACCGTGATGCGGCACGCATTGAAACCAGCCATGATGCCGGTCGTCTCCTATCTTGGACCGGCGGCAAGCTATCTGCTCACCGGTTCGCTGGTCGTCGAAAGCATTTTCGGCCTCCCCGGCGTCGGCCGCTACTTCGTCGGCGCGGCGCTGAACCGTGACTACGGCATGGTCCTCGGCACGGTCATTTTCTACATGGTCCTGATCGTGGTCCTCAATCTGCTGGTCGACATCGCCTATGCCTGGCTCGACCCGAAAGTGAGAATGCGATGATCCTCAATTCCGCCAAGAGAGAACTGCTGGAAGCAGAATTGCTTTCGGCAGAAGGGCTTGCACCCAAAGGACGGTCCCTGACCGGCGATGCGATGCGTCGCCTCCTGCGCAACAAGGCCGCCGCACTTTCGCTGATCGTGCTGGCGTCATTGGTGCTGATCGCTATTTTCGGCCCCAGCTTCCTTCCCTTCAACTATGAGGATCCTGACTGGACGTCCTTCCGTGGCGCTCCGGACTTCGCTGCCGGCCACTACTTCGGCACCGACGGCAACGGTCGTGACCTGCTGGCGCGCACGCTCTACGGCACCCGCGTCTCGCTCACCGTCGCGCTCGTAGCAACGCTCGTCTCGGTGGTTATCGGCGTGTTGTACGGCGCTGTCGCCGGCTATTTCGGCGGTCGTATCGATGCCGTCATGATGCGCTTCGTCGATATCATGTACGCCTTGCCCTACGTCCTGTTCGTCATCCTGCTGATGGTGATCTTCGGCCGTAACGTCTATCTGCTGTTCGCAGCGATCGGCGCGCTCGAATGGTTGACCATGGCCCGCATCGTGCGCGGCCAGACCTTGTCGATCAAGCAGCGGGAATTCATCGAAGCTGCGCGAGCGTCCGGACAAAGGTCGTTCAAGATCATCCTGAAGCACATCGTGCCGAACCTCGTCGGTCCGGTGGTCATTTATGCGACGCTGACCATTCCGGAAATCATCGCCACGGAAAGCTTCCTTTCCTATCTCGGCTTCGGCGTACAGGAGCCGCTGACATCGCTCGGCACGCTGATTGCGGAAGGCTCGGCCGGCATGGAGACGACACCCTGGCTACTGCTCTTCCCGGCCGGATTCCTGGTCGCGCTGCTGATGAGCCTGCTCTTCATCGGCGACGGTCTGCGCGACGCTTTCGATCCGAAGGATCGCTGACATGACAGACACACTTCTCGAACTCAAAGACTACTCCATCACCTTCCGTACGCCGGAAGGCGAAGTGGCGGCGGTCTCAAAGATGAACCTCAAGATCGGCCGTGGCGAGCGTATTGCCGTGGTCGGCGAATCCGGTTCCGGCAAAAGCCAGACCTTCCTCGGCCTGATGGGCCTGCTCGCCAAGAACGGCCGCACCAGCGGCCAGGCGCTGCTCGACGGCAAGGACCTGTTGACGCTGAAACCGCGCGAACTCGACCATGTCCGCGGCAAGGACATGGCCATGGTCTTCCAGGACCCGATGACGGCGCTTAATCCGTCCCTGCGCATATCGCGACAGCTGACGGAGCAGCTCGAGGTTCATGGTGGCCTTACGGCACGCGCGGCGTCATCGGCTGCGCTGGATATGTTGAAGCGTGTCGGCATTCCTGACCCGACGCGCCGCTTCAACCTCTACCCGCACGAACTCTCGGGCGGCATGCGCCAGCGCATCGTCATCGCCATGGCGTTGCTCACCAAACCGAAGCTTCTCATTGCCGACGAGCCGACCACTGCGCTCGACGTGACGATCCAGGCGCAAATCCTCGATCTTTTCAACGAGCTGACGGCGGAAATGCACACGGCGCTTGTCATGATCACCCATGACCTCGGCGTCGTGGCCGGTCTCGCCGACCGCGTCGCCGTCATGTATGCGGGCCGCATCGTTGAGGAAGCCCCGGTCGAGGAACTGTTTGAGGATCCGGCGCACCCCTACACGGCGGCGCTGCACGCCTCGATCCCCCGCCCTGATCAGGATGTCGACGATCTCGCCGTCATCCCCGGCCGACCGCCGAACCTGATGCACCTGCCGCGCGGCTGCGCCTTCTCGCCGCGCTGTGCCCATGTGGAGGACGACTGCCTCGACGCGGCGCCGCCGCTAAGCCAGCTCGCGGCACGTCGCTGCGCAGCTTGCTTCCACCCCCTTTCGGCTGATCAGGAACGGAGCCTCGTCCATGGCTGAACAAACGCTTCTGAAGGTCGAACATCTGACCACCGAATTCGAACTACCGTCGAAATCCTTCTTCAAGCCGCCATTGGTTCTGACGGCGGTCAACGACGTCAGCTTCGAGCTGAAGACCGGCCGCACGCTCGGCATCGTCGGCGAGTCCGGTTGCGGCAAGTCCACGCTCGGCCGCTCCATCCTGCGGCTGATCAAGGCGCAGAAAGGCCGCATCCTCTGGCAGGGCAGCAACCTTCTGGATCTCACTGAGGAGGAGATGCGTGCCGCACGTCGCGACATGCAGATCATCTTCCAGGACCCGATCGCCTCGCTCGATCCGCGTATGACCGTCGGCGACATCATCGCCGAGCCGCTTACCGTCTTCGAACCGAAACTGACCCGCGCACAGCGGCAGGATCGTGTCCGCGAGATCATGTCGGCAGTTGGTCTCGTTCCCGAGATGATCAACCGCTACCCGCATGAGTTCTCGGGCGGGCAGGCGCAGCGTATCGGCATTGCGCGGGCGGTCATCACCCGGCCGAAGCTCATCATCTGCGACGAGCCGGTCTCCGCGCTCGATGTCTCGATCCAGGGCCAGGTCATCACGCTTCTGCGCCGCCTGCGCAAGGAGTTCGGCCTGACGCTGATCTTCATCAGCCACGACCTTTCGGTCGTGCGCCTGATCTCCGACGATGTGCTCGTGCTCTATCTCGGCAAGGTCGTGGAAGCCGGCGATGCCGCGACGGTCTTCGACCATCCGGCTCATCCCTATACCCAGGCATTGTTCTCTGCGGCCCCTATCCCGGACCCGAAGCTGGCACGGAACCGCGAGCGCATCCGCCTGCAGGGAGATCCGCCTTCGCCGCTCAACCCACCACCGGGCTGCGTCTTCTCGCCCCGCTGCTGGAAGGCGACGGATATCTGCCGCACGAAGATGCCGCCGACCCAGCAGGTGCGCCCCGGCCAGACGGCGGCCTGCTACCATATGGATAGGCCGTAGAGCAATTCCAGGAAAAGCGCACAGCTGTTTCCGTCCGAAATTGCGAAAGACAAAAGAGATAGAGCGGTTCAGGGAATCCGTGAGAAGGTGAACCGCTCTAGGGCTTCAAAAGTGGGCGGCGACGACTGCCGCCCACCTTGCCCAAGCAGCTGCTTGCGCGTATGCAGCAGCAAGGCAAAGTGCAGGAGGAAGACTTGGGCGGACGTTTCCTATCGATCGGCGAATGCATGGTGGAACTGTCGCAGGCCAATGACGGCCATCTGCGCAAGGGCTTTGCCGGCGACACCTTCAATACCGCCTGGTATGCCCGCGCCTGCCTGCCCGCCGACTGGTCGATCGACTATTTCACCGCGCTTGGCGACGACGCCATGTCCAATGAGATGGCAAGCTTCATGAGCTCGGCCGGCATCGGCACGGCAAGCATCCGCCGCCTTCGCGGCAAGACGCCCGGCCTCTATATGATCAATCTGAAGAATGGCGAGCGCTCCTTCAGCTATTGGCGCGACAGCTCTGCCGCCCGTCAGCTCGCAGCCGACGGCGACGCGTTGCGCGCGGCGATCGAAGCCTCAGACGTGCTTTATTTTTCGGGCATCACCCTGGCGATCCTGCCGCGCGAGGATGCCTATACGCTGCTGGCCGAACTTCGCCGTGCCAAGGCGGTCGGCAAGCTCGTCGCCTTCGATCCCAATCTGCGCCCTCGCCTGTGGTCCAGCCTCGACGCGATGCATACCCTGATCGCCGACGGCGCCCGCGCCTCGACCCTTGTCATGCCGAGTTTCGATGACGAGGCTGCGCATTTCGGCGACGATTCCATCTCCAGCACCATCCGTCGCTACCACCAGTACGGAGCCAATATGGTCGTCGTCAAGAACGGCCCCGAAGGCGCGACGATCGGATCTGGCGCAGACGAAACGCTTGTCCCCGCCGTCAAGGTGAACAAGGTCGTCGACACCACCAGCGCCGGCGACAGCTTCAACGGCGGATTTCTCGCCCACTATCTGCAACATGGCGATCCGCTCGCCGCCGCCGCTTTTGCCGCCGAAATCGCCGCGAAAGTCATTCAGGAACACGGCGCGCTCGTCTCGCCCAAGAAGCTGAAGATCGCCTGATCGGCACTGTAATAATTCCATCATGGACACCCCCCACAATAGAGCGGGCGCGGGAATCATGTTTGAAGCACCGCAATCGCTGGCACCGTCATCATGAGGATGCGGTGCGGATGGGCTGTTTTGGGCATGTTGCAACGCTTGTCGGACATCGAAGACAATATTTGGGCGCAGGCGGCGACGCCTATCGCGATACCGGAGCGGTTGCTCATCGTCAGCGATGCATGGCATCCGCAGGTCAACGGCGTCGTCCGCTCCATCGAGAACACCAATCGTGAGCTGATACGCCGGGGCGTGGAAGTGTCCATGATCACGCCGGACGGTTTCCGCAACATTCCCTGCCCGACTTATCCGGAAATCCGGCTTTCGATCGCCTCCTATCGCAAGGTGGCAGCCAAGATCGAGGCGGCGCGCCCGACTTATATCCATATAGCCACGGAAGGCCCCCTTGGGCTCACTGCGCGCCGCTGGTGCATCCGAAACGGAATGCCCTTCTCGACCAGCTACCACACACGGTTTCCTGAATATGTCGCAGCGCGCCTGCCCATACCGGAAAGCTGGCTCTATGCCTTCGTCAAATGGTTCCACAATGCCGGCTATGGCTGCATGGTGGCCACTCCCAGCCTCGCCGATGAGCTCAAGCAGAGAGGCATCCGCAATCTGCTCTCCTGGAGCCGCGGCATTGATTCGACACTTTTCCGACCCTACCCTCTGGAAGACAATCCCTTCGGCCTGCCGCGCCCTATCTTCATGACTGTCGGTCGTGTGGCGCTTGAGAAGAATCTGCCGGCTTTCCTCGATCTCGACCTGCCGGGATCAAAAGTCGTCGTTGGCGACGGGCCGGCACGCGCAGAGTTGCAGAAGCTTTACCCGGACGTGCATTTTCTGGGCGCCAAGTTCGGCGAGGAGTTGGCACACGCCTATTCCCAGGCCGACGTCTTCGTCTTTCCGTCGAAGACCGATACGTTCGGCAATGCGATCCTGGAGGCGCTGGCGAGCGGCGTCCCGGTCGCCGCTTATCCTGTTACCGGCCCGGCCGATATTCTTCACGGCAACGCGAAAGCCGGTGTGGTGGATACAGATTTGGCAAAAGCCTGCGTTGCCGCCCTCTCCTGCTCCCGCGAAGCCGCGCGTAGTGTCGCCCTTAACTATTCCTGGGAAGCCGCCACCACGCAATTCATCGGCAATGTCCGCGTTGCCAATCATCGCGGCCGAAAGCAGACGCATGCGGTAAGCCTGTAGCCGGGCAAGACTCGATATTGATTTCTTGACACCTATTTTCTCCAGCTATTGGATAGCAGCGCGCTCAGACGCCGGTGCTGGTTAGAGCATGTCGCGTGACCTGCGATGCCTTCGACACGAAAGTCTCGATGGCATCCGCAGCGTTCAGCCGAGTGGCCGCCGAAAATTGGCTCTCCCAAAAAGCGCAAGAAACCCGTAGCCGCCGCACGCTTTTTGGCGTACAATTATTTATCGCACGATTTAGATAATCTCCTAGGGAGTATTGGAAATGGCGGACGACCCGCTGAAATTGGACACCTTCATCTGCTTCGCCCTCTATTCGGCGAACCATGCGATGAATCGACTGTACAAACCCATGCTCGACGCATTGAATCTGACCTACCCGCAATATCTCGTCATGGTGACGCTGTGGGAGGAGGACGGACAGACCGTGGGCGGTATTGGCGAAAAGCTCTTCCTTGAATCGAGCACTCTGACACCGCTGCTGAAGCGCCTGGAAGCGGCAGGATTCATCCAGCGCATCCGCAGCAAGGAAGACGAGCGTCAGGTGCTGATCCATCTGACCGGCGAAGGCGTGGCCCTAAAGAAGAAGGCCGCAAGCATTCCCGCCTGCATTCTCGATGCCTCGGACCATACCGTCGAGGAACTGACGCGATTGAAGGCGGAGATCACCACATTGCGCGCTGCATTGAGCAAGAACGCGGCCTGATCAAACCCGCCCTTGGGCGGGGGAGTGCATCAGGTCCGCTTCTTCTTGTTCTCGAAGGGATTTTCCGACGAACGGAAATGGATGCGGATCGGCACGCCGGGTATGGAGAAATCTGCGCGCAGGCCGTTGATCAGATAGCGTACATAGGAATCCGGCAGGGCGTCAGAGCGCGTGCAGGAAATCATGAAGGCCGGAGGCCGCGCCTTCACCTGCGTCATATACTTGAGCTTGATGCGGCGGCCGGAAACGGCCGGTGGCGGATGCTGGACCTGCTGCGTTTCGAGCCAACGGTTGAGGCGCGCGGTCGACACGCGCTTGTTCCAGACCTTGTCGGTATCGACGATCGCCTGCATCAGGCGGTCGAGCCCCTCGCCGGTCTGCCCGGCAATCGGTATGGCGCGGATGCCGCGCGCCTGCGGCAAGAGCCGGTCGGTCTTCTCGCGCAAATCGGCAAGCACGGCTTGACGGTCCTCGATCATGTCCCACTTGTTGAAGGCGAGCACGGCGGCGCGGCCTTCACGGATTACGAGATCGACGATCTGAAGATCCTGCTTCTCGAAGGGAATGGTCGCATCGAAGACGATGACGACGGTTTCGGCGAAGCGGATGGCACGCAGCGCATCGGCAACGGAGAGCTTCTCGAGCTTTTCCGTGACCTTCGCCTTGCGACGCATGCCGGCGGTGTCGAACATCTTTATGGTGCGCCCGCGCCAGCTCCAGTCCACGGAGATCGAATCGCGCGTGATCCCGGCTTCGGGGCCAGTCAGCAGCCTGTCCTCACCGAGGAAGCGATTGATGAGCGTCGACTTGCCGGCATTCGGGCGACCGACGATGGCGACGCGCAGCGGCCGCGTGTCGTCATAGGCGGGTTCTTCGTCGGTCTCCTCGCCATCTTCGCCGGCAGCGGGACGCGGGATGGAAACATTGATCTCCGCCTCGTCGTCCGCCTCCGGGAAGGCGCGTTCATGGCCGATCGCGTCGATGATCGCGTCGCGCAGATCCATCATGCCCTGGCCGTGCTCGGCCGAAATCGGGCAAGGCTCGCCAAGGCCGAGCGTATAAGCATCGTAGAAGCCGCTATCGGAACCGCGCGCCTCGGACTTATTGGCGACGAGTACGACGGGCCGACCGTGCTTGCGCAACATTTCGGCCAGCGTCTTGTCGACATGGGTCAGCCCCGTCTTGGCATCGACGACGAACAGCGTCAGATCGGCCTCGTCGATCGCCGCTTCCGTCTGGGCGCGCATGCGGCCCTGAAGGGATTCATCCTGGGCCTCTTCAAGACCGGCCGTATCGACGATGCGGAAGCGAAGATCGATCAGCTTGGCGTCGCCGGGGCGGCGGTCACGTGTGACGCCCGGCGTATCGTCGACGAGCGCCAGCTTCTTGCCAACCAGACGGTTGAACAGCGTAGACTTGCCGACATTCGGGCGACCGACGATCGCGACCGTGAAGCTCATTTGGCGATCCTTCAGCCTTTTGCGACCGGAGCCTTGCCGGATGCGGTGATGAGATCAAGCAGCATCTGCGCACGATTGGCGACATTGCGCGGGCTCTGCGGATCGTCGACGATCGCCTGGAACCACTGCCGGGCCTTGGCGAAATCGCCGGCCTTGTAGGCGGCAAGACCCAGAACGTCACGCGCCGAATGGCGGAAAGCATTCGCCGGCACGGCCAGTTCCTGGGCTTCGGCCGCAACCTGATCATAAGTGCCGGTATCGACGAGCATGTAAGCTGCGCGCAGGCGTGCCGCGTCGCGAACGACGACCGGAACATCCGTCTGCTTGCCGACGGCGGAGAAGACGGCAATCGCACCGGCCTTGTCACCCTTCTGCGCCTGCAGCGTGGCCGCGCGCAGACGTGCAAGCAAAGGATAGGAACCCGGGCCGCTCTTTTCGATCGTGCCCAACGCGGCAAGCGCATCATCCGTCTTGCCCTGATCGGCCAGCGTCAAGGCAGCGAGGAACTGATCGCCACCGGCACCGGCCTGGTTTCCTGACCAATAGCGATAGCCGCTAAAGGCTGCCGTACCGAGAACGATGAGCACGGCTCCCCCAATGATGAGCCGGCCAAAACGGCGCCATACGAACCGCAACTGGTCCGAACGCAGTTCCTCGTTCACCTCACGGATGAAGCTGTCGTCATTGAATGCCATTCTCGTCTCCGGCCCAGGCCAAATAGTTCCAAAAAGCTTAGAGCATGACGCCGAAAATCGTCAGCGGTTTTCGGGCGACATTATACTCTATCTCTTAAATTCCAGAGCGGATCCAGATTTCTGGTCGATGCGACCTGAAATCATCCGGCTCTAGCGTCAGTGGGGCCTTCTACTCCATTTTGCGGCCGTTGTAAGGGGGAATGGCAGAAATCGTCACATAACCAGCGGCGAAACCCCGATAATCCACGCATGAAGCTTCCAAATGATCAGGGCCCAGGCGACGGCGCCGATAACGATCGCATAGAGATCGTATGTCGCCGAAACGAACGGACGCAGGGTGATCTCGCCGGCGCGCTCACGCCGCTTCAGCGAAATGCGCAGGATCACGCCCCAGGCGAGAAAGGCCGCAAAGAGCAGGATAGCAGCGCGATCGCCATTCGACAGAAGGTGCGCCAGCGCCCAGATTTTCACCGAAAGCACCATCGGATGCTTCGTTCTGACCGCGATGTGCCCCGCCGGAAGCAGCGAGGCAGCCAGACAGATCAGCGCAAACAGCATCAGCAGAATGGTGATGTGGCTCATCCAGAACGGCGGTGACCAGATCGGCGTCATGTCCCGTGCCTGTCCAAAGCCGTAGATCAGGACGACCAGCGCGACGATGCTTACGATCGAATAGGCGATCTTCCAGCCGGCTTCGCCGAGGCCTACGATCAAAGAGGTTCGAAATCCGGGTGCGACAACGCGGATCAAATGGATGCCAAGAAAAAGAACAATACCGAGAACGAGCAATGACATGGATGAAATCCCCTACGTGTAGCAATATCCTTATCGGCAGCCGCAAGAAATTGCCAGCTTCACCGCAGCTTCGCCGCATTTGCGCGAAAGGAAGGAAACGACCCCGGGGCGTGCCGTCCAAGATCGCCGGATGATCTTTGGCAAGGCATGCTCGATCAAGCAATATCGGTGCCCATGTTTCGCTTAACTTCCTGCCTCTCACTTGCGTTTTCCCTCGCCCTGCCTGCCATCGCCCAGGCCGATGAAAAACCCAAGCAACTTGTCATGATTTCCTTCGACGGCGCGCATGACAATGCGCTCTGGACCAAGAGCCGCGAGATCGCTTCGCGCAACGGCGCGCATTTCACCTATTTCCTGTCCTGCACTTTCCTGATGAACAAGGCGCAAGCCAAGGCCTATCAGGGGCCGATGCAACGCGCTGGCAAGTCCAATGTCGGCTTCGCCAAGAGCGAAGACGATGTGCGCACCCGCATCGCCAATATATGGGGCGCCCATCTGGAAGGACACGATATTTCCAGCCACGCTTGCGGCCATTTCGACGGCAAAGGCTGGAGCGCGGGCGACTGGAAACAGGAGTTCGTGAACGCCCGCACAGCCCTTCGTGATGCCTGGAAGAATGTCGGCGTGGCCGACAAGGAGCCGCAGGGCTGGGAAGATTTCGCCACGCATGACGTCAAGGGCTTTCGCGCCCCCTACCTTTCCGTCAGCGACGGCCTGATGCCGGCAGAAATGGAGATGGGCTTCCAGTATGATGCAAGCCTGGTGACGAAGGGGCCCGCCCTGCCACAAATGGTCGACGGCATCTATCGCTTCGGCCTGCCATTGATCCCCGAAGGCCCCGAGCATCGCCAGGTCATTGGCATGGACTACAATCTCTATGTCCGCCATTCCAAGGGCGCCGAGGACAAGGCCAACGCCAAGACCTATGAAGACCGCACCTTCGACGCCTTCGAAGCGGCCTTCGACAAGCAATATGACGGCGAGCGCATTCCACTGCAGCTCGGCTTCCATTTCGTCGAGATGAATGACGGCGCCTATTGGCGTGCGCTCGACCGCTTCGTCAGCGATGTCTGCCACAAGCAGGATGTCGCCTGCGTCAGCTATTCCGAAGCTATCCCGCTAATCGCCGCCCGAGGCAAGCCTCAGCAGGGGTGAGGAGCGGTCCGGCAAAGCCGGAGCAATCGACCCAGTGGGTCGATTGCAGCGACGAACGCCCTGAGCCAAAGCGAAGGGCCGGTGGTGCGGCCAGCACTGGTTTCTCGGTTACCCTAAAAGCTCAGAGATCCCCGGCTTCCCTGCCGTTGCCGTGATAAAAAGGCTCCGTTTCCGGAGCCTCAGACTGCTGACAAACCTCTGGCTTTGGCCGGAGGTTTTTGATTCTCATGTCCGTTTTCAAGAGTTTGGGCATAGGTTTTTCGCGTCGCCTTTTTCAGCGTCGACGAGGGACAAATATGCTGCCTATTGCAGGACGCGGCGGCATTGAGACGACGGTTGATCAGACTCTGATGCGCGGGTTGAATACCGCAGGACCGTGGTTCGTCTCGGGCCTTCCTCTGTCTCACATGGCGCGTGTTGCCGTTTCAGGCTCGCAGAATCACAACGAGGGTTGCCCTGACCGGCCGCCACGCCCAACAATAAGCAGCGTGATGGAATTAA
>NZ_FMAH01000082.1 GCF_900094545.1 Martinezella miluonensis
TATCGACGGGCGCTCGATGCCGCTGGTCTACAGGGTTCCATGAGCGCCGTCGGCAACCCTTATCATAATGCGCAGGCAGAGAGCTTCATGAAGACCTTGAAAGTGGAAGATATCTACCCCGCTGGCTACGAGACCTTCGCGGACGTGGCTGACCGCTTGCCCAGGTTCATCGAGGAGATCTACAATGCCAGGCGGTTGCACTCAGCCCTTGGCTATCGATCGCCAGCAGAATTTGAAACCCAACTCGCCCAGCAGGCGGCTTAGTTTGACGCGCATCGCTGGTCCAGCCCCAGGGGTTCACTCCAATCCGTGATCCAAATTTCTGCAGTTGCATTCTCTTTAACCGACCACAGCTTTCTGGAACAAACACGCATGTCGCACGCTTCATTGTGGCACCGCGACCGACAAATTGTCCTAGTTCCGGCTTCTGCTGGGAGGCAGCTATGATCGGTTATCAAATGGGCGACAAAGGCGCTGTCGTGGAACCTTCAAAACCACGAATCTTGGAAATCCTTGGGCCAGGTCTGGTAGCCGGTGCCTCGGACGATGACCCGAGCGGAATAGCGGCCTATTCGCAGGCAGGAGCACAGTTCGGTTATGCAGCTAGCTGGACTTTGATATTCACATATCTGTCGCCAAAATTACGATCATGGCGTTGGTCGCCATCGTTGAAATCTGCGGCAGTCGCTCCGACTCGCATCATGCCGAAAGGCAATCTCTGCTTGAACAGAAAAAGGAATGCGGAGCCGATACCGAACATCACCAAGGGATGCCTGTACAGGCGATAGCCGACTTTTCCTCTGCCCGTAAGCGCACGATACTCCGCCACGGTGAGGGTAGTGGTGTCGCCGACGCCCCTTTCATCGAGATCGCCGGCTGAAGCATGATGTTCCGCATGGGCGCGGCGCCAGTAATCACAGAGCGTCAAGGTAAGGACGCTGATCACACGACCAGTCCAGTCAACCAATCGCCACACTCCCAAGAACGAGCCATGGCCGCAATCATGCCGCAGCATGAGCAACCGCAAAAGGAAACCGGCCGCAGGAATGATAAAGATCAGGCCGAGCCAGTAGCCAAAATGCAAGGCGGCCCAGGCTGCCGCCCAAAAGAACACAAACGGGATCAGTGTTACAGCCAGTTCGTACAGGCTTCGGCCTATGACATGCTTGCAATAGTTCGAGAGAATCTTGAGCCAAGCTTTCTCAGTTTCGCCGCCGGCGTGGTCGGCCAGCGTCATCGCGTTCATAATCGATGAGCATCGTTCTCTTCGGCAGCGCAGCGGAAGAAGTGTTCGGCGTGCTGATAATCATTCTCCGCGCCGATGCGATCCCCAGCAGAGCTTTTCAAAGCAGCAGCTTGAAGGTGCTGTTTGTATCGATCCAGCATGTGCTGCCTCGACGTTGCCACACGCGTAATGTTAAGGGCAATGCGTTGTTTGTTCATAAGAATCTCCAATCCATCAGGAAATGCCCCTGATTGCTTTTATAAGCTGATGTCTAATCGATCTGCCCTAATCTTTCAGGGGGAGGCGCAGCGTATCGCGAGCCGTCGATGGCTTCGATAGTAGGGGTGCAACGGTGTTGGAACTGGCAAATCAGGTTGTTCTAATTCGTTTCCATAGAAGTCACGCGCAGGGCGAAGGCTCGACTGCGGCTGTTCGAAATCGCTGACGGGGAGTATTGAACGTGCCTCGGCGCGACAACCGCTCTCATCATTGACGGGTAACGTACTCGTGCGTTCTTAATTCCTACACCAACATTGTGGCGGCATCGGGTCAGGGACGCGATTGCGGAGGCGACTTGACGAGTGTGCGTTGTGTCTCCGTCGTCGGAGCCTCAGACAGAGAGTCTTCTGTATCCATCCGCGGTGCCACAGATGGTCGCAGTTGCAGGTTTCCGTGCCGGCGATGCCGCAGTGGTTTTCTTGACCACGGTGTAACTCCTGAAAGGATTGCCTTGGATTTTCGAAAGCGCCGATGGCGGAGAACGAAGCTGTTATCAATCCTTCCTTGTTCCGTCGCAAATGTTGTGAGCGTGTGGTAAGCTTCTTCGTTGGCATCGAGCACGACGACCTAGGTTTTCTGCCCGTCTACCTCGCTGATTTTCTTGAAATTCATAAAAGATTCCTTGCGTCGCTGGCGTCGAAGGATGGGCTTGCCGCCAGTCGCTGCAATCGTGGCTCCCGAGACATAGCTGGATAGAGGATCGGCCAGCATCAACTACGCGGTGGCCAGTTCCGCGGGCTGACCTGGCCGCTTCATAGGCACTTACTTCCCAAAGTTCTTGACAGCTTCCTCCGGTATTGTCGATGGAAAGAGCGGCGTCAAGATCCACTGCTTTGGCGCGGATATCCGCTATCGTGCTTTTCAACATCATAAGTCACGGTCACGTGGTTTTCCTTCATTCCAACGCCCGCCGGCGTTCACCGCCTAGCCAGCCGCATAACGAGTGATACGACGAACAGTATGAGGAAGATGAAGAACAGGATTTGAGCGATAGACGCCGACGCACCTGCGATGCCGCCGAACCCCAGCGCGCCTGCTATCAGGGCTACGACGAGAAATACGAGCGCATAATAGAGCATCTCAGCCTCCGTGGGTTGTTGCAACGGAAGAACGACCGAGATCATCCTTGGTTCCGCACTGAGACGCAGTAGCCGATTGACGCATTGAAATCGTATGCATTTACAGTAGGAGGTTCATTCGAATTGAACCATTCAAATATGCGTGCTGGCGGTCGGCGCTTACGTCGGATTTGAAGGCTTCGCAATTGGCGACGGTCCGCAGAACAAAGCCCGGAATGTCGAGTTACTATCAAGCCATGAAGGATTGGCAGAGAACCCGATTGGGTGAGGAGGGATGATGGCGGCTGACAAACACGAGCAGATCCGCCGCCGGACATACGAAATCTGGGAGGAGGAAGGCCGCGCGGAGGGCGCAGCAATGCGGCATCGGCTGCAAGCCTCCGATGAAGATGAACTAGAGGAGGATAACGAGCACGAGACATTGAAGGATCTGATGAATGAGGACGACAGTGACGACGAAGCCATGCTCCTGCCGCCGGCGAAAGCGGAGATTTTGGCCGGTCGTCACCTATCGTCCCGGCGGTTTGTCGCTGCTTCTGACCTTTTGGGCGTCTAGCTGTCCGTGTTCAAACGACTTGGCGGCGCGACTGCCTTCAGGATAGGGGTTACCTTCTTCCGGGTACTTTTGTTTACCGGCGTCTGCGCCACGCTCATATGCCGCAGCATTGCTCTTGCGAGCATGCTTTGCATCCGATGTGCTCGATGTAGGCGGTTTGTCATGTTTGGCCATAGGTTTATCCTCATCCCGGTAGACCCTCGCTATTGCTGAGCGGGTGCAGTCGCAGGCTGCGTTGTAGTGGTCGACCGCTGTGTAGTCGTCTGGGCTGCGACGTTAGAATATGTGGTGCTGGCGTGCGGCCAGAAGCTCCAGGTAAGAGCCGCGACCACAATAATCACAAGAATAGTGATCCATGACATCCAAGGCTGCTGGGGTGCAGGCGTCGTTCTGAGATCTGGGCTCGGTTTGTTGAGATGGTTGCTCATTGGGGTACTCCCTTGAGAATTAACCTTTACCTGCAGCAAAGGTTCCAGGCCGTCCGAGCGTTGTGGTCAAGTTTATGAACGTCGCCCGAACGGGCTTTGAAGCGGTGCAAGGAGTGAATAGCCCCGAGATTTGTAGACGCCTTCTTTCCTAAATTGAGGCAAGAAGAGCATTATGAGTAAGTCGAATTTCAGCGAAGATTTTAAACGCGACGCCGTGCGTCAGATTACCGAGCGGGGCTATCCGGTCGCGGAGGTTTCGCAGCGGCTCGTGGAGAGTGCGCATTCTCTGTACGAATGGAAGAAGAAGTTTGCGACCTCGAATGCCAAGGGCAACGACGAGGCCGAAGAGATCAGGCGGCTGAAGAAGGAGTTGGCTCGCGTTACCGAGGAGCAAGACATCCTAAAAAAGCGGCCGCGTATTTCGCCGGGGATGCAAAGTGAAGTACGCGTTCATTGCACTGCATCGTTTGCAGTTCTCGGTGCGGACGATGTGCCGTCTTTTGCGCGTTCATCCGAGTGGATTTTATGCCTGGCTGAAGAACCCGTTGAGCAGGCGGGCCAACGAGGACAAACGACAGACTGATCTGCTCCTGAAGGCGTGGGAGGAAGGCGGCAAGGTCTACGGCTATCGAAAGCTGCATGATGACCTTCTCGATCAGGGCGAGATATGCTGCCCGAACCGGGTTGCGCGTCTGACCCGCCTTGCCGGAATCAGGGCACAGATCGGCTACAAGCGCCGTCCTGGCATCTATGGCGGCAGGCCTTCCGTCGTTATCGACAACACCCTCGACCGGCAATTCGACGTGGCGGCTCCGGACAAGGCCTGGGTCGCGGACATCACCTGCATCCGGACCTGCGAGGGCTTCGCCTATCTCGTCGTCGTCATCGATCTCTATTCTCGGCGGGTCATCGGCTGGGCAATGCAGAGCCGCCAGACCACAGACGTCGTGTTGCAGGTCCTGCTCATGGCCGTGTGGCGGCGCAAGCCGAAGGACAAGGTGCTGATCCATTCGGACCAGGGCTCGCAGTTCACCAGCATGGATTGGTCTTCGTTCCTCAAGCACCACAATCTGGTTCATTCGATGAGCCGACGTGGCAACTGCCATGACAATGCCGTGGCTGAAAGCTTTTTCAATCTTCTGAAGCGTGAACGGATACGCCGCAGGGTCTACCGCTCACGCGATGAAGCACGCCAGGACGTGTTCGATTACATCGAGATGTTCTACAATCCAAAACGCAAACCCGACAGGAACGGGATGCTGTCCCCCGTCGAGTTCGAGAGGCTGCAGAAAATCTAACCCGAGGGCGTCTACGAAACTCCGGGCTATTCACTCCCCTGCAGCCAGGGGAGTTCCAACTGTCGTTTCGTCGATATGGAACTGCGCGGCCGGTGCTACGCTCCGGCAATTTGTTCTTATTATGTTCTCATTTAGGATTGAGTCAAGAGCGGTTTTCTTCAACTCCGGAGGCAGGGATAAACAAAGCAGTTTCAAAGGTTAACGTCGTCCAGGATGCAACGAACCTCGAGTTCGATCCCACTCAAGATCGTGGGATTGATTGAGCCTGTTCCGATTGTGAAACGGGCTCAATCTACGGCAGATTTCCTAGCTGATACGATCAGAGTACGCTGACGTTTTCGGCCTTGGACTTTCCGGTCTTGCGGTCCTGGCCCAGCTCGTAGCTGACCTTCTCGCCTTCTCGGAGCGAACCACCTCGCTGCAAGGCGGAGACGTGAACGAACACATCCGCTCCCCCGCTTTCGGGCGTAATGAAGCCAAAACCTTTGTCTTCATTGAAGAATTTAACGGTACCGGTAGGCATGATAGTTCCTCTTCAATTGTTTGGCGAGTTTGACTCGCTCACCGAACTTATAACTCGAATTCTAGCTTGATCCATGCGGATAAAATTTCCGGGCCAAGCAAAGGCGCTGGGTTGACCGGATCCGCTCTTTATTTGCCCGACAGAGTCGGCAATGACCATTCAAAGTGACGAGCTGATCGTCAATCGCTTGTTCGCAATATCGGACAGTCCTCGTCAGCGGCGATCATACGCGCAGTTATCGGGCAATAGGAGAGGGCATCCGTAACGATGCTGCATCGCCGATACTGTTCGATCGGTCGATTAAACATACCTCATCTGCAATATATGCATCAACGTGCGATTGGATCGGATCGCGATGACGCCTATGTTTGACGGTGCACTCGCTCGATCGCGATCGCGCCTATCGATCGGCATGGCAAACAACAGAGGCATCCATAATGACAAAAGGCTCTGATCTCCTCGTCGCCGCGCTCGAAAATGAGGGCGTCGACCGCATCTTCGGCATCCCCGGCGAAGAGAACCTCGATGTCGTCGAGTCGATCCGCAAATCGTCCATTCAGCTGGTGCTGACCCGGCATGAGCAGGCGGCCGCATTCATGGCCGCTACCTACGGCCGGCTGACCGGCAAGCCGGGCGTTTGCCTGACGACGCTCGGGCCGGGTGCCTTGAACCTTTCGACGGGTGCGGCATACGCGCTGCTCGGAGCCATGCCAATGGTGATGATCACCGGACAGAAGGGGATACTTTCGTCCCGGCAGGCCCGGTTCCAGGTGGTCGACGTCGTGGCATCAATGAAGCCGCTCACCAAGCTTACCAGGCAGATCATCTCGCCGCAGATGATCCCGACAATGGTCCGGGAAGCGTTCCGGATCGCACAGGAGGAAAGGCCGGGGCCGGTTCATCTTGAGCTTCCGGAGGACATCGCAGCCGAGGAGTGCGAACCCGTCGCCCTGATCGCTCCGCATCAGCTGGAACTGCCGATCGCAAGTGACGCTGCCCTCGATCGCGCAGCAGCGCTCGTCACAGCGGCGAAACGCCCGCTGCTGATGCTCGGGGCTGCAGCTTCACGTCCTCGCTCGACGTCGGACATTGCACAGTTTGTCATTCGCACCGGCATCCCGTTCTTTACGACGCAGATGGGAAAAGGAACGGTTCCGGGCGGAACGGAACTCTATATGGGGACTGCCGCGCTATCGGAACGAGACTATGTCCACGAGGCGATCGAACAGGCCGATCTCATCATCACCATCGGCCATGACACGATCGAGAAGCCGCCATTCATCATGGGCAAGGGCGGTCCGAACGTTGTCCATGTTGGCTATCAGCCTGCGACCGTCGAGCAGGTCTATTTCCCGCAATCGGAGGTTATCGGCGACATCGGCCCGTCACTGAGGGCGCTGGCGGATCGCCTCGAAGACAAGCTGCCGAACGCTCAGGCTCTTCTTCATCTCAGGGAGCGCATCCTCGAGCGCATCGCGGTTCGGGCGACGGAAGAACGCCTTACGCCGCAGCGGCTGGTCCATGACATCCGGGAGGTCATGCCTCATGACGGCATTCTCGCGCTCGACAACGGGATGTACAAAATCTGGTTTGCACGGAACTATCGGACGCGCATGGCAAACACGCTGCTGCTCGACAATGCTCTTGCAACAATGGGTGCCGGGCTCCCGTCGGCCATGGTCGCCTCGATGCTTTATCCAGAAAGGCGTGTCATGGCGGTTTGTGGGGACGGCGGTTTCATGATGAACTCGCAAGAGATCGAAACGGCAGTCCGGTTGAAACTGAACCTCGTCATTCTCGTCATCGAGGACGATGCCTACGGCATGATCCGCTGGAAACAGGCGGTGGACGAATTCCCAGATTTCGGGATGACATTCGGCAATCCGGACTTCGTCAAGTATGCTGAATCTTATGGCGCCAAGGGAACAAGGGTCGACGACATCAGCCAGTTCAAGCAATCTCTCGAAGATGCCTTTTCCGGAGGTGGTGTTCACCTCGTAAATATCCCTGTCGATTACTCGGAAAACGAGCGCGTGTTGGTCAAGGAGCTGCGCGAACGGCTCCCCGCCATTCTGGAGGACTGAGATGACGCTTACGCTGAAGGTTTATCAGGCATTCGACCGAGAACTGATTGCAGAAATTCCGGCAGACGATGCCGCAGCACTCGAGCATAAGCTTGACGTCGCTGCGAGGGCCTTTGCCGATCGTGATGGCTGGCTACCAGCGCATCGCAGGATGGCAATCCTCAGAAGGGTGTCTAAGCTTCTCTCGGAGAACCGAGACCGCTTTGCGATGATGATTGCCCGCGAGGGTGGCAAGCCCCTGACGGATGCGATAATCGAGGTGACGCGTGGGATCGATGGCCTCGTCAACGCCGCGGACGAGCTTCGCAATTTTGGCGGCACAGAGATCCCGATGGGCCTCACTGCCGCGAGCATGAACCGATGGGCTTTCACGACCAAGGAGCCGATCGGTGTCGTGGCGGCAATATCGGCGTTCAACCATCCGCTTAATCTCATCATCCACCAGATCGCGCCTGCGGTGGCCGTCGGCTGTCCGGTCATTGTCAAGCCGGCGGCAACCACTCCGATTTCCTGCATCGAGATCGTCAAGCTGTTCTGGGAAGCTGGATTGGACGAGCGCTGGTGCCAAACGTTTATTACCAAGGACAATGAGCTTGCCGAGAGCTTTGCCACGGATCAGCGCGTCGCCTTCTTGAGCTTCATCGGCTCTGCGAAGGTCGGCTGGTATCTGAAGAGCAAGCTGCCTCCAGGTACGAGATGCGCGCTAGAGCACGGTGGAGCTGCTCCCGTCATCGTCGACCGTAGTGCAAGCATTGATGCGATCGTCGGCACGATAGTCAAAGGTGGATACTACCACTCTGGGCAGGTCTGCGTGTCGGTGCAACGCCTTTTCGTGCACGACGACATTTTAGCGACCTTCACGGATGCACTGGCCGCAAAGGTCGTAAGCCTCCGTACCGGGGACCCCACACTAAAAGAGACAGAGGTCGGGCCGCTGATCCTGCCGCGCGAGACCGAACGTGTGGCAAGTTGGATCAAGGAAGCGACTGATATGGGAGCAAGGCAATTCGGCGGCGGGCGGCTGTCCGAGACTACGCTTCTGCCTTCCGTCCTGCTCGATCCACCGGCGAATGCCAAGGTGTCGCGACTTGAAGTCTTCGGGCCGCTCACTTGCGTCTACGGCTATAGCAAGGTTGCCGAGGCAATCCGAATTGCCAACTCGCTGCCCTACGCATTCCAAGCGAGTGTATTTTCCGCTGATATAGCAGTTGCGCTTTATGCAGCAAGGCACTTGGACGCATCGGCCGTGCTTGTGAATGACCACACGGCCTTTCGAACTGACTGGATGCCTTTTGCCGGGCGTAGGCAGTCGGGATATGGTGTTGGGGGTATTCCCTGGACGATGGAAGAAATGGCCGACGACAAGATGGTCGTATTCAACGGCGTCAGTTGATCGCCGTTGGCTCGTGGGGCGGCTCTTATGTTTTGTGGCTGATGCCGCTCACACCTATACCTTGGTTTTCTCGACCTTTCATCGATCCGAAGCGGCAGGAACAAGGTGGCGATGAGGGTGAGCCCATGGAAGACGCACAGCAGCAGGAACGCCCAAACATAGGCGTTCGCCGTCGGGCCTCCAGAGCCAGAAACACTCAGTCGCCATTCCAGGATACCTGCACACAATGTGGTAAGCACCGGCCCCCCGACGCGTTGGACGATGTTGAGCGAGGTGGTGGCTATCGGTAGGTCGCGTGGCCTGCTCCCCGCTTCCCCATGCAGGCACCAGGGCAGTCTACTCTAGCAAGCCTGCATCCCGTAGCGCGCCACCCATGGCTTCTGCGAGCGCAGGGGCACAATTCACGCCGGCAAACTGACGACCGTAGCGAAAGGCAGGCTGAAGCTCGAGTACGCGCGCTGCCGCCGCTCTCGCTTCGTCCAGATGCCCAAGCTTGGCCAAGGCTGCCGCCAATTGCACGTAAGTGATACTATGTGCCGGATTGGCCTGAACGGACTTGTAAGCTGCGCGACACGCTTCGTCATAGCGACCACGCAACAGATGGCTCATTGCCTGGGCGTCGAATGCGGCGAAAGCCCATGAGTCGAATGGACTGAGCCGCATGCCGCGCTCGCTCCATTCGATGGCCCGCTCGGCTTCTCCACCCCATCCCAGAATGACGCTGCCCAGGATGTAGGTCAACGCCGAGGAAGGACTGATATCAAGCGCGGCCTCAAATGCCGTGAATGCCGCGGCTCGATCATGCCCGTCCATGCCGATGGAAAATCCCGCTAGCGTCAGCGCCACTGCATCGTCCTGTCCGAGGAGCATGGCGGCCAGAGCGTGCTGGATCGAAGCGGCGCGATTGACTTCTTGAAGGCCGGTACGAAGGAAGAGGCAGTGGTGGCACATGGCGTTGGTGCGCGGATCGTTAATCGCGGTGGGTTAGGTGCGGTGGCCAGCTCAATAATCGGTCTCCGCCACCATGCCTTTCAAGCACAACGCCTCCCGCCGCCATCGTATTGGCAAGATGAAGTTCAAGGTCACGAACTGGGCAGAGTACGAGGCTGGTCTTCGCCGACGTGGCAGCCTGATGCTTTGGATGACGCCAGAGGCGCTGTCGTCCTGGCAGGCGCCGAAGCGGACAACGCGCGGTGGACAGCCGCGTTATTCCGATCTGGCGATTGAAACTGCCCTGACGCTGGGACTGGTGTTCGGCCTGCGGCTGCGCCAGACGGAGGGCTTTTTGACTTCAGTGCTGACCCTGATGGGACTGGATCTCGCCGTTCCCGATCATACGACCCTGAGCCGTCGGGCAAGCAAACGGCGATTGCCGGACAGGCGGCGAAAGCACCAAGCTCCGGGAAAGGGACATGTCCACGTCCTCATCGACAGCACAGGGTTGGAAATCTACGGCGCGGGCCAGTGGCTGGAGGAGAAGCACGGTGCCAAATCACGTCGGAACTGGCGAAAATTGCACCTGGCTCTGGATGCCGGCAGCGGCGACATCATCGCCCACGTCATGACCGACCAAGATGCCGGCGACGCCTCGCAGGTGAAGGCGTTGCTTGACCAGATCGATGCGCCGATCGGACAGTTCACGGCCGACGGCGCCTATGACGGCAGTTCAACTTATGACGCCGTGGCCTGGCATAGCGCCGGTGCTACGGTGGTCATTCCGCCACGCGCGAACGCGGTGAAACGGCCAGACGCCGGTCCCTCGAGCCAACGAGACCGCCACATCGCGGCGATCAACACCGATGGCCGGATGAAGTGGCACGCTGCGACCGGCTACGGGAAACGATCTCTGGTCGAGACCGCAATCGGTCGCTACCAATCGATCATCGGATACAGGTTGCGGGCGCGCTCATTCGGAGCGCAGCAGACGGAAGTCGCCA
>NZ_FMAH01000083.1 GCF_900094545.1 Martinezella miluonensis
GTACGCGGAGCAAAAGGGGTGGCGCCGGTGGAGTTTTCGGGAAGATAAAACGTGCAGTTAGTTAGCTGTGCATAAAGATCTGCCTGGAATCCGAAAGGCGGTGGTGGGCGATTCCGCCAGTGGGCAAATCATGATTCTTTCTCGCCATGGGGAAGAAGCCGCTGCCATCCGTTGAGCATGTTGAGACGCTGTCGCTGGTGGCGATGCGCCGGCTCGTCGGCGGGTTTGTCGAAGAGCTAAATGCGCTGAAGGCCGACGTCGCGGCGCTGCGATCTGAGAACGAAGCCCTGCGCCAAGACAATACAGAACTGCGGTTGGAAAATGTCCGCCTGAAGGTCGAGAACCAGCAACTGCGTGATGAGATCGCGCGGCTGAAGAAACTGCCGCCGCGTCCCCCGTTTCGACCATCAGGTATGGACAAGGCAACAGATCCCGCCAAGGACAATCCCAAGGATGATCGAACAACCGGTAAGCCGCCCCGCGGCCCTAAGCGCGACAAGAACCGGATCACCCGCACCGTGACGCTGAAGGCCGACGTACCCGAAGGCTCACGCTTCAAAGGATACAAGAACTTCCTGGTGCGCGATCTGGTTCTGTCGGCGGAGCTCGTGAACTATCGCCGGGAACGCTGGCTGACGCCCCAGGGCAAACTGATCACTGCTCCCTTGCCAGACGGGGTTGCCAGCGGCTTTGGTCGCAATTTGCGTCGGATATGTCTGGCGCTCCATGCGCAGGGACAGGTCACGACGCCCAGGCTGACCGAGATTCTCAACAGCATCGGCGTCGAGATCGCAGCGTCATCGCTGGCGATGATCGCGTCGAAACGGCAGGTTGTGCGGTTGCTCACGACAGACCTTATGCCATTCGTCGAGGAAGACAGTGCGGTTCTGCGTGCCGGACTGGTTTCGGCGCCCTTCATCACTGTCGACGATACTGGTGCTCGCCACGTCAGGCGCAACGCCTACACGACCCAGATCGGTGGCGAGCGCTTTTCCGCCTTCCGCACCAGCTTTTCCAAATCGCGGCTCAACTTCCTGTCCATCCTGAAAGCGGGCCATCAGGACTATATCCTCAATGACGAGGCGATGAATTGGCTGCGGACACAGGGCGCCGAGCAGGCGCTCATGGAGAAGCTCCAGAGCAGATCCGCCATTATCTTTGCCGACCAGGTTGCCTTCCTGGAATATTTGACCGGCAGAGGCATCGACATCTTTGATCGACAATTGATGCGCCTGCTCGCCGAAGCCGGCAGTTGGGGCGCAATCCGCCATCACGGTCTGCTCGGCAACACGGTCATTGTCTCCGACGATGCCGGTCAGTTCCGCGTCGGCAATCACGCTTTGTGTTGGATCCATTGCGAGCGCCTGTTGCAAAAGCTGATGCCGGCAAAGGCGAAAGAGGTTCGATCGCTCGCACTGGTTCGCGACCTCGTCTGGCGCTTCTACAAGGCGCTCAAGGTCTGGAAGCAACAGCCATCACCGCAGGCAGCCCATGCCTTCCGGCGCAGGTTCGATCGCATCTTCACCCTACGCACCGGCTATAACGCCCTCGATACGCTGTTGGCGCGCTTGCATCGGCGGCGACGGGAGCTTCTCAAAGTCCTCGAACATCCCGAGATTCCACTGCATACCAATGCCTCGGAGAACGATCTGCGGACCTTCGTCACCAAGCGAAAGATCTCCGGTGGCACGATGAGCCTTGACGGTCGTATCGCTCGCGACGTCATGCTCGGCTTACTGAAGACCTGCCAGAAGCTCGGCATCTCATATTACACTTATCTTGGTGACCGCCTCGGTCTTGTCCCCGCCGGATCGACAATACCGCCGCTGGCTGACCTTGTCCTGGCGACAAACTGAGATCAGCCTTTTCTCGAAAACGGCACCAGCTTGCCGGACCGTGTTTCTTCAACCCGGCTTTCTTTCCGCAGCAGCTGCGGGGAAACATTCCACTGGCGGCCGTTGTCGGCGTGCACCGTCACTGTCTTACGGTTCCGACGGATCACGATGCCCGCCTGCGTCTGGCCGCTGTTGTCTTCGAACATGACGCGCTCACCAATCGCCAGCTCGAGCAGCGCGTGGGTGGTCTTTTGCTGATGCAGAAAATGCAGTCGATCAACGACCTGATCGTGCAGCTCGATCAGTTCCGCTTCACTCAAGCCGTCAAGGGTGATCCCGTGCATCCCGATGCCTCCACATAAGGAAATCGTCGCTCCGGAAAAGCACCAAAGCAATCCCGTATTATCGACGACCCACAAGATCCTTTATCAAGCAGAATTCCGCCCGGGCCACCCATTTTGCTCCGCGTACCCGGAATACTAGCCTGTTGAGGCATTTTCTGACGCGACTATCTCTCTGAAATCCAAGAAACAACAAACCATGATGAAGCTATTCGATCATTCGCTTCCGTAAGCGGTACAGGCGCCAAAATATATCTTTTGCCGTCGATTTTCCCTAGCGCCGCGGCAGTTGTCCGCGGACAACTATCAAAACCTGAAAATCCTCGGGATGAAGGGTGCGCAGATGGCATTGCGCCCTCATCATCATCGCCGGAACTGGTTGCTGAGAGAGTGAGCTTACTTCGCCTGCAACTGCTTCATGGCCTCAAGATCCTCGCTGCTCACGAATTCGCAGGCGAGAAGAGCTTTGCCTGAAAAGGCGGCTGACTCGCGGGCGATCAGGGATATCACTCCCATGTCTGTGACCGCTCGATCATCCTTCGTCAGCGCTCGTCTGCACGACTTTGCTGCGGTTCCACGGAGATTGATTGCCAAGGCCGTCCTTTTCCAAGTGGTAAGTCTTGGCCAGGTCATCGGCCCGCAAGCCCTCAATCGGCACGCCAAAGCTCGCACCGGCAAAGGCAAGCTCGCTTGTCTCAAAACCTTCGCGACCAAGATCCTTGGGCAATTTATAGACGGCCGCGGTCAGGAGCGATGTGTCAGCGTTCGCCGGCTTCTCGGCTTCGCTGTACATTTTCGTTGCCGATTTCGTCGTGTAGGGCGGCTTGCACAGCGCTGCGTCGAAGAAGGCTGCCCTATCAAAAGCCAAAGCGCTCGACGCGAGCGAAAGTGAAAAAGCAACGCTCAGCAATATGGGTGCTTCCATGTTCAAGATAGCTCTTCAGAAACGGCAATCTATTCGAGCGCGGCTACCGCCGACAGCGACCGCGTATGTATAGCCAGATTGCGCGTCCGCCAAGCCTGCCTTCGCAACATCCGAGCCAATGTCGCCAATATATCGGGGCTCTCAGGAATGAGTTGAGACGGCACCTGCCACCAAGCTTTGCGCGCAGGCAACGCCTGCGTCAGATGGAACGGAAATGCCGGTTCATCATGGCTGAAGGGCTTGATGAACCTCCCTTTCGGCTACCTCATCGGATCGGTCGCTGCGGAAATGAAGTTTGGATGGGATTGAGCAATCTCGCGGTTTGAACTTGAGAGCCGGGGAACCGCGTTGACTGCCCCTCCCCCGCTAAACAATCTCATTCTGGGAATATCATCGCAGGTGACCGATGAAAGAGATTGCGCCCAACACAGGAACTTTGGAATTCCATCAAGCCCGGTAGTCACCACTTCCTTTCGGAAATGAATATTAGATCTCCACTTAGACCAGCGGCGCGACGAAACTTCTGCAGCGCAGCCGCATCGCTGAATAAGGTCCATGCAGATGATTGATTATCGGGGATGAGAATGGGTGCCGCGCACTCAATACCTTCCGCGGCCAAACGCAGGCTAGCCGCCAACCATAAAAATCTGGTTAACCAAAACTTGCGGCAGCCGTCGTCCCCGCATATTTGAGTGCCTGCCCGGCGAAGCTACCGACAAACGAAGGCAGATTCTTTACCGCTCCGTCAAAATCACTTCACAATCAGTTCGTAATGGATTCCTAGGCAGAGGAACGATTTCATGGAAGAACCCTGGATGACCAATCGTGGGCCGATCGTGGCAACGGCGCTCGACGTCAAGAAGGCGGAAGCTATCAACACGCTTCTCGTTCGCCGTATCGATATCCTGCCATCCAAACCCGGCGATGTTATCCGCCCCTTCGCGCTCGGTCTCTGGAATGACATTCGGCCGCTTCTGAAGCCCGACGTGCCCGTCATGTCGCTCCGCCGGGCCACCAGCGCCTTTCTCCATTCCAAGCGATATTACTTCGCCTGCGCCCAGCCGGACTCGATGCGCCACGACGTGGCGGGCAATCCTATCGAGCCGCTTTCGCCCGAGGACAGGCTCGCCGCGCAGGAGCGCCTTGCCGCGCTGCGGCAGACGCAGGCCAAATCTCCCGTGCCGGCGAATGAACCCAAATCGCCGCCGCCACCGGCTTTGAGCAAGGCGGAGCTGATCCGGGCTTCGCTGCTCGGCGGCCGCAAGCTCTCGGACCGCGCCGCCCGGTAAAGCGGCGAAGGCTCCTTGCTTACCAAGTGATGGAAAGCACTCGGCCGCGGAATCGTCGCTTGCTTCCAGCTCTTCTTGCCGGATGAGAAAGTGTGGGCGCATTGCCCCTGATCATAGTGACCAGCCCGAATGTAGTCCGCGGACTACGCGCCGGGTCGAATATAATGTCACAAGGTACGACGAGACTATCCCGCCCGGTGAGAGCAGCAAACCCTCCAACAGACACGCTCCCCGCCGCGGTAGTCCGCGGACAACCCTCGGAGCTAAACCCGTAGCATCTTCGCTCCCCATCTCCCCGCCCCACTACTGGCGAATCGACAGCTCTCCGACGCGGATTCCCAAGCACCCTGTGGGCAAAAAAACCCAAAAACCGCCAATTGTTTAAGCATTTGTAAAACGGTAGCGAATCGGAGCATATAGTAACTGCGTAGTTTAGCGGCATTCCGTCACAATTGCGCAGTTAATTGGGAAAACGATCATGCAACCGAGTCTCGTGCTACAGGACGATCAAGAACATCTTCCGACGCTTCTGGCAACAGATGCGCAAGAGCTGTCTTATCAGCTCCAACAACACCAGGCAAAACTCTTCCCGCCCCAGTCACAAAAGACGATGCGGATGTTTTCGCCGGCGGAGGCCGCCGCCTTCATCGGCATTGGCGAAGGCTACCTTCGCCAAATTGCGGCCGAAGGCCATGGACCGGATCCGCTTTCGAACGGACGCCGGCTTTACACCGCCGACGATATGGATCGGATCCGTAGGGTTCTCGACGAGCGGAACGGCACCCCGAAATACGTGCCGTGCAGAAGGGGATCCGAGAAGCTCCAGATCATCTCGGTGATG
The DNA here is from genome assembly GCF_900094545.1 of Martinezella miluonensis. Taxonomy (GTDB): domain Bacteria; phylum Pseudomonadota; class Alphaproteobacteria; order Rhizobiales; family Rhizobiaceae; genus Rhizobium; species Rhizobium miluonense. The sequence goes on from NZ_FMAH01000083.1 coordinate 5,232, forward strand.
AATTTCAAAGGCGGCTCCGGTAAGACGACGACGGCAGCCCATCTCGCGCAATATCTCGCGCTGCGGGGATATCGGGTGCTCGCCGTCGATCTTGACCCGCAGGCTTCCTTGTCCGCCTTGTTTGGACATCAGCCGGAGCTTGACGTTGGCGAGGGCGAGACGCTCTACGGTGCCATTCGCTATGACGAGCCACGGCCGGTTGCCGATATCGTTCGCTCGACCTATACGCCGAACCTGCATCTCATCCCCGGAAATCTCGAACTCATGGAGTTCGAGCATGAGACGCCGCGAGTGATGGCTGCTGGCCGGGCCGAAACCATGTTCTTCGCGCGCATCGGCGAAGCTTTGACCGAAATCGAAAACTTCTACGACGTCGTCGTCATCGATTGCCCGCCACAGCTCGGCTTTTTGACTATGTCAGCGCTTTGCGCCGCGACGTCGATTCTGATCACCGTTCATCCGCAGATGCTCGACGTCATGTCGATGTCGCAGTTCCTGACCATGACCAGCGAGCTGATGACCGTGGTCGAAAGAGCAGGGGGTCGCACCAGCTATGACTGGATGCGTTATCTCGTTACTCGCTTCGAGCCGAATGACGGGCCACAGAGCCAGATGACCGGCTTCATGAAGGCTATTTTCGGCAACCGCATGCTTCACAACGCAATGGTCAAATCGACCGCCGTAGCCGATGCCGGTGTTACGAAACAAACCCTCTACGAAGTCGAAAGAGCCCAGTTCACCAGGGGTACCTACGATCGCGCATTGGATTCGCTCAATCTCGTGAACAGCGAGATCGAGACGCATATCCGTTCAACGTGGGGAAGGAAGTAAATAGATGGCGCGCAAGAACCTGATCGAAGTTTCCGCTCCGAATACGGTGCGGGTCGAGTCCGTTGCGACAAAAGATAATCGTCCGATAGCCGGCTTCCTGCCTCAGGCAAGAAGCGGCGGCCCCGTGGGTGGCATTACCAGAACGCTTGGCAACATCACTGAAAAGATGGAACGGGCCAACGATCTCGAGCGGCAATTGGCCGAAGGCCAAACCATCGTCGACCTCGATCCGGATCTCGTTGACGGATCCTTCGTTACCGACCGCCTCGAGATAGATCCCGTCGAACTCAGCCAGCTTGTCGAACAGATCCGCGAACATGGTCAGCAGGTCCCGATCCTCGTGCGTCCGCACCCGGAATCCAAGGGCCGTTATCAGGTCGCCTACGGGCATCGTCGATTGGCAGCGACAAGAGAGCTCGGCATCAAGGTGCGCGCCGTCATCCGCCAGCTGACCGACGACCAGCTCGTCGTCAGCCAGGGCCAGGAAAACAGCGCGCGCACGAACCTATCCTATATCGAGCGGGCTCTTTTCGCCTTGCGGCTGGAGCAGCGTGATTTCGGCAGGGATATCATCATGGCCGCGCTCGGCGTCGATAAAGCCGCGCTGTCGAAGATGCTGATCGTCATGAGGCAGGTACCGTTGGCGCTCGTCAGCGCGATTGGTCCGGCTCCAGATATCGGCCGCAGGCGGTGGCTTGAGTTAGGAGAGCGCCTCGAGAGCATCAATTGCGAGCCGATCGTTGCCGAGTTGTCCGCGGACAACAGTCGCAAGCTGTCGAGTGATGAGCGTTTCCAGCAGGCAATGACGCTGGCCATCGGCAAGCCCGCATCCGTGAAACCCACCACGGCGCCGTCGATCATGGCCGGCGTGCCGGTGACATTTAAGAGAACTCCGGCGCGTGCCACCTTTGTCTTCGACAGCAAGGCGGCCCCCGGTTTCGACCAGTTTGTGCAGGAGAGATTAGAAACTCTCTTCAACGAGTTTCAACAAGGAAAGGAAACGTAACCCGCAAAAGAAAAAGGCCCCCAAACGACGTCGTCGTGGAAGCCCTTCTCGATCTTAAGCAAATCAAGAATCGCATTTCCCCGAATCACAGTCAAGAGTCTTGGCATCGTTTTGGTGAGCAATTTTCTTTTGCCTCAACGTAGGTGAAGGAAAAATGGAAGCTGAATATGTGACGACGCCTTTTGGGCGGCGGCCGATGACGCTTGCCATGTTGATAGCTCAAAGAAGAGCTGGGCATGGGAAGTCCGTCAAGTCGGTCGATAAGTGGAAAATCTATCGCGCGCTTTGCGAAGCCAAGCCTCATCTCGGCGTAACGGATCGAGCGCTTGCTGTTCTCAATGCGCTTTTGAGCTTCTATCCGAAGAACGAACTTTCGGATGATGCCAATCTCGTCGTGTTCCCTTCGAACGCGCAATTGTCTTTGCGTGCCCATGGCATGGCGGAGCAGACGATCCGGCGCCACCTGGCTGCCCTTGTCGAGGCCGGGCTCATCGTCCGCCGCGATAGCCCCAACGGCAAGCGCTACGCCCGCAGGACCAGAGCGGGGGATCTCCATGAAGCCTATGGCTTCTCGCTGGCCCCTCTTCTATCCCGCGCCGAGGAGATCGAGCATCTCGCTGCGGAGGTCGTCGCCGATCGCCTCCATGTCCAGGGGCTACGCGAGCGCATCAGCCTTCTCCGGCGCGACATTGCCAAGCTCATCGAAACCGCGCTTGTCGAAGCCATTACGGGCGATTGGGATGCCGTTCATTCCGGTTTCCGCTACCTCATCGACAGTCTTCCCCGGTCGCCCAGCGTAACCGAACTGGAGCTTCTTCTCCAAAAGCTCGGTCTGCTGCATCGGGAAATCGTCAACCGACTGGAAAAACACGCAAAAACAAAAAAAATAAGCGCCAATCACTATCAAAATGAGCGGCACATACAGAATTCAGACTCCGAATCCCAAACTGAATCTGAAGCCCCGCAGCCAAAACGCCCGGCAACGTTGTCCGCGGTTTCTGCAGAGCCGTTGCCGAACGCTGCCTCGGTATCAGCGGCCGTATCCTTCCAAGGGAAAGCAACGCTACCTCTCGCATCGAACACCCGCTCTGATAGCTCTGGAGAAAGCCAGGTGGGGCTGAAATCATTCCCGCTCGATCTCGTTATGAGGGCTTGCCCGGAAATTGCTGCCTATAGCTCAACAGGGCAGATCAGCAATTGGCGAGATCTTATGACTGCATCCATCGTCGTGAAATCGATGCTTAAGATCAGCCCAGGAACTCACCAGGAGGCTTGCGCCGCTATGGGCCCGGAGAACACCGCCACCGTGATTGCCTGCATCCTCCAGCGAACCTCGCATATCAAGTCTGCCGGCGCCTATCTTCGCGATCTGACCCGCCGAGCACAGAAAGGCGAATTCGCACTCGGTCCGATGCTGATGTCCCTTCTGAGGGCCAACACGGCGTTGAATGAAAGGAAATCGGCCTAACTCATCCGCATTCAAGGTTTCACCGGCTTCATCGTCAGGTCCGTTTTCGACCTGAACCAACGTCACATGCCCCCTCTTTGCCGGGGCGCTGAATGATCGCTCCGTCAACGATAACAGTCGTTTGACGAACGATGTCGCACGGACCATGTATGGCTGGTGGAAGGGAACACAAGGATAGCTTCTCTTTCAGGATGTTATCCTAGAGAAATCAATTGGATAAAAAATGCGTAAAATTGAGTAGCACTGGCCGGAAAGGATGCGAAAAATGCCTGTGCGCCGTTCAAATCCTTCAGTTTTATCGCTGATTTGCGCGAAAAAGTCCATGCGTCGTCGGGTAGAACCGTTTCGTGAAGACGAGAGCCGCCGAGGCTCCCGCTAAGGCATAGAAGAGGATGCTGGCTTGGCAGTCGCACTACCCCCCAACTTTCACGGGGGCAGCGCTCAACCCGCCTACTCGCAAATCGGTATCGGGCGGGCCGGAGGAGCTGGATGGTCTTTCTTATATTGCACAATGACCGGCTCCAGAGTCTCCTTTGCCCAGAACTTCGGAGCGCCGATTTCCTTCAGGCAGGAATCGTTCCAATACAATCCGGCCTGCGCTGGCGAGCGGCCAGCTGCGACAGCTTTCGCGACCGCATTGATGTCGGTCGACTCTGGATAGATGTAGAGCGTCGTCGGATTGTCCTTTACCATCGAGATGATCTGATTGGCATCGGAGGCAGACCAGCTCGTGCAGCCGTCGCTGCGGCCACCCGCATATTCCACCAGCTTGCCGAGGGGGACAAATCCGTCGCGGTTGGCATAGGGGCTTTGCGGATCCTTCTTCATGCATATGCCGGCAACCTTCGCCGCTGCATGGCCACCGATGGCGCGCTGGCGCGCATTGGCGGTATCACCCTCGCCATCGAACTGAAGGAAGCTGCGTAGGAAGGCCACATTCTTGGCCTGCGAGGACCGATAGTAGCCCTTAAAGGTCGTCTTCGTCTCTTCGGTCATATAGGCGCCGCCGGTCGTTAGGTTCGAATCCATCGCGTTGCCGAAGTTCTTGGCGCACATCCGCCCGTTACCGAAGTTGGCAACGCCCTTGAGGTCGCGGCCGCTGCCATGGCCGGAGGAGACGACGCGAAACGTCTGAGTGGCTTCGCAAACGATATAGAACCTGCCACCCGACTTGCCGTCACCCAGATCGTTCGGGCGCGTTGCATCCATGGCGAAATAGCAGGGATTGCGGACCTTGCCTTCGCTGACCTTCCGCATATAGAGCGCGCGGGCCCGTTGCAGGACAGGCCGGGCGACCTGGCCGTCACCCTGACCCACATGGACTGCAAGCCATGCCGGAATATCGGATTGTTGTCCCGCAGCGAAGGAAGGCTGCGCAATTGCGGTGATAGTAGCGACGGAGCAAAGGCTGAGCATCCTGGCGATGCTTCGGGGGGCATATCTCAACCGCACTGAATTAGATCTCCTGTTGCATGCATTGGACCAGTGCCGGGAAAAGCAGCGGGCGACAGCATGCGTGCCCCACAAGCACAGCTGCCCTGCGTTCAGATCCAGAGAAATCATATTTGTGCGCCGCTTTGCTGAACGAGATCCTAACGACGATGGAAATAATGATGGTCTCGATAGACATGGCGTGTTGACCATCAGATTTGCCCCATCTGCTCTGCCCAGAATTTAGATGGTGTAACGGGCGGAGCCCGGCCAGCCAGGTTTGAATGGCTGGTGGTCGTCCCTCACAATGATGGTGTCGCGGAGTCAGGAGAGACCTGCTCCATAGCATCACGGAGAGACGACCATGAAGCAGTATGCCGGCATCGACGTATCATTGGAATACTCAAGTGTGTGCGTGGTGGATGCGGATGGCCGCATTGTGCGTGAAGCAAAGGTCCACAGTGAACCCGATGCGCTGATCGCCTGGTTTGGCGAGCACGGCGTGGCGATGGAACG
>NZ_FMAH01000086.1 GCF_900094545.1 Martinezella miluonensis
GACCTCGATCTCGCGCACCAGCTGACGTTCCGAGCGGATGCCGAAAAGATAACCGATGAACAGCGCCTTGAACATCAATGTCGGATCGAGCGGCGGCCGGCCGTTGTCGGCGCAATACAATCCCGCAACGCGATCATCGATGAAAGTAAAGTCGATCACCGCATCGATCTTGCGAAGCAGATGATCTCTCGGCACCAGGCTGTCGAGCGTCACCATCTCGAGACCCGTCTGTTCGGCAGCAGGTTTCTTCAACATGTCCCATTGAATCAAAAACCTCCGGCCAAAGCCAGAGGTTTGTCAGCAGTCTGAGCCGGGATCGCATCCCGGCTTTTTTCATGCGGGGCAAGCGGTATCGTGCCCGTAATCGACGCTGCCGTCACTCTTGAAGACATCGGGATTGGCGGTGTAGACCGGGCCGACGACGAGCGGCTTTGTCGGCAGCACGGTCTGGTCGAGATCGGACTTGACCTCGGTCTTGAGCGTCTGGATCGTCTTGTCGCTGGCATCCACCAGCTTGATCGAAACGGAATAGGGGCGGTCCTTGCGCACGCAGCGCAGATCGGGGCTTTCCAGGGTGATCTTGTCCCAGAAGGAATAGATCTTCTGGTGGACGACAAGCGGATCGCCGCCTGCCGGATTTTCGAATTCCGCAACTGCCGTCGTGCCTTCGGGGATCGGGGCGATCTTCTTCAGCGTGATCATGTAGGTCGCGCTCGCCACGCGGTAATTGAACACGAAGATGCGTCCGGTGAGCTCAGTCGGACCTTGATCGTCCTTCCTCTGGCAGCCGGCCAGCGCTAGGCCGGCGACTATTCCTGCGCCGATCGTCGTCAGCATGATCCTTCGCATCTTCATGGTGCAGTCTCCTCCTTCTTGCGCCGGTAGTGCCGGCTGGCCTTGGCGCGGTTGCCGCAGACCGCCATATCGCACCAGGCGCGGCTTTTGTTCTTGCTGCGGTCGATGAAGAGCCAGCCGCAGTTGCGGCATATTTTCATTCGTTCGGGATCGGGCATGGCGATGAGCCGCAGCGTCGAATGCACCGTCGCGGCATCGAGCCCATCGGCTGCGGCGCGCTTCAGGACCTTCGCCAATGCAGCAAGCAGATCGGCAAGCAGCAGCTCTGCGGCCTCGCCCAGAACGCGCGCCCGGAAGTAGCGGTCGATCGTCTCGCGCATCGTGATGAAGTCGGCCCTGTTTTCCCGCTGCACCGGCAGGATATCGCCGAAAAGCGCCCGCTCGGCGCAGAAATTGGCGGCCGCTTTCGGAAAGCTGTCCATCTGTCCCGTTGCCGCGAAACGATCGGTCCGGCGCTCGTCGTCGTGGCGCAGGATCACGCTGTTGGCGACATCGAGCGCCAGCGCGCCACCGGAAAAGCGATGTGGGGTCCAGGAAAAGCTCATGACCAAAATTATAACTGGTAAAATTGATTTTGCCAGTTACTATTTACATGTTCCTCGGAGGGGCGGATGGCCTATCTTCTGCAGCAATTGGCGAATGCCGTTCCACTCGCCGCGCTCTATGCGGCACTGGCCTTTGGCTATTCCATCGCGTTCGGGGTGATGAAGCGGGCCGACATCACCTATGGCGCGCTCTTCGCCTTCGCCGGCCAGATGCTGGTACTCTTCACCGATGTCGGCTACACGAGAATGTATCTGATCCTGCCGGCCGCCTTCACCTTCGGCACGGTTGTCGCCGTCGGCTATACGCTGGGTACGAGCTTCCTCGTCGGCCGCGCGATCATGTTGCCTTTGTCGCGCAAGTCGCCGAATACCGTCATCGTCGCCGCGCTTGGCATGATGATCATCCTGATGGAGACGGCGCGCTTGGCTTCGAATACGCGCAGCATCTGGTTGCCGCCATTCCTGAACGAAGCGATCGTCTTCTGGGATAGCGGCGATTTCCGGGTAACGCTGACCGAAATCCAGCTGCTCAATACAGCGCTGATGATCCTTGTTATCCTTGCAGGCGCCTATGTCCTTAGATGCACCGGCTGGGGGCGCATCTGGCGGGCGGTGACCGATGACGCATTCGCCGCCGAACTCTGCGGCACGAGCGCTAACCGTGTCTTCCTGCTGGCCTATGTCGCTTCCGCGCTGGTTGCGACCATCTGCGGGCTGCTGGCCACGTCCTACTACGGAACGATGGATTTCGGGGCAGGGCTGATGTTCGGGCTCAAGGTGCTGATGGTCGCAGCGGTCGGTGGTTATTCCGACCCCTTGAAGTCGGCGGGCGGGGCAGCGCTCCTTGGCCTCTCCGAGACCATGTGGGGCGCTTACGGCCCGTTCCTGTGGCGCGACTTCGTCATATTCTCGCTGCTCGTGCTCTTGCTGGTGCTAAGCCGGCGCGAAAGGGTTGTGCCCTGAAGCCTATTTGTCGCCGGCCCATTTGGCGCGCGCCGCATCGTCGGCATCCCTAGCCGAAACCCAGCCGCCTTGCGCACCGTCGCTGCCATGTTCTTTTTTCCAGAAGGGAGCGGAGGTTTTCAGGAAATCCATGACGAAATTGGCGCCGTCGAAGGCGGCCTGCCGATGCGACGCCGCGGCAATGACGAGCACGATGTTCTCGCCGGGCGCAATCTTGCCGTAGCGATGGATGGCCGACAGGCCGAGAAGCTCGAAGCGCTCGATCGCGAGATTGGCGATGCGGGCGATCTCCGCCTCCGCCATGCCGGGATAGTGTTCGAGCTCAAGGGCGCCCAGCGTGCCGCCTTCGTCGCGGCAGAGCCCCGAGAAAGTAACGACCGCGCCGATGTCATGCCGGCCGTCGGTCAGCCGGTCGATCTCCACCTGAAGATCGAAATCCTCGCGTTGAACGCGGACAAGCGGCTGTACGCTCATCAGCTCACCCCCCGGTCATCGGAGGGAAGAGCCCGATCTCCCGCGCTCCGGCGACAGGCTCGTCGTGATCGGCATGTTCCATGTTGATGGCCACGCGGATCGCCTCGGGGAATTGAAGCGCTGCCTCGTATTCCTCTCCCAAACTCTTCAAATGACTCAGAAGATCGCCGACGGTCACGACATCGGCGGGAAGGGAAATCTCCTCTTCCGTTTTGCCGATCCGCTCACGCACCCAGGCGAAATAGACGAGCTTGGTCATTATTCTTCATCCACGACATGCTTCAGCCCGGCGCGGAAATAATCGTAGCCGGTGTAGATGGTCAGCAGCGCCGCGATCCAGAGCAGGCCGATGCCCATCTCCGTCGTATAGGGTAGCACCTTGTCGCCCGCCGGCCCAGCCAGAAGGAAGGCGATAGCCACGAGCTGGGCGGTCGTCTTCCATTTCGCAATGCGCGTCACGGGAACGCTGACCTTTAGGGCCGCCAGATATTCGCGCAAGCCCGAGACCAGGATTTCGCGGCAGAGGATGATGATGGCGGCCCAGAGCGACCAGCCGGCAATGGTGCCGTCGGCGGCGACCAAAAGCAGGATCGCAGAGACCAGCAGCTTGTCGGCGATCGGATCGAGCATGCGTCCGATATTCGAGGTCTGGTTCCAGATGCGCGCGAGGTAGCCATCGAGGAAATCGGTAAGCGAGGCGATGACGAAGATCCAGAGTGCGACCCAGCGCGCGAAATCGGAACCTTCCAGCTTGCCCTCGATGAAAAAGCACAGAACGATCAGGGGTACGCAGAGAATGCGGCCGTAGGTGAGCAGGTTAGGAATGCTGTAAGCGCGCGAAGCCATGGAAATCATTTCGTTTCGGTTGTCCCGACCGAGCCCGATGAGCCATTGTTACGTCTCATCCCGGTCGCGTCACTTGATTGCGTGTGACCCCAAAAACCGCTTCGCACTTTTTGGGGTCACACTTAGATGATGGTTTGACTAGCTTATGGTCAACATTGTTTCTGTTTTTTCACCGCTATTGCGTGGAATTTGCGACCGGGATTTTCTATTTCGCGGCGTCTTCATGAAAATGGTTATAGACCTGCCGAGCCACACCCTCCGATATGCCTTCCACGGCCATCAGATCGGAGAGCGCGGCGCGCGAGACGGCCTTGGCGGTGCCGAAATGCTGCAGCAATGCCCGCTTGCGCGAAGGGCCGATGCCGCCGATCTCGTCGAGCGGGTTCTTCACCATCTCCTTCTTGCGCCGGGCGCGATGGGAGCCGATGGCAAAGCGGTGGGCTTCGTCGCGCATGCGCTGGATGAAATAGAGTACCGGATCGCGCGGCGGCAGCGTGAAGCTTTCGCGCGAAGGGGCGAAGAAGCGCTCGCGTCCGGCGTCACGGTCGACACCCTTGGCGACGCCGATGGCGATAACGCTGTCGGTGATTCCCAGTTCCTCGAGAATGGCGCGCACGGCCGTCATCTGCCCCTGGCCGCCGTCGATGAGGATGATATCGGGCCAAGCCGGGAAGGGCTGATCGACCGCATCGGTGCCGGAAGCCTCCGCAGCCGCGCTTCGGTCGGGCTTGCCTTCTTCCTTCAGCAGGCGGGAGAAGCGGCGCGTCATGACCTCGCGCATCATGCCGAAGTCGTCGCCCGGCGTGATGTCGGTCGATTTGATGTTGAACTTGCGATACTGGCCTTTGACGAAGCCTTCCGGCCCCGCCACAACCATACCGCCGACTGCATTCGTACCCATTATGTGGGAGTTGTCGTAGATCTCGATGCGCTGCGGCACGTAGGGAAGCTGGAATGTTTCCTTGAACCCTTCGAGCAGCCGCGACTGCGAGGCGGTCTCGGCGAGCTTGCGGCCATGTGCCTCGCGGGCATTGGCAACGACATGATCGACCAGATCGCGCTTTTCGCCGCGCTGCGGCACGAGGATCGCGACCTTGTGGCCTGCCTTTTCGCTGAAAGCGGCGGTCAAAAGCTCGATCTCCTCGACCGTTTCCGACAGCAGGATCTGCCGCGGCACCGGCTTGTCGTCATAGAACTGCGCCAGGAAGGCATTCAGCACTTCGGCGCCCGAAAGAGACGGATCGGCTTTCGGGAAATAGGCGCGGTTGCCCCAGTTCTGGCCTGTGCGGAAGAAGAAGACCTGGATGCAGGAGATGCCGCCCTCGTGATGGATGGCGAAGACATCGGCTTCCTCGACGCCGGCAGGATTGATGCCCTGGTGGCTCTGCACATGCGACAGTGCCGCCAGCCGGTCGCGAAAGACGGCGGCGCGCTCGAAATCGAGATCCTCGGCGGCAGCATTCATCGCCTCGGCCATATGAGCCTTGACGTTCTGGCTCTTGCCGGAAAGGAAGTCCTTAGCCTCCTGCACCAGTTCCGCATAGCCTGCATCGCTGATCTCATGCGTGCAGGGCCCGGAACAGCGCTTGATCTGGTAGAGCAGACAGGGCCGGGTGCGCGTCTCAAAGACGCTGTCGGCGCAGGTGCGGATCAGGAAGGCGCGCTGCAACGAATTGATGGTGCGACCGACGGCGCCCGCCGACGCGAAGGGGCCGAAATAATCGCCCTTGCGGGCGCGGGCGCCTCGATGCTTGAAAATGGCCGGCGCGCGCTGATCGCCTGTGATCAGAATATAAGGAAACGACTTGTCATCGCGCAGCAGCACATTGAAGCGTGGCCGCAAGCGCTTGATCAGATTCGCTTCCAACAGCAGCGCTTCTGTCTCCGTGCGCGTGGTCACGAACTCCATATTGGCGGTTTCGCGGACCATGCGGGCGATGCGGTTGGAATGCACCCGGCCCATCGCATAATTGGCGACGCGCTTCTTCAGGTTCCGCGCCTTGCCGACATAAAGTACGTCGCCGGCTTCGTTGAACATGCGATAGACGCCGGGATTGTTCGGCAGCCGCTTGACGAATTCGGCGATCAGCTCCGCGCCGCGAAGTCCGGTCTCGTTCTTGCCGCCTTCGTTCCAGTCGACGAGCGTGACAGGGGAGGTGGCGGCATCGCCCTCCACTTCGATGTCGTCTTCGATATCCTCTGATTCGTCGTAGAGAATGCCGCCGTCGGGCAGCTTTCGTCCATTCATTCCGCACTCTCCGCCACATCAGGCGTTTCCCAGGCAAGATGCTGGCCGCCGTCGAGCGCTATCATTTGGCCCGTGATCGAGGGCGTGTCAAAAAGAAAGCGGACGGTGCGGCCGAATTCTTCGAGCCCCGGCGCCGCCTTCAATATGAGGCCGTCGATCTGCGCTTGAAAGTCCTCTTCCGTCTGCCGCACGCTGCGCACGGTTGGGCCGGGACCGATCGCATTGACACGGATGCGGGGAGCGAAGCTCTGCGCCATCGTCTGCGTAGCCGCCCATAGGGCGGCCTTTGACAAGGTATAGGAATAGAAGCGCGGAGTGAGCGCCCAGACCCGCTGGTCGATGATATTGACGATCAGCCCCGGATAGGGCTCTGGAAGCTGCCGCACGAAATCGGCAGCCAGAATCGACGGCGCGCGGACATGCACCGCGAAATGCGCCTCGAAGGCTTCGGCGTCGAAGCGGTCGGCAGAATCGCCGAGGAAGGCCGAGGCATTATTGACCAGCAGATCAAGCGGGCCGAGCGCCTCGGTGACCTTTTCGACAAGGGTTGATGTCTCGCCCAAATTTTGCAGATCGGCCTTGATCGCAATCGCCTTTTTGCCCTTTTGCTGCAGTTTCGCCACAATTTCTGCAGCCTCGTCGAAGGAGTTATTGGCGTGCAGGGCCACGACGAAGCCATTCGCCGACAAATCCTCGGCGATGGCCCGGCCTATTCTTTTGGACGCGCCCGTTATCAATGCGGCGCGTAGTTTTTCCTGGCTCAAGAGATCGCCTTTTGCTCATCGTTACCCAATCGATGATCATATAGGGCGTGGATACACCATATGAAAAGATGCTTCTGCAGGTGGCGTTCTTGAGGTCGCATATGTAGAACTTAAAGTATATTTAGATTAAAATAAGTATACACGCTTTAACCATTGGTTATGGTTAATAATTCATATGTTGCGGTGAAGCAACATCGAAATTCAGCCATGTCTGTGCCACAATGAAATCATATTTTGGCTCTTCCAATTCCTCATTTGCCATTCAGTTTCAACCTCGATCCGGGAGGGATGTGTTTTTTAATTGCTCGTGACGCTTCGAAGTCAAAGACAGTAGACGAAGCTCACGGGACTGAAAGGAGAAAAGTATGCGTACTCTCGTAACGACCCTCATGGTCTCCGCTTTCGCCCTCGGCGGTTTCACTGCAGCTCACGCTGCCGATGCCGTTGAGCAGATTCCGCAGCCGCCCGTCGCCCAGGAAGCAGCTCCGGCCGTCAACAACTGGTCCGGCTTCTACATCGGTGGCGAAGGCGACTGGAACAAAGGTCACTTCAACCGCACCGGCAATAGCTACGCCTTCGGCGGTGGTGCCTTCACTGGCTACAACTGGCAGCAGGGCCAGATCGTATACGGTGTTGAAGCCGACCTCGGTTACGCTGACTCCCAAACGAGCCGTAACGGCCTGACCGCCAAGAACGGCGTCAACGGCTCGGTTCGCGGCCGCATCGGTTACGACTTCAACCCGTTCATGCTGTACGGCACGGCCGGTCTGGCAATCGGCCAGAACAAGCTCGAAGACGCTACTTCGTCTGAAAGCAAGACGGCTGTTGGTTACACGGTCGGTGCAGGTGCTGAAACCTTCATCACCAACAACATCACGGCTCGTCTCGAGTACCGTTACACCGACTACGGCAAGAAGACCTTCAACCTCGACTCCGGCAGCTTCTCGCGCGGCTTCGACGAGCAGAGCGTCAAGGTCGGTATCGGCGTCAAGTTCTGATCATCTGCAGGCATAGCCTGAAGAAAAAGCCGGGGTTTCGCCCCGGCTCAGACCGCTGACAAACCCCGTCATTTTTTGGCGGGGTTTTATTTTGTGTTGAGTTTCGAGGTTGACTGGATGTTTTGAACGGGCCGTTCAGATTCCCTCTGCTTATGCGGGGCTCGGTTGGCTGGCCTTGGTGAGGGCCATTGCGATCTTCTTGATGTTCTGGGCGGCTGCGGCCATCAGGCACTGGCATTGGACCCGGATGAGACTTCGGAACCGCGCGTAGCGATGACCATGCAACTGTTTGGCGTCGGCAAACGAGCGCTCGACCGTCTCTTTCCGTCGTTTGTAGATGGCCTTGCCCCAGGGCTTGAGCC
>NZ_FMAH01000090.1 GCF_900094545.1 Martinezella miluonensis
TGCGAGGTCGCGCCACCCTCGGCACGACAACTCGATTCTGAAGGATCGGGCTCGTTTCTCCACCGGCAGCCCAAAGGACATACAGACTACCTTAAGCGAAATCCTGACGTACGCGGATAGTTAAGCCGGTCCCTTTGAACCGTCGGTCGTGTTCTCCATGCTGGCCGTATCCAACATTCCAAGAACCCGGCCACTTAACGTTTTCAATTCCGGTCGCTGTGGCAGCTTTGAATGAGGTCCACACGGCTTCATTATGATGCCGGTAGAGAATGCCCCCTGGCCCCATCTCCGGATAGAAAGCGACATGAATATCAAAGTCCGAAGCAGCTACTAAATCGGGGCCGAACCAGTAGGAAGGGCTTCGTCCTGGCTGTCTCCCAACGACCAGAGTGAGAGTTTGCTTCGGTCCGCGCGTACCTAGCCAGATGGGAGCGATGGTCTCTGGAGAATGTGCGGTGAACAGCGTCTGCTCAGGTGCCCAGGGCTTCGGAGCAGTTTGGCCCGTCACGCGAAATTCAGCAACGCTTCCGCGACCGATCAATCCGGTAAAGAGTGCATCAGATTTACCGTCCCATACGCGCCGCCATTCAGTAGAAGCGGCGGTGGGCATAGGTGGCCATTGCAATCGCTCCCGTGCAACCCCCTCCGTGTCGAGCACCTGATATTTTAGCCCGTTTTCATCGAGCGCAGCCTGGATGCAGTGAAGATATTCAACACCTTCAGGCATTCTATGTGCTGTGCCGGCTCCAGCGGTGCAAATCTGAAGCACTCCTCGGTGCACCTGGACGTCATATGCGAGAATATGGCTGCAGACATAGGCAAGGACGTTCGCATCCACCAGTATATTCCAGAACTCATCAGCATACTCATGGCCAATTTCACGTTGGTAAGTTCCGGAAAAGCCGTTGACTGGAAATACCGGATGGTGGCCTAGCACGATTTTATATTTTGCGTCAGCGTGCTGCTTGAGCGTTCTCTGCAGCCATTCGGTTTCGACATGCCCCTCTCCACCGAGACCGGTCCAAAGCGTATGAACGAAGACCAACAATAAGTCGTCTCGACGGACCCAATAAGACAGCCCTTTCTGGTCCGCAGGACCGTTGTCTGGAAGCTGTAAGACTTCGCGAAAAATGTCCTCGCTCATCTTGTCGTATGCTGTGTGATTGCCTGTAGTATGCCACATCGGGATTTTCTGACGGTCGAGCCATGCCATTTCGACTTCAAACCAGTGGTTCCACTGTTCGCGTAAAGCATCCGGATGAGGAGTCAGGCCGATTATTTCATCACCCGGAAACAGTATGAACTCAGGCTGTGGTGCCAGACGCTTCACGATTGCGTTCACCTCAGCGAGCGTTCTTTCGTGCAGAGCGTTTGGAACGCCGGAACATGAATCGCCATACATTACGAACTGGTGGCCGCCCGATTTCGGAAGAAGCGCGGCGATAGGCTCATGTGCCATTGTTTAAATCTCTATTCCGTTTGAGAATGTCATTGACGGTATTTTTGCTAATGCCGAGGTCTCTAGCGATCCAGCGATAGCTGCGGCCTTCAGCGATCAGCGCCATGACTTTCGGTGCAAGCCTGTCTGACTTTGGTCGTTCTCCGGTTTGGCGGCCGAGTCTTCTGCCACGCGCTTTTGCAGCGGCAAGGCCGGACTTGACCCGCTCGCTGATCAGATCGCGTTCGAATTCTGCAATGCCAGACAGGAAAGTTGCGAGCATTCGGCCGTGTGGAGAGGATAAATCGAAGGTCATTCCATTCATGGCAATGACCGAGACCTTCCAACCTTCCAGCTCGCGCAGCGTATTGAGAAGGTCGATGGTCGAGCGACCCCATCTGGAAAGTTCGGTGACCAGGATGGCGTCGATCTGCCTGGCTTGCGCGAGCGCCATCGCCTTTCTGCGCTCGGCACGGTCGAGCTTCGCGCCGGAGCCTATCTCCTTAAATATCGCGGCAACCTCATAGCCGGCTCGATCAGCGAAGGCCGATAGGTCACGCTCCTGTCGTTCGCATGATTGGTCGGCAGTCGAAACGCGGCAATAGATGGCAGCCCGCTGTCCCAATTGAACCCTCGTGGATTTTGGTGCCGGAAGGCCTTGATTTGCATGGGCCGATTGTTGTCCAGAACAGACTATACTTCAATAGGGACACTTGCGGCATGCCAAGGCGCACTATTCTGACCGAACGCCAGCGGGAGAAGCTGTTCGATCTGCCGACCGACGAGCCATCATTGCTTCGACATTACATATTGAGTGATGAAGACCTGCGGCACATCAGACAGCGTCGTCGTGCTCGTAACCGATTGGGGTTTGCTCTCCAGCTTTGCGCCTTCCGATATCCTGGCCGCCTCTTGCAGCCAGGCGAGATGATCCCGCGATCGATGTTGGCTTTCGTCGGCGCGCAGATCGGTGTCGCGGCTGAAGAACTTGCCGAGTACGGTGCCAGATCGGAAACGCGCTATCAACATTCGACGGCACTGCAGCAACTTTACGGCTATCGACCATTTGAAGGCCAGGTACGCGCAAACATGCTCATCTGGCTCAAGGAGGCTGCGGAGAAATCAAAAACGAATGAACTATTGGCGGCCGAGTTCCTGGCGGAGCTGCGCCGTCGCCATGTCATCGTCCCGGCGGCCTCAACCGTCGAACGATGTTGCGCCGACGCCTTGGTCGCCGCCGAACGGACGATCGTGGCCCGCATCACTGGACGTATCGACCCGCAGAGCCGAGTTCGGCTGCTGTCCCTGCTTTCCGAAACGGTTGATGGTCGGATCACGCGTTTTGTGTGGTTGCGTCAGTTCGAAGTCGGCTCCAATTCCAACGATATGAACAGCCTCCTCGACCGGCTGGACTTTCTACGCAAGCTCGCCATCAATATTGGCACTCTCGACGATATCCCGCCTTTCCGGGTGACCGGTCTGCGCCGCCAGGGCGAACGCTATTCCGCCGATGGAATGCGGGATCTGCCGGAAAATCGACGATTGGCGATATTGGCGGCGTGCGTCGTGGAGTGGTCGGCCATGTTGGCGGATGTCGCTGTCGAGACGCATGATCGTATTGTTGGAAAGCTCTATCGTGCCTGTGAACGCAAACGAGATGAGCTCTTACAAGCTGAGCGCGCCTCGATCAGTGACACGCTGAAAATGCTTTCCCGCTTTGGCGACGCATTGATCACCGCGCATGAAGAGCAGGATGATTTGGGATTAGCCATCACGGAAGGTGGTGGTTGGGAATTGCTCCGCCAAACTGTCGCGCAGGCGGCCGCGCTGACAGGCAAAGTCTCCGCTGATCCATTGGAATTCGTGACCGATGGATATGCCCGTTTCCGAAGGTATGCGCCTCGGTTTCTGGAAATCCTGACGTTTCGAGGTGGGCGCGGCGCGGATTCGCTTCTCGAAGCATTGGAAATGCTGCGCCGTCTCAATCGCCGCGGACATCGCACTTTGCCAGTCAATGCACCGCTCGACTTCGCTCGCGCTAAGTGGCGCAAAAGGATTCTGAAGGATGGAAAACCAGATCGACAAGTATGGGAAATCGGGATCTTGTTCGAACTTCGTAATGCCCTGCGCTCGGGCGACATCTGGCTGGCTGACAGCAGGCGATATCGCGAGATCAGCACAGCGCTGGTCCCGATTGAAACCGTCTCCGAAACTGCACGGCTGGCCGTTCCGCTGGAGGCGGACGACTGGCTTCGCCAGCGAAGCCAGATACTCAAACGTGGCATGACACAAATAGAATGTGCCACTCGGGCCGGTATTCTTGCAGGTGGGGCTATCATCGATGGCAAGCTTCAGATTGATCGGCTCGAAAAAGCAACGCCGGAAGAGGCGGCTGCACTTGTCCTAAAACTCTATGAAAGTATGCCGCTGGTTCGGATCACGGACATCCTCATTGAGGTCGATGAAAAGCTGCACTTCACCGATGCCTTCACTGATCTCCGCACGGGTATTGCCTGTGGCGATCGGATCGGCATCATGACCGTTCTGCTTGCTGACGGCGTCAATCTCGGTCTCAGGAAGATGGCTGACGCGAGCGACACCCACACTTTCTGGGAGTTGCTGCGGATCGGCAAATGGCACGTTAGAGAGGAGACAACGGCACGCGCCCTTGCGATGATTGTTGAGGCACAGTCGAAATTGCCGATGGCCCGATTCTGGGGTGACGGAACCACTTCGTCTTCCGATGGTCAGCACTTCCCCGCCGGGTCGACTGGAGAAGCATTGAATGTCGTCAATGCCCGGTACGGTAATGAGCCTGGGCTTTCGGCATACAGTCACGTCTCTGATCAATATGCGCCATACTCGACCCAGGTCATTCCCGCGACTGCTCATGAAGCGCCCTATATTCTCGATGGTCTGCTGCAGAATGACACCGGAAGGCAAATCCGCGAGCATTATGCTGATACGGGCGGCTTCACGGATCATGTTTTTGCCATCTGCTCTGTTCTCGGCTTCCGGTTCGCACCGAGAATCCGCGATCTGCCGGACAAGCGGATCTATGTTCCCGCGATCAACGAGGTGCCCCCTGTGCTTCAGCCGATGATCGGCGGCCGGATCAACATTCGGCTGATCCGTGAAAATTGGCCCGATATCCTGCGGCTTGCCGCCAGCATGGCCGCCGGGACCGTCGTGCCCAGCCAAATTCTTCGAAAACTTGCCGCCTATCCACGTCAGAACAGCCTGGCAGTGGCGCTCAGTGCGCGCTTCGCGAAAGCTGGACAGTTATTCCGCCAATTCCCGGACAACAGTGTCCGGAGATTACCGGAAACCCTGTCCGGACTTTGTCGAAACCCGCAGCGCTCAGAGAGGTCGGGCGTCTCGAGCGCTCGATCTTCATGCTCGACTGGCTGAGCGACATTGATCTACAGCGCCGCGCGCAAATCGGATTGAACAAGGGTGAGGCCCATCATGCCCTCAAGCGTGCGGTCAACTTCAACAGGCGAGGTGAAATACGAGACCGGTCGTCCGAGGGGCAGCAACATCGAATTGCTGGCCTCAACCTCCTCACTGCCATCATCATCTATTGGAACGCATGGAAGCTCGGCGAAATTGTCGCAGAGCAAATTGATAGCGGAGAGCAGATCGATCTCGGGCTACTGCCCCACGTCTCACCGCTTGGATGGGAGCATATAACGCTCACCGGAGAATATCGATGGCCGCCGTTAAGGTAGTCTGTATGTCCTTTGGGCTGCCGGTGGAGAAACGAGCCCGATCCTTCAGAATCGAGTTGTCGTGCCGAGGGTGGCGCGACCTCGCA
>NZ_FMAH01000092.1 GCF_900094545.1 Martinezella miluonensis
CAGCTTGCCTGCTGTGGCGCGCTGATAATCGCTCCGACCTGGGGCGGAAAGCACGGCAAGCAGCCGGTAGCTACACCACCTACATGGACACGATCATGGCCAGTCCAGATAAGGCAGCTTGCCGCCGTGTACCTGTCACGTTTTTGCCTTCTTAGGCACAACAAAGAACTGCTCAGTTTGAGCCAGTTCGAGATCATGCAGTTCCTGACGCAAGGCGATAGCCTCTGCGAAAGGTGCACCATTCTGGGCAGTGCCAATCAACTGCGCTTTCGCCACGAGTTTTTCTGCATCAATGCGCCCAGATTCGCGGATTTGCCACAAGTCGCGAACGCGAAATTGAGTTAGATAAGCTGCGCAAAAGGTTGCGAGCGCGGATAAGCCGGCCGGTATAAAACGCCATTCGGGATCGTGGTTGTAAGCGCTAACAACCGACGAAATTGCGCTGAGAACGATTGTCGAGAAGGTTATATAGTTCCAAAGCTCTCCCATGCGGCGAGATTGAACTTCGTACCAGTGGCTATGACATTTGGCATAGTCGACTGCAGCCTTCCGTATTTCTTCCTCTGGCATTTCCGGTGTTATGTCAAAAGCTTCTGCTTTTTTCCACTTTTCAGACATGTTGAAGCCTCCAGAAAAAACAATGAATGGAATGCTCGGCCCGACAAATGCTTGTGTCACTTCGTGGGGAAATCCTTCGCAAAGGGTGCGTCATCCCGGATGGTAAGTGGGGTTCCGCCAGCGGCGATGATAACGGCTCGGACCTCTTCTGACGTGCTGCCGACAGGCACAACGGTGTTGCCAATTTTATAGGCGGAATTGACGCCGTCTCGCAGTTCAGGCGCAAGCAGATGCCAAGGACCTGTTGCCTTCTCGCCGGCGAACCAGATCGGGAGCGAATTGGCGGTTTTTAGCTGAGCGAGCTGTTTTCCGCCTGCGGCCACTCGCACACCGTTCACGAGGTCAACCACTGCCTCTGGCTCCTCAACAACGTAGTCGACGGCTGCCCAATCGACCCGCGTGTTGCTGAAATCTTTCTCTGCCGGCGTCCGTGGCCGAACTTGAACCACCTTTGTTGCATCGACTTCAATCTGTTGGCCGCCCACTATTGTGAGCACAATCGTATGATCGCCCATGAGACTAACCCCTTTGGAGTTTCGGTTGTTGCACCTCGCTGAGATGAAGCCTTACGTTTATTTTGGCCACATCAAGAAACAACCATAGTGTGCAAGGACTCGATGAAAGAGTCGAGAGACCACCAAATAATTCTTCAGCAATACTGCAAGCAACATGACAGGACGATCGACGGACTACACACAAGCAATAGCTGCGCTGTACGCATCGTTCAGGCAACGCTGGGGCAGGTCATTCGTTGACGTAGACAACTTGGAGCCACTTCCACCCAGCATATTTGTCGCCGACTTTTTCGATGTCCGTTTCGATTACACCGTATACCGACGTCTCACTATTGAGGAAAACGGTGGCCGCCAGCGGGATCGCCGTGCCTGGTCGGCAAATCGTTCCGCGACTGCTGTGGTTTTAAAGCGCTATGTCGCCTTCCAGAAGCTACCAATTTCGGTTATGATAACCATTGAATTTTCGCGCAATTTTCGAAGAAAATGCAATAAAATCAACACCATATGGCGGAAGAGGTGGGATTCGAACCCACGGTACGGTTTCCCGCACGCCGGTTTTCAAGACCGGTTCCTTAAACCACTCGGACACTCTTCCTGTCACAACGGCACGGGGCCTTATGAGAAGTGGTTGGCTCGCTTTACCGCTATTCGGGGCGAAGCGTCAACCGGGCTGCCGCGCATATGCTGAGATCTATTGCAAAGGGTCAGGCACTCGCAAGCCGCGCCGCGCGTGCGGTCCGGGTGCCGAGCAAGACTAACGGGACGGCTGCCACATAAATGGCGACCACCGAGAGCCAGATGGCGCCGGGACAATCCTTCTGGACGACAAAGTAGAATGTCGAGAATGCGAGCGGACTGATGATGGAGGCCAGGCTTATGGCTGAGGTCAGCACACCCTGGAGTTCGCCTTGGCGGGACGGATCGACCTGGCGGGTAGCGAGGGCTTGAAATGCCGGCGTGCCGATGCCCGCAAGGGCAAAGATCGGCATGATGGCGAACGCGATCCAACCTTGGCTGGCAAAAGCCATGGCGACGAGGGCGGCACAGGCGCAGGCGATCCCGACGACAACGGCCCATCGTTCGCCGAGCACCCTGGTCGCGGGGCCGGGCAGGAGTGCCTGAACCAGCGTTTGGCAGATACCGAAGGCGCCCAGCGAAAGGCCGATCCAGAGGCCGTTCCACCGGAACGTATCGAAGCCCCACAGCGCCCAGCAGGTGCCATAGGCCTCGCCGGTGGCGCTCAGGATGAAATAGACGAGGACGATGGGCAGAAGCCGCTTCATCGAGAAGACCCAGCGAAGGGGTCGCAGTGGGTTGAGGACCGCCAGATCGATCTTCTGGCGCGACGGAGTGCGCGATTCGGGCAGGACGAACAAAGCCAGCAACAGATTGCAGCCGTTCAGAATAGCGGCGGCGATGAAGGGGAGCCTTAGGGCCAATCGACATTCATCGCATCCAGATCATAGCTGCGAGGAGATAGACGAACCCTTGGAAGTGGATTGCTCTGCGGTCGTATCGAGTGGCGAAGCGCCTGAAGTGCTTCATGCGGTTGAAGCATCGCTCGATGCGGTTCCGATCTTTGTAGGTGGCTTCGTCGTGAGGGATGATGATCTTTCGAGAGCGGTTTGACGGGATGACCGCTTCGGCTCCCATGCTTTTGATCGTTTCCCGCAAGGCATTGCTGTCATAGGCTTTATCCGCCAGAACGGCATCGCCGGTCTGGCCCTGCAGAAGAGCCGGCGCTTGCGTGATGTCGCCCACTTGACCGGCGGTTACGATGAACCGCAGCGGCCGGCCAAGGGCATCGACGAGCATGTGGATCTTGGTGGTCAGTCCGCCTCGGGAACGCCCCAGCGCCTGATCCTTGGCCCCCCTTTTCCGGAGGCGGCTTGCTGATGGGCGCGAATAATCGTGCTATCGATCATCAGATACTGGTTGTTACGGTCTGCAGTCAGGGCATCGAACACCCGTTCCCAGACGCCGGCATGGCACCAGCGGCTGAAGCGCTTATGCACCGTCTTCCATTTGCCATAGCGTTCCGGCAGGTCGCGCCAATGTGCGCCCGAGCGTAAAACCCACAGGCAACCATTGATAAACAGACGGTTATCCGAGCCGCTCCGTCCGGGATCGCCGATCTTGCCGGGCAATAAGGATACGATCTTAAGCCATTGTGCGTCACTCAGTTCATATCGCCCAACCGCCATCACCGACCTCCGTGCTGAACACGGTGTTCTAGGAATCAGCGATTAACTGATTTGGGAAGCCTGAATGTCGATTGGTCCTAGCATTACAGTTGCATTTTTATGCATAGCCTGAATCTATATGTCTCCATGATTCGGAGGTCATGGATGACAGGAGCATCGATAGAGACGACG
>NZ_FMAH01000018.1 GCF_900094545.1 Martinezella miluonensis
ACGCAGCAGCCACATCGTCTCCACATTACGCCGGCATTCACGCTCCAGTCGCCGGGAGGAGCGCACCTCGTTGAAATAGCCGTAGATGTAGAGCTTCAGCAGATCACGCGGATCGTAGGGGGGACGACCTGTCGAGGCCTCAACCGCTCGCCTGAATCCGAGCTGCGCAACATCAAGCCCATCGACAAAGGCATCGATCACCCGCACCGCAGCATCTGCCGCAACGTAATCCTCGATCCGGGCTGGCAACAGCGACGTCTGACCCCGATCAGTCCCTGAAATGTATCCCATGAAAATGGCCGCATCGTTTCCAATGCGGCCACCTTAATTGATTTGCCGGACTTCTCACACAGGCTGCTGAGGCCGCCTTTATCATCTGGACTGGCCGTTTGACCGATCAGGAACCGGCGCCGTTCAGCACAGTAACGGCGCGGCGGTTCTGCGACCAGCAGGAAATATCGTCGCAGGTGGCGACCGGGCGTTCCTTGCCGTAGGAGATCGTCTTCATGCGCTTGGCCGGAACACCACGCGAAGCGAGGTAGTCGCGGGTGGCAGCCGCACGACGGGCGCCGAGCGCCAGGTTGTATTCGCGTGTGCCGCGTTCGTCGGCATGGCCTTCGACGGTGATTGCGTAGTTCGGATAACGAGCCAGCCACTGGGCCTGACGATCGAGCGTCTGCGCAGCATCGGTGCGGATCGAGGTGCTGTCGGTGTCGAAGAAGATGCGATCGCCGACATTGACCGTGAAGTCCTGCGGCGAACCCGGAGTAGCATTGCCGGCACCATTCAGGCCAAGACCGTTGGCATCGTTCGGCAGACCCTTCTTGGAGGCGCAGCCGGCCAGAGAAAGGCCAACGAAAAGCGCGATCATGATCGGGTTGCGGGCGAGGTTCTGCATATGGCCAACGGCCGGGGTTGCGATGCGGCTCATGGCCGGTCTCTCCTTAAGTCTCTATCAGGGTTGCCAGACTGTAACCGGGTTCGGTTAATCCAATTCCAACGACTATGGTTAATGATGTCCTAAAATTGTCCGGAAAAGGTCCAGTCACAGGACTTTGCGGCGATAAAGTGGCAGTCTCTCTACTACTCGAGAAGCGGCGACCATGCCGGGTCGGAAGCAAAGCCGGGAGTCGGAATTTTCTGCTCGTTATATCCGGTCAGGTCGATGGAGAAGAGCTGCGGGCCACCGGAGCCAGCCGGCTGGCGGAAGAACATGATGACGCGGCCGTTCGGAGCCCAGGTCGGACCTTCGTTGTGGAAGCCCGTCGTCAGCAGGCGCTCGCCGGAACCATCCGTCTTCATCACGCCGATAGAGAAACTGCCGCCGGACTGCTTGGTGAAGGCGATGAGATCGCCGCGCGGCGACCAGACCGGCGTGGAATAGGAGCCGTCGCCGAAAGAGACGCGGCGCTGGTTGGAGCCGTCTGCATTCATCACATAGATCTGCGGCTTGCCGCCGCGGTCGCTTTCAAAGGCGATCTGCCTGCCGTCAGGCGAATAGGAGGGAGAGGTATCAATCGCACCCGTCGACGTCAGACGCGTGGTCGTGCGCGAGCGCAGGTCCATCGTATAGATATTGGCGTTGCCTTCCTGCTGAAGGCTCATGATCACCCGCTGGCCATCCGGCGAGAAGCGCGGCGAGAAGGTCATGCCCGGGAAGTTGCCGACCAGCTCGCGCTGACCCGTCTGCAGCTGCAGCAGATAAACGCGCGGCTGCTGATTGGCGAAGGACATGTAGGTCACCTCCTGCCGGTTCGGCGAGAAGCGCGGCGTCAGCACGAGGTCGCTGCCGTCGGTCAGCATGCGCACATTGGCGCCGTCCTGGTCCATGATGCCGAGCTGCGTCTTGCGGGCCGTCTTCGGGCCGCTTTCCGCGACGAAGACGACGCGGGTATCGAAGTAGCCCTTCTCGCCGGTGATCTTCTGATAGATCGCGTCAGCGATGAGATGGGCGACACGGCGCCAGTTATCGGGCTGGGCATAAAACTGCTGGCCGACCATCTGGCTGTTGCCAAACGTATCCCACAGGCGGAATTCGGCGCGAAGACGGCCGCCTTCCTGCGTCACGCGACCGGTCACCAGCGCCTGCGCGTTGATCGCCGTCCAGTCCGGGAAGCGCGGCGTCGAATCCGGATTGCTGATCTTCTCGATGAAGGCCTGCTTGTTGATCGGTGCGAACAGACCGGAACGCTGGAGGTCGGCTGCGATCACACCCGAGATCTGCGGACCGAGGCTGTCATTCGACAGAAGATCGGTGATCGCGATCGGCATGGGCTGGACATTGCCCTTGTTGATGTTGAGCTCCACCACGGCATAGGCCGGAGTGGCGAAGGCTGCCGTCAAGCCTGCCAGCACCAGCAGGAGACGAACGAGGGAGTTTCTGATCATATGTGCCAAGCCTTTCAGCATTAAAGCGCCATGTCGCCGGGTTCGAAGTTCAGGATGACTTCGACCGAACGAGTTTCATTGTCGAATTGAGTCTGCGGCAGGTCCTTGAAAGGTGCCGCCCGAAGGACGGCGCGAACTGCACTTGCCGCAACAGCAGTCTGCGTCTCTTTGGGGCCGCCCTTTGTGGCGACTTCAGGCTCGCCCAAAATCCGCCCGCCGCGATCAAGTCTGATGCGGATCCGAACGTGAGCATTCTTCACGCCAGGCAGACCCGGAATGAGGTTCCAGTACTTAGCGACTTTCTCGCGAATACTGTCCGCAGCCGCGCGCTCAAGAGGGTGCACGCCTGTTGCGTTCACGGGCCGCACTGACAAGAAGCCTGCCAGCGTAATCCCAAAGGCCATAAGCAAGCTCAGGCTGAAGCGGGAACAGTGTTTCGTCGAAAGCTGTACTCCCCGCATCACAGCCCCAAGTCCCTCGGATCGAAGTTGAGCACCAGCTCGTTCCAACCATCCGCGCCGTCATATTTATCCGGTGGCAACAGCCCTCCGCCGTTCACTTCCTTCTGCAAATCGGTTCGGCTCTTTAACACCGCACGCTCGGCCGCGCCCCTTAGGGCTTCCTGTGTCGTGGCCGGCCCGCCGCTGACGGCGACCTCCGGTGCACCAACAATCTGACCTGACTTGTCAAGACGAACATGAACTTTGATCTTTACATCGCTCGCCCCTTCCATTCCGGGGACGACATTCCAGTTCTTGGCGATCAGATCGCGCAAACCGTCCTTTTGGCTCTGGCTGAGCTTGCCGCCGCCGAGCGATTTCATGCCGCCGCGCGAGGCGACCTGCGTATCAGCGCCGGCTGAGGCCTGCTGGGACGAGCGCTTCGCACCGCCCTTCGACGATGTGTTGTTCAGCATCGCCGAGATTTGATCCTCATTGAAATCGCTCGCAGTCGACTTGGCTCCCTTGGCGGACTCGCGCTTCTTATCTGCGTCTTTTTTACCATCATCAACGGACTTTTCCTTGCTGATGCTCTGAGTCGCGGTCTTGTCCGTCGGCTTAGCGGCGGCCACTTTGGTATCCGGCTTCGTCGCGGGCGTGGTCTCCTGCTTTGGCTCAACAACTTTCGGCGGCGTCGGCTGAGGTTTGATAACCGGCACGGGAACGTTGTTCGGCGTTGGGATTTCGGCCTGCTGCGTCGGCTGTTCGGTCGGCGGCGGGGTCGGCGTCGCATCAGCCTTCGGTGTCGGCGGCGGCGGATCAGCCTTCGGCGTCGGAGTTGGCGTCACATCCGGCTTCTGCTGCGGAATGGCGGCCACTTCCTTCGGCGCAGCCTCTGTTTCCTGCTGTTCAATGGTCTTGGCGTCGTTCGGTCGCGGATCGTCCTGCGGAACGGGAGCATCTACCTTCTTCGGCGCCAGGGCCGCGGTGTCGCTCTCCGGCCGTTGGGTCGGCACGACCGGGTTCTTGATATCGACTTTGTTCTCGCCGACATTCTGAGCGTTGGCGACCTGGTCTTGCTTCGTGGTCTGCTTGCGCGAGACGTGATCCGTCACCGGCGCCTTCTTCTCACCCTGCTGGAGCTGGTCTGCCGTGACGATATCGACATCCATCGCCGTGCTTTCCGGCGTCTCGAGAGGCGCCGGCGCGCTCAGCGTCACCATGGCGCCGATCAGCACCAGGATGTGAAAAACCGCAGATGTGGCAAGACTGCGTTTCATGGCGATCCGTCAGTGATCCGTTATCTGCTGCGTGACCAGACCGATATTCTTGTAGCCGGCCTCCTGGATGCGCGACATCACGTCTGCGATCACGCCATAGGGCGCCTTGCCGTCGCCGCGCACGAAAATGCGTTCATTATAGCCGGTGGTCGCGATCGCCTTCAGCTTGGCGGCGATCTCGGTCACGTTGATCTGCGTTTCCTGCAGGAAGACCTGACCGTCGGCCTTGATCGAAATGGTGATGGGCTGGGTCTGGGCGTTGAGCGCGCCCGCCTGCGTCTGCGGCAGGTCGATCGGCACACCCGAGGTCATCATCGGCGCCGCCACCATGAAGATGATCAGCAGAACAAGCATGACGTCGACCAGTGGCGTCACGTTGATATCGGCGATCGGGCCGCCTCGGCCTCCGCCACGACGACCACCCCGGCGGCGGCCGCCACCGCCATTGCCTCCAACAGACATTGCCATGTGAGCTACTCCGGTTCCGTCCGCTGTTTACTGCGCCGCCTGGCGCGGCTGCAGCTTCTCATCGATCTGGCGCGAAAGGATGGCGGAGAATTCGTCCGCAAAACCTTCCATACGCGCCGAAAGCTTGCCGGCATCGCCAGAGAATTTGTTGTAGGCGATAACGGCGGGAATAGCCGCGACCAGACCGATAGCGGTCGCAAGCAGCGCTTCGGCGATACCGGGCGCGACGACCGCAAGGTTGGTCGACTTCGAACCGGCGATGGCCTGGAACGAGGTCATGATACCGACGACCGTACCGAACAGACCGATGAACGGACCGGCGGAACCGATGGTCGCGAGCGACGCGAGGCGGGCGATCAGATGTTCCGACTCACGCGCCAGCGTGACGTCCATGGCGCGATCGATACGCATCTGCAGACCGATCGGCGAACGTGCGCCGCGCTCGAACGACTTCTTCCATTCCCGCATTGCTGAGACGAAGATAGCGCTCAAGCCCGTGTTGTTGCGCTCCGAAAGCGTGCGGTACAGCTCTTCGAGCGACTGGCCAGACCAGAAGACCTGCTCGAATTGATCGAATTGCCGACGTGCTCGCGCATAGCTCAGATACTTGTCGATAACGATCGCCCAAGTCCATACGGACGCGGCCAAAAGGCCGATCATGACGAGCTTGACCACGAGGCCCGCCTGCATGAAGAGCGACCAGAGCGTGATGTCCGATGTGGTGGCCGCTGCCAATGCTACTTGTTCCATTGATCCAAAATCCCCGAATCCAAACGCCCGGCGCTAGACCGGGCGGCTAAAAGTGATCTCACAAGAAATGTTTGGCAGCCGCCGCTGAACGCCCTGGTCAAGCCTTCCAAGCTTACAACTGCCTTCTTGCCGTCAAATTTGGTCAAAGGAAGGCGTGCACCGCACAAACTCCGACATAAGCAGTAAGACACTATTATGGTTAAAAGAATGTTAGCGTCAAAACATGAAGGATTTAACGGCGGGCGAAGGCTATTCTGGCTCCTGGAAAGAATTGACCGGACGAAACCGGCGGCAGACGCAGACATAACTTGCGCGGCAAATTCCTTCACATAAAACTCAAGTTTTTGCAAGCGCCAGCAGGCGAACGGTCATATCTTTGCATCCCGCCGCCCACCGTCAAACGAACGAAATGCCTTGCTAGCCAGCGGATTCCGCGGCAGTGAGCATCTGCGCAGCGAGCTTTTCCGGCAACCGACGCGGCCGTCCTTTGGCGTTGATCACGGCGATGATGACCTTGGCGGCGATCAGCAAAGTATCGTCGCGACGTATCTCCTGGGAAAGCACCATCTTGGCACCGCCGGCCTTTTCAGTGACGGTGCTGATCGTCAGCACGTCATCCATGCGCGCCGGTCCCTTGAAATCGATCTCCATGCGATGGACCACGAAAACAAGCCCCTCCTCGTCGGCATTCAAGAGTTCGCGCTGTTCCACGCCGAGACAACGCAGATAATCCGTACGCCCGCGCTCGAGGAAATGCAGGTAGCGCGCGTGATAGACGAGCCCGGAAAAATCCGTATCTTCGTAATAGACTCGCTGCACCAGCCGATGGCTTCCGGCTTCCAGTTCCCCAGCAATCAGAAAGGGGCTGTTCATCGTTGCCGCATCTCCTTGAATGTCCGGCACCTCTTTGGCCGAAGTTCTGCCATCAAGCAAGCTTTGAACAATTGTCATAAACTCCGACTATCCGGGATGGTGCCGGAAAGCGGATCGGCGCAGAAGGAAAAACCTCATGAAAATAGCGGTAATGGGTGGCGACGGATTCATCGGTTGGCCAACCTCGCTTCACCTGTCCGACGCTGGTCATGAGATCCACATCCTCGACAACCTCTCCCGCCGCTGGATCGACACGGAACTGGGCGTCCAGTCGCTGACGCCGATGGATTCGATCCAGGAACGCACCCGCATCTGGCATGCCGAAACCGGCCGCCGCATCCATTTCAACCTCATCGATCTGGCCAAGGACTACGAGCTTCTGAAGAAGTGGCTTGCCGAGCATCGCCCCGATGCGATCGTGCATTTCGCCGAGCAGCGCGCCGCCCCCTATTCGATGAAGAGCGACCGCCACAAGAACTACACGGTCAACAACAATGTCAGCGCCACGCATAATCTGCTGAATGCGCTCGTCGAACTCAATCTCGATACCCATCTCGTGCATCTCGGTACCATGGGCGTCTACGGTTATTCCACGGTCGGCGCCGCCATTCCCGAAGGCTATCTGCCTGTTGGCATCGATACGGCCGATGGCCGCACCGTCAGCCAGGAAATCCTTTACCCCGCCAATCCTGGCTCCATCTATCACATGACCAAGTGCCTCGATCAGCTCCTCTTCCAGTTCTACGCCAAGAACGATGGGCTCAGGATCACCGACCTGCATCAGGGTATCGTCTGGGGCACACACACCGAACAGACCCGCCGCCACGAACAATTGATCAACCGTTTCGACTATGACGGCGACTACGGCACCGTGCTCAACCGCTTCCTCATTCAGGCAGCGATCGGCTATCCCCTGACCGTGCACGGCAGCGGCGGCCAGACCCGCGCCTTCATTCATATTCAGGACTCGGTGCGCTGCATCGAGCTTGCGCTGAAGAACCCGCCGGCCCGTGGCGCTCGCGTCGAAATCTTCAACCAGATGACGGAAACACACCGCGTGCGCGATCTCGCCGAGATGATCGCCAGGATCAGCGGTGCGGAAATCGTCCGCCTGCCGAACCCACGCAAGGAAGCCCCCGAAAACGAACTGATCGTCAAGAACGACAAGTTCCTCGAACTCGGTCTGGAACCGACCACGCTGGAGGCCGGTCTCCTCAGCGAAATCGTCGATGTCGCCAAGAAATATGCCTACCGCGTCGATCGCTCGCGCGTTCCGGCGGTCTCAGCATGGACGAAGGATCTCGCCACGACAGTCAACCATGATCCCGAGGGCAAAAGGTTGAAGTCCGTGTCATGATGCTGGGAAGCGAAATGCTCCAGGGGCTGCGCCCGCACAGCCGTCCCCGTGCCGGACAGGCATTCGTGACCCTCGTCACGAATGCAGATTATGCCATGGGCGCGCTGGCGCTGGCGCGTTCGATTGTTCGCACCGGCACCAGGGCCGATATCGTCGTGCTGCATACGGCCTGCGTTCGCGAAAGCGACCTCGCCCCGCTCGTTGCGCTCGACTGCCGTCTCATCGAAGTCGAACACCTGCCGCTGTCGGATGCTTTCAACGAGCGGCATGCGCGCGGTAATCTCCACGCCGCAGCTCCCTTCACAAAGGGCCGCAAGCCTTCCTTCCACACGCCACTCGACAATTTCTGCAAGCTGCGGCTCTGGCAGCTCATCGAATACGACACCTGCGTCTTCATCGATGCCGATGCTCTCGTGCTGAAGAATGTCGACCGGCTCTTCGATTATCCGGAGTTTTCCGCCGCGCCGAATGTCTATGAGAGCCTCGCCGATTTTCATCGGCTCAATTCCGGCGTTTTCGTCGCCAAGCCGTCGCTTGCGACGTTCCAGGATATGCTGCAGCAGCTCGATCGCCTCGATGCTTTCTGGCGGCGCACGGATCAGACTTTTCTCGAGGCTTTCTTCCCGGATTGGCACGGCCTGCCGATCTTCATGAACATGCTGCAATATGTCTGGTTCAGCATGCCCGCCCTCTGGAACTGGAACAGCGTTTCGATCCTGCACTATCAGTACGAAAAGCCCTGGGAGGAAAACCATCCGAAGGCGGAGCTGCTGCGACCCTTGATCGATTTGTGGCATAGCTTCCATACCGGAGAGGATGTGCCCGACATCGCGACGCTTGCAAATCCGAAAGAAGCCGCATGAAGGTTCTGATATCCGGGGGAACGGGTCTTGTCGGCCGATACATCGCCGAGGAGTTGCTTTCCGTCGGATACAAGGTAGCCGTCGGCGGGCGCAACGCGCCACCCGCAGGTTTCTTTTCCCAACCCGTCTCCTTCGTACCGCTCAGCCTGGATCCCGCCGAAACCCAGAGTCATGCCTTCGATGACGTCTATGTCTTCGTGCATGCGGCTTTCAGCCATATCCCCGGCAAATACCGCGGCGGTGAGGGAGAGGACCCCGAGGGATTTCGCCGGCTCAATCTGGATGGCACGGTCAAGCTGTTCGAAACGGCCAGAAAGTCCGGCATCCGCCGCTGCATCTTCCTCTCCTCCCGCGCCGTCTATGGCGATGGGATCGCGGGGGAGCCGACCGAGGCGACCAAGCCGATGCCAAACACGCTCTACGGTGAGGTCAAGCGCGATGCGGAGCATGCCCTGTTTTCCCTGTCCGCACCCGATTTCGCGACCGCGAGCCTGAGGGCGACGGGCGTCTATGGCGACCTGCGACCCAACAAATGGGATGACCTGTTCGACGACTATCTGAAAGGCAAGCCGGTTCCGTCCCGTGCGGGAACCGAAGTTCACGGCCGCGACCTCGGCCGCACGGTTCGTCTTTTGCTGGAAACGGAAGCGGGACGGATCGACGGCGGGGCTTTCAACCTGTCGGATATTCTGACTGATACACACGAAATCCTGGGACACCTCCAGAGCGCAACTGGCTGTCCTCACGCGCTGCCCGTGGCTGCTCCGCATAGCGCGGTCAGCACCATGGATACGTCGAAGATCCGCGCGCTTGGTTGGCAAGGCGGCGGCAAGACCTTGCTCCGGCAAACCATAGAGGCGCTGGCAAAGTCAGCGCCGCGCCATGCCGGCATCAGCGCATCAGCTTTGTCTCATCCCAGCTGAGTGCCGCCAATTCCTCACCCCTGAAACGCGCATCGTCGGCAACGATGAACTCATCAAGCTGTGGCGGAGCGACGCTGGTTCCGGCAAGCATGGCATGCACCTGGCCGCGATGATGCGTCTGATGCTGGAAGAGATGGTTCAGCACATCGTCGGTTCTCTCCCGCTGGATGCGGCCGGTGTGTTGAATATCGATGATCCGCATCGCCGTCTCCGGCGTCAGCCCCTCGCAGAAAGCCACCAACCGGCGATCGACATCCGCCTGCTGCCCGGTCAACTCGTTCAGGCGATCATACGGCTCCTCGATGTCGAAAGCTTTCTGGCCCAGCGTGCCGCCTTCCAGCGCATCGACATAAAACCAGTCCACCGTCAGGATATGATTGAGGGTCCCTTTGATCGACGGAAAGAAGCTGACGCGCTTCGCTTCGAATTCGCCCGGCTGCGATGCCGCACAGGCTCGATGCAGCCGGACATTCGCCAGCGCGTTGTTATAGGCAAGCTTGCGAAAGCTGCGAACAGGATCGAAAGCAGACATGAAGCCTCCTCGCTAGGCCTTGTCGAGATCGCCATCCCGCCAAACGAGATGACGCGGAGCCAAGGGCAAGGTCTCGATTTCCTCGGCGATGAAATAGGGCGGTATGTCGAGTGCAACCAGCGCTTCCCGCGTCGCCCGCACCCATTTGAATTCCAGATCGTTATCGCCATCCTGGACGCGGTGCACGATGTCCTCAGGATGGAAGTGGAAGCTGGCGGGTATGTCCATCAGATAATAGAGGCCGAGCTCGTGCCAGTCGCGCTGCTCATAATGAAAGAAATTCTCCACCGACCAGAGCAGGCGCTCCACCGTGACGTCGACGCCAAGCTCCTCCTGCATTTCCCGCCGCAGGGTCTCTTCGGAGGTCTCGCCGATCTCGGCGCGGCCACCTGGGAACGTCCAGAATTTTTCATGCACGGCGCGATGCACCAGAACATGCCCGTCGCGAAAGCCCAGGCCAGCCACGCGCATCTGAAAACGTGAGCGACCGGCATTCAATCTGATGAGCTTGCGTTTCGACACTATCTTTACCCCACATCGACCACGACGATTTCCGGTGGAACTCCGAAGCGAACGGGCACAATGGAGCAGCCGAGGCCGCCGGAAACGATGATATGGCGGTCTTCCTCGATGATATGGCCATAGACATACCGGTCGCCATAGCGCGACGGCGAATAGGGTGACCAGCCGAAGACCCTCACCTGCCCGCCATGTGTATGACCCGAGAGAGTGAGCGACACCCGCGAGGGAACGGCGGGAAAAACATCCGGCTCATGTGCAAGAAGGATAACCGGCGCATCATCGGTGATCTGCGCCAGCGTCCCGCCGAGATCCTCGAGCCCCTTCGTGAACGGCCGCTTCCAGCGGATGCTCCGGCGCAGCGCAAGCTGATCCTCAATGCCGGCAAGCCAGAACCCATATCCGTCCTTTTCCAGACGCACGGCGCGATTGGAATAGACCTCGATCCCGACGCTGCTCAATGCCCGATGGCTGAATGTGGGACCTCGACCGCTTCTTTGAGCGGCCGCATCGTGCCACCAGTCGTGATTACCGACGATGGCATGGACGCCGAGCGGCGCCTTCAGTGTCGCGAGTTGCTCGGCCCACGCGCGATGACCGACCTTGCCGGTGATGAGATCGGTTCCCGATGTATAATCGCCGAGCAGGACGATGATATCGCCGCCGAGCTCGTTGGCATGGGCGCAGATCGAGCCCATGCGCTCGGCCGACATCCACGGTTCGCAGGCATGAAAATCGGCAAGCGCCACGATGCGAAGCTTCAGCCCCGGCGCCCATCCCGGCGGCGTCAGGGCATAGCGGGTCACCTCCAGGCGGATGACGGGCTCATATCCGAAGGCATAGCCGCCGAGTGCCATCAAACCGAATAGGCTGCCGCCGAAAAGCTTCAGAAAGGCGCGACGGCCAAGCAATTCAATCTCCCTCCTGGAACAACCCGAACTGGGCGGCCTCCAGGTCCTTGGGCGGCTGCATGCCGAGATGTTTCCAGGCAATCGCGGTCAAGACACGGCCGCGAGGCGTGCGCTGAATGAAACCCTGCTGGATCATATAGGGCTCGATAATGTCTTCGATCGCATCGCGCGGCTCGGACAAGCCTGCGGCAATGGTCTCGATGCCGACGGGTCCGCCGCCGAAATTGACCGCAATCATGTTGAGATAGCGCTTGTCGAGCTGATCGAAGCCGACATTATCGACGAGAAGCCGAGTCAGCGCTTCGTCGGCAACCTCCCGCGTCACCGCCTCCACCTTGGCCACTTCGGCGAAATCGCGCACGCGGCGCAGCAGCCGGCCGGCGATACGCGGCGTGCCACGGGCCCGGCGCGCAATCTCGCGCGCGCCCTCATCGGTCATACCAAGACCCATCAGCCTTGCACCGCGCCGGACGATCAGTTCGAGTTCCTCGACGGTATAGAAGCTCAGCCGGACCGGAATGCCGAAGCGGTCGCGCAACGGCGTCGTCAGCAGCCCGAGGCGGGTCGTGGCGGCAACCAGCGTGAACTTGGCAAGATCGATCTTCACCGAACGCGCCGCCGGCCCCTCGCCGATAATGAGATCGAGCTGGAAATCCTCCATCGCCGGATAGAGGATTTCCTCGACGGCCGGATTGAGACGATGGATCTCGTCGATGAAGAGCACGTCGCGCTCTTCGAGATTGGTGAGCAGCGCCGCAAGATCGCCCGCCTTGGCGATTACCGGGCCGGAGGTGGAGCGAAAATTGACGCCGAGCTCCTTGGCCATGATCTGCGCGAGCGTCGTCTTGCCGAGGCCGGGC
The DNA here is from genome assembly GCF_900094545.1 of Martinezella miluonensis. Classification (GTDB taxonomy): domain Bacteria; phylum Pseudomonadota; class Alphaproteobacteria; order Rhizobiales; family Rhizobiaceae; genus Rhizobium; species Rhizobium miluonense. The sequence goes on from NZ_FMAH01000018.1 coordinate 12,165, forward strand.
GGTCCGACGAACAGCACATGGTCCAGCGCCTCGCCGCGCCCCTTGGCCGCTTCGATGAAGACCTTCAGATTGGCGCGGGCTTCCGCCTGGCCGGTAAATTCGTCCAGAGACTGCGGCCTGAGCGTCGCATCGATATCTTCTCCCCGCTTTTCCGGCGATATCAGACGTGCGGCTTCACTCATGTCAGAGGTTCCATTTCCGGTATTCGTTTCTCGGCTTTCAAGCCGAAGGCGGCATTAGTTCTGCCGCGCTCAAAATAGTCTTCCTCGAGAGAGCATCGCAAGTCGATGTCCCGATTTTGAGACAATAGTAAGGAACGCGGAGGGTGCAAAGCCTCAACGCGACAGTTCCTTGAGGCCGAGACGGATCAGCTTGGCGCTATCGGCACCCTCGCCTGCCGTCTTCAACGCTGCGGCAACGGCGTTGGCGGCCTGATCCCGGGAATAGCCGAGATTGGTGAGCGCCGATACGGCGTCGGCAACGGGTGCTGCGGCAACCCCTTCCCCCAACTCCTGCTTGAGCCCGATATTGGCCGCGTCACCGGCAAAGGCCGGCGCCTTGTTCTTTAGTTCCGTCACGATGCGCATGGCAACCTTCGGGCCGACGCCCGGCGCCCGCGAAACGGCGGCGCGATCCTGCAAGGCGATCGCATTGGCAAGCTCGGCCGGCGTCAGGGTCGACAACAATGCCAGCGCCACTTTCGCACCCACACCTTGAACCGTCTGCACGATGTTGAACCATTCGCGTTCCAGCGCCGTCATGAAGCCGAAAAGCCGGATCTGATCCTCACGCACATAGGTCTCGATGAAGAGAGTGCACGCCTCACCGACGGAGCCGAGCTTCGATAGTGTCCGAGCCGAGCAATAGGCAACATAGCAGACGCCGTGCACGTCCACGAGCACATAGTCTTCGCCGATCTCTTCGATTGTGCCTTTCAGCTTGCCGATCATGGGTGAGGTCCGTCAGGGATGGTTTTAAGTGAATGGGATGAATGCGGTTACGATGCCTTGGCAGCAGCAAGCAAAGATGCCTGCCGCAGCCGGTTGGCACCGCGATTGTGGGCGTGGCAAATGGCAATGGCGAGTGCGTCGGCCGCGTCGTTGCCCTTGAATTCGACCTTGGGCATCAGGATCTTCAGCATCATGTGGATCTGTTGCTTCTCACCATGCCCGACGCCGATGACGGCCTTCTTGACCGCATTCGGCGCATATTCCGAGACCGGCAGGCCGGCCCGCGCCGGCACCAGCATGACGACGCCGCGTGCCTGGCCGAGCTTCAAGGTCGCCACCGCATCCTTGTTGACGAAGGTCTGCTCGACGGCGGCCTCATCCGGCTGATAGCTGTGAACGACTTCGGCAAGGCCGTCGTGAAGCTGGCAGAGACGGGACGCAAGATCCATGTCGCCATCCGAAGTGACGGTTCCCGACGCCACGAAGCGGAGCGAGTTGCCGAGCGTATCGATGATACCCCAACCGGTGCGCCGCAGGCCCGGATCGATGCCGATGATGCGAATCGTATTCTGCATAGGTCAACCTATCTTTCAGGCTGAAGATGTGCCAGCAAAATGTGAACAAAACAAAAACAAGACACAGATTGGATCGCTGGAACCACGCTGAAAACATCGCGACGAAATTGCGGCGACGGGGTTTGGAATGAGCGAGCGGCGCTCCTACATGTGGAAGCGACCCTCCCTTCCACCACGCAGGTTTCTTGCCATGGTTCCCTTTTCCATCCTCGATCTTTCGCCTGTTGCCGAAGGCAGCACCATCCGCCAGTCCTTCGACAGCTCGAAGCGCATGGCGCAGAAGGCGGAAGAGCTGGGCTACAACAGGTTCTGGCTCGCCGAGCATCACGGCATGCCGGGCGTCGCCAGCGCTGCGACGTCAGTCGTCATCGGCCATGTCGGCGCTGCGACCTCGCGCATCCGCATCGGTTCGGGCGGCGTCATGCTGCCGAACCATTCGCCGCTCGTCATTGCAGAGCAATTCGGCACGCTGGAAGCCCTGTTTCCCGGCCGTGTCGATCTTGGCCTCGGCCGCGCGCCCGGCACCGACATGCGCACGGCGCAGGCTCTGCGCCGCAATATCGATGCCGGCGCGCAGAGCTTCCCTCAAGATATCGTCGAGCTGCAGCATCTTTTCAGCCCCGCCGACGAGAACCAGGTCATCCTCGCCGTTCCCGGCCATGGCGCCAACATACCGATCTGGCTGCTAGGCTCCAGCCTCTACAGCGCCCATCTCGCCGCCATGCTTGGCCTTCCTTATGCCTTCGCCTCGCATTTCGCGCCGGAAGCCCTGCTGGACGCCGTCGCCATCTATCGCGAGCGCTTCACACCTTCGGCGACGCTCGACAAGCCCTATGTCATGGTCGGCGTCATGGGCGCAGTGGCGGATACCGATGAGGAGGCGCAGTATCACTTCACCTCGGCACAGCAGCAATTCGTCAATCTGCGCCGCAATGTGCGCGGCCCCTTCCCGCGCCCGCGCAGCGACATGGACGATTTCTGGACGCCGATGGAAAAGCTGAACGTGGAAAATACGCTGCGCTACGCCGTGGTCGGCTCGCCTGCGACGGCGGAGGCAAAGCTGTCGCGATTCATCAAGGATACCGAGGCAGATGAAGTCATTATTTCGATGCCGGTTCACGACATCGAGGTGCGTTTGAAATCGGTGGAACTCTTCGCGACGCTTCCGAGTTTTAAGAAAGTGTCCTGACTTTCGAGGACAGGCAAACTATCCGGCGAGCCGATCTTACTTCCGCGGCTCAGCGGGCGATCGACGGGCTCAAGCCACGAGCCTCGTCTTCCAATGACGCCGGATGAGCATGTCCAGGGACAGCTTGCCGGCGCCGGCGACGATCAGTGCGAACATGCCGCCTGAGATCGCCAAATCCTTTTCGAAGTGCAGCAACTCATTGTGACTGGCGAAGTTGGTGTGAAAGAGCAGCGCCGTCAGCAGGCAGAATAGGCCGAGGCCAAATGCCGCCAAGCGGGTCATCAGCCCGAGCGCAATGGCAAGGCCGGCGCCAAGCTGCAGCACGATCGTTGCAGTCGCGATGGGGGCCGTGACGCCAAGCTTGGCCATGGCCTCCAAAGCATTGTCGAAATTGCTGGCGAGTTCGATGCCTTCCTCCAGGAAGAGCAGCGACAGCAGCACGCGGCCGAACAGCAATGCCATGTCGGCCATATTGACAAGAACGGCACTCTCCTCTTCGAATTCCATGGCCTTTCTCCTTCCCGTCAAAATCCGCGCGGTTTCCAATCCGGCCCGGCAGCATTCCCACGACTTGATCGAATGGAAATGCCGCCGGATCGGTTGAAGCCGTGCGCTAGTTGGTACCCTTGGCGGCAATCGCCTTGGTCAGATCTTCAAGCTCTTCGCATCCTGACGGGCAAAGCTTGGTCAGCGCTGCCATCTGCTCGCGTGCCTTGGGCATGTTGCCGGTCTCGACATAAAGTTCGCCGAGATATTCGTGCGCGCCCTTGTGATCGGGCTGCAGTTCCAGCGCCTTGGTGTAGTAGGTCAGCGACGTCTTGAAGTCCCCGGTCTTGCGCAGGGTGAAGCCCATCAGATTGTAGACGTCGGCCTGCTGGTGCTCTTCGGCGATGTCGCGAAGCTCGGCAAGCGCGCCGGCATAGTTCTTCGCATCGATCTTGGCACGCACCGAGGTCAGGTCAGGCGCGTCGGTCGATTCCATGTTGTCGACGGCAAACGCGATGCCTGCTGTCGCGGCCGGGAGGATGGTGACGGCGCAAAGGCCGGCGATCCCGAAAATGGCATTCCTGAACATGGTATTTGCTCCTCTTTTTGGCCGCTCAGGCCTGGATGGTGGGGGTGAATCCGTAGGCATTGCCGTCCTTGACGAAGGTGCCGGAGCCTGGGAATGGAAAATGCGAGCCGCAAATCCTGATCTTGTCGGCAATGATGCGATCGATCAGTCTGCGGCGGGTGGCGACGGCCATCGGGCCGTCCTGGTCGTAGGCGCCTTCCCATTCCGGATGGGGGGCAAGCAGCGCCGGCACATACATGACGTCGGCCGAGACCATCAGCTGCTCGCTGCCGCCGTCGATGAGGAAGACCGAATGCCCAGGCGTATGGCCGTATGCGGCCAGCATGTGCACGCCGGGCGCGACTTCTGCACTATCGTCGACCAGCTTCCAGTTCTTCCATGTCGGGAAGACGGAGGCGATACGCCGGCCGGCTTCCTTGCGTCCCTCCGCCAGCTTGTCGACGCGGCCGGGATCGGTCCACCAATTGTATTCGGCTGCGTTGACGATCAGCTCGGCATTTGGGAAGACAGCCGCATTCGTTCCCTTTTCCATCAGTCCCCAGACGTGGTCCGGATGGAAATGCGAGATCATGATCGTATCGATCTTCTTATAGTCGATGCCGGCAGCGGCCATGTTGGCCGGCAGATGCGTGGCGTTGGTCTGCCATTGCCCGACACCCGAGCCGGCATCCATCATGATCTTCCGTCCGCCGATGTCGAGAACGACGACCGTGAGCGGAATAGGCATGAAATCCGTCGTCAGGCCGGCCTTGGAGAGCGCTTCCTTGGTGTCATCGACCGAAGCATTCTTGATGAAGGCTGGATCATGCGGCTTGCGCCAGATGCCGTCATAAATGGCCGTGACCTCGATCGAACCGACCTTGTATTTGTAGAAGCCGACCGTCGGCTCCAGCGGCGTGGCGGCAAAGGCTTGCGGGATGAATTCGAGCTTTGACGACAGCCCGAAGGCTGCCGCCGCTGCGGCCGTGCCGAGAACGGCGCGGCGGGTCATATCAAACATCGCAATATCTCCTCAGGGTTATGGCTTTTGAGCCAGGCGGAGGACGCTTCAGATCGCGGCCATCCACTGAGGAAGAAGATCGATAACGATGGGCGCTTATTCCCCACCGCGCCCAAAATTCTATCAAGCCATTGATATATATGGAAATTATTTTAGAAAGCCTTGATTGAGACGGCAGAACGGCGACCATCCGCATTCGGTGTTTGCGATTTTTTGCGTGCGATCGGGAATAAAACCCGCTCGAGCGCGATCTACCGTCTCAGGCAACATTGCATGCACCGTATCCGAGGCTTACAGTCGGTATCGGCGTTTTGCGGGGATCATGATGACAGACGCCCGAATTATGACTTCGATGACGCTTGGCGACCAACTCCACTCATTGACATGGAATTGGCCGCAAACCACCGCGATACGCAGGCTGGCGCGGCTTCTGGCTCGGCTGCGAGCCTTCGTTGCGCAGCCGAAAACCGCCTATCATGCCGTCCTGATGGCGGTGGCAGAACCGGCGGCAAATGCCGGGCCGCAGCAACGCGCGATCTCCTCACCCGATGAGACCATGCGCCGCTTCCAGCAGACCATCATCCCGCATCTGGATGCCGCCTATAATTTCGCACGCTTCTTGAGCAGGGACGCCGATGGGGCGCAAGATATCGTACAGGAGGCATTTCTGCGCGCCTATCGTGGCTTTGGCGGCTTTCGCGATGGCGATGCTCGAGCCTGGACCTTCACCATCGTCCGCAACTGTTATCATGCCTGGCTGCAGGAAGGGCGGCGCAAAACCCGCTATGAACAGCCGATGACCGGCGAAAGGGACTTGGATGAAGGCTCGCCGTCATCCGATCCCGCTTCCGAGGAGGATACGCCGGAGGCAGCATTCATCCGCAAGTCGGAAACGCAGCGGGTGCGTGAGGTCATCAACACACTGCCCGATGCCATGCGCGAAGTCCTGGTCCTGCGTGAGCTCGAGGACCTTTCTTATAAGGAGATCGCCGACATCATCGATGCGCCGATCGGCACCGTCATGTCGCGCCTTGCCCGCGCCCGCCGCGATTTCGGCGAGGCCTGGCGCACCCTCGACGAAGAGGGGGCGGCACGATGAGCGAGGGGAAACACAATGATCACGGCGAGTGGGCTGACCTGTTGCACGGTTTCATCGACGGCGAACTGGACGCCGCCAACGCGGCGCGTTTCGAGGCGCATCTTGCGACTTGCCCGGAATGTGCCGGCGAGATGGAGAATGCCGTGATGGTCAAGCGTCTTTCCGCACGCGAAGGAGTGAAATGGCAGGCGCCGGACACCGTCCATGCCCGCGTTCAGGCCGCACTTTCGCTGGAACAGGCCATGACCAAGCGCGCAACGGCTGCCGCGCACCAGACGGAAAGCCCATCGCGGCGCATTTGGCGATTGGTTCGCGAATGGAGCTTCGTGCCGTCGCTTGGCGTTTTGGCCGCGAGCCTCATGCTGGTGCTGAACGTGCCGCAGCAGAGCCAGACGATCGAGGACCAGCTTCTTGCCAGCCATGTGCGCTCGATGCTTGCCGATCATCTGACCGACGTGCTGACCTCCGACCAGCACACCGTCAAACCGTGGTTCAACGGCAAGATCGATTTTTCGCCGCCGGTGGTCGATCTGGCGACCCAGGGCTTTCCCCTTGTCGGCGGCAGGGTGGATTATCTCGACGGCCGCGTAGTCGCGGCGCTGATCTATCGCCGGCATGGCCATGTGATCAATCTGTTCATCTGGCCTGCTGCATCGGGAACCCGCAGCAATGCCGAGAAGGACGGCTATAATTTTGTCGAATGGCATGCGGACGGGCTGATCTTCTGGGCCGTCTCCGATGTCGCAGCCCCCGATCTCGCTGCTTTCCGCGACGATTTCACGCGCGCAACAACCCCATAACGCAAAAAGCCGGCCGCATCGCTGCCGCCGGCTTTTCTGATTCATTGCGAGGGGATCAGGCCGAAAGCTTGGCCAAAACCTCTTCCGAGACTTCGAAGTTCGAATAGACATTCTGAACGTCGTCGTCGTCTTCGAGGCTGTCGATGAGCTTCATCAGCGACACGGCCTTTTCTTCGTCGACCGGCACATTGTTCTGTGCGCGCCAGATCGCCTTGACCGTTTCGGCTTCGCCGAGCGTCGCTTCAAGCGCCTTGGCAACTTCGCCGAGGGATTCGAAGGCGCAGATGATCCAATGACCTTCTTCGTCGCTTTCGACATCGTCAGCGCCAGCTTCGATCGCCGCTTCCATCACCTTGTCGGCATCGCCAACAGTCGCCTTGTAGGTGATCTCGCCGACGTGATCGAAGGAGAAGGACACCGAACCGGTTTCACCAAGCGCACCGCCGGCCTTGGTGAAGATTGAGCGGACGTTGGAAGCCGTGCGGTTGCGGTTGTCGGTCAGCGCTTCGACGATGATCGCCGTGCCGCCTGGACCATAACCCTCATAGCGGATCGCATCGTAATTCTCGGTATCGGCGCCGGATGCCTTCTTGATGGCGCGATCAATATTGTCCTTCGGCATCGACTGCGCCTTGGCGTTCTGAATCGCCAGGCGCAGGCTCGCGTTCATGGTCGGGTCAGGCAGACCCGCCTTGGCGGCGACAGTGATTTCACGCGCCAACTTCGAGAACATTTTCGAACGCACCGAGTCCTGACGACCCTTGCGGTGCATGATGTTTTTAAACTGTGAATGGCCAGCCATGGCACCCCTGTTCACGTCTTTTGTTGGGAATGGCCGCCTTATAAGAGCGAAGCGGCCTTCATTCAAGTAAAAAGCCGGATAATGGCGGCTGGGGGATGCTGACTTCAAGAAGATCGCAGAGACGATCGTGACGCTCAAAGCCCCTTGAGCACATAGATCAGGGGCTTGCGTGGCAAGGTCTTCACCGACACCGTCACGCTTGATGTCGGTGCGTAGCCGACATCGAAGTCGGGACCGAACAGGGCGAGGAACTGATCGATCGGTGGTCCCCAGCGATGCATGGGCAGGATGAGCGACGAACGCAGCCGCTTGACCACGCGGCTCATGCTCTCAGCCCCCATGGTCAGACCGCCATCGACCGGCACCATCACGACATCGAGCCGGCCGATCTCAGCATATTGATGGTCGGTGAGTTCGAAATGCAGGTGTCCCAGGTGGCCGATGCAAAGGCCGGCAACCTCGAAGATGAAGATCGAATTACCGTTGGCCTCGATGCCGCCGCCCCAGGAGCGAATATCGGTCGTGACATTGCGGATCAGCGTGTCGCCGACGGTCAGATGGATCTTTGCCGGCTCTCCGGGCACGTCGCTCCAGCCATGCAGTACATATTTGATCGCCGGATCGGGTGTCAGCGTATAGTGGCTCGGATGCGCCTTGTTCATTGTCACGACTTCAGCCGTGTAGGGTGGCGGATATGCGCCGCTATGATCCGTGGCGATGGAAACCCCGCCGGGCGTCTCGATGAGGAACGTCGCGTGCCCGAGGAAGGTGATCTTCACGTCGCCATCGACGAGTTCATTGGCAAGGGTGGGGCCGGGTAGAGAAAAGCTGGCGAAACTCGCCTTGGGAAAGGATTGCGCGATCGCCTGGCACTGGCTCGGCTCCGGACGCGCCGGCTCTTGCTGGGCGTCAGCCGCGCTCCAGCCGAAGATCATCGATAGGAAGAACGCGGCAAGGACAGGAAATCGCGGCATCATGCCATCCCCTCGAGCCCGACAGTGGCGGAAGGATGCGGCATCGGCGGAGACGGGTCCAGCTGCAATCAGGCGCGATTGCTCACAATCGCGTCATCGCATGGCGATGATGAAAACCCGTGCGGCGATCAGCGCCAGAAGTCCGGAATGGTTTCCGCCAGACGCGGGCCAAGCCGCAGCGGCGCGATCTTCTCGGCCAATCCCGTCGCGTCGGAAATCTCGACGCCGACGCCGCAGATGGTCGCAGGCCCCGAAGCCGCTTCGAACCGTCCCTTCGGCATTTTTGAGATGAACCGGTTGAGCGGCTCTTCCTTTTCCATGCCGAGTGAGGAATCATAATCGCCGCACATGCCGGCATCCGACATATAGGCTGTGCCGCCATTCAGGATCTGCGCGTCCGCGGTTGGCACATGCGTATGCGTGCCGACGACGAAGCTGGCGCGGCCATCGACGAAATGGCCGAAGCATTGCTTTTCGCTGGTCGCTTCCGCATGAAAATCGAAGATGATGGCATCGGCCTGTTCCTTCAGCGGACAGGCATCGAGAATAGCTTCGGCAGACTTGAAGGGATCGTCCAGCTCCGGATGCATGAAGACGCGGCCCATGATGTTGGCAACCAGAACCCGGGCGCCGTTGCGAGCGTAATACAGGCCGGAGCCGCGGCCGGGCGTGCCGGCCGGATAATTGGCGGGGCGCAGGAACTGGTCATGGCGCTCGCAGAAAACGACGGCTTCCTTCTGGTCCCAGACATGGTTGCCGGTCGTCACGACATCGGCGCCGGCGTTGATCGTCTCTAGAAAGATATCTTCGGTGATGCCGAAGCCGCCGGCGGCGTTCTCGCCATTGACGATGACGAAATCGAGCTTCAGATCGGACACCAGCCCCGGAAGGCGGTCCCATACCGCAGTCCGCCCGGTCTTCCCGACCATGTCACCCAAAAAAAGCAGCCGCATTCGCTATCCAATCGCTTTCGAAACGAAATTGAGTCCGCTCTCGGTCAAAATCGCGTCAAGACGGACATCATGCGGCTCAGCCGGTACTGATGGCACTTCTTGGCAATCAAATGCAATGCCGATCAGGCTCGGATTCAGCCCTTTTTCATGCAGGCGGGTAATAGCGCGATCGTAATAGCCGGCGCCATAGCCGATGCGATGGCCGGTTCTGTCGAAAGCCGAAAGCGGCACCAGCATCATCCCTGGGTCGAGCACGGCCGCGTCCGGCCCCGGCCCGGATGTACCGAACCCGCACGGAACGAGCGGTGCGCCCGGCACAAGTTCGCGAAAGACGATCGTGCTGCGATCGAGGATGATGGGCACGCAAAGCCGCGCTCCGCGCTCCCTCAACCGCGCCATCAGCGGCCTTATGTCGACCTCGGAGCGGATCGGCAGGAAGCCGGAAACGACGGTTCCAGGCTCGATATCGATTTCATCGCCGCCATGCATAGCCATGGCGAGGGCCTTTTCGATGCGCTCGTCGGCCGGAATGGCGTCACGCGCGGCCAGACGCTCGTTGCGATATTGGGTTTTCAGCTCTTTGGGGGTCATCGGATCTACGCGATTTTCTACTATATCACGAGAACATAATGAGCCGGCAGCCTATTGCAATGCGCGAAAGCGACATGCGGCGATCGCATCGCCGATCCCGGATTGTCAGCCGTTGCGGACAATCGACATTTTTCCTTCTCCATCCACACGCGCATGGACATTTTCGTAGTTCAGCAACGTCGAGTGGTCGGTTTCCACCGGATGGGAATGCGTCGCGGTAATAACAAGCACATCCGCGCCGGCCGCCTCACCTGCCTTGATACCGGCCATCACATCCTCGAACACCAGGCAATCTGAGGTGCGCAGACCAAGACGTTGCGCTCCGAGGATATAGCCCTGCGGATCAGGCTTACCGACCTTGACGTCCTCCGCAGTCACGATGAAGCGCGGCACCGGGATGCCTGCGGCGTCAAGTCGGGCCATCGCCAGACGGTATGGAGAGGAAGTGACGATCGCCCACCGTTCCGGCGGCAGGGACGCGAGGAAGTCGACGGCACCCGGCAGTGCGACCACGCCCTCGACGTCGGCAATCTCCGCTTCCATGATCAGCGTCGACTCAGCGATCGGATCGACGCCGGGCAGGTTCAATTGGCCGATCGTATCGACGCCGCGCTTGCCGTGCATGGTCGGCATGAACTTCTCGACATCAAGGCCCTTGCTGCGGGCCCAGTTGCCCCAGACGCGCTCGGCAGCGGCGATCGAATTAATGATCGTGCCATCCATGTCGAACAGGAAACCGGAATAGGCTTTGGCGAAGGCAGAAGACTGTACGGCGGACAAGGCAGGCCCTTTCTAGAGCAATTCCAGCAAAAGTGCGCAGCGGTTTTGCGTCCGGAATTGCGTGAAAACAAAGAGACAGAGCATTTCCGCGACTCCGTTTGAAACGGAAATGCTCGGGACGTGGAAACGAGTGGCCGGCACCAGCCGCACCACTCGCGATATGTGCCTCTTTCGACTAGCGGCAGCAGCGGCAAGAAGCAAATGATTGCTGAGCAACGAACCCGGGAAAGGTCCGTTCCTTCGTCTCGACCGACACGATATCGGGAGGTGGTGCTGGCATCGCCAACAGGAAAATGTCGAAGCGGAAACGAGCGGCGGTGCGAACCAGCCGCCCGTATCGATCCATTATTCGCCGAGGCGGCTCTTCAGGCCATTGATAATATGGTTCGACAAGGCCTCATAATCGTCATCGAAATGATGGCCGCCATTCATGGTGATGATTTCCGCACCGGTGCCCTTCAGCAGCGGGCATCCGACATCCTCGTCATCGTCCTTGCCGTAGACGCACTGCACCATCTTCGGGTTGATCGACTTCAGATCCTTGATCGGATCGCCGCCCTTGCCTTCGCTCGAAGCCCCGAGCCAGCCCATGACGGAAATCACGTAGTCGACCTTCTGCGACAGCGACAGCAAGGACATCTGGACGATCCTGTCCTTTTCCGGCTGTTTCAGGCGGTTATAGCTTGCCGGCAGCACGTCGGCGCCGAAGGAATAGCCGATCAACACCACATGCTTGACCTTGAAGCGCTTGGTATAGAACTGGATGATCCGGGCGAGGTCATCGGCCGTCTGCTGTGGATCCCGCTCCGACCAGAAATAATGCAGGGAGTCGACGCCCACTACCGGAATGCCCTGATCCTGCAGATAGCTGCCGACTTCCTTGTCGATGTCGCGCCAGCCGCCGTCGCCCGAATAGACGATGGCAAGCGTATCCTCGGTCGGCGTCGCTTCCATGATATCGAGCGGCAGGCCGAGCGGCGACTTGGCGTCGTCGATCGACTTCATGAGGTCGGCAAGCGAAGCCTCGAGCGTCGCATAGGTATCCGCATTGTCGGAATTCGTAGTCTGGACTTCGGGATGCTCCTTCTGGATCTCCTCGACATGGTCGCGTCCGTCCTTCGGTGCGTTCGCCGTGAAGGTTACGACAATCGGGTTCGGCAGCGCGCCTTCCTGCAGGCCGAAGGACACCATATCGCCATCGGTCTTCTTCTCGGCCGGCGTGCAGAGCTCCTGCTTGAGGCCGATACCGGCTGCCGGATCGACGGCCAGCGTACCCGCAACCGTGGCATCCGGCGTCTGAGCTGCGATCGTCAACGCCATGGCGCCGCCCGCGCCAACGCCGGCAATGATCGGGGATTGATAGGTGCTGTCGGCAAACGAGCGCTGCACCTGCTGGCTCAGCGATTCCAGATCCGCGACGATGTAGATGCAGCCGTCGTTCTTCTTGACGTCGTAGTTGTTGAGCGACGTCAGAAAGGACGGATAGTCGATACCGATGACGAGCGAGCCATTCGCGACGAGCTTGTCGGCAACGGCCTTCTCCTTGTCGCCCCACCCGGCAAGATCGGAAATCAGGACGACCTCGTTCGAAACTTTGCCTTGCGGGCGCAGGATATGCGGCGCCGGGATCATGCCCAGATCGTATTTGGTATCGTCAGCTTCCGCGCGCGCCTGGCCGGACACCAGCAGGCCCGCCGACAGCATCAATCCGAAAGCCAATGACATTGCGTATTTCAAGATCATTTCCTCACGACCCCCTTAAGTCCGCCCCCGATGAGGAATGTGGCATCCATCAACGCAATCATGGGACTTACACCACCCGAAACAGCCAGATAGCGCGGCTGCCATTCGGGATGGAACTTGGATTTGAAGGCACGAAGCCCTTTGAAATTGTAGAAACGCTCGCCGTGTTCGAACACCGTTCCCCCGACCCTATCCCAGACCGGCGCCGATTCACGTCTCGACATGCCCGATAGCGGCGCCATGCCGAGATTGAAACGCTGAAAGCCCTGGCCCTTGAGGTATTCGAGGATCTGCACGAACAGAAAATCCATCGAACCTTTTGGGGCATCGGGCGAAAAACGCATCAGATCGACGGACCCCTCCTCCCTGGTCTCCGTCATCAGAATATTCGCAAAGGCGACGATCTTACCATCCTTTTTCAACACGCCGACGGGCTGTGAGCTCACATAGTCCGGATCGAACGCGCCCAGCGAGAAGCTCTTTTCCTTGGCATTATGATCGGCAAGCCATGTGTCGGAGACTTCGGCAAGCTGCTCTATGACATCAGGCACATCTTGCGGCTGGATAACGGCAAATTCTAGTCCATCGCGAACCGCCCGGCTTGCCGTCTGCCTGAGGTTGGCCCATTTGCCGCCTTTCATCTCGAAATTCGAAAGGTTGACGACCGCCAGCTCGCCGAGCTTGAACGCCCGCAAACCGGCATCGGCGCAATAGGAGAGCAATGCCGGCGAGATCTGATAGAAGACGGAACGGCAGCCGGCCGCGCGCGCCGCCTCGACAAACCGCCAGATAAGATCCGGAAGCGCGTGGCGCGGGCCGACGGGATCGAAAAGCGCGATCCACGAGCGGCCTTGCTTGCTGTACATGATGAAGGCATCGCCCTTTTCCGAGAACATGATGCTCTTGTCACCCATGCGCACCAGATTGGCGTCGGCAATGCCCTGCTTTTGGACGACCTGAACCGCACGCGACACCACTTCCCCAGTGACTGGCTCCAGCCTCCTCGTTGCCGGCCGCAGCAGGCTGAAGATCGCGACCGCCGATGACAGGATGGAAATGCCGAGCGCAGCGCGAAGGCCGCGCGGCGCCTCGTCGGCGAATTCGAACTGCCACCATAGCTGATTGCTATATCCGACATCGCGATAGACGAAGAACAGGACCACCACGGCGCCGATGCAGATCACGGCCATGGCCGTCAGCCATCCGGCCGTGAGCGTCTGGCTCAGCAGCGAGGCCGGCCGCGAGAACAGCCGGCGGCTGACGACGAGGCTGAAGATGAAGAATGCCAGCAATCCGGCTTCGACGATGGCGATGGCTTTCAGCAGCGATAGCAAAAGGGCAAACGCCGCCGAGAAGATCGATACCCACCAGGCGCCGTCGAGACGCTGCCCCAGACCGCGGGCGGCGACGACGATGGTCAGTCCGAGAAGGCTCGAAAAGAAATGCGCGCTTTCGACGACAGGCAAAGGCAGATAGTCGGACAGAACGATCAGGTTCTGGTCCGGCGTTGGCGTCACGCTCGAAAAGATCAGCATCATGCCGAGCAGCAGTGCAAAGGCAGACAGCAATTGCGGCATGAGGCGGCCGCCGACGCGGCGCATGCTTGACGCGGCGGGATGATCGACGAAACGACGCAGTTCCGCCACCGAGATCGCCGCAATCGCAATGACGAGCGGAATGACGTTGTAAATGACGCGATAGAGGACCAGCGAACTCAGCACGGCATCTTCGTTCATCGAGCTGCCGAGCCAAGCGATGATGATCGTCTCGAAAACACCGAAGCCGGCGGGGACGTGACTGAGCACGCCAAGAGCGACGGCGATGGCATAGATGGCGAAAAAGCCCGGCCAGCCGATCGCCGTTTCCGGCAGCAGCACGTAGAGCACGGAGGCAGAGGCGGCAATATCGAACGCGGTCACCAGGAACTGCCGGGACCAGGTACGCGAATCCGGCAACCGGACGGCGATCGAGCCAAGCCTCACCTCGCGGCCATCGCGCCCGGCAAAGACGACGAAAGCAAGCGCCACAAGGATGGCAACTGCAATCAGGCGCAGCCATAGCCCGTCGACATCGACCAGCGGCCCGATCTCATCGGCGATGACCAAAAGCGCGATGGCGCCGACGGCTGCAAGGCCGAGACCGAAGGAAAGCGTGACGAATGCTATGACGCGCGTGATGTCGTCGGGCGCCAAACCCATTCGCGTATAGGCGCGGTAGCGGATTGCGCCGGCGCTGAGCGCACCGAATCCAGCAGTATTGCCGACGGCATAGGCGCTGAACGAGGTCAGCGCCACATGCGGAAACGGCAGGCGCTTGCCGATATATTCGAGCGCGTTCTGGTCGTAGAAGATCAACGAGGCGAAGCTCAGGCCGGTGAACAGCAGAGCGAGCAGCACCGATGAAATCTTCGTCGTCGTCAAAGCATGTACGACGTCGTCATAGCGAACTTGGTTGGTCAGATCGTAGATCGCATAGGCCGCCAAGCAGAAGACCGCGACAGTGAGAACGGCGACGATCAGCGTGCGGTAACGATTGAGGAAACCGATGACACCGCCAATTTCTTCCAGTTCCTCATCGGCTTTTTCAAGATCGATTGGGCTCGACATGCTCTACCTGTTTGTTGACCTTCGCCAGTCCCGATTGTTCGGATATTCAGTAACGCCGACGATGCGTCTCTTTGCTACCGCCCTGCATTTCTTTCGACAGGACCGTTGTTACGCGCTCCCATCGTTCCGAATTTGGGCAATTTTGGCGCGGCTCCCAATTCCGCCAGCAATGAATCCGCGATTATTGAAAGGAATTTGCCAAGCACCCGGCTTTTTAGACTTATCTACACATAAAAGTGATCTTCACATTTACCTTGCGCGCAGCTCCCTATCAGGAATTTTCAACTCGGTCACCTGCTGCACAACAGCTTTCAGATGAACATTTCCTGACAGTCAGGCAGGTGACCACAATGCAGCCGCGACCGGAATTTCCGCGACAATGCCAGCGCGGCGCAGTTCCTCCGGCCATCGAGGCCACGCAACGTTAAATAGATCGGAAAATTGCTCGATCAACCGTTCTTGCGCTGTGAGCTAAGCTGAGGGTACCGCGGATGGCGATCAGCCTTCGGCTTCCACTTCGGCCTGAAGTTGCGTCAGGATCTCGATCAATTCCGGTGCCATATCGCGAATTTCGCGCAGATGGATGGCACTTAGTCGCTGCAGCACCTCTTCGGATCGCTCGGTCAGCTGTAATATCTGCCGGCGTTTGTCGGCGGGATCGGGATGCCGTGTGACATAGTCCGCATCGATGAGGCGTCCCACGAGTTCGGTCGCCGTATGCGGGGCGATCAGCAGCCGCTCAGCCAGCAAGCCGATCGTCATCGCCACACCTTGCGGATTGCCCTTGATCGCCAGCAACGCCTGATGCTGCTGCGGCGGCAGGCCGGCCTCCTGCGCCGCGGACGTGCTGAAATCCGTGAACTTGCGCAGGGTGTAGCGCAATGTGGCGAGCGCCTCGTAATCCGCCTGCGAAAGAACTTCGTCCAAACGTCGCACCATCAAATCATCCTCTTTGCCGCAGCTTGCGGCCCTAGTTGATTTATATCGCATTACGATATATTTGCCATCTCAAAGCGGGAAGCGGCTGAAGGACGGCCGCGCACGCTTAGCACAGAAGGTCGCCAATGCAGGACAGCACCCCCCAACAAACGAACAGGCATGATTTCTCCGGCGGCGCCTCCCGCAAGGACAATGGCGACTTCACCACCGACAAGCGCGTCCTGCTGCTGATCGCCATGGCGCTCGTCGTCGGCACCGGTGGCGCTTTCGCGGCCTGGGTGCTCGTCAATCTCATTGCGCTCGTCAGCAACGCCTTCTGGCTGTTCAAGATCAGCACAGAGCCACTGTCCTTCGCCATGGTGACACGCTCGCCCTGGATGGTGGCCGCTCCCATTGTTGGCGGCCTCGTCATCGGCCTGATGGCACGCTATGGCTCGGAGAAGATCCGCGGTCACGGCATTCCAGAGGCCATCGAGGCGATCCTCATCGGCGGCAGCCGCATGTCGCCGAAGGTGGCGGTGCTGAAGCCCCTGTCATCGGCCATCTCGATCGGCTCCGGCGGCCCGTTCGGCGCGGAAGGCCCGATCATCATGACCGGCGGCGCCATCGGCTCGCTCTTCGCGCAGCTCTTCCATCTCAGCGCCGCGGAGAGAAAGACCCTGCTCGTCGCCGGCGCTGCGGCCGGCATGACGGCGGTGTTCGGCACGCCGATCGCGGCAGTCATGCTTGCCGTCGAGCTGCTGTTGTTCGAATGGAAGCCACGCAGCTTCATCCCCGTCGCGGTCGCGGCCTGCGTTTCGGTCGTCTGGCGGCCGCTGCTGATCGGCAGCGGCGCACTCTTCCCCGCTCATTTCGATATGTCGCTCTCGTGGTGGGGCATTCTGCTCGCCGCCGGCCTTGGCATCATCTCCGGCCTGCAATCCGGCCTGCTGACGACCTTGCTCTATAAGATCGAGGATGCTTTCGAGAAGCTGCCGATCGACTGGATGTGGTGGCCAGCACTTGGCGGCCTCGTCGTCGGGCTCGGCGGCTTGATCGAACCCCGCGCCCTCGGCGTCGGCTACGATATCATCGCCGATCTGCTGCACAGCCACATCGCCGTCGGCGCTGTGCTGGCGATCCTGCTGGTCAAGGCAGGCGTCTGGCTGGTCGCGCTCTCCTCCGGCACATCCGGCGGCGTTTTGGCGCCGCTGCTCATTCTTGGCGGTGCGCTGGGCTGGCTGGTGGGCCTTGTCTTGCCCGGCGATCCCGGTTTCTGGGCGATGCTCGGCATGGCGGCGATGATGGGTGGCACCATGCGCGCGCCGCTCACCGGCACCTTCTTTGCCGTCGAGCTGACCGGGGACACGAGCGCTCTCGTGCCTCTGCTGGCGGCAACGGTGGCAGCCTATGCCGTCACCGTTCTGCTGCTGCGCCGCTCTATCCTCACGGAAAAGATCGCACGGCGCGGCCAGCACATCACCCGCGAATATGGTATCGATCCGTTCGAACTCACCCGCGCCGCCGATATCATGATCGCCAAGGTGGATACTTTGCCCGCCGCCATGCGCCTGTCCGAAGCCCTGGCACACATGACCGAGCGGTTGGATGCTCATCGCTTCTATCCCGTCGTCGAAGCCGATAGCCGCTTGGTCGGCATGATCTCACGCGCCGGTGCCTTGCGGTGGCAGAGCGAGCCGGAGCTTATGGATCAGTCGCTCTATGACGTCGTATCGGATACGTCTCTTCCGGTCGCCCATGCCGACGATACCGTCGGCCGCGTCGCCGACATCATGATCCATGCCGATACGGGACGTATTCCCGTCGTCGAACCGCAAACGGGCCGCCTTGTCGGCTTGATTGCCCGCAAGGACCTGCTGCGCTTGCGCAGCGCGACCAACCGCGCGGAACTCGAGCGCGGTGTTTATCTCGGGTCGAAAAGTTAAGGGGAGGAGGACTGGCGTCAGCGCGGCACAAAGAACTACGCAACGCCTTCCTTGCCTTAGCGAGGAAAATTTAAGAGCGATCCACGACAACCGATGGATGTTTACGATCCTGGGTGCCTACAAACGTAGGTGGGCGCCGTGTGTCCAGGCCCACGGGCCTAGTCAGGGACAGCTCCCTTTGGATCGAGTATGGCCCCAGGGATTGTGGTTCCTGTCGGGAAGCGCAGACCGCTCGAACTATATAAAGTGGATTCAGCCTTTCTGCCAGAGGGTGATGAGCGCCACCCTCAGAAATAAACTCAGCCCTGCTCAGGGCTCGGCCGGGCGAGAAGCTTCTCGGTAATGCCGTGGATGCGTGTCGTCACCTCATCGATGACGCTCGCCAGCGTCTCCTCGGCCCGCGCATTGGCGGCCATGGTCGTATCGCGATTGCTCGTCAGGGATTCCAGCTCGGCTTCGAGCGAAGACACGCGGCGCGTGAGTTCCGCCACTTCGTCGGTGATCATGATGCCGGCCATGACCGTCAGGCGCAGGTCGCCGATCTCTCCGAACTGGTTCTTCAAATGCAGCACATAGCGGTCGAAGCGAGTGGCGAGATCCGTCAGATGATCTTCCTGCCCCTCTTCGCAGGCCATCCGGTAGGCTTTGCCGTCGATCGTTACCGTTACTTGTGCCATTCGACTTTCCGATCATTGCCGTGTCGCGACGGCTGCCCCAAGGGATCAGCGGTCCAGCACGGCTCTTATGGTTTCCATCGCCGTAACAAGCCGGCGCGACACCTCACGATTGACTTCCTCGAGCCGGTTCGCACGGAACTCGGCCTGATCCAGCTCCTGAGCAAGACGAGAGCGATCTGCATGAACCCGCCGCACCTCGCCTTCTATGTCGCTATGCGCACGCTCGCGCTCGAACCGCCCGTCAACTGCGCTTTCCAAAGTGGAAAGCGCCTGGCGCAACTGGGCGAGCGCTGCGTCCACCGTTTTGCCTGAAGGTGTCATGGCCTTCGATACTCCGCGCAAGGCCCGAATCAAAACATCCGGCCACTTGTCTGATTTCGCAACAATATTCAACTCTGCAACAGCACGTCAATAAAGGCTGCCATGTGGCACCCTCCCTATTCTGTGGATGAATGCCTCCTTTGCCGGCCGTACAGGCCTTGTCGCATGATTGTCGTCTTTTGTAAAAGTAAACGGGCAAATGTCAAAAAATTGCCGCAGGGACCCTGGATTGAACCGTCGATTTATTGACTTGCTCGCCCCAACTGCTATGTCTCAGCCGCCTGAGGCGACGTTGAAAATGGCGTTCGGAAGAGCGTCTCCCTTTTACCCGCCTTTCAACCGATGGCCCTCCCTCCCAGGCGTGCGGCCATCCCCCGAACCCGGAACACTGCGGAAAAACCCATGAACTCTCGCGAACAACACGACCGGATGGCAAATGCGATCCGTTTCCTTGCCATGGATGCTGTCGAGAAGGCCAATTCCGGTCACCCCGGTTTGCCAATGGGAATGGCTGATGTCGCTACCGTTCTCTTTGGCAAATATCTGCGCTTCGATCCGAAGAACCCCCATTGGCCGGACCGCGACCGTTTCGTCCTGTCGGCTGGCCACGGCTCGATGCTGCTTTATTCGGTTCTCTACCTCACCGGCTATCCGGACATGACGGTCGAGGAGCTGCAGCGCTTCCGCCAGCTCGGTTCCAAGACCGCCGGACATCCGGAATACGGCCACGCCACCGGCATCGAAACCACCACCGGCCCGCTTGGCCAGGGCATTGCCAATGCCGTCGGCATGGCGATCGCCGAGCGCAAGCTGCGCGAGGAGTTCGGCGCAGAGCTTCAGGATCACTACACCTACGCCATGTGCGGCGACGGCTGCCTGATGGAAGGTATCAGCCATGAAGCGATCGCTCTGGCCGGTCACCTCAAGCTCAACAAGCTGATCCTGTTCTGGGACAACAATTCCATCACCATCGACGGCGCCATCTCGCTTTCGGATTCGACCGACCAGGTCGCCCGCTTCAAGGCCGTTCACTGGAACACCATCGAAGTCGACGGCCACGATCAGGCCGCCATCAGTGCCGCTATCGAAGCCGCCCATAAGTCCGACCGCCCGACGTTCATCGCTTGCAAGACCATCATCGGTTTCGGCGCTCCGAACAAGCAGGGCACCCACAAGGTACACGGCTCGCCGCTTGGCGCCGAAGAAATCGCCGCCACCCGCGTCGCACTGGACTGGCCCTACGAGCCCTTCGTCATCCCGAACGGCATTCTCGGTGAATGGCGCGCTGCCGGCGGGCGCTCGGTCAGCACCCGCGAAGCCTGGGAGGGCCGCCTTGCCGGTGCAGAAGCGGGCAAGAAGGCTGAATTCACCCGCCGCTTTGCTCATGAGCTGCCCGCCGGCTTCGACGCCGCCATCAGCGACTACAAGAAGAAGCTTGCCGAAACCAAGCCGACGCTTGCAACCCGCAAGGCATCGGAAGACGCGCTCGAAGTCATCAACGGCTTCATTCCAGAAACGATCGGCGGCTCGGCCGACCTGACGCCGTCGAACAACACCAAGACGAGCCAGATGAAGTCGATCACCCCGACCGACTTCTCCGGCCGTTACATGCACTGGGGTATCCGCGAACACGGCATGGCTGCCGCGATGAACGGCATCTCCCTGCACGGCGGTCTCATCCCCTATAGCGGCGGCTTCCTGATCTTCTCGGACTATTGCCGTCCGCCGCTCCGCCTCGCCGCTCTGATGGGCATCCGTGCCATCCACGTCCTGACGCATGATTCCATCGGCGTCGGCGAAGACGGCCCGACCCACCAGCCGGTCGAGCAGGTCGCCAGCCTGCGTGCCATCCCGAACTTCCAGCTGTTCCGCCCGGCGGACGCAACGGAGACGGCCGAATGCTGGCAGATCGCGATCAAGACGACGAACCGTCCGTCCGGTCTCGCTCTGACCCGCCAGAACCTCTTGGCCGCTCGCACCGAATACAGCGAGAAGAACCTCTGCGAACTCGGCGCCTACACGCTGGCAGGCAATGCCGACGCCAAGGTGACGATCTTCGCTTCGGGCTCCGAAGTCGAACTTGCTGTCGCAGCCCGCACGGCTCTCGAAGGCAAGGGTATTTCCACGCGCGTCGTTTCCGTTCCCTGCACCGAACTCTTCTTCGAGCAGCCGGACGCCTACCGCAAGGAAGTCATCGGCAACTCGCCGGTCAAGGTCGCCGTCGAAGCCGGCGTTCGCGAAGGCTGGGATGCATTCATCGGACCGGAAGGCGCCTTCATCGGCATGAAGAGCTTCGGCGCTTCGGCTCCGTACAAGGACGTCTACAAGCACTTCGGCATCACCACCGAAGCCGTAGTCGCAGCCGCTGAGGCAAAGCTTTCCTGAGGGCGCTGACAAGCGCCCCCAAATCCAATAGATAAACACCCTGAGTGAAAGGGAGTGACATTCATGACTGTAAAAGTAGCCATCAACGGCTTTGGCCGCATCGGCCGTAACGTACTGCGCGCGATCGTCGAATCGGGCCGCACCGACATCGAAGTCGTTGCCATCAACGACCTCGGCCCGGTCGAAACCAACGCGCACCTGCTGCGTTACGATTCTATCCACGGCAAGTTTCCGGCCGAAGTAAAGGTCGAAGGCGACACGATCATCGTTGGCGGCGGTAAGCCGATCAAGGTCACGGCGATCAAGGATCCGGCAACGCTGCCGCATCGCGATCTCGGCGTTGACATCGCGATGGAATGCACCGGCATCTTCACGGCCCGCGACAAGGCCGCCGCTCACCTGACGGCCGGTGCCAAGCGCGTCATCGTTTCGGCTCCTGCTGACGGCGCCGACCTGACCGTCGTTTTCGGCGTCAACCACGACCAGCTCACCAAGGAGCACCTGGTCATCTCCAACGCGTCCTGCACCACGAACTGCCTAGTGCCGGTGGTCAAGGTTCTCGACGACGCCGTCGGCATCGACCACGGCTTCATGACGACCATCCACTCCTACACCGGTGACCAGCCGACGCTCGACACCATGCACAAGGACCTGTACCGCGCCCGCGCCGCAGCCCTGTCCATGATCCCAACCTCGACGGGCGCCGCAAAGGCCGTTGGTCTCGTTCTGCCGCACCTGAAGGGCAAGCTCGACGGCACGTCGATCCGCGTTCCCACGCCGAACGTCTCGGTTGTCGACTTCAAGTTCGTGTCCAAGAAGGCAACGACGGTTGGCGAAATCAACGAAGCCATCAAGGCTGCATCGAACGGCAAGCTGAAGGGCATCCTCGGCTACACCGACGAGCCGCTGGTTTCCCGCGACTTCAACCATGACAGCCACTCGTCGATCTTCGCGACCGACCAGACCAAGGTCATGGAAGGCAACTTCGTGCGCGTCCTGTCCTGGTACGACAACGAATGGGGCTTCTCCAGCCGCATGTCCGACACGGCAGTTGCCTTCGCAAAGCTGATCTGATCCGGGGCTTCACCCCCTTTGCGACGACAGCCCACCGGTGTCGAAGCAAGTTGGATAAAAAGCCTGCGATCATCATCGCAATCGATAAAGCCGGCGGCGCAGTCATCTGCGCCGCCGGCTTTGTTATAGAAGGGGCTCGAAAGCCGATCTTTTGATCGTGCCGCGTCCCCTCGACGGCTACGGCGCGGCGGGTGCCCGCCCCGCATCATCTTAAAAACATTTCGATTTTTTCTGCACTGCCCTGCTATGGTCCAGATTTACCAATAAATTTTGAAACTCGAAGTCTCCCAGGGCGTTCCAAGCCACTTTGCTGTTCTGGCAGAGTGCATCACACCATGACGTTGCAGTCGTCGGAAAGAGTTTCAATGCGTAGACTCTCCTCCGAGCGATTTCCGTGTTTGCCAATTTGCCCGGCGCGGCGGCATGATGGAAACTGGAGAGATTTTCAAGATTCCGGGCTTTTGGCCCCAGCAGCGGCGCACGGAAAGGGAAAGAAAAGGTGGAGGCATTTTACGTCATCGTGCTGATCAGCACGGTCCTTATTCTCATTGCGGCCTTCTCCAGCCTTATTGCCTTCCGTTTCGGCGCCCCCCTGCTTCTGCTCTTCCTGATGATCGGCCTTGCCGCCGGCACGGATGGGCTCGGCATCGAATTCTCCAACAATTATCTCGCCTATATTCTCGGCTCGCTGGCGCTTGCCATCATCCTCTTCGATTCAGGCTACGGCACGCCGATCCAGGCCTTCAAGCTTGCCGCCGCACCGGCGCTGACCATTGCCTCCGTCGGCGTCATCGTGACGGCTGCGCTGTTCGGCCTTGCCTCCACCTGGCTCCTCGGCTTCACTTGGCTGCAGGGTCTACTGCTCGGCTCCATCGTCGCCTCGACGGATGCGGCCGCCGTCTTCTTCCTGCTGCGCATCGGTGGCATCAATATCCGCGACAAGGTGCGCTCGACGCTGGAAGTCGAATCCGGCACCAACGACCCGATGGCGATCTTCCTGACGCTTGCCTTGGTCGAGCTGCTGGCAAGCGGCGAAGGCTATGCGGGCATCAACATCGCCATGCTGGCGACCTTCATCAAGCAGATGGGCCTCGGCGTCATCCTCGGCCTGTTCGGCGGCATGATGATCGTTCTCATCGTCAGCCGGCTGGAGACCGATCGCGGCCTGACACCGATCTTCGTGCTGGCGCTGGCCCTGCTCGTCTTCTCCTTCACGGGCGCCGTCGGCGGCAGCGGCTTCCTCGCCGTTTATGTCGCCGGCATCTATGCCGGCAATCGCAGAATGCCCGCCTCGGCCTCGATCAAGCGCTTCCAGGACGGCATGACCTGGCTGGCGCAGATCATCATGTTCCTCGTTCTTGGCCTGCTCGCCACACCATCGGAATTTCCCGCCATCGCCATTCCGGCCGTGGCGCTGGCGCTATTCCTGATTTTCATCGCCCGCCCGATCGCCGTATGGCTCTGCCTGCTGCCCTTCGATTACACTCAGCGCGAAACCGGCTTCGTCGCCTGGGTCGGCCTGCGTGGCGCAGTCTCCATCCTGCTTGCCATCATGCCGATCCTCGGTAACCTCCAATCGGGCCAGACCTATTTCAACGTCGCTTTCATCGTCGTGCTGGTGTCGCTGCTCGTGCAGGGCTGGACCATCAAGCCGATGGCGCGGCGCCTCGGCCTCATCGTTCCCCCGCGCATGGGGGCGATCGACAAAGTCGAAGTCGATCTGCCGGGCACCGTCAATCACGAACTCCTCACCTACCGCGTCGTGAAGGACAGTCCGGTCTTGCGCGGCGAACGCATTCCTCGTTGGGCCATGCCCTCGCTTGTCGTGCGCGACGGCAAATCCATGCGTTATCAATATGCCGGCCGCCTGCGCGAACACGATATCGTCTATCTCTTCGTTTCGCCCAATTATTCTCGCCTGCTCGACCGCCTCTTCGCCAGCCGCGCGCCGGTCGATCCGGATGATGCCGAATTCTTCGGTGCTTTCTCGATCTCGCCGCTGCGCCCGGCTGCCGATCTCGATGCAGCCTACGGACCGGGGCTGCTGAGCGAACAGGAGAAGGGTTTGACCATCGCCGAGCTCATGCGCCACCGCTTGGGCGGCAAGGCCGACTATGCGGATCGCGTTCGTCTGGGCGAGATCATCCTCATCGTCCGCGATCTCGACGAGAACGACCATATCCAGTCCGTCGGCATGTCGCTCGAAGCGGTGGAACCACCCAGCCTCCTGCCGATCTTCATCAATCTCCACGATATTTTCAACAGCATCCGCGCCTACCTGCAGAAGCGCCGTGAGCGCACGCATGAAGCCGTTTCAAGCGATTCGACGACGGGCAAAAACGACGCCTGAATGCCTTGCGTCTCCGATCATCCGTAGTATGGTCTGCGCGCTTCACGCCACCAACAATATTGGATCCTCCCCATGGCAGCCTTCAAAACTCTCGACAATCTCACCGACATTACCGGCAAGCGCGTGCTCGTACGCGTCGACCTCAACGTGCCGGTCAAGGATGGCAAGGTCACCGATGCGACCCGCATCGAACGTGTCGCTCCGACGATTCTCGAACTGTCCGAAAAAGGCGCCAAGGTCATCCTGCTTGCTCATTTCGGCCGCCCAAAGGATGGCCCCTCCCCGGAGCTTTCCCTCGGCCTCATCGTACCAGCCGTCGAGGAAGTCCTGGATCATGCCGTTCTCTTCGCCTCCGACTGCATCGGCGCGGCAGCAGTCGAGGCCGTTGCCAAGATGAACGATGGCGACATCCTGCTGCTTGAAAACACCCGCTTCCACAAGGAAGAAGAAAAGAACGACGCAGCCTTCACCAAGGCGCTCGCCGCCAATGGCGATATCTACGTCAACGACGCCTTCTCGGCCGCCCATCGCGCGCATGCCTCCACCGAGGGCCTCGCCCACCTGCTGCCGGCCTACGCGGGCCGCACGATGCAGGCAGAGCTTGAAGCCCTGGAAAAGGGTCTGGGCAATCCGGTCCGTCCGGTGGTCGCCATCGTCGGCGGCGCCAAGGTCTCCACCAAGATCGATCTTCTGATGAACCTGGTGAAGAGGGTCGATGCGCTTGTCATCGGCGGCGGCATGGCCAACACTTTCCTCGCCGCCCGCGGCACCAATGTCGGCAAGTCGCTCTGCGAGCATGATCTCGCCGACACCGCCAAGCAGATCATGATCGAGGCTGCCGCATCCGGCTGCGCGATCGTCCTGCCGGAAGACGGTGTCGTCGCCCGCGAGTTCAAGGCCGGCGCCGACAACGAAGTCGTTGCCATCGAGGCTATCCCGGCTGATGCCATGGTGCTCGATGTCGGTCCCAAGTCGGTCGAAGCTGTCAAGAATTGGATCGGTCGCGCCACCACCCTGGTCTGGAACGGCCCGCTCGGCGCCTTCGAAATCACGCCCTTCGATACCGCAACCGTCGCAGCTGCCAAATATGCCGCTGAATGCACCAAGGCCGGCAAGCTGACCTCCGTTGCCGGCGGTGGCGACACGGTCTCTGCGCTCAACCATGCCGGCGTTGCCGATGACTTCACCTACGTCTCGACAGCTGGCGGCGCCTTCCTCGAATGGATGGAAGGTAAGGTCCTCCCGGGCGTTGCCGTCCTGCAGGCCAGCAAATAAGAAAACCGCTTCGTAGTGATTGATGGAAGCCGCGAAAGCTAAACCTTTCGCGGCTTTTCCATGAATGCTAGGATAGCTTGAAAGACTTTCAAACGGTTGAAATCATTTCAATCGTTTCAATTAGTTAGCCTGCCATTTCCCTCCTTCTACACTTCTGTTATCGCCGATCTATATTGATCTTGTCGCCGACTGAAATCGCCTTGGAGAAACAAAATGAGCGAACGAATTGAAGACATTGCCGTAAAAATGGTTGCTGGTGGCAAGGGCCTCCTGGCGGCGGACGAATCCACCGCCACGATCAAGAAGCGCTTCGACACCATCTCTCTCGTTTCCACGGAAGAGAGCCGCCGCGACTATCGCGAAATGCTCTTCCGCTCCGACGACGCAATGAGGAAGTACATCTCCGGCGTCATCCTTTATGAAGAAACCCTTTTCCAGAAGGCCGCGGACGGCACGCCCTTCGTCGACGTCATCAAAGCTGCAGACAGCATTCCCGGCATCAAAGTCGACCTCGGCGCCAAGCCGATGGCCGGCTTCCCCGGCGAAACCATCACCGAAGGTCTCGATGGCCTCGCCGATCGTCTGGCGAAATATTATGAAGCCGGTGCCCGTTTCGCCAAATGGCGCGGCGTGATCGCCATCTCCGACAAGCTGCCGACCTTCGGCGCCATCAAGGCCAACGCCCACGCGCTCGCCCGCTATGCCGCGCTCTGCCAGCAGGCCAAGATCGTTCCAATCGTCGAGCCGGAAGTGCTGATGGACGGCGAACCCGGCACGCATGACATCGACCGCAGCGAAGAAGTCACCCGCTGGACGCTTCAGATCGCCTTCCAGGAACTCGCCGAAGCCCGCGTCAACCTCGAAGGCATGATCCTGAAGCCGAGCATGGTCATCGACGGCAAGAAGGTCCGCAAGGCCTCCGTCGAGCAGGTCGCCGAGCGCACCGTCAGGGTTCTGAAGGAAACCGTGCCTTCCGCCGTTCCGGGCATCGCTTTCCTCTCCGGCGGCCAGTCCACCGAAGAAGCAACGGCCCATCTCTCCGCTATCAACTCCGGTCATGATCTGCCCTGGCACGTCACCTTCTCCTACGGCCGCGCCCTGCAGGACAGCTCGCTGAAGGCATGGGGCGGCAAGCCCGAGAATGTCGCCGCCGGCCAGCGCGCCTTCACTCATCGCGCCGAGATGAACTATCTCGCCGCCAAGGGCAGCTGGACGAAGGATCGCGAACAGGCCGCCTGATCTGATTTTGCGGTTTGAGTAAACGGGAAGTCCCCATCGCGATGCGGTGGGGGCTTTTTGTTTGTGCCAGTGGCAGTTTGCCTCGAAAGCCTCTCATTCGAGGCATCCATCCAGCCGTTTAACCAGACGAGAAGACAGAGTTCGTCCCCTCTCCTTGTCAAAAACGGGAGAGGGCGATGGTGTGAGGCGCTCCTCGGAACGAGCCAATTGTGAAGTTGTCACCAGCACAAGTTCGCGCTTTAAGCGATGATCGGGCAGCCGCTATATCCCGGTGAACTTATGACAGCACCAGGAGCCGCCATGAACACCGTTGCCTATGTTACCGTCGATGTCTTCACCTCGGAACGCTTCGTCGGCAATCCGCTTGCCGTCATACCCGATGCCCGCGGCCTGAGCAGCGATGCGATGCAGAAGATCGCGACCGAGTTCAATTATTCGGAAACGACCTTCGTGCTGCCGCCGGAAAATCCCGATCACAGCGCGCGCGTCCGCATCTTCACGCCAACGGCGGAAATCCCATTCGCCGGCCACCCCAATGTCGGCACCGCTTTCGCCCTCGGCCGGCAACGAGAAATCTTCGGAAAGCCCGTGGGCGATAGGCTGACCTTCGAGGAAGAGGCCGGCCTGGTGGAAGTAACGTTGCTGCGCAAAGGCGGCGACATCACGGGCGCGAGCATTCGCGCGCCGGGAAGTCTCACGGTCGGGGAGGCAGTTGCCGACGAGCTGATTGCACGCTGCGTGCAGATCGATCCGCTTTCGATCCGCCGCACACCGCATGCCCCGATCTTTGCGTCCGTCGGCCTGCCTTTCGCCTTCGCGGAGCTGGATAGTCTCGAAACGCTCGGAAAAGCATGGCCGAATGCCGCGGTTTTTGCTGAAGCGGCGGCGCGGCACAAGGAAGATAAGACCGGCTTCTCGCTCTTTCTCTACGTGCGCTCTACCGAAAACCCCTGGCATATCCGCGCCCGCATGTTTGCACCCCTCGACAATGTGACGGAAGATCCGGCGACCGGCAGCGCCTCTGCCGCACTCGGCGCCTATCTCACCTCGCTACTGCCGGCGCAGGACGCGGAGGTAAAAATCACCATCGAGCAGGGCGTAGAGATGGGCAGGCGCAGCGTGATCGGCGTCGAGGTCAGGAAAACTGCCGGCGTGGTAAACGAAGTCCTCCTGAGCGGCAGCAGCGTCCACGTCATGCGCGGGGAAATCCTGCTCTGAAAGAAGGTGCGGCGTCCTGAAAGGGCCGATATCCGGCCCAAAACGCCTTAAAGCGTCTCGTTGATGACCAGCGCGATTGCCCAGGCAACGAAGGCGATGATGGCGATCTTCCAGAAATCGCCCCGGCGCTTGAGACCTGGCAGCCCCAAAGGCTTGATCAGCTGCACCGCCATGGCGAGCAGCAGCAGCACCCCGATGGCTTTTGTCACGCTATTTTTCCCCGTTTGCGCAAGAATGAGCATGGCCGCGACCAAAAACCGCTGCGCGGTTTTCGCGATCATGCTCTAATCGTCATAGGACGGACATTTTTCCGCGCCAACAGACTGTTTCTACACGCCGATAGCGGCAATCCGGGACACAATCAATAGTGAATGCGGGCAGGAAGGAATTCCTGTCTTATCGGCTCCTTAAGCGGGGCCGCATGAAGGTGAGGAGCATGAAAAGAAATATTTTGCCCGTATTGGCCTTGCTGTTCGGTACGCTTTTCCTGTTTACGGGAAACGGCCTGCATAGCCTCTTGCTGCCGGTGCGTGGCACGGCGGAAGGCTATGCAACCACGACGCTCGGTCTGCTCGGCACGACCTGGGCCACAGGTTTCGTCCTCGGCTGCCTGACTGCTCCGAAGCTGGTCAGACGCATCGGCCATGTTCGTGCCTTTTCGGGCTTCATCTCCGTCATCGCCATCATAGCGCTGTTGACCGGTATCATCGTTGACCCGATCTGGTGGGTGGCGCTGCGCGCCGTGACCGGTTTCTGCACGGCCGGCACCTCGATGATCATCGAAAGTTGGCTCAACGAGCGCGCCACCAATGAGAGCCGCGGCGCGATCTTCTCGCTCTATATCGGCATCACCCTCATCGGCGCGGTCGCCGGCCAGATGATGGTACCCTTCGCCGATATCCACACGCCCATTCTCTTCATGATGTGCGGCATCTGCTATTGCGTCGCCATGCTGCCGACCACCCTGTCGACTGCCGCCTCTCCGCAGCCGCTCAAGGCCGTCAGCCTCGACCTGAAGGCGCTCTACCGCAATTCGCCGGTGGCCTCGCTTGGTATCCTGCTGGTTGGCATCGCCAACGGCGCATACGGCACGCTCGGCGCCGTCTTCGGCGCCAATGCCGGCCTTTCCCAGAGCGATATCGCGCTGATGATGAGCTTGACCATCTTTGCCGGCGCCGTCATGCAGCTGCCGGCCGGCCGACTTTCGGATCGCATCGACCGCCGCTACGTGTTGGCGGGCATGGCAGCCGTCGCGGCCGTGGATGGCCTGCTGCTTTTCCTGCTGCAGCCCGGCAGCCCTTATTTCCTCATCAGCATGGTGGTGATCTACGGCGCCTTCGCCAACACGCTCTACCCGATCGCCGTCGCCCATGCCAACGACTTCGCCGCGCCGGAGGATTTCGTCAAAGTTTCCGGCGGCCTGCTGCTGCTCTACGGCATCGGCACGATCATCGGCCCGACGATCGGCGGCCCGGTCATGTCTTCCGTCGGTCCCTACTCCCTCTTCTTCCTAACAGCTCTCGCCCATGTACTGATCACGTCCTATTCCATCTTCCGCAGCCGCCGCCGCGCCGCCAAACCCGCAGGCGATCGCGACGCCTATACGACTATGCCGTCCGCCAATGCGCAGATGATCACACCCGAGAGCATGGCGCTTGCACGAAGCGAGACTTCAAAAAAGGACGATATATCTATAAATTACGGTACCTGATCCCTTTAAGGGAAAGGAGGAGCCGAAATGAGCATATTCGACGACGATCGTCGGCAGCAGCCATCGGCGCATGAAATCGGCAGCGACTTGTCGCTGCTGTCGGTCGACGAGCTGAAAAACCGCATAGCCTTGCTCAAGAGCGAGATCACCAGGTTGGAAGAAGAGATCGCCGCTAAGGCATCCGGCCGCGAAGCGGCGGAAAGCCTCTTCCGTTTTTGAAAAGAGTGCCCGGCGCAAAACCTGGGGTGGCAAGTGTAACATTGAGACATGCTCAACAGAATGTTAAGCTTTACGACATATTACTATGATCATCCAGATTCGCTCTGGACTCAGACGATTCCTCGACTTGGCGAATTGGTCTGATTTTTCTCCCTGTTTTACCTTGAGAGCCGCTTTTGCGGCTCTTCTTTTTTGCCATGTATCGTCCTCCCCGACGAAACTGTGGAGATTAACCCTTTCTTAAGAATCGCCTTGCGAATTTCAGTTAAAACTACCATCTTAAAGTCATAAAAGCGGATGCCGAAAGCTCTTAGGGACTTGACCGGCTTTTCCTGAACAAAAGTGTTGCGTGAAGCAGGGATTTATTCGATGTCGGAACTTGGGTTGAACACGATCAGCTTTGCTGGCCACGCAGCATCGTCGGCACAGTTCAGAGCGCTGTATTCAGAAGGCATGTCGCTGGTTGAGGAAACCGCCGGTTATCTCGACGGACAGGGCCGCGCCGCTTCCAAGGTTCTGCCGCGGATGGCCTCCGTACTCTACGCCGCCGAATCCATGCGGCTGACGACCCGCCTCATGCAGATGGCTTCCTGGCTGCTGCTACAGCGCGCTGTCAACAACGGCGAAATGTCCCGCGACCAGGTTCTCGCAGAAAAGAACAAGGTTCGGCTCGACGGCTTCAACGTCGACCGCACCGCCCCCGGCTGGAACGATCTGCCGGAATCCTTCCGTGACCTCGTCGAGCGCTCCCTTCGGCTTCAGAACCGCGTCGCCCTGCTCGACCGCGAGATCTACCGCCCGACCGAGCCTGCGATCGTTCCGGACAATCAGAACAGCGTCAAGGCGCAGCTCACCCTGCTGCAGACTGCCTTCGGCAACAACTGAGCTGATCGCAACATCGATGACGGATTTCAACCGGCTGCGCCTCGCGCGGCCGGTTTTGCTTTGTCGTCGCTCCACGGCCGACCCCAGGTGGCGACAGGCGCGCTTGACGAATTTCGCAAAGCAACTGTAAAAGTGTCCCTGCGTGTTCTCTCAACCTTAGAGAGCCGCGCGAGCTGATATCAAATGTGCCTGGAGGTCCCAATGCGCCGACTCACTTCTCACGAAAATCAAATCCGAAATTCTGAGAAGATGATAGAACATGCGCACTTTGAATTTGGGCATACTGGCCCACGTAGATGCAGGCAAGACTAGCCTTACGGAGCGACTCCTTTTTGACGTAGGCGTAATCGACAAGCTCGGCAGCGTCGATGGCGGCAATACCCAGACCGATAGTCTCGATCTCGAACGGCAGCGTGAATCACCATCGCGACCGCAGTGGTGTCGTTTACCATCGGCGATCTGGTAGTAAATCTCATCGACACGCCCGGTCACCCCGACTTCATCGCCGAGGTCGAGCGTGTCCTGCAATTGCTGGATGCGGCGATCGTCGTCGTCTCGGCCGTTGAAGGCGTGCAGCCTCAAACCCGCGTGCTGGTCCGTGCCCTGAGACAGCTCGGCGTCCCCTTTCTGTTCTTCATAAACAAGATCGACCGCCTCGGCGCACGCTATGAGGAAGTCCTTCAGGAGATTGCGAGCCAGTTATGCACGCATCCGATCGCAATGTCGCTCATCCACGATGCCGGCAGCAAGCTCGCCAAAGTCGAGGCTGCCGACACGGCGAAAGAGCCCCATCTCGGTGCTATTTGTGAGGCACTTGCGGCCGGCGACGAAGGGATAATGGACGACTACATTCTAGCGCCCGACCGACTAACTCCCCAAAGGCTCGAACACGCTCTCGCAGATCAGGTGGCGAGAGGCCTGATACATCCGGCCTTTGCCGGCGTGGCCATGAGCGGCGCAGGGGTCCCTGCCCTGATATCGGCGATAAAAACCCTATTGCCGAGCCGCCGGCCGGATCCCGATGGGCCGGTCAGCGGCAAGATCTTCAAGATCGAACGCGGATGGGGCGGCGAAAAACTGGCATATCTATGCGTTACGTCGGGTACGATCACGGTCCGGGATTACCTCGATCTGCCGAAAGGTCCCGCGAAGGTGAGCAGCATCCAACTTTTCGATGACGGTCATGTCGACAAGGTCACACGGGTCGGTGCGGGGCGGATTGCCAAGATTGGCGGGCTGGCCGGTGCGCGGATCGGCGATTCGATCGGTGGCGAAAACTCCACGCGCGGCAATCTCCATTTCCAGCCGCCGACGCTGGAAACCAGAGTTCGCCCATCCCGCCCCGCCGACAATGCGGCGCTATGGCTGGCGCTCATGCAACTGTCCGATCAGGATCCGCTCATCAATTTGCGCACCAACGAGGGCGCGACCGAGATATTCGTCTCGCTCTATGGGGAGGTGCAAAAGGAAGTCATCCAGGCAACTCTGGCCAACGATTTCGGGCTGGAGGCGCTTTTCGAGGAAAGCACGATCATCCATGCCGAACGCCCGATCGGCATCGGCGGCGCGATCGAGATCATATTCAAGGAGCCCAATCCCTTTCTCGCGACAGTCGGCCTGCGTGTTGAACCAAGGCCGCCGGGAGCAGGAAACCGTTTCGCATTTGAGGTTGACATCGGGCAGATGCCGGCAAGCTTCTATCGTGCCGTCGAGGAGACAGTCTTCGAAACGCTGAAAGAGGGCATCTTCGGCTGGCAGGTCATCGATTGCCATGTTGCCATGACCGCGGCGCGCCAAAGCTCGCCGGCAACCACGGCCGTCGATTTTCGCAGGCTGACGCCGCTGGTATTGGCCGCCGCCCTCACATCGGCGCAAACGGTGGTATGCGAACCGATCGATCGCTTCCAACTCGAAGTGCCGACGGCGGCGTTGACCGGAATACTTACCTTGCTGGCGAAATCAGGCGCATCGACCAGGGAGTCCGTCATTACAGCCGGCATCGCCCGACTCGAGGGTACGGTCGCTTCGGCGCTGATCCAGGGGATTCAAAAGCAGCTTCCCGGACTGACAAGCGGCGCTGGCGTGCTGGATCACACTTTCGATCACTATGCGCCGATCGAAGGTTCGCCGCCCCTGCGCCAGCGCGCAAGCGCCAATCCGTTCGACCGCGCCGATTACCTGCAGCGGATACGCTGACCGGGTGCAGCGGCAACAGCCGCGGGGTAGCTCTCGACGATGGCGATACGTCCGAAGGCTGCCCCACTAATGACCTGCCGCAGGCATCCAGCGATTCACGCAATAAAAAAGCCCGGCAAAACCGGGCTTTTTTTCAAAACATCGAATCGCGAAGCGATTAGATGCCGAGACCGCCGAAGCGCTTGTTGAACTTCGAAACGCGGCCGGCGCGGTCGAGCATCTGCTGGTTGCCGCCGGTCCAGGCCGGGTGGGACTTGCTGTCGATTTCGAGGTTCATGACAGCGCCTTCAGAACCCCAGGTCGAGCGGGTTTCGTATTCGGTGCCGTCGGTCATGACTACCTTGATGGTGTGGTAGTCGGGATGGATGTTCGCCTTCATAACAATCTTCCTGTCATGGCAGGGTCCATTTGTCGCAAGGCATTGCGGCAACCGAACCGATTGAATAAATGAAGCCGCAGTCCGGTTAGGCCACGGCTTCCAATTAAGATGGCGTGCCTATACATGAAGGCGACAGGGATAACAAGGGGCCAAAACGTCAAGTCCCTTGCTGATATGGGGATTGGAGACGACTTGTCGGAAATTGGCCAGGCAGACGAAAAGAGAAACAGATCAATCCGACCCCTTGGACGACTGACTCCTTATCTCAAGCGGTATCGGGGCATGGTCGCAGGAGCGATCGTCTCCCTCGTCGTTGCCGCAGTCACATCCCTCACCCTACCGATCGCCGTACGCCGCATGATCGATCACGGCTTCGATCAGGCCGACCGCGGCCTCATCGACAGCTATTTCATCGCAATGATGATCATGGCCCTGATCCTGGCCGCCGCGAGTGCGCTGCGCTACTACTTCGTCATCACGATCGGCGAGCGCATCGTTTCCGATATGCGCCGCGAAGTCTTCGACCACGTCACGCGGCTGTCGCCCTCCTTCTTCGATGTCAACCAGTCCGGTGAGATCGTCTCTCGCCTGACGGCCGACACCACACAGATCAAATCGGCGGTTGGCGCGACTGCGTCGGTAGCACTGCGCAACCTCATTCTCTGTCTCGGTGCTATGGTGATGATGATCATCACGAGCCCGAAGCTGTCGAGCATCGTGCTGATCGCAATACCCATCATCGTGTTGCCGCTGTTCAGTTTCGGCCGCTCTGTGCGCAAGCGGTCCCGCGCTGCGCAGGACAGGCTGGCCAACGCATCGGCCTATGCCAACGAAACCATCGCCGCCAGCCGCACGATCCAGTCCTATAACGGCGAGGAAGCCGCCTCTCGGCATTACGGCGCGGCCGTCGAAGATGCCTATCAGGCGGCGCGCGCAGCGATCAAATCCCGTTCGATGCTGACGGGCTTTGCGATTGCCATGGTCTTCGGCAGCATCGTCGCCGTTCTCTGGGTCGGCGCGCAGAACGTGCTCGCCGGCACCATGTCGGCGGGGACGCTCGGCCAGTTCCTGCTCTACTCGGTCATCGCCGGCTCTTCGCTCGGCTCGCTATCGGAAGTCTGGGGCGAGCTGTCGCAGGCAGCCGGCGCTGCCGACCGTCTTGGCGAACTCCTTGCGGAGGTATCGCCGATAACGGTGCCGGCCAATCCCGTAACCTTGCCGCAACCCCAAGGCCGGGTCGATTTTTCGGACGTCCGTTTCTTCTATCCGTCGCGGCCCGGCAGATCGGCCCTGCACGGGCTGTCCTTCTCGGTCAAACCAGGCGAGACGGTTGCGATCGTCGGCGCATCCGGCGCCGGCAAGAGCACCATCTTCTCGCTGCTGCTGCGCTTCTACGACCCGCAGCAGGGCAGCGTCGCCGTCGATGGCGTCGATATCAGCCACGTTCTGCCGGAGGCGTTGCGCGAACGCATTGCCATCGTGCCTCAGGACACGACGATCTTCGCCGCCTCGATCCACGACAATATCGCCTTCGGCCGTCCGGGCGCTTCCCGCGACGAGGTACGCGCCGCCGCGATCGCCGCACAGGCCGACGAGTTCATCTCGCGCCTGGAGCAGGGCTACGACACGCAGGTGGGCGAGCGTGGCGTGACGCTTTCCGGCGGCCAGCGCCAGCGCATCGCCATTGCCCGCGCCATCCTGAAGAATGCACCGATCCTGCTGCTCGACGAAGCGACTTCCGCTCTCGACGCCGAAAGCGAAACCCTCGTTCAGAAGGCGCTCGAAGGCCTGATGGAGGCACGGACCACGCTCGTCATCGCCCATCGTCTGGCAACCGTGCTCAAGGCAGATCGCATTCTCGTGCTGGATCAGGGCCGCATCGTAGAGGAAGGCACGCACCAGAGCCTGATCCACCATGGCGGCATCTATGCCAAGCTCGCCCGCCTGCAGTTCGATGCCGGAATAGAGCAGCGCATGCTCATCGCAAAGTAGCGCGAACCGGGTCAAGTCGAGCCGCATACAACCATGTAGAAATGACGTCGAAGTTGAGCTAGATTTTCAGCGTTATCCACGCTGACGCGATTCTAGGAGACGAGAACGATGTATAAATTTGAAGTCTACAAGGACAAAGCCGGCGAGTTTCGCTTCCGCTTCAAAGCCTCGAACGGCGAAATCATGTTCGGATCCGAAGGCTACAAGGCGAAGGCTTCGGCCCTGCATGCCATCGAGTCGATCAAGGCTCACGTTGGCGGCGCCGCCATCGACGATCAGACCACGGCTACCGCCTGAGACTTCGCGTCAAGCCTTTATTGCAAAGACCGGCCGGCCACCCTTTGGTGCGCCGGCCGTTTTGTTTGTCCGGCGACAGATTTAGAGCGTTTCCAGGAATGGTACGCAGCGGTTTTCGGTCCGGAATGCGTAAAGAAACAAGAAGATAGAGCGTTTTCGCGATTCGAGGAAAAACGGAAATGCTCTAGGAAAAGTCCCCCGCGCCCACCGGCTTCGACACTGGCTCGCCTCACCGGCTTCCGTCAATGAGATAAGATCGGAGTTGCAGTCGCGCCCCCGGAGCGCTGACGGATTATTTCTCCGTCAGCTTCAGCTCGATCCGCCGGTTGGTGGCGCGAGCTTCCGGCGTATCGCCGGGTGCGATCGGCTGGAATTCACCGAAACCGGCGGCAACAAGCCTGTCGGAAGGAACACCCTGCGCGATCAGGAACTTGACGACGGCGATGGCGCGCGCCGACGATAGCGCCCAGTTGTCCGCATAGCGGCCATTGCCGGAGAGCGGCACATTGTCTGTATGACCGTCGACACGCAGCACCCAATTGATCTCCGGCGGGATTTCCTTGGCAAGATCGATCAATGCTGCCGCCAGCTTGGTCATTTCCGCCTGGCCGGCCGGATTGAGATCTGCGGCACCCGACGGAAACAACACTTCGGACTGGAAGACGAAACGGTCGCCGACGATGCGGATATTGTCGCGGTCCGAAAGAATTTCACGCAACCGGCCGAAGAAATCGGAGCGATAGCGGTTCAGTTCCTGCACCCGCTGGGCCAGCGCCACGTTCAGCCGCCGACCGAGATCGGCGATCTTGACTTGCGACGACTGATCCTTGGCCTCGGATGCTTGAAGCGCGGCCTCCACCGCAGCGATCTGGCTGCGCAGAGCGGCAATCTGCTGATTGAGGAGATCGACCTGGCTGAGTGCTCGAACACTTGCCTGCTTCTGCTCGTCAAGCTGCTGCGTCAGCGTGCCGACGCGTGTCTCTGCGGCCTGGCTGTTGCCGGAGCCTGCCGTAAGCAGTGCCTGCAGGCGCGAGCGTTCGCTCTCCGCTGAGGAAAGGGAAGCCTGCAGGTTGGCAACACTATCCTCGAGATCCTGCTTGCCGTTCTTCTCCAGCGCAAGCTGCTCGACCAGATCGTTGATGCGGCTGTTGAGGCGGTTGAGCACCTCGTCACGCCCCGAGATTTCACGGCTGAGAATAAACTGGCCGACGACGAAGACCGTCAGCAGGAACATGATGGCCATCAGCAGCGTCGACAACGCATCGACAAAGCCAGGCCAATAATCGACGGTTCGCTGGTGACGTCGGTTGCGGGCGAGCGCCATGGATTACTTGCTCCCGGTCTTCTCGGCATGGCCGATGCGATCGGCAAGACGGTCGAGCGTCCGGCGCATCGATTTCGCTTCTTCCTGCTGTGCCTCGATCCAGTCGCGCAGCATCTGCTGCTCGTTGCGCATGTTCTTGACCAGCCCCTGAATGCCTTCGGCAAGGTTCGCCATCGCCGTCACCGAACGTTGGCCGCCACCCTCATCCGTGATCTTTCGGAGATAGTCCGACAGCGCACGCATATCGTCCGACGAGGAGCCGGCAGCGGCATCGATAACAGGCGAAATATCGGAACCGACATCCGTGACGGAGGACAGCCAGTTTTCAAGCTCGGTATAGAAGCGGTTCTGCGCGCGTCCCGCCTGCAGGTCGAGAAAGCCGAGGATCAGCGATCCGGACAGGCCAAGCAGCGAGGACGAGAAGGCCGTGCCCATGCCGACCAGCGGACCGGAGAGGCCGGTTTTCAGGGCGCTCAGAATATCGCCGCTGTCGCCGGTGCCGGCATCAAGGCCTTGGATGACGTCGTTGATGGAACCGATCGTGCCGATCAGGCCCCAGAAGGTGCCAAGCAGGCCGAGAAAGACGAGAAGGCCGATGAGATAGCGCGAGGTATCGCGCGATTCGTCGAGGCGCGTGGCGATCGAGTCCAGGATGGAGCGCAGTGTCGCCGTGGAGAGCTGCATCGCACGGCGATTGCCGAGCAGCGCCCGCATCGGCGCCAGCAGCCGCGGATTGCGGCCGACCTTGTCGGCATTGCCCACGGCGCGGAAATGATTGAACCAGCGAACTTCCGGCCGCAGCATCAGCACATGATTGAAAACCAGAAGGATGCCGACGGCTAGCACCCCGAGGATCAGGCCATTGAGGCCGGGATTGTGCAGGAATGCAACCTGAGCCTGCCGGAACAGGATGGCAACGATGAAGCCGACGATGATCAGGAAAAGGACCATCGTCCAGAAGAAAGCCATAGGGCTTGAGAGCTTGTAGGCGTAACCGCCCGACACATTGTCGGTCGATCCCAGATCCGCCAGTTTCACATTTTCCATCATAGGCTCCGCCACCGCATTTTCTGCAGCCGGAGACTAGATCAACATTGTGCCGAATTGAAGAGACGGAAAGCACAAAACCGCCCGTTGGCAACAGACTGTTTTGCCGCGCAAAAAACTGGCGGAGGCTAACTTACTTCGTCGGGATCGGCCGCTTGACGACCTCGGCAAGCGCCTTCTGAATATGCTCATTGCCGCAAATGATCGAGCCGGTGTCGAGCATATCGGTGCCACCATCGACATCCGAGGCAAAGCCGCCGGCTTCGCGGATGAGCAGGATACCAGCAGCAATATCCCACGCGGACAGGCCGGTTTCCCAGAAACCGTCGAAACGGCCGGCAGCGACATAAGCCAGATCGAGCGATGCCGAGCCGAGACGACGGACACCGGCAACTTCGCCCATGACATGGCGCAGCTCGACGAGGAACTTGCCGTGATTGCCGCGCCCGAGATTCGGAACGCCGCAGCCGATGACGCTGTCGGACAGCACGCGGCGCGAGGCGACACGCAGGCGACGATCGTTGAGGAAGGCGCCGCCGCCGCGCTCTGCGGTATAGAGTTCATCCGTCGCCGGATTGAAGGTAACGCCGGCAACGATTTCGCCGTTGCGCTCAAGGGCGATCGAGACCGCAAACAACGGAATGCCGTGCAGGAAGTTGGTGGTGCCGTCGAGCGGATCGACGATCCAGCGATGAGCACCGTCCGTACCCTTGATCTCCTCGCCCTCTTCGCCGAGGAAACCGTAGGTCGGGCGGGCCTTCATCAGCTCGTCGCGGATGATCTTCTGCGCCTTGATGTCGGCCTGGCTGACGAAATCGCCCGGTCCCTTCACCGAAACCTGCAGGTTCTGCACTTCGCCGAAATCGCGGCTGAGCGACTTGCCGGCCTTAAGGGCAGCCTGAACCATGACATTGAGAAGAGCAGAACGGGCCATCGGGTTTCCTTGGATAATGCAGAAGGCGCTGACCGGGCCCAAAATCGGACCCCGGCGGAGCGGAGCGTCAGCGCGAATAAAAGATTGGCGGCCTCAAGACCATAAAATCGGGGGAATTTCAAGTGGCGAGGCGACAGCGCAGGCAAAGTGGTGCTGCGAGGCATGTCGTAAGACCGGATTAAGGCCCGCTATTTACCGTACGCGGCGGTATTTGTTGGCAGCGTCGATGGCCGCCTTCTGCTGGTAATCCTCGATGCCCTGATAGAAATCCTCAAGCTGCGGATCTTTCAGGCCGGCCCGACGGGATATGACATACCAGGTGGCCGCCGCCACTGGATCCTGTGTCGTGCCGATGGCATTGATATAGAGATGCGCCAGCTTGTTTTGCGCGACGACATTGCCGCGATAGGCTGCAACCCGCATCCAGTTGAAGCCGTTTTCGAGATCCTGCTTGCCTGCCGTGCCGTTGATGAGCCAGATGCCCATATCGAGCTGCGCGGTATCGAAACCGGCATTGGCAGCGCGCGACAGCCATTCCCGGGCCCGCGCCTTCTTTTCCGCCGGCAGATCGGGAAGGTTGAGATAGAGCTGCGAGACGGCATATTGCGCATCGGCAATGCCCTGCTCGGCGGATTTCTCATAATAGGGAAGCGCCATCTGCAACCCCTTCAATCCGGGGTTTTCGGCAGTGATCATCTGGGCCACGTTGAATTCGGCGGAGGCCTCTCCAGCATCGGCCGCCTTCCGCATCCATTCGTCCGCCTTTTTCCGATCGCGGGGGACGTCACGCCCTTCCACCAGGATCAGCGCGTATTTGAACATCGCTGTAGCATCGCCGCCCTCGGCCGCCTTGCTGTACCAGAAGGCGGCGTCCTTGGTATCGCGCTTGACGCCGAGGCCCTGCGTCATCAGCTCGGCAATCAGGGTCTGCGCGGCAGCATCGCCAAGCTGCGCCCGCGGCAAGGCTCTTTGAAAGGCGGTCAGGTAATAGCCGCGCTGGAAGGCGCCAAAGGCCTCGTCAATCTTGCCGGTGAAAGGCTTTTCCTGCGGCAGATCGGGTAGCTTCGCGCCCATGCGCTCGAATACGCCTACACCTGCCGACGGCTTGACATCGGTTTCTGCCTTGGGTTCGGCGCCTGGCTGGATCTTCTCGTTCTTGAAGGTGCTGACATCGGCATTCAGCGGCCGCGTGACGATGCTATTGTTCTCTTGCGGCGCGCCTTTGTCCGTTACCGCCGAACCATCATCGAGCTGCGCATTGTTTTCGGGCCGCGCACCCTTCTCGGCTTGCGTCGTGACGCCAGGCAGCGAGGTGTCGCTATTTCCCGATTGCGCCACTGCCAACAGCGGAAATGCCGCAAGCCCGATTGCGAGCGCGGCAAGAAAGGATCGATGGCAGAATCGTGGCTTTGACGACATGAAACGCTATCAATCCTCAAACCGTGGCGCTTTTTCGTCGAGAAGCGCATTCACTTCGGCAACGATGGAAGGCGCATTTGCGGGCTCGGCGAACACCGCCGCACGCAGCGCCACGAATTCGGCGCCCGTCAAGGCCACCTCCAGCGCCGATTTCGCATCCGTGCCGCCCATGATGATGCAGGGGATCTCGATCATCGAGGCCCACCATTCCCCCAGCGCCAGATTTTTCGGATGCGCCTCGGGCTTGATATCGCCGTCCAGCTTACCGAAGAAGATATAGTCGGGCCGCAGCTCGCCAACCTCCAGCGCGCTGTGCCTTTCGGTGGCGCTGCCGCCGCCGACGATCAGCTTCGGCACGAATTTCTCCACGGCATCCGCAAGCTCGGCGAGATTGCCAGCGATATGCAGTCCGTCGGCTTTCGCCCGCCCCGCCACGCGGCTATCGCCGGAAATCAAGGCTGCAGCGCCGGCGGCCTGAACGATCGGCACCAGCTTTTCCGCATGCTTCTGGAACGCAACGTCATCCAGTCCGTATTGGGGAATGATCACCGAGGCGACATCGCCGCCCCTGAGTGCATCAGCAACGACCTTCGCCTGTTCCTCGATATCGGCGATATCGGGGACGATGAGAACGAGGCGGCAACGATCTTCGGGCACGGTCATGCGAGCTTCCATGGTTTCGGCTTCCATCGTCAGCGACGGCTCACCGGTTCGATAGTCGTGAGTAAATCCGTTAGCTCTCTCTGACAAGAGGCAGCAATCGAAACGGGCAATCCATGGCGAAAGGCATGCTGTTATCGGCGCCGCTGCAGGCCCCATTCCACAATATATCATGCAGCGCACAATTAGCTTGCCGCACCCTGGCGTTTGACGTAGCTTTTCGCCATGTCGACCATGGATCCTTTCGCAGCCATCGCGGACCCGAACCGGCGCTACCTGCTGGAGGAGTTGCGCCGCGCACCCAAGACGGTCAACGAACTGGCGCAAGGCCTGCCGATCAGCCGCCCGGCTGTCTCGCAGCATCTCAAGGCATTGCTCGACAGCAATCTCGTTTCAGTGACCAATGAAGGTACGAAGCGCATATACGCGGTCAACAGCCGCGGCTTCGATAAGCTCAATTTATGGCTGGATCAGTTCTGGTCCTGAAAGTCGGGCCTTCGCCTTCGTGACTTCAGTGAATTTGCGGAATTCGCCAGCAGATATCATCGAAGCTGACGCTCGCGGCATTTGCTACATAAGAAGGGAAAATTGCGCCAACCCCTACCCCGTACGATATGACGTTGGCGCATCCGCTTTGACGGAAATACTCATCGAATCTTGATTGCGAAATTGCTTCAGGATCTTTCGATCTGCATCTTGCCCCCAAGATCGATGTTTTGATCTCTACAAGCGTTGCGTCAGTGAACCGACGAACGCAGACGCTGGATTTCGTCTTTGACTCGCAATTTCCTGCGCTTGATATCAGCTATCGTGATATCATTGATAGAGGGAGACGTCAGTGCCAGATGCAGCTCCTCCTCAAGAGCGACATGTTTCTTTTCGAGCGATTCAAGATGAGCTTGAACAGTCATATGACCCTTCCTTCCTCTTTAAGGGCCCCGACCATCCATTCGCCAGGGCTCTAGGTGTCAACCTTCCCACTGTGCCATAATATCGAGCCCTTGTCGAAGGTGAAAACGTGGCCTATAGGCGGCAAATTCGTGATGAAGGATAACTTCCCGTTATCGCCATTTGGTGATAGGAGCTTGCGGGATTTACAAGGCGGAAGGGATGCGATTCCGCGAGATGCTGGGGAAATGAACATGGCCGATCAGGAACAGGCGGAAATCAGGCTGATCGTGGCGCGGCTGCGCCAGGAACACGAAGATTATGACGCCGCAATCAATGCCATGATCCAGACGGGCTGCGAAGCCCTTCGCATCCAGCGCATGAAGAAGAAGAAGCTCGTCATCAAGGACAAGCTTTCCAAGCTGGAAGACCAGATCATTCCCGACATCATAGCCTGAGGAGCATAACGCGACGATGATGACCGAAAGACCGCCTGTCGCCATCATTATGGGAAGCCAGTCCGACTGGGAAACCATGAAAAATGCCGCAGACACTCTGGAAACCTTGGAGATCACCTATGATGCGCGCATCATTTCCGCCCATCGCACGCCCGACAGGCTGGTGAGTTTCGCCAAGGGCGCAAGGGACGAAGGCTTCAAGGTCATCATTGCCGGCGCCGGCGGCGCAGCTCATCTTCCCGGCATGGCCGCATCCATGACGCCGCTGCCGGTTTTCGGCGTGCCGGTGCAATCGCGTGCGCTGTCCGGACAGGATAGCCTGCTCTCCATCGTGCAGATGCCGGCAGGCATCCCCGTCGGGACGCTGGCGATCGGCAAAGCCGGTGCGGTCAATGCCGCCCTTCTTGCCGCCGCCGTCCTGGCGCTCGGCGACGAAGAGATCGCCGACCGGCTCGACGAATGGCGGGCGCGACAGAGCGCCGCCGTTGCCGAATATCCGATGGACGACCTATGACCGAAAAGACGATCGGCATCATCGGCGGCGGCCAGCTTGGCCGCATGCTGGCCATGGCGGCCGCGCGCCTGAACTTTCGCACCATCATCCTCGAACCGCAGGTCGATTGTCCGGCTGCGCAGGTCGCCAGCGAGCAGATCCTCGCCGCCTATGACGATGCGGCCGCGCTGGCCGATCTGGCGAAGCGCTGCGATGTCGTAACCTACGAATTCGAAAACGTTCCGGTTTACGCTGCCGAAAAGCTTGCTGCAGACGTTGCCGTCTATCCGCCGCCAAAAGCGCTCGAGATGGCGCAGGACAGGCTGACAGAGAAGCGCTTCATCAATGGCTGCGGCATTCCGACCGCCCGCTTCCATGCCGTCGACAGCCAAGCCGACCTCGAAGCCGCGCTCGCCGATTTCGGCGGCCAGGGCGTGCTGAAGACCCGTCGCCTCGGCTATGACGGCAAGGGCCAGCGCGTCTACCGCTCCGCCGCGGACCGCGCCGATGGCGGCTATGCGGCCTTGGGCGGTGTACCCCTTATTCTCGAAAGCTTCGTATCCTTCGAGCGCGAGATTTCGATCATCGCCGCACGCGGCATTGACGGAACGGTCGCCTGCTACGATCCGGCTGAAAACATCCATCGCGGCGGTATCCTCCATACGTCCACGCTGCCTGCCAAAATTTCGGAGCGGACGGCAGCAGTCGCGCGCACGGCTGCGGAAAAGATCCTGACAGCGCTCGGCTATGTCGGCGTGATCGGCATCGAGTTCTTCGTGCTCGCCGATGGGAGCCTGATCGCCAACGAAATGGCGCCGCGCGTGCACAATTCCGGCCACTGGACGGAGGCCGCCTGCATCATCTCGCAATTCGAGCAGCATATCCGCGCAGTCGCCGGCCTGCCGCTCGGAAATCCTCAGCGCCATTCGAACTGCATCATGACGAATCTGATCGGCGACGACATTTTGGCACTGCCGGAATGGCTGCGCCTTGACGATGCGCTTGTGCACCTCTACGGCAAGAGCGAAGCGCGCCCCGGCCGCAAAATGGGCCATGTTACACAGCTTCTCCGCTAACAGCTGCGGGAAAAAGCCCCTGACATGGTTGACAGGCCCCAGGCGACAGGGTATTTGCTCCCCACCCTAAAGAGCGCGCCCCGAGCGCGCTTTTGATTGTTAAAAGATACGGGCGAATGTGACATTCCCCCTCGAA
Organism: Martinezella miluonensis; assembly: GCF_900094545.1. Taxonomy (GTDB): domain Bacteria; phylum Pseudomonadota; class Alphaproteobacteria; order Rhizobiales; family Rhizobiaceae; genus Rhizobium; species Rhizobium miluonense. Next base: position 56,819 of record NZ_FMAH01000018.1, read on the forward strand.
CATCGCGGATCAGAAAAATGAAGATCAAGAATTCGCTCAAGTCGCTTAAGGCGCGTCACCGTGACAACCGTCTGGTCCGCCGCAAGGGCCGCATTTACATCATCAACAAGCTGAACCCGCGCTTCAAGGCTCGTCAGGGCTGATTGGCGCGCGGCTCCCATCCCATGGATCGGGCGCTCAGTTTTAGTTGATCGCATCAAATTTGTTTTTGATCTTCGACATTGGCGGGCTACTATGCCCGCCATGCGCGTTTTAGCTTTGTCATATCTAGCCCTGCCGATTCTGCTTGCTCTGACTGCCTTCGCACCTCATGCAGCGTTGGCGGATGAGCCGGTTGCTGTGGAAAAGAAGGATCCCAGTGCTTCCTCCGGCAGCCTCTCGCCCAAGCAGCAGCTCGACAATCTGTTCACGGCGCTGAAGCGCCAGCGAGATCCCGATCAGGCGGGCCTGATCGCAGATCAGATCAATGCCGAGCTCAGCGATTCCGGCAGCGCCACGATCAATCTCCTGATGCAATGGGCCGACAAGGCTATCCTGGACAAGCGCAGCGCCGCTGCCATGGATTATCTCGATCAGGTGATCTCACTGAAGCCCGACTATTGCGAAGGCTGGAACAGGCGCGCGACGCTGAATTTCGCCATCGGCGACTATCGCAAGTCGATGGAAGACATCAATCAGGTCCTGCGCATTGAGCCACGCCATTTCGGCGCGCTGGCCGGCATGGCGACGCTGCTGACCGAACGCGGCAACGATGCACTCGCGCTCAGGGCCTGGGAGCGCTTTCTGGAAGTTTATCCGGCGAATCGCTCGGCGCAGGAAGAAGCAAGCAAACTCTCGGAAAAGATTGCCGGCAGCCGTACCTGATCCCCTACCAAGGGGTGACCATCTTCCGTTGCGGAAACCACCCCAAAAGGGATGAAATGCCGCAGCGCTGCACTAGATTAGTGGTTTGCGATATTTGATCCGTGCCGCGATGATCGATTCTCTACTCACCGCCATTATCACGTTTGTTGTCTTTGCTGCGGGCTTTTCCGCCTACAAGACGCGTGCGATCGAGCAGACCTATCCGAATATCGGCGAGCTGACTGACATCGGCGGCTATCGTTTGAACGCCGTGCATCTGCCGCGCCCGGCGACCGCGGATCTCCCCGCATTGGTCTTCATCCATGGCGCCAGTGGTAATCTGCGCGATCAGTTCGCAGCCTTTGCGGCACCTTTAAGCGGCCGCGCCGAGATGCTGTTCGTCGACCGTCCAGGGCATGGTTACTCCGAACGCGGAACGGCTGAAAACGCCCTTCCCTCCGGCCAGGCCGATGCCGTCGCCAGGTTGATGGACAAGCGCGGCATCAAGAGCGCCATCATCATCGGCCATTCCTTCGGCGGTGCGATTGCTGCCGCTTTCGGCATGCGTCATCCCGAGAAGACAGAGGGGCTGCTGTTTCTGGCACCTGCCACCCACCCTTGGCCCGGCGGCGTCGATTGGTATTACACGCTCGCCGCCATGCCTTTCTTGGGCTGGCTCTTCACGCATTTGTTTGTCATCCCGCTTGGCCTGCGCAGGGTCGAGACCGGCACGCTCAGCATCTTCCGTCCGAACGCGCGACCCGCAGACTATATCATCAAGACGGCGCCAGAGCTGGTGTTGCGGCCACAGACCTTCCGCAACAACGCGGCTGACGTGGTCAACCTCCTTGCCTATGTCTCCGCTCACGCCCCGCGCTATCGCGAGATCAAGGCGCCTACTGTCATCATTACCGGCGACAGCGACGATATCGTACTGGAGGAATTGCATTCGCGCGGGCTTGCGCGGGATATTGTGGGTGCCGAACTCGTCACCATCCGCAACCTCGGTCACAAGCCGGACTACGTCACGACCGATGTCGCAATCGCCGCGATGGAACGATTGGCAGGCCAGCCGCGCGATCTGCAAGTGCTTGCCGCACAGGCGGAAATCCGGATCGCCGACCTGACGGAAGAATCAGCTGAGCCCAGCGCTGTCTCTCAGGCCGTGACGACCTCGTAGCCAGGCATGTCCTCGAATATCCGGCTCTGCGGCACAGCCTCGACCGCCTGCCGCACCGCCTGCAGCATGATCGATGCCAGTCGTTCCGTCGCAGGGCTCGTCTCTGCCTCGGCGCGATGCAATACGAGATCCAGCTTCGGCAAGGCCGGCAGCCCGGCTTGCCCTGGCGTCAGTTGCCGTACCTTCGGAGGCAGGCCGAGCGGGGTGCGCAGCGCCAGGCCGAGGCCCGCCGCCGTTGCCGCCCAAAGGCCTCCGAGGCTGGGGCTGACAAAAGATATCCGCCAGCCTATGCCGGCGCGATCGAGCGTCTTTGTGGCGATGTTGCGTAGCAGGCAGGGCGCCTCGAGCGAGGCAAGCGGCATGGCCTCGCCGCTGTCGGCATGCCATTGCACGTCACCATTCGCCGGACCGACCCAGCAGAGCGGCACTTCAGCGATACGATCCGTATGGGCCGTGCGGAAGCCATCGCTCCAGGCGAGTGCCAGATCGAGCTTGCCTGACGTCACCCGCTCGACCAATTCCACATTACGCACGACGCGCGCCTCGATGCGCACCTTTGGATGGGCGCGCGCGAAACGTCCGAGCACGTCGGGTAGCAGCGTTTCCCCGAAATCCTCCTGCAATCCCAGGCGCACCCAACCCTCAAGCTCGGTCCCGTGCAGCGCGGTAGCCGCCTCGTCATTCAGGTCCAGCAGACGTCTGGCATAGCCGAGCAGGGTCTCGCCGGCATCGGTCAGCGCCAGCCCTCGGCCCGCCTTGCGGAAGATCGGCGTCCCCGCCTGCTCTTCCAGCTTCTTGAGTTGGGCGCTGACCGCAGAGGTCGAGCGCCCGAGCCGGTCTGCCGCCTTGGCATAGCTGCCGAGATCCATGCCGGTGACGAAGCTGCGCAGCACATCGAGATCGAAAATAATCTTCCGCATGGATAACCATCCATATTTTTAGGACTATAAATCCATAATTATCTGATTTTCGGGATGATTATCTGCTGGCATTCTATGATCGTCAAGTGACACGGAAACAGGAGCATCCCATGCCATTCACCCGCATCACCCTTCTGCGCGGCAAGTCGCCGGAATATCTCAGGGCACTGTCGGACAATTTCCACCGTGCTCTGGTCGAAGCCTTCGACGTGCCGCCCACCGATCGCTTCCAGGCCATTCATCAGCTTGAGCCGCACGAACTCGTCTTCGATCGGACCTATTTCGCCAGCACCCCACGCTCGGACAACTACGTCTTCTTCGATGTCACCATCGGCAAGCCGCGCAGCACGGAGGTGAAGAAAGCTTTCTATCACCGGGTCGCCGAACTTCTTGGCGACGCGCCTGGCGTCCGTCCCGAAGACATCATGATCACGATTACGACGGCAACGCGCGAGGACTGGTCTTTTGCCGACGGTCGCGCGCAGATGATCGAACAGGTCTGAGAGCGATGCCCCAGGCCACATCGACCCAATCGCCCGCTGTTCACCGTGCCGGCACGAATATGCGGCCATCGCCCGAAGGCATCGCCACCGCCTCCTTCTTGGTGGAGCCGCTCGTGGAGAGCAGTGAAGACGGTGGGCTGACCGCGATGCGCTGCGCACTCGAGCCCGGCGTCATGACCCGCTGGCATACGCATCCGCACGGACAGATCCTCTATGTCCTGTCCGGCGTCGGCCTTGCCGAACGCTTCGGCGGCCCGACCGAAGAGCTGTATGCCGGCGATTGCATCAGCTTCGCACCGAACGAGCGCCATCGGCACGGCGCGACGCCGGAGAACGCCTTTTCCTATATCAGCATCCAGGCGGCGCAGGATGGAAGCGCCGTGACCTGGCTGGAGGAATGACCATGATCGCCATGCAATATGATTTCCCCCTGCCCGCGGATTACGACATGGCGATCATTGATCGCCGCATCCGCGAGAAAGGTCCCCTGCTCGACAATCTCCCGGGCCTGAAGTTCAAAGCCTACCTGACGGCAAGAAAGGGCGATGCTGTTACAGGGAGCAGGCAGAATCTCTATTCCCCCTTCTACGTCTGGCAGCAAGAGGAAGGCCTGAGCGACTTCGTCTGCGGTCCCGGCTTCCTGGCTCTGACCGAGAATTTCGGCCGTCCCCAGGTCAATACCTGGATCGTCTGGCACGCTGATACGGCTACGGATATTCGCAGCGCCAAGCTCGCCACGCGCGAGGTGGTCGCAATCGAGCCAGACGCATCGCTTGCCGACCTGCGAGGAGAAGAGAGCAAAGCCGTGGCCCAAGCGCTGTCGAATGGCAGCTCGCTCGCCTCGGTCGTCGCCTTCGAGCCGAGCCACTGGACGTTGGTGCGCCTCCATCTCTTGGCCGAGCCACCAAAAGATCCGGCCCAATCCGGGCTTCAGATCTATAATATCGGGCATCTCTCGCTGCCTGGCGGCGCCTGAAGTGTCACGGGGACAATCTCCTTGTTTTAAAGGAAAGGCGGGCGCTCTATGGATGGAAAGTCTTTCTGAATCAGAAGAGTGATCCCTCCATGGTCGATATCGCAATGATCGAAGCCGCCCGCACTCGCCTCGGCGGTCGGGCCCGGCGCACGCCGCTTCTCTCCTCGCCCTTTCTCGATGAGATCGCCGGTCGCCGCCTGTTCGTTAAGGCTGAATGCCTGCAGCATTCCGGCTCCTTCAAGTTTCGCGGCGGCTGGTCGGCGGTTTCGGCGCTGGAACCGGCTGTGCGCGCCAGGGGCGTCATCGCCTTCTCGTCCGGCAACCACGCACAGGGCGTGGCACTGGCAGCAAAGCTGCACGGCGTCCCCGCTGTCATCATTATGCCGACGGATGCTCCGAAGCTGAAGATCGCCAATACCCGCGCCTTTGGCGCCGAGGTCGTACTCTATGATCGCGTCAAGGAAGATCGCGACGAGATCGGCGCACGCATTTCCAGGGAGCGTGGCCTGACGCTCATCAAGCCCTTCGACGAGCCGCAGGTAATCGCCGGCCAGGGAACGACCGGGCTGGAAATCGCCGAACAGGCCGCCGAAGAAGGCATCGAGGCTGCAAGCGTGCTCGTCCCTTGCGGTGGCGGCGGCCTGACCTCAGGCATCGCGCTCGCACTCGAATCCCGTGCACCAGGCCTGAAGGTGCATCCATGCGAACCTCAGGATTTCGACGATACCGCCCGCTCGCTGGCATCCGGCAAGATCGAGCGCAATGCCGCGCTGCAGGGCTCGATCTGCGACGCCATTATCACCCCGCAGCCGGGCAACATCACCTTTCCGATCCTGAAGCGCCTCTGCGGCCCCGGCCTCGTCGTCACCGACGAAGAAGCGCAGAAAGCTATGGCGCTCGCCTTCACCCGCTTGAAGATCGTCGTGGAACCGGGCGGCGCCGTCGCACTGGCCGCAGCGCTTTTCCACAGCAATGATGTCGATGGCGATACGGTGATCGCCGTCACCTCAGGCGGCAATGTCGACAGGGATGTCTTCGAAGCGGCGCTGAGCCGCCACTAAAGCAATTCCAGAAAAACTGCGCAGCGGTTTTCCGCCCGGAATTGCGCGAAAACAAAAGGGCAGAGCGGCTTATTCTGCTCCGCCTCAATTCACAGCGCGACGATAGAGCGCCAGTGATCCGGCAAGAGCCAGCAGCGCGCCGCCACAGGCGCGCTCAAGCCATTTCGCCCCTTCCGACTTCAACACGCGCACAGCCTGCGAGCCGAAAACCGCATAGGCAAACATGATCGTGAAATCGAGCGCAGCGAAGATGACGCCCAGAATGATGTATTGCTGCAGTTGCGGCGCAGAAGGGTCGATGAACTGCGGTAGGAAGGCCGAGAAGAAGAGGTAGCCCTTGGGGTTGGTGACGGCGACCATGAAGCTCTTCAGGCCGATGGCAAAGGCGGTTCCCTTCGGCTGGCTCGCGCCGGCCTGCAAAGCGCCGTCGATGCTCCCCTTTGACCGCAGCATCATGATGCCGAGAAAGGCGAGATAGGCAGCGCCCACCCATTTCAGCGCCGAGAACCAGAATTCGGAAGCCGCAAGCAGGGCGCCAAGACCAATGGTGACGGCGGTGATCAAGACCGCATCGGAAAGAACCGCACCGACCATGCCCGGCAAGGCGCGTTTGACGCCGAAGCGTGAACCGTTGGTCAGCGCCAGAAGCACGGTCGGCCCCGGCGTCGCAATGCCGATGAAAGAAACGGCGACGAAGGCGAGCAGCGTGGTCAGATGCATGATGTCCCTCCTCTTTGGGCGAGGAAGGTTGCATGCGGTGCGGCGGTTAGCAAGTGCCTGCTTGAAGGCTTCCAGTATGCCGAGCCTCTGGCTTATGAACTACTCCGCCAGCCCCGCATCCTTGGCAGCCAAGGCGCCGATGGCCGACCAATCCAGCTCCTCCCCGCCATGCGCAAGCAAGGTCAGGAACCGGTCACGCAGCAGGCTGGCAAGCGGCAATGGCACATTGAGCGCCTCGCCGGCGGCCAGTGCCAGCCGGACATCCTTCTGGCCGAGCGGCGCGGTGAAGCCGGCGGGCTTGAACTTGCGATCCGCGATCAACCCGCCATAGGTCTTGTAGACGGGCGCATTGAACAGCGTCGAGGTCAAGAGATCGAGATAGGCGTGCCTGTCCACACCGCCCTTCTCGACCAGCGCCATGGCCTCGCCAAGCGACTCGATGACGGCGGCGATGAGGAAATTGCCGCTGAGCTTGACGAGATTGGCAGCCTTCGGTTCCTCGCCGAGCACGAAGCTACGCTGACCTATAGCCTCGAAGAGCGGCATGACCGATTGGATCGCGTCGGGCGTACCGGCTGCGGCAACGAAGAGCTTCGCCGCGGCAGCAGCTTCCGGACGACCGAAGACGGGTGCGGAGACGAAACGTTGGCCGGCAGCCGCGTGCTCCTTGGTCAACCGTTCGGACATGGCGACGCTGATCGTGCTTGCGGAGATATGAACTGCACCCTGACCGAGGCTTGCCAGAACGCCACCATCGCCATGAACGACGGCCGACAGCGCATCGTCATGGGCAAGCATCGTAAACACGGCCTTACCGCCGCAAGCCTCCGCCACGGTCGCGCCAACCTTAGCACCCTCGCCGACCAAAGCCTCGGCCTTATCCCGCGAACGATTGTAGACCGTCACTTCGTGCCCGGCCTTGATGAGATTGGCCGCCATGGCGCTGCCCATCTGACCCAATCCGATAAATCCGACTTTCATTGGCATATCTCCTTCTCAATCCGCCTGCTTGGGGTGCCCGCAGGCGCTCGGCTTCAAGAAAAAACCCGCCGTCTTTCGACAGCGGATCTCAGATATTTCAGGGTGCTGCCGCAATCAGATGTCGGCAATTACACGCCGGACTGGCCGTCCGAACCGATATAGGCAATGCGCAGCATGTTGGTAGCGCCCGGCGTGCCGAGCGGAACACCGGCCGAAATGATGATGCGGTCGCCCGGCTTGCCGAAGCCCTCCTCGGCAACGATACGGCAGGCATTGTTGACCATGTCGTCGAGGTCGGTTGCATCATGGGTGACGACGCAGTGCATGCCCCAGACGACGGAAAGGCGGCGTGCCGTCTGGATGATCGGCGACAGCGCCAGGATCGGAACCTGCGGACGTTCGCGCGAGGCGCGCAGGCCGGTGGTGCCGGATGAGGTATAGCAGACGATGGCGGCGAGCTTCAGCGTTTCGGCGATCTGGCGGGCGGCGAGCGAGATCGCGTCGGCGCCGGTTGCTTCAGGCAGAGCGCGCTGGGCATAGATGATGCCCGGATAGTGCGGCTCGCGCTCGATGGTGCCGGCGATGGAAGCCATCATGGAAACGGCTTCGATCGGATAGTCGCCGGATGCGGATTCTGCCGAGAGCATGACCGCATCGGCACCTTCGAAGACGGCGGTTGCGACATCGGAAACTTCGGCGCGGGTCGGAACCGGCGCGGAGATCATCGATTCCAGCATCTGCGTGGCGACGACAACCGGCTTGCCGGAGCGGCGGCAGGCGCGGATCAGCTGCTTCTGAATGCCGGGAACGGCTTCCAGCGGCATTTCCACGCCAAGATCGCCACGGGCCACCATCAGAGCGTCCGAAAGCTCGATGATTTCCTCGATGCGCTCGACAGCCTGCGGCTTCTCGATCTTCGACATCAGGCCCACGCGGCCGTGGGAGATCTTGCGAACTTCCGTCAAGTCTTCCGGGCGCTGGATGAAGGAGAGCGCCACCCAATCGACTTCGTTGGTGGCGAGAACGGCATCGAGGTCGGTGCGGTCCTTATCCGTCAACGCGCCGACGCCGAGCAGGGTGTCGGGCAGGCTGACGCCCTTGCGGTCCGAAATCTTCGTGCCCGAAATAACAGTCGTGACGATGCTCTTGCCATCGCACTTCTCGGCGCGGAGCGCGAGCTTGCCGTCGTCGATCAGCAGGCGGTGGCCCGGCTGGACCGATTCCAGAATTTCCGGATGCGGCAGGTAGACACGCGTGTTATCGCCAGGGATATCCTGATTGTCGAGCGTGAAAGTCTGGCCGGGCTTCAGATCGACCTTGGTTTCAGCAAACTTGCCGACGCGCAGCTTGGGACCCTGCAAGTCAGCGAGAATACCGATCGGACGACCACAGCGCGCTTCAACGGCGCGGATACGCTGAATCAGCGTGCGCATCACATCATGGCTGGCATGGCTCATGTTGATGCGGAACAGGTCCGCCCCGGCCTCATGAAGCTTCTGGATCATTTCCTCGGAAGAAGAGGCCGGACCGAGCGTTGCGAGGATTTTGACTTTTCGGTTTCGTTTCATCAATTCTGGCTTTCCTGGCTGCCCGGGGTATCGGAGAGCTGAACCATCCAGCTCGCCTGACGCCCCGTGTCGTATTCCTTGAATCCCATCTTCTGGTAGCCGCGCGCGTAGCAGTCCTTCACGCCTGGGATCTTGAATTCGTTCTCCGCCACGCACATTTCGACATCGCCGGTCCAGCGGCCGCCGCGGGCCGCATCTTCTGCGTAGAGATAATAATAGCGGGATTGGAGCGGCCCCTCGATCAAGGTGGCGCAGGTGTTGGCCGGAATTTGCCACCAGCCCTCCGTCACCCAGCCTTCCTTGGCGCGATAGCCTATCGCCACACCGACGAGATTCTGCGTACCGTTGCAAGTTCGGAAATCGGCATGAGCGGCATTCGGCAAGAAGAAGAGCGGCGCTGCCGCAGCGAGAATGAGGAACGCGATTCGGGCTAGCGGACCTGACCGCTTAACGAAACGTGGCGCTACTTGGCTGGACACGGCTTCCAATTGGCTCCCGGTTATTCGTTGTTGCGTCTTCTTGCGCCGCCATCCCATGAATGTCAACGCAACTCTAATCGATTATATTTTCTTCACGAGATGCTGACGGCACCACGCGCCGCTCTTCATCCGATCGAAGCTGCAAACCTTGCACCTTCCATCCGCACATGCAATCAAACAAAGAGTTGAAAATTTCAATAATCGACAATCCGCATGACCGACTTCAGACCTTTTGAAATCATACCCGGCAATCGTGACAAAGGCATGGTCATTCTCGGCGACCACGCCATGCGACATCTGCCCGAGCGCTATGGCAACCTCGGCTTGCCGGAAGCCGCTTTTTCCCGCCACATCGCCTATGACATCGGCATCGAAAGCCTGTGCCGCCATCTCTGCGAACGATTGGGCGTGCCGGGCGTGCTCGGCGGTTTTTCCCGCCTGCTGATCGATCCGAACCGCGGCGAGGACGACCCCACCCTGATCATGAAGATCTCGGATGGCGCGATCATATCAGGCAACCATCCGATCACGGATGAAGAATGGAACCACCGCATCAATGCCTTCCACCGCCCCTATCACAAGGCGGTCGACGAGACGATTTCCGCAGTGGCCGAGGCGACGGGCAAAGCACCCCTGGTATTCTCGATGCATTCCTTTACGCCGGCATGGAAGAGTGTGCCCCGGCCCTGGCATGCAAGCGTGCTTTGGGACAGCGACGAACGCGCCGTCGTGCCGCTTCTTGCAAAGCTCGGCGCCGATACCGATCTCGTTATTGGCGACAACGAGCCCTACGACGGTGCCTTGCGCAACGACACCATGTTCCGCCATTGCATGATGAAAGGCATTCCGCATGCGCTGCTGGAGGTCCGACAGGATCTGATCGGCGACGAGGCCGAGGTTATCGAATGGGCCGACCGGCTGGCACCGATCTTCGCCGAGATCAATGCCGATCCGGCATTGCACGAATACAAACGCTATCCTTCGCGCACCGGTCCTTACGAGGCGTGACGCGGCGAGCGAGTCGAGGAGAAAAGAGATGACCGCACTTACCAAGGAACAAGAGACCGAGCTTGAGGCCGCCGCGTTCCGCCGCCTCGTTGCGCACTTGCGCGAACGCAGCGACGTCCAGAACATCGACCTGATGAACCTGGCCGGCTTCTGCCGCAACTGTCTTTCCAACTGGTATCGCGAAGCGGCCGAAGAGGCGGGCCTGCCCGTCAGCAAGGACGAGTCGCGCGAGATGATCTACGGCATGCCTTATGAGGATTGGAAGAACCTGCATCAGAAAGAAGCCTCGCCTGTGCAAAAAGCTTCTTTCGAGCAAAACAAGCCGAAAGATTAACGTTCCCTTCACCAATCCGGCTTGACCTTGCGCGCCATTCGCGGCACGTCAACTGCCCGATCGAATTCGAAATACCGAGCAGGCCCTGAAGCGAAGTGAAGCATCGGCTGACCTACCGATCCCATTTGCGACCGGCTTCAAGCGACACTCTAAGACCCTTTAGGAGAAGTGCATGGAAGAAAATAGCGTCGAGAACGTAGCGGCAGCGGAACTGCGTCAATTCATTGAGCGCATCGAGCGTCTGGAAGAGGAAAAGGCCGCAATCGCCTCCGACATCAAGGACGTGATGGGCGAGGCCAAGGGCCGCGGCTACGATACCAAGGCGATCCGCACCATCATCCGCCTTCGCAAGAAGGACGCGAATGAGCGCCTGGAAGAAGAATCCATCCTTCAGACCTACATGGCCGCACTCGGCATGGAATAATCGAGGCTCTCAACAGCCTTGTGAGACGATCGGGAGCCGGCTTGCCGGCTCCTTTCTTTTTGGCATGGAGCCGGTGAAAGCTCACTCCGCAAACAGGCGGCCGATCAAATCGGCAGCGCTGCCCTGCCAGAGTTCGCCCTTGCCGGTTCCCGACCACAGAGACAGGAAATCTGCCGATCCCTTCGTCGTCGATGCGCCGCGCATATCGCGCGTAAATTTGTTTTGCGCCGGAAAAGGCAGAATGGCATCCGGCTTCCCGTCCATCTCGATCATGAAGCGATTTTCGATGCCGCGTGCAAAACGGCCCGAAAAGACGCGCGTCGTCCGCGTCCTGCGTTCCGGCGTTTCGAGAAGCTTCTTGCGATAGGGAGCCGATGTTCCGGCCTCGATGCAAGCAAGGAAGGCCGTGCCCATCTGGACGGCCTGCGCGCCCGCTTGCAGCGCCGCCCGAATATCACGACCCGTCATGATGCCGCCGGCTGCGATCAGCGGCACACGGATGGTGCCGACGCATTGCGCCAGGAGATCGCGAATGCCGATTTCCGGATCGGCCGCCTTGGCACCGAAAATGCCGCGATGGCCGCCAGCTTCGAAACCCTGCAGCGTCACCGCATCCACGCCGCTCTCTTCCAGCGCCCTTGCCTCATCAAGCGTCGTCGCCGTACCGATCAGCGGAATACCGGCCTTCTTTGCCTCACTTACGTGATCGGCGGCCAGCAAACCGAAGACGAAGCTGAAGCAGGCCGGCTTGACGCGCAGCACAGCCTCGAACTGCGCGTCGAAATCCTCTTCATAGGGAGGGCTAAGCTGCGGCGAAGGCACTTCCAATTCCCGGCGATATCGCGCGGTCGCCTCGACTGCACGCTCAACCCGATCGGCCGCAACCTCCGGGATCAAGTGCGGAATGAAGAGATTGATCGAAAACGGCTTGTCGGTTCGCTGGCGCACCTGGGCCGCGAAGGCTTCGATCGCCGCAGCATTCGAATAGGCGCCGCCCATGGCGCCGAGCGCGCCCGCGGCAGAAGCAGCCGCTACGAGGTCCACGGATGAGGGACCGCCGGCCATCGGCGCGACGATCAACGGATGCTTCAGACCAAGTTGTTGAAAGAGATTACTGTCCATAGGGGCAGACATGTCCGTTTTCCTTTCAGGAATGTCTGTTTAGATCTCAATCCAACATAGGCATTGCAGGGTGGTTTGCCAGAACAATTCCAAGAAAAACGCCTAGCGGTTTTCCGCCTGGAATTTCGTAAAACCTAATAGATAGAATGGGTTAGAAATTTCGCGAGGCGCCGAACCGACCTAAGAGCGACCAAGCGCCGCGGTGCGGGCCTCAATGGCTGCAACCACCGACATCATGTCGAGCCGGCCATTGCCGAGTTCGACGCTCTCCCCATAGAGAGTGCGGCAGAGATCGAGGATCGGCGACGCCATACCGGCGGCGCGCGCCGCCTGCGCGATCAGATTGGTGCTGTTGAACGCGTCGGCGGTTGCCGCTTGCACTGAAAAATCCCGGGCGATGAGCTTCGGAATTTTCACGCGCGCCAGATCGCTGGCCATCGGCCCGGAGTCGATCGCCGCCTGGAACGTCGCAAGATCGAGCCCGTTCCGCTCGGCAAAATGCGCCGCCTCGGCGAGCCCCGCTAGCATCGTGCACAGATAGAGATTGACGGTGAGCTTCATCAGCAGCGCGTTGCCGACCGGACCGCACAGGATCGTTTCGCGGCACATGCGCGCAAGCACCGGCCGCACCTCGGCAACCGTCTCCTCATCGCCGCCAAGCAAAGCAACAAGCTGTGCCGTCTCTGCCGGCTTCCTCGAGCCCGAAACCGGAGCCTCGACATAACGCCCGCGCGCAGCGACGATGTCGGCGGCAAGCTCGCGCGAATAGTCGGGCGGATTGGATCCCATCGAAACGACGATGTGCCCCGCGACCAGCTTGGCAAAGCTCGCTGTCCCGCGCTGCAGCACCGTATCCAGCGCGGTTTCGTTGACAAGCATCAGGATGACGATGCGCGCGCGCTCGAACACTTCCTCGATGCTTGCCGCCACAGCGGCGCCGGCCTCGCGCAGCGGATCGGCCGCTTCCGGCGAACGGTTCCAAACGACGAGTTTCGTGCCTGCTTTCGCGAGATTGAGGGCCATCGGCTGGCCCATGACGCCGAGACCGACAAAACCGATCTCCTCGCCCGGCTCGACGCCGGGACGTTCGCTGACCTTGGTCATCAAGACAACTCCGATTTTTCGGGTGACGATGCGATCTCAGATGTCAGAGCCCGGCGGAAGAGCTCATTGCCTTTCCCGCCGGATATCGATCACGATCCGGTCAGAGCCTGACGCGGATCAAGCGGCTTTCCGCTCAGAACAGGCGGTCGAGCCACTCATTCTTGTCCGGCGCGCGGCCGAACTGGATATCGGTCAGCGCGGCCTTCAGGCGGAGCGTGGTAGCCCCGGCATTGCCGTCGCCGATCGTGAAGTTGTGCTTGCGGCCCTTGACCTTGCCGATCGGCGTCACGACTGCAGCCGTGCCGCAGGCAAAGGCTTCGCGCAGACGTCCGCTCTGGGCGTCAGCCTGCCACTGCTCGATCGAATAGGGCTCCTCGCGAACGGTCAGGCCCATGTCGCGTCCGAGCTTGATCAGCGAGTCGCGGGTGATGCCCGGCAGGATCGTGCCCGTCAGCGGCGGCGTCTGCAGCGAGCCGTCGTCGAAGACGAAGAAGATGTTCATGCCGCCAAGCTCTTCGATCCAGCGCTTTTCGACGGCATCGAGGAAGACGACCTGATCGCAGCCTTCCCGCTGGCCTTCGGCGAGCGCGGAAAGGCTCGCAGCGTAGTTGCCGCCGCACTTGGCAGCACCGGTGCCGCCGGGGGCTGCGCGCGTGTAGTTTTCGGAAACCCAAAGCGTGACAGCCGATGCGCCACCCTTGAAGTAGGAGGCGACGGGAGAGGCAATGACACAGAAAAGGTAGTCGGTCGCGGGCCGCGTGCCGAGCGCGGATTCCGAACCGATCATGAAGGGACGCAGATAGAGCGACGCGCCCTCGGCGGTCGGAATCCACTCGCGATCGATCTTGACCAGTTCACGGACGGACTCGACGAAGAGCCTTTCCGGCAGTGGCGGCATGGCCAGCCGCTCGGCTGAGTTGTGGAAACGCTGCGCGTTGGCGCTCGGGCGGAAGAGCGCCGCCCCGCCGTCAGGCAGGTGGTAGGCTTTCATGCCTTCGAAGATTTCCTGCGCATAATGAAGCACCACGGTCGCCGGATCGAGAGCCAGCGCCTTGCGCGCCTCAATCTTAGCGCCATGCCAGCCGCGGTCCTGCGAATAGCGGATCGTCACCATGTGATCGGTGAATATCCGGCCGAAGCCCGGGTTCTGCAGCAGGGTTTCCCGCTCGCTGGCCGTTGCGGGTTTCGAATTCTTTTCGATGTCGAACGTCAGTGCGTCACCGTTACTCATGGCTCCTCCAATGCTTCATTTGTCGCGGCTTAAGCCGCCCGTCTCCCGAAGGAAGGTTTAAACCAAATCGGGTGGTATTTGATTGCGTTTACGCCTGTTGCCGCGCAAGTTTAAGAGCGCTTTGCGTAAATTTTCGAGCGGAATCGTTATTTTCACGCGGAAGCGCACGGCACTCTCCATCAACTCAGGATCACAGCGCCTTCGCGACCGCCTCGGCCGCAACGACCCCGCTTTCATAGGCACCATGCGCCGTCGAATATCGTGTCTGCGAGCAAGCCTCCCCGGCAAAGAACAGACGATCGTTACAGGGCGCAGCCAGCACGCCGCGCAGGTCGGAGGCGCCGGGGGTAGCATAGGAATAGGAACCGCCGACGAAGGGCTCGCTCGCCCAGGAAGACATGACGAGAGGCGATAGTTTCGCGCCAACATCCGAACCGAAGACACGCTTCAACTGCTCCACGGAGAAATCGAAGGCTGCTTCCATGCCCTGCCGTTCGAGATCGAGCGCAAGATCGCCGGCAAAATAAGCCTCTATGACGGGCGCACCGAACGGCCTCAGCTGATAGGCGCCGGTGCGGCGATCCTGCCGCGACCCCATGACATGCGTGTCCTCGGGGAACATGCCGGGCTCGGACACACGGATGAAAAGCTTGTTTGCCAATCCGAGAGGCAGACGCGAAGCCGCCTCTATCTTTTCCGGCAGCGGCGGCCAGAAAGCGACCCGCTCGGCGGCAAGGACATTGGTGGAGACAGCCACGACAACAGCCTTCGCCTTCAGCTCGCCCTTGCTCGTCGACAGCACAATATGATCGCCGCCGCTATGATCAATCCGGCTGACTTCTGCGCCGAGAATGGTCGGCACCGGCAAACCATAGCTGGCAACAAGCGTGCCGTACCCCTGCCGCACGCGCCAGTCGGGACCTGGCCCGGGATCATAGCGGCCAAGATCGATCACCGAAGACTTCGGCAACTCCGCCCCGGTCATGAATGCGCCGACTGCATAAATCCGCTCGTTCCAGGGAGCGCCAGGCACCAGCATGGTCGACAGATCGGCGTCAGCAACGCCCTCATAGGCATCGACCCGCTCGAAAAATTTGCCCACAGCCGCCGCAGCAGCCTTTGTGGCGGGATCGCCACGCTCGAGCTGCCGGCCGCCGTCGCTCCAGGGAGCGGGCGTGCGATCGACCGTCAGGCCGATCTCCTCTGTGATTTTTGTCCAGGGATTGGTGCTCGCTCCGTGCAGCCAGCCACAGCCGAGGTCAACCGCGGCTCCATCGGCACCGAAAGGATGGATCGTTCGAGCCCGCCCGCCGACGCGATCGGATGCTTCAAGCAGCACGATCGAAAGGTCGGGCCGAAGCACTTGCAGCTGCCGGGCAGTGCCCACACCGGCAGCACCGGCGCCGATCACGGCGATGTCGACATCGCCGCCCCTCCAGGATTCGATGGGCATTCCATTTCCTTTTCGCACAGGCACCTGAAGGCAAAGCGGCTGCAGGATGATGAACGACCCAAAACCCCGCTGAACCGTCAATCCAGACATGCCGACCAATCTGTAGCTGACCTTCGCGCGGCGTGTAAACGGGCACCACAGCGCGGCACACCAAATTGCCGCATTGAGCTACGGCGACGAATGTCGTAGGTGCTTTGGACAATAATGGGGACAAACGTGCGGAAGCGAACCTTTGGGACAACGCAGTGGCTGGTGCGCATTCTTTGCGCCGTCGCATTGCTGTCCGTCGGTTTTGCCCACCGCCCAGCCGTTTCGATCGCGGCTGAACCGCCCCCCTTCGAACTCGCCCAGTATCGTTTGCCCGATGGAACCCTGCCGGTCATCTGCGTCACCGAAAGGACGCCTGACGGTCAGGAGCACAGCAAAGCCTATATGCCGGGATGCGAAGCATGCCGCATTTCCGCCGCCGCCCTGCTCCCTACCCCGCCGACCGACACTTGCGAGCATCTCGCTTTTGTGCGTGAAGATGTCGTCGTTGCCAAAAGCGAGGCATTCCGTCGGCAGCTCTATCCGCCAAACAGCGGCCCGCGCGCTCCCCCCGCCCTCCGAAGCTTTGCCTGAACCCTGCGTCCCGGCCCGCGCCGTGACGCTTGTCGTCAACGGTGGCCAGACCATGCACGAGAGCTGATCGTGCCGGCTGCGGGTAAAGTGCCTTCCTGCCGATGTCACGAAGCTCAGACGGATCGGCTATAGCCGCTCCGCAGGCAACATCGGCACGGGCCGCGACCGGATCGGTCGTATCTCTCCCGCAGACAGGCATCCCTCTTGCAAATTGGATCATTCCGCACCGCCGCATCTTCGGGAAGTCCCCCATGTCTGCCTTCACTGCGACCGAGCCAAGTGCCGTCTCAGCCGATAATATCTCGCTCTACCGAGCGATCTGGCGCTGGCATTTCTTCGCCGGCCTGCTCGTCATTCCCTTCCTGCTCAATCTGGCGATCACCGGGTCCATCTATCTTTTCAAGGACCAGATCGCCGACACCTTCTATGCCCATCGTCACATCGTCGCCGATACCGGCGCAATGCTCCCCCCGCAGAAGATCGTCGACGCGGCGCTTGCGGCAATGCCGGGCGCCAAGGCGACGTCCTACCGGGAGGCCGCCGCCGGAGATCGATCCGCTGTCGTGACGGTGTCGAAAGCCGGCCAATCGACGCTGGTCTACGTCAATCCGCACAATGGCGACGTGCTCGGCTCAGTCGGCTCGAAGCAGGAATTCAGCTGGGTCGTCAAACGCATCCATAGTCTCGAATATTTCGGGACATGGACCAACCGTATCATCGAGATCGTCGGCGGCTTCGCGCTGATGCTGGTCGTAACCGGCATCTATCTCTGGTGGCCAAGACGCCAGACGGGCGGCGTGTTCACGGTGCGGGGTGCGCCTGCGCGCCGCGTCTTCTGGCGCGATCTTCATGCCGTGACCGGCGCCGTCGCGGGCATCGTCATCTTCTTCCTCGCCTTCAGCGGCATGCCCTGGTCGGGCTACTGGGGCGCCAACGTCAATGCGTGGCTGACCTCAAACGATCTCGGCTATCCCGCGGCCCTCTGGGACGAAGTGCCTAAATCCACCAAAGTCACGCAGGATATCGTCAATCGACCCGGCTGGATCGTCGAGAATGCGCCCGTGCCGCTTTCCGATGCGGCAACGACATCGAAGCCGATCGGGTTGGACAAGGCCGTCGAGATCGCCAGAGGGCTGGGCTTAGCTCCGGGCTTCAGCGTCGCTCTTCCTGCCGGCGAAACGGGCGTCTTCACCACCTCGATCTTCCCCGCCGATCTCTCGAAGGAGCGTACCGTCCATATCGATCAATACTCCGGCAAGCCGCTCGTCGATCTCTCCTTCGATCAATATCCGGCGCTCGGCAAGGCGATCGAATGGGGCATCAACGTCCACCAGGGGCAGGAGTGGGGTCTCTTCAATCAGCTGCTGATGCTGGCGACCTGCATTGCCATCATCCTCAGCTGCATCACGGCAGTCATGATGTGGTGGAAGCGCCGGCCTGCCGGTCGTCTCGGCGTGCCGCCCATGCCGCCGCAAAAGTCCGTCTATATCGGCCTGTGGCTGATCGCGATCGTCTTCGGCGCCGCCTTTCCGCTGACCGGCCTCGCCATCGTCGTGATGCTGCTGGTCGATCAAACCATCCTTCGTTTCGTGCCGCCGCTGAAGCGGTTCTTCTCATGAAAGGCTGCGCGGCAGCATCTGCCGCGCAGCACCCAGATCCCCGGAGGAAACCGATCATGAACCGATTTATCAGCTCCCTCATTGCCGTCAGCCTCTGCGTTGCCACTCCCGGGCTGGCTTTCGCCGGCGACGTCACAGTCGGAAATCTCAAGATCGCCGCATCCTATGCGCGCGCCATGGTGCCGGGCGCCGAAGTCGGCGGCGGCTATCTGACGATCACCAATACCGGCAAGACCGACGATCGGCTGATCGCAGCCAGCTCCTCGAGGGCCGGGAAGGTGGAAGTCCATGAAATGAGGATGGACAACGACGTCATGGTCATGCGCCAGCTCGCCGGCGGCCTGCCGCTGCCCGCCGGCAAAACCGTCCAGCTGAAGCCGGGCAGCTATCACCTCATGTTCATGGAGGTCGTCGATCCGTTCAAACAGGGAGAGACGATCAGAGCAAGATTGACCTTCGAAAAGGCCGGCTCGATCGATGTCGATTTCCCCGTGGGTTCGGCGGTCGCCAGCAGGGCTGATAATGGAGGCAAACATGCCAACGCAGCTGAATGAACGGCGCAGCGCCAGCCGCGTCTCTCTTCGGGGCAAACAGGAGAAGCCTATGTTCACCAGCGAATGGTCGATCCCCGCGATCCTGACGATCTTCCTGCTTAGCGTCTGCGGCCTGATCGCTTATTTCACCTGGAGCCTCATTCCTCCGGCGACGGCTGCCGGGAACCAGATGGGTGGACCGTTCAATCTGATCGACGACCGGGGCCAGCCCATCACCGAACAGGCGCTTAAGGGCCATCCGTCGCTGATCTACTTCGGCTATACCCATTGCCCCGATGTCTGCCCTACGACACTGTTCGAGATGGCCGGCTGGCTCAAGACGCTCGGCCCGGAAGCGGACCGGCTGAAAGCCTATTTCTTTTCCGTCGATCTCGAACGCGACACGCCGGAGGTCATGCATAAATACACGGGCAATTTCACCGATCGCATCGTCGGCGTTACCGGCGACGCCGCTGAAATGCAAAAGGCCGTGAAGGGTTGGCGCATCTATGCCAAGAAAGTCCCTTCACCCGACGGCGAATACACCATGGATCACACCGCCTCTGTCCTTCTCGTCGATGCGGGCGGCAATCTGCGCGGGCTGATCGCCTATGGCGAAGACAATGCCGTCGCACTGCAAAAGATTCGCAATCTTCTGAAATGACCGGCCCCGGTCGTCCGCATAGGTCGTGTCGGCCAAGATCCAGACACGATATTCCCGGCGACATCAGTCGCCACCAGACTTGGCGCAGCCCCCTGCGGCGCCTCAACCCGAAAGGAAGACTGACATGCCTCGAATGAAGAAGCTGCTGTTTGCTACCCTTGCGGCCTGCATGGCCCTGACCGGTCAGGCCTTTGCGCACGCTCACCTCAAGTCCTCCACCCCTGCAGCCGACAGCACCATCAAGCAGGCACCGTCTGAACTGGATCTCACCTTCAGCGAGGGCCTCAATCCGAAGTTCAGCGGCGTGACCGTTACCAGCCCGGACAGGAAGACCGTGAAAACAGGCGCTTCCATGCTGATGGATGGCGACAAGACGCTGATGGTGCCCCTGAGCGACACGCTCGCGCCCGGCAAATATACGGTCGAGTGGCACGTGCTCTCAACCGATGGTCATAAGACCAACGGCAGCTACAGCTTCACCGTTGCCCCCTGACCGGACATGTCCGGGGCGGCTGATGGCCGCTCCGGCAACATTCGCCGGATAGAGTACGGTCGATGCCGCCGACTATCCGAATACGCATTTCCTGACGAAGTGCAGCCAACTGTCGTTGCGCCGAACGGTCGCCCGCGGCAAGCCGAACAGATCGTCCTGCGGCCGTGCCCTTCCGCGCTTTGTCGTGGTCGCGGCACTATAACCGGCCTCATAGGTCAGCTTTCGATCCACCTGGGTTTCATCGCCATAGGGAAAGCAAAAGGACGAAACGTCGACGCCAAGCAAATTCTCGAGCAGGCCGCGGGAATCAGAGATCTGGCGGCGTGCCTCCGTCTGCGACAATTGCGGCAAGTGAACATGGTCAAGCGTGTGCGAGCCGATCTCGTGCCCAAAGCTGCTCCAGCGGCGCAATTGCTCGACCGACATGCACGCCGCAGGCGCCACGCCCAGCGGGACGTCCCAGACATTGCTCCCGCCGATCTGATTCGCGACCACGAAGTTCGTCGCGGTGAAGCCGAACTCCTGCAGCACAGGCAGCGCATTCTCATAGACATTGAGATAGCTGTCGTCGAAGGTGATGGCGGCAACCTTGCCGGCCTTCTCCCCGGCGATGTAGGGCAGCGCCTCGCGCAGCGACAGGCCCTTAATTCCAAGCCTTTTCAGCCATTCCATCTGGCGACGGAAAGCCTCCGGATGGACGACCATGCTTCTGAACGGTGCCTTGCCGGAAGGCGGCACGGCAATCTGATGGTATGCGAGGATTGGAACGGCCAAGTTGATCGTCTCAGATGGGGTTGCGCGAGCGCAGTGCAATTCTTGCACGATATAGCGGCCGCAACACCTCTCTGGAAAGCCTTTCCATCAATGTCCGCCGGCTCTTGATGGTGCTGCCGCCGAGCCGCGAGGAGATTTCATGCACGCCACCAGGCAGGACGGAGAGCGGTGAAACCTGCGTGAGCCAGCGCATCTGCACGGTCGTATCGACCGGACGGTCGAAAACGGCGGTTACTTCCAGCAGACGGATGGCGGCATCGCGGCTTACAAGCTGCGCCACCATACCAAGGCCGACGCGGGTCGGCCGAATGACGTCGGTCTTGTCCTGCGTCAAGACGCACTTGCCATCTTCCTTGCCCATACGGAAGGGAAAGCGAATGAAGGCGCCGGGCGCAAGGCAGGCCTTGGCAGCCGCAAAGGCCGCAGGGAACAAATCGTCGATCTCGACATCGTCTTCGAATATGAGGCCCGCATCGATCCCCTGTTCGACAATGGCTGCCCAAGCCTTGCGGTGCGACAGGAAGCAGGCGATCTCGCCGGTGCTCATCTCGAAGGGATAGGACGGCGCGTGAAGCCGGCGGCGATACACCCCATCTATCTCTGCCTTGCTCAAGCTACGGCCGTCGACCGCTTCGACGATTTCGCTGGGAACCGGAAGGCGCGCCATCAGTCTTTCGACCTGCGGCATGCGGTCGCGAGCGCGATCCAGATGGACGACGAAGCCACGGATGACCGGTTGGCCCGGCTCCGACACATGATCGAATCCGAATCCCGCACGTGATCTTTCAAGCGGTATCACCGAAGACGGGTTTAATCCGCGATTCTGCATCAAATAATATCCCGATGTTGTAAAGGCAGGCTCTAGCAATCGTGAATGAAGGCGGGCTTAGGTAAAAATGAGCCAAAACTGAAAACCGCGATGTCCAGCCATACTACACACAGCTTAACGCAGATCTATTGGCGACAGTCAAACAAGTATACTGATTCGACCGCTCGTCATTTTGTCTTCGACCCAACGGCGTTCGTTCAGCAGAGAATGGCGCTTCCACCCTTCCCAACTGAAACCGCACAATTTCACCTCCCATTCGCGGGCGGAAAGTATCGAAAGCATGTATCGAATGCCGAAGAAGCTGGCGCTCGGAGCAGCCCGACGCATCTGGCACTCGGCGACCCCAAGTTCCGCGCAGCCATCGATATAGAACTGCGGCGGCATGATTCGGACTTCCTTGCCCGCAATGCCGGCCAGCTTGATCATTCGCATCATCCATCGCCCTTGCGACCGCCCTTCAGCCGCGAGAGGAAGCGAGACCTGCGGCAATATTTGCCGACAATATGGGGGTGATAGGCAAGAACGATCTTCTTGGCGGCTCGGAAGGTGGCGCTGGTCAGGAATGCCGGATCGATCAATCGGCGCGGCATCCGTCTGCTGGACGCTGCGAGCATGAGGATATCCGTGCGTGAGCCACTCATGCCGGCAGAAGCCTTTGGTTCCTCGAGGCGCATCGTGAACTCCGCATTGTCAACGATCTCGGATAGATCGCGATGCAGCTTTCCGTTGCCGATGATGACCGCCGTCTTGCGCATAAATTGAAAACGCCCGCCTTTCTATCATGCCGTGCAGCTGCGGATATGAATGAAAATTGAGTCAATAATAATGCCAAATAGATGAAATCGTACGGCAACCAGAAAGATCGAGGGCTATTGGCGACAGGCAATAACCGGAGCAAGCCATGCGCTTTGCATCGGAAAGCGCATGGGGCGCGGCGACATGCTCCCACGTTGATCCTGCTGAAGCCGAAATCTTGCCTCGAAATGCAAAGGGGAGCCCGAATGGGCTCCCCTCAAGCTACGCGTTCTGGAATGCAAGGGTCTATTCGACCGAGTTGAACTTCTTCACCTGGAGGAAATTCACGGCCGAACCGCTGAAGCGTTCCGGGTCGATCGAAGCCGTCTGCATCTTGAAGCCATCGGTATAAACGGCTGTCGGCTGGGCACGGAGTGCCGGGCTTACGAAACGCGGCGCCTTGACCGGACGGTTGGCAATCTCGACGCGGGCCTTTGCGATCGCCCACTGGGAAATCATCTTTTCGGTCAGCCTCGGTGCCGTCGTGATCGTGGCGTGGCCGGCATCTGCGTCAACGGCATCCTGCTTGTTCGGTCGTCCACCCTTGGCTGCGATACCGGCGGCAATCGGACGTTCCTGCGGCCTTGCCGCATCGAAGCTGTCATTGAAACGGCGGCTGCTGGCCTTGACCTCATTGCGGATCGGCGCCAGTGCGGCCACCTGCATCGGCATCTGCTGCGCCGGTCTCTGTTGCGGCAGGACCGACGCAATCGCCTGCGCGGCATCGTTACCACCCGCAGCGCCATTGCTCGGCGGCGCAATCTGATCCTTCGACGCGACGTCGTTAAGCGGCGGGTTTACAGGAGCTTCAGCGCTGGCAACCGATCGATCGGGCCGGCTCTGCTCCAGGGCCGCAACGATCGCAGGCGAAAGCGTATTCGCATCGGCCTGGTCGTCGAGGGATTCCTGATCGGCATTGGCGGAAGCCAAAAGATTTTCCGCAATTTCAGGACGTTGTGCCGGCAAAGGCACGGCCGCCAATTGGCCCCTCATGTCAGCCTCGGCCGACGCCACTTCGGCATCGCCGGGCGCACGGCGCTCAAGCAAGGACGGCACCGGCACGCGATAGGAGCGAAGATCGGCATATTGCTGCTGCTCGTCCGCATCCGGCATGGCTGCAGCAAGCGCAGCCTGCGCATCGTTGCGCGGCGGCGATACGAGAGCGGAGGCGACTTCGCTGCCAGCCGGCTGATTGCCAAAGGCCGGACGAACCTGCGGAACAGGTGCGTTTATGCTCGCAACCTGAACCTGGGGCTGAGCAGCTTGTTGCGTCTGGACAGGGCTGCTGTCGTCGCCATCATCACTCGCGGCCGGAGCCGGTTGGCCCTTGCGGCTAGCCGAAGCAACAGCCACCGGTGCTGCCGCCGTTCCGCTTTCTGCATTGTCCTCTTCTTCATCAGCACCGCCGCCGATGCCAAACAGGCGGGCGAAGAAGCCGCGCCGCGGCGAAGAAGAACTGGCGATCTGGATATCGTCCGACGACATGCGGCGCTTGTAGTCAGCCACGGCCTCCTGATAGCCCGGCAGCGGACGGCCGTCAGCAGGAATGTGCATCGTCTTGCCGTTCGGGAACAGGCGGACGAGATCCTGGCGATCCATGCGCGGCCAAGCGCGCACGCCGCCGACATCCATGTGCACGAAGGGCGAGCCAGATGTCGGGTAATAGCCGACGCCGCCCACCTGCAGCTTCATGCCGATTTCGCGCAGCTTGGAAAGCTTGACGTCCGGAAGATAGAAATCCATCGCATTGCCGAGCATGTGCTGGCTTTTCTTGGCAACGCCGGTATGGGAGGAGCGCGTGCGCAGCATCTCGTTGGTGCCCGGAGACCGGAAACCGCAGATCACGTAGATGAATTCGTGCGAACCGCTTTCGCGGTAGGCTTCCCAGATGAGGTCGAACAGGCGCGGGTTCATCTTGGTCGGCTGGTTCTTGCGCCAGTCGCGCAGAATGCGGTTCAGCTTTTCCAGGCCATCCGGATCGAACTTGCCATTGCGCTTGTAGGTGATGACGGCCTTTTCGCCGGTATGGACGTAATAGATCTTCAGGCTGCGGGTTTCACCGCCAGCCTGGGAGGGTGTGCTAACGAATACAGGGGTAGAAACAGCCAAAGCAAGGAGGCCAACGGCTGCAACCTTGGCCACCTTGCGAAATAAGTCCGAGCACGCAGAAAACCCGCTCAAGCTTTTAGGCTTGGTATTTCCACTCAAATTCGGCAATTCGATCCCCGTCCGACAGACAATGTCGCATCGTGTTCCAAATGGCTGTCAATTGCGGTGACACGATGACAAAAATGCCACACATGATCGCCCTCTTCATACATGGTGAACGATGCACTAACAAGTGCTTTACGACGGGTAACAAAATATGCTTGCTTAAACGTTAAGCTTTCCTTCATGCGGCGCTTTTTTGCGGGTCATCCGGGTCTATCCCGTAATCCTTCAACTTGCGATAGAGAGTCGAGCGCCCGATCCCGAGTTTCCTCGCGACCTGACTCATCTGCCCCCGATAGAATTTAAGGGCGAATCGGATCAACTCTTCCTCGACATCCGCCAGTTTTCGTACATCTCCTGAAGTATTTGTACTGACTATGACATTGTCGGAGCCGGTCGACAGGGCATCGCCGACGGGAAGCGCAGAGGTTGCAGTCATATCGGATGAGACGACGCGCATGCCGCGTTCCATTCGCTCTCCGGCTGCAACTTCCGCGGCGTGAGCCTGCGAATTATCCACAACTAAGGTCGGATGCTCATTGGCGAAATAGCCGGGCAATTGTGCCGCGATTTGCGGAAAATCACTATCAAGCAGCTCCGGCCCTTCGGACAGGACGACGGCCCGGAAGACGGCATTTTCAAGCTGGCGGATATTTCCCGGCCAGTCGTAGGCCGTCAGCAGAGCAAGCGCACTGTTGCTGATCGAGAGCGGATAGTCGAGCTTTTGCTCAAGCGCAAAGCGATCGGCAAAGGCACGTGCCAGATGCGGAATATCTTCCTTGCGGCGGCGCAGCGCCGGCATGGTGATTGGGAAAACGTTAAGGCGATAGTAGAGATCCTCGCGGAACCGACCGGCCTTTACCTCTTCGATCAGGTCCTTGTTGGTCGCCGAAATCAGCCGGACGTTGACCTTCTGCGCGACGCGCGCGCCAACGGTCTCGATTTCACCCTGCTGCACTGCGCGCAGCAGCTTGACCTGGACTTCCAGCGGCAGGTCGCCGATTTCGTCGAGGAACAGCGTACCGCCGTCGGCTTCCATGAACTTGCCGACATGACGCTCGGTCGCGCCGGTGAACGCGCCCTTCTCATGCCCGAACAGGATGCTTTCGACCAGATTGTGTGGGATCGCGCCGCAGTTGACGGTCACGAACGGCTTGCCGGCGCGGTCGCTGGCAGCCTGGATGGCGCGCGCAACGAGCTCCTTGCCGACGCCGGATTCGCCTTCGAGCACAACCGGGATATTCGATTGCGCCGCACGATGCGCAAGATCGATCACGCGCATCATCGCGGGACTTGCCGAGACGATGTCGTCAAAGCTGATGGCGCTGGAGCGCGACTTGCGCCCGGCGCGGGCTTTTGCCTCGCGCTGGTCGAGCTTCAGAGCATTGGCGATCGACGCTGCAATGCGCTCCGGCGAAACGGGCTTGACGACGAAATCGAAGGCGCCGGCCCGCATGGCCTGCACGACCGTATCGATGCCGCCCTGCCCCGTCTGCACGATGACAGGCAGGTCGATCCCCATATCGTTCAGCGCGCTCAGAAACTCGATGCCGTTCATTTCCGGCATCATGAGATCGAGCACGATCACACTGATCTGATCGCTGTTGCGCTTCAGAACTTCAAGGCCGAAACGGCCATTCTCCGCCAGATGGGCAACGTGTCCGTGCCGCTCGATAGCATTTTTCAGCAGACGACGTTGAATCGGATCATCCTCAACAACGAGAATCTGCGCGCCACCCTTGGCGCTATTATAAACGGTCATTGGTGCCTCACTTCATGCGAAACCTGACACGAACATTCGCAGAAAGGCTTGAACATGAAGTTTTGCCAAATCATCGCATTTTAATCATTATGACGAATGTAACAGCGCCTGTGATTCAACCCGTCGGTGTAGGAAAATCAGGCCTTGCAGCAGGCTTTCCGGCCGAATAGACACGATCGGACCGGACGTTTCGAAATAATAAAGCAGAGGAAATATCGCCCATGAGCCCGACCTCGCTCCGTCAATCCCTTAATTTCTCCGCAAGCCAGGCTGCCGCGAGCAGCGCTCTTGGAGATCTGCCCGCCTGGAAGCTCAGCGACCTCTATCCCTCCTCCACCTCCCCTGCCTTTGTCGGCGACATGGAGAAGGCCGGCAAGATGTCGATCGCCTTCGAGGAAAAGTGGAAGGGAAAGCTCACCGAAGCAGCCAACAAGACCGGCGACGCCGGTATCGGCGCCGCCATCAGGGAATATGAGGCGCTAGACGATATCATGGGCCGCCTCGGTTCGTTCGCTGGACTCACCTATTTTTCCAATACTATCGATCCGGCCAACGGCAAGCTCTATGGCGACGTTCAGGCGAAGCTGACGGATTACGCCGCTCACTTGCTGTTCTTCCCGCTCGAGCTGAACCGCATCGACGACGCGACGATGGACGCCTGCATGGCGAGCGACCCCGCCGCCGGCCACTATCGCCCTTGGATCGTCGATCTGCGCAAGGACAAGCCGCATCAGCTGGACGACAAGCTGGAGCAGCTGTTCCTGGAAAAATCCATGACGAGCGCCGCCGCTTTCAATCGCTTGTTCGACGAGACGATGGCGGAGCTGCGCTTCGAGATCGACGGCGAGAAGCATCCGCTGGAAGTCGCCTTGAACATGCTGCAGGAGCAGGATCCGGAAGTGCGCCGCAAGGCGGCCATGGCGCTTGCCGAAACGTTCAAGGCCAACCTGCGCACCTTCACGCTCATCACCAACACGCTCGCCAAGGACAAGGAAATCTCCGACCGCTGGCGCGGCTTCGAGGATATCGCCGATAGCAGGCATCTGGCCAACCGCGTCGAGCGCGAAGTGGTGGACGCATTGGCCGCCGCCGTGCGCGACGCCTATCCGCGGCTTTCGCACCGCTACTACAAGATGAAGGCCAAGTGGCTCGGCATGGAACAGATGAATTTCTGGGACCGCAATGCGCCGCTGCCGGAAACGCCCAATGCGCTGATCCCCTGGAGCGACGCGAAAGACACGGTTCTTTCCGCCTACGGCAATTTCTCGCCGGAAATGGCTGATATCGCCAAGCGCTTCTTCGACGAGGAATGGATCGATGCGCCGGTGCGTCCCGGCAAGGCGCCAGGCGCCTTCGCGCATCCGACAGTGCCGTCTGCCCACCCTTATGTTCTCGTCAACTATATGGGCAAGCCGCGCGATGTCATGACGCTGGCGCACGAACTCGGCCATGGCGTGCATCAGGTGCTGGCCGGCGGCCAGGGCGCGCTGATGTGCCAGACGCCGTTGACACTGGCCGAAACCGCCTCCGTCTTCGGCGAAATGCTGACATTCCGCGCCCTGCTCGACAAGACTAGCGACAAGCGCGAACGCAAGGCAATGCTCGCCCAGAAGGTGGAGGACATGATCAATACGGTCGTGCGCCAGATCGCCTTCTACGAATTCGAGCGCAAGCTGCATACCGCCCGCAAGAGCGGCGAGCTGACATCAGACAATATCGGCGAGCTGTGGCTCTCGGTACAGGCCGAAAGCTTAGGCCCGGCCATCAGGATCTCCGAGGGTTACGAGACCTACTGGGCCTATATCCCTCACTTTATCCACTCGCCCTTCTACGTCTACGCCTATGCCTTCGGCGATTGCCTGGTGAACTCGCTCTATGCGGTCTACCGCAATGCCGAGAAGAGTTTCCAGGACAAGTATTTCGAGCTCTTGAAGGCCGGTGGCACCAAGCATCACTCCGAACTCCTGAAGCCTTTCGGCCTCGATGCCACCGATCCGTCGTTCTGGAGCAAGGGTCTGTCGATGATCGAAGGGCTGATCGACGAGTTGGAAGCGCTAGATAGCAACTGAGATCTCTCGCCTGCTCTGAGAAGAAACAGGTCAGGTATTTTCGCCATAGCAGCACCGCCGCGCGTAGCCCCTCACCCTAACCCTCTCCCCGCTTGCGGGGAGAGGGAACCGGTTCAACATCAGCCGCACTGTCCTCGTTCAAATCACGGGGAGTGGCTGCGGTAACTCCCTCTCCCCGCAAGCGGGGGAGAGGGTTAGGGTGAGAGGCCATGCGCGAAGACGCATCAGGCGCAATCAAGCCTGAGATCGACTGAACAAAAAACTGGACTAAAATCCGCGCATGGCCGACAGCCGACACTACGTCCTCTTCAGGGACGACAGCACAGGACAGATGATGATCTTTGCCGATCCCGCAGAGATCATTACGGCCCGCACGCGTGCGCAGTTCTTCGACGCGCTGGAGCGGATGGAGAAAGCCAGGCAGGATGGAAAATGGCTGGCGGGCCATATGGCCTATGAAGCCGGCTATCTCTTCGAGGAAAAGCTTGCGGCCTTCGTTGAAGAGGACCGGGAAGCGCCACTGCTCTGCTTCGGGGTTTTCGACGCCCCGGCGGCTGGCGACCATCCGCTTAGCGAACCCATGCAGCGCCGCGAAAATCAGGAATTCCTGACCGAGCCGAAAGCCGCCTGGGATTTCCCAATATATAAGGAGAGGTTCGAGAGGCTGCACCAGCATCTCCGCCTGGGCAACTGCTATCAGGCAAACCTCACCATGCCGATCCATGCCCGCTGGAATGGTGACGCGCGGGCGGCCTTCTGGTCGCTGATCGAGCGGCAGCCCGTGAAATACGGTGCGCTCGTCGAACTCGGCGGACCGATTATCCTGTCGCGCTCCCCGGAGCTCTTCTTCCGGACCGATGAGGAAGGCTGGATCGAGACGCATCCGATGAAGGGCACGGCCAAGCGCGGAGCGAATGCCGCTGAGGATGACGAGATCATCGCCGCGATGCTTGCCGACGAAAAGACGCAGGCGGAGAACCGCATGATCGTCGATCTCCTGCGCAACGACATCTCCCGCGTCACCGAGGTCGGCACGCTTGAAGTGCCCAAGTTGTTCGAGATCGAGACCTATCCCACTCTGCACCAGATGGTGAGCCATGTGCAGGCTAAGCTGCTCTCCGGCATGACAATCCGCGACCTTTTTGCAGCACTCTTCCCCTGCGGCTCTATCACAGGCGCGCCGAAGATGCGGGCGATGGAAATCCTGCATGAGCTCGAGGACAGTCCACGCGACGCCTATTGCGGCGCGATCGGCATGATCTCGCCGACTGGCGCCATGCGTTTTTCGGTGGCGATCCGCACGATCACGCTTTTCGAAGACGGCCGTGCGGTGTTCAATGTCGGCGGAGGCATCGTCTTCGATTCGACGGCGGAAGCGGAATATGAGGAGTGCCTCCTCAAGGCGCGCTTCGCCGTGGGGGACCGATGGATCGACCTGTAGAGGATTTTTGCCTGATCGAGACGCTGCGCTACGAGCCGGAAACCGGCTTCGTCCGTCTGCGCCTGCATCTCGCCCGACTGCAGCGCTCCGCCCGCCGCCTTGGTTTCTCGGCTCCGCAAAACGTGCTTGGAAAACTGGAGCATGCGGTTTCCGGCGCCAACGCGCCCTTGAGGGTCCGGCTGACGCTGGATCGCGAGGGACAAACGGCGGTAACGACGGCCCCCTTTACCCCGCTGCCGCCCGATATCGTCTGGCGCGTCCGCATCGCCGCAACCCGGCTCGATTCCGCCGACAAGCTTCTGCGCGTCAAGACCACGCGCCGGGCGGTTTATGAAGTGGCACGCGCCGAATATCGCCCCGACGAGGCGGACGAGGTGTTGCTGCTCAACGAGAAGGGCGAGGTTTGCGAGGGCACGATCACCTCCGTCTTCCTTGATGACGGCCAGGAGATATTGCGCACGCCGCCGATCTCCTCAGGCCTGCTTGCCGGCGTATTGCGCACGGAATTGATCTGCCAGCGCAAGGCCCGTGTCGGACGCATCCGGCTCGACGACCTGAAAGATCGCACTCTTTATGTCGGTAACTCCCTGCGCGGCCTGATCCGCGCGCAACTCCTGTGGAATTGATTGCATGTTCATTCTCTCGCTTACCTACCTCAAGGGCAATGACGAAGCCGACAAACACATGGAGCCGCATATGGCCTGGGTGAAGGAAGGATATGCCAAGGGCTGGTTCCTTGCGTCGGGCCGCAAGGTGCCGCGCACCGGCGGCGTCATCTTCGCCCGTGGCGATCGCGCCGATCTGGAAGCCTATGTCGCCTCCGATCCCTTCACCATCCATGGCGTCGCCGCCTATGAGGTTCAGGAAATCGCCCTCACCACCGTCATCGACGGATTGGAAACCTTGAGAGCCTGATTGACGGGAGACGCCTCTAACCCTATTCCGCTTTGGTCAGCGAAAACCAACCTTGAAGGCAACAAACTCGTCGCATATGGCGTGTATGTTGGCCGCACTTGACTTTGCCCGGCTAACCCTGAACAGCTCTTTATTGTGACATCAAATTATGATTAGAGCCGCTCACCCCGCGTTTTAGCGCAAACTCTGATTGAATTTCGTGAACCGAACGGCGTCCCGCCTTTCGAAGGAGAAAAGAATGACGAAACACAACTATCCGGTATATGCCGAAATTACCGGTCCGATCGTAATGATCGGCTTTGGCTCCATCGGTCGCGGCACCCTGCCCCTGATCGAGCGCCATTTCAAATTCGACAAGAGCCGGATGGTCGTGATCGACCCGCAGATGGATGCCGAGCACCTGGCGATCCTGGAAAAGCATGGCGTCCGTCATATCCAGGAATATGTCACCAAGGACAATTACAAGGATCTCCTGAAGCCGCTCCTGACGGAAGGCGGCGGCCAGGGCTTCTGCGTCAACCTCTCGGTCGACACCGGCTCGCTCGATCTGGTCAAGCTGTGCCGCAAGCTCGACGTCCTCTACATCGACACCGTCGTCGAACCCTGGCTCGGCTTCTATTTCGACAAGAGCCTGAAGAACGCCGACCGCACGAACTATGCGCTGCGCGAAACCATGCGCAAGGAAAAGGAAAAGAACCCGGGCGGTTCGACGGCCGTTTCCACCTGCGGTGCCAATCCGGGCATGGTCTCCTGGTTCGTCAAGCAGGCGCTCGTCAACCTCGCCAAGGATATCGGCGTGAAGTTCGAAGAGCCGGATCAGCACGACCGCGAAGGTTGGGCCAAGCTGATGAAGAAGGTCGGCGTCAAGGGCGTCCACATTGCCGAGCGCGACACGCAGCGCACCAAGCATCCGAAGCCGCTCAACGTCTTCTGGAACACCTGGTCGGTCGAAGGCTTCATCTCCGAAGGTCTGCAGCCGGCCGAACTCGGCTGGGGCACCCATGAAAACTGGATGCCGAAGAACGCCAAGAAGCACAAGAAGGGCTGCCAAGCCGCCATCTATCTGGAGCAGCCGGGCGCCAACACCCGCGTTCGCACCTGGTGCCCGACGCCTGGCCCGCAGTACGGCTTCCTGGTCACGCACAACGAATCGATCTCGATCGCCGACTTCTTCACGGTCCGCGACAAGGACGGCGAAGTCACCTTCCGCCCGACCTGCCACTATGCCTACCATCCCGCCAACGATGCCGTGCTCTCGCTGCACGAAATGTTCGGCAATGGCGGCACCCCGCAGCCGGTTCACCACGTTCTTGACGAGGACGAACTGGAAGACGGCATCGACGAACTCGGCGTGCTGCTCTACGGCCATGACAAGAACGCCTACTGGTACGGTTCGCGCCTGTCTCTGGAAGAGACCCGCCGAATCGCTCCCTACCAGAACGCCACCGGTCTGCAGGTGACCTCGGCCGTTCTCGCCGGCATGGTCTGGGCACTCGAAAACCCGACCGCCGGCATCGTCGAAGCCGACGAGATCGACTACAAGCGTTGCCTCGAAGTGCAGCTGCCCTATCTCGGTCCGGTTGAGGGTCATTACACCGACTGGACCCCGCTCGACGGCCGTCCGGGCCTGTTCCCGGAAGACATCGACGCGAAGGATCCCTGGCAGTTCAAGAACATCCTCGTTCGCTAAAAGGAATAGCATTCGCGAAACGCAATGCTCGAATGCCCGCACAGGTCGTGCGGGCATTTTTGTTACGCAAGCGGGATAAATCAAGCAGTTGCCTTCTGACGCCTTGCTTTAACCCAATAGCCGCGCCATCTTTCTCGCAACCGACACGACACCACTCCGCCCTTCATCGCGGGAGACCTTTATGAAGCTCAGAACCACCCTTTCCCTCGTTGCTGCCGCAGCAGCCCTGTCCGCCTGTGTCGATTTCGGCGGATCGAGACCGCCTCCGATGACAATGAACTCAGGTGCACAGTCGCGGACAAACTCGGTAGAAGGCAGCTGGGCCGATTCAAACGGCCTGAATTCGACGTTCAATGCCGGTCGGTTCGAGACGCACACGACCGACGGCACGAACCAGCAGATGGCTTCGGGAACCTACACGACCGACCCCTCTGGCGTGATCCAGATCAATCTCTATTCGAACATCAAGCGCACCAGCTCCAAGGTGAATTGCTTCATGGCGAACCCAGGTCAACTGAACTGCACCTCCGAGACGGGCGGACACTTCTCTCTCAATCGCCAGGGCTGAACGGCCCGGGCGGACGGATAGGGCACAATGCGCGGGATGATGGTTCTCTATCTGGCCCTCATCGCAGCCCTGCCCGTCGCCCTTCTGGCGATGGTCGTTCCCGTCAACAGCTATCGGGCTCAAGGCATCGAGGCACTCGATTGCGACGGGCCGATGAGCGTTCTCATGTACGCCGTGCCAGCCCTGCTGATCTATGGCGCCGGCGCGATCCTGCTTTATCGGGATCGCCGTCGGCGTTTTCATGTCGTCGCAGCACTCTGCTGCCTGCTCGTTTTCTGCTCCCTCGGCTGGAAGGTTGCCTCGGCACTACGGGAGTCCTATGGAAGCGCCTCCATCGAGGCATGCGCCTCCTCGTAAAATCCTAATGAAGCCAACAGCTTTTGCTTGCACTCGCTCCGCCGTGATGAAAACATTCGCGAGGGACCGCCATGGGGCATGGGCGGACCGGACTGCAACGACGAACAGGAGAGACAGATGAAGCAGCCCTTCGGAGCGGGTCTTTTGGCCGCCACGCTGCTGGCGCTCAGCAGCAGCGCCGCCTTCGCGGACTATCAGCTCAATATCCTGCACTTCAACGATTTCCATTCGCGCGTGGAGTCGATCAACAAATTCGATTCGACCTGCTCCGCAGCCGAGGAAGCCAAGAACGAATGCTTCGGTGGCGCGGCGCGGCTG
The DNA here is from genome assembly GCF_900094545.1 of Martinezella miluonensis. Lineage (GTDB taxonomy): Bacteria > Pseudomonadota > Alphaproteobacteria > Rhizobiales > Rhizobiaceae > Rhizobium > Rhizobium miluonense. The sequence goes on from NZ_FMAH01000018.1 coordinate 90,385, forward strand.
AAAGCCGCCATCGACCAGAGGCGCGCAGCTCTTGCCGGCCAGAATGTGGTGGTGCTCGACGCCGGCGATAATTTCCAAGGCTCCCTGTTCTACACGACCTATAAAGGAGCAGCCGAAGTCGAGTTCATCAACGACATGAAGATCGACGCCATGACCGTCGGCAATCACGAATTTGATGATGGCGAAGGTCCGCTTGCCGCCTTCCTCGACAAGGCCCAGTTCCCCGTCGTGACTGCCAATCTGGTGATCGACGACCAGTCGAAGCTTGGCAATCGCATCAAGAAATCGATCGTTCTCAACATTGGCGGGCAAAAGATCGGCATCGTCGGCGCCGTGACCACCGAAACGCCCGAAGTCGCCTCCCCTGGCCCACATGTCAAAGTCACCGACGATGCCGCCGCCATCAGCGCCGAGGTGGACGCGCTGAAGTCACAAGGCATCAACAAGATCATCGCGCTCACCCATGTCGGCTATCCGCGCGATGTCGAAAAGATTGCCAAGATCGCCGGTGTCAGCATCGTCGTCGGCGGTCACTCGCATACGCTGCTGTCGAATACGGATCCGAAGGCGGCCGGCCCCTATCCGACCATGGTCGACAATCCGGCAGGCTACAAAGTGCCGGTGGTTCAGGCCGCGTCCTACAGCAAATATCTCGGCGATCTTGTCGTCACTTTCGACGACAATGGCGCGGTCAAGGACGCCAAGGGCGACCCGATCCTGCTCGATGCCTCCATCAAGCCAGACCCCGCCATTGCCGCCCGCGTCCAGGAAATGGCCAAGCCGATCGAAGAGCTGCGCAAGAAGGTCATTGGCAACTCGCAGGCTCCGATCGAGGGCGCGCGCGAAATCTGCCGCGTGCAGGAATGCTCGATGGGCAACCTCGTCGCCGACGCGATGCTCGACCGCACCAAGGGGCAAGGCATTTCCATCGCCATCCAGAACGGCGGCGGCCTGCGCGCCTCCATTGGCGCCGGTGACGTCAGCATGGGCGACGTGCTGACCGTGCTGCCCTTCCAGAACACGGTCGCGACCTTCCAGCTGACCGGTGCCGGCGTGAAGGCAGCGCTCGAAAACGGCCTCAGCCAGATCGACGACGGTGCCGGACGCTTCCCGCAGGTTGCCGGTCTCAAATACAGCTTCGACAAATCCAAGCCCGCTGGCAGCCGTCTTGTATCCGTCGAGGTGCAGGAAGGCACGGAATTCAAGCCGCTGGACCCGGAAAAGACCTACGGCGTCGTCAGCAACAACTACATGCGCGCCGGCGGCGACGGCTACACGGTCTTCGCCAAGGATGGCAAGAATGCCTATGATTTCGGCCCCAATCTGGAATCGGTGGTCGCCGACTATCTTGCCGCGCACAATCCTTACAAGCCCTATACGGACGGTCGCGTAACTCAGGTCGCCCCAGCTCAGGCGGCAGCACAGCCGGAGCCGGCAAAGCCCGCCGATACCAAGCCGCAAGCCGCACCGGAGCAAAAGCCGGCACCGGCCGCTGCCGAAAGCACCGCCGCCGCGCCCGCAGCGGCGCCTGCCTCTTCGGCTCCCGCCATGACCACGCCAAGCACGACCATGCCGGCAAACCCGACGCCTGCACCAACCGTTCCGGCAAATTCGGATCCGGCAAAGTCGGCGCCTGCGACGTCAGCCCCCGCGGCTAAAACACCGGCTCCCGCGGCTGAAACGCCGGCCGCTTCCGCACCGGCGGCCACAGCTCCGGCAGCCGCCGCGCCGCAAGCCACGGTCAGCGAACCGCCGAAAACACCGACGACGCATGTCGTCGTCGCCGGCGACACTCTCTGGAATCTCGCCAAGACCTACTACGGCAGCGCCAAGCAATGGCACAAGCTTCTGGCCGCCAACCGCAACATCAAGCCGCATCATCTGTCGGTCGGCGAAAAGTTGAGGATTCCAGCCGAGTAAGGACGATTTGTCTCGCATATCCCAGCCGGTCCGGGCTTCCCCGGGCCGGTTTTTGTTCCTATGTGAAGTGCTTCGTATCTTGAGAGGAATTCAATCGATGACAGCAAACCCGACCGCGCTTCCGTCCGATCACCCAAGCGTGAAATACGGCAAGGTTGGCGTGCTGCTCATCAACTTGGGAACACCCGACGGCACCGACTATGCCTCGATGCGCCGCTACTTGCGCGAGTTTCTGACCGACCGCCGCGTCATCGAATGGTCGCGCTGGAAATGGTACCCGATCCTGTTCGGCATCGTGCTCAACACCCGACCGCGGAAGGTCGGCAAGGCCTATGAGACGATCTGGAACAAGGAGAAGAACGAAAGCTATCTGCGCACCTATACGCGCAACCAGTCCGATCTGATGGCCGAGCGCCTGCGCGACCTGCCCAATGTCCGGGTGGATTGGGCGATGCGTTACGGCCAGCCCTCGATCGCAGACCGCATCCAGGCGCTGAAGGATGAGGGATGCGAGCGCATCGTGCTCTTTCCGCTCTATCCGCAATATGCGGCAGCAACGACGGCAACCGTCAACGACAAGGCGTTCGAAAAGCTGGCGACGATGCGCTGGCAGCCGGCGATCCGAACCGTGCCGCAATATCACGACGACGAGACTTATATCGAAGCGCTTGCCAGCTCCGTGACCCGGCACCTCTCGACGCTGGACTGGCAGCCCGAAAAGATCCTCGCCTCCTTCCACGGCATACCGATGTCCTACTTCAAGCTGGGTGACCCCTATTATTGCTTCTGTCAGAAGACCGGCCGCCTGCTGCGCGAGAGACTTGGTCTTTCAGAGGATCAGCTTACGGTCACGTTCCAGTCCCGTTTCGGCCCGGAGGAATGGCTGCAACCCTACACCGACAAGACGGTGGAAGAGCTGGCCAAAAACGGCACCAAGCGCATCGCCGTGCTCAATCCGGGCTTCGTCTCGGACTGCCTGGAGACGCTGGAGGAGATCGCCGAGCAGGCAGCCGAATCCTTCCATCACAATGGCGGCGACAAGTTCACCCATATTCCCTGCCTTAACGACAGCGAAGACGGCATGAACGTGCTGGAAAAGGTCGTGCGGCGAGAGCTGCTCGGCTGGGTTTGAGAACCCGCCGGCAGCAATGCCGGCGATGCAGGTCTATTGAAGCTGCGGCTTCTTGAGGAAGCTGCCGCGATCGCCAGATTTGACGCGCAGCCAAGCCTCGCGGCCGTCGCGCAGCACCCGCATCGGGATCTCGGCGCCCGCCGGTCCGCTCTGCCATATCTTGCGGTAGAAATCGGCGAGCCCGTCGACCTCCCCATCGCGAACCTCGGAAATGACGTCGCCCCGGCGTAACCCTGCCTTGGCCGCAGGCCCGCCTTCAGTGACGCTCATGACGACGACCTCGCCGTTGCTTTCCGCGGAAAAAGCGCCAAGCCAAGGCCGCGGCGGCTTGTTGACCCGGCCGCGCTTGATCAGGTCGTCCAGGATCGGAATCAGCAGGTTGATCGGCACGATCATGTTGATGTCGGCACTGTCACCATTCTGGGTCGCCATCTGCAGGTGCAGCGAACCGATGCCGAGGAGCTTGCCATCCTCGTCGAGAAGCGCAGCTCCGCCCCACGCGGGATGGGCCGGTGCCGTGAAGATCGCCTCGTCGAGCAGATATTCCCAATAGCCGGCGAATTCCTGCTTGGCGACGATCTTCGCCTCGACGAACTGGCCGATCCCGTCGGCGACGACAACTTCATCGCCGATCTCCGCCTTGCTGGCATCGCCGAATTCGAGGGCTGGCACGTCGAGCGGGCCGAGCGCCTGCACCAGGCCGAACCCGGTTTCCTGATCGTAAGCCAGGGCATGGCCAGGCACCACGCGACCGCTATTGGTCGTCAGCCAGACCTCGTCCGCTTCGGTGATCAGATAGCCGATCGTCAAGACCAGGCCGTTTCCCCGGATGACCACACCGCTGCCTTCCCTGCGGATGCCGAGCGTTGTCGCCGTAAAAGCATCTTCCGGAATTGACGCGTGTACGGCCACGACCGACCGCAAGGTCCTATCTATGTTCATAGCCTCACCCCGATGATCCGCAATGGCTTGGCTCGAAAGGCTGCGTGGCAGCGGAGCCGGAAATTCACTTGATAAGGTATGAAGATCAATCGTCCGGCGCAAGACCTTGATCGCGATAGATTGATCGAACCATGCCGCCGCGGCAGGCTTGAACACCCGTCGCAGCCCCATTCCTCACTTGCCGAGAACATGCTAACCCACCACATCTGATTGAGCTGCTGCCTCCTATGCTCGGCCGAGCGTTAGAGGCAGAACGGCGGCGATTTACGCGACGCGGCCCCCGCTGCAGGCGGGCGCGTCCATGGAGGAGTTCGATGGTGGTCGGTGGTTTCAGCATTGTTGTGATTGCCCTGGTGGTCTTGGTCATCCTGGTGCTGTTTGCGGGCATCAAGACCGTGCCGCAGGGCTATCGGTACACGATCCAGCGCTTCGGCCGCTATATCCGAACACTGGAACCGGGGCTCAACCTGATCGTGCCCTTCATTGACACGATCGGCGTCCGGATGAACGTGATGGAGCAGGTGTTGGCCGTTCCAACCCAGGAAGTCATCACCAAGGACAATGCAAGCGTCTCCGCCGATGCGGTGGCTTTCTTCCAGGTGTTGAATGCAGCGCAGGCCGCCTATCAGATCACCAATCTCGAAACCGCGATCCTCAACCTCACCAAGACCAACATCCGTACCGTCATGGGTTCGATGGATCTGGATGAGCTTTTGTCCAACCGCGACGCCATCAACGAGCGATTGCTGCGCGTGGTCGATGAGGCGGTGGAACCTTGGGGCATCAAGGTGACGCGCGTCGAAATCAAGGACATCCAGCCGCCGAAAGATCTGGTCGACGCCATGGGCCGGCAGATGAAGGCCGAGCGTGAAAAGCGTGCCCAGGTTCTGGAAGCGGAAGGCCTGCGCAATGCGCAGATCCTGCGTGCAGAAGGTGCCAAGCAGGCCGCCGTCCTGCAGGCCGAAGGTCAGCGCGAAGCGGCCTTCCGCAATGCCGAGGCCCGCGAACGTCTGGCCGAGGCCGAGGCGAAGGCGACCCGAGTGGTGTCCGAAGCCATCGCCGAAGGCAACGTGCAGGCGATCAACTATTTCATCGCGCAAAAATATACCGAAGCCCTGACCGCGATCGGCTCGGCCGGCAATTCGAAGATCGTGCTGATGCCGATGGAAGCCAGCGCCATTATCGGCTCGCTCGGCGGTATCGGCGCCATCGCCCGCGAAGTTTTCGGCGACAATGGCGACGGCAACGGCGCGCCGCAGCCTTCCCGTCCGCGCTCAGGCTCCACACGCACCACGCCGTCGATCAATCCGCTGACATCAAAGGAGAGCTGAGATGTTCGACAGTCTCGTCGTCGAGCTCGGTCCCTGGAGCTGGTGGCTGGTCGGTCTGGTGCTGCTTGCCGCCGAGTTGATCCTGCCGGGCTTCTTCCTTGTCTGGATCGGGCTTGCCGCCATCATCGTCGGGGCCTTGTCGCTGCTCTTCTGGACGAGTGCCTTCTGGGTCTGGCAAGTGCAGGGACTTGTCTTTGCCGCTACGGCCGTGATCGTCACCCTGCTCGGCCGCCGCTATCTCTACAACAACAACCAAGTCACGGACGAGCCCTTCCTGAACCAGCGCAGCGCCGGCCTGGTCGGGCGCACGGCAACGCTCGATCAGCCGATCAAGGAAGGCCGGGGACGCGTTCGCCTGAACGATACCTATTGGACGGTCAGCGGGCCGGACTTGCCGGTCGGCACCCGCGTCAAGATCGTCGCCAGCAACGGTCGAGAGCTCACGGTCGAACCCGTCTGATCAGGCCACACCGATCCGCAGCAGATCGTGAAAATGCACGACGCCGATCGGCCGCCGTGCGTCATCGATGACGATAAGCGCCGAGATATTGTGGCGATTGAGCACGGCCATGGCGCTCGTCGCCAGTGTCGTTTCCTTCACCGTCTTCGGATTGCGGGTCATCACCTCGTCCACGCGCATATCGGCAAGGCTGGTGCCGAGATTGCGGGCGATATCGCCATCGGTGACGATGCCGCACAGACAGCCGTCGTCGTCGATCACGCCGACGCAGCCGAAACGCATTTTTGAGAGCGTCATCGCTGCTTCCGGCATGCCGGTGCCAAGGCGAACCAGAGGCACGCGGTCGCCCTTGTGCATAATATCGGCGACATGCGAGAGGCTGGCACCCAGCTTGCCGCCAGGATGGAAGGTGCGGAAATCCTCGGCCGTGAAGCCGCGCGCTTCTAGCAGAGCCACGGTCAGCGCATCGCCAATGGCCAATTGCAGCAGCGTCGATGTCGTCGGTGCCAGTCCGTGCGGACAGGCTTCCTGCTCCTTGGGCAGCAGCAGCACCACATCCGACTCACGCGCGAGCGTCGAGGTCTCGCCGGCGGTGATGGCGATCATCGGGATGGAGAAGCGGCGGGAATAGCTGATGATGCCGCGCAGCTCGGCGCTTTCACCTCCCCAGGACATCGCAATGATGACGTCGTCCTGCGTGATCATGCCGAGATCGCCGTGATTGGCCTCGACCGGGTGGACGAAGAAGGCTGGCGTGCCTGTGGAGGCCAGACTTGCGGCGAGCTTGTTGCCGATATGGCCGCTCTTGCCGACACCGGTGATAACGACGCGGCCGCTGATGTCGCCGATGATCTCCACCGCGCGGCTGAAAGGCTCGGCCAGACCGTCGCTCAGCGCATGTTCCAGCGCTTCCATACCCCGTCTTTCGGTCTCGATCGTTCGCATCGCGGACTCGATCGCGCCGTTCTCGACGAATTTCACAGCTCTCTTATTCATGAGGGAGGCCTAACGCTTTTCCGCAAATCTGTCCACCGTAGATCGACCTGTGCCAACAGCGCGGTGCACTGCTCGACCTCGATAATATTGCCGCTGCGATCCGCACAACCGCTCTTCAGCAACCAAGCGTTAACCACACGGCTTTACACTTGGGTAAGGATTTATGCATTTCCAGCAAGGTCAGATATAGACAACATGAACATCGGCAAGAACAAGGCGGGTAAAAGTGCCCTCCGGCTGACGGCATGGGCGACATCCGCCGTGCTGGGCTGGAGTGTCGTATTCGCCGCGCCGATGTCTGCCGACGCCCAGGCACTCGCACCTGACCAAGGCCTCGACGATCCGTTGGCACTACCGAGCTCAAGCACTGCGCCCGACCGGACGGCAGCATCAGCAGCCGATGCGCAGGCGGCACAGTCCGCGAACCAGGTCTCCAGCACCAATGCGGACGCGCCACCGAACATGCGCCTTCGCCTCGAGGGCGTCGATCCGACCACGACGGGCTCCACGCTCGGCGACGATCTGCGCCGCGTCAACTCACGCGAGCCCGCCATCGATGGCTTGAGGACGCGAGCGCATCCCGATCGCGCCGATGCGCAAGGCATACCGCTCGGCACGTTCACCCTGCGCCCCTCGGTCAATCAGTCCATCAATATGGAGCGGAATAAGACCGGCTCCACCGAGAACAACCGCACCTTCCTGCAGACGGACCTGCGCAGCACGCTGACATCGGATTGGGATCGGCACGCCTTGACCATCACCGGCGAAGGCGTCTGGCAGAAGAACCTCAGCGGCGCCGGCGCGGAACAGCCGGTGGTCACGATCAATGCCGACCTGCGGCTCGACCTTCCCGCCAACACCACCGCCCACGTCACCGCCGGCTACCAATTCTATCGGGAAGATACCAACGACCCGAACGCCATAGCCGGCGCTTCGAAACAGTCCGCCGTCAATCAGTTCTCCACCGGGCTCTCGCTGGAACGTGACTTCGGCCTGCTACGCGGCACGACCGCCGTCGCGCTGACCCGAACGGTCTATTCCGATGCCGTGCTCTCTGACGGGACCCAGGTCACACTCAGCGACCGCGACCAGACGGCCGGCACATGGCGCGGCCGCATCGGTTACGAGCTCTCGCCGGTGATCATTCCCTTCGTAGAAGCCGACCTCGGCGTCGCGGTTTACGACCAGACGCGCGACAGCAACGGCTATGCCCGCTCGAACCAGAGCTATGGTGGCAAGGCCGGCGTCGAATTCGATCTCGGCGAAAAATTGAAGGGCGAGCTCGGCTTCGGCTATCAGCATACGGAATTCGACGATGCGCGCCTTGCCTCGATCGACTCGCCGACGATCGACGGCAGCCTCGCCTGGTCGCCGCAGCGCGGCACCGATGTCAGCATCGGCCTTTCCAGCACGGTTCAACCGTCGACCACGCCCGGCCTGGGCGGCTATACCGCTTACCGCCTCACAAGCACCGTGAGCCATCAGCTGCGCGACGATCTCACCGCCAAAGTGACGGGCGGAACGATCTGGCGTGATTATCCTTCCGGCGGCAGTGTGGCCGACGAGACCGAATATGACGCAGCACTCGGCCTGACCTGGGGGATCAACCGCTATCTCGATCTGACGGGCAATATTGGCTACCAGCTGACCACCAGAAAAGCCGGCGACGACACGCGGCAGCTCCAGGCCGGTGTCGGCTTGACGGTGAAGCGCTAATCGCGCCGCGATCCCCATCGAAACCTGTCCGGTTCTACAATGAAAAAGCCCGGCATAGCCGGGCCTAACTTTTCATTTTCGATGAATCGGCAGCTTACTTCAAAGCAGCGATCAGCCCCTTCAGCTCATCTTCGATGGTCGGGCGGATATCCGCGCGCGAAAGAGCAAACGCGACGTTGGCGAGAATGAATCCATCCTTTGCGCCGCAGTCGAAGGTCTGGCCCCGGAAGTGGTAGCCGGCAAAATCCTGAGACTGTGCGAGCTTCAGCATGCCGTCGGTCAGCTGAATCTCGTTGCCGGCGCCGCGCTCTTGGCTCTCCAGGATGCGGAAGATTTCCGGCTGCAGGATGTAGCGGCCGTTGATGAAAAAGTTGGACGGAGCCGTGCCCCTGGCGGGCTTTTCGACCATTTCCGTGATGCGGAAACCGCTGCCGATCGTATCGCCGACGCCGACGATGCCGTATTTGTGGGTTTGATCGGGAGCGCATTCCTCAACGGCGATGACGTTGCCGCCGCTCTGCTCGTAAAGCTCGATCATCCCCTTCATGCAGCCCTTTTCGGCTCGCATGACCATGTCTGGCAGCAGCAGCGCGAAAGGCTCGTCGCCGACGATCTCGCGGGCGCACCAGACGGCGTGGCCAAGACCGAGCGGCTCCTGCTGGCGGGTGAAGCTGGCCGTGCCTGCTTTCGGCAGCAGGCCGTTCAGCAGCGACAGCTCGGCATTCTTGTTGCGCTGGCGCAGCGTATGCTCCAGCTCGAACTGAATATCGAAATAATCTTCGATGACGTGCTTGCTGCGGCCTGTCACGAATACGAAATGCTCGATCCCGGCTTCCATCGCCTCGTCGACGACGTACTGAATCACCGGCTTATCGACGACGGTCAGCATTTCCTTCGGCACCGCCTTGGTCGCCGGCAAGAACCGCGTCCCTAGTCCTGCGACCGGAAATACTGCCTTACGAACCTTCTTATGCTGTCCCACTCATACCTCCTGGGCATTCAATAATTGGCGCCAAGCCATTCTAAAGGTCAGTAGATTAAATTTGCTACTGTTTTGCAAATAATGACTGACCGGCACTTCCATGGTAAAGAATTTGTTGACTTCGTTCGTTTAGTGTCAAGCTTGGGCCGATGCTACGCGCATCGCCGCACCGAAATCCAACGATTGATGGACAAGGCTGTCGATGACCGTAAACCGCAAACACTCCCTTCTTGGTCTCGCTCTGGCGCTCGCGCTCGGTGCCTTCGCGGGACTTGCTCCCGTTAACGCCAATGCTGACCCAGGGTTCCAAAAATGGATCGCGGGCTTCTATACGACCGCCGCAAAGAGCGGCATTACGCAATCGACCTACCGCAATGCATTTGCCGGTGTGACGGACCCCGACCCCACAGTCCTTGAAAAAGCGCAGTATCAACCGGAATTCAAATCCCAAATCTGGGATTACCTGGATTCCCGCGTTAATCCGTATACGGTCGATATTGGCCGGAAGATGGCGGTCAAATACGCGTCCACACTGCGCGCGCTCGAGCAGCATTTCGGCGTGGATCGAAATATCATTCTCGCCATCTGGTCGATGGAGTCGAACTATGGCGCCGTTCTCGCCAAGAACGACCGGCTGCATTACGTGCCGCGCGCGCTGGCGACGCTTGCCTATGCCGATCCGAAGCGGGCCGGCTACGCCAAGAAGCAGCTCATCGCCGCGCTGAAGATCCTGCAGAAGGGCGACATCTCGCGCAAGGATTTGAACGGTTCCTGGGCCGGCGCCATGGGGCACACCCAGTTCATCCCGACCAGCTACCTGCTTTATGCGGTTGATGCCGATGGCAGCGGCCATGCCGATATCTGGAACTCCATTCCGGACGCCTTGGCGACGACAGCCAATCTTCTCGCGAAGAATGGCTGGGACACCGGCCGTACCTGGGGCTACGAAGTCGTCGTGCCCGCCGGCGGCCACGCTCAGACCGGCAAGACGCACACCATCGCTCAATGGGCGGCGCTCGGCTTCGTACGCCCCAACGGCAAGGGCTTCCGCCAGACCTCCGACCGCGCACAGCTGAAGATACCGGGCGGCCCGAACGGCCCCGGCTTCCTGATGACCGGCAACTTCTTCACCGTCAAACGCTACAACGCATCGGACAGCTATGCCCTAGCGGTCGGCCTGCTTGCCGATCAGATCGCCGGCTATGGCGGCATGCAGCAATCCTGGCCACGTCCGAGCGGCACGCTGAACGTGCAGCAGAAGTTCGAGCTGCAGACGCGATTGAAGCAACTCGGCTATTATGACGGCGTCGTCGACGGCAATTTCGGCTCCGGCTCGAAGGCTGCGATCGCTGCGGTTCAGCAGCGCATCGGCATGGATGCCGATGGCGAACCCTCGATGAATCTCTTGAACGCGCTGCGCAAATAGGCCGCCGCCATCTGTCGAATCCGGGATCGCTGGACGAGGGAGCCGCCCTCATGCCACCATGGGCCGTGAGCGGAAAGAAATGATGATAGAGCGACCTGCCCGCGCGACCATGGCAAGCCTGAGGGCCATCTTCACGGCGTTCCTTGCGGCCGTCACCGCCTACGGCTGCCTGTCTCCGGCGGCCGAGGCGCAGGAGCGGCCACGCAAGAACCTGCTCGACATGCTGTTCGGCACCCGCGAACCGGATTATCCCGACCAACCCGAGCAGCCGCCCCCACGAAGAAAGAGCCAGCCGCGCAAGCGACCAACGCCGCCGCCGCGCCAGCCGGTGGTGGTTCAGCCGGAAACGCCGCCGGCTGCGGAAAAACTGCCGGACGCCAAGACTATCCTCGTCGTCGGCGACTTTCTGGCAAGCGGGCTCGGAACCGGATTGGAAGACGCCTTTTCCGCCTCACCGGGCGTGGTCATTCAATCACGCGGCAACGTCGCCTCCGGCCTCGTCCGCCAGGACTATTACAACTGGCCGCAGCAATTGTCCGGAATGATGGATCAGCTGAAGCCGGCAATGGTCGTCGTCATGCTCGGCGCCAATGACCGCCAGCCCATCATCGGTTCCGGTCTCAACGAAAAATACGGCACGGACCCCTGGTTTATTGCCTATGAGGAACGTGTACAGCAGTTCGCCAAGCTGGTGACGAACCGCCATATACCCCTCCTCTGGGTCGGCCTGCCGCCTTTCGGCTCGGACCAGCTGACGGCGAGTGCGGTCAAGCTCAACCACCTCTATCAAAGCCAGATGGCTGCCGTCGGCGGAGAATACGTCGACATCTGGGACGGCTTCACCAATCAGAGCGGCGAGTTCGTCGTTACCGGCTCTGATATCAACGGCCAGCAGGTGCGTCTCAGAACCGCCGACGGCGTCAACATCACCGCGGCAGGCAAGCGCAAGATCGCCTTCTATGTCGAAAAGCCGGCACGCCGGCTGCTGGGCAATCAGGCAAGCCCCGATATTACGCGGCTCGATACCAGTAGCCCGCTGCCGGCGCAGCAGGCGAGCTTGCCCGGGATCGAGCCGGAGAAAGTCACCAGCACCCCGCCGATGAGCCTCTCCGACCCCGAGCTCGATGGTGGCTCGCAGCTGCTTGGAAACACGCCCGCACCGGCCTCCCCGGCAGCGTCGCCGCGAGATCTTCTGGTCGACAAGGGCCAGATGGCCCCCGCTCCCACAGGTCGCGTGGACGATTACCGCTTGCAAGGATCGGTTGCACGGTAAGTACCTCGGATGCCGTTTGACAACATCGCGGCCTATCAATAGAAAAATGCCATGAGCACCGACCGTGCAGATCACATCGATCTTAACCGCACCTGCCTGCAGGCCGTGGTTTTGCGCGCTTTCTCCGGCCGAGGTCTCCGCGTCCAGTCGTGACGACCGGAGGCTTTGCGCGTCCGGCCATTGCTGGACGTAAAGCCCCTCACTCCAAAACATCAACGTTGCCCATGGAGAATGGCACGTGCTCAATATCTATAACGTCAACTCGCTCGTTCACTGGGAAGAGCGAGACATCCGGCTGCGCGACGATCTCGTCCGGTTCTTTTCCGATGAAGTCGCCAGCTTTCTGCGATGCGCAAATTCCGCCTGGGATATCCGAAGGGTCGAAGCTCCTACCCTGATGCCGAGAAATCTGGTCTCCGATGCCTATTCCAATGCAGACATTTGGGTGCAGGAACGGATATCGGAGACCGACACCGAACTCGTGCTGCGGCCGGAAACGACACCGTCCACTTATATCTACATGCAGCATCTTCTCGGAAATCACTCGAAAACGCGCCTGCCCTTGTGTGTCTGGCAGGCCGGAAAATCCTACCGCCGCGAACAGGAGCAACCGAGCAAGCATGTGCGGCTCAAGGAATTCTGGCAGCTCGAATTCCAATGCGCCTTTACCGCCGACAGCGGCAACGACTATCACGCGGCGTGCTTGGAGCCGGTTCGGCGCATGATCGGTTCGGTGATCCATCTGCCGACGAGGATCGTTCCGTCCGATCGCTTGCCGGCCTACTCTGAGATCACGATGGATATAGAGGTCGACAACGGCGACAAATGGATAGAGGTCTGCTCCATCTCGAGGCGCACGGACTTCCCTCAACGTTATCGCAATCAGGCAAGGAAGGGACCGGCGACCGAGCATGATGTCACCGTGCTCGAGATCGCCATCGGGCTCGATCGCTGCATCTATAACTGGAACATCGCTGCAGACAGATAAGAGAAAGGCCGGGTTCCTTGCGAACCCGGCCTTTCCAATTGCTGCTCAAAAATATCGGTCAGGCTTACCGCGGCAGAACCGTCGAGCCCATCAGGGTCTCGTCGATCGCGCGGGCCGCCTGACGCCCCTCGCGGATCGCCCAGACCACCAGCGACTGGCCGCGGCGCACGTCGCCGGCAGTCCAGAGCTTGTCGACCGAAGTTTTGTAGTCCTTGTCGTCGGCGACGACGTTGGTCGAGCCGCGGCGGTCGGTGTTGAGCGTCAGCTTGCCATCGAGCTCCTTGAGCACGCTGTCGGTGAAGGGACCGCGGAAGCCGATGGCGATGAAGGCGAGATCGGCGCGGATGACGAATTCCGTACCGGCGATCGGCTCGCGGCGCTCATCGACTTCGCAGCACTTCACGCCGGTCAGCACGCCGTCTTCGCCGATGAACTCCAGCGTCGCGACCTGGAATTCGCGAACGGCACCCTCGGCCTGCGACGAGGAGGTGCGCATTTTCGTTGCCCAGAAGGGCCAGACGGCGAGCTTGTCTTCCTTTTCCGGCGGCTGCGGGCGGATGTCTAGCTGGGTCACCTTCACGGCGCCTTGGCGGAATGCCGTGCCGACGCAGTCCGAAGCGGTATCGCCGCCGCCGACGACGACGATATGCTTGCCGCCTGCCAGGATCGGATCGGCGGACCAGCCGGCACTGTCAATGTTCTCACGGCCGACGCGGCGGTTCTGCTGCACGAGATACGGCATGGCGTCATGAACGCCGGCGAGGTCCACGCCGGGGATGCCGGCCTCGCGCGGGGTTTCGGAGCCGCCGCAATAAAGCACGGCATCATGATCGGCCAGAAGCTGCTCGATCTTGACGTCGACGCCGACGTTGACGCCGCAATGAAAGGTGACGCCCTCGCCCTTCATCTGTTCGACGCGGCGGTCGATGAAGTTCTTCTCCATCTTGAAGTCGGGAATGCCGTAGCGCAGCAGGCCGCCGGGCTTGCTCTCGCGCTCGTAGAGATGAACCTCATGACCGGCGCGGCCGAGCTGCTGGGCAGCCGCCATGCCGGCGGGACCGGAACCGATGATGGCGACCTTCTTGCCGGTATGCACCGTTGCCGGCTGCGGACGAATGAAGCCAAGTTCATAGGCCTTGTCGGCGATCGCCTGCTCGACCGTCTTGATAGCGACCGGTGCATCCTCGAGGTTCAGCGTGCACGCTTCCTCGCAGGGTGCGGGGCAGACGCGGCCGGTGAATTCCGGGAAGTTGTTGGTCGAATGCAGGTTGCGGATCGCCTCCTCCCAGTTGTTGTTGTAGACGAGATCGTTCCAATCCGGAATTTGGTTGTGCACCGGGCAGCCGGTCGGGCCGTGGCAATAGGGAATGCCACAGTCCATGCAGCGCGCTGCCTGTTTCTGCACTTCCTGGTCCGACATGGGGATCGTGAATTCGCGGAAATGCCGGATGCGATCCGATGCCGGCTGATACTTGCCAACCTGACGGTCGATCTCCAAGAAGCCTGTTACCTTGCCCATGCTTTCGTTTCCTCACTCAAAAAGAGGAGCCGAGGCTCCCGTACCTGAGGGTAAATCCCGTTGCCCTGTCCGGCACTTTAATTCAAATCCGATTCCGCTATTCGACAGTTGCGATCGCCGTGATCAGCGACCGCAATGTGAGGCGAAATCCTCGACTGGCTTGGCGAGCCGGGGCGGATTACTCCGCCGCCACGCTCATGCGACTGCGCTCCATTTCCTCAAGGGCACGGCGGTACTCGACCGGCATGACCTTGCGGAATTTCGGGCGATAGTCGGCCCAGTGATCAAGGATCTCCTTGGCTCGCGTCGAGCCCGTATAGTGGAAATGGTTCGAAATCAGCTGGTAGAGACGCTCTTCATCATGGCGCGTCATGTCATCCGAGACGTCCACACGCCCCTTGTGCATGATGTCGCCGCCGTGATGATGCAGCTTCTCCAACAGTTCGTCCTCTTCGGGAACCGGCTCCAGCTCGACCATGGCCATGTTGCAGCGACGGGCGAAATCGCCAATTTCGTCGAGCACATAAGCTACGCCCCCCGACATGCCGGCTGCGAAGTTACGTCCTGTCTCGCCGAGCACGACGACGACGCCGCCGGTCATGTACTCGCAGCCGTGATCACCCACGCCTTCGACGATGGCGACCGCACCGGAGTTTCTGACCGCAAAGCGCTCGCCCGCGACGCCGCGGAAGTAGCACTCCCCTTCGGTCGCACCGTAAAGCACGGTGTTGCCGACGATGATCGAGTGTTCGGCCTTAATCTTCGAATTCTCCGGCGGGCGGACGATGATGCGGCCGCCCGAAAGGCCCTTGCCGACATAGTCGTTGCCATCGCCGATGAGGTTGAAGGTCACGCCGCGCGCCAGGAATGCGCCGAACGACTGGCCGGCGGTGCCCTTGAGCGTGACGTTGATCGTATCATCCTTCAAGCCGCGATGGCCGTAGCGCTTGGCAACCGCGCCCGAAAGCATGGCGCCGGCCGAACGGTCGACGTTCTTGATGTCGACCTCGAAGGCAACTGGCGTCTTCGAAGACAGGGCAGGTTCGGCCTTCTCGATCAGCTTGCGGTCGAGAATGTCGTCGATCGGATGCTTTTGCACGGTCGTCCAATAGGTCTCTTCCTTCGGCGCATCGACCTTGTGGAAGATACGGCTAAAGTCGAGGCCCTTGGCCTTCCAGTGGGCGAGCATGTCGTCCTTTTCCAGAAGCTCGGAAGCGCCGATGATGTCGTCCAGCTTGGCAACGCCAAGCGAGGCAAGGATCTCGCGCACTTCTTCGGCAACGAAGAAGAAGTAGTTGATGACATGCTCCGGCGCACCCTTGAAGCGCTTGCGCAGCACCGGATCCTGGGTGGCGACACCGACCGGACAGGTGTTCAGGTGGCACTTGCGCATCATGATGCAGCCGGCTGCAATCAGCGGCGCGGTAGCAAAGCCGAACTCGTCCGCACCCAGCAGCGCGCCGATGATGACGTCGCGGCCGGTCTTGAGGCCACCGTCCACCTGCAGGGCGATGCGCGAACGCAGCCCGTTCAGCACCAGCGTCTGCTGGGTTTCGGCAAGGCCGATTTCCCAAGGCGAGCCAGCATGCTTCAGCGAGGTCAGCGGCGAAGCGCCGGTGCCGCCGTCATAGCCCGATACGGTGATATGATCGGCACGCGCCTTGGCGACACCGGCGGCAACCGTGCCGACGCCGACTTCCGAGACGAGCTTGACCGATACATCCGAGGTCGGGTTGACGTTCTTCAGGTCGAAGATCAACTGTGCCAGATCTTCGATCGAATAGATGTCATGGTGCGGCGGCGGCGAGATCAGGCCGACGCCCGGCGTCGAGTGCCGGGTCTTGGCAACCGTCGCATCAACCTTGTGGCCGGGCAGCTGGCCGCCTTCGCCGGGCTTGGCGCCCTGGGCCACCTTGATCTGCAGCACATCGGCATTGACCAGATATTCCGTCGTCACGCCGAAGCGGCCAGACGCGATCTGCTTGATGGCGGAACGTTCCGGGTTCGGCGAACCGTCGACGAGCGGCATATAACGGTCGGACTCCTCGCCGCCTTCGCCAGTGTTCGACTTGCCGCCGATGCGGTTCATGGCGATCGCCAGCGTCGTGTGCGCCTCGCGGCTGATCGAGCCGAAGGACATGGCGCCCGTCGAGAAACGCTTGACGATATCGACCGCCGGCTCGACCTGGTCGACCGAGATCGGCTTGCGGCCGAGCGCTTCCGCGCCCTTGATCGTGAAGAGACCGCGGATGGTGTTCATGCGAAGCGCTGAATCATTGACCATTTCCGAGAATTCGCGATAGCGATCCTCGGCATTGCCGCGTACGGCATGCTGAAGGGCGGCCACCGCATCCGGCGTCCAGGCATGACTTTCGCCGCGCATGCGGTAGGCATACTCGCCGCCGATGTCGAGCGTGCTCGCCAGCAGCGGATCACGGCCGAAAGCAGAGTTGTGACGCGCGACGGTTTCCTCGGCGATCGTATCGAGACCAATACCTTCGATCATCGTCGCCGTGCCGAAGAAGTACTTGTCGACCAGTTCCTGCTGCAGGCCGATCGCATCGAAGATCTGCGCGCCGCAGTAGGACTGATAGGTCGAGATACCCATCTTCGACATGACCTTGAGGATGCCCTTACCGACCGCCTTGATGTAGCGGTACACGACTTCCGACGCGTCCACTTCCTTCGGGAATTCGCCGCGCTGATGCATGTCGAGCAGCGTGTCGAAGGCCATATAGGGGTTGATCGCTTCCGCACCGTAGCCGGCCAGCAGGCAAAAATGGTGCACTTCGCGCGGCTCGCCGGTTTCGACGACGAGACCGACCGAGGTGCGCAGACCCTTGCGGATCAGGTGATGATGCACGGCCGCCGTCGCCAGCAGCGCCGGGATGGCGATACGGTCCGGTCCGATCTGACGGTCGGAAAGCACGATGATGTTGTAGCCGCCGCGGACGGCGGCTTCCGCCCGTTCGCAGAGACGGTCGAGCATCTCGGGCATGCCTTCGGCGCCACGTTCGACATCATAGGTGAAGTCGAGCGTCTTGGTGTCGAAGCGATCCTCGGTGTGACCGATCGAGCGGATCTTTTCGAGATCGCCGTTGGTCAGGATCGGCTGGCGCACTTCCAGGCGCTTGGCATTGGCCATGCCGGTATGGTCGAGCAGGTTCGGGCGCGGGCCGATGAAGGAGACGAGGCTCATGACGAGCTCCTCGCGGATCGGATCGATCGGCGGGTTCGTCACCTGCGCGAAGTTCTGCTTGAAGTAGGTGTAGAGCAGCTTCGGCTTGTCGGACATGGCGGAGATCGGCGTATCGGTCCCCATGGAGCCGACAGCCTCCTGCCCTGTCGTCGCCATCGGCGACATCAGGAGCTTGGTATCTTCAAGCGTATAGCCGAAAGCCTGCTGGCGGTCGAGCAGCGACACGTCGCGGCGCAGCGCCCGCGGTTCCACCGGCTTCAGATCCTCGAGAATCAGCTGCGTGCGCTTGAGCCAGCTCTGGTAGGGATGCTTGCTTGACAGTTCCGACTTCACCTCGTCGTCGGAGATGATGCGACCCTTTTCCATATCGATCAGCAGCATCTTGCCTGGCTGCAGACGCCACTTCTGGATGATCTTCTCTTCGTCAACAGGCAGAACACCGGCCTCGGAGGCCATGATGATGCGATCGTCGTTGGTAACGAGATAGCGGGCCGGACGCAGGCCGTTGCGGTCGAGCGTCGCGCCGATCTGCTTGCCGTCGGTGAAGGCGACAGCGGCTGGGCCATCCCACGGCTCCATCAGGGCGGCGTGATACTCGTAGAATGCCTTGCGCTCGGCAGCCATCAGCTGATTGCCGGCCCATGCCTCAGGGATGAGCATCATCATGGCATGCGCCATGGAATAGCCGCCGCGCACGAGGAATTCGAGCGCGTTGTCAAAACAGGCCGTATCCGACTGTCCTTCATAGGAGATCGGCCAGAGCTTGGAGATATCTTCGCCGAAGAGTGGCGAGGATACCGACGCCTGGCGGGCAGCCATCCAGTTGACGTTGCCGCGCAGCGTGTTGATTTCGCCGTTGTGCGCGACCATGCGGTACGGATGCGCCAGCTTCCACGACGGGAAGGTGTTGGTCGAGAAACGCTGGTGCACGAGAGCAACCGCCGTTTCGAAGCGCGGGTCAGACAAGTCCTTATAATAGGCACCGACCTGATAGGCGAGGAACATGCCCTTGTAGACGATGGTCGAGCTCGACAGCGACACGGGATAGAAGCTGCTCTCCTCACCCTCGTATTCCGCATAGATGCGGTTGGAGATCACCTTGCGCAGGGTGAAAAGACGGCGCTCGAACTCCTCGTTCGTGCCGGCATCGCGACCGGCGCCGATGAAGACCTGCACATGATGCGGCTCGGTGGCAGCAATGTCAGGCGCCTTCGACAGCGATGAGTTATCAACAGGCACATCGCGGAAGCCGAGCAGAACCTGGCCTTCCTCGACAACGACCTGCTTGATGGCGGTCTTGAAATGCTCGATCAGCGCCTCGTCGCGGGGCAGGAAGAAATGGCCGACGCCATATTCGCCCGCCTTCGGCAGGATGACGCCCTGCTTGGCCATCTCCTCGCGGAAGAAACGGTCGGGGATCTGCACGAGGATGCCCGCGCCGTCGCCCATCAGCGGGTCAGCGCCGACGGCACCGCGATGCGTCAGGTTCTCGAGAATGAACAGGCCGTCGCGCACGATCTGATGCGACTTGCGGCCCTTCATATGCGCGACGAAGCCGACGCCGCAGGCGTCATGCTCGTTGCGCGGATCGTAGAGGCCTTGTTTCGGCGGGATGCCGACGGCGCGTTTCGACGTCTTGGCCGTCGCTGCAGCATTGGCTACAGCGGTCTGGTCAAAACTCGTGAACGTCTTCCTGTTCGTCATCGTCTTCCCTCCGGTAAGGCCCGCCTCGCGGGCGCTCCTTCGTCTCGCGCGGTCCGTTTCCGGCGCCGACGCGCGACAGCTCTGTTGCATTGTGAAGATCCGGCCGCGAACCATGGCCCCGCTATGGAGCCTGTCGTCAGCGTTCCGCGCCTTGCTATTCCACCGTCGCCCTGCCCGGCGCCTCGGAGGCGTTAAGGACATGCTCCCGGCAATTATAGCCCGAAATCCCGACATCGTCAGGACCCTCTGGCACATCTTCGGCTTCGGCAGCCAAAATAGGACAGCAACCCTGTCCTAATTCATCAGTTCTATGCCAGAAAGCTTCTTCCTTCGCAAGAGCAAAACGGCAAAATTTCGTCAAGGAGAGACGGAAGATTGCCTATGCTGCATAAATCGAGCAATAAAGTTTCGCTGCGGCGCATCATTTTATTTGTTGATTGCGCAGATCAATTTCTGTGATGGGTTCTTCAAGTTCTTGCTCTTGATAGGTTTTTGCATTGGCTTAATGTCCGGCCGACCCTATTTATGCCACGCGCAGTTCACTCTTTTTAATTGGTGCATTTCCATGTTTTTTGCCTCCGATAACTGGGCCGGCGCCCACTCCAAGATCGCTGAACGTCTCCTTGCCGAGTCAGGAGGCTTTGCCACTGCCTATGGCTTGAGCGACCTGGACCAAAAGGTCGAAGCCAAGTTCAGCGAAATCTTCGAGCGTGAGGTTGCAGTCTTCTTCGTCGCGACGGGCTCTGCCGCCAATTCGCTGTCGCTCGCCAGCGTCCAGAAACCGGGCGGCATCACCTTTTGCCATAGCGAGGCACATGTCGCAGAAGACGAATGCGGTTCACCGGATTTCTTCAGCTCCGCGCGGCTGGCGACGGTCAAGGGCGCAGCCGGCAAGATTGACCCTCAGGCGCTTGCCGCCAAGATTGCCCGTTTCCCGCAGGATGCGGTGCATCACGGTCGCGCCGCTGCCGTGACGATCACGCAGGCGACGGAAATCGGTACGGTCTATTCGCTCGACGAGATCGACGCCGTCGCCGCTGTGGCCAAGGCGAACGGCCTGCCGCTGCATATGGATGGTGCGCGTTTCGCCAACGCCCTGGTCGCGCTCGGCGTCAGCCCAGCTGAGATGACCTGGAAGCGCGGCGTCGACATTCTTTCCTTCGGCGGCACCAAGAACGGCTGCTGGTGCGCCGAGGCGATCGTCATCTTCGATCCCGAGCAAGCAAAAGAGATGCACTTCATCCGCAAGCGCGCCGCACAGCTTTTCTCCAAGTCGCGCTTTATCGCCGCCCAGTTCGACGGCTATTTCCAGGATGGTCTCTGGCTCGATCTGGCCCGCCATTCTAACGGCATGGCCGATCGCCTGCGCGCCGGCATCGAAAAGACCCGTGGCGCCCGCGCTGCCTGGCCGACGATCTCGAACGAGGTTTTCGCGATCATACCGAAATCAGCCTCTAAGGCCGCCGAGGACAAGGGGGCCAAATTCTACGAATGGCCGATCTCGGAATCGCAGCCGGATCTGGTCGGCGATGATGAAACGCTGATCCGTCTCGTGACCAGCTTCGCCACAACCGAAGCCGATGTGGCGAACTTCCTCGCCTGCCTGGGCTAATGACCTATTACGGGTAAAAAAGAGCGCCGCATCAGTCCGTCAGGGCAGATGCAGCGTCTCGGACCGCGGCCCCCTCACCTTGGCCAGAATGTCCTCCGACAAAGCTTTGACAAGAAGCTGATCCGCGCCCTTGCGCGGCACGAGCACGAATTCGACGTCTTCCAGAGCCGGCAGCCATCCCGGCGCAATCTCCATCAATCCGGCAGGCGCCATGCTCTTGGGCTGAACGAGAACGCCCATGCCGGCGCGCGCCGCGGCCGTCAGTCCGCTGAGGCTGCCACAGGTACAGACGATCCGCCACGGCATCTGCTGCCGGCGTAGCGCCTCCAGTGCAACGGCACGGGTGACACTCGGCACGGGAAAGGCGATCAATGGTAGCGGCGATTCGAGCCTGCGGATACGCTCCGGATCGCGCGCCAGCCAGACCAGCGGCTCGCGATAGACGAGCGTTCCCCTGATATCGCCGAGCCGGCGCTTGGCCAGCACCAGATCGAGATCGCCATTGTCCTGCATTTCATAAAGCGTGCCGCTGAGCGCGACCGTCAATTCGAGATCGACCGACGGATGCGAACGAACGAATTCCTCCAGCACGTCCGGAAGCTGGCTGGTGACGAAATCCTCGGAAACGCCGAGCCGAAGGCTGCCGCGCAGGCTGTTACCGGCGAAGAGCTGGCGCACCTCCCCTTCGATCGACAATATTTGGCGGGCATGCCCGAGCAACGCCTCGCCGTCGGCGGTCAGGACGACGCGATGGGTGTCGCGCGCCAGCAGCTTCCGGCCAAGCTCCGTTTCCAGCCGCTGTATGTGCTGGCTGACTGTGGATTGCCCGAGCCCGAGCCGTTCTGCCGCCAGCGTAAAGCTGCCCAGCTGTTCGACGGCAACGAAACTGCGCAATTGTGTGAAGTCTAGCATCGCGCTTATCCTATTTCACGATAACTGTTATTTCTTGCATCGTGGATCGCGATAGGTCTATCTGCAAGACCTAATTCATCAAGACTTGCAAATGCGATTGGGGTTGGCACGATGCGCCGCTTTCTTCCAGACACCTTCACCATGCTGCTGGTGCTCACCGTCGTGACGGCATCCTTCTTTCCCGTGCATGGCGTGAGTGCCCACTATTTCGGCATCGCCACGAACTTTGCCATCGGCCTTCTGTTCTTCCTGCATGGTGCGCGCCTGTCGCGCGATGTCGTCATCGCCGGCCTGCTGCATTGGCGGCTGCACCTCGTCATCCTGCTGACGACCTTCGGCATCTTCCCGCTGCTGGTCCTGGCCTTGGGCCAGATCGTTCCCAACAGCATCCTGCCCGTGTCGCTCTACACCGGCCTGCTGTTCCTGAGCGTTCTGCCCTCGACCGTACAGTCCTCCATCGCCTTCACTTCCATCGCAGGCGGCAACGTGCCGGCCGCCATCTGCTCCGCCTCCGCTTCGAACATCTTCGGAATGTTCCTGACGCCGCTGCTCGTCGGCATCCTGTTTTCAGTCGGCGGCCAGGGCGGCTTTTCCTGGGATGTCCTGTGGCAGATCATGCTGCAGCTGCTCGCCCCCTTCATCGCCGGCCAATTGCTGCAGCCATGGATCGGCGGCTGGATCCGCTCGAAGAAGAAGATCCTGATGCCGGTCGACCGCGGCTCGATCCTCATGGTCGTCTATTCGGCCTTCAGCGAAGCCGTGGTCGAGGGTCTGTGGCACACCTTCTCGGTGATCGATATCGCCACGGTGATCGTTGCCAACATGGTTCTTCTCGCAACGGTGCTCTGCATTACCATGTTCGGCAGCCGTGCCCTCGGTTTTTCGAAGGCCGACGAAATCACCATCACCTTCTGCGGCTCCAAAAAGTCGCTGGCGAGCGGCGTGCCGATGGCCAATGTCATCTTCGCCGGCCAAGGCATCGGCGCCATCGTGCTGCCGCTCATGCTATTCCACCAGATCCAGCTGATGACCTGCGCGGTGCTGGCACAGAAATATGCCGATGCCGCCAAGCGGCGCGAGGCTGCCAAAGCACAGGCAGGGGGAAAATCGGGCGAAGCGACCAACGCCGCCTGAGCCCTTCGATATCCCGGTAAAACAAAAGCGGCGCCCGATTGGGCGCCGCTCAGACTGCTGACAAACTTCTGGCTTTGGCCGGAGGTTTTTGATTCAATGGGACATGTTGAAGAAACCTGCTGCCGAACAGACGGCTCTCGAGATGGTGACGCTCGACAGCCTGGTGCCGAGAGATCATCTGCTTCGCAAGATCGATGCGGTGATCGACTTTACTTTCATCCATGATCGCGTTGCGGGATTGTATTGCGCCGACAACGGCCGGCCGCCGCTCGATCCGACATTGATGTTCAAGGCGCTGTTCATCGGTTATCTTTTCGGCATCCGCTCGGAACGTCAGCTGGTGCGCGAGATCGAGGTCAATGTCGCCTATCGTTGGTTTCTTCGGATGAAGCTGACGGATGG
>NZ_FMAH01000096.1 GCF_900094545.1 Martinezella miluonensis
AGGTATCTTCACCTGAATAAAATAGGGTGTAAGAAGCGAACGCAGGGAACTGAAACATCTAAGTACCTGCAGGAAAGGACATCAACCGAGACTCCGCAAGTAGTGGCGAGCGAACGCGGACCAGGCCAGTGGCAATGAAGTTTAAAGTGGAAGAACCTGGAAAGGTTTGCCGTAGAGGGTGACAGCCCCGTACGCGTAGATAGCTTTATTGTCCTAGAGTAGGGCGGGACACGTGAAATCCTGTCTGAACATGGGGAGACCACTCTCCAAGCCTAAGTACTCGTGCATGACCGATAGCGAACCAGTACCGTGAGGGAAAGGTGAAAAGCACCCCGACAAGGGGAGTGAAATAGAACCTGAAACTGGATACCTACAAACAGTCGGAGCCCGCAAGGGTGACGGCGTACCTTTTGTATAATGGGTCAACGACTTAGTGTAACAAGCAAGCTTAAGCCGGTAGGTGTAGGCGAAGCGAAAGCGAGTCTGAATAGGGCGATATAGTTTGTTGCATTAGACCCGAAACCGAGTGATCTAGCCATGAGCAGGTTGAAGGTTGGGTAACACCAACTGGAGGACCGAACCCGCATCTGTTGCAATAGATTGGGATGACTTGTGGCTAGGGGTGAAAGGCCAATCAAACTCGGAAATAGCTGGTTCTCCGCGAAATCTATTTAGGTAGAGCGTCGAGCGAATACTCCCGGGGGTAGAGCACTGGATGGGCTATGGGGACTCACCGTCTTACTGATCCTAACCAAACTCCGAATACCGGGAAGTACTACTCGGCAGACACACGGCGGGTGCTAACGTCCGTCGTGAAAAGGGCAACAACCCTAACCTCCAGCTAAGGTCCCCAAGTCATGGCTAAGTGGGAAAGGATGTGAGGATCCCAAAACAACCAGGATGTTGGCTTAGAAGCAGCCATCATTTAAAGAAAGCGTAACAGCTCACTGGTCTAGTCAAGGGTCTTTGCGCCGAAAATGTAACGGGGCTGAAGCCATGCACCGAAGCTGAGGATGTGCAGTAATGCACGTGGTAGCGGAGCGTTCCGTAAGCCAGTGAAGGGATACCTGTGAGGGGTCCTGGAGGTATCGGAAGTGCGAATGTTGACATGAGTAACGATAAAGAGGGTGAGAGACCCTCTCGCCGAAAGACCAAGGGTTCCTGCTTAAAGTTAATCTGAGCAGGGTTAGCCGGCCCCTAAGACGAGGCGGACACGCGTAGTCGATGGGAACCACGTTAATATTCGTGGGCCTGGTGGTAGTGACGGATTGCTTAACTTGTTCACACTTATTGGATTGTGTGGGCGGGGACGCGGTTCCAGGAAATAGCTCCACCGTATAGACCGTACCCGAAACCGACACAGGTGGTCAGGTAGAGTATACCAAGGCGCTTGAGAGAACTATGTTGAAGGAACTCGGCAAATTGCACGCGTAACTTCGGAAGAAGCGTGACCCTTATGTACGCAAGTATGTGAGGGTGGCACAGACCAGGGGGTAGCGACTGTTTACCAAAAACACAGGGCTCTGCGAAGTCGCAAGACGACGTATAGGGTCTGACGCCTGCCCGGTGCTGGAAGGTTAAGAGGAGGGGTGCAAGCTCTGAATCGAAGCCCCAGTAAACGGCGGCCGTAACTATAACGGTCCTAAGGTAGCGAAATTCCTTGTCGGGTAAGTTCCGACCTGCACGAATGGCGTAACGACTTCCCCGCTGTCTCCAACATAGACTCAGTGAAATTGAATTCCCCGTGAAGATGCGGGGTTCCTGCGGTCAGACGGAAAGACCCCGTGCACCTTTACTATAGCTTTACACTGGCATTCGTGTCGGCATGTGTAGGATAGGTGGTAGGCTTTGAAGCAGGGACGCCAGTTCTTGTGGAGCCATCCTTGAAATACCACCCTTATCGTCATGGATGTCTAACCGCGGTCCGTTATCCGGATCCGGGACAGTGTATGGTGGGTAGTTTGACTGGGGCGGTCGCCTCCGAAAGAGTAACGGAGGCGCGCGATGGTGGGCTCAGACCGGTCGGAAATCGGTCGTCGAGTGCAATGGCATAAGCCCGCCTGACTGCGAGACTGACAAGTCGAGCAGAGACGAAAGTCGGTCATAGTGATCCGGTGGTCCCGCGTGGAAGGGCCATCGCTCAACGGATAAAAGGTACGCCGGGGATAACAGGCTGATGACCCCCAAGAGTCCATATCGACGGGGTTGTTTGGCACCTCGATGTCGGCTCATCGCATCCTGGGGCTGGAGCAGGTCCCAAGGGTTTGGCTGTTCGCCAATTAAAGCGGTACGTGAGCTGGGTTCAGAACGTCGTGAGACAGTTCGGTCCCTATCTGCCGTGGGTGTAGGAATATTGACAGGATCTGTCCCTAGTACGAGAGGACCGGGATGGACATATCTCTGGTGGACCTGTTGTCCTGCCAAGGGCATAGCAGGGTAGCTATATATGGAATGGATAACCGCTGAAGGCATCTAAGCGGGAAACCAACCTGAAAACGAGTGTTCCCTATCAGAGCCGTGGAAGACGACCACGTTGATAGGCCGGGTGTGGAAGTGCGGCAACGCATGAAGCTTACCGGTACTAATAGCTCGATTGGCTTGATCGTTCCCATTGCCAGTGCTCATC
>NZ_FMAH01000024.1 GCF_900094545.1 Martinezella miluonensis
GTAACCGGCCGATTGTTACCGCGGAGATTTCGCTTTGATGCGGGCGATGAGTTCTTTGTCGTCGACAAAGCTGTCGAGGAAGTCGTTCCACTCGTCGGTTGAGCGGCGAGCGTGGGAGAGCATCTGCTCCAGCTCTTCCATACCGTCGTCCGTCAGTGCGGTCATGGATTCATCGTCCCCGGTGTAGACGGAGATGATGCTGCCGTAGCTTAGATTATCATCGTTGGAGACGATGGCCTGAAGAAGCTCCACGTCCTCTTCGAGGATTTCGGCAACAAATTTGATCGTACGGACGTGGGTAACTGTCGCCATCACGCTGCCTTTGCGTCGATTGTGGTGATCTCCGACCAGTTCCACGGAAGCAATTCGTCTAACCGATTGATCTTGTGATCGTGGATACGATCGAGCACGTCAGCCAGATAGGCTTGCGGGTCAAGACCATTCATCTTGGCCGTCTCGATGATCGTCATGGCGCGTGCCAACGTTTCCGCTCCCGTGTCGGCTCCCGCAAAGAGCCAGTTGCGTCTTCCAACGCCTATCGGACGCAGGGCCCGCTCAGCGGCATTGTTGTCGATCGCAACGCGACCGTCTTCGAGGAACAGGCAGAGCGAAGCCCAGCGGCTCAAACCGTATCGGAAAGCTGTCGCCAGATCGCCTTTGCCTGGAATGCGGGTTAGTTGAGCTTCAGCCCAGTGGCGGAATGCATCGACCTTGGGCTTGCTCTGGACCTGACGCGCGGCAAGACGGATATCAGGAGGCTGGCCGTTGATGCCACGCTCTATGTCATAAAGAGCACCAATACGATCGAGAGCCTCCCGTGCGATCTCTGACTTGTTTGATGTCCAGATGTCGTGGAAGTCTCGTCGCCAATGGGCCCAGCAGGCCGCCTCTTTAAAGCGAGACGTTCCATTCTCTCCAGGTGAGTACAGCTTGCCGTATCCTTTGTAGCCGTCAGCCTGAAGGATGCCGCTTGATTGCCTGAGGTGAAGATGAACGTGCTCTTCTTTCCAGTCAGGAGCAAAATAGTAGACTGCACCGGGCGGGGAAGCGCCAGACCAGGGACGTTGATCGCGAACATACGTCCAGAGCCTGCCCTTCTTCACGCCTTTGCCCAATCCCTTGTCTCGCAGCGAGCGATCCAGCACCCGGATTGGCGTGTCGTCAGCATGAAGGAGATCACTTGCCATGATCGCCGTTTCGATCCGCTCGATGAGAGGCTGAAGCACCTGCATCGCACGACCACACCAATCGACCATCGTGCTGTCGGGAATGTCGGCACCCATGCGGGCAAAAATCTCGTTCAGACGGTATAGCGGCAAATGGTCGTCGAACTTCGAGACCAGAATGTACGCCAAGAGCCTAGCGCCGGCCATGCTGCCCGGGATCGGACGGCTGGGTGCTGCCACCTGCACCATCTTCTCGCAGCAGCGGCAGGACTTCTTCAACCGAGCAACCTCGATGACTTTCATCTGCGCGGCGATCATATCGAGGATTTCGCTGGTGTCCTCGCCGACAAGACGCAACTCTCCTCCGCAATCCGGGCAGCAGGAGCCGGGATCGAGTTCTCGGCGCTCGCGGACCGCCGTGTCCGACACGCGGGGGCGTCGGCGCATGGTCTTTTCGGACGGATCCGCCAGGGGCACTGTCGACGCCGCCTCATCAACTTCATCGATTGGGGCAGTAATGGCCTCAGCGGCGGCGATCAACAGATCCTCAAGCGCCAGTTCCAACTGCTCGATTTCACGCTCAATCTTCTCAGACGACTTGCCGAAGACCTGTTTCTTCAGCTTGGCGATGCGCAGCCGCAGTGTTTGGATTAACTGGTCATGCGCTTGCAATGTGGCCGACATCTTCGCATTTTCCGCCAGCAAAGCGGCAATCATTGCCTTGAGAAAGGCTGGATCGTCCGGAAGATTTGTCGTCGCGCGAGACATGATCCTGACTACCACACGCTAGGAGAAATTGCCATAAAAACCAGTGGTTTCAGTGGGATAAAATCACCCGACACGGGCCGGTGGTGCCCCCCAATCAGGACGACGCCAATCGATCCCTTCCCACAACATCGCCAGTTGGGCAGACGTAAGCCGGGCTGCCCCGTCGGCCGCAGAAGGCCATGGGAACCGCCCTTTCTGCAAGATCTTGTAATACAGGCAGAAGCCCTGGCCATCAAAATACAGCAGCTTCAAACGATCGCCACGTTTGCCGCGAAAGGCAAAGACCGCACCGCTCGTCGGCTTCTGGCGCAGGATATCCTGCGCAAGCGCAGCCAGGCCTTCTATTCCTTTGCGCATGTCCGTGATCCCGCACGCAAGATAGACCCGAACGCCGGTCCCAGGCCCGATCATGCTGCTTCCACCGCCCGGATAAGCTTCGTCAGGGCGCCAGTGTCCACCGCGCTCCCAAAGCGAAGGGTGCGGCCGCAGCTCAATCGCAGTTCGATCGTCCCGCAGCAGTTCTTCTTGTCTTCGGGGACATCGGCCTGCACGGCATTCATGTCGACGGGAACGAACAATGCATTCGCAGACGTCGAGAGCAGCCCCTTCTTTTTCAACTCGCTACGCCAAGCGTAAATCTGCTGTCGCGTAATATCGTGCTGATGAGCAACTTCGGTGATGGTGGTTCCGGCAACCTCAACCGACATCACAATCGCGAGCTTCTCATCATCGCGCCATCGACGCCGCCGTTCCTGCCCAAGAATCTCAACGCGCATCGCAATCTCCACCTAAGACACGTCGCTAACGACGTCGTTAAACACGTGTCTTAGGCCATCACGACGATGGCTGGCAGGCGGTAGCAATCGGGCGGTTACGGCGGCTCTTGCCCACTTCCATGGTTGTAAAGGAATCCGGATTTTCCTCGAGGACTGCTCACGACACCATCGATCTTGAAGTGGCCGAATAATTTTCGGAAATGGCAGCAGTTGCCGCTTAAGCGAGGCTTTAGAAACGCAGCATTTCCTGGCGCACCTTCTCAAGAAACCGCCCTCTGGTCTCGTCAGTCGAGCGGTTCATGTCGTAATGGGCGAGGAAGACGACCGGGGCGAAAGGCTTGATCTGCGCGCGCAGCACGCGTTTGACGATCTTCTTCGGCGGGTTGCCGGCAATGAAGGCACGGAATGGGTCGGCGCCATAGGTCAATACCGCGCCGAGCTTGCGGATATGCTGCAGCTTTGAGCGCACCTTGCCATCGACGAGTTCGAAGGAGACGCCCGGAAGCCAGACGCGGTCGAAATAGCCTTTGAGGATGGCCGGAAAGCCGAAGTTCCAGACCGGGGTGACGATCACCAGCGCCTCGGTGCGCTCAAGCCTTTCGACATAGAATTTGACCGCCTCGGTATTGTCGGGATAGTCGTGGTAGATCATGCGATCGCGACGTGAGAGCACGGGATCGAAGCCTTCCGCGTAAAGATTGCAATCATCGACCTCGTGGCCGGCGCTCTTCAGGCTCTCAATGGTTTGCCGGTGCAATGCTGCGCCGTAACTTTCCTCGACTGGATGAGAATGAAGGAGGAGAACCTTCATGAAGCCTCCATCAGCGCCGCAAGGCCGGGGAAGAGGTAGTTCTTGCCGGATTTGAAATCGAAATTCGGGTCGTCCCAGGCGATCATCTTGCCGGGATTGAGCAGGCCCTTCGGATCGGTCTCCTTCTTGAAGGCAAGCTGGATCGCATCGGTCTGCTTCATGCCGCCTTCCTCGAGCGTATAGCGATGCGGATTGAAGATCGGGCAGCCATGGTCCTGATGGATCTTGATGATCTCTTCAAGCCGCGCCTCGGAGGTATAGCGCACCAGCGGCAGGCCCGAACATTGAATCTGCCCGTCGAATTTGATGAATTCGAGATGGCCGGGCACCTCGTCTCCGAAGATTTCCACCATCTTCTGGACCTTGGCGACATGGTCCGGACCCGGATACTGCACCTGCAGATAGGTGATGGACGGATCGACTTTGAGGGCGCGCAGCGTCGTGTGGTTCCAGGCGAGTTCATAGGCGTGCGGGATGCCCTTCATGCTCTCCACCTTATCGGAGCGGAAGGTGATTTCACCCTTCTGCTGCATGGTAAAGGCGACGAAGGGGGCCATCGAATGCGGCGCGATCATCAGCGCCACGATCGACTGCCCCTGGCGGATATAGGGCCTGTGGCGGGTGAAATATTCGTACGGAATGGGGGCGGCGATCGGGGCGATTTCCTTGACCAGAATGCCGTTACACTTGGCGAGCGCATCGGAGAAGCGCACGGCATCCATGAAATCATCGTAGCCAACCAGCACGTCGACCCAGTCATAGGCCGGCGCCAGCGGCAGTTCGATTTCGGTGATGATGCCGTTGGTGCCATAAGCATGGCTGACCTTGGTCAGGTCCCATCCGGTGAGATCGAGAATGCGGGGTTCTGCTTCCATCGTCACGACGCGCAGGCGTAGGATATTGCCGAGATCGCGCAAGCCGCCCCAGGTAATCGAGCCGACACCGCCCGAGCCGCCGGCGATGAAGCCGCCGATCGTTGCCGTCTGCGCGGTCGAGGGATGGAAGCGCAGTTCCTGGCCTGAATGTGCTTTGGTCTGGCGGTCGAGTTCGGCAATGACGATACCAGGTTCGCAGATGACGCGGCCCGGATGGATCTCCTTGATCTTGTTCATGGCGGCAAGGTTGAGCACGATGCCGCCGGAGAGCGGCATCGCCTGACCGTAATTGCCGGTGCCGGCGCCGCGTGGCGTGACGGGAACGTCATGCGCATAGGCGACCTTCAGCGTGCGGATCACCTCTTCCTCGGTCTTTGGGGTGACGACGAGATCGGCGGTGACATTGTCGAGCTGGGCTTTCAGGATTGGCGAGTACCAGTAGAAGTCCCGGCTCTTCTGGCGCACGAGTGCTGGATTATCTTCGACGGCGATACCTTCGAGTTCTTTCTTGATGCGCTGGTAATCCGGCATGTCAGGCTCCAATGACGCTGTCGAGTTCACGATAGTCCGGCAGGCTGCGGTCGATCACCTTGCCCTTGCGAAGGACGACGCGGTCGGACTGCGGACGGGAAAGGAATTCGCTCCAGCGCCGGGCGCTGAAAAGCACGAGATCGGCCGGGTTGCCGACCGCTATACGCCCCATATCCGGGCAGCCGAGAATGTCGGCGGGAGAGGTGGTGACGACCCTTGCGGCCGTATCCAGCGGGTGATCAAGATGCAGGATACGTACGGCCTCGCGGAACACTTCGACGGGGTCGAGATCGCCATAGGCATAGAAGGGGTCGCGGGTATTGTCGGAGGCGACAGCGGTCGGCACGCCGGCGGCGGCAAGCTCATGCAGGAGGGTGACGCCACGCCAGCGCGGCGTGCGGCCTGGATGGCGGTCCTGCAGGTACATATTGCACATCGGCAGCGAGACGACCGAAATCCCCGCCCTGGCGACGAGATCGATGGTGGCAGCGGCGGCATCCTCGTCCTGACGCGCAAGAGAGCAGCAATGGCCTGCGGTGACCTTGCCAGTGAAGCCGTTGCGCAGAACTGCCTCGGCAATCGCCTTCAGCGTGAGAACCTGTCTGTCCTCTGTCTCGTCGACATGCAGGTCGATGTCCAGGCCGTTGTCC
Organism: Martinezella miluonensis; assembly: GCF_900094545.1. Classification (GTDB taxonomy): domain Bacteria; phylum Pseudomonadota; class Alphaproteobacteria; order Rhizobiales; family Rhizobiaceae; genus Rhizobium; species Rhizobium miluonense. Next base: position 5,578 of record NZ_FMAH01000024.1, read on the forward strand.
GACGCGGCGCGGATCAGCTTGTCGAGCTGACGGTCGACATCGGGGTTCATCTGCGTGACACCACCGATCAGGCCGCCGGCGTCGCGGATCACCATGAGGAGGTCGGCGAAGAAGGCGTCCTCGGCCATGGCATCCAGCGGAAAGAGGGCGACGGCCTGCAGCGCGATCTTGTCTTTCCAGGCTTCGCGCACCGCCGAGAACACCTCGAAAGAAATGCGGTGCTGCGGCGCCAGCGAATCGAGATGGGTGCGGATGAGGCTGGTGCCGTGGGCGTAGGCAGAGCGCAACGAAAATTCCATGCGCTTCCTGACATCGTCAGCCGACCAGTTGGCCTCGCGATCGGCTCGCACGGCGTCGAGAGCGCCCATGAAGCTGCCATCCGGATTGGCTCGGCGCTGCCAGATATGGCCCTTGTCGAGATGGGTGTGCATGTCGACGAAAGTCGGCCAGACCATGCCGTCCCTCATGTCGGCCTTGGCGAATTCCGCCGGCGCGCTGCCCGCCGGCAGGATATCCTTGATGAGGCCATCCGCAACGACGATGTCGGCCTTCATAAGGCCCTCGCTTGACGGGCCGGTGAAGCCGGCCACGGTCACGCCGGGAATGGTGGCGTTGCTCAGCACGAAGCGCGCGGCGTTCGGCGGGGACATGAAGGAGTAGGACATCAGTTCTCCCGCTTGAGGCTGCTTTCATGCCAGCGATGCAGGCTCAGCCATGAGATGAAGGAGGTGAGGGCGAAGATGGCAACGCCGAGTGCCGAGAGCAGCAGCAGGGCGGCGAACAGGCGCGGCATGTTCTGGCGGTATTGCGCCTCCAGCAGCCGGAAGGCGAGGCCGGAATTGGGGCCGCCGGAGCCGGCAGCGAATTCGGCGACGACCGATGCGATCAGCGACAGGCCGCCGCCGATCCTCAGCCCAGTCATGAAATAGGGTTGGGCGGCCGGCAGCTTCAGATGCAGCAATGCCTGCCAGCGCGAGGCGCCATAAAGGTCGAAGAGGTCGAGCAGATTGTGGTCGACGCTCTTCAAGCCCTGCACCATGTTGGAGAGGATCGGAAAGAAGGCGACGAGAAAGCCGCAGATCAAGAGCGCCGCCTCGCGCGTCGGCGCGTAGATCAGGATCAACGGTGCGATCGCGACGATCGGCGTCACCTGGAGGATGACGGCCAGCGGATAGAAAGCCAGCTCGATCCAACGGGACTGCACGAGGAAGATCGCGAAACCGACGCCGCCGATCAGCGCCAGGATCAGCGATATGAAGGTGATTTCGGTCGTCACCCACAGAGCCGGCCAAAGGATGCCCCAATCGGAAACCAGCGCCTTGGCGACGGCGATCGGGCTCGGCAGGATATATTGCGGAATGTCGGCTCCGACGACGAGAAGCTGCCAGAGGATGAGAAGCGCGATGACGGTCAGGATCGGCACAGATATGCCGAGCAGGCGTTCCTGACTGCGTTTCCTGCTGGCTGCGGCAGCGGGCACATCGGCGGATTCAACGGAAAGCTTGACGGGCAGGCTGGTGCTGTCGCTCATCAATGCGCCTCCCGCCAGCCAATGGCCTCGATCAGCGAACGAGATACCTGCTCGCAGACCTGCCGATATTCTTCCGATGAGCGGTAAAGGGGGTCGCGCTCGCCGCTGGTTTCCAAAGGAAAGTCGGTATGAACCCGGCCCGGCCGCGCCTTCATGACGACGATACGGTTGGAGAGATAGGCGGATTCGTAGACGGAGTGCGTGACGAAGATGACCGTGATGCCCGTCGTCTGCCAGAGGCGCAGGACGTCGTCATTGAGCTTCTGGCGGGTGATTTCGTCAAGCGCGGCAAAGGGTTCGTCCATCAGCAGCAACTTCGGTTTCGTTACCAGCGCGCGGGCGATCGAAACCCGCATCTTCATGCCGCCGGACAATTCGCGCGGATAGGCTTCGGCGAAATCTCTGAGGCCGACTGTTGCCAGTGTCTCCATGATCTGCTCGTAAGCTTCGACCTTCGACACTCCTCGCAATTTCAGCGGCAGATGGACGTTGCCGAAAACTGTCTTCCAGGGAAGCAGCGTCGGCTCCTGGAAGACGAAGCTGATATCGCCTTCCGGCAGACCCTTGGCGTTGATGCGCGAACTCGGCCAGTCGATCCTGCCGCTCGAAGCACCGCCAAGGCCGGCGATGATGCGCAAGGCCGTCGACTTGCCGCAGCCGGAAGGGCCAAGCAAGCTGATGAACTCGCCGCTCTCCACATCGAGCGACATGCCGGAAAGCGCCAGCGTGCCATTGGAGAAGACCTTGGAGACCTGCTCCATGACGACAAGCGGCCGCTTGCGCATTTCTGCGGGAGGGACAGTGGTCGCGTTGGATAAGGTCATGTCAAGCTCTCTGTCGATGTCGGCAATTGGGTTTGGAGCAAGAAGTGCCCCTCACCCTAGCCCTCTCCCCGCTTGCGGGGAGAGGGGATGATCGTGCTCGTGGTTGCCAACTACGATCGCAATAGCCTAGGCAGTTGCTGCTTTCGTGGTTTGGCGGTGGCGCTTCTTGCTCCGTCGTTCCCTCTCCCTGCGTGTGGGCAGAGGGCTAGGGTGAGGGGCTGCCTTGCTCGAATGTTACTTCTTCAACGTCATTCCAAAGCCTTTGCAGACGAATTGCGGATCGAAGGCCTTCTTGTAGTCGATGTCGGCATCGAAGACCTTGATCTGCACCATTTCATCGAAGAACTTCTTGTAATGGGCATCGGTGATGCAGCCGATACCCTTGTCGAGGGCGTCGCCGGATTCGACGATGCCATGTTCCTTTATCTGGGCGATGGAATAGGCGATCTGGCCATCCGTCATATCGGGATTATCCTTCTTGATCAGCTCATTGGCCGCCTTGTTGTCGCCGTAGAGATAGTTGTACCAACCCTCGATCGAGGCGTTGACGAAGCGCTGCACGAGATCCGGGTTCTTGTCGACCAGTGATTTCTGCGTGGTGATCATCGTCGAGTAGGGCGAATAGCCGGCATCGGCGATCAGGAAGATTTTCGGCTTCCAGCCGGCCTGCTTCTCGATCTCATAGGGTTCCGAGGTCACGTAGCCCTGCTGCGCGGACTGCTTGTCGGCGAGGAATGGCGCCGGACTGAAATTATAAGGCTTGAACTGTTCATCCTTGAAGCCCGGGAAGTTCGCCTTCATCCATTCGAAATAAGTGACGTAGCCGTCCTTGCTCAGGAAGAGCGTCGGCAGCTTGGCGAGATCCTCGAACTTCTCGACGCCGGCGTCCGGATGGGCGATCAGCACCTGTGGGTCCTTCTGGAAGATCGCTGCGACATCGACGATCGGAATGCCCTGCTTGACCGAATCGATCTCCTGCTGCGGGCTGCCCATGTAGAAATCCAGCTTGCCCGAGATCAGCAGTGCCTGGTTGGCAGCGTTGGGGCCACCCTGCACGATGGTGACGTCAAGGCCGTATTTTTTATAGGTGCCATCGGCGATGGCTTGATAGAAGCCGCCGTGTTCGGCCTCCGCAAGCCAGTTGGTGCCATAGGTGACTTTGTCGAGCGCATTTGCGGGCCCGGCCGCCATGATCGCGGCGGCGAGACCCATGGCGGCGAGGAATGTTTTTGTTTTCAATGCATTGATATACATGGCTGACTGTTCCCTTTATCTGCCATGGGACGCCATTGTTGGCGCCCATTTCCTGTATTTGAGCGGTTGCCTTGCGCTTTGAAAAGCATCAAAATTCGTGCGCATTGATGCCTTTTTGGCATCTCTTCCAGGGTCTGTGCCTAAATTGTGCGGTCTGGACAAAAATTAAGCAATGGGAACGTCGATGTTGCACTCGAGACGACTTCTTTACATCAACGAGATTGCCCGCTGCGGCTCGATCCGCAAGGCAGCGGCACGGCTCAATGTCGCATCATCGGCGATCAACCGCCAGATTCTGGCGCTGGAGGAGGAGATGGGGGCGCCGCTTTTTGAGCGTTTGCCGCGTGGTCTGCGGCTGACGGCGGCGGGCGAGCTCTGCATCGAACATATCCGCGAGGTATTGAAGAATTACGAGCGGTTGGAGGGCCGCATCCGCAGCCTCAAGATGCAGCAAGCCGGTAAGGTCCGTATCGTGGCGACGGTTGGGTTGGCGTCGGGACCTTTGCCCGAGATCATCGCGCGCTTTCTCTCCGAGCATCCGCGTGTTTTCATTCAGCTTCGCAACGATTCAGGCACGACGACCATGGCGCCGGTGGTCTCGGGTGAGGTCGATATCGGCCTCGGTTTCAACATACCGGCGACACCAGGCATCCGCTCGCTCGGCAATTTCGACATACCGATCGGCATCGTGCTGCCACCTGGTCATCCCCTGATCGGACCGGGTCCGATCAATCTTGCCGATGTCGTGGAGGAGCGGCTGCTGTTGGCGCAGCCCGGCACGAGCCTCAGGGAGGTTATCAATCTGACGCTGGCGCGTCTTGCGGTTCAGGTCGAACCGGTGCTTGAGAGTAACGCATCGGAAATGCTGAAGCAATTGGTCAAATGCGGAGCGGGGCTGACGCTACTCAATCCGCTTGATGTCATTACCGAATGTCGCCGTGGAGAGCTGGTATTCCGGCCGATCGCCGAGCCGCATTCGCGACCTCAGCCGATGAAGCTGTTTGCCCGCACGCGAGCGCCGCTCGACGCCGCCACCAGCCTCTTCGTCGAGTACCTGCTCGCAGAACTGGCCGGGATGGTCGAGGAACTGCAGGCGAAAGGGCATATCATCCTGCCTTCCGAACGCCGGCGTTCTGACGCCTATTTCGAATAAAGGTTGGAGAGCGGATAGTCGCTGAGGTCGCGCAGCATCTCGATGAAGCCGGCGATCTGGTGGCGGCAGATGAGCGCACCCTTCTCCGCCGTACCGTTGGCGGCATTGCCGACGACACCGTGCGGATTGAGGTCGTGGGCAATCCAGGCGAGCGAATGCGGCGGCAGCGGCTGCAGATACTTGGAATGCTCCTTCATCCATTCCGCCTTGGAGGCGAAATTCTCAGCCTTGTCCATCCGCACAAGCTCAGGCCGGAAATGCAGCATGAGCGAGGTTTCGACATCGCCGCCATGAATGCCGAAGCGCTGTTCATGCTCGTCGATCATCCCGTCCGGCGTGCCGAAGCGAGTCCATTGCGTGGCGACGACGGCCATCTGATGGCGCACGCGCAACTCGCGCGCGACAATGCCCATGATGTCGAGATTGCCGCCATGGGAATTGACGATCACCATCTTGCGGATACCGGCCTCGGCGACCTTCGCACCGATTGCGGTCCAGACCGGGATCAGCAGCTCCGCACCGAGCGATAGCGTGCCGGGACCGTAGATATGTTCGTTGGCCTTGCCGATTTCCTGCGTCGGCAGCACAAGGAAGTCGAGATCGTCTGGGCGCTGGACCTTCAGCTCCGCCAGCATGCCTGCTGCGATGGCGACGTCCGTTGCAATCGGCAGATGGGGGCCATGCTGTTCCGTCGAGGCGATTGGCAGGATCGCGATCGTGGTCTCGGGCGAGAGCTCGGCGAAATCATGCGTATTGAGTTCGTTCCAATAGAAGGGCTTTGCCATTGCCGTGTCTTCCCGTCTGCAATTCATCGATCAACGGATACGGCAAGGATGGTGGCGGTGGAAAGCATCAATTTGCGGGCGCGCCGCTGCCTTTTTGCGAGCGCTGACAATGCCGGCCCTTGCGAATTGGTAATACGGGATCCATGGTGTGCCATACTTCGCGGGCAGTTCTTTTCGACTGCGAATTCAGATCCCATCAAGAGCATCCATCTACAGCTTCTGTCAGGATTGAACGAATCTCGCCCGCCGTCTCCACCGCTCGCGAGCAAGAGCCTTCGACTACACGCGTTTGCTATCGCTCAAACGGCTCACCGAGCGAGGCGACACCATTGAGCTTGAGCAGGCGGCGATCCGCGGAGATGATGCCCAGGACGATAATCGTCACGAGATAAGGAAGGCATGCAAGCAGTTGCGAGGGCACAGCAAGTCCAGTCGCCTGGGCGGCAAGCCCCATAAGCGACACGGCACCAAACAGGCAGGCGCCCAGGAAAATCCTCGCTGTCAGCCAAGTCCCGAATACAACAAGGGCAATGGCAATCCAGCCGCGGCCGGCGATCATGCCGTCCGCCCAAAGCGGTGTGTATATCGTCGCGGCGTAGGCGCCGGCAAAGCCTGCCATCATGCCGCCGAATGCAACTGCGGCAAACCGGATCGCGATGATGGGATAGCCGATGGCGTGAGCGGCCTTCGGATTTTCACCGACGGCGCGAAGGACCAGGCCGATCTTGCCGTAGGCAAAGAGTACCCATATGCCAATCGTCACAACAAGTGAAATCCAGACCACAAGATCCTGATTGAACATCCCACCGATGACCGGAATTTGCGAAAGCCCGGGGACCGCAATCTTTGGCAGCGTGGTGACGGTCAGGCTTTCGTAGCTCTTGCCAAACAGCGCCGAGAGGCCCTGGCCGAGAATTCCGAGGGCAAGGCCGGTTGCGACCTGATTTGCGTTAAAGCCCAGAATGATCCCGGCAAAAATCATCGAAAGAAGAGCGCTCCCGAGCCCGGCCGCGATGAAAGCGAGCAAATGGCCGCCGCCGTGATAAACGACAATGAAAGCGATGACTGCGCCAAGTGCCATCAACCCCTCAACGCCGAGATTGAGGACGCCAGCGCGCTCGGCAACGAGCTCGCCTAAAGCAGCCAGCAGAAACGGCGTTGCGGCTGCCAGCATGCCAGCAAGAATGAACTCGATAGCGCTCATAGTGCGCTCCGGGCGGAAATGGGGCGCCATACGATGCGATAGCGCACGAAAGCCACAGCGATGAGATAGACGAGGAGCAAGCTGCCTTGGAATACGCGAACGGCGGCGATGGGCAGATTGGCAGAAACCATGGCATTATCGCCGCCGATGTAGAGTGCTGCCATGACGATCGAGGACACGACGATGCCGATGGGATTGAGACCACCAAGATAGGCAACGATAATTGCCGAGTAGCCATAGCCGGTCGAGATGGAACGCTGCAACTGACCAAGTGGTCCGGCAACTTCGGCAGCACCGGCAAGGCCTGCGGCGGCGCCTCCAATGATCAACGAGAGCCAAATTGCCCAACTCTCCTTGAAGCCGGCGTAGCTTGCTGCCCGGGGGGCCAGTCCGCCAACCTGCAATTTATATCCGATGAAGCTCCTCTGCATGAAGATCCACGCCGCGATGGACAGGCCGACGGCGAGGAGGAGCGAGATGTTGACGCGCGTTCCCTCGAACAGGATCGGCACCATCGCATCGTATTGGAACATCACCGACTGGGGGAAATTGTAGCCGTTCGGATCTTTCCAAGGGCCCAGAAGCAGATAATTGAGCAATTGTGCGGCGACGAAGCTCAGCATTAGCGAAACGAGGATTTCGTTGGCATTGAGCCTGACACGCCAGAAGGCGGTCAGAGAGGCCCATAACGCGCCACCGATGATGCCGAGCAACAGCATTGCCGGCCAGATCCATTGGCCCGTTGCCTGCGGCATCCAGATAGGTATGGCGGAGGCGAAAATTGCACCGAGGACGAATTGGCCCTCGGCACCAATGTTGAAGACCTTCGCACGAAAGCCGATCGCCAGGCCTTGTGCGATCAGAAGCAGGGGCCCGGTCTTCAGCAATACTTCGGAGAATGAGGCCCATGAGAAGAACGGCTCGATCAGCATGGCGTAGATCACGGCGACAGGATCGCGACCCATGGCGATATAGAGACTCAGATTGAGAGCGATGGTGACGATGAGGGCGATCGGCGGCGCGAGCAGCTTCGCGGCGAACGAGGCTCGATCGCGGCGGACTAACGTAGGCAAAGTGACGGAAAAGGAACTGCTCATGCGAATGCCTTCTCGCGTTGGGACTGTGCGCCGATCATGTATCGACCAACTTCTTCCGGTTGGGTGTCGCGTGTGACGAGTGGCGGGCTCAGCGTGCCGTGGTGCAGGACCTGAATGAAGTCGCTGAGTTCGAACAATTCCTCGAGTTCTTCCGATATGACGAGAATTGCCATACCTTGATTGCGCAGCTCGATCAGCCGCTTGCGTATTGCAGAGGCCGCGCCGACATCGACACCCCAGGTAGGCTGTGCAAGGAAGAGCAGTTTCGGTGCCAGCATGATTTCACGTCCGACGATGAATTTCTGCAGGTTTCCCCCGGAAAGCGAGCCTGCTTCCGCATCCGGACCGTGCGTGCGCACGTCGTAGTCCCGGATGCATTCGTTTGCGAAGGCTGTGGCCTTGGCGCCGTCGAGGAAACCATGTCTCACAAGCTTCTTGGGGTGGGCCGTCAGCAGGCCGTTGAGGGTTAGCGACATTTCCGGGACTGCGCCGTGCCCGAGCCGGTCTTCCGGGACAAAGGCAAAGCCCAGCCTTCGACGGCTAGCGGCATCGAGGCCACCCACATCCTGCCCCATCATGAAGAGCTGATCGCGCTGGTCCCGGGGCAGCCTCGTTTCCCCTGAGATCAGCGAGGCAAGTTCCTTTTGACCATTCCCGGAAATACCGGCAATGCCAAGAATCTCGCCGCTGCGCACGCTCAAGCTAATCGTGGAGAGCGGTACGGCGAAAGGATCGTCCGGCCGGTAGTCGAGGCCTATGATCTCGAGGCGCTTTTCGCCTTCGGCCAAGGGCATTGCGGGTATCGCTTCCGGCATGTCGCGGCCGATCATCATGCGCGCGAGATCGTGGGCGTCATGCTCGCGCGGATCCACGTGTCCGGTTACGCGCCCGCGGCGCAAGATCGTGGCACGGTCACACAATGACTGAATCTCCTCCAGCTTGTGCGAGATGAAAAGGATCGATACGCCGCCGTCGCGCAGCCGGCGCAGTGTCTCAAACAGCTTCTCGACAGCTTGCAGCGGCAGGACCGATGTCGGCTCATCGAGGATCAGCAGTTTCGGGTCGGTCATCAGGCATCGGATGATTTCCACCCGCTGCCGCTCGCCGACCGACAGCTCATGCACATGGGCCAGCGGATCGACTTCAAGCCCAAATTCATTCCCGAGGATGCGAATTCGCTCCGCAAGTTCAGCCCGTCGTCCGGGCACGATCAGGCAGATGTTTTCAACTACCGTCAGGCTTTCGAATAGGGAGAAGTGCTGAAAGACCATCCCGATACCGGTACGCCTCGCCGCCGCGGGGGAGGCAAGGCTTAGGGACTGCCCATTCCAGGCGACAGTTCCGTCGTCCGGCCGCTCGACGCCGTAGATCAACTTCATCAGTGTCGATTTGCCAGCGCCGTTCTCTCCGAGGATGGCATGGATCGACCGGGGAGCTACGTCCAAATCGATATGCTGGTTGGCATGGACCTGGCCGTAGCTTTTGGAAATGCCGCGCAGCGACAGCAGCGGGATGGTCATGGCTTACTTCGGCAGAGGTGTCTTTACACCTTTGACATGCCAGTCCATCGCGACGATCTGGGCATCGCTCAGCGTCGCGCCGGAAGCAGCGCCTTCGCTACCATCCGCCTTGGCGATCGGGCCGGTGAATGGCGAAAAGCCGCCGCTTGCGATCTTTGCCTCGATCTCTTTGATCTTGGCCATGGTGTCGGCCGGGATCGCCGGGCTCCAGTCGACGACTTCGACGACCTTGTCCGCAACGCCGAGGAAAGCGTTGGCGCCTTTGAAAGCGCCAGCAAAATGGGCATCGACGGACGCCTTGAAGAACGGCGACCAGTCCGTTGATACGCAGCCAAGGTAGGTCTTAGGCGCGTATTTCTTCATCGAGGAATTCAGGTTGAAGGCGTGAACACCGGCTTCCTCGCAGGCGGAAATGACAGAGGGTGTATCCTGAGCGTTCGAAAAGATCACGTCGCAGCCCTGCGAGATCAAGGCCTTGGCCGCCTCCTGCTCCTTGGCCGGATCGAACCAGGAATTGACCCAGACGACTGATACCTCGATGTCGGGCTTCACGGCCTGTGCGCCGAGTGTGAAGGCATTGATGGACGTGATCAGTTCGGGAATGGCAAAGGCGGAGACTGAACCGAGCTTACCCGTCTTGGAGACTGCGGCCGCCGCCATGCCGAGCAGGTACGTTCCTTGAAAGTACTTTGCGGCAAAGGGCGAGAAATTCGGTGCTACCTGGAAACCGGAGGCATGAAGGACTGTGACCTTGGGATTGCGCCGGGCAATCTGGAGCGCGCCGTTCTGATAACCGAACGAGCCGGCGATCAGGAAGTGGTTTCCATCGGCGACCGTCTTGTTCATGATACGGTCCGCATCCGGGCCTTCTGCGATGTTCTCGATGACGGTCACCTTGACCTTGTCGCCATAGGCACTCTTGATCGGATCCAGTCCGGCGGCCAGGGCGTGCCCCCAGCCGACATCGCCGATCGGCGAGGGTACGACAAGCGTTATGCCGAGCGGTTCGTTAGCGGCAAACGCGCGGCCGGTAAAGGCCGTTGCGAGGCCTGCTGCGGCCGCGCTCTTCATCAATGTTCTGCGGGTCAGATTCTTCTGCATCCCAGTTCCCCTTTTTTTGGTTTTCAGAATTCTACAGTTGCAAGAGCAGCCTCGGCCGCCGCAAACAGCGCGGCCTCATCCAGCCCGGTGAATTCACCGCCTTGCCAGACGATGCGTCCGTTAATCATGGTCATATCGGTGGGCATGCCGATCCCGACCTTGGCGATGAGGCTCAGCGGGTCATGCCGCGTCCCGACATAGTCCATCCGTCGCGTATCGATTGCGAAGAGGTCGGCCGCCATGCCCGGAGCAAGACGGCCGATATCGGTGCGCCCGAGCAGGCTCGCGCCTCCGTTTGTCGCATATTTCAGAAAGTCGAGCGGGGCGGGAACGGGGTGCACACGCGTGGAAGCCGTCAAGCACTGCAGCATGTAGGCGGAATGGATGCAATGCATGAGGTTCGAGTTGTCGTTCGATGCGGCTCCGTCGCAACCAAGGCCAATACGCAGGCCGAAGGCCTGCATCGCCGGGATGTCGGTCACTTCCGCGCCGACCAGGTAAACCGGCTCGGGGCAATGGGAGACGCCGGTACCGCTTGCCGCCATTTTGCGCAATTCGTCATGCGTCAGCTCCCAGCAATGGGCATAGAAGGTGTCGGGGCCTGCAAAACCCAATTCGGCGCAGTAGTCGACCGTGCGCATTCCATGCCGCGCCTTGATGACAGGGCTTTCACCTTCGCCGACATGCGTGTGCAACTGCACGCCACGATCCCGCGCCAACGAGACCGACTCGACGAAGGTTTCGCGATAACAATTGACCGGCTGGCAGGGAGCGACCACCACTTGGCGCATGCTGAAAGAGCCGGCATCGTGATAGCTATCGATCAATCGCGCGCAATCGGCGATGAATTCGTCCGTGGTTTCGAGCATGGCATCCGGGATCGTCGACCCCTCGGACTTCGGCAAGGTGTTGCCGCCGCGTCCTGCGTGAAAGCGCATCCCTAGAACTTCCGCCGCCTCGAATTGACGATCGATCAGCCGTTTTCCCGCATGTCTTGGAAAGCAATATTGATGGTCGAAGGCTGTAGTGCATCCATGCTTGATCATTTCCGCCATCGCGGTGACCGAGGTGTGATAGAAGCAGTCCTCCGTCAGCCGTGAGAAGATTGGATAGATACGGTCGAGCCATTCGATGACGGACAGCTTCGTCCAGTCAAGGTCGGCCCGATTGCGCACGAAGCACTGAAAGAAGTGGTGATGGGTGTTGACGAGCCCCGGATAGACGAACCAGCCGGAGGCATCCTGGACAACGGTGCCCTCGGGCAACAGGTTTAGCGACAGGTTCTCCCCAATCGCCTGGATCGCCGGACCTTTGGTCAGCAGGTCCACGTTTCGGCGCACGCTCGGTCCATTGCCCTCATCGACGATAACAGCCGCACAGTTTTTCAGAAGATAACCGGTCATCCCATCATTTCTCCCCTGCAAGGAGAGGATCGGGTTTCAACTCGTGCAGGCGGTGAATGCCGGGCATTTCGATGAAACCGTTCAGGCTGCGGATGGCGCGCAGCCAGAGCCTGATTAAGGGATAGGGATCAAGTGAGAGGCCACCATCGGGCGCAAGGGCCACATAGGGGAAGCAGGCGATGTCCGCGATGGTTGCCTGGTTTGCCGCAAGGAAACGCATGCCGCGCTCGCCCCGTTCGAATAGGCCTGCTTCCAGCTCGCGCAACGCCGCGATCCCTTGAGCCTGCAAAGCCTTTATGTCTCCGGGGCGCAGGAGCATCTCGTGGAGCCGCGCACCGCCAAGATTCGCCGTCAGGCGATGCGAAAAGGAAAGCCATTGCTGCACGCGCGCCGTCTCCTGCGGCGAACCGTGGCCCAGCCATTCCGGCGCATTGTTGGCGGCGAGATAGGCAAGCATTGCCGACGACTCGGTAAGCACAAGATCGCCATCCTCGAGGATCGGGATGGATCCCGCCGGATTGAGCGCGAGAAGCTCCGGGCCCCGATGCTCCGCACCGGGATGGAAGTCGACCGACCGGATGTCGAGCTTAATGCCCAGGATTGCGGCCATGAGCCGTACCTTGTAGCAGCTCGGCGATAAAATATAATCGTAGAGCTTCATTGTGCGACCAATTGTGCGCCGTAGGTATAGTTATGTCGCTTGAGCCACCGCCTATAGGCGACCGATGTCAGGTCCGCCCTTGTCGGAATTTCCATGCCGGGATCAAGCGGAAGAAGGGTGGGTATCTGGTTTTCGAGGATCGAACGATCCTGCAGGAAGATCATCTGTTGAAAGTGGATGAGATCGGTCATTGGCGTATCATCGTCGAAGAGAGCCATCCACGGCCAAACGTCGCAAAGGTCTTCCGCGAGAGGCTGCACGAACAGCGTAATGACGTCCCATTCACCCGGTCGCGGAGGGCACGTCTTATAAAGCACCGAACAGGTAGGTGCCGGCACACGGTACATATATTCGGTCGTAATGCCGCCAGTCGCCGACTTTGCGGCCTGCGGCTGGTAGAATTTCACTTGCGTTGCCCAGACTTCATCTTCGTTCTCGCGGATCTCGACCTTGTAATTTTCGACCTCCGTATGCGGTTCCGCACCGAGGATGTCGGTGTGAACGAAGGGAAAATGAGCGATGTCGAGAAAATTCTCGACGGCACGGAGCGGCGAGCAGCGCACGCGGATCACGCCGACATCGACGAAACGGCGACCTGGCTGATCGGCCTCTGGAATGGCAAAAAGCTCCTTATCCGGGTTCCCGAGGGAAGACCAGACATGGCCATACCGGACGCGGACGGGGAGGGTTTGCCCATTGCCTGTCACCACCTGCGCATTTCCATTGTGATCGCGCGCGACCTCGATCGCTTCGCCCATTAGATAGGTGTTGCTCCCTTTTTCGCTGAGCTGGCTGAAGAGGCCGACTGGATACCATTCGTCGATCATTGCGCCGCCTGTCATTATGCATTCTCCCTTTGGCGCTCTTCCGCCTGGCGACGGAGGGATTCGGCAATGCGGGAAGCCGTCAGGCGGTCTGCCGAGCCGCGGTCTGGTTCGATCATGAGATGAATGAGCGTACGCTTTTCCTGTGGTGCCAGCAGCAGCCTGATCCATGGGAATTCAAGCACGCGGATGAGCCCGTTCGCGTCGGTCTTTGCTCTCGCCGCCCGCTCGACCGCCGTAACATCTGTTTCCGCAGTCAACGAGCGTAGCGGTATAAGCCTGTCAAATCGTGGGGGCTGCATCGCCGGTTGCCCAACTGCGACCCACAAAATACCGCCGGATTCTTCGACCTGCTGAACAGCGACACGGATGGTTTCCGGAGGCGTCAGATCTGGATGAGCCGGAATGCGAATGCATCCGCCCGATGGAGAATAGCTCCATCCGTGATAGATGCAGGACAGCGCTTCGCCACGCACGAAGCCGTGCGACAGCCTCATTCCGCGATGCGGACAGCGATCTGATGATGCCGTCACGCCGCCCGACTGACTGCGCCATAGAGCAATCGGGCCGACCGATGTCCGGGCCGGTATGACGGTTCCTGGTGGTAGATCAGAAGAAAGGGCAACTGGCACCCATGATCCGGCCCCATCAGATGGCATAGCCTTGACTCTCTTAATTTTACCAATGACTTGGCGTCATTGGACATGAGCAGGTGCTGATCCCTGCATCCCCTCAGCTTTTAGAGGTTTGCATAAATAATTCGCATTGGCAACATTGATGAAATAAAAGGCAATATATCAGAGATTTCTAAGATGCGATGATTCCGGACCATCCATGATCCTGCGCTGAATCTCTTCGACCCAGACATCAATCGGACCGAGCGAGCAGGCCATTTCCAACATGTCGATCAGTTCCATGGGGCCTGTTACTTCAAGCTCGATCCGGTCGGTATCAGAATAGAAGAAGGTCTGGGAGAGTCCGAGCTTGTTAGCATGGCGCCGAATCCACGGAACGAATGAGGCCGAGTTGACATTGCCCAGGATTGTCATGCGTTCTCGAAACTCGCCCTGCTGCAACTGCATCTGTAAATGCCTCTTGTTTCAAATCGGGGTGAAAGAATAGCTGTATGGCGAGTTTGCGAAAGAGCCTGAGCCAATTAAACATATCATTCGTCAATGTTGCCTGGGAATTGCCTCAAGATTCAAGTTGCATCATTGGCTTGGGTTTAGAGGTATATTCCATACCAACGCTTCAGCCTTGACCCCCTCCTTGGATTTGCTCAACGCGAGTCGGCAGGTCGAACTTGCTTTTCCCGGCAATCCCGATTGTTCATTCCATCGTCATCTTTCACTGAGCGATGCCCACAGAGCATTCCGGTTCGAGTGGTTTGTTCCAACCCTGACGTGTTGATTCCGCCAGGAAATGGTCCTCCGATGATGGATGCTGATAGCTTCGAAATAGACATGAGAATGTGTCAGTCGCTGAGGTACGGAAGTTGGCGAAGTTTTGGCCCTTTCGATAGCAACGGTGAGGTGGTCACCATCTCGATATGTAGAGGAAATCTCATTCCGTCGACACGCCAAGGTGACGTGTCGATCCTGCATCGCGCGAAAATGATCAAACCGTTGTCAGCATTCTTAAAGCGACGCCACCGGCCGGCATCGTCGGAGAGGATCGCCATGCGATGGCAGAGACACGAAGATCTGACGATCTGGCTTTAGCATGGTCGGAGGCGTGGGGAAGAGGTGACGCGTGGCGTGAAGCACTCGCGAAGGGTTTAGAGATGATGCTGAAAAAGTTCGCCGCGGTCGTGCACGGTGCCCTCTTGGGCGGCTTCGGTCGGATAAAGGAGACTCCGAAAAAATTCGGGTTCTACTGAAAGGATTTTAAGCGAAAATAGGCCCCATAATAGTCTAACAGGCCACACAGTCTGAGTGAAATCAGATGCCTGTCCAATTTCCCGCACATGCCGGCGGTTCAAATCCCATCAAGACCAACATTTGCGGCCCACCGGAAATTTCGTGGGGCAATAACATGGCGGGTCTGAAGTTAAGCCCGTTTTTAACGAGCCATGCTCTCAGATATCGGTACTGCATCCTTCGATGCGAGCTAGGACCCGATCCAATGCCGACACCAGCGTGGCGCGCCCACCCTTCGTCTCAAAATCCGACAGGACCTGCGCATTCAGCCCGCCCTTCGTTGCGAATTCTTCGCTGAGCGTATGAAACGAATGGACGTGTCCTTCATTGGCCCGCCGTGCGAGGCTTTCAAACAGCGGCGCAATATAAGCTTGCCCCTTTGATCGATCGAGCCCGTTGTTTTCCAGCCAGTCGGTCGTGAACTCCATGACCCCGAAGAAGGTCGACATCATGGCGCTGGCAGCAGCAAGAAGATCATATTCCTTTCGGGATTCGCATTGAACAGCCGTGCCAAGCGCATCGAAGAGGGCAGCTATTTCAGGATTGGGAGGGTAGATGGCGGTCACGCCCCGGCGATCTGCGACGAAAGGCAAGGGGATTGCCTGCACGAGGTCTATCTCGGCCCGGATCCAGTCGAGCAAGTTTTGGCGCTCCATCGTTGCGACGACGCTGACGACGCTCTGTTCATTCCTGAAACGAAGCCCGCGTATGACCTCTTCGGCGATCTGCGGACGTATGGCCAGGACCGCAATGTCGCTGCGATCGACCACCGTCTGGTTGTCCGCCGCCACAGTTACCCTGTCGAATTTGGCGGCAAGTCTTGCTGCGATGTCCGCGTTGCGAGGCGAGACATAAACCTCAGATATATGCGCTGGTTCGGCAAGGAGGCCTTGCACCATGGCTTCGGTGATCGCACCGGTTCCGACAAAGCCGATAGTCTTCATATCTGCCATCTACTCTGCGGCTCGTGCGGGTCCGAGCGGGACATCGGTTGTATAGTTCTCGCGCATGAAATTGATGAAGTTATCCTGGAACTGGCGCGTGTGAGCATGGGCGAGCTCATCTGCCAAGTCGACATTCTTATCCCGAATTGCCTCCAGCATCAGGCTATGCTCGTCCGTGAGGAGATATCCCTCGTGGGTGCGTTCCAGATATTCGAAATGCAGGTGCAGCATGCGCTGGCCCTGCGACAGGAGCTTCTCATAGAAAGATGCGAGATAGTGGTTCTTTCCGGCATAGGCGATCGCCATGTGGAATTCCTTGTTCGCCTCCGACATCGCCAGATGATTTCCGACTTTCACGGCGGTCGCGAATGCCTTTTCCCGTTTGGCAATTAATTTGAGGTCGGTATCGGTTCGAAGCGCTGCCGCCAGGCGAGTGTTCATCCGCTGCGCGATGTCGAGCGCCTCCACATACTTCGGAAAGCTTCCCACTTCGATGGGTGCGACGATCGTGCTGCGGTTGGACAATGTGACGACGAGTTCGTCCGCGCCCAGGCGGATCAAGGCTTCGCGCACCGGCGATCGCGACATGTCGAAGCGCTCGGCCAGGGTTGTTTCATCGAGAAGCTGCCCCGGCGGCAGAGTGAGAGCCAGGATCTCGTTCCGCAGCGTTTCATAGACGCTTTTCCAGCCGGTTCCCCGGACCCGTTTCACTTCAGTCTCGTCAGACACTTAAGTCCCTTTCATTCGCACATATGACATTGGGCCAGAAAAACAGTGCATCGGCAATGTAATTTTTTCGCTTGACTTTGTCGACACGCTGTTGACATAAATTTGCTAGTCGACACGTAGCCGACAGAAAAATCGAAAAGAAACGGCCAAAGCCGACGAGTGGAACCGCGCTTCGCGCACAGCAAAAGAGGAATGCCGATGCTTTCGAAGTTGATCACGTCCGCCTTGCGGGCGTTGCCTGCGCTCGCCCTTATGGCAAGCGTTTCCGCAACCAGCACCTATGCCCAGACCGCTGATGGCTATTGGCAAGGCGTGCAGAAGGCCGGTGTACTGAGATGCGGCGCGGCGGTCGCTCCGCCCTACGTTATGCGCGACCCGGCAACCGGCGAATACTCGGGTTTCTTTGCCGATCTCTGCAAGGAGTTCGCCGACGTTCTCAAGGTGAAGCCGCAATTCGTCGACACGACCTGGGACAATATCGTTGCCGGTCTTCAAGCCGGAAAATGGGATGTGTCACTGGCGCTGAACCGGACGGCGGCCCGCGCCATGGCGGTCCAATTCTCGATCCCGGCGATGGAGTATCAGATCTCGCTCGCCTACAATAAGAACAATCCGAAGATCCCGGCGACTGCAGTCTCCGTCTCCGACATCGATAAGGCTGGCGTCACGATCGCAGTCATGTCCGGCACGGCTCAGGACAAGGCGATCTCTGCAGCCGTGAAGAGCGCAACCATCATGCGCCTTCCGGGCAATGACGAGACGCGGCTGGCCCTTACCTCGAAGCGAGCCGACATTCTGGTCGACGCATCCGATACCAACCAGCTTCTCACCCAGGCAAATCCCGATTGGGCGGTGGCCCTGAACCCGAAGCCTGCGCTTGCCAAGCAAGGCGTCTCCTTCGGACTGCCGCACAACATGTCGGCCTCGGATGTCGAAGTCGCTAACATCTTTCTCGAGGAGAAGGTTGCCACCGGTCATGTCGAAGAACTTATCCGCAAGGCCGTCGGCGAAGTTCTCAAGGGAGCAAAATAAGTCCCGCCCGGCGTCGGCGCTTTTCCGCCGACGCACTCTCTCGCTGTTCAGACAAACCGAGATCGGCCATGACCATGTCCTTCAGCCTTCCCCTCGTCAAAATGCAGGCGCTCCACAAGAGCTATGGCAATGGAGCCATCCAGGTGCTGAAAGGCATCGACATCGAAATGAAGCCCGGCGAACGCGTCGTGGTCATCGGCCCGAGCGGCGGTGGCAAGAGCACGCTGCTCAGGGTGATGATGGGTCTCGAGCAGGTTGACAGCGGGTCGATCAGCTTTGATGGGAAAGCCTATATTTCGTCCGAAAGCCTCGGCAAAAAAACCCTCATCGATACGGAAGTCCGCCGGTCGATCGGCATGGTCTTTCAGCACTACACGCTCTTTCCGCATCTGAATGTGATGCAAAACCTCGTTCTTGCGCCATGCAAGGTGCGTGGGGAAGCCAAGGCGCATGCGGTGAACCGCGCCCAGGCTCTCCTCGAGCGGTTTGGTTTGGGAGCAAAGGCCAAAGCCTATCCGGCCCAGCTCTCCGGCGGTCAGAAGCAGCGCGTCGCCATCGCCCGCGCCTTGATGCTGGACCCCAAGCTGATGCTTTTCGACGAGGTCACGTCGGCACTGGATCCCGAGCTTGTCAGCGAGGTCGAGCAGGTGATCCTTCAGCTGGCATCACAGAACATGCCGATGATGATCGTGACGCACGACATGTGGTTTGCGAAGAATATTGCCTCGCGCGTGATTTTCTGTGCGGGTGGCGTCGTCGTCGAGGACGGTCCTCCCGAGCAGGTGCTCGGCTCCCCCAGGGAAGAACGCACCAAGGAATTCATCGATCGCGTCTTCCACATCAAGCAGCAGGGGGCGGTTGCGTGAATTACACGTTCGACTTCAACGCTGTATCGATCGCGCCGCTGCTGCAGGGGTTGTGGGTTTCTCTGGAGCTGACGGCGGCGGCTAATGTCATCGGCATCGTTATGGGCTTTGGCCTGGCTCTTCTGATCATGAGTCCGTACAGGCCAGTTCGCTTGCCGTTTATGCTGTTTGTCGAATTTTTTCGCTGCACGCCGGCCATCGTTCAGATCGTCTGGATATTCTACTGCGTTCCGATGATCTTCGATGTCTTCCTGGACCCGATCACCATGGGTGTGCTGGCGCTCGGGCTGAACCTCATGGCCTTCAACGCCGAGGCCTATCGAGCAGCGATCCAGGCGGTTCCGCGCGAGCAGCTCGATGCTGGCATCGCGCTCGGCCTGTCGCCGTTGCAACGCGTACTCTACATCGTCTTTCCAACTGCATTCCGTGCCTCGATCCCCGTCCTGCTAACGAACGGCATCGTTATCTTCCAGCAGAGTGCGCTGGTAGCGATCGTCGCAATCCAGGACCTCATGTACCAGGGAAAGACGCTCGCGACCGAAACGTACCGACCGATCGAGACATTCACGGTCGTGGCGCTGATCTATTTCGCCGTATCCTTTCCGATCACGCAGATCGTCGGCTTCCTTGAACGCCGCCGGCAGCTTCTCGTCAGCTAGGAGGCCACGATGGCCCTCGATTTCTCGATCCTTCTCCGTTTCGAGCATGCGCTTTTGCTCGGTCTCTGGATGACCGTCAAATTGACTGTCATGTGCGTCCTGCTCGGATGCTCTCTCGGCTTTATGGTGGGTCTTGCCAGAACCTCCCGCAATGTCGCGATGCGGGCCATCTCCGGCGTCTATGTCGAATTCTTTCGCGGAACGCCGGTGCTCATCCAGCTCTTCTGGATCTTTTTCTGCCTGCCTCTGCTGCTCGGTGTCGAGCTGTCGAACCTCGCATCAGGCGTTATTGCCCTGACCCTTTATATGGGGGCGATCACCAGCGAAACGTTCCGGGCGAGCCTGAAGTCGATTGGATCGGAGCAACTGGATGCCTGCGTTGCGCTCGGGCTTCCGCGAAGCGTTCAGATTGTCAATGTCGTGCTTCCGCAGGCCGTGCTGCGCGCGATCCCGACATTGCTGTCGAACTGCGTTAGCCTGTTCAAGGAAAGCGCCCTGGTTTCGGCCGTCGGCATGGCCGATCTGATGTTCGTTGGTCAGAACATCTCGAACAATACCGCGCGTCCCGTTGAGGTGCTGACCGTCGTCGCGCTGATCTATTTCGTCATCGCATTTCCGCTGACGCGAGCCGTCTCGCTCGTCGAGGTGCGCATACTCAAGAAACTCGCCATCTAAACGCAATTGCCTCACATACAGGAGACTTCCATGAAACTGTCCGGCGTCATGCCCGCGCTCATCACCCCCTTTGATGCGAACGGCAGGGTCGATTTCAAGGCCTTCGAAAAGCATCTCATCGCGTTGCGCGCTGCCGGCGTGACCGGATGGGTGCCCATGGGCTCGACGGGTGAATACTCGGCAATGTCGAACGCCGAGCGCGACGACGTGTTGAGGTTCGTCAGGGATTTCGCAAGAGAAGGCGAAGCGCTGATTGCCGGCACGAATGCGCCTGCAAGCCGGGAGGTCATCGAGAATACGCTACGGGCGAAGGAGATCGGCTACGATACCGTTCTGCTGGCGACGCCCTTCTACACGCGCCCGACGCAGGACGAACTGCTTGCGCATTTTCGCAACGTGCTCGATGCCACCAATATCAACCTCGTACTCTACAGCTATCCCTATAAGGACGGCGTCGAGATCGGTTTCGGCATCCTCGACGCGCTTGCTGACGACCCTCGTGTTTTGGGCATCAAGGAAAGCTCCGGCTCCCTCCAGCGTGCGATCGATATCCACTCACGCTACAAGGGCCGCATCGACTTGATCTCCGGGTCGGACGACATCGCTCTCGACTTCATGTTCTGGGGTGCTGACGCCTGGATCTGCGGGCCGGCCAACTGCATGGCAAAGGCATGCGTCGATCTTGATCGAACCTTCCGCTCCGGTGATCTTGCAAGCGCACGAGAGAAGATGATCGTGCTTTATCGCGCGATGAACATTCTCGAGAGCGGCAAGTTCGTGCAGAAGGTCAAGTATGGCTGCGAGCTACAAGGCCTGCCGGTCGGCAACTGCCGCGCGCCGCTGGGCGAACTGACGGCTGATGAAAAAGCTGAATTCAAGGTCGCGATGCAACCCATCCTGAATTGGTAACCAAATTGGTATCGAGGTGCGGTGGTGCCTCGATGCACATTTTCTGAGGAAGTGAAGTGGCTTCAATCATCGTTGTCGGCGCCGGCATAATCGGAACCAGCCTTGCTTATGAGTTGCAGCGCCGCGGCCAAACCGTCATGCTCATCGATAAGAGTGCGCCGGGGCAGGGTGCTTCCTATGGGAATATGGCCAGCATCGCTGTGACGGAATTCATGCCCGCCTCGCGTCCCGGTATCTGGGCGCAGATGCCCAAATGGCTTCTTGATCCCGAAGGACCTGTTCGCATCCGGCCCGCCTATGTGCCGCGGCTGATCCCCTGGTTTCTGCGTTTCATGGCCGCAAGTCGCCCATCGAAGTTGAGAGAGCTCGAGGAAGCCGGTGCGACGCTGTGCGCGCGCGTTCACGAGGATCTGGAGGCGTTCCTCAGGACGACCGGCCTTCAGCACATGCTGAGTACCGAAGGGTGTCTCAGCCTCTATGCAGACGAGGCGGAGTTTCGGGCCGATCGCGAGCATAT
Organism: Martinezella miluonensis; assembly: GCF_900094545.1. Classification (GTDB taxonomy): domain Bacteria; phylum Pseudomonadota; class Alphaproteobacteria; order Rhizobiales; family Rhizobiaceae; genus Rhizobium; species Rhizobium miluonense. Next base: position 27,185 of record NZ_FMAH01000024.1, read on the forward strand.
CGAAATTCTGGAACGCTTTGGCTTCCGACACGAAATCCTTGGCAACAACGCGATCCGCGATCTTGAACCGGCACTGACGACGAAGATCGGCAAAGCTGTCCTGTTCCCAGACAATCGTTCGATCGCGGACCCCTATAAGTTCGTGCTTGCTATTGCCGACAGGTTCAAGGCTTTGGGGGGCGTCATCGAGCAAGGGGCAGTAATTGGCTTCGAACATCGCGAAGACCGCATATCTGCCCTTCGGCTGAACGATGGCCGAGTGTTCGCCGCAGACAGGTTTGTTCTCGCCGCGGGAGCCTTTACGGCAAGGCTCTCGATCATGCTGAGGGAGCATATCCCGCTTGAAACCGAGCGCGGTTACCACACCCAAATCATGGATCCCGGTGTTTCGATGCGTCATTCGATCATATGGCCTGCACGCGCCTTTATGGTCACGCCGACAGCCGGTGGCATCAGGGTCGGCGGGACGGTCGAGATGGCCGGCCTTGATGCGCCGCCCGACTACCGTCGGGCAAAAGTGCTGGTGAAGCGAGCGAAGGAAGCGTTGCCCGATCTGCAAGTGCGTCAGGCAACAGAGTGGATGGGACACCGCCCGGCGCTTCCCGACACGGTTCCCGTAATGGGGCCGTCAGCCAAGCGAAGAAACGTCTGGTACGCGACCGGTCACGGCCATTTGGGCCTGACCTACGCGGCAACGACCGCCCGGCTGATGGGAGATATCATTACGGGCCTCAAACCACCCGTGGACATGAAACCTTATCGCGTCGACCGGTTCTAGAACCGAGGCGACCTGTGGCAGCAAGGAATTGAAGATGCGAAGCGAACTCTACATAGACGGCAAGTGGGTCAAGTCTCTCAAGGGTGGCGTCTGTGAGGTGATCAATCCGGCGACGGAAGAGGTTATACAGACGATCGCCGCGGCAACGGCTGAGGATGTCGACATCGCGGTCAGGGCGGCCAGGCGCGCCTTCGACCAAGACGGCTGGCCGAAGCTTTCCGGCGGACAGCGCGCGAAATACCTGCGTGCGATTGCTGACGGTATTCGCGCCCGTCAGGCGGAGATCGCTCGACTGGAGGTCATCGACAACGGCAAGCCGTTGCCGGAGGCCGATTGGGACATTGCCGATGCTGCCGGTTGCTTCGATTTCTATGCAGGCCTCGCCGAGCAGCTCGATAATAATCCCGAGGAGGTCATCTCTCTTGCCGACGACCGCTTCGTTTCCAAAGCAGTCAAGGAGCCCATCGGCGTCGCCGGTGCGATCATTCCCTGGAACTATCCCCTGCTCATGGCCGCCTGGAAGGTTGCTCCCGCTCTGGCCGCAGGCTGCACGATCGTCCTCAAGCCCGCCGAGCTGACGTCGCTCACCGCGTTGGAGCTCGCCGCAATCGCGGATGAAGCTGGACTTCCGCCTGGTGTCCTCAACATCCTCACGGGTTCGGGTTCGATCGCCGGACAGGCAATCATCGACCATAAGGGCGTCGACAAGCTGGCCTTCACAGGCTCCGGCCCGGTGGGATCGAAGATCATGGCGGCCGCCGCCCGCGACATCAAGCGCGTCAGTCTCGAGCTTGGCGGCAAGTCGCCATTCGTCGTGTTCGAAGATGCCGATATCGACGCGGCCGTCGAATGGATCATGTTCGGCATCTTCTGGAACCAGGGCCAGGTCTGCTCGGCGACTTCGCGCGTGCTCGTTCATCAGGACATTTATGAGCGCCTGTTAGCGCGCCTCGTCGAGGAGACGGGCAAGATCAGGATCGGCAACGGTCTGGACGACGGTGTCCTTCTCGGCCCTTTGGTGTCGAAGCGCCAGTACGAGCAGGTCGTCGCTGCGATCGAGGGCGCACGGAAGGCCGGAGCGACGATTGCATGCGGCGGAACGCGGCCGGAAGGGTTCGACAAAGGCTATTATTTGCGTCCGACTGTGCTTACGGATGTTCCGCTCGATAGCGAAGCCTGGGTTGAGGAGATCTTCGGTCCTGTCGTCTGTATCCGGCCCTTCGAGAGTGAGGCGGAAGCGATCGAGCTTGCCAACGACTCCCGTTTCGGCCTTGCCGCCGCCGTCATGTCGAAGGACGATTCCCGAGCAGAGCGCGTCGCAGCGGCCTTCCGGGCAGGTATCGTCTGGATCAACTGCTCTCAGCCGACATTCACCGAGGCGCCATGGGGCGGATACAAGGAATCCGGGATTGGTCGCGAGCTCGGCCGCTGGGGTCTCGAAAATTATCTCGAGACCAAGCAGATCACCAAATATGTCTCCGATAAGCCCTGGGGCTGGTACATCAAGTAAGGGGTCGATCGGATGCGTTTTGACAGATCTCTCGAACTGCTGCTTGTTCATTGTCAGGGCGAGCTCGGCCACGTCCTCGTCGATGGTGCGCCTGAGGTGCCCGGTGCGACCATGCTCGACAAGATGAACCACATCAACAATGTTGACGACAGTCTCCGTCGTTTCGTCACTTTCGAGCCACGCGCCAATGTCGCCATGTCCGTCAATCTGCTCGTCGCTCCGACGCGCGATGATGCGGATGCCGGATTCATCGTTCTGCAGGCCGACCGGGCACATCCGATGTCGGGCAGCAACTGCATCTGTGTGGTCACGGCTCTTCTGGAAAGTGGCCATGTACCGATGACCGAGCCGGAGACCACCGTTCGACTGGACACCCCGGCCGGTCTGATCGTCGCCCGTGCACGGTGCGAGAGCGGCCGCTGTGTCGGCGTGAGCCTCGACAATGTGCCGAGCTTCGCGGAATTGCTTGACCACGACATCAATACGCCCGCCTGGGGACGGATCAAGATCGATGTCGCCTTTGGCGGCGTCTACTACGCACTGGTCGATGCGAACCAGATCGGACTTAAGATCGAACCGAGAAACGCCCGCGCGCTTGCCGAGGCTGGCATCGAATTGAAGCGTCTGGTGGGGGAGCTCGTCAAGGTCGCTCATCCGACGTTGCCGGGCCTCGCCGAGATTGCCTATGTCATGTTCCGTGAAATGGAACCGGACGGGGCCATTCGAACCTGCACGACGCTACGGCCGGGCCGTGTCGATCGCTCGCCATGCGGAACCGGCAGTTCCGCCAATCTTGCGGCCCTTTACGCACGAGGCGTCGTCTCTGTCGGGGACATCCGCACATCGCGTTCCATTATTGGTGGGGAATTCAAGGCCGAAGTCATCGGCGAAACGGAAGTCGGTGGCCGTAAGGCGATCCTTCCTCGCATCACGGGACGCGGCTATGTTTACGGCCGCTCGCAACTGCGCCTTTCGGAAGACGATCCATTTGTGGCCGGCTTCGCGCTCTCCGATACATGGGGACCGCAAGTCGACCTGTTGAGGTGAGGGCAATCATGGACAGATGGCTTCAAGGACAGACCATATTGGTCACTGGGGCATCCGGCGGAATAGGCGCCGCGATTGTCGAGCGGCTTGCTGCCGAAGGCGCAAGGCCGATCATTCACTTCAGCCGGGACAAGGCCGGCGCGAAAGCCTTGCTGGCGCGCATCGGCGGTCACGGCTGGATCATCCAGGCCGACCTCTCCACGCCGGAAGGGCCGTTCGAGCTATGGCGACGGACAGTCGAAGTCGCTGGACGCGTCAACGGGCTCGTCAACAATGCTGGAATCCGGACGGAAGTGCCCATCGAACTCTCTGCCGCTGACTGGAGAGCGGCGTGGCAGAAGGAGTTTCAGATCAACTTCTTTGCCGCTGCCGACCTTTCCAGGGATGCGATCCTCCATTTCAAGGCAAATGGCGGCGGCCGTATCGTCAACATCGCCAGTCGGGCCGGGCAGCGCGGTTACGCGGCCGACGCCATGCCCTATGGGGCGACCAAGGCGGCACTCGTCAATCTGACGAAGTCGATCGCCCGCAGCTTCGGTGGCGAAGGTGTGACTGCAGTTGCGATCGCTCCCGGCTGGGTGCGCACGGACATGGCGGAGGATTTTATCGCCGCGCATGGAAAAGCAGCAGCCGTCGCGGACATTCCGATCGGCGAAATGGCCGCGCCGTCCGAGGTGGCCGAACTTGTCGCATTCGTTCTGCGGCCCAGCCAGGCGTCGCTGAATGGAGCTACTCTCGATGTCAACGGCGGAAGCTATATTCGGTAATAAGGAGGTGGTTCTCATGAAGCGTTTTGAGGGAAAGGTTGCGATCGTCACGGGAGCGGGAGGCGGGATCGGCTCGGCGATCGCCAGGCGCCTGTCGAGCGAAGGGGCATTTGTCATCGTGACGGACGTGAACGTCGAGGCCGCCACGCAGGTCGCCAGCGACATCCGGTCTGAGGGCGGCAATGCGACTGTAATCTCAGCAGATCTTTCGAGGAAAGACGCATGCTTCAGCCTCGTGGAGCAGGCATTCGGCTTGCATAATCGCGTAAATATCCTCGTAAACAACGCAGGCATCAATCGCCGCGGCAATCTGCTGTCGCTGTCTGATGAGGACTGGGACATCAGCTTCACCGTCAATCTCGATTCTATGTTCCATCTGTGCCGAGCAGTTCTTCCGCACATGATTGTGGCTGGCGGCGGCGCGATCGTGAATACGGCTTCGCAATGGGGGCTCTATCCCGCGCCCAATCATATTGCCTATAACACTACCAAGGCAGCCGTTGCGGCATTTACCCAGAATTTGGCTCGTGACTACGCACCCGACAAGATTAGGGTCAATGCAGTCTGCCCGGGCGAGATCCACACGCCAATGCTGGAAGCGGGGGTCAAACGCTCCGGTCGGACGATCGCTGATCTGGATAGGCTCGTGCCATTCGGGCGCATCGGCAAGCCCGAGGAGGTTGCCGCGCTTGTTGCCTTCCTGGCGTCGGACGAAGCTGCCTTCATGTGTGGGTCCCTGGTCGAGGTTACCGGTGCTCAGGCGGTGGCTTAGGATGCTGAAAACTCGGATCCGCATCCGGCTCCGAACTTTCCACCTATCTTTGAAAACGACCTCTGCCGGATTCCGCAGTTGTAGCATCCGCACAGTAAGTGTTCGGTGATCTCCTAATGGGAGGCAAGGTCCGCGGCAACCAGCAACGTCTTGCCGTGGTTGCCAAGCCATTCGTCGCTTACAAGATTGTATTCAAGGGCGTGCCGATGGTCGTGAAGAGGGCGCTAAACTCCTTCGACACCGGCCAGGCGGATGCAGCCTACTCGCTCTGCTACAAGAAGAGCCAGCTCTTCCGCCGGAGTCGATGCTCCTTAAGAACAGCGGTCTCAGGCTGGAGGCGGACTTTGCTCGTCTCTTCATGAAATACGCCGCTCTGGGTTGCGGGACCATTCAGGAGGGCGATCGGGCGCAAGCGCTAGCCCGCATTCTTTGAGAAACCACGTGCGATGTAGCTGTTCTTAAAAAGCCCCGGCTAAGGAGGTTTTTACGCGACTCGCTCGAACTCAATAATCCACGATCCGGTCGTCGGTCGGATCCGCCCAGCGCGTATTCGGCACGGTGGAGAACCAGCCGGGCCGGGCCGGATCGCGATCGTAGAGATAGCCGCCCAGCGATTTATAGAGATCCGAATATTTGCCCAATTTCTCGCGGTCTATTTCCACGCCGAGGCCTGGGCCGGTGGGCACTTTGATCGCGCCGTCAGTATATTTCATCGGACCTCCGACGATGATGTCGTCGGTCAGCTGGTGATAATGCGCGTCTGCAGTATAGACGAGGTTCGGTAGCACGGCGCCGAGATGCAACATGGTTGCGAGCTGAATGCCAAGCTCTCCGGAGGAGTGGACGGCTACCCCCAACTGGAATGTCTCGCACACGCCTGCCGCCTTGATGCAGGGCCGGATACCGCCCCAGAAGGTGGTGTCTAGCAGGATCACGTCGACGGCCGGGTTCAGGACGTTGGTCGCAAGCTGCTCGAAGTTGATGACGATGGTGTTCGTGGCGAGCGGCATGTGCGTGTTTTCCCGCACGCGGCGCATGCCGTTGAGACCCCAGGTCGGGTCCTCGTAGTAGTCGTTGTTGAGGTCCTCGATGCCCTTGGCAAACCGTATTGCCTCTTCGACGCTGAAGGCGGCGTTCGGATCATAGCGGACGGAATCGGCACCGACCGCCTTTGCCAGCGCTCGGAAGACTTCGAGCTCGTAATCCGGCGCAAAGACGCCGCTTTTCAATTTGTGAGCCTTGAAGCCGTGGCTGCGCTTGAGTTCCAGCGCCTGCTCGATCAGCTGGTCGGCGGTTCGGATTTCGCCCTTGCCGGTATCCTTGTTAGGCAGGCGAAAGAAGAGATAGCTCGCAAAGCCGACCTCATCGCGCATTTTTCCGCCAAGGAGGTCATAGGCAGGCACACCGAGAAACTTGCCGATAATGTCGATGCAGGCAAATTCGATGGCCGCGTGCATTTGTGTGCGGTTGTTGTAGAGGCTGGCGGTGGGATTGCAGATTTTGAAGCGCAGTTGCTCGAGCTCGAACGGGTCGTGTCCGACAAGATAAGCCTTAAGCGAACGGAACGCTGCTTCGGCACTTTCGCCACCTCCACCCATTTCGCCGAGGCCGACGATACCGACATCCGTCTCGATCTCGATGATCGTGCGCACGAAGCGACCCCAATGCGCGCCGTTGGAGTGCCGCAGCGGCGCTTCGAGCGGCACGGTCACGGTTGTCGCGCGGATGTCGATGATCTTGGGACGCTTCATGCCAGTCTCCGTTGATTAAATGCCGTCGGTCACTCGGGCAAAACGATACCGAGCTTGGCCATGGTGCCGCCGTCGATCTTCAAGTCGGCGCCGGTGATGAAGCGGGCCTTGTCGCTGGCTAAAAATGCCACCAGATCGGCCACTTCTTCCTGCCTGCCGACGCGGCCTATGGGATGTGCCTTGCCCCATTGAGCGATCATCTCTTCCTGGGTCAGGTCACCCTTGTAAAGGTCCGCCGCCCAGCGCAGCATCGGCGTATCGATCGAAGCGGGGCAGACGGCATTGACCGTGATGTTGTCGGCGGCATGGTCGAGCGCCATGGCGCGCACGAGCGCGTTGATGCCGCCTTTGCTTGCGGTGTAGGCCGCGACGTTCGTCTGCGATGCGTAAGACTGTATGGAGGAAATGGCGACGATCGCGCCGCCGCCGCGCTTCTTCATTTCGGGGATGGCATATTTCGACGCGAGATAGACGCCCTTCAGATTGATATCGAGCACATCGTCCCAGATGTCCTCCGGCGTGTCGACCACCGTGCCATAGCGCTGGATGCCGGCGCAGCAGACGAGAATGTCGATGCCACCGTGCCTCGTTGCAGCCTGCTCGACGGCAGCTTGCATGTCGGCAGCGTTGCGGACATCGCCGACAAAGCCGCTCGTCTTGCCGCTGATCTCTTCCACGGCTCTCTCGATCGATTGCGGGTCGTTGGAAACGATCAGGACGTGTGCGCCGGCATTCGCAAAACGTTCTGAACAGGCGCGTCCCATGCCCAAGCTACCGCCGGTGACGATGATGCTCTTCCCGTCGAATTCCATTTTCGGCACTCCTCCACGCAATAGGGCTTATTAACATTCTACCATACCAGTATGTCAATATCCGAATTTCGGCTCGTCTACGCCGCGAAACTCTGTTTCGATCGCGAGAAGGCTGCCTTCGAGCGGATGAGCACGAAGGTGTTCTGCCGTCATCGTGAAACGCGCCGAGGTGACGAAGAGCGTGGAAAGATCCGCACCGCCGAATGTGCAGCTGGTCGGCCATGAAACCGGCAGTTCGACGAGATCGAGTAGCGCGCCTTCGGCGCTGAAACGCGCGACAGCGGAGCCACCGACCACTCGGCAGTTCCAAAGATGATCATCCGCATCGAGGCAGGAACCGTCCGGCAGCCCCCGTTCGAACCCGCTGACGATAGTGCGGCGGTCGGAGATAGTCTTTGCCTCTGGATCGTAGGCGAAGGAGTAGATTTCATTGGCAAGTGTATCGGCGAACAGGAAGCGGTCATTGCGGGTCCAGCCCATGGTGTTGGTGATGCCGTATTCGTTCGGCGTAAGCTGTTTGACGGTGCCCGACGGATCGATGCGGTAGATCGCGCCCGCATTTGCCATCATCTCTTTCGGCGTGCCGTCCGCATTGAGATTATTCTGCATTGTGGAAACCCAGAAGGAGCCGTCAGGTGCCACGCGGCCCTCGTTCAGCCGATTGCCGGGCTTATCCGGTTCCGGCCTGGCGAAAGTCTCGAACCTCCCGCCGGGTCGCCAGAGGCAGACGTCGCGAGCCAGTCCGACGATAAAGCCGCCGTTCCGGCACATCCCGATCGACGTCGGGAAATCTGGAGTTGACCACGTCTCATGCCGGCTCGTCTTCACTTCCAGCCGATGGATGCGTTTGCCGCCAATATCGACCCAGTAGAGCGCGTTCTCCTCGCTCGACCAGATGACGCTCTCGCCGACGACGTCTTGTGCTTCGAAGAAAATGCCGACCTGCATGTGTCTCCCCAAGGGCTCCACGAAACTGAAGCTTGACAATAGGTAATCGGCAATCTAAATCAAGCTTAAATTATACCTATCATACAGGTTGGGGAAGAGCTTGATGGAACTCTCTTCTGATACGAGGGATGCCGGAGTGCAGCAGGGCGGGGCCGAAGGATTGCTCGGCAGCGTCATGACGTCGGTCAAAGCCTATATCCGCGACAATGGCCTGCAGGTTGGCGATGAATTGCCGAGCGAAGGTGCCTTTGCCGATCTGACGGGCACATCGCGGACGATCGTGCGCGAAGCCTATCGCTCGCTTGCTGCGTTGACGCTGATCGATATCGGCAACGGGCGGCGGGCGCGGGTGGCGGCGCCGAAGGCCGATGTGCTGGCGATGATCACCGACCATGCGGTTCACACGAACCAGGCGACGATCCAGCAGATCTTCGATGTGCGTCGAACGATCGAGAGGCGGACGGTTGCGCTTGCCGCATTGCGCCGGACTGACCGCGAGGCCGCGGAAATCTACGCGCTTGCTGAAGCAATGCAGCGCGATTTCAATGATCCGCAGAAAGTCATGGAGCATGATATCGCCTTTCACGAGGCGATCGGTGTCGCTTCGAAGAACCCGATGTTTTCGCTGATTGTCGGCTCCTTCCATGTCGTGACACGCCACACCTGGCCGATCGGCTGGGCGAGCCGCGGCAGCAACGAGACGCGGCAGGAGAGTATCGACGGTCACTTCGCCATCGCCAAAGCAATCGCCAACGGCGATCCGGCCAAGGGCGAGGCGGCGATGGTCGAGCATTTCGATCTCACCGTGAAAGCCCTGTTGGCGGCGGGTGTCTATTGATGAAGATCACCGCATTCGAAACCGTTCGCGTCAAGGAATTCCCGAATATCCTTTGGGTGAAAATCCATACCGACGAGGGCTTCGTCGGACTTGGCGAGACCTTCTTCATGGCCGAAACGGTGGAAGCCTATATCCATGAGGTCGTTGCGCCGAAGCTGCTTGGCCGGGATCCGCTTCAGATCGACAAGATTTCAAAGGATCTGACTGGTTACCTCGGCTTCCGCTCTACCGGCGTTGAAATGCGCGGCAATTCGGCTGTCGATATCGGTCTGTGGGATCTGTTCGGAAAGGTCACGAACCTGCCGATCGCGCAATTGCTCGGCGGTTTCTCGCGCCGCGAAATCCGGACCTACAATACCTGCGCGGGCAACACCTATATGCGTGAGGCAAGCGGCCAGCAGACCGGCAATTACGGGCTCGGCGGTCCTCGTCGCGATTATGATGACCTGAATGGCTTTCTCGAACGGGCCGACGAACTGGCTGAAGATCTGCTCTCCGAAGGTATTTCGGCGATGAAGATCTGGCCGTTCGACATCGCGGCGGAGGCAAGCGGAGGCCAATATATTTCCGGGCCTGATCTAAGCAAAGTGCTCGAACCTTTCGAGAAGATCCGCAAGCGGGTCGGCGACAAGATGGACATCATGGTGGAGTTCCACTCGATGTGGCAGCTCACGCCGGCGATCCGGATCGCGCGTGCGCTCGAACCTTTCGGCACCTTCTGGCATGAAGACCCCATCAAGATGGATTCACTATCCAGTCTGAAACGCTATGCGGCCGCGAGCTCTGCACCTTTGTGTGCCTCCGAGACGCTAGCCACCCGCTGGGCTTTTCGCGATCTGCTGGAGACCGACAGCGCCGGCATCGTGATGCTCGATCTCTCCTGGTGCGGCGGCATCTCCGAGGCAAAGAAGATCGCAACGATGGCCGAGGCCTGGCATCTGCCCGTAGCGCCGCATGATTGCACCGGACCGGTGGTTCTTTCTGCGTCAACGCATCTGTCGCTCAACGCGCCGAACGCGCTCGTGCAGGAGAGCGTGCGCGCCTATTACCGCACCTGGTATGCCGATCTCACGACGCAGTTGCCGACGGTGACCAACGGGATGATCACCGTTCCGCCAGGACCCGGTCATGGGGTCGAGCTGGCCGAAGATCTTGATAAAAAGTTCAATGTTTATCGGCGCATGGCGAAGGTCGGCGCTTAGATCCGGCAAAAATGCTTGACTTGTATGGTAGTAGGTTAGTACACAATCCACATTAGACCGATATCGGGAGGGAGAGCAGCTGCATGCCGAACGCCAAACCTGCCAAAGTGGTTGCGATAGGCGAATCCGTAGGGCCGCAGGTCTATCGCATCCTGCGCGAGCGGATCATTCAGGCCGAGCTTCTGCCGGGAGAACGGCTGTCGGAATCCGATGCCGCAAAGTCTCTATCGGTCAGCCGCCAGCCGGTGCGTGAAGCTTTCATCAAGCTCTCGGAGGAGGGGCTGGTGCAGGTGCTGCCGCAGCGAGGCACCTTCGTCACCAAGATTTCCGTGGCTTCGGTCATGGACGTGCGTTTCGTGCGCGAGGCGATCGAGGCCGATATCGTCCGCCTGGTTGCCGAAGGCCATGCGCCGGAAACGATAGCGGAGCTGCGTCGGCAGTTGGCCGAGCAGAGGAAGGTCCCGCATGATGATCGCGCCGCCTTTCTGAGGCTCGACGAACTCTTCCATCACACGCTCGCCGCCGCCGCCGGCAAGGCCTATGCCTGGAGCGTGATCGAAAGCGTCAAGGCACAGATGGACCGCGTACGCTTTCTCTCCGTCGACGACCTGCATATCGGTCGATTGATCGAACAGCATGAAAGAATAGTCGACGGTATTGCTGCCGGCGACAAGGCCGCCGCGGAGGAGGCGATCCGGCTGCATCTGAGAGAGATACTGACGTCCTTGCCCGAAATCGCCCGCTCGCGCGCGGAGCTGTTCGACGACACGGAGTGATCGCAGCACAAATTACTGCAAAACAAGGGAGGAAAGCATGCTTAAGAAAATGATCGCCGGCACGGCGCTCGGCCTGTCTTTGATGGCATCCGGTGCTTCTGCGGCAGGACTGAACGTCACATTCATCAGCCACTCTTCGGCCTCCAATACATTCTGGCAGTCGGTCAAGAAGGGCTTTGACGATGCTTGCACGCGCGTCGGTGCCAACTGCCAGCTTGTGCTGACGCAAACTGAAGGGTCGGTCGAACAGGCGGTCGCCAACCTGCAGGCGGCAATCGCCACCAAGCCGGACGCGATTTTCGTCGCCATCGTCGATGACAAGGCTTACGACGCCGCGATCAAGGAAGCCATCGATGCCGGCATTCTCGTGCTTGCCGTCAATGTCGACGACAGTCAGGGCGCGAAGGGCAACGCGCGCAAGGCCTTCATCGGCCAGGGTTTCGTTGCGGCCGGCTACTCGCTTGCCAAAGCCCAATCGCTGAATTTCCCGAAGGACGGCCCGCTCAATCTGCTAGTAGGCGTCAACGCTCCCGGCCAGACATGGTCCGAACAGCGCGCTGCCGGCGTCACCAAATTCCTCGAGGAATACAAGGCCGAGCACAAGGATCGCGAGATCAACATCTCGCGCATCGACTCTGCTACTGACCTCGCCATCACCGCCGATCGCATTGGCGCCTATCTTAATGCCAATCCCAATACGACGGCTTATTTCGACACTGGCTATTGGGATGCAGGTGTCGCCAAGGTACTGAAGGATCGCAGCATCAAGCCGGGCAAAGTGCTTCTCGGCGGTTTCGATCTCGTGCCGGAAGTCCTGCAGCAGATGACGGCAGGTTATGTGCAGGTGCAGGTCGACCAGCAGCCCTATATGCAAGGCTTCATGCCGGTCATGCAGGCCTATCTATGGAAGACTGCCGGCTTGACCCCTTCGGATATCGACACCGGACAGGGCATCGTCACGCCCAAGGATGTTCCGATAATCATGGAAATGTCCAAGCGCGGCTTGCGTTAACCGAACCGTCCAATGACCACCGGCGTCTTGCTCTGTGGAGTAGGGCGCCGCACCATCGCGAGCGATATGCTGATGAAGCGGTTTCTAAAAGTCTATCTCGACAAGCCGGAGTTGGCGGGGCTTGCTCTGCTGATTATCCTGATCGTCCTGTTCCAGATCAAGTCAAACGGCGTGCTGCTGTCGTTTGAGAATATACGTGGCATCATGGGGCTGCTGCCGGAGATGGCGCTCGTTGCCATCGGCGTTACGATATTGATGATATGCGGCGAGTTCGATCTTTCCGTCGGTTCTGTTTTTGCATTGATGCCTATGTCCATGGCAGTCATGTTGAACGACGGCATTCCATTCAGCCTCTCTTTGCTGTTAGGGCTGTTGATCTGCGCATTCATCGGCCTCATCAACGGCTATATCACGCTGCAGTTCTCGATCCCGAGCTTCATTACCACGCTCGGCATGCTGTTTATTGCCCGTTCCCTCACGATCGTTATTTCTGGCGGTTTTCCGCCGCTTCTGCCAGATGATCTGCCGACCTGGCTCTTCACCGACTATATCTGGCAGGGGGCGATCCTGCGCGTGTCCTTCCTATGGTTTGCGCTGATAGCAATTCTCACCGCCGCCTTCCTGTCTCTGACGAACTTCGGCAACTGGATCCGGGCGGTGGGCGGCTTTAATGAAGCGGCGGCATCGATGGGCATCCCTGTCCGGCGTGTGAAGATCGTCTGCTTCATGCTTTGCTCTATGCTGGCGGGCTTTGCGGGCCTGCTGCAAGTACTGCGCCTTGGCTCGCCGCTGCCCTCGATCGGGGAGGGGTTGGAGCTGCAGGCGGTGGCAGCTGCCGTTATCGGCGGGACGGCCCTGGCAGGCGGTATCGGCACCGTGTTCGGCGCGATCATCGGCACGTTGCTCATCCGCACTATCGACAACGGCCTGGTGCTCTCGCGTGTCGATGCCAACTGGTTCAAATTCGCGATTGGCATGCTCACCATGTTTGCCGTCATCGCCAATGCCTGGATGGGCAAGATATCCCGCAAGATCAAGGTGGAGGCACATAAATGACACTGCCGATCATCGAATGCCGCAACTTGCAGAAGTGGTATAGCGGCGTGCATGCGCTGAAAAACGTTTCGCTGACCATCAAGCGCGGCGAATCCGTCGGCCTGGTGGGCGATAATGGCGCGGGAAAATCGACGCTTATCAAAATCCTCTCGGGCGTCCATCACCAGGATGAGGGTCAGATCCTGATCGAGGGCAGGCAGGTCAATTTCCGCTCGCCAAAGGATGCCATGCATCATGGGCTGGAGACGATTTATCAATACAATTCCATGGTCCCGACGATGTCGATCGCTCGCAACCTGTTCATCGGCCGCGAGCCGATGAAGTGGTGCATGGGTAATTTCGGCATCATGGACCAGAAGCGCATGCGAGACGAAAGCATCAAGGCGATCGCCGATGTCGATCTGCATCTGCGCTCGCCGGATGCGCTCGTGGGCGAGCTTTCGGGCGGTCAGCGGCAGGGCGTGGCAATAGCGCGAGCGATGCATTTCAAATCGAAGGTGCTGATCCTCGACGAGCCAACCAACCATCTCTCGGTCAAAGAGACGAACAAGGTCATCGGTTTTGTCCGCGGCCTGAAAGCGCAGGGTCTAACCGGCATCTTCATCTCCCACAACATGCAGCACGTCTTCCAATCCTGCGATCGGATCGTGGCGATGGCGCGCGGGGAGGTCGTTTTCGATCGGCCGACTGCGGAAACCTCGATCGACGAAGTCCACGATCTATTATGAGGCTGAGATGCTGACGCTATCGGGTAAGACAGTTCTGCTGACCGGTGCACTCGGGACATTGGGGCGCGCTCAGGCCAGCCGGTTGGCGGGTGCCGGCGCACGGATACTCATGCTTGACCGCGCTGACGCCGATGCCGGCGAGCCCCTTGCTTCCAGGATTGCAGCGGAGAGCCACGGCGAGGTTCTCTATATCAAGCAGGATCTGGGTAATCTCTCGGCGAGCGAGAAGAACGTGGTAGGGCTTTCCGACGCGCATGGAGGTATCGATATCCTGATCAACAACGCTGCGCTGATCATCAACAAACCCTTCGAAGAGTTTTCGCTGGACGAGTACGAGGAGCAGTTGCGGGTCAATTCTTCGGCAGCCTTTGCGCTCACACGCGCCGTTACACCTAAAATGAAGGAAAAGCGCTACGGCAAGATCGTCAATTTCTGCTCGCTGACGCTCAACGGCCGTTGGGATGGCTATGTACCCTATGTCGCGTCGAAGGGCGCGATATATGGCCTGACGAAGTCGCTTGCGCGGGAACTGGGACCGCATGGCGTTCGTGTCAATTGCGTCTCGCCCGGCGCCGTGGTGTCAGAGGCGGAGGAACGGGTCTTCGGCGATCGGCTGCAGCAATATAACGACTGGATTCTTCAAAATCAGTCGATCAAATCACGTATCCAGCCCGCTGACATCGCCGAGCTGGTGCTGTTTCTCGTGTCTCCCGCGTCAGACATGGTTTCCGGTCAGAACATCGGGATCGACGGCGGCTGGTGACGTCCATCGATGTGGTCGTTGTACGCGCTTCCATGGACGGTATCGTTGCCGCCCAAGGCGTTGACGGTCCACCCTACCTGCGTTGCTGGCCAGCGAGCGAGCGGGGTGGAGGTCTCATTGCGCAAGTCTATGGGTCGCTATATCTCGATTTCCGTTCCGAACTCGATCGCTTGCCTTGCCGGTACTTTGAACCAGACGGCGCTTCGCTCCGAATTGTGCTGTACGAATGCGAATAGGATTTCGCGCCAATAAGCCATCGTGTGCGGATGTCCAGACGGAATGATCGTCTCTCGCCCGATAATATAAGAGATCGTTTCCGGATCGAAACCATCCAAACTTCTATCGAAAACGGCTGCGCGAATTGCCTTCGGGACATCCGGCTGTTCCGTAAAACCGTAGCTTATGACGACGCGGCTTACGCCGAAGCCGAGATCGGACACCTGCGTCCGCGTCTCGTCTGTCACTCTAGGCTGTTCGCTCGATTCCACGGTCACGAGAAGAATGCGCTCATGGAGGGCGTGGTTATGCCGCAGGAAATTTGCCATGGCCAGCGGCATGCCGGTCTTTGCGGACGTGAGGAAGGTCGCGACTCCCGGCAAACGGATGAGTTTCGGATTTGCGATCTTAAGGCGCATCTCCTCTTCGGGGTGTCGCAGCCCCATTCGCATTTTTTCCACGATCTGTTCGCCCCGCCGCCAAGTGAGCATGATGAAGGCGATAAGGGCAGCGAGCAGGAGCGGGAACCAGCCGCCTTCGAACAATTTCATGCTGTTCGCGGAGAAAAAGACGGCGTCGATAATGAAGAAAGTGCCGTTTACGGCGATGACAGCGAACAGATTGTAACCCCATTGCCGCGCGATCAGGGCCGCCAAAATGGTCGTAATGATCATAAGTGCGGAAACCGCAATGCCGTAGGCCCCGGCAAGCGCATCCGACGAACGAAACACGAGCACCGCGGCGATCGTACCGATTGCCAGGAGTGTATTGACGAAGGGAATGTAAATCTGTCCGATTTCGTGCGCAGCCGTATATTTCACATGCATGCGCGGCAAGAAGCCAAGCTGAATGGACTGCTGAGTGAGAGAGAACGCACCTGAGATGATCGCTTGGCTGGCGATGACAGTCGCGGCAGTCGCAAAGAACACCATCGGATAGTGCGCCCAATCCGGTGAAAGCTGGAAGAACGGATTGTCAATCGCATTCGGATCGGCGAGCAGATGACCGCCCTGGCCAAAATAGTTGAGCGCCAGGGCTGGAAGAACGACAGCGAACCACGCAGTACGGATCGGCCCACGTCCGAAATGCCCCATATCCGCATACATCGCTTCGCCGCCAGTTACGGCGAGAAATGCGGCGCCAAGAATCGCAAACCTGCCGCCCCAACTCACCTGCATCATGAACTCCAAGGCATTGAACGGGTTTGCCGCAGCGAGGATCGAGGGGCCTTCCAGCAGGCCCTTGAGGCCGAGCAACCCAATGACGATGAACCAGAGGAGCATAATCGGGCCGAAGATACGGCCGATAGAGGAGGTTCCGTATCGCTGGACGGCAAACAAGCCGACGAGGACGATAATGGTAATCGGAACGACATAGGCGTTAAGCGAGGGTGCATCGACCTTCAGGCCTTCGACCGCCGAAAGGACCGATACTGCAGGTGTGATCGTCCCGTCACCGTAGAGGAGTGCTGCACCCACGAGCCCCACGACCAGCAGGGCCGCCCGTGGTGAGCGGGCGGGAGCTTCGCGGGCGTGCAGAAGAGCCAGCATCGCTACAATTCCGCCTTCACCGCGGTTGTCGGCGCGGAGGATGAGCACGGCGTATTTCAGCGAGACGATGAAGATCAAGGCCCATAAGATCAGGGACACGGCTCCGATCACTGCCTGAGCGTCCGCCGGCGCGCCGTTCGTGGCGGCCTTGACCGCCTCTTTCAGAGCATAGAGAGGACTTGTGCCGATGTCGCCGTAGACGATACCCAGCGCAGCAAGGGGCATCGCAAGGGATTTGCCGGGCTGGTGTTTCAGCGATTTGATATCTGTCGTCGCAGCCATCAATCCCCCTTAGTTATTTATGCTGAGACTATAGTCGCGAACATGGTTTGGGAAGGGCTGATGCTGCGTTACTGAACATCGTTCTGCTTGTTGATGCTTGGCGAGCTGAATAACCCGTTCATTGATCTGACGCATTGCGTCACACTTGAACTCTTTGATGAAAATCGAGGGACTATTCAAAATGGGTCGAAAAAGTCTGGCCAAAACCGGTTGAGTTTAAAGGGTTCAAGTGGGTGAATTGGCGAAGGCGGCTGGTATGTCGCGGGCCACGTTTGCGCTTCACTTCAAAGCTGCCGCAGGTGTCGGCCTGGTCGGTTATCTGACAGAGTGGCGGATGCTGCTGGCGGACCGTGCTCTTCGTCAAGGCAGAGTCTCGCTGGCAAATTTGGCTCAGTCACCCGGTTATGCGAACGAGAGCGCCCTCAGCCATGCGTTCAAACGTGTTATCAGCCGTTCGCCCAAACGGGCGCGCGGTACGCGGTATTGGCCGGATGGGATGTCGTGACGGCGATGCGGAAAAGGCTTGCAATAGGATGACGGGTTGAGACGAAGCGCTGAAGCCGCAGTGCGGCGAGCAGTGCGCGTCAAGTTAAGCTCGCTCCTGGCATTGATCAGCCGCAAGGCGGGTCTTTCCAATGAAGACGTCGCCGATTTACAAGGTGTTTGCGACAAAGCGACCACCGAGCCGATGAGTTTCGAATGATATTGATAGACACGAACGTCATCTTAGAGCCACCAAGGCGGCTGTTGCGATGGCGGTGGCGGCACACGCAGATCCCGGCAGGTCGAGGCGCTGCCGCAAAGTACAGGCTTAGCAGACACAAGGTGAGAAGCTCTTTGGACGGGCTTCTCTCCCCAATAGCCCGGACTTGCGACTATCCTGGAAAGGCTGAGAGCGAGACGTGTACGCTCTTTAGCTCGGAATATTCGTCGAAACCGTGCTTGCCGAGTTCGCGACCAACACCGCTCTGCTTGTAGCCGCCGATCGCTAGCTGCGGAGCGCCATCTCCCATGCCGTTGATCCAGGTGCGCCCCGCTTTGATGCGACGGATAGCCTGGAAGGCCGTCGAAATATTCCTCGACCAGACGCAGGCAGAGAGGCCATAGGGTGTGTCGTTGGCCATGCGGATCGCTTCTTCTGCGGTCTTGAAGCGGAAGGTGGTCAAGACGGGACCGAAGATCTCGTCCTGGGCAATGGTCATCTGTCGCGTGACATCGGTGAAAATCGTCGGGGCATAAAAGGCGCCGGCCTTGCCCAAGGTGTTGCCGCCGACCAGCAGCTGCGCGCCGTCAGCCTTGCCCTGCTCGACATAGCCTGCAACCTTGTCCAGATGCCCCTGGTGGATGAGGGCGCCGACATGGACCCGATCATCCAAGGGATCTCCCGTGACGATCTGCGCAGCGACCGCTTGAACCTTTTCCAGAAGCGCATCGGCGACGCTCTCATGGACGATCAGGCGGCTGCCGGAGATGCAGACCTGCCCGGAACAATGAAAGACGCCGCCCGATATCTTTGCGGCCGCTGCATCGAGATCCGCATCTGCAAAGACCACCTGTGGTCCCTTGCCGCCGAGCTCCAGCCCGACCTTCTTGATATTCTGCCCGGCAATGGCGCCGATCAGGCGCCCGACGCGCTGCGAGCCGGTGAAGTTGACGACATCGACATCCGGATGCTCCGCCAGAATCTGGCCGACATCGGCTCCATATCCGGTGATAACGTTCAGCACGCCCTCGGGCAATCCGGCCTGAAGCGCAAGTTCGGCCATGCGGATCGTCGAGCCCGATGTGAATTCGCTCGGCTTGATGACAACGGTGCAACCCGCGCCGATCGCCCAGGGGATGCGCTCCGAGCCGATCAGCAGTGGAAAATTCCATGGCGTTATCAGGCCGACGACGCCGGCGGGCTCCCGAAGGATGAGGCCGATCGTATTCGGGCCGAGATCATTATGGGCTTCGCCCTCCAGCCCTTGGACATGGCCGGCGGCATAGCGCCAAAGACTGACGGAAAAGCCCATCTCTCCGCGAGCCTGGCTGATGGCCTTGCCGACCTCCAGCGCTTCGATGATAGCCAATTCCTCTATATTCGCCTCGATCAGGTCGGCGACGCGATTCATGATGCGGGCGCGCTCACCGCCGGTCATCCTTGGCCAGGGGCCGTTGTCGAATGCTAGACGTGCAGCGGCGATTGCCGCCTCGGCATCGTCGCGGCTGCCTTTCGGGATGATGCTGACGATGTGGCCGGGATGGGCCGGGCTTTCACGCGCAATCGTCTCTCCTGAAAGGGCGGGAACGGATTTACCGTCGATCACCATGCCATAACGGCGCTCCTGCAATAGCCGCGGATCGTCGAGACGAGGTGTGATGAAGGGGAATGCGGACATCTGTCTATCCTCACGATATGAAATCCCAGGCGGTCTGCGCGTCCGGCATCTCATGCCTGGTAGCGCAGTCCCTCCAAAGTCAGCTTGTGTTGCAATGGGTCGCCAGCGACGAAGCGTTCGATCTCGTCGGTAATCAGTCGGCCCAGGCGTTGCCGCTCATTGCCGATCGCGCCGGCGATATGCGGGGTTAGAACAACATTCGGCAGCTCGTAGAGCGGCGATGTCGGAGCAAGCACCTCCGGCTCCGTAACATCGAGAATGGCAGACAGCCTGCCGCGCGAAAGCTCGGCTTCCAGCGCCGCCTGATCAACAAGGCCGCCGCGCGCGGTATTGATCAGCGTTGCGCCATCCGGCATTCGGGCGAGCATTTCGGCATCGATCATATGCTGCGTCGCCGCCAGCAGTGGCGCGTGCAGCGACACGGTCTGGCACTCGGCCATGAGTTCGAGAAGAGACGCTAGCCGAGTACCCAATTGCTCGGCTTCGGCGGCACTGATGAGCGGATCGTAAAGCAAAATGTCCATATCGTGCGGCCGAAGGAACTCGAGGACCCGACGGCCAATTCGAGAGGCGCCGACAATGCCGACCTTCTTGTGCCAGCTGCCGCTATCGCCGTCGAAGGATTGATGCATCTCGAGCGAGCGCCGCTGCTGCGCGTAGAGTTGCCGGAAGCGGAAGACATCCTTATTGGCGAAGAGGATCGCAGCCAGCGCAAACTCCGCGACGGGAACCGCGTTGGCGGCCGCGGCATTCGTCACCGCGATCCCCCTTTCGAAGAGGGCAGGCCCGATGAGGTGTTTCACTGAACCCGCCGCATGCGCTACGAGCTTCAGAGACGGTGCAGTTTCCAAAACGGCAGCATCAATGGCAGGGCAACCCCAACCGGTGATTAGGATATCCGTATCGGCGAGCTGTGCTCTCGCAACCTCACTATGAAACTCCCTGAGAGGTTCGCCGGCAACGATGCGGCAGAAGTTTTCAAGCCGATTGAGGTCCGCATGAGAAAACAACTTCTCTATCCCGAGCGGGCCGAAAGCAAAGCTGAGCTTTGGCGAGGGTCTAATCAGTCGGGGCGATGTCAACAGCGAACTCCTGGCGGAACAAAGCCCGCAAATGCCGAATGGCAGTTAGGCCATTCGCGCTAGGAGATCGCATATAAACGCAAATTGCGCAATATAAGAACGAATATTTCTCTATTTTACGCAAATTGCGCAATTGTCGCGCCGGGCTGCAACGTGACGGCGCATTCCAGCTGAACGGGCATGACGTCAGGCTCTGCGATCCGCCGCTGCGCCAGAAGAATAGCCTGATGGGCCATTTCGAAGCAGTTGACCCGCATAGTCGTCAGCCGGGGATGCATCATCGCCGCATAGGGCAGATCGTCGAAGCCAATGACCGAAATTTCTCCCGGAACGCTGAGACCTGCGGCTTCGAGTGCACTCATCAGTCGGAATGCACCCATATCGTTGGCGCAGAACACGCTGGTCCAGTCCGCTTCGCCCTTGGCTCGTCGTTCCACTTCCGCCAGGAGTGCCGTGTCAACACCGTTAGCGACCCCGATCGCCGTGCAAGAAGCGTCGGGAAAGTCCTCCAGTGCTGCGTAGAAACCACGGCGGCGCTGAGTCGTCGTCCAACGCGTATGATCATGAATATAAAGCAGTTTTCTATGGCCGGCCTGAAGCAGCGCCCGACCAGCCATACGTGCGCCGTAAAAATTATTGGGTGCGACACAGTCGAAGCGCATCTCGGGATCATATCCGTTGACGAGGATCGCGCGGTGACTTCCGTTGAGAAAATATCCGGCCAGCTCATCGGTGAGGTCGATGCCGACGAAAATCGTCACATTGGCCTCTTCCTTTTCCTGATCACGCTGCATCCGTTCTGGTCCGAGCGAAGTTTCATCCACCATGCGGATCGAAAGGCTGTAGCCACCATCGTGCGCCTTGTCGCGCAACCCCGCGATAACGGCCTCATAGAAGGGTGCCAATCCTCCTGTCGCCAGGCTGCCGGTCACATAGGCCCGCAGGTGGCTCGTCGGCTGAGCCGCAATTCGAGGCCGGCCGAGATAGCCGGCATCCTCCGCAATCTTGCGAATTTGCATGCGCCGCTCATCGCTGATCCCACGCGCATCCGAGAGTGCGCGCGACACGGTGCTGACGGAAACTCCGGCCGCCTTGGCAATTTCAAGCTGATTTGCGTTGGACTTAGGTGAACGAGTCAAATGCCTACCCTTCAATTTATCCCCGATAATCACGGGATTCCCGGGAGAAATCCATCCCCGCACATCGATATCAACGGCGTTGTTGTCGCTGCATATACGAAATTTGCGACATATTTCGCACATGTCCGCAAATTGCGCAATTGACAACGCAAATTGCGCGTGATGAATTGCGCGTCATCACGAAAGAACCGATCCGGAAGGGGCGGTTTCGTTGAATGTGGGAGGACATGCAATGACCAACGACATGAAAAGGGACGCCATCCAGATCGCCTTGAGCCGTCGTCAGCTGCTGCAGGCGGCTGGCGTAGGCGCAGCTGCCGCCGCATTTTCCGGCATCGGCTCATCCGCCGCCGCGCAAGAGAAGGTCGAGCTGACGATGTGGGCCTGGACCCCGAATACACAGGCGGAGATCGATCTGTTCACCAAGGCTTTTCCGCATATCAGCGTCAAACTCGAGAATGCCGGGCAGGGGCCTGACGAATATGTCAAGCTGCGCAATGCGATCCAGGCAGGCACGGGCCTGCCTGACGTTGGCCAGGTCGAGTTTACCAATATCCCCGGCTTCCGGCAGCTCGAGGCGCTCCTCGATATGGGCCAGCACGGCGCGAATGACGTCAAGAACAAGTTCATCGACTGGACCTGGGCTTCCGCCTCCGACGGCAATGCGGTTTTCGGTATCCCGTGGGACTCCGGCCCGATGGGCATTCTCTATCGAGCCGACGTGCTGGAGCAGCATAAAATCGAGGTGCCGAAGACGTGGGCCGCCTTTGCCGAAAGCTCGAAAGCGCTGAGCAAGGCATCGCCGGATACCTACCTCACCAATTTTGGCGGTACTGCCGACGGCGGCTGGGTCATCGCGCTTCTGGCCCAGGCGGGCTGGAAGCCGTTCGAGCTCAAGGGCACCGATCTCAAGCTCAATCTGAACGATGCGATCGCGAAGAAATGGGCCGCCTTCTGGCAGGATCTGATCGATGCCAAGGCCGTCGGCGTCAAAACTCCGGTCTGGACCACAGACTGGTTCACCGGCCTCGACGAAGGGACCTATGCCTCATGGATGACCGGTGCCTGGGGCGCGGTGTTCATTCCGCAATTCGCCAAGAAGAGCAACGGTCACTGGCGTGCGGCTCCCCTGCCGCAGTGGGATGAGGGAAAATACGTTTCCGCCAATCTTGGTGGTTCCACGTTCGCGGTGTTCAAGACGACGAAACATCCGAAGGAAGCGACGCAGCTTGCGATGTTCCTCGGTGCTGATCCCGAAGCCTCACGCCTCTGGAACACCAAGCAGTTTCTCTTCCCCGTGCTCAAGGAGCTCGTCGCGGATCCCGAACTGATCAATCACAAATACGATCTCTACGGTGGCCAGGCGGTCAACGCGGTCTTCGTCGAAGCGGCCAAGCACGTCGACTCCTCGTTCCAATATGCGCCGTTCCAGGACTATCTCGCTGGTCAGGTGCAGCAGGAGCTTTCCGCCTCCATCGGCGGCAAGGGATCGCTTGGCGACGCCTTCGATCGCCTGCAGGACGTCGTCAGCGCTTATTGCTCCGATCAGGGTTACACCGTTTCCAAGGGGTGAGTACCGGCATGCGGGCTGCAGGCACCCGCATGCTCATTCGCAAGCCCGCGCTTCGGCGCGGGCACATTTCGCAGCCGGAGATAAAGCAGATGGCCGGTCCTATCAGCCGCAAACGCCGCCGCCGCGTGGGCAAGAGACTGGCACCTTTCCTCTTTCTTGCCCCCTTCGCGCTGCTGTTCGTCGCCTTCCTGATCGCGCCGATGCTCTATGCGCTTAACCTGGCGGTCTACAAGACGACCGTGGTCGCCGGCACCAAGTTCGTCGGGGCGGATAACTTCGTCCGTGCCCTGGGCGATCCGAAATTCTGGCAGGGCGTCATCGTTCTCCTGAAATTCGCCGCCATCCAGATCCCCGGAATGGTCGCGATCGCACTGCTGATCGCACTTATCCTCGACAGCGGCACCGTCTATGCCAAGAGCTTTTTTCGCGTCAGCCTGTTTCTGCCCTATGCCGTGCCTGCCGTCATCGCGACCCTCATATGGGGCTACTTGTACGGCCCGGCTTTTGGTCCGTTCACGCAACTGGCCAATGCCATCGGCCTTCCGGCGCCAAACTTCCTCGGGCCGATCACAATCCTCCCGTCGATCGCCAACATCGCAAACTGGGAATATACCGGCTACCAGATGATCATCTATTTTGCCGCGCTGCAGGCGATCCCAACGGATCTGGAAGAGGCAGCGTCGATGGATGGTGCCAGCAGCTTTATCTACGCGCTGCGCGTCAAGCTTCCGCTGATCGCACCGATGGTCGTCGTCACGATCATCTTCTCGATCATCGGTTCGCTGCAGCTCTTCTCGGAACCCTATCTGTTGCGCAATCTGGCACCGCTCAGCATCACCAATTCCTATACGCCGAACTACTATGCCTACACGCTCGCCTTCGCCAATCAGCAATATAATTATTCCGCTGCCGTTTCCTTCGTCTTAGGCGCAGTGACTGCCGTGATTTCCTATGCCTTCATGCTGATCGTCAACCGCAGGGGCAACGCATGACCATCGTCGGCAAGTCCAAGCGCTCCCCCTCGTTCCGGCGCAATCGCTGGATGCTGTCCGCCATTCTGCTGGTCATATGGTTCTATACGGCTTTGCCGCTCTTCTATGTCCTGGTATCGGCGTCGAAATCCAATAACGATCTGTTCACGACATTCGGCCTCTGGTTCACAAGCGACTTCAAACTGGTGGAAAATATCGGGCAGGTCTTCAGCTTCCAGGGCGGCATCTTCGCCCGTTGGCTGCTCAATACCATCATCTATGCGACAACCGCCGGCATCGGTGCCGCTCTGTTTTCGACGATGGCCGGATATGCGCTTGCCAAATACGACTTCCGTGGCAAGCGCCTGATCTTCGCCATCATCCTCGGCGCAGTCATGATCCCGCAAACGGCCCTTGTCGTGCCGCTGTTCCTGCTGATGTCGAAGGTCGGTATCGTCAATACGCCCTGGGCCGTCATTCTTCCGTCTCTCGTCTATCCGCCCGGCGTTTTCCTGATGCGCGTCTATGCCGATGATGCGATACCGAACGAGCTGATCGATGCCGGCCGAGTCGATGGTGCGGGCGAGCTGCATATTTTCTTCTCATTGGCGCTGCGCCTGCTGATGCCCGGCTTTGCCACTGTGCTCATCCTGTCCTTCGTTGCGACCTGGAACAATTACTTCCTGCCGCTGGTCGTCCTGAGTTCGGCCGAATATTTTCCGGTCACCGTCGGTCTGGCGCAATGGTATGCGACGGCGACGGTTGGCTCCGGCGGCGGTGCTGCGCTCTTTACCCTCGTGCTGGCCGGTGCGCTGATCAGCATCGTTCCCGTCATCATTGCTTTCATCGTCATGCAGCGTTTCTGGCAAGGCGGCCTCGGTGCCGGCGGCGTCAAGGCTTGAAGCTGCGGAGAGATCGACATGGCCGTTATCGAATTGAAAAACGTAAGAAAATCCTTTGGCGCACTGGACATCATCCGCGGGCTCGATCTGCGGATTGAAGATGGAGAGTTCGTCGTCTTCGTCGGCCCCTCCGGCAGCGGGAAATCAACGCTGCTGCGCCTCGTCGCCGGTCTGGAGGAAGTCACCTCCGGCCAAATCCTGATCGGCGGCGAGGATGTCACCGAGCTTGGGCCGGCGGACCGGGCCTTGTCCATGGTATTCCAATCCTACGCTCTCTATCCGCATAAGACTGTGCGCGCCAACATGGCCTTCGGCCTTGAGGTCGCGCGGACGCCACGCGCCGAGATCGAGCGTCGTGTCCAGGCGGCGGCAGCGTCCTTGCGTCTCGAAAACTATCTCGACCGCAAGCCGAAGGAACTGTCCGGCGGCCAACGCCAGCGTGTCGCGATCGGCCGCGCCATCGTCCGCGATCCGGTGGCGTTTCTCTTCGATGAGCCGCTTTCGAACCTCGATGCCGCCCTGCGTGCGGAAATGCGCATCGAAATCGCCCGGCTGCATCAGCGGCTTGGCGCAACGATGATCTATGTTACCCACGATCAGGTTGAGGCGATGACGCTTGCCGACAAGATCGTAGTGCTCAAGGACGGCGCGATCCAGCAAATCGGCTCGCCGATCGAACTCTACGAGAAGCCGGCCAACCTCTTCGTCGCACAGTTTCTCGGTTCGCCGAAGATGAATGTCTACGACGTCGAGCCGACGGCGGAAGGGTTGAAGATCGCTTCCGGTGGCCTGTTGCAACTGCCTTCGGTGCCTTCCGAGGCTGCCAAACTCGGTGCGCGCCCGGAGCATATCGGCATCCTGGCGTCGGGGCAGGGCAATCTCGAAGGCAGGATCGACGTCATAGAGCGGCTCGGCTCCGACACCTATGCCTATGTCGCGCATGACGGCAATCAACTGACGACTGTCCGTCTGCCCGGCAACGTCCAGCTGCGCGTCGGCCAAGCCGTCAGCCTTGCCATCGATCTAGAGCAGTTGCACCTTTTCGACAGAGAGACCCGCTGCATTTTGAATGGCGGCACTGGCACGTCATTGCCGGGTTAGCGATCGGGCAGACCTCGCTCCCGACCCCGTTAGCGCAGCGGATAAGACTTGCGTTCAAATCGATGCCTATTTCCCTTCAACAAAAACCTGGGCTCCACGCATGATTTGACGCGCCGCATTGCGAAGCATGCCCTGATCCGAAGACACGATGAAGGAGGAGACGCCCTTTGCCGCCAGCGGCGCCATGTCCTCCACGCTATCGACCATCATCCACACGGACGTATTGGTCTTGCGGGCAGCATCGATGATCGTGTCGACTGCGCTGACGATCGCCGGATCGTCTCTTGTGGCCGCGCCGAATGCGACGGTCAGATCGCCTCGCCCGATGAACACTGCATCCAACCCTTCGACGGCGACGATATCCTCGATATTCTCGACCCCGGCAGGATCCTCGATCATGGCGATCGCCGCGACGCCGCCATCGGCTTCATCAATATGTTTCCACATGGATTTTGCACCATAGTCGCCAGCGCGCGTGACGGCGGAGAACCCACGGCGGCCACCTCTATAGCGACACGCTTCGACCAGCTTTTCTGCTCGATCCACGCTGTCGATATGCGGCGCAAGAATGCCTGTAGCTCCGCAGTCGAGTGCCGAAAGTATGCCGTCGGGGGTCAAGGCGGGCACCCTGACAATCCCCGATATGGCTGAGGCTTTACAGGCGAGCAGGGCTATGTCGGTGGCCATGCGATCGAACACGCCATGTTCCTGATCGATCACGACGAAATCGAAGCCCGCGCTCGCCAGTATTTCGATCGATGACGGGCTGGGGATTTTTACGAAGCTGCCCGTCAGTCTTTGACGGTCCGCAACTCGCTTCCTTAGAGGAAGATGAGGGTTACGTTCACCCATTCTCGCTCTCCTATATGGCGTCAGGCCTACGATCTCTTGGAGGGCAGCAATACATCTCCCGGCCACGCATCGTTTCGGTTTCTGGTCGCGTTTCAGTAGCTGAAACGATTGGATTCTGAACTTGTCCCGAAATTTCGTCTTGCATAGCGTCCGGCGAAACGGTGCAGAACGTCGATCGATCCAATCGCGGCATGCGCTCCGATCTTCGTGAGATCGCCGCGCAACTCGGGCACCGTGTCAGCTGGAGAGTTTCTTATGCCCAATACCGAGCCCGTCTTTGTCGACATCGCGCTAAAGACCTACAAAAGAGGCATCTTGAACGCGATCATCGCCCCAAGACCGATAGGCTGGATGAGTACGGTGGATAGCAAAGGGAATGCCAATCTGGCCCCTTATTCCTATTTCAACATCATGTCCAATGAGCCGCCGATCCTGGCATTTTCGTGCAACACGCCAGAAGATCGCCCTACCAAGGACACACTGAAAAACGTCCGGGAAACCGGCGAGTTCGTGTTCAACCTGGTCAGTTACGACCTGGTCAAAGAGATGAACATGACCTCTGCGCCACTCCCCGCCGGGATGGATGAATTCGAATATGCCGGACTGGAAAAGGCGGAATGCATCTATGTGAAGGCGCCACGTGTCGCTCGGTCTCCTGCTGCACTGGAATGCAAGGTCGTCGAGATCGTCCGGTTGACCAACGAATTGGGCGGCGCAAACGTAAACGTCACTTTTGGAAAAGTCGTCGGCATGCATATCCAGCCCGACTTCCTTGAAGACGGCGGATATTTCAACACCGCCCTTGCCCAACCCGTCACGCGCCTGGGCGGCGCCGAATACGCTATCTCCCAGCCAAGCTTCGAGCTGCAGCGGCAGTTCACGCGCGCCGATGAAAGCACCTATTGAGGTCTGAACGATGATTTTACGCCCGGTTTCGCTTTCCTACTTTTCCAAGGACCCTGCCAGACGCTCCGTCATTCGCGGCCAGAATTTCTCCGTCGAATGCGTCAGAGGCGCAAACGCCACGGAGCATATGATCCATAGCGATCGGGAGACAATCCTCATCCTTGCCGAAAGCGCCGCGACGCTGATAACGGATTTCGAGACGGTGGATGTCGCGTCCCGTTCTATAGCCATCGCACCGGCCGGCACGCTCAGGCTTCGCCTGCCGCAAGCTGCAAGATGCTTCGTCTTGACGACTGGCCGCACCGACATCGACCCTCGCGATATCATCAATGCGAGCGATTACGACACGCTCGATGAACGTGTCCTGCCTGTCGTAAAGCCCATGGAGCGGCTCGCGAAGGATGCCAAGCGCGTCCATACCTACCAGGTGGATGAGGTCCCGTTCCCGGACGGCAACCCGAGACTGAAGTTCTTTCAAAGCGAGACGATGAGTATCAATTGGGTCGAATACGACGGGCAAAGGGACCGAACGAAGCTGTCGCCACATGCGCATGAGGATTTCGAACAAGGATCCCTCGCGATCGCAGGCGACTTCATGCACCATATCCGCACCCCATGGGCGTCCAATGCAGAACACTGGCGCGATGATCAGCACATAAAGGCGTCGGCGGAAAGCATGCTGATCATTCCGCCCGAGCTTATTCACACGACGGAGGGCGTCGGCACCGGGCAGCATATTCTCATCGACGTGTTCGCGCCGCCGAGAACGGACTTCATCGCTAAAGGCTGGGTGTTCAATGCCAGCGATTACCGGGCGTGATTAGACGGTAAGTTCCCTGGATTGCCGAAAGGCCGTCGATCTCAACCCAGTCAACGAATTTCGTTCGAACGGAGATGCCGTCATGCGACCCGAAACGCGGACAAATCCGCTTCCCTTCAAACATGGCGTTTGCGATTGCCACGTTCACGTGTTTGACGACCCGGAGACGTTTCCGTTCGAAAATACCCCGGCCTACGCGCCGCCATTTTCGCCGGCGAGCAGCCTTGTGGCGGAAGCCACTCGAGTGGGCGTGTCGCATGTCGTCCTCGTCCAGCCGACCCCCTATGGGCGAAATCTTGATCTGTTGAGGGCAACGCTTAAGAAACTGGGTGCGCAGGCCAGAGGCATCGGCGTGGCCGACGCATCGATCGGTGCCGATGGTTTTACGGCTCTCAAAGGGGAGGGCATCGCCGGGCTGCGGTTCGTCGAAAACTTGCTGCCTGACGGCAGCCGCATGCCTGGGACCGTGCCGCTCGACACTCTGTTCCAGAAACTCGCGCCCGATTTGGCGGAGGCTGGTATGCATGCGGAGATCTGGGCGCCATTATCGACGACGCTCGAACGGTGGCCGGAACTGGAAAAGACGCGGGTTCCGATCGTGCTCGACCATATGGGCGGCTTTGATCCGCAACTCGGACTAGAGCACCCACATTTCCAGCGCCTCCTCGCATTGGTGCGGGACGATGCCGTCTGGGTCAAGCTCGCCGTCTGCCGGCGCGCGATCGGTGTCGGTTACGATGCCATCAGGCCCTTCCACGATGCCTTGGTGGAGGCCAACAGCCACCGCCTGTTGTGGGCAACCGATTTTCCTTTCGTGCGGTTTCCCGGAACACCACCGACGATCCCCTATCTGCTGGATCTCTTCAAAATGTGGGTTTCGGATAGCGTCTTGATAGAGCGAATTCTCTCTGGTAACCCGACCAAACGATACGGTTTTCAACCGTCCTTGCGCGATCAATGATCTGGTGGTGCTTCATGAAGCCTGCAACTGCGCTTCGATGGCCGCGACATTCTCGCGCAACGCTTCGATAATGGCTTTCCGGTTTTGATTTCCGCGCAAGGCGGACCTGAAGTAAGTGACGCCGAATGTCGCAAGGACCCGCTCGCCTGAGCGGATCGGAAATGCGATCGTGCCGGAGCTTTTCGGCTCAAGCTCGGGGTTTCGTTCCGCAAACCCCTTCGCTCTCGTGCGAGTGACCATTCTTTCGAACGTACCCTCGCTCATCTGATTGTTTTCCGGGTCCTGGGAGGCCCGCATGACATCCCGCAAAATTCGCTGTTCCTCGGGCGGGCAAAAGCAGACATAGGCTCGGCCCAGCGCACGGCCGCCCAAACTCAGGCGTCGCCCGAGCGACGCATGAAAGGGCGAAATCGGACTGTCGGGGATCGTGCTGTAGTTGATGACGACCGCATCGATATCCAACGTGCATATCGCGCAAGGCCACAATATCTCCTTCGTCAGCTTATCGGCGAAGGACCGCGCCACCTCGATGACTTTCGGAGCGCCATGAAATCCGGAACTCAGGTTGGCGATTGCCGAAGTGACATGGTAGCCGCGTGTTTTCTCATCTTGATTGACATATCCGGCGGCGATCAGCGTCTGCAGAAACCGCACGACCGTCGGCTTCGGAATGCCGGTACGCGAATGTATTTCCCTCACCGTCACGAGGCCACCCTGGTTCACGGCGGCAAGGACCGCAAGAGCCTTGGTCACCGCTTGAACAGGCGCGAATGTCATCAGAAACCTCCAACAGCCGAAAACACCGGGCCGCACCGGACGCAAACCAGGCGGGATCGGTCTCCCACTTCCGATTAGATCGTTATGCCAATCCCGCGCAAGAGCAGTGTCTGCAGGTCCGCAGTTCGTTTCATCCAATGAAACGGGCTGATTATGGTGTTGTTCGCAGACGTTGAATGCCCTACCCATCGACCACGATAGCGCATGAGATCAGTCTCGGCTGCGCAGAGCGGGTCGAAAGTCCCACACACATCATTTTTCGGTAGGCCAGGCGGACCGCTCCAGATGCAATCATCGCAGCAACATGTCGTCGAGATCACCGGTCAAAGCCTGAGCATCGAACAGGCTGTTTCCGTGTCCCGGCGTGGCGCCAAAGTGGCCCTAAGCTCCGATGCCATCGAACGCATGTCGCGCGGCCGCCGCATATTGGAAGAGGCGATCAGCCGCGGCGAGCGGATCTATGGCGCGACCACAAGCGTGGGTCCGAAGACCACGGCCAGCATCAGCCAGGCAAACACTGCCGAATTCAGCCGGCGTCTGCTGCGGACGCACAATGCCGGACATGGACCGGTCGCCGGCAAGGATGTGACGCGCGCTACCGTTCTGCACCTTCTCAATTCGCTGGCAAGCGGCACCACCGGCGCACGGCCGGTCCTGGCGGAACGGCTGGTGGATGCCCTGAATGCGGATCGACCGATCGCTATGCATCTCTGGGGCTCTATGGGACAGAGCGACATGTCTGCTATGGCCGATGTCGCATTGGCGCTGTTCGATGATATCGAGCTCGAGGCCGGCGAAGCCCTTGCCCTCTTGAATTCCAGCGCCATGTCGACGGCCGTCGCGGTTCTGTCCTTCGTCGATCTTCATCGCCTGCTGCAGTTTTCGACGCTGGTCGGCGCGCTCAGCATGGAAGGCTACGCCGCCAATCCTTCAATCGTTTCCGATATCGCGCTCCAGTCCCGGCCCTTTAGCGGCCTCCACCGGCATGGCGTGGCGATCCAAAAATATATCGAGGGTAGTTATATCCTTTCGCAAGGCGGTCCGAGAAATCTGCAGGACCCGCTCTGCTTTCGCTCCATGGCGCTGATCCATGGTGCGGCTGAGGACGGTCTTTCCTTTTCGAGACAACAAATCGAGCGTGAGCTGAACGCAAGCCAGGGCAACCCTGTAATATCGCTGGAGCATGGCGGTCTCGCTGCGGTAGCGAACTTCGATATGGTCACGCTCTGCATGGCGCTCGACGTGATGCGGCTTGCTTTCGCGCCGGTCGTCACCAGCTCGACCGAGCGGCTTGCGAAACTCGTCGATACGACGTGGTCCGGCCTTGCGATCGGCCTGATCGAAGAGGACGGCATTGGCGCCCCGGGCTTCAATGGCGTTGCGCTGTTCCACAAGTCGATCACATCGGAAGCGCGGCTACTGACTGCTCCCCTGGCCGGCGAGTTGGCAAGCTCGAGCCATTCCAACGGGGTCATGGATCGAGCATCGCTTGCCGCGCTCGGCGGCCGGCGCGGTCTGGAACTAGCCGATATAGGCAAGTCGATCGTTGCCATGGAGTTGATGGTCGCGGCGCAGGCCGCGGAACTTCGAGCAAGAAAGCCACTCGGCAAAGTCACCAGTCAATTATTCGCCTTTGCACGGCAAGCAATAGCCTTCGCTGCCGCAGGGGAAAGGCCGCCCAATGTGCAGCCTCTGCTGGAGCAGCTCGAACGCAACCGGGACGCTGTCGACAGCATGATTGCATCACAAAACTAGGCGGATACATCCGTGCGACCGGAGGGAGCGCACGCTCAGCAAGGTTGCGCGGGAAACGATCCGGAACGAACAAAATGAGGAGGAACTTATGTTGAAAATAGGCAGCTCCATACTGGCCGTCATGATCAGCGCCACGAGCGCTTTGGTGGCCGTTGGCCAGGCACGGTCGGAGGAAAAGTCGCTAACTTTCGTCTCCTATCAGGGCACCCTGCAGGATTCGCAGATCAAGGCCTGGCAGCAGCCCTATACGGCCAGCCAGAATGTCCAGTTCGAAAACGATTCACCGCCCGACGGCGCCAAGCTGAAGGCGATGGTCGAGGCTGGAGCCGCCTCCTGGGACGTTGTTGACCAGGGAGCCGCCTTCGCCGAGCAGAATTGCGGCAAGCTCCTTGAAAAGCTGGATTTTTCCAAGATTGACACCTCGCAGTTTCCCGAGGGTTCCGTCAGCGATTGCGGCATGCCTGTCTATTTCTTCGCCCTGACCTTCGTATACAATACCGAGAAATATAAGGATCATCCGCCGACGAAACTTGCGGATTTCTTTGATCTCAAGAATTTCCCGGGAACGCGCGTTTTGCCGCCGGATATCAGCCTCGGCACGCTGGAATACGCCCTCATGGCGGATGGCGTCGACGCCAAGAGCCTCTATCCGATCGATGTCGATCGTGCCCTCAAGAAGCTCGATACGATCAAATCATCGATCATTTTCACCAAGACGAACGGCGCGCTTCAGCAGGCGCTCGTCGATGGTCAGGCCGACATGGGCTTTGCCGTGACCGGGCGCGTGATCGCATCGGCCAAGGCCGGCGCTCCGATCGCTCCGGTTTGGGACAAGACGATCCTCGGCTGGGACGCGCTGATGATCCCGAAGGGCACGGCAAACCTGACGACGGCGATGGATTTCGTTCAGTTCGTCTCCCATCCCGATCAGAACAAGCGTTTTGCCGAGCTTGCGGGCGTCATCGCCGCAACGAACAAGGCGGCGCCGGACTATTCAGACCTGAACAAGACGTTCAATCCGCGCCTGCATGATGAGACCGGAAACAAGGTCCTGCTTTCCAACGTGAAATGGTGGGCGGCAAACCTCAATACCGTCATCGCCAAGGTTACTCCCTGGATGTCTCGATAGGCCCAATGATGGAAGCAGTTATCAACAACCGCGCCTCCGAAGGGCGGAAAACCAAAACGGCGCCAATCAACATCGCGGTCTGGCTGCTGCTTCCATCGACCGTTCTATTGCTCGGCACCTTTCTCTATCCACTGCTTTCCATCGCGATGCGAAGTTTCACCGATCCCGAGTTCGGATTGCAGAATTACGCATCGCTTCTGACCGATGACATCTCGATCGTCATTATTCTGCGTACTCTCCGTATCGCTGCGATCGTCGCAGTCGTGACGCTGATCATAGGTTTCCCCTATGCCTATACGCTGACGCTCGTCACGCCACGGATGCGCGCCGTGCTCATGACGATAGCCCTTTTGCCGTTCTGGACCTCGGCTATTGCTCGAAGCTTCGCCTGGACATTGCTGATGCAGCGCGGCGGCTTAATCGAAACGGCCTTCTCCTGGATCGGCTTGCCGGGTGTGGTGCTGGTGCGCACGTCGACCGGCGTGACGATCGCGATGGCGCAAGTCCTGTTGCCCTACATGATCCTGCCGCTCTACAGCAATATGCGCGGGATCGACCAGCGCCTGCTGGACGCGGCAGCTTCCATGGGGTCCCCGAGATGGCGAGCCTTTCTGGAAATCTATCTGCCGCTTTCGTTACCCGGCATGCTGGCTGGCCTGTCTCTCGTTTTTGTCATCTCTCTCGGTTTCTACGTCACCCCGGCAATCCTCGGCTCGCCGCAGGAGGCACTCGTTTCGCAACTGATCGCTACACGCGTCGACACATTGCTCGATTTTGGTGGGGCCGGTGCGCTTGCCGTCATCGTTCTGCTGGTCGCCGCGGCCTTGATGGCGCTGATCGGCAGGCTGAATGCTCGCCTCGATCTGCAATCCAATATGGCTGGAAAATGAGGTGAGCGCGATGTCCTTTTTCTCGACGCGCCGTGAAGGCGGACCTGGCGCCCTTTTGCGGCTAATGACCCTGCTGACGGCGATCCTGATTGTTCTGCCCACTTTCGTCGTGATCCCGGCAAGCTTCACCGCCGGAGAGACATTTCAATTCCCGCCACGGGAATGGTCCTTGCGTTGGTATGAGAATTTTTTCACGTCGCGTATGTGGCTTTCGTCTCTGCTGCAGTCGCTGCAGATTGCGTCGCTCACCGCCGTCCTTGCCACCGTTCTCGGTATCAGCACGGCCATTGGGCTCACCCGCATTCCGCGCAGGACGGGCGCGGTGTTGAGGCTCTTCTTCTCGCTCCCGCTGACCGTTCCGAGCGTGGTGATCGGAATCGCGGTGTATGCCGTATTCCTCAAATGGCATCTTGCCGGCACCTTGTCCGGCCTCGTTCTCGCGCATACGGCGCTTGCCATCCCCTTTGTGATTACGACCGTCGCCGCCAGCCTCACGGGCTATGACAACACGCTCGATCTCGCCTCATCGAGCCTGGGTGCCGGTGGCATCACGACGCTTTTGCGGATCAAGATTCCGCTGCTTGCGCCCGGCGTTATCTCAGGGTTCCTTTTCGCCTTCGTCAGTTCGTTTGACGAGTTCGTCGTCGCGCTCTTTCTGCAGACGCCAAAACTCAGGACGCTGCCGGTCCAGATGTACAACTCGATCGTTCTGGACATGGATCCCACCATATCGGCGGCCTCCAGTGTCATTGTTGTCGCCACAACGATCGTCTTCCTGCTCGTCTCGCTCAGAGCCGGCAACAAGATTTAGAAAACGCGGTTCCGCAAGAATGATGAAAAAGCACTCGATCAAAATCTCGAACGCAACCCGCTACTATCCGGGCGCCACACGGCCGGCAATCGACGATATTTCGCTGGATATCGCACCGGGCGAATTCATGACGTTTCTCGGTCCGAGTGGTTCCGGCAAGACAACCCTGCTGTCCATCATCGCCGGCTTTGTCACGCTCAACACCGGCTCGGTGGAAATCGACGGCAAGGATATCACCAATCTCAAACCGCATAAGCGCGACCTCGGCGTGGTCTTCCAGCAATATGCGCTTTTCCCGCACATGACAGTGCTCCAGAACATCGCCTATCCGCTTCGGCAAAGAGGCATCCCGAAGGCGGAGATCGAAGCGAAGGTGAGGCATGTTCTCGACCTCGTGCAGCTCGGCGATTTCGCGCATCGATTGCCCCGGCAGCTTTCGGGCGGCCAGCAGCAGCGCGTCGCGCTCGCCCGCGCCGTCGTCTACGAACCCAGGGCGCTGCTGCTCGACGAGCCGCTCGGAGCGCTCGACAAGCGCCTGCGTGACCGGCTGCAGCTCGAGATCGCCCGCATGCATCGCGAGCTCGGAATGACATTCGTTTTCGTGACGCATGATCAGGAGGAAGCCCTAACGCTGTCTGATCGTATCGCCGTTTTTAACAGCGGGAAGATCGTGCAGGTCGGAACGCCGACGGAACTGTACCGCAACCCGAATTCGCTGTTCGTTGCAAAGTTCCTTGGAGAGTCCAACATCATGGAAGGATCAAGTCGGGGAACAAATATCGTTGTTCGTCCTGAGCATGTTCATCTGAAGATGCCGGCCAATAAGTGCTGCGAAGATGAGGTTTCGAAGGCCGCAAGAATAACCGATGTCGCCTTCGCTGGCGCCCACCTCAAGGTGGGACTGGCGTTCTCTGACGGCGTCACCGGTTCATCCTTGATCACGGCTGGCAACCCATTGCATTTCCAGCGTGGCGAAGAAGTCCTCGCTGTGTGGAACAAGGCAAACCAGCACATCGTTGCGAACGAAGACCTCACCGCCGATTCCACTGATAGCCTTCGAAATCATCTTAGTGAAGTTCGGTAGGTCTATGCTGTCGCTTGACCCTTAATATGAGAACGCGGCAGTTTTGGCTCGTTTTAGCAGTTAATTTGAGAATTCCGCGACGACGACAGGAGTTCGTTGGTGTGGAGAGCCAGTGTTACCGGCAATTGCTGTAGGGACGTGCCTCGGAGCGTTGGCTTGGATCACGTCATGGCGACGATCGCAATAAGCCGTATAGGTCGACCTCAGTCCCAAGCTGGAGCAAGGCCGGGAGGATTTACAATTCGGCTTCCGGGTGTCGCTAATTTTGCGATCTCGCTCATTTCAGCGCTGGTGAGTTCGAAATCAAATACTTCCACGTTGTCGCGGATTCGATCTGCCCTCGACGACCTGGATAGGGCCACGACGCCTTGCTGTACAAGCCACCGCAGGACGATTTGCGATATGGAGCGCCCATGAGATTCAGCAATTCGCATGAGCGTCGGGTCATGAAAGACCCGCCCGACGGCCATTGCGCAATAGGCGATGATGGTCATGCCGACGCCTCTGGTTGCGGTCATCAGAAGGTCTTGATCAAGAAAAGGATGAAATTCGAACTGGTTTGCCACAAGCGGCCGGTCAGACAGTGTGACGGCCTGTGCTATCAGGGAGCGATTGAAGTTGCTGACGCCGATGTGCCGGGCTTTTCCCTGCTTCACCGTTTCGTTCAGCAGTCCGATCTGATCGGCCAGGGGAGTGGCGGCGTTCGGCCAATGCAACAAAAGCAAGTCGACATAGTCGGTGTTCAGCTTTTTCAGGCTTTCATCGACCGATTGGGCGAAGTTGTCGTTGGAATAGTTTGCGACCCAGACTTTGGTGGTAACGAAGACATCAGCGCGCCGCAAACCGGAGCGAAGGATCCCTTCTCCCACCTCCGTCTCGTTGCCATAGATCTGAGCGGTGTCTACGTGGCGGAAACCGGCGCGGAGCGCTTCACTGATGAGCTGGACAAGCGCCGTTCCGCGCATGCCATAGGTGCCGAAGCCTAGCGCCGGAATCTTGGCTTCGTTTGCGATAACATATTGCATTTGATAGCCCTCCCTCGGGGATTGATACAAATTGGCCGCAACCCCCGGGGTGGATAGGGTCGCGGCCTCTTTGCTTCGATTGCGTGGCTTAAGCGTTGAGCACCAGTTGAGGATCTGTCGCGGGAGCGGCTCCGCGCAGACGGCGATTGTCGAGGCTAAAGGCACCCGCTCCGAAGTAGGTAATCTGCAGAAGGCCGCCGGCCATCATGACGTTCTTCAGGAAGTGGATCATCTGGTTCTGGTCGGCGAAGTTGCTGTGGAAGAACACGGCTGTCGCCAATGCGAACAAGGACATGACGGCGGCAACGGGCTTGACCCGATAACCCAAGACCAGGAGCAGGCCGCCACCGAGCTCGACCGCGATCGAGCAAGCATAGGCGAGGGGCGGTATCGGCAGGCCGACCGCCTGGATCAAGGCAATCGTCGGTCCGTATGCGGCAATCTTGCCGAGGCCGCTCATCATGAAGGGAAGGCCGATCATAAGGCGACCGAGCAAGGGAAGAACGCGTGTATTGTCCATGATATATCTCCTTGATTTCGATATTGGGTGGAAGGTTCCGATAGGTTGGCGTGGCTTGTTTTCAGGCTGCATCGACGAGGATGAACTCCGCGTCTTCGGTGGCTTCAATCGTCAGATTGTTCTCGGCAATGGCTGCGATGCCATCGCCCGTCGCGACTCGCTGGCCGTTCACTGTGACGGCGCCTCGCGATGGGGCAAGATATGCATTGCGGGACGGATGGATCCGATATTCGACGACCTGTCCCGAAAGAAGCGTTGCAGCGAGGACCCGGGCGTCGGCGCCGATCGACAGTGCCTCGCCATCACCCACGATCCCGCTTGCCAGAGTGACGAGGCGGCCGGCGCGTTCGCGCTTCGGGAAACGCTTGGTACCCCAGCGCGGGGTGCCCCCGGGTCGGCGTGGGCGCAGCCAGATTTGAAAAAGCTTGAGCGGTTCGTCGCCGTCGTTGCGCTCGGCATGCGTTATTCCGGTTCCAGCGCTCATCACTTGGACGTCGCCGGCTTCCGTGCGCCCGACATTGCCCACGCTATCCTCATGGGTGACGGCACCTTCGCGAACATAGGTGATGATTTCCATGTCCGAATGCGGGTGCCGCCCGAACCCCTTGCCGGGAGCGATTTCATCGTCGTTCCAGACGATCAGGGCGCCAAGCGAATGATTGGCCGGATTGCCGTTGTGCGACACGATGAAATGGTGCCGGGCTTTCAGCCAGCCGCGGTCGCCGCCATCCAATGTGTGGCTCGGTCTGAGTTGCAGCATTTTCGTCTCCTGAAACTATGTGGTCCGTGTGGCCACCGCTTATGGAGCTAACATGCCGCGTTTCGCTGATGCTGATAATCTACCTATTTCATAACGTCTCGTTCCATCAGTGGAACGAAGAAGGCGTCAATCGACCGCTTCCTTCAACACATCGCAAACAAAGTCCACGACGGCACGCACGCCGGGAAGCATTCCGCGACGCGATGTAAAGATGATGTGCAAAATACCGTCTGTCCCCGACCAGTGCGGCAGCACGCGCGTGAGACGACCGGCGGTAAGTTCAGTTTCGCAATTGGCAGCGGGAAGAAGAGCAACGCCGATGCCCGCGCACGCGGCGGCGAGGAGCAGTTCGAAGCCTCCTGTCGCAAGCTTGGGTTCGAAGCTGACGATGTTCGAAGAACCGTCGTCGCCAGCAAGAAGGTTCCAGGTGCAGACGCCGGCGTGTTCCTGCTGGCTCAGCAGCGGTATACGCGCCAAGTCAGCGAGACTTTCCAACGGACCGTGTTGCCGGATGAAATGAGGGGAGGCGACGAGTATGCGCCGGCTCATGCCGATCTTCCTCACCTGCAGATCGGCATCCGTGTCCAGACGCTCGCGGACACGAATGGCAACATCCACCCCTTCATGCACGAGGTCGATGCGACGGTCGCTTACGGTGATCAGCATGCGCAGCTTGGGATGCTTGGCAAGGAAGGCCGGAAGCCGAGCGGCAATGAGATGCTGAAGGCCAAGCGGACAGCTCACCCGGACGAGACCACGCGGTTCCGAATGCGTGCGCAGGGCCGTCTCCTCGATGGCCTCGCTCTCGATGACGGCTGCCCGCGCATGCTCATATACTTGGCGCCCCACTTCGGTCAGGACCAAATGTCGCGTACTGCGCTCCAGCAGCCGCACGCCAAGATGATCCTCCAAGATCGTAATGCGTCTGCTCAGCCTTGATTTCGGCAGTCGGAGACTTCGTGCCGCGGCCGAGAATCCACCATTGTCGACCACGGCGGCGAAGAAACGAAGGTCGTTCAAGTCAAGCATCGATCACCGCGCTAGCTGCCGGCCAGGAGACGGCTTTCGATCCAGTCGACCATCAGCTTTCGCTGCTCGAAATACCAACGGCCATCCGCTTTTACGAAGCGATCAAGATATCGGATTGAAGCGACCATCAGGCTGCGATTGATACCATCGACCTTGACATGATGTGCGAGGCAATAGGTAACCCCTGTAGCCGAAACCGGCGTCCATGCCACGGTGCTCTGGCCGTTGAAGTGTGTCGTCGCTTCATATGCGTTCAGGGCCTCGAATACGGGCCGCA
Organism: Martinezella miluonensis; assembly: GCF_900094545.1. GTDB lineage: Bacteria > Pseudomonadota > Alphaproteobacteria > Rhizobiales > Rhizobiaceae > Rhizobium > Rhizobium miluonense. The sequence continues at coordinate 66,738 of NZ_FMAH01000024.1, forward strand.
AGCCGTCGCGGCCGCGAATTTCCTGTGTCGGAGCAGAGTTTCGGCTGTCCATGAAAACGAGAAACTCGGTATCCGGCGTGAAGAGAGACATCTGGCCTTCGGCGTCCCGCCGATCGGCGCAATGGGCGTAGGCGTCGACAAGTTCGCGAATTGCAAGTCGATCGCCAATTTCCTGCTGGGTCATGTCGTCATGGTTGGATCGTTGCACGGGATGGGTCATAGGCTGGTCCTCCGCTTGGTGGTCGCTCCGGATTACCATATAGGATGTGATCTACGGTTTCTGGAAGTCTTCTTAGACATTGCTGTGCGCGACGAACCACGGAAATAGCTCGAGCGCGTTGCCCGCAAGGACTGCGCGGCCCTTCGGGCTGGCACGCTCCGAGCTCGTCTCAACTTGATGGCGGCGTGTGACCACGCACTATGTATGAGCTGCCGCTTTCGAAGTTGCGGCTCTCCAGAAAGTGCGCCGGCCGCCAATCCAGATAACCGGTGCGATCGGATCGCAGCTTCCGGCCAGCTTCTACGGTGTGACAGACATTTCCGCGGCACCTGATCTGGAGGCGTCGGAAGTGGCTATCGGTATTTCCTGGAGGCGCTCGATGAACCACCGTCCGGCAGGACCAGGAGGTGATTTCGTTTGCCAAACCGCAGACATCGGCACATTCAGACCACCGGGCGGTATATCTTCGATGGTGAGCGCCATAAGACGTCCTTCTTCCAGATCCTTACGCACTGCATGCAGCGGCATGCCACCCCATCCCAGGCCATTGAGGATGAACTGATGTTTTGCAAACAAATCGGCAAGACGCCATGTGGCCGGCGACATCACGCCGACTTCCCGACCAGCCGATAGATCCGATCTGTCGGTAAGCACGATTTGAGTGTGTTTACCGAGCACCTCCTTTGGAATCTTCCCCTTGTATGAGGCGAGTGGATGCTCGAGCGCCGCCACCATTAGAAACGAAACATTGGACAAGCGTTCGCTGGTCAGCGTGGCAGGGATGACAGGCAGAGAGCCGACGATGCCGACGCTGCACTTTCCATCCAGCACCGGTTGAATAGCGGCGCCGAGCGCCTCGACATAGATGCGCAGCGCAACACCCGGATATTGCCGCCGAAACTCCTGGGCAGCCTGGGTTATCGCATCGATGGGATAAAAGACGTCGACCACGACGGAGAGCTCGGGCTCCAGGCCCGCCGACATGCCTTTCGCTCGCGCTTTCATATTATCGACGCTGGCGACAATACCACGAGCGTCCGCCAGCAATACAACGCCCTCCGGCGTGAGCTTTGGATAGCGACCGGATCGATCAAAAAGGACGACGCCGATCTGAGCCTCGAGGTTGCCGACCAATTCACTGACGACGGATTGCGCCCGTCGAACCTTGCGCGCGGCAGCTGAGAAGCTGCCCTCGTCGACGGCAGCGATGAAGCTTCGCAGTTGATCCAGAGAGACGCCGTCCAACATCGTAAGTCACCCGATCTATCGGAATATCAGATGGATAATTCCGGAATATAACGGCTATTCAAGGATAAGCCAAGGGTGAATGATGATGACATCATGTTTGACCATCTCAAGAAACTTCTGTCACGCCAAATATCAACACCATCCGCGCAGTCCTCGGAGGGCGCCCTCATGACGATCTTACATATCGATTCCAGCATTCTTGGCGGGTATTCCGTCAGTCGTTCATTGTCCGCCGAAATTGCTGCAAAGCAGCAGGCGCTTCATCCAGGTACGAAAGTTATCTATCGCGATCTGGTCGCCGATGCGGCCCTGCATCTTTCCGACCGCCACATGGCGGTCTTCCAAGGGAGCGCCGTTACCGATCCGGCACTGGGCGCCGATCTTGCGACCGGAAGCGCCTACATAGACGATTTCTTCGCAGCCGATATCATTGTCATCGGCGTACCGATGTATAATTTCTCGATCCCCTCGCAGCTCAAGGGCTGGATCGATCGCGTCGTCGTTGCCGGCCGGACGTTCCGGTACGGTGCGAATGGCCCCGAAAGTCTGCTTCCCAAGGGCAAGAAGGTCTTCATCGCCTCGTCTCGCGGCGGGGTCTACACGGACGGCGGCCCGGCGTCAGCTCTTGAACATCACGAAACCTACCTGCGAGGCGTGCTGGCTTTCATCGGCCTTACGGACGTTACCGTCATTCGCGCCGAGGGCCTGAACCTCGGGGATGAAACCAAAGCAGCTTCGATCACCAAGGCGAAAGCCGAGATTGCCGCCCTAGTTGCCTGACCGAGACGCAATCGATCCAAGGCGTCGGGCGCACAACAAGCGCTCGATGCCCCTATCAAAATCAAAAGGTGTTCCATGCCTATGAAAATTGACTTGCCTACCACGGTGGCCGTGGTCGCTCTCCTGGCAATGACCACAACAACATTTCCTGCGGCCGCGCAGCAGATCTCATCGCCCGATCCCAAGGCGGTGAAAGCAGGAACCTATCAGATCGAGCCCTACCACACCCAGGTCAGCTTCTCGCTCTCCCATTTCGGCTTTACAAATTTCTCCGGTTTCTTGTCCGGCGCATCCGGCACCTTGAAGCTTGATCCCATGGCTGTTTCGGCGTCCAAGCTTGACGTCTCGATTCCCGTAAGCTCGATCCTGACGACGGCTCAGCCCCTGGACGATCAACTTAAGCAGGGCCAATGGTTTGACGTGGCGAAATATCCCAACGCCACTTTCACATCGACGAAGGTCACCCCAGCCGGGAAAGACGGCGCGACCATCACCGGCAACCTCACGCTTCACGGGGTCACGAAACCGGTTACGTTGAAGACCCATCTCGTAGGCTCGGGTACCGACCCGCTCAGCAAATCGTTCAACGTCGGCTTCGAGGCGGTCGGAACGATCAAGCGCGGCGATTTCGGCATCAAGCAATATCTGCCACTCGTAGGCGACGACGTCACTCTCAAGATCGCCGGCGCCTTCGTTCTTCAGCAGTAGCACCATGCGCCCGGATCGCTCCGCCCATCGCTATACACTGGTCGCCATCATCCTTCATTGGATGATGGCACTGGGGATCGCCGCGCTCGCGTTGATTGGTCTTGCGATGACGCATCTCAAGCTGGCACCGATGCAATTGTTCGAGCTTTATCAGCTCCATAAGTCGATCGGTATCACCGTCTTCCTCGCGGCTTTCCTGCGTCTCGCCTGGCGGTTGACCCATCGCCCTCCGAATTTGCCCGAGGCGATGCCCTCGGTCGAAAAGGCAGCTGCTACGGGCGGTCATCTCTTGCTCTACGCATTCCTGTTTGCCCTGCCGATCACCGGCTGGGCATTGGTCTCGGTGTCGGTGCTCAACATTCCTACGGTTCTCTACGGAGTTCTGCCATGGCCCGATCTGCCGCTGCTATCAATGCTTGACGACAAGGCGCCCGCAGAAGCTCTCGCAAAGCTCGTCCATGCCTATGGCGCATATGTCCTGATTGGCCTTGTCGCGGTCCATGCCGCGGCTGCGCTTCGCCACCACTTCATCATCCGTGATGACGTCTTGAAGCGGATGCTTCCCATTTCCCGTCCGCTGCCAGTCGCTTCACCTTCTACAAAGGAACATTCGTCATGACGCCATTCCGAATGGCGGCGGGTCGGCTCGCCGCATCTGCTCTCCTGATGACGGCATTCGTATCGACCTCTTCGGCGGCCGGCGCCCCAAGCTGGAAGCTCGATCCCGGCAAAAGCAAATTGGGCTTTTCAGGCATGCAGACCGGAGCGAAATTTCAAGGCGGCTTCAGCCGCTACGACGCGGCCATCGAATTCGATCCGGATCATCTTGAAGCCTCCCATATCACTGTCTCGATCGATCTTGCGAGCGCCACAACAAACGACAAGCAACGCGACACGGCGCTGCCGGGCAAGGATTGGTTCGACGTCCCGCAATTTCCTGCAGCGAAGTTCGAGACTAGCGCCATCCGCCGGAAGGACGCAGGCACCTATGAAGCAGTGGGTAATCTGACGCTTCGCGGCGTCACCAAGCCAATCACGCTCCCGTTCACGTTGGAAATGAACGGACCATCCGCCCACGTGACGGGGCACGCCGAGTTGGACCGCAGTGCTTTCGGCATCGGTCAGGGCTCCTGGAGCACCGACCAGTGGGTGTCCTTCGCCGTCGCCGTCGACATCGACCTCACCGCAACACGAGGGAACTGAGGCGCTGAACCACAAGGCAGCAGCGCGATCATCCCGACATCGGAACGAATATCGCTATCGCAAAGGAAAGGAGACCGGTCATGAGTGATAAACTTACTGTCGTCGTCACGGGTGCCACAGGTAAACAGGGCAGCGCTGTCGTGACAAATCTGCTTGAGCGCGGTCACAAGGTTCGCGCCGTCACGCGCAATCCCGAGTCCGCGAAGGCGCAGGGACTCGCCAAGGCAGGCGTCACGCTGGTCCGTGCCTCGCTCGAGGACACGGCCGCGCTGACGAAGGCGCTTGAGGGCGCGACCTCTCTCTTCGCGATGACAACACCATTCGAAGGCGGGCCGAAAGCCGAGACGCAACAGGGTATCTCGGCCGCGAACGCGGCCAATGCGGCAGGCGTGCACCTCGTCTTCAACTCGGCGGGTTCCGGCAATCGACAGACTGGCATCCCGCACTTCGACAGCAAGTACGAGGTCGAAAAGCACATCGGCAAGATCGGCGTACGCGCCACGATCCTGGCGCCCGTCTATTTCATGGAGAACCTCTATTTTGGCATGGAGCAGCTCGCCAAGGGTGTTTTCGCGACGCCGCTTCCGCCGACAAGGCAGCTAGCCCAAATCACCGTTGCAGACATTGGCGCCGTTGCCGTTCGCGTCCTTGAGGAGCCGGGCCGTTTCGCAGGTAAGCGCTTCGATCTCGGGGGCGACGAGCTCACGAGCAACGATGCCATTGCCATCCTGTCGCGTGTCACCGGTCGCCCATTCACCTATTTCCAGGTGCCGCTGGACGTCATTCGCCAACGCATGGGTGAGGACGGCGCCAAGATGTACGAGTGGTTCGATCGCGTTGGCTTCACCTTCGACCGCGCAGAGCTCCGCCGCGAGTTTCCGGACGTCACTTTTCACGACTTCGAGTCCTGGGCGAAGGCACAGAACTGGGACGCGCTTCTCAAAGACGCATAGGCCGTCCGTGGGGCCGATGCATTCAACAACACACGGATGAGGTGATACCAATGAGCAGAATACCTACCCATACGGTCGATGACGCTCCCGCTGCATCGCGCCCGCTCCTGCAAAAGATCGTCCAATCCACCCCGATGGGACGGCCCGCAAACCTGCACGCCCAGATGGCGCATTCTCCCGCGGTCCTGACGGCATATACCTCGCTGCGTGCGGTGCTTGCCGAGCACACTCGCTTCGACCCGAAGGTAGGTGCGGCACTGACCCTTGCTGCTGCGGCTGGGGTCGGCAACGACTATATGATCCGCATCGCAGGCCGGCTCGCCCAAATGAACGGCTGGACCGAAGCGGAGGTCGCAGCGCTACAGAGGGGCACGCCGACAAGCGACGCCAAGTGCGACACGCTGGTCGGACTCGTCAGGGAGGCGGCTGCCAATTCTGCAAACGTCCCCGACGTCACCTGGACGGCTGCCCGGCAAGCTGGCTGGAATGATGAGCAACTTGCTGACGCGTTTGCCTATCTGGGAGCGACCGTGTTCACCGCGTACTTCCTCAATTACGCGCAAACCGACATGGACATTTGACTCCATCCACTGCTCCGCGCCGCCGTCGAATCGCGTGCCGCAAACCACCGAAGTGAATGAAATGACAGGTCAAACTTTGTCGACGCTGGTTGACACACAGGAACGCCAGGCCGGCTTTTCGCGGCATCAGTTGCTCCTAATTGCATTGCTGGCGTTCACGCAGTTCGCGATCATTATGGATTTCACCATCATGTTGCCGCTCGGCGCCGCGGTTTCGGCCTACGCCTTTAGCGCGGGAATTGCGGGCATCCTTGCTGCCGGTTTTGCCGATCGTTTCGATCGTAAGCACCTGCTCCTGTTCTTCTACGTTGGCTTCGTGCTCGGAACCATGCTTTGCGCGACGGCGCAGGACTACCACGCTCTGCTGCTCGGCCGAATTTTGACGGGGCTGTTTGGCGGCGTGATCGGCTCGGTCGTGCTCGCCATTATCACCGACTTGTTCCAGGTGCATATGCGTGCCAGCTCCAATGGTTGGTGAGAAACAAGCCCGCCGGAAATGCCGCGTTTTTCCCATTGGAGAGTCCGCGCATTCGGCCGCAGCGAGGCGGCATGTGCCACCACGGGAGCGCTTCTTGGAGGGTACGTCCGTGTCGGTTTCGAGAACAATCCTTACGGCGCGGACGGAGTTTGGCGTCATCAAACGCGGATCTGGTGCGTAACGTCGAGTTCGCGCTTCGACATCTGGGGATGAACAACCAACAATAGACTGTCTCTAGTCCTGGAGCTTCACCGAGATCGTCAAGTACAGGTTCCGGGAAGCCACCCATGTCCGCGACTCGCTGCCCGCATGGGCGATAGAGGCGACCGTCCGTGAAACGCGCCTTGACATGTAAGTACTATATATTATATGAAATTGTATAATGTTGTTGTGCGGGAGGTATCATGATGGCGATCGAAGTCACTGACTGCATATGGATCGGGCCGCAATTGGACTTGAGGGAGTTTGACGAACTCAAGCGAGGCGGATTCGATACGATAATCAACGTGCGGCGCGATAACGAAGACGCTACCCAGCCGGGTAGTCAGGCGGAAGCCGAAGCGGCGAAACGCGCGGGTCTCCATTATCAGTTCATCCCCGTCGGCATGGATGCAATCACTGTCGCCGACGTTGAAGCTTTCGCCACTGCAATTGGAAAATCGAACGGAAAGGTATTTGCGCATTGCAAATCAGGCATTCGCGCGATGCTACTCCACGCTCTTGCGCTGGTGGAAGCGGGGCGGATGCAGGCCTTCGAACTGGCAGCCTTCGGCAGGAAATACGGCTTTGATCTCTCTGCCGGTGAGGCGTGGCTTGCCAGGCACAATGCGCAGCGGCCGCAGGTGAAGGGCTTCTTCGATCCCCGCAGCTCGAGCGTGCAATATGTCGTCTCCGACCCCGCGACCGGCCGTTGCGCGATCATCGATCCGGTGCTGGATTTCGATGAGAAATCCGGCGCGACGGCGACAACGAATGCCGATACCATCCTCAAATATATCGAGGACAACGAGCTGACGGTGGAATGGATCCTCGATACCCATCCGCATGCCGATCATTTCTCCGCCGCGCATTATTTGAAATCGAAGACCGGTGCACCGACAGTGATCGGCGAGAAGGTGGTCGATGTCCAAAAACTCTGGAAGGGCATCTACAACTGGCCCGCGCTGCCGGCCGACGGTTCGCAATGGGACAGGTTGTTTGCCGATGGCGAGACGTTTTCCGTCGGCTCGATCGAGGGCAGCGTGATGTTTTCGCCCGGTCATACGCTCGCCTCGATCACCTATGTGATCGGTGATGCCGCCTTCGTGCATGATACGCTCTTCCAGCCCGACAGCGGGACGGCGCGCGCCGATTTTCCCGGCGGCGATGCGCATATGCTGTGGCGCTCGATCCAGGCGATCCTGTCGCTGCCCGACGACGTCAGGCTGTTCACCGGCCACGACTATCAGCCGGGCGGCCGGGCACCGCAATGGGAGAGTACGGTTGGCGAGCAGAAGCGCCGTAACGCCCATATCGTCGATACCGACGAGGAGAAATTCGTCACCCTCCGCACCGGACGCGACAAGACGCTAGCGATGCCAAAGCTGATCCTGCATGCGCTGCAGGTCAATGTCCGCGGCGGGCGGCTACCGGAGCCTGAAGACAATGGCAGGCGCTATCTCAAGATTCCTCTCGACGCGTTGGACGGTGCGGCATGGTGAAGAGCCAGGATATCCTGGATCTGATACGGGTTGACGCCGATCCCGCGGCCTTGCACGAAAAGGCGGGCGAAGTTTCGGAACTCCTGAGAACGCTTGCGCATCCCATACGACTGATGCTCGTCTGTACGCTGGTCAAGGGCGAATATTCCGTCAGCGAACTCGAAGAGAAGCTCGACATCCACCAGCCCAGCCTATCCCAGCAACTGAGCGTGCTGCGGGAGGCGGAGATCGTCGAAACGCGCCGCGACGGCAAGCAGATCTATTACCGCCTGACGGAGGAGAAGGCGGCCAAACTGGTCGGTGCCCTCTACACTATCTTCTGTGCCTAGGCAGAGGTGAAATGATGGCCTATCTCCCATCGCTGGTCGGTGGTCTGTTGATCGGGCTCTCGGGAACCATGCGTTGCGCGACAAGGGATTCACCTATAGCGAGATTACACACCGGACCGGCTACGAACGCCGCACCATGGCCAATGGCTCACATTCAAGACGCCGCCGGATAGGCGTCGAGCGGCCTTGAATCCGACATCGCTTTGGTATTTCGAGGCGCTCCTCGCACAATGCTGGAAGGACGGAAATCGCGTCGGCCGTCATCTCTTCCATGATGTCAGACAGCGCGGATATACAGGCGGTTTCTCAAATGTGGAGAGGCTGCTTGGGGCACGGCGCAGGGCTGACGGGCCTGCAACGGATGAGCCGCAGTCCGGGCCGGTGATAATGGACTCCAGGATCACAGGGGATTTATGCATCGACGTGGCTGATCGCGAATAAGGTCAAGCTGGTCATAGTCAAAAAAGTTGCATTTCTTTTGCGCAAATAGCGCCGGCTTTTATTGACCTGTCCCGAAAAAGGCCAGTCGGGTCAGGGCTGTATAGTGCGATTCCGACACCATCAAAGCAGTGAAGACAAGCACGAGGACTGGAGGAAGCAGGATGGCGTAAATCAATGCCAGTCGCTCCCAGGCCATGTGCATAAAAATCGCAACGATCAGTCCCGCCTTCAGAACCATGAAGAGGAGGATCAAGGACCATCTGAGATAGCTCTGGATGCCGAGGTAATCGACGAGGTAGGAGAAGGTGCTAAGGACGAAAAGCAGTCCCCAGACCACCATATAGAGTCTTATCGGATGCTGTTTCTGTTGTCCGGAATGCGTCTGTTCTTGCGCCATGATGCCATCCTCACCACAAATAGAAGAATGCAAAGATGAATACCCAGACCAGGTCCACGAAGTGCCAGTAAAGCCCCGTTATCTCGACGATCTCGTAGTGGCCTTTTCGACTGGTGAAAAATCCACGTCTTTCCTCATCGAAGTCTCCCCGCCATACCTTGCGTGCCATGATCAGAAGGAACAGAACGCCGATCGAGACATGGGTGCCGTGAAAACCGGTGATCATGAAAAAGGAGGAGCCGAACTGCGCCGCACCCCACGGGTTTTCCCAGGGGCGGACTCCTTCCGTGATCAGTTTGGTCCATTCGAATGCCTGCATTCCGACGAATGTCGCGCCGAGGGCCGCCGTCGCCAACATCAGTGCGGCGGTCTTGCGGCGATCGCGGCGGTATCCGAAATTGACGGCCATGGCCATCGTGCCGCTGCTGCTGATGAGGGTGAAGGTCATAATGGCGATCAGGATCAGCGGAATCTCCTTGCCTCCGATTGTCAGGGCGAAAACCTCGCTCGGATTGGGCCATGCGACGGTGGTCGACATGCGCGCCGTCATATAGGCCAGCAGAAAACACCCGAAAATGAAGGTGTCGCTCAGGAGAAAGATCCACATCATCGCCTTGCCCCAGGAGACGTTCTTGAACGCCCGCTGGTCCGAGGACAGATCGGCCGCGACGCCGCGCAGTCCCACGGGCCGCAGAAGTGGATCAGTTGTCGGTCTTTCTATGGATTCGGTCATCATCGAAACTCCTCAGGTGACCAATTGACGGCAGAGATCGACGAAACTGTTTGCCCAGCCGGCGAAGAGCGCAAAAAGGATCAGCCAGACAACGAGCATGAAATGCCAGTAGATGGCGCAAAGATCCACGCTCAGGCAAACTCTTGCCGGCGCAAGGCCGATCCGCGCGCGGATTGCGGTCCGTCCAAGCACGAAAAGTCCGCCCAATATGTGCAGGCCATGCAGGCCGGTGATCATGTAGAAGAAGCTGTTTGATGGGTTATCCGCCAGCACATAGCCTGCTGACATCAGTTGCCGCCACGCAAGAACCTGCCCGGCAACAAAGAGAACGGCCATCGCAAACGCCAATGTAAGAGCCGTATTCAGCATGTCGCGGCGATCAAGACGGGCTTCGGTTTTCGCCCACTGCAGCGCCACGCTGCTGGCGGCGAGGGCCGCGGTATTCACCCATAGCAGCCGCGGGATTGGGATACCCCACCAGTCGGCGCCGCCCATGCGGCTGAGATAGGCGCTGATGAGCAGCGCGAACAGCGCGCCGACGACCGCAAGAAAAATACCGAGCCCGAGCTTCGCTATTGTCACCGATGATCCCCGCATCCCCGGTGCATCGCTTGCCAGACCCACTTCCAGCCAGGGTTTTGAGGTTAGTCGCTGCCTGGCCATCCACCAGGCAATGATGCTGGCGATCCCGCCCATGAAAATGAGAATGACGCTCATGACAGCGCCCTCTCGGACGGCCCGCCCGAAGCCGGCTGGTTCTGCGGCAGGAAGTCCTGGTCCGCTCCGGGAACGCTGTAATCATAGGGCCAACGATAGACGACCGGCAGCTCTTTGCCCCAATTTCCATGAACTGGCGGCGTTTGTGGCGTTTGCCATTCCAATGTCGTTGCCCGCCACGGGTTGCCGCCCGCTTGCCTGCCCCAACGAAGGCTCCAGGCGAGATTGAACAGGAACAGAATCTGAGCGGCGCCGACGACCAGCGCGGCGACGGAGATGAACATATTCAGCGTATGTGCCGACGGTGGAATGAAAGCGATTTCGCCCAGCTCGTAATAGCGGCGCGGCACGCCCATCAGGCCGAGATAGTGCATCGGGAAGAAGATGGCATAGGCACCGAGAAAGGTAATCCAGAAGTGGATATGACCCATCACCACATTCAGCATCCGACCTGTGACTTTCGGATACCAATGGTGGATCGCGCCGAAGATGACCAGGATCGGTGCGACTCCCATCACCATATGGAAATGGGCAACAACAAACATGGTATCCGAGAGCGGCACGTCGACAACGACATTGCCGAGAAAGAGGCCCGTCAATCCGCCGTTGATGAATGTAATGATGAAGGCCAGGGCAAACAGCATCGGCAATGTCAGGTGAATATCGCCCCGCCAAAGCGTCAGAACCCAATTATAGACCTTGATCGCCGTCGGGATGGCAATGATCAACGTCGTGGTCGCGAAAAAGAACCCGAAGTTCGGATTCATGCCGCTCACATACATATGGTGCGCCCATACAACGAAGCTTAGCGCTGCGATGATGACGATCGCCCAGACCATCATCCGGTAGCCGAAGATGTTTTTGCGCGCATGGGTGCTGATCAGATCCGAGACGATGCCGAAGGCGGGAAGTGCGACGATATAGACCTCCGGGTGACCGAAGAACCAGAACAGATGCTGGAACAGGATGGGGCTGCCGCCCCCTTGCTTCAGTTGCTCGCCCATCTCGACGATGGCGGGCATGAAGAAACTCGTGCCGAGCAACCGGTCAAACAGCATCATGACAGCGGCGACGAAGAGTGCCGGGAAGGCGAGCAGCGCCATGACGGTCGCAGTGAATATACCCCATACCGTCAAGGGCATTCGCATCAGCGTCATGCCGCGAGCGCGTCCCTGCAGCACGGTGACGACATAATTCAACCCACCCATCGTGAAGCCGATGATGAACAGAATCAGCGATGACAGCATCAGAATGATGCCCCAATCGCGCCCTCCCGGCGTGCCCGACAGAAGAGCCTGCGGCGGATATAGTGTCCAGCCGGCGCCCGTTGGCCCGCCAGGCGCGAAAAAGCCAAAGACCAGCACGATGACCGCGAGCAGATAGAGCCAGTAGCTCAGCATGTTCGCATAAGGGAATACCATATCACGGGCGCCGAGCATCAAGGGGATCAAATAGTTGCCAAAGCCGCCGAGGAACAGCGCCGTCAGCAGGTAGATCACCATAATCATGCCGTGCATGGTGATGAACTGATAGTAATGCTCCGCATCGATGAAGGAGAAGTAACCTGGAAATCCAAGCTGTAGGCGCATCAGCCAGGACAGTACCAGCGCCACCATCCCGATGGAGATGGCGGTTAGCGCATACTGAATGGCGATGATCTTGGCATCCTGGCTGAAGACATATCTCGTCCACCAGCTTTTCGGGTGATAAAGCTCCACATCCTCGACTTCAGCGGGCTGGATGACCTGCTCGGTGCCGGATCCAATGTCGACCATATCACATTCTCCCTATTCCCACCGATGTGGCTTTTCCCTTCAAGTACGCACGGCACTTACTTGGCCGCCGACTTTTCTGCCGACGCCAGCGGTTGCGAGAAAGTCGGCTGTTGCTGCAGCCAGGCTTGATAGGCGGTCTCGGTATCGACGACGACCGTGCCGCGCATCTGCGGATGACCGACGCCGCAAAGTTCCGAGCAGAGAACTTCGAATGTTCCTGTCCGCGTCGGCGTGAACCAATAGTAAGTGACCGTACCGGGGATCATGTCCATCTTGCCCCGGAATTCGGGCACGTAGAAATCGTGTACGACGTCGATCGAGCGCAGAAGCAATTTGACCGGCTTGCCGATGGGCAAGTGCAACTCGCCGCCTTGAACGATGACATCGTCCATTCCTGCGGGATCATTCTTGTCCAAACCGAGCGGGTTGTCCGCGGTAACATCGCGCGTGTCAGCCCGCCCGAGGCGCCCGTCCGCGCCCGGCAGCCGGAAACTCCATTGCCATTGCTGCCCGACGACTTCGACCGCGCTGGCATCGGCTGGGACCGTCACGAACTGTTTCCAAACGATTAGGCCAGGCGCTAGCATCGCAGCCACGCCGATCGCGGTTCCCCCCGCAAGCCACCATTCCAACCTCTTGTTTTCCGGCTGGTATGCCGCCTGGTTTCCGGCGCGGTGCCTGAAGCGGAGGACGCAATAAGCTATGAACAACACGACCGCCGTGAAAACGAAGCCGGTGATCCAGAACGTGATGACAATCGTGTTGTCGATATAGCTCCAATTGGAAGCGATCGGCGTCCACCACCAAGGGCTCAGCAGATGGAACGCAATCGATCCCACTACCAGTAGAACGAGAACCAATACGACAGCCATCGTCTCCTCCCTGACCGGCCGCGAACGTTTCCACAATCCCATCGCGAAACGTTTTAGTATTATCTCATGAACAAATCACACGGGCAATTGCAGCAACGGCAGGAGTTCATCCCGGCAAACCGCACGGGGCATCCCAACGCCGCAGACCGGACCAGCGGCGTCTATCATTGAACCGAACCCCAGCCGATCCGACCGGCGACACAAAGAGCATCTCGTCCACATCAGGCATCTCGCTATTTGGAGTATTGCTTCAGATAGGCGATCAGATTGGTAATCTCGGTATCGTCCTTCAGCCCGATGAAGGTCATCTTCGTGCCCTTCACCTTCGCCTTGGGGTCGTGCAAATAGTCGCGCAGCGACGTCTCGTTCCACACGAGGCCATCCTTGCCCGCCTGTTGCATGGCCGGCGAATAGGCGAAATTCGGGTGTGTTCCAGCTGTTCTGCCGAACAGGCCGTTCAGGGAAGGGCCGATCTTGTTCTGGTCCGTTTCGGCTATGTGGCAAATGGCGCATTTCTTGAAGACGGTAGCGCCTGCCGCGGCATCACCCTCCTGCGCGAGAGCGCCAAGTGGGAGAGCAATGGCGAAAAGCAGACAGACCGGAAGAAAACGGTAAGACATGGTACTCCTCATTCTCTTCATCGCTATCCGAACCAAGGCGACGGTCATCTGGCAGTTCGCAACGGCTTGGAGGATGATTCGGGGGTAAATTTCCTTTACGGATTCAAGGCGCACGGTTCGGGTAGGCGGGAACAATCAATTTTCGATACAAGTGCCAGGTCGAATGCCCGAGGATAGGCATGACGACTGCAAGGCCGGCGAAGATCGGGACCGTGCCGACGACTAGCAGCGCCGCGACGATCAATCCCCAAAGCGCAACTGGTCCCGGATTGGCAAGCGTGGCGCGTATGCTCGCATCCACTGCTGCGACTGCGCCGACATCCCGATCCAGCAGCAGCGGGAAGGTCACCAACGTCGTCGCAAGCACAATTATTGCGAAGACGAAACCGGCCAAGTTTCCCCAAAGCATAAGCGAGAGGCCTCGCTGGGTCGTCAGCACATCCGACAGAAAGGTCGAGATCGAGGTCAGACCGGCCTCGCCGAAAGTCATGGTATAGATGCGCTGTGCGACGATTAGCCAAGCGATGAAAAGCGCGAACAGCATGAAGCCCACTGCAATGATCGACGGCAGCGCCGGAGAGTGACGGATCTCCAGCGCGTGATGCCATGAGCTATCCAATCCCTGTTCACGGCGTCGACTGATTTCATAAAGGCCAAGAGCTGCGATCGGACCAATCAGCGCAAAGCCCGACATCAAGGGGTAAAGCAGCGGCAGCAGGTCAGCGCCGGAACTCCACATGACCAAAAAAATGCCCGCGATCGGATACATAAGACAGAGAAAAACGTAATGGGATGGTTTCTCTCCAAAGTCATCAAGCCCCGACCTCAGTGCATCCATAAGATCCGTGATGCCAATCTTGCGGACTTCGGGGCGCGCAAATTCGCCGCTTGCGCCCGTCATGACATGGAATACCACCATAGCATCTCTCCTCCTGCGCCGTATTCCGGCTGGCGGTGCAAAGACGCCCGGCAAGTTCTTATCTGAACGTCAAACCGCGACGGGCTTCCATAAATCTACCAAATCTTATCGCTTTTGTCGCCTATCCTTAAAATTAGAAAATTAGATAATATTCAATTTCATGTTGAGTTGGTCGGCGACTTCCAACGAGGCCATGACAGGCCGTTCACTCATTGCACCAGACGATGGTCAAAATCGTCGCGAATAAAAGCCAACCTTCGCGTGTTGTATGCAAAGGCTGGACCGCACGTCCGGCAGAGAAGCCGCATGGGCTTTAATGGTAGGAGGTTGCAATGTCCCGTATTTATCTTCCACTGATCGCGGGTGTTATTCTCGCTGTTGCTCCCGCTATGATCGCTTCTGCGGCCAACGTCCACGCAGTAACGGGGACGAAAGGTCAGCCTAGCCAAACAATTGGTACTCCTCAGACAGGGAACGTCACACCGGGCAACGCCAGAAATGCGCCGGGTTCTGCCTTCAACCCAAGCGGAAACGCAGGAACACATTATGCAGGTAACCAGCCGCAGAACTCTAAGAATCCGAAGAGTGTATCTCAGTACGACGTGGCGGGTTTCCAGCAGTCCCATTAGCCTAATTGAGCGAATCCTGCGTGGGAAAGTCATTCTTGGGTAATGGATCTGGCAGCCGGTACGGCCGGGCTGGCTGACAAACGGAACCGCAAGATCGGCTGTGAACTCGGCATCAGCGAGATTGCGGTCAAGGCTTACCGCGGCCAGGTTATGCGCAAGATGTCGGCCATTCCATCGCGGAGGTGGCCATGATGGCTGCGAGACTCGGCGTGGGTGGCCGTGCCTAGACATCGGGCGATGATGTTCTGCGGCCAGCTCAGGGATCGGTAATGTCGCCAGCCTTCTTCGGTGGTGGTATCGTCGGTGTATCCCGATGGGCCGGCGGAATCGTGCAACGAAGCCAACGCGATCCCGTAGTTCTGTGGAACGATCAATCGCGCCGGGCAATCGATGCGTCGGCGAGTTTTTGGCTCATCCGCCACAATTGGTCCGCCACATCGGGCGCCTGAATTACAGACGGTATCTCGCGATGCCTAGCGAGGACATTCACCCGCGCCCGCGGGTGCATGATCACGCCAAACAAATTGTAGGTCGACGATTCAATTCCGTCCAAGGTAGTCCGTCGTCCTATCTGCTGGCGCAGGGGACAATCAAACGATTGCAGTGAGTTGAAATGGAGTCGCTGGGGAAATAGGGTGCGTGGGACATGGCGCGGCTCGGATATCCTATTGCGAAAACGCATATTCCCATTGATTGAAACAGTAGAGACACCGGAATGGATTCGATGCGTCGTGGCGTTCTCGCGTTTTTGGGCGGTCTTATCTTGGGCAGACCGTCCTCCAGCATAGCATCGAGCAAATCTCCGGCATTTGCCAAGCCTCGTTCCAGTTATAAACCGCGTCACGTGCTTTGTTTTCTTGGCGGAGAAAATGGTCTTGCGGCGCTCCAGCAGAGCGCTCGCGCGGCCATCGGCATGTTTGGCGGCGGCTTTGTCGTTGATGAAGATTTCTCGCAGGATAAGCCTGACGATCGGATGGTACGATCCTTCAATATTTGTTGGGATCGCGTCGATCCCAATGCCTATGAGGAGACCGACGAAGATGCTGTCGCCGGGCACAGGTCGGTCCTGTACGTGCTCGGCCCGCTAATGACGGCGGAAACTGCCGTAACGACATCGGCAAAAGCCCTGATGTTCGTACAATACATGCTTGATCATGGCGCCGTCGCCGCAAAAGGGGAAAGTGCGGGTGTAGCCCACGGGGTGCGACGATGGAAGGAGCTTTCTGAGCAGGCGCGCAGTGCGGCGGACTCCCATGATTTGCTGGTACTTGCGAGGAGTTGCCGTCTCGCCTTCGCGCGCCGACCCATCGGCGACGATGCCGAGGGGATGGCGAGCGTCGGGTTTCATCTGGTTGGCTTGCCCGACGTGTTGATCCCTGTTGGTCGGAAAGATGATCGGCAACCGTCAACCAACACCGAACAGCTCAAAATCGCCGCCCTGATTGATGAGATCGCCGATCAAATGATACGGGACGGCGTCGAAGCGGCCCTGACGGATCGCCATGCCGCTCTATCCGACGACACGCGATACGAGGAGGATGAATACAAATTCAATCCGTTCGGGGTCGTGACTATGGCAAAGCCGCGGAGGTCTGAATGAAGACACGGCGCTTGTGAAGAAGCCCTGTCTCTGCAAGATCCATGGGGAAATCCTCGCAGCGTTGCGATTCTAAAACCAGCCTTTCACCTTGAACCAGATCAACGGTATGATGGCGCTGATCAGGATCACCGCCCAGCCATATTGATATCCCCACGCCCAATCATATTCCGGCATGTTTTTAAAGTTCATGCCATAGACACCCGCCATTAGGGTGGGCGGAATGCCGACGATCGAAACGATCGTCAAAACTTTGAAGACATCATTTTGAGCTATGCCGATAAGGCCGACCAGCGCGTCGAGAACGAATTGCACCTTGTTTGCGAGTTGTTCCTCATAATCGGAAAGGGAATGGATATCCTGGCGTAATCTGGCGACCTGCTGCGTGAGGGCTCCACCCGACCAATTGCAAGCATTCTCGTCGGCATAGGCTATGACGCGCCCCAATCCTTGAAGCCCGTCACGCAATTGGGAGAGGCGATCACCCAGGCGCCCTACTTGGCGCAACTGGATCCGCAGGATGCGGTTGGCTTTGGCAGCGTGACGACCACGAGTATCATCGGCATGAAATGTTTCCATCGACAGACCGTTCAATTCGGCCGCTATATGTTCGAGGGCGTCGGCGACACGATCGACGATCTCCTCGCAGAGCGTTACGAAGACCTCGACCCCCGATTTGGGAGCTTGATGATTGTCTGCAAATTGCTTGGCAACCGTATCGAACGCAGGCAGTTGCATGAATCGCACCGTGACCAGTCGATCAGCCGACAGGACAAACCCTAACGGAGGTGTCACGGGCGCACCCTCGGGCCGTCGTGCTGCCGATGGCGTGCTCAAATACATCACGCCGTTTTCGTTCTTCAGTCGGCTGGATGATTCGATTTCACTGAGCGCTCCCAAGGATGGCAGCTTGGCTCCGATGAGCGTCTCGACATCAATCACTTCGGCGGGCGTAGGATCCAGGAGATCTATCCAGATGATGCGGCTGGCGGCATCTTCGGGTTTTGTCGTCTGGTCGCCGCTCTGAACCGTAAATTCTTTCAGCATTGTATGAAGATGCTCCTCGATTGAACGCGGCTATAGTTATCAGTCTCTCCGAGAAAGCAAGCTTCGGCCGGTCAGCCATGTAGGTGTGGTCGCTTAAGACCTGGGTCCGCTTCTTTTGGCAAGCGCGGTGGATGAACTGCGTTTCGTCATTGCCTCAATCCCCTGAGACGAGAAACAAACCGACTTTCACGCGTCCTGCCATCAATCTACCCATTCGAGAACCCGAACTTCAGTCTTGACCGAATTGGCCAGGAAACACTGTTCATGCGCGGCATGGTGTAGGGCTGTCTGGGTCACGGCAGTGGGTTGTTCGCCGGCATAGATGACAAGCGGATTGAGTTCGACGCGGCTGACGATCATCCTTCCATCGACCTTTTCCATTATTCCGGTGGCCTTATCGGTGTAACTCTCAACCACAAGCCCTTTGGCAGCGGCGAGCGACAGGAAAAACAGCATATGGCAGCTCGACAGCGCTGCGATATAGGCCTCCTCCGGATCAACATTCGCCGCCACCGAATAGGGAAGCGGAACGATGTGCGGGGAAGAGGAGGCCGGCACCACAGCGCCGCCGTCGAAGCGCCAGCTGTGCCCTCGGCTGTAGCGCTTGTCGGTAAAGACGGCGCCTTGGCGCTGCCAGGCAATTTCCGCGGTCATCTTCATGACGGCTCCTTGGTTGGGGTCGATAGGAGTTTCGCCGTTGTTTCGGTCAGATGGCGGCGAAGGTGGTCGGCTGCGGCCTCGAAATCGCCCGCGGCGCACGCCGAAACGATGGCGGCGTGCTCGTTGAAGAAATCTACGCGCGCGCGAGTACCTTGCCCTTGAAGATGGTGGGCGCGGCGCGCCTCCCGCCGTAGCCCGTCCACGATTGTCAGAAGACGAACGTTTTCGCAGCCGCCGTAGAGCACGCGATGGAATTGGCGGTCGAGGTCTTCTATCCGAACGGGATCATCTTCCTCGCTTAGTTCCACATTCAGGCGTTCGGCTCTTCTGAGAGCCGCTGCCGTGAGTGTCGGTGCTGAGCGATGCAGCGCGGCAGTTTCCAGGATCGCGCGCAACTCGGATAGTTCGGCGGCCTCTCGTTCGGAGATGGCCGCAACTGCTACGCTTCGGTCCGGCCGCCGAACAACCAGACCACTCCCAAGCAACTGAGTGAGCGCATGCCGGACCGGCTGCCGGCTTACCTCGAAGCGTTCTGCGATGAGTTCCTGCTTCAGGACGGAGCCGGGGGCCAGAGTCCCCGATTCGATTTCGTCCCGCAGCGTGCTGAAAATGATGTTTGGATCCATGGATCCAAACTAATCACTCAAGTCCATCCGGTCAAGGCCGCATGACATGAAGATCGGTTCCTTTGCGTGGGCGATCGGACCAAGGATTGAAACAAAGTGCTGGCATTGCCCCACCCGACTTGAATCGCACCACTATGCGCTCTCCTTGTCGCGCAGCCAGATGGGAATTCTCTGCCCTATTGCTCAACCGCGTGCGCAATCGATGCTCGACGCCCGGCCCTGTCCAAAAACGGCAACGACAATCTTGCGAGCGCGCGTGACCTCATTCCGATGCGGCCACATTGGCATGCGCTCTCGTTCCGAAGGTGAGGAGGCTCAGGAAAGCGAGTGCCCAAACGCTCAGGGCGCCGTAGAGCATCACCCAATCAAAGCCTTGGGTCAGCGCTGCGCGCACGATTTCGCTTGATAGTTTTGTCATGGACCCGTCCACGACACTGGCATTGCCGGATGCGATCCGCTCCGCCAGCCGAGGCAAAGAGCCCGCATCGGGCGATACCGAAAGCACGGTCTGTAGGTTTGCGAGAATGCCGCTCACGAGAACGAACCCCATCACGGCTATGTTGATGGCAAGCGAGATCATTCGTGCGCTCATGTCGATGCCCGAGGCCATGCCGGCCCGGTCGCTCGAAACAGAGCCCGTCGTCGTGTTCGTGACAGTTGTGTTCGTCACTCCGAGGCCGACGCCCGCGATGAGCGCTCCGAACAATGTTATCGGCAGGATCGCCTCACCTGCAGCCGCACCGAATTTCATGACCAGAAAGCCGAGCCCGATTGTGAACAGACCGGCGGGAATGACGAGGCCGGGGCCACGGCGAAGCAGAAGTCGTTCGGCAAAAGGCGGCACGATCAATGTCGGCAGTGTATAGGCCAGCAACGCAATACCGGCGGCCACCCCGTTTAAGCCAAGGCCTGCTTCGAACCAGATGGGAATGTAGATCATGAAGGGCCAGAAGCTGAAATTCATCCCCATCGACCCGAAGATTGCGCCCGAGAAGCGCCTGATCCTGAAGACCGTAAAGTCGAACATGGGGTGGCTTTTGGACAGCTCGATGACGATGAAGACTGTGAAGCTGACGACCGCAATGGCAGCGACGGTGAGCGAAACAGGATTGATAAATCCGAGCTGCGAACTTTGCGTGATGTAAAAGACCAGGCAGAAGACTGCGGCGGATAGCGAAACGACGCCGGCAATGTCGAGATGCTGGGCGTTGGGATCTTGTGTTTCCCGCACGCCGGCAATTGCCAGCAAGACCGTCAGGATCGTGATCAGGACGTGCACGAGGAACACCCATTCCCAGCCCATGAGCGTGGAGATGCCGTTTCCGATGACCGGCCCGAAGCCGAGGCCAAAGCCGAAGACGATTCCCCACCAGCCAAAAGCCTTGGCGCGCTCGCCGGCATCGCCATATTGCTGAGATAATACGGCAATCTGGGAGATGAGCATTGCGCCTCCGGTCGCACCTTGTAGCGCGCGGCCGGCGATGAGGATTGTGATGTTGGGCGCGATACCGCAGACGAGCGAACTGACGCCGAAGGCAATCATGCTTGCTACGAAGAGCCGTTTGCGGCCATAACGGTCGGCGAGCGTACCAGCTGCCATCAACACGGTCGCAACTGCGAGCGTATAGGCATTCATGGTCCATTGAAGCTGCTGGAAGTCGGCATGCAGCGCCCGCTCCAGCCTCGGCAGTATTGCCGGGACGCTGGAGATTTCAAGACCGAACATCATCGATGAAAGACAGACAGCCGCCAGGGCAAGCCTTGTGTTTTGACGCCGGGTATTGCTCATAGTTTCGCCTTTCGACATGAAATCTTCGTCGATCGGCGTCGGCATGCCCTCAGGCGTCAGTGCCGCTACTCGTGCATTCTTGAACACGAAGCGCCGTCGATCCTCAAATCTGTATCCGGCGCTTGATCATGTTTGAATGGTATGACTATCTATATCAGTGATAACAAATTTGGATTTATGTGATGTCGCTCGATGTCGACGCCGTTCAGGTCTTTGTAGCCATTGCCGATTTCCAAAGCTTCACGCGCGCGGCGGAGGCGCTTGGCACCACGCAGGCCACAGTCAGCGTCAAGCTGAAACGCCTGGAGGAGCGGGTCGGCAAGAAGCTCATCGAGCGAACGCCGCGCCATGTCCGTCTGTCCGCCCAGGGCGAAACATTCCTTCCCTCCGCCCGGGAGTTTCTTGCCGCACATGAACGTGCCGTCGCAGGGCTTTCGGTAACGCGCAGGCGCTTCAGGCTGGGAATTGCCAGCCATGTCATGGGGCCTGAAGTGCCGACCTTGCTGGCGCGTCTGAAAGCGGTTGATCCGGTGCTCACCATAGAAGTGCGGCTGGACGTCTCCCGATCGCTGCTCGAGGCTTTCGAGGAGGGCAAGCTCGATGCCGTTATCATTCGCAGCGACGACGACAGACGTGATGGCGAGATCCTCGGGCCGGAGCATTTCGGCTGGTTTGCTTCACCGGATTTCGAGTATCGAACGGGGGAACCCCTGCCGTTGGCGGCCCTGTCTCCGACCTGCGCCGTGCGCGATATGGCAATCCGGCTGCTTGATCGATCCTCGATTCCGTGGACGGAGGTCTTCGTCGGCGGGACGGCGGCGATCGCGGCTGCCCTATCGGCCGGGCTCGCGGTTTCGCCGTTTCCGCGCCGCCTTGCCCCGAGCGATGTCATCGATGTCGGTGATACGCTCGGCTTGCCGCCGCTTCCATCCTTGTCGCTCGTGCTGCATTCCTCCTTGTCTGATCCGAAGTCCAGGGACAGCCGCGCGCCATCACTGCCGCCTTCCGTGAACATCGTAAGCCGAGCAAGAAACAGTTTCCGCTTGCCGAGTGCCGGCAGCTCTAGCATTGCGCAGCGCTGCCGAAGAATTGCCAGGTGGCAGCCATGTCCGGATTTGAGAAGAAACAGTAGCCAACGAACTTGCAGCGAACGAAAAATGAGGCGCTGTACAGACGGCAGCTGATATCGGATGCCATCCGCTTTTTCCATCATTGCTGAGATTGGTGCCTGCTTTGTCTCGAGAGCAGCCCAGAAAGGCGACATATTCAGCAACAATCAGTATCGCAGTGGTTGTCTGCGTCGCCTTCTCGGATGAATATCTCGCGGTTTGCCTTGTTTTACAGCCCTGGAACGCTAGTTGGGGTTGTTATCGAACCTTGTTAGCGACTATCGTCGGGCTGCCACGGCGGCTCTCCTGGATTTACTTTCATCGTCGATTGCTACCGGCATTTTTTGCCGGCTCCTCCAACGATTGAAAGGAAATCGGTATGAATATTGGCACCGTGCGGTGGTTCAATAGCACCAAGGCTTTTGGCTTCATCCAGCCCGATAACGGCAGCGACGACCTTTTGTCCATATTTCGGCCGTTGAGCGCGCCGGTCTGCGCAGCCTCGTAGAGGGTCAAAAGATCAGCTACGACATCGTCAAAGACAAGCGTTCAGGCAAAAGCTCGGCAGACAACCTGCAGGCTGCGTGAAACTTCGTCATCGCCTTGCGCGACCACGGATGAACTGGCGCGCAAAGACTGACGATGGTGGAAGGTCGGGCGTCAAACCCGGCCTTTTGTCTTTGGTCGCATGGAGGTTGCAATGCCCAAGCATCGCTATCACCATGGGGAAACGCTCGTTTTGAATGGCAGGGCCATCCGGAATGGTGAAAGGGACCAGCGTTGTCGTGTTGTATCCGCCCTGCCGGAAGCGGATATAGACCATGGTGCTTCCGAGGCGTAGGCGAAAGACAGCCCGCCACCGCCGCAAATGCTGGCAGTTCGTGGGTCCGCATTGGTGCCGTCAAGATTAGGAAATAGCGGCTTTGCCGCGTCAGGAGATATTTTGCAGGTATTTGTACGGGATAACAACATTGATCAAGCGCTTCGTGCTTTAAAGAAAAAGCTGCAGCGCGAAGGCATCTTCCGCGAGATGAAGGCCCGCACTGCCTATGAGAAGCCCTCGGAAAAACGTGCGCGTGAAAAGGCCGAGGCTATTCGTCGCGCACGTAAGCTTGCCCGTAAGCAGGCACAGCGGGAGGGACTTCTCCCCGCGGCCAAAAAGAAGGTGATCGGACGGGCGCGCTGAGCTCTCCGATTCGGCAAAGGTCTGTCCACGCGCCAGCCTGCCCACTACCTCTATTGCTAGACAAAGGTAGGGCATGCCAGCGACAAAAGACCATTTTTCAAGCCGGCCAGGACCACGACGGCTGGTGAACGAGTCGATCCGAAGGTTCGAGAGCAGTTTTCCTGGAATTGCGTAAAAACAATAAGTTGGAGCGGTTCTCAGATTCCGTGAAGAACAGAACCGCTCTAGATGGCACTGCCTTTCGGCTGGGCTGGTGGGCGTAGGGTTCGGACGTGACAAGATCAGCCGGTGGTCGTCGTCGTCAACGTCCGCCATTGTAGCGCAGATCGGAACCGGGGCGTTCGGATCATCGAGTTTGCGATTCCCACCGGAAAATTCGTCGGCTCATTGATTTCACGGGGTTGGAAGCTCAAATCCCTTTCAAGAGCAGCCATTTGCGGATCAGATACTAGAGGCTGTGTTCAGTACCTTACAAACATCCGCTAGCGAATGCGGGTTCGCACAATCCGTGCAAGATAAGATCGACGTGAGCCTTCAGGTACGTGTCCCTATCCAAAATTCGTCGATCTTCAAAAGTGAGCTTGAATACAAGAAACGCGATTGCAGGCGCGATTACCACATCCGCGAATGCAGCCGGTGCGGCTCGGAACTCGCCGCACTTTACACCGTCCTCGATGAGGGATGCCATTTGTTGCTCAAGAGGATAAATAAATGCGTCGTGGTGCCGATCGACGATCTGAGGAAACCGTGAGCCCTCGGCGATAACGAACCTCATCAATTCCCGCAATTTGCGATCGTTGATTATGAGATCGTAGATTTGCTCAATTTGTTTCTGAAGCCTCTCTGTGGCAGTCCCTTTCAGCTCGTTTACACTCGATAGAAGATCCTCGAAGGGCGCCGAAATGTGCCGGATCATTGCTTCAAAAAGCTGCTCTTTGGTTTCGAAGTAAACATAAATAGTTCCCTTCGTAACTCCGACCCTGCTGGCAATATCTTCAACACGTGTGGCGACATAGCCGCGCTCGACGAACTCTTCAAACGCAGCATCCAGGATCTGAACGGGTCGGCGGGCCTTTTGCTCTGCACGTGTGAGCTTTTTTTGATCATCCATGTCTTCACCTTGAGCGCTATCGGCGGGTTACCGTCAAGACAATTTCTATTGACTATCGGGTTAGTCAATAATATTCGTCTGCCAAACGGATGCAAGAGGTCAAATCATGAAAACTGTCCTTGTCGCGGCCTGGCTCGGCGTCAGTGTCGTCGCGCTTGCCTCATGCGAAAAGCAAAGCGCGAGTGAGGCAAAGCCAAAGAACGTGGAGACCGTCGTGGCTAAGGTCACACCGGTTGTCGAAAATAATGCCATCACCGGCGAGGTGAGTGCGCGCGTCGAAAGCGATCTCTCTTTCAGGGTGAGCGGACGTATCGTTGAACGCCTGGTTGACGTCGGGACATCTGTGAAGGCCGGGCAGGTGCTGGCGCGCATGGACGCCGAAGAACAGAAAGCCGATCTTGACGTTGCAACCGCAACTCTGCAGTCGGCGCTCGCGCAGCAAACACAGGCGCAGCTGGCCTTTGACCGGCAACAGAGCCTGTTCAAGACACAGGTTACGACACGCGCCGCACTCGACCAGGCCCAAGAAGCGCTGTTGACTGCCCAGGGAAGCGTGAAATCGGCGCAAGCTCAACTCGACACAGCCCAGGACGCGCTCTCCTATACGGAACTGCGCGCCGATGCCGACGGCGTCATCACCGCCAGAAGCGCCGAGGTAGGGCAGGTC
The DNA here is from genome assembly GCF_900094545.1 of Martinezella miluonensis. GTDB lineage: Bacteria > Pseudomonadota > Alphaproteobacteria > Rhizobiales > Rhizobiaceae > Rhizobium > Rhizobium miluonense. The sequence continues at coordinate 91,833 of NZ_FMAH01000024.1, forward strand.
GCGCAAGCGGCGCAACTGGTCTTTACGCTTGCGCATGATGGCCCTCGGGACGCTGTCTTCAACGTCTTCGAGTCGCTTTATCTGGGGCGCAACCTTGAAAACAAGGTTGCCGTCAGCCTCCTTTCGACGCCGTCTCACAAGATCGAGGCTTCGGTGCGCGAAATCTCGCCCACGATCGACTCGTCGACCGGGACGATCAGGGTCAAGGTGGGGCTCGAAGGGGCGCCGAACATGCAGCTTGGCGCTCCGGTCGTCGGCTTGTTTCGGTCAGTCGCGCGGGATGCAATCGAATTGCCCTGGTCGGCAATGACCTCAAAAAGCGGGAAGCCGGCCGTTTGGATCATCGATCCCGCTTCATCAAGCGTATCCCTCCGCCTGGTCGATGTGTCTGGCTATGAAACCGGCCGCTTTGCAGTACGGGCGGGGGTGTCGTCGGGCGAGATCGTCGTCGTCGACGGCACGAAATTCCTGCGGTCGGGCCAAGCCGTCACATACGACAAGGGAGCTGCGAAATGAATATCCGTACCACAGCCGGCCTTGCGATCCTTGGCTCATTGCTGCTGACGTCTTGCCAGAAGCAGGATGAAGCCCATGCGGAGCCCCCGCGCCCCGTGCTTTCCGTTGTCGTCAAGTCCACCGAGGATTCCGCGCTGACCCTGCCGGGGACGGTCGAGGCGAAGATCGAGACACAGCTTGCATTTCGAGTGCTGGGACGGATTACAGCGCGCAAGGTCAGCGTTGGCGACATCGTCAAGAAGGGTGATGTCGTTGCTGCCATCGATCCGCTGTCGCTGGAGCTTGCCGTTAAAAGTTCGCAGTCCGAGCTTTCGAATGCCCAGGCGCAGTTGACAAATGCCGCATCCACCGAGCAACGCCAACGGACCTTGCTTGAGAGCCGATCGGGAAGTGAAGCGGCCTACGAAGAGGCGGAACTTGGGCGCAGGAGTGCGAGTGCTTCGGTTGCCAAAGCGCAGGCCAATTTGGACAAGGCCGAAGAACAACTGGGCTACGCGCAGCTTCGTGCGGAATTCGACGGCGTCGTGACAGCGACTTCGGCCGAAGTGGGCCAGGTTGTAGCCGCGGGCCAAAGCATTGCCACCGTCGCCCGCCCTGACCAGCGCGATGCCATCATCGATATCCCCGTGGCAAGCTTCGACGGTCTCAAGGTGGGGTCGCCCTTTGAAATCGCTCTCCAGCTGGATCCGACCATCCGCGCGAGCGGTGTTGTCAGAGAGATCGCCCCCGAAGCAGAGGCTACGACCCGCACTCGACGCACGAAAATCACGCTCATCGATCCACCGGCAGTCTTTCGCCTGGGCTCTGTCGTCACCGCAACCGCGACCGTTGTTGCAGATCCGATGATCCTGCTGCCGTCCTCATCCGTCCTGATGAAGGACGGAAAGCCGAATGTTTGGGTAGTCGATACCGCAGCTCGCAAGGTCTTCATTCGCGCGATCAAGATCGATGGAGACCTCGTCGAGGGCGGTTCCGCGAAGATCACCGAAGGCATCAGCCCTGGCGAACGCATCGTCGTTGCCGGAGTTCACAAGCTTGCCGACGGCCAGGCCGTCAGGGTAGATTAAGGAAAGACCCCCGTGAAAAAATTCAACCTGTCCGACTGGGCGCTCGAACATCGTTCGCTCGTCTGGTACTTCATGATCGTCTTCATTCTGGCCGGCGCGTTTTCCTATATTGGTCTCGGTCGCGAGGAAGACCCCGCCTTCACCATCAAAACCATGATCATTCAGGCGCAGTGGCCTGGCGCGTCGGCCGAGGAAGTGACCAAGCAGGTCACCGACCGTATCGAAAAGAAGCTCGAGGAACTGGATTCGCTCGATCATACGAAGAGCGAGACGGTTGCCGGTCAGACGACCGTTTTTGTGGAGCTACTGCCGACGACCAAGGCCAAGGATGTCAATGCCATCTGGATGCGGGTCCGCAATATGATTGGCGACATCAAGGGAGATTTTCCAAGCGGTGTCGTCGGACCGTTTTTCAACGATAGCTTCGGTGACGTCTTCGGCAATATCTACGCATTTACCAGCGACGGACTGACACAGCGCCAGCTTCGTGATCTGGTCGAGGATGCGCGTGCGAAAGTGCTGACGGTTCCCAATGTCGGCAAGGTCGACATCATCGGGGCGCAGGATGAGGCCATCTATCTCGAATTCTCCACGCGAAAGATAGCAGCTCTCGGGCTTAACCAGCAATCCGTCATCAATACGCTTCAGGCACAGAATGCCGTGACTCAGTCCGGTTTTGTCGACGCCGGCCCTGAGCGCATCGCCTTGCGGGTGAGTGGCCAATTCACATCCGAGGAAAGCCTAAAATCGATCAATCTTCGCGTCAACGACCGCTTTTTTCCGTTGACCGACGTCGCAACGATCAAACGCGGCTACGTCGATCCTCCGTCATCCCTGTTCAGATATAATGGCCAGCCCGCCATCGGGCTCGCCATCGGCATGAAGACCGGGGCAAATCTGCTTGAATTCGGCAAAGCGCTCGACAAGGAAATTGAGCAGGTCACTGCCGATCTTCCCATCGGCGTGGATGTCCAGCGCGTTTCCGATCAGCCCGCCGTCGTCGACGACGCGGTATCTGGCTTCACGCGGGCGCTGTTCGAGGCGATCGTCATCGTGCTTGCGATCAGTTTCATCAGCCTCGGCGTTCGGGCAGGGCTCGTGGTTGCCATCTCTATTCCGCTCGTGCTGGCGATCACCTTCCTCGTCATGGCCTACAGCGGCATTTCCATGCAGCGTATTTCGCTTGGGGCATTGATCATCGCGCTTGGTCTTCTCGTTGACGACGCAATGATCGCCGTCGAAATGATGGTTGCCCGATTGGAGGTGGGCGATGACCTGAGAAAGGCTGCGACATACGTCTATACCTCGACGGCCTTCCCGATGTTGACAGGCACACTTGTGACGGTCGCGGGTTTTATCCCCGTCGGTCTCAACACCAGTGCGGCCGGCGAATTTACCTTCACTCTTTTCGTGGTGATTGCCGTTTCGCTGCTGGTTTCATGGATCGTCGCGGTGTTGTTCACGCCGCTGCTGGGCGTGACGATCCTTCCGAAGAGCATGAAATCCCATCATGATCAGAAAGGTCGCTTTGCGCGGGCCTTTGCATGGCTTTTGAACGTGGCCCTGCGTTGGCGCTGGATAACCATCGGTGCGACTGCGGCCGCGTTTGCCCTCTCCATCGGCGGGATGAGCCTGGTGCAGCAACAGTTTTTCCCTTCTTCCGACAGACCCGAGCTGATCGTCGACTGGAACCTGCCGCAGAACAGCTCGATTTCGGAGACGAACAAGCAAATGGCCAGGTTCGAACGCGAGATTCTGGCGAACAACAAGGACATCGATCACTGGACGAGCTATGTCGGACAAGGCGCTCCTCGCTTCATCCTATCCTTCGATGTCCAGACACCCGACGTCTCGTTCGGCCAGACCGTGATCGTCACCAAGGGGCTTGATGTCCGTGACAAGGTCAAAGCCGAGCTGCAGGATTATCTGACGAAGACCTTCCCCGGAACGGACGCATTCGTGAAGCTGCTCGACATCGGCCCCCCGGTCGGCAAGCCGGTGCAATACCGGATCAGTGGCCCCGATATCCAGAAGGTCCGGGACATCGCCCAGCAATTTGCGGGCATCGTCGGTCAGCATCCTTCGCTATCCAACATGACCTTCGACTGGAACGAACCTTCGCGCGTCGTCAAAGTTGACGTTCTTCAGGACAAGGCGCGGCAGCTGGGCGTCTCGTCGCAAGATATCGCAACGGCTCTCAATGGCATAGTCGAGGGAACGGCGGCGACAAATATTCGAGATGACATCTATCTGATCGATGTGATTGGCAGAGCCCAGACAGCCGAGCGTGGCTCGATCGAGACGCTGCAGAACCTTCAACTGGCAGGCTCCAACGGCAAGTCCGTGCCTCTTTCGGCGGTCGCCAATTTCCACTATGAGCTGGAACAGCCAACGATTTGGCGGCGGACACGTATACCGACGATCACCATCAAGGCTGCCGTCGTCGGATCGACGCAGCCGGCGACGATCGTCAACGAATTGCGGCCGAAGGTCGACGAGTTCAGCAAGGCTCTTCCTAGCGGCTACCATATCGTCGACGGCGGTTCGGTCGAGGAAAGCGCGAAAGCGCAGGGACCGATCGTGGCGGTAGCGCCGCTGATGCTGTTCATCATGGCAACGATCCTGATGATCCAGTTGCAGAGTTTCAGCAGGCTCTTTCTGGTCTTCGCCGTCGCTCCGCTGGCGCTGATCGGCGTTGTTGCAGCCCTGTTGCTCAGCAATGCGCCTCTGGGGTTTGTCGCCATCCTGGGTGTCTTGGCGCTGATCGGCATTCTGATCCGCAACTCGGTGATCCTCGTCGTGCAGATCGAGCACCTTCGAAGCGAGGGCATGCCGCCTTGGCAAGCCGTCATCGAAGCGACGGAGCATCGAATGCGGCCCATCATGCTGACGGCGGCGGCAGCAACGCTTGCGCTCATCCCGATCTCCAGGGAGATATTCTGGGGGCCGATGGCCTATGCGATGATGGGCGGCATTGTCGTCGGTACGGTTCTGACGCTGCTCTTCCTTCCCGCCTTGTATGTTGCCTGGTTTCGCATTCCCCGCGACGGCCTGCAACACTGACGAGGTGATCCGATGCCTCGGGTTGGAAAAACGGCCTTTGCCGATGGCGGTTACCTGATTGCCCGCTTGCCGCGCAGTTTGACTTCCCTCGCTCTCAAGCGATCGTGTCTTTCAGTCCTGATGGTTCTCTCGGTATTGGGAGGATGTGCGGGACGGCTGGAGAATGTTCTCCTGCCGCTCGCGGCGGCGGGACCAGGCACGAGCGCCGTGGACATGATGGTGGCGACGACCCGCCAGCCGACCAACAAACCCGGCGAACTTTACTCCGGCGAGCGGGGAACGGCGATTTCTCTCAACGATATCGTCGTTTCCATTCCTCCGGATCGAAATCGCAAAATCGGCGAAGTGCAATGGCCGTCGCATGTGCCGGCCAATCCCGAAAAGGAGTTCGCTGTCCTGAAGGTTGGAAGAGTGGCATCCGAGCGCGACATTTTCGAATGGTTCAGCAAGAACCGCAACGCCAAGCGGCAGGTCGTCATTTTCGTGCACGGCTTCAACAATACCTATTCCGACGCAGTCTTTCGCTTCGCGCAGATCATTCATGATTCGGGAACGGATGCTGCGCCGATCCTCTTTACCTGGCCTTCGCGCGGCAACGTCTTCGACTATCTCTACGATAAGGAGAGTACAAATTTCTCCCGGCGAGCGCTGGAGGATCTGATCCTGCAATCCGCCAAAAGCCCAGATGTCGGGGAGGTGACGATCCTCGCCCATTCCATGGGCTCCTGGCTGACCGCGGAAGCGTTGCGTGGCGTTGCCATGCGCAACAAGACAATTCCGGCGAAAGTGAAGAATGTCATTTTGGCATCGCCCGACATCGATATCGACGTATTTCGCCGACAGATGATCGAGATGGGGCCGCAACGTCCGCACTTCACGATCTTTTCGTCGACAAGGGATAAGGCGCTGCAGGTTTCGCGATGGCTCTCCGGTGGCGTCAATCGCGTCGGTGGTTTCGATTCGACGCCCTATGCCGCGGATTTGGCCAAGCTCGGGATCACGGTCATCGATACAAGTTCCGTCAAACCGGACGACGCGCTGGGTCACAATACGTTTGCGGATAATCGGGATATGGTCCAACTGCTAGGACAGCGGCTGGCAGGACAGTCGCTGGACACCAGACAAGTCTCGCTTGCGGATCGAGTGGGCATGGCTGCCGTGCGAACCGCGGACTTGGCGGGCTCCGCTGCGAAAGTCGCTGTCGCAGCTCCCATGTCGATTATCAGCGATGATGCGAGGCAGGTGCTGAAACAGCAGCTTTCCTCGGGCTCATCGCCTATCGTCGATGGACGTATTTCCTACTGAGCTGCCGGTCACGGTGGCTATCGGCGCGCGTTGCGCCCGCTTAGGTCCGATCATCCACCCGCTGTGCGCGGGTCACAACGGGGGTGGACAGCTCATATAGGCATGTTCTCGACAACAGAACGGGCGTCAAATTGAAGTATTGGGAAACGTTGTAAAGCGGATATCTCCCTCTTCAGGAGAAGACCTGTTCCGAGAGTGGGTACCTCAAAGAGCAGAATAGAGTCCTCCTGTCTGGATGACGTCCCAATCCAGGCCCGACTAGACTTTCGATCGTCCTTGCTGAACGGTCCGTTCGGCCATTATCCAGTTGTTAATGGTTCGGCGCCGCGAACCAGCCCGATGACGACATGACGCACGGCCTCATCATCGCTGACGAAGCTATCGGGATAGTAGAGGCTGTCACTTGCTTGGGTCATAGAAACCTTCGGTCACCCCATGTTGCTGCACGCTGCAAGCCACTCTTCGGCAGCTTCCTTGATGCGAATATTACCTATGCTGCCCGCAGCAGACGGCGGAGGCAGGGGAAGGTTCGATGCATGTGGACCTTCGCGGGCCCCGAGGTGATCGGCTAGTTTACATCTTTCGTGTCCTTTGAGGTATTAGGTCCAAAAGGAATGCGCCCAACTGCGACGATATCGGTTTTCAAGGTCCACGGGATGGCTGACGGACAAGGCGCGATGGTCGCGACCATCTTCCGTTCCATTGGCGCATTTATCTTTAGCGAGGGCGCAAGAAATTCTAATGCCTCCTCTGGGAGGACAAGTCTTGGGGAACTGCTTGCTTCTCCCTAATCTCTTGATAGACTTCAATTAAAGACATGAAATATAGGCCGCTGCAATCACGGCGCGAACAACAATTGGGGTTGGGATGGGGATTGTGACGCTGGAGCACTTCGCCCGTTGTGTCGGGGAAGGGTTCGAAATCGATATGGGGACAGGGTCCCTTGTTTTCACGCTGACCGAGGCGCGGCCTCTGCCCGAACGGGGTTTTGCAGGAATGATGAGGGCGCCATTTTCACTGCTGTTTCGCAGTGGCTCAAAGGTTCTGTTGCCACAACAGATTTACAGGCTGAACAACGCCAGGCTTGGTATTCTCGACATTTTCCTGGTACCCGTCGCCAGGGACAAGGACGGCATCGTCTATCAGGCTATCTTCAATTGACGCCTGAACGCCCGTCGACGGTTTTCGGCAAGACTTGGCGCGATAGCCATTGCATGCGTGTGTGTGTTTCGGTGGCGTCGATGACCTCAAATCCCGACGCCTGATAAAGCTTCTGTGCACGCCCATTGGCTTTGTCCACATGCAGGATAATGCCTAGGCTTTCCCGCGTAATTGCTGCAGCCTTTATTTCATTCAACATTTCCAGCCCTATTCCCCGATTGCGCCATTCGGGCAGCAGGCCAACATCGATGATGTGCCAGATATCAGCGCTAAGATCGATGTAAAGGCGGCCGATGCGAACGCCTTCCTTTTCGATGATCAGGAAGTCCGTTTGCGGGAACGCGGCGATGTAATATCGATGCTGGAGATCAAACTGCTGGTTCAAAAAGGCCTGCTTGTCTTGCGGAGGCCACGGCACCCGCGCCAGTTCATCGGCGCGAAACGAGTGATAAAGCTGGCGTAAAAACGCCAAGTCATCTAGCCCCGCCGGTCGCAGGATACATGTTGTAGCAAATAGCCTATTACCAACAGTTCGCGCAGGAAACTCCGGCAACTGGTCAGGCTGTGTCACGATCGTCAACCAAAGGACGGAAATGCGCCGGCCAGCGAGATGCTGAAGTTGACCGCCAGATAGGGCTGGCGGTTTTCATGCGGCAGATTGCTGCCTGTAATGCCGATGAGGTTCTGTGCAAACTGCGTGTTCGGCTGGGCATTGGGGAGAAACGGACTGCTCGAACTCGGCACGCTCAAGGCGTTACCTTCGCTGGGCGAGGCGGCGCGCTTGGAAGTATCGCTTTGACTATAGATGGTCAAAGAATGCGTGTGTGCCGGCATCTCCGCCTGGGTCAGCGTTATGCTGTTGTCGCCAAAGGGCTCCCCGATGGAGTGTTCCGTCAAGCCTATCCCCTGGCCTTGGTTGCAGCCCGCACGGTTGGTAAAGTTGGGGAGTTGGTATGTGCTGGTGCCGTTGCCGCCGTACTGGGTGCCAAGCAGGGAAAAAAGTGCCGTGTTCTGTTGGATCGGAAGCGTCGCACCGTTGCAGAATGCCCATTTATAGGGAGGAAAGTTGAAACCGAACAGTTGGATCTCGCCGATAAAAGGTTGTGTCATAGCAATGTCCTTGTTGGGTAATCCCTGGTTCAGTTCTGTGGGGGAAAGATACCGGCCCATGCGATGCAATACTGCGCCGTTAGCGTTGGCATTGTATTCTCATGCGTACCGTTCGATCCGCTTGTTTGAGTGGCCGCTGGTGATGTCTTGATTGGAGTGGCCCCGGTTACATCGGTGACATACATCGTGTCGCCGGCGATTGCTCCGAGCTCGGCCGTCGATCCGACCGACTTCGTATTCGCCAAACCGTTGGTGGCAAGATACGGATGCGAGTGTATTGGCATTTGTGTGGGCAGAAGCGTGACATTCTCGGTGCCTCCCATCTGACCAATGACATATGTCGATAAGCCCAGGCCGGTACCCTGATGTATTGGTACGCGCCCGGAAAGATTGGGCGTCGCAAACGTTGTCTGTCCATTGCCGCCATACGTCGTCCCGATCAGCGTGTACAGCGCTTCATAGTCGGAGATGGATTGCAGAGAGTTGTCGCAGGGCAGCCAGCCGGTTGGCACTCGGGAAAAACCAAAAAGCCGGATTTCTCCGACATAGGGAGTGCTCATCGTTGATCCTCCAAGCAATAGGTTGACAAGAGTTGATCAGTTGCGGGACGGAAATGTTCCCGACAGGGCAATGCAATAATTTATGACGTCGTAAGGCTGCCGATTATCGTGAGGCTGGCCATTACCGGCTGGCGTTACGGTCTGGCTCGACAGCGTAACCTGAGCACCGGAAGAAGGGCCGTAGATATTGGCCGTGTCAGTGCCATAGAGTGCATTGTTCGGATTGCGCAGGGTACCGGCGCTTGTCGTTCCGGTCGCTACGTGGACGTGCTGAGGCAGTTGCGACTGGAGCAAAGTCACACTTTCGGCGCCGCCAATTTCACCGATTTCGTAAGCTGTGGGCTGCCAAGCCGGATCGACAGATGGCCCAAATCCGACTGGCGTGCGGCCCTGCATATTGGGCAGGGCGAACGTCCTTACTCCATCGCCGCCGTAAAAAGTGCCCAATAGTGAGAACAAGGCCTGGTTCTGGTTGATGGCAATGAGCTGGCCGCTGCACTGGGCGAAGCCCTTAGGCGCAAACGGAAACCCTGCAAGCATAATCTGGCCGAGGAAGACATTTGACATACCATACCCCTGAATATTCTATTTATATTCGCCACCATCATCACTCAATCCATGCGATAAATGCAAGAATAATTTGACTATCTTAAGTGTAATATTTTGGTGCAGTTCTTTGTGTTTTTTATACTTATAGTTGTCTTCGGCGCGATGGAAATGAAAGACTATGATTATCATGCAGTTAAATGGTTGAAATAAATTAAGTATAGACTTGAGAGCTCTCCCAAAATCCTTCGATGTAATCGGGTAGTGCAATAAGAGATGGCCGGTCGCCTGCGGATCGACCGATTATTCCCATCGGGAAGAAGCGTATTCGATCGGAGCTGGCCGAACGCTTCCTCGGCGGGATACGATACTGCGATGGAACCAAAGGTTCCCCGATAGGATCCGCCAGGATTGATCGACCCTGGCGGAGCTCTGGGTCATCTTCTAAAACTTCTTGGCAGCGGCGACTTTTGCGCCGACGGATTTCTGGCCGTCGCCCTCGATGTTGAGGAGGATGCTGGTGTCGAGCATCCAGAAGTTGGCGGTCTGCAGCGTGAAGCCGGCGGTGAGGGCACCGAAGGCGCCGGAGCCGTCGAGGCCGGAGAAGCCGCCGGTGATGCCGAGCTTCGGCGTCAGCTTGGCGCCGCTTTCGAGCAGGAAGGACCGGGCGATCTCGGCGCCGAGGCTGACGCGGAACTGCTCCTCGTCGAAGCCGTTGATGGTGATGGCATCGCCGGCGCCGTTCTTGACCGTGTAATCCGCGACCGTTTCGGAGAAGTAGATCATCCGCAATTTCGGCGAGATCGTCGTGTCCTCGTCGAGGGTCCACTGCCCGTCGATCGAGGTATCGGCCATCCAGCGCGTCGTCTTGAAGCTGCCGTTCCAGAACTGGGTGTTGATCGTGTTGTTCGAGCCGCCATAGCGCAGGCTGCCGTTCCAGAACACGCCCTTGCCGATCTCGATCGAGGCATAGGGGCCGGCAAGCCAGCCATTGCCCGTCAGTTTGGCATCCTGATCGGCCGGATCCGTCATCCGGTCATAGTGGAACGACAGCCCGATCAAGGCCCGGTCGGAGAGCAGATAGTCCGCCCCCATGTTGATCATGGCAAAGCTGCCCCACTTGCTGGTGCTGTCGTTCCTGTTCTTGTCGTTATGGGTCAGGAAGGCGCCGCCGATCCAGACGTTGAAGGGAGCGGATGCCGCATCCGCATCGCCGCCGGCCGCCCGTATCTGCGACAGGCTGGTCGAGAAGCCGAGCGTCATGCCCTCTTGCGACGGCATCATGCGTGCGGTGATCGGATCGGTCGCCTTGAGCATCTGCCGGCGCTGCAGCAGGCCCGGCACCTCGATCGTGTTGGCGATCATGTTCTGCCGGGCCTGGACGAAGCCATGCACCAGCCCGTCGATATCCTCGGCAACCTTGCCGGCGTCATAGCTGATATTATAGGTGACCGTGCCGGTGTTGGAGGCTCCGAGCGCGCTGACGAGCTTGTAGCCGACGCGGACCTGGCCGGAATAGGCCGGGTTCGGCGTATAGTGCAGATACCAG
>NZ_FMAH01000094.1 GCF_900094545.1 Martinezella miluonensis
CCACGCGCTACGACAAAACCAAAACATCATACGCTGCTTTCCTCGCTATCGCCGCCGCTAAGATCTGGTTGCCATACTTTGTCAACATCGCCTAGCCGCAGGCATGATGAGCTCATTTGCAGGTAGGGCTCCTAACCGATCTATCTTACAGGGAATTGCTGGTCATTGACTTTTATCGGTTTCTGCAGGTGCCTATCGGGGATATCCCATCAAAATACTTGCATGACCGATTCTCACGCCGCAGCCGGTTGACGGGATAAGAATCAAGTTGAGATCCGACGAGACGTCATTTCGCGGTTGCGGTTGCCCGCCACCTCGTGATGAATAAACGCTTCGTAAGCCAATAGGATGCGTAGCCGTCGCTTTAATGCCACTCATGACGAGACATTTTTCATTTTCGCGGACCATCTCTCTTGGGTCTTTCGTGATCTGGCTATTCACCGGGGCGCTCGCCATCGCCCTGCTGGCTGCTTTTCAATATAGGTCTGGGCTCTCCGAGCTTTCTGACTGGACGCGGGCGACGGATACGTTCCTCGCCGAAAAGCTGGCGCAGCACGACGCGCATATGACGGCACTTGCTGCTGTCATTCGCATGTCGCCAGCCGAGCCGTCGGCGAGCGTTCAGGGGCTCGCCCAGTCGGTTACGGCCTTTTATCCCCGCATCACCGATATCGCGACGATCCGCATCGACGGAACCACCGCCCGCGCGATTGCCTATGGCAACCCCAATGGACCGGTCATCGAAGCGGGACAATCCGCCGGCGATCTGCCCATACTCGGAAAGCCCGGCGAAACCACTATCCGGCCAATTCCGGAGCGGCATGCCTATGACATATACAAGCTTGTCGAAGCGGGGCGGCTCCTTCGGCTGCGCATCAGCGCCGGCGCGCTTTTGGGCACGGACCGCATTCCTCCGGGATATTCCGTCAGCCTGTCGCTCGGCGATACCGCGCTCTTCACCCAAGCGACAAGTGGCACCTCAATTCTGGACGTGAAGACCAGCCTTTCCGCCAGCAATCCGGGACAGCCGCTGCACCTGTTGATCAGCCGGAGCTTCCGCCTTGGCGAGCTCTTTCCCGTAAGCCTCGTGATTCCCCTGTTGATTGGATCGGCGATATTGGTCTGGCTCGGCGTGCAGTATCGCAATGCGAGCCGAGAGAAGCGGCGGCAGGAGCTGCGCGCCACGCTGCTGGAGCAGGAGGCACGGCTTGCTCATGCTGGCCGGGTGAATGCGCTTGGCGAAATGGCTTCGGGCATCGCCCATGAGCTGACCCAGCCGGTTGCTGCCATGCTGAGCCAGAGCCAAGCAGCGCGGCGGGCTTTGACCCTGGACCGCGCGGACATTCTCGAACAGGCTCTGGACGCCAATATCCGCGAGGCGAAGCGGGCAGGCGATATCCTCGGCCGTATGCGTGCCTATATTTCCGGTGCGGAAGCGCGGATCGAGAAAATGACGTTGGCCGAGGCGCTGAACGGCGCGCTGCGTCTCGTCGAAACGGATCTGGCACGGCAGGGCATCAGACTCGAAACAGCGATCGCCGAGGCCCCCTGCATCGTCGCGATCGATGTCATTTCGTTTCAGCAGGTCATCCACAATCTTATCCGCAATGCCGCCGATGCTGTCGCTGGCTGGCCGGAGGCGCGCATAGCACTCGAGGCTCGGAAGGGAAGGGGACAGGCGATCATTGCGATCTCCGACAACGGACCGGGGATCGATCCTGCCTTGCTCGACCGCATCTTCGAGCCATTCTTTACCACCAAGCCCGACGGTATGGGGCTCGGTCTGCCGCTCTGTGTTCGATTGATCGAAAAGATGGACGGCACGATCGAGGCGCGCAACGACGGCGGCGCCTGTTTTACCATCCGTCTGCCATGCGGAGGGGCAGCATGATCTATCTCGTCGATGACGACGCCTCGGTGCGCGAGGCGCTGACGCTCCTGCTTTCCACCTACGGCAAGAACGTTACGGCATTTCCGGATGCGGCGCATCTGCTTGCGCATATGGACAGAGCGAAGCCCGGCATATTGGTTCTCGACCTGCGCATGCCGGCAATCAGCGGGCTGCAGCTTCTGAAGAAGCTGGCTGAAATGAACATCGGCTGGCCGGCGATCATGATCACCGGTCACGGCGACGTCGAAGCCTGCCGTCGCGCATTCAAGGCTGGGGTGGCGGATTTCCTCGTCAAGCCCGTCGACGAGCATGTGCTGATCGAGGCGATCACGTCCTGCGAGGCCCAACTCGCTGAGCTGCTGGCGCGGCAGGAAACCGGTCGGTTGCTGGATCAGCTCACAGCGAGAGAGCGCGAGGTCATCGAACTTGTCTCAAAGGGCCTGGGCAGCAAGGAGATCGCCGCGGCGCTCGACGTCTCCGTCCGTACGGTAGACAGCCATCGGGCCAGCATCGCCATGAAGCTCGGCACGCCAGCTGTGGCCGAACAGACGCGCATCTGGCTCGGTGCCCATCGGTAATTCTACCGATATGCCTCCGTGGCGGTGCGAATTCCGGCAAAACGATGCTCCGGCTAGATATGCCTTCAGGAAACGCAACACCTTGGAGGTTCCCGAAATGAAAAACGTCGTGCTTTCCCTCGTCCTCGCCACCGCCTTCGCCGTTCCGGCTCTCGCGGACAACACCGTCAAGCAGACCAGCCTCGGAACCGCACTTGCGGTCGATCTTGCCCAGGCCGCCGTTACCGCCTGCTCGGCTGATGGCTACAACGTCGCTGCTGCCGTCACCGACCGTTCCGGCATCCTGTTGGCGCTGGTCCGTGCCGAAAATGCTGGCGCCCATACGGCAAATGCTGCGACCGCCAAGGCCTACACCTCTGCCTCCTCGCGCAACCCGACCAGCGGCATGGCCGAGACCGTCCAGAAGAACCCGGCTGCGGGTGGCCTCGCCGATATTCCGGGGTTCCTGGTGCTTGCCGGCGGCGTTCCGGTGAAGGTGGGCAAGGATACGGTCGGCGCGATCGGCGTCGGCGGCGCACCGGGCGGCAACTTCGACGAAGCCTGCGCAATCAAGGCGCTCGACAAGTTCGCCGACCGTTTGAAGTAAGTTTTCGCTGGAAACACCACAAAGCGCCCGCAAAGCCAAGCTCTGCGGGCGCTCTTCTATGTGGCTTAGCATTACAGTTGCATTTTTGACCTGAGATGCGCTTGCCTTGCTGCGGCTTGGTGTGCCCGTCGCCAAAGCGACCATGCGATGACGGCTGAAGG
>NZ_FMAH01000095.1 GCF_900094545.1 Martinezella miluonensis
AACTCACGTCGAATGCCATCCTCGCCTGGTCGAAAGATCACAAGGTCGAATGGCACTACATCGCGCCAGGAAAGCCGATGCAGAATGGCTATGTCGAGAGTTTCAACGGGCGGATGCGCGACGAGCTGCTCAACGAAAGCCTGTTCTTCGGCCTCGATCATGCCCGAAGCGCCATTGCTGAATGGGCGGATGATTACAACCATTTCCGGCCGCACTCATCGCTCGGATACCAAACCCCGGCAGACTTTGCCGGGACCATCGCCGCAACCGGCTCCAACGCTACGCAAGATGAAAGCTTCGCGTTTCCGCCGGTTGCTCACACCGCGCCACTTGGCGTATTCAAAACCACCGAGGCTCTAATCGCCGCCGGATGAAAGTTCAGTGGCAGGTCAACTGTCCTCACACGGAAATCCGAATAGCCTCTAGTTTCCACTCGATGCGAAATCGAATAACATCCTTCTTTATTACAGATGGTCAAAGAGAGCATTAGAGATGTCTGTGCAGCCGATCTACTCCGGGCTCACGAGGGCTGTTGCCTTAGGCATTCTGCTGATTTTTCCCGCTGTTTTCTTTGTTTCCTGTTCGACGGTCGGCGGACCTAGCGATCAATCTCGTCCTGTAACCGCAAGCAAATCGACAGATCCCGCTAAAGACAAAGCGGCAAACCGTCGGCGGTGGGAAGAGAGAGTTCAACGCGATAATGAGTTAGCTCCGAGCGGATCGATGCCGGGTTACTATGGCTCTTTCGGTCCTCGTTTCAGTTGGTGAGCGATAGATTTGCAGAGGACTGCCCTGCCTCGGGCGTGACGCTCAGGGTCAAGGGTCGGAATTCTCATTAGGCCTTGGTTCGCTCTTGGTCCCAAGCCGACTTTGACGATAGGACCATGGAAAGGCGGCTTCGCGCGCCCATAATGGTCATCGAGCCACCCGTCGCTGTTGCTGCAAAGCGGACATGACGCAGTGACAACGCGGGTCGCAGTTGCGCCAAAAGCCGCCATTCCGCCCCATACAGGTGATTAGATCACGAATTCCTCCTCGTACGTCTGTGGCTCGGGAACGACTGTAACCTCCACCGGAACGATCCAATTGGCCGCGTAGCTCTCGCAGTCGGAACGCTGGAGGTCGGGCTGCACGCACCCCGCCCCATCGATCGCGCGACATCGCAGTATATGTCGCCCCACTTCTTCAGGGGTCCACATGTACTCCCAAAAGCGCCATGCAAAGGGATGTTCTGTTTCGAGGAGCCTTCCCTCGCGCCAGCCCCGGCCATCTCCGGTACAGACCTGTACCTGCCGGATAGCAGCCTCTCCGCTCCAGGCGGCTCCGAAAATCCGGTACGGTTGGCCGACGATGAGATGCTCCCCCTGTACGGGACGCGCGATCTGCGCTTTGACCTCCATCTCCGCAAGGGGGACCAGCCTGGGTTCCCCGAGGCTGCGCTCCCAACGGAAATAGTCGCGCGCCTGCCAGTAGCCAAGGAACGGTTGCTCCACAACCGTGATATGCGTGATCCACTTGACCCAAGCCATGCCGAACCAGCCACCCACGACCGCGCGTAGCGGGTAGCCGTGATCGCGCGTCAACGGCTCCTCGTTCATCGAATAGGCAAGGATCGTGCTGTCAGCGATGGCCTTCTCAAGCGGTAAACTGCGCGCAAAAGCGATGGGGCCGGGAGAAGCCGTTTTCTTGTTCGTGTCGACGACGCCGCTGTCGGCGCCTACGAGCAGAACCTCACGTGCGGTTCGCTTAACGCCCGCCATTTCCAAAATCTCGCGCAGAAGAACACCTGTCCACGCGGCATTGCCGACGGCTCCGTTCTGCCACTGCAACCCCTCCTTCGGCGGCACATAGTAGACGCGCCCGTTCCCTGCGCACTCGACGACGGCGGTGAAAGTCGTGCTCCGCATCGCCTTGATGCTGTCGAGGTCAAGTTCGATCGGCCGCTCCACCGCCCCGCCAACGCGCAATCTCCAGTCTCGCACATCGAGGTCCGGCGACGGGAAATGGTTTCGCACGAAGAACAGCTCGGTTGGGATCAGCCAATCGGAGAGCGACGCAAACGGAAACTCGATGTTCTGTGGAGATTTCTGTCGAACTATTAGACTGGGTTGCTGTGGTGTCGGCATCGTCCTCGTCTCCCCTTTCAAGAGCACAACGTCGGCTCTCGGTCGCGCGAATTCCGGTTCGATCACACCGCCCCTCGCAGTGCGTCTGTCGCATTCCGCCTTCGGGCCACATTCTAGCACATACCGCACGTTCCTCGAATCGGCCTCGAACGGCAGCAAAAGGCCGGAAATCACCGGATGAGCGGCTACTCCATCGAGTTTTTCAACGATATCGGCGCGAAGCAACCGTAGCGTGTGAACTGCGCGAGGCCGGCCCGCTGGTCGGCTTGTGGTACCACATCTCCGACAGCGGATGCAGCGTTTCACTCTATCGTCACTCATTGACGTGGACATACTTCACCACAATAAGGTCAAGCCGAAAAATGTGGTAAGCGCCACCGAAACAACAACAGGAGTGTAATAGTGAGTGAACCGACCGTGGCAGATGCAATCAACCGCATTTATGAATCGCTCCAAGCGGACAATGCCGACATCGACTTGCATATCGCGAATCTCAAGGCAGCCTTGACGCGGGCGGGTTTGACGGAAGCTGTATTCGACCCGGCTAGGCTTGCGCATAACAATCGTTCTGGCAGAAAACTTATGCAGGCCTACTTTCGGCAGCGTGGCGTGACGGTGAAATTCACCGCCTCGTGAGGCCTTCCAACGACGTTAGGCGGGCCGCAATATACGCCGACCGGATCACCCTCAATGAGGCCTGATTGTTGCATTCCGTCCTGATTTGGCTCTGACTCACATTTGCTGCTGTTGCGGACGACGCTTTTGCTGATTCATCGGAGGATCAGCTTATGCAACAACGATTTCAGCGCGCGAGCC